>JBCDJW010000057.1:0-1932 GCA_038747275.1 Planctomycetota bacterium | reverse complement strand
GATCTTGCGGGCCGTGGTGGCGGGCGAGTAGCCGAAGCTTTCGAGGTGGGCCAGGAAGCCGCGGACGGTCATGGCGTCGGCGGCGTGGAGCTTGTCTTGGACGACGGAGATCAGGTGTTCGGGGATGACCTGGTCGGGGCCGACTTCGTCGCCGGCGAGGTACTCGGCGAACTGCCGGAGGTCGGCGCCGTAGCAGCGGGCGGTGTAGGGCGAGAAGTGGCGTTCGTGTTTCAGGTAGTCAACGAACTGCTGGACGACGGGGGCTTGTTCTGCCATGGATCGGGTTCCTCTATGAACGAACGGCACGTGGTGCGGTGGCCCACACACGGGCCGGGGTGGTGATGGATAAGAAGGCGTCAGGCGGAGCGACGGTCGCGGTAAATCCGGGTCAGTTGGTTGGACATCCGCTGGCCCATCTGGTGGGACAGGACCGCGGCGTCGAACCAGTTCAAATCGTTGGTGGGGTCGGCGACGAGGTGTTGCAGGCGTTGCAACAGGTCGTGCTCTTGGCCGGGGCCGCAATCGAAGACGTAGCGGTGGCCGTTCTTGACCAGGACGAGTTGGTTCTCGTCGCCTTCGTCAAGGAAGGGGGCGTCGTCGGGCGGGATGTTGGTGAATTCGGGCATCGGTACGCGGGAGAAGTTGCCGGTCGGGTGGACCGGCGTGCGTGCCGATCCGGGTTAGTAGCGTGGTCCTCGGGAGCGGTCCACGTCGGGTTCGGGGGTGCGAGGCTGAGGCGACACGGCGTCGGGATCGGGCCGCTGGGTGTTCGAGGCGTTGGGGCGACGAAGTCGAAGCCGTTCGGCTTCCAGAAGATTCGTGACCACTTGGTTGCTCACGAATTCGCTGTACAGATCGATGCTGAGGGTGTGGCGGCGGAGCGCCAGTTCTAAAGTTTGGTCGGGTTGGCGTTCGGCGACGTAGGCTTCGAGCAGGTCGATGACGTTGGGGTCGGCCGCGTCGTAGAAGCCGCCGAGGGCGGTCACGGGTTGGCGACGTGACGCGGCTCCCCCCGGAAGTTGGGCCGCAGCATCGGTCGCTGCGGCAGACAATTCGCGGGTGTCGAGCTCGCTGCCCTGCCAGGCGAGGCGGGCGTCGAGGTAGAGCTCGAGGTTGAGCCCGAGCTTCGGCGGGGTGTACGGCTCGTAGGCCGTGACGGTCCCGACCACGAGGCCGTCGACGCCAAGGGTTTGCCGCAGGCGGATCGCGTCGCCTTTGTCGGCGATGCGGTCGATGCCCAGGGCGTCCATCGCGGAAAGCACGCGATTCACCGGCAGCGTGTCGATCCCTCGGACGAGGGCCAGACGCTGGGTGACCTTGTCGGCCATGAGCGCCCCGTCGGCGAACGCGGAGCCCGATTCATTTCTGAACGGAGCGACCGCAAAAACCTGACGGGTCGGGTACGGGGCCTTGAGCGTTTCGAGCCGCTGGGGTTTCTGACAACCGGGCAGCGACCACGAGGTGCCAAGCAGCACCGCCGACAAGAGGATCAGCACGATCTGTTTACTTGTCATGGCGTCCTGCCGAGAGATGCCGAGGCGTCCTGCCCGGGCGATGGTTTCGGTTGGTTCGCTCACGCGGAGGGCGGAGCGGGTTGAGTCAAGCGTTCAATCATGGGGCAGTGGGCACGGTGGCTTCCTGCGTGTCCGCGGGCTGTCGCTCACGCTGGCGAGCGAGGTACACGGCCTGATCCGGCTTGACCGCGTACACGTTTTCGATGGCGTCGACTCCGCGATTCGAGACGAAGTAGATCGAGCCGTCGGCGGCCCAGGTGGGATACAGGTTCCCGTAGTTGCCGTGCGTGAGGCGGGCTCGTCCGGAGCCGTCGGCGTTGGAAATCCAGATATCAGCCCTTGAGCCAGCAGGACTATCGGCCGTTGGGTCCAGCACCGTGCAAAAAACGATGTTCCGGCCGTCGGGGCTCCACTCGGG
>JBCDJW010000056.1:0-3072 GCA_038747275.1 Planctomycetota bacterium | reverse complement strand
CGGAGGGCGTCCGTTCGGCCGACGGGGCGTGGCACGGCTTCGCGGCCCGCGCGCGGGTGTTGATCGTCAACACGAACATCGTTCCCGAGGCCCGCAGGCCCGACTCGATCAACGACCTGGTCGACCCGCAGTGGTACGACCGTGTCGGCGTTGCGAAGCCGCTGTTCGGCACGACCGCGACGCACGCGGCGTGCCTGTTTTCGACTTGGGGCGACGAGCAGGCGAAGAACTTCTTCGTTCGGCTCAAGAAAAACGCCCGCATCATGGCGGGCAACAAGCAGGTCGCCCAGGCGGTGGCGGCCGGCCAGCTGTCGTTCGGCTTGACCGACACCGACGATGCCATCATCGAGGTCGAGTCGGGCCGCCCCGTGGCGATCGTCTTCCCGGATCAAGGCGCGGACGAGCTGGGCACGATGTTTATCCCGAACTCGCTTGCCCTTATCGACGGTTCGGCAAACGGCCAAGCGGCCAATCGGCTCGTCGATTTCTTGCTTTCACCCGAGGTCGAGGGCCGCCTGGCGATGGGCCCGAGCGCTCAAATCCCGCTGCACCCGGCCACGGCAGAAAAGCCCCGAGTCGATACCCCGGAAACCGTCAAGGCGATGGAGGTCGACTTCGCCGCCGCGGCCGAGGCGTGGGGCACCGCGTCGGCCTTCCTGCGGGACGAGTTCACCGGGGCGAACTGATTTGCCCGCGTTCCCTTTTTCGCCTTTTGCTTTTGGCCTTGCGCGTGACTAGGGTATGCCGTCGGCAGTTCGATTGGCAGTAAACGCCGATCTTCAACACTGGCTACTAGACAGAGAGAGCACTCTGGATGCCTAGGATTCGTGAGCGGATAAACCGCCTCTCACGGCCGCTAGAACAGCGTGTGGGCGACCCGAACGCACCGTGGTTTCAACGCGTCCCCCTTGGATTGCTCGAGGTTCTTGTTCTTGGTTGGCTTCGGTTCGTTGTCTTCAGGTTTATCGAGGCTGGTGAATTCGCGACCAGCTTTTGGCGTAAACTCGATACGTGGTTTACTGCTGGCTGTTGCCTCTCTTGCGAAGCAGACGAGTACGCCGACCTCGCCCGAGAATCTAACTGGGCAGGCGTCGAAACGATCGATGAAGGTGCCGCACAGATCCTCGCTGCTAAGCTGGTCGCGGCTGTCGAATTGATCAAACACGAAGACGCACTGAACTGGCACAAGTTCTATAATTTCGTTTACGTGAATTTGAGCCTTGCCGCGGGCTACGGATTCGTGCTGCTGAACGAGTCGCATCTTTCGTTGCTGCAGCGAGCTTCTCTCTTGATCGGTGTAAACGTGCTCGGCGGGCTCGCGACGCTTGGCTTCCTGTTAACGCTCTGGTCGGGCATGTCGTGCCTTCGAGGCCACAAGGAAGCCGTGCTCGCTATCGATCGGGCGATTGCAGGGATCGAACACTGCGTCCGCCGCGGCGGCCTGAGGCTGAGCTCCGCCGCCCCGGGAAGCGTGTTTCTTGGCAAGGAGGGCCCAACGCGGATCATGCTCCGGTTGGGCCCGTTCCTTGCATTGGTCGTTTGGGGGATTGTCGGATACGTCACGTACGACACTCTGACGCAAGCCCCGAAGCTTTCGCCTGAAGACCCGTTTTATCAGCAGGCGACTAGCCTCTTGGAGGCGGTGAGCAACTGGATTGGAGTTGGGCCCGAAGCGGCAGACCCTGAATCCTCGGGGGCGGCACGTGAGTAGTCGGGCATCAGGACGAGAAGAACGGCGCCCCCAAACGTCTGTTGCCGTTGTTGGCGGCGGCGTCGCTGGACTTACGACAGCGGTTGCGTTGGCCGACGCTGGCTACCGGGTCGTGGTGTTTACCGGACGCAGCCACGGTCAAACGACGTCGTCCGTGGCGGCGGCCTTCTGGTACCCATTCGCCGTGAATGGTTATGTAAGGTCTTGGGCGGCAAGTACGTACGATGCCCTGATGACGCTCCATGCGCGTGGGGGTCGCACGGGCATTCATGTTCAGAAATCGGTTGAGTACCTCGACACCGAAAGTGACAAGGCGACCCGCGAGTATATCGACGGCCTGTGGTGGCGAGAGTTGCCGGGGATCGAGTTCGAATACCAAGGCGGTGAAGACGACCCGCTGGTTGGCACTGCTCTCGACTTCGGGCCGACCGATACACTGGGATGTGTGCATTTCGCAGGGGCGATTCGATTTAAGACGCTCGTCATCCATATGGGAAGGTACTTGGACTACCTCGTAGCGCGCCTTAACGACCACGGTGTCGGCGTGGTGCCTAATTACTGGGTAGAAAAGTTAACGCACCTGCTTGACCGTGAAGGCTTTGATGCGGTTGTCAACTGCGCTGGCTACGCGAGCGAGTCGTATCGTTGGCAAAGAAGCTGGCACGGCCTCCACCCAGTCCAAGGGCAAGTGACGTCGGTGAAGGCACCAGACGTTAAGGAATTGGTGTTTGTGCATACCGGTCGATTTGACAGAGAACCGTTGTACGTAGTGCCTCGAGCCCCACGGCGGCGTGATAAGCGGCCAACCGACGTTATCCTGGGCGGCAGCCTCGATCCGCTGAATTCTTACCCGACTAAAGCCGTCTTGCCGGCACCGGATTTAGCACTCGAGCAGCTGATCATGCAGCGGTGCCAGAAGATCGTAAGCGCCTTAGTCGATCTTGGTCCGCAAGACATTATTGGCAGCCGAGTTGGGTTACGCCCAACTGCTGGTGAGGTTCAGGTAGGCCATGCGATTCGCACATGGCGCCCGATCTTCAATAACTACGGACACGGCGGTGGCGGTGTTTCTTTATCGTGGGGCTGTGCCTACTCGATTGTTGAGAAGATTACCGATTGGTTCGACGGCAGACGCCGTTGATTTTCTTGGCGTCGTCGTGGACAGTGGCGTGCTGGTTACAGCGCGCGTCGGTGGCGTTTGCGAGGCCTCTGGCCGGGGGCGGGGGGCTTCTTTTCGGCCGGTTTTTCGGCCGTGGCGGGCTCGGGCGTTGACGCCGGCTGCGTGGGGCCGCTGCCGTACATCTTCACCTCACGCGGGGCCTGCTGCGGGCGGGCGGCGGTCGCGGTCGTGTCGAAGCCCT
>JBCDJW010000055.1:0-3453 GCA_038747275.1 Planctomycetota bacterium | reverse complement strand
TCTCCGCCGAGGGTGTAGGGGCCGCCGAAGGGGTCGGCTTCGAGTTCGAGGAAGGCGTTGGGGTCGGCGTCGTTGGCGAGGAGGACGAGGTCCTGCCCGCTGGCGGTGTCGCCGACGACGCGGTTGTTGAAACCGGTGAAGGTTTGGCCGGCAGTTGGGCCGGATAACCAGAGCGCACAGACTGAGATAAACGTGCAAGTCTTGATACTTTGATTAGTCACCCGAATACCCTTCCCCAACTTAGCTGAGAGATTTTCTTAGCAAAGACAGAATGCCGCAAAACGCAACTTATACCCCAAAGGCATCAGTCGGGAAAGAGAATTCACAAGTTTTTGACTAAGCCGAGCTCTTTTATGCTCGCTCGCCCATCGCCGTCACGCCGCGTTCGGCAGGGCCGGTGTAGACCTGGCGGGGGCGGTAGATGCGGCTCTTGGTGTCGCGGACTTCTTTCCAGTTGGCGATCCAGCCGGGCATGCGGCCGATGGCGAACATGACGGTGAACATGTCGCTGGGGATGCCCATGGCCCGCATGATGATGCCGGAGTAGAAGTCGACGTTGGGGTAGAGCTTGCGGCTGGTGAAGTACTCGTCGTTGAGGGCGGTTTCTTCGAGCCGGCGGGCGATGTTGAGCAGCGGGTCGTTGACGCCGAGTTTGTCGAGGACCTTGTCGGCCGATGCTTTGAGGATGCGGGCGCGGGGATCGTAGTTCTTGTAGACGCCGTGGCCGAAGCCGTAGAGCTTACCTTTGGTGGCTTTGATGTCGTCGATGTAGCGCTGGATGTCGACGCCGGACTTGTGGATCTCGTTGAGTTGGTTGATGACGGCGACGTTGGCCCCGCCGTGGAGCGGGCCAGAGAGGGCGGCGACGCCCGCGGAGACCGAGGCGAAGAGGTTAGCGCCCGAACTGCCGACCATGCGGACGGTCGAGGTCGAGCAGTTTTGCTCGTGGTCGGCGTGGAGGATGAGGATGAGGCTGAGGGCCTTGACGACGTCGGGGTCCATCTCGAACGGGGCGTGCGGCCGGGAGAACATGAGGTGGAGGAAGTTCTCGCAGTAGCTCAGCTGCGGCTTGGGGTACATGATCGGCATGCCGGTCGAGGTACGGAAGGCCCCGGCGGCGAGGGTGCGGACTTTGGAGATCAGCTTGGCGGCGGCCTCTTCGAGGGTCGAGTCGTCTTCCATGTTCATCACCTCGGGCTGGTAGGCCGAGACGGCGTTGATGGTCGCCGAGAGGATGGACATGGGGTGGCCGGTGGCGGGGAAGGCGTGGAACGCCTGGATCACGCCTTCGTGGATCATCTGGTGCTCGGTGAGCAGCTCGCGGAAGTGTGCGATGCGGTCGGCGGTCGGCAGCTCGCCGTAGATCAGGAGCAGGGCGGCTTCGATGAAGGAGCAGTTGGCGCAGACGTCTTCGATGGGGATGCCGCGGTAGCGGAGGATGCCGGCTTCGCCGTCGATAAAGGTGATGTCACTGCGGACGCTGCCGGTGTTGCGGTAGCCCTCGTCGAGGGTGATGTAGCCGGTCTGCCCGCGGAGCTTGGAGATGTCGATCGCGTGCTCGTCTTCGGTGCCGATCACCACCGGCAGTTCCATCGGCTCGTGCCCCGGTAATTCGAGGCGGGCGGTGGCAGCGGCATCGGCGGGCGTGTTCATCGAAAAAATTCCGTCACTGGAGGAGGTAAAGGTAAGAGCCCGAGTTTAGGGTTTCACGGCCAACCTCGCCAGCCGTTCTGATTCTGAAGGTCTCCGTAGTAAGTGATAAACCTGTAAGGGAGTGGCCTTAGCCGTTATTCGGTGTTGCTTCGACTAAGGCTAGGCAGTTTGATCAGGTTGCTGGGCGTGGTGTCGGCGTCGAGGTCGCCGGTGGCGAACTGGATGCCCGCGAGATAGTGCTTAAGAATGAGCGGGTTCCAGTAGATGTCGAAGCGGTGGCCCAGCGAGGTGTAGAACACCCGGCCGTCGCCGACCTTCTGAACCCAAGACACCGCGTAATCGCCGTCTTTGCGCCGGGGCGGGTTTTTGGGTTCGTCGCTTCGCTCGGGGTCGAGGTTGAGCAGGATGCGGAGGCGGTCGCGGGAGTAGTGTTTTTCGCTGAACTGGTAGATCTCTTCCTTGATACGGAAGTCGGTGATGCCGTCGAACACCGGCTTGTTGATGGCATGCTCGGGGTCTTCGACGACGATGGTGACGTTCTTGTCGGCGGTCCAGGGGTGTCCCCAGAACTGGCCGCCTATGGCCTGGCCGAATTCGTGGTGGCCGTAGCAGGCGTCGCTGGCGGCGTGGATACCGACCAGGCCGCCGCCGGCGTTGACGTAGTCGATGAGGTTGTCGACGAGGCGGTCGTTGCGTTTTTTGAGCCAGTTCCACTGGGCGTCGGTGAACTGATCTCGGATGGAAACCCAGTGGTTATCACGCGGCATGAAGATGTTGCCGGACGAGTTGAGCAAGACGACGGTGTCGAACTGCTTAAGGGCGTCGGGCTCGAAGTTGGCCGGGTCGTTGCTGACGACGGTTTCGAAGGCTCCGGTGGATTCGCCCATGTGGGTCAGGGCGTAGATCCCGGTGGGGATCGAGCCGTGGCGGAAGCCGGCGGTTGCGCTGTAGACCAGGATCTTTCGGGGTTCGAGCGGGGCCACGATCGCCTCGGCGGGGAGGGCCTGGTCGATCTTCTGGGCGTGGTCCGCGGGTACCGGCTTGTCTTCGGGGTAGGTCGGCACCCAGTCGATCGCTTCGGGAAGCGCGACGGTAGGCAAAAAAAATATTACGGCGAGTAAGCAGACGTGATAAGTGGTCTTAAACATACGAGACTCCAGAGAGAGATGCCGAGGCGATCTTTATTGAGCATGAACCATACTGAACTGCGTAAAGTATTTTACGCGGCTAAACGGGCAGACAAGAAAAAACCCCGCGAGTAGCGGGGTTGGTGGTATCTAGTTGATAAACTTCTTTAGGCGGACCAGCCTGATTTGAAATTCTTGATCTCTTCTTCGAGTCGGTCGGCGAGGCCGTCTTTCTTGAGGGTCTGCTTTTCGGCGAGTTCGTCGCGGAGGGCTTTGCCGGGGCCGGCGAAGTGTTCGACGAGCGCCGAAGCGAACGGCTGGACCTGTTCGGTGGTCAGGTCGTCGAGGGCGCCCTTGCCGCCGGCGAAGATCTGGATGACCTGATCGATGACGTCCATGGGGACGTATTGGCCCTGCTTGAGCAGCTCGACCATGCGTTCGCCGCGGGTGAGCTGGGCTTGGGTGGCCTTGTCGAGGTCGGTGCCGAGCTGAGCGAAGGCTTCGAGTTCGCGGAAGGCCGCGAGGTCGAGGCGGAGCGAGCCGGCGACTTCTTTCATCGCCTTGATCTGGGCGTTGCCGCCGACGCGGGAGACGGAGATACCGACGTTGATCGCGGGGCGGACGCCGGCGAAGAACAGGTCGGGCTCGAGGTAGATCTGGCCGTCGGTGATCG
>JBCDJW010000054.1:0-5152 GCA_038747275.1 Planctomycetota bacterium | reverse complement strand
GCCCAAGACAGCAGCTCGGCCGTCGACGAACTCACCGTGTTCCCCCCCGGCTCAGAGATCGTCACCTGAACCGGACGGGCCACCTTCCATTCCAGGTCTCCAGCGTCGTAGTAGATCTCGCTGTACACCCGACGCTCCTCGTAACCCGGGAACTCCATCGCCGTGTTGCTGCGGTGGGTCGTGAGGTACGCCGTCTTGGTCAGCAGCGTCGTCCCCTTGTACTCCGACATCGCCAGGGTCTCACCGCTGACCGAGCTGATCGTGTAAGCCGTCAAACGGTTTTCGTGCGGCCCTTGGCCGGGGATCGACGTCGCAACGATCGGCTCGGCACCCGCCGCCGTGCTGTTCGGTAGAGCCGGTATAGATAGCCCCGGACCAGGGAGACCACTGGGGATAGAGAACGTCGCGGGGTCGTAGTCCGCGATGTGGTACACCATCCGCCCGTCGTCCAAGTCCGACGTATCGAGATACTGGTAATAGTGGATCACCCCGTCGGGGCCCTGCCGGAACACCGTCCGCCCCTCGTCGTCACGCGTCTCCCGCGTGACCAACTCATCACCACCGCCGCCTAGCGACCGGCGGGTCACCACATACTTGGGGTAGTAGCCGCTTCCGCCCGCCGCGGGATCGATCACGTCGTCGTGGAACAGGTATCCCGCCGGGTCCCCGTGTTCGTCGTAGTACTCGGTCGTGGTGGTCTCGGCCACCAACGCTCCCGGATCACCGGCGTAACGCGTCTTGGTCTTCACCCGGTTGTTCAGATGCGTCCCCGGCAGGTAGTTCGGGCTCCAGGCGTGCGGGCCGTAGTACTCGTACGACTTGACCAGAGCGGGGGTACCGTTTTCCCCCTGCTGAACCAACTCGCTCAGCAACGCTCCGCCGCTGCCCTCACCCGAAAACAACACATCAAAACCCAAGGGGGAAGGTGACGTTTCACCCGGCTCAGTCCAAAGCAGCTCAAACCCCACTTCCACCCGGTCCTCTGGGGTGACCGTCGCGTCATGCACAAATTCGATCTTGATCGGCAGCTCATCGCCTGCGGTCAGCGAAACAGCAGCCGAATCTGCAACAACATCATTGGGATCGGCGGCGCGATCAATCAACACTTCATTGCTATCGAACTGACTGTTCTGATCTAAGTCGATTTCGACCTTGATCCCGTCGTAAGTCACTGCATGGAAGGTATACGAACCCGACTCCGACACCCTGAAAGTACCGGACCACCGGGCGCTGAACGTGGTATCCGGATACGGATATTCGAACACTTCGGTTACGTCGTCGTAATCGGGGAACGTCGTAAACTCCACGTCATCGAGATCAGCATTCGCCATCACCCACGGGTCGGCAAACTCCCAGTCGAAGTACATCTCCGTATCCACACGCGAGATCGACGGCGGACCGCTGAAGCTGTCATTTTTAAAATACTCACCCCTCAAGCCGTCCGAAGAGCTCGCGTTGTACACGCGGGTGTAAATTTCGCCGTCGCTCGCGTGCAGCGGGATCGTGCCGATCGTGCCGTCGAGGTTTTCAGCGTACGTCCCCGTCAGGTTGATCGACTCGGGCTGGTAGGTCTTCACCACCCGGCCCGCCGCGTCGACTTCGCGACGCGTCACGGAACGCGTCACCCCGCCGCTGCCGTCGTGCCACTCCTCGATCGACAGCAGGATCGTCCCGTTCGGATTCAGGTAGCGGGTGTGGACTCGCCCCGGACCGTTGGAACTCACCCGTTCGTTAGTGACCCGCTTCTGCTGCCATCGATCCAGCTCCGCGCCGCTCTGGCTGCTGTAGACGTATGTCGTGGTACTCGGGTCGCTACCGCAGCAGACCCCCTTGGTGTAGCTGTTGACCCGCCCCTCAGTGTCATAGCCGTAAACCGCCGTCGCCAACGCGTCGAATTGCGCGTTCGATAAGCCCATCATGTGGCCGAGGGTTGCGCCGACAGGGTCCGCCGCGTCCGCGTAAAGCGCGGCGATCCGGGCCGCTGCGTCCCCGTTGATTACCGCCCGGATTTTGCCCTCGAGCTCGGGGTCGCCGCCGGTAACCCGGCGGTAAAAAACCCAGCTCTCAGGCTGGAGGTCGCCCTCGGCGTCCGCCTCCTCGAGGAACACCGCCATCTTGGCCCCCAACGGGCCGTGCGGATCGTTCCCGCCTTGGAGACCTTCCGGGACCTCAAATGATGTCTTACGTAAGGTCACCGAGCTAGGAAGCAACTCACCCACCGAGCCGAATGTGCCATAAGAGGTAGTTGTGTAGGTAACCGGCCCCCCACCGCCTACCGGGATCGTCTGGACCCCGTCTTCGTTTTTGGTGCCTTTGTCGGTTTCCGGGTCTTTACTTTTGTCCAACCGATACGACGCTGAAGATTCAGAGCCCCACCATCTACGTACAATTGGATAACTTATTTTATTCTCATCGTACTCGACCAAGGGTTCGGGTTGACCTCTAGGAACCCAACCATAGCTTGTTGTTTTTCCTCTCTCGGTTTTTGAAGTTAATTTGTAACTATTTCGTGTCGAATTATTAATTCGATATTCATGTGTAGTTATATCTTTTTTGGATCGGTGTTTTTCGACACCCTGCGTTGGATGTCCAAACGCTCCGCTTAAGTCGGGGCATACTACAAACATGGTTCCGTTTACATAGCTACCTTCATGGCTCCCTGACAATGGCCTGCTAATCGTGGTTTTATAATGTATTAAATCGGGGGCATCATGGTCGTAAACGATAACGCTATGTCCCCGAAAACGACCAAGAGGGGTTTTTAATTTTTCGCTTATGTCAGTTTCCGAATCAGTATGTGTGCCTGACTCTATGCTTTTATTAACGTAAGTAACTCTAAATGAAGAGCCAGAAGTTTTTTTTTCGTCATCAAGTTTGCATTGTTCGTCTTCAAAATTATCGTCGTCGGGCGGATCACCGTTCTCGTCCGGGGCATTGCAGTCGTCTTCGGGGTCCGGGCAGTCTTTGCATCCCTCTTTGCCCCCATCGCCTGGATCATCTTCCGTTCCACCGTCATCGTCATTGTTGTCGTCGTCGTTCTCCCCGCCGTCTTTATCCGGCCGACATAGCTTCTTAGTAGGACAGGATTCGGCAAACACCGACGGCGCTTCCATCATCGGCCCCAAGACCATCAGCACCGACAATATCCACACCAATACCCGGGTGCTAAACCAGGCACTTGATTTGTAAGAGCGGTTAACACGGTTCGACACGGCGAGACTCCATTTACTCTGATAAACCTAAACGAACACCCTCGATTGCGATTCCTTACACCCCGACCCTCATTCAATCTGCGCGATCCCTGGCCCAATGATCGAACTGGTGCTGGCGGCCTTGCAGCGCGACACTCACCGCCCGGAGTTGGGGCTGGCGATTTTTTCTGATTTCTTGCTGGTTCCTGGCCTCGATCAATACCTCGCGCCACGGCTCCAGCTCGGCCAACCCGTCATCCGACAGGTCTTTACGCAGCGGCTCGATAACTCGTAGTGCATCGGTAAAACGCCGATTGACCATGCTCGCGGCGATCAGTTCCTTGACCGCCGTAAGCTGCGCTGCCTCGTACCCCTCGGCGGCGTCGATCGCCCGCGGCAGGTAGTAAAAAACCCCCTGTAGCCGAGGTTCCTCGGGGTCGTAGAGGCTCGTGGTGTAGCCCAAAGCCAAGAGGTGACGGCTCAGCGGCACGCCCTCGTAGTGAGCAGTCGCCGCGTTCATCAGGTTGATGCGTTGACGCAGGTCACCGTCGAATGAAGTCAGCCACGCCCGCGTCTTGGCGATCGCGAGGTTGATCTGCTTGGATTGACGTGATTCATAATCCGCTAGTGCGAGCCGCCCGTCCTTTGAACGCAGCAGGACGGCCGCCGCGCGGTAGTAGCCGTCTGGCAGCGACGAGACCTCCGCGTCCCACGATGCCACTACGGCCGTAACCGAAGCGGCCGTCGCCGCGTCCGGCACGCTGTAGCCAACGGCCCCGAGCGCGGAGATAACGAGCTGCATTTCCTCCGTATCGAAAGCCGCGTCTTCAGTTTGCGACGCGAGCAGTACTCCCCGCAAGTCATCCATGGCTCGTGTGACGACTTCTTCTTGTCCCCAGAACGCCCCGGCTTGCAACACACACGCCCACTCGGCAAGGGAGGCTCCCGGTGCCTCGGAACGCGACCAAGCCAGCAGCGGCTTGATATTCCCCTCGGCACCACGCAGGACGGCCTCACGCAAACCCTGCGAGAGTTCGCTCCAGGAAAGGGGCATCTCGATCACCCGCAGGGCCAGCCGCCCCGCAACATCATCTCCACCATCCCCGAGGCCGCGGATCAGCGTCACCCACTCGCTCAGCCCCGAAGAATCAATCCATCCGCCAAACCCCGAAACCCGATCGATCCGCTGGCTCGCGTTTCTGAGCAGCCCCGCACGCAACACCTCGCGGTCGCCCTCCACCCGGAGCACGAGCCGGGCTAGTTGTAGCCATTCGACGTCTTGGATGTAACGCCCCGGTCCTTCGACGCCCAGGTAGTCGTTCGCGATGTATGCAGCGAGAGCCGCTTGCCCCACCCGGTCTTGCGCCGAGACGTAGGCGTTCATCTGGGCCTGCAGCTCGTAAGGTGCAACTACTAAGCCGTTGCTCACCGCCAGCTCGAGGGTCCGGTCGATCTGCGAGCGGGTTTCTTGGGCGAGGACGGAAGAGCCGATCAGGCCTCCGGCTTCTTCTAGCTTGGTAAGCTCGGTTAAAGCCACGTTGGGACGCGTCGCCGCGGTATCGACGATGTCGAAAGCCAATTCCTCGATCCGCCGCTGGTGCACCGGGGTAAGCCCATCGCCAAGCCCGCGGCTCACCGCCAAGAGGTCGCTGGCCAGAAACAGGTGGGCGTAATCCGGGTCTTCGAGGATCTGCGTAAACACCCGCTCCGATATCTCGCGGGCGGTTTTATTGTCGCCGACCTCGAGCAGCAGTTCGATCAACGCCCCGGGCATCCCGGCGTACCGGATGTGGATGATGGGCTTGGCCATGAAGAACTCAGCGCAAGCCACCGCGGCGTCTTTCGCCTCGGCGTCGCGTCCCTCTTCCAGCAACGCGTAGACCACCCGCCGGGTCCCCCGGAAGTCGCCGGGCGACGCGGTGTAAGAAGCGGGCTGACGGGTAACGTCGGCCGCATTCCGG
>JBCDJW010000053.1:0-5332 GCA_038747275.1 Planctomycetota bacterium | reverse complement strand
GCCCAAGACAGCAGCTCGGCCGTCGACGAACTCACCGTGTTCCCCCCCGGCTCAGAGATCGTCACCTGAACCGGACGGGCCACCTTCCATTCCAGGTCTCCAGCGTCGTAGTAGATCTCGCTGTACACCCGACGCTCCTCGATCTCCGCCCCTTCGGCCACCGTAGCGAACTCCCCTATACCCGCCGTCTTGCGGATAGTTACGTATCCTGTCGAACTAAGCAGGGTCGAGCCCTTGTACTCTGAGACCTTGGTGGTCTCGCCGGTGTAAGCGTTGATCTCGTACCGCGTCACCCGGTTCTCACCGCCGACCGTCGCCGTAAAGCCTCCCGGAATTGGGGGCACCGTGAGGCCGCCGGGCAGACCACTGTTGTTGCCGTCGTAACCCGTCACCTGCCATGCCATCCGGCCGTGGTCGACGTCACCGGTATCGAGGTATTGGTAGTAGTGCAGCACCCCGTCGGGGCCCTGACGGAACACCGTCCGCCCCTCGTCGTCGCGCGTCTCCCGAGTCACCAGTTCGTTACCCCCACCCACCGAGCGGCGGGTCACCACGTACTTGGGGTAGTAGCCGCTGCCGCCGTCGGTGACCGCGTCGTCGTGGAAGCGCGGCCCAGAGGTGCCGCCGTTCTCGTCGTAATACTCCGTCGTCGTCACCTGGCCCACAACGCCGCCGCCCGTCGCCGGGTTGACCTCGGACCACGTCGTCTGGGTCTTCGCCCGGTTTTCGAGGTGGGTCCCCGGCAGGTAATCCGTTTCCCACGACCGCGGGCTGTAGTACTCGTACTCCTTGACCACTAGAGGCGTACCGTTTTCACCACGCTGCACCGACTGACTCACCATCGCACCGCCGCCACCCCGGCCAGAGTAGAGCACGTCGTTGTCCAGCGTTCGGCGCTGGCCGCCACTCGACGGCGGCGTCCACATAAACCCAAGGCTCCCGATCGCCAGGTCTTCCGGGTCCGCCGGGATCTCCCGCCGCATCTCGATCTCCACCGCCACCGTCTGGCCCTGGGTGTAGTTGAGCGCGGTCGTGGTGCCGTAATCACCGCCCAACTCCGCCGCCTCGTCGATCAGACTCACGCCGTCGAGTTTCAGCTTCACCGCGTCATTCGAGAGCAGATGGAATACGTAGCCCCCGGTTTCCGGGATACGAAGGTCGCCCGTCCACCGCACGCTGTACGGCTGCGGCGGGTTCGGGCCGTACTCGTATTCGTAAGTGGTTTCATTAAATACGAGCGTCTCCGAAAACGAGTCGACTTCCGTGGAGTCTTCGACTTCCTCGGCCCACGGCACGTCGTACTCCCACGAGGGATTCATGTAGTACTGCACCCGCTCGGCCCGAGGCGTACCCGACAAGGTGGCGTTGTCGTAGTACTCGGCCAACAACCCGTCGGGCAACGCCGACGCATAGGTGTTCGTGCGGATCAGCCCATCGGCCACGTGCAGCGCGATACTCCCGATCGATCCGTCGAGGTTCTCGGCGTACGCCCCGGTCAACGCGATCGATTCGGGCGAATAGGTCTTCACCACCCGACCCGCCGCATCCACCTCACGCTTGGTGTAGGCCCGCGTCACCCCGCCGTTGCCGTCGAACCACTCTTCGATCTCCAGCAGTACCGTGTTCCGGGGGTTGAGGTAACGGGTACTAACCATCCCCATACCGCTACCGTTCCGACGATCTGTTACCCGCTTCTGTAGCCAGCGATCTAACTCGTCTCCATCCTGGGTGCTGTAGGTGTAAGTCGTCGATTGTGGCGAACTCCCGCAGCAGTCACCTTTGGCGTACGACGCAATCCGACCTTCGGGCGTGTAGGTGTAGATCGCCGCCGCCCGCGCATCAAACTCCGCGTCGGTCAGCTGCGATATCTCTTGGAGAATGCGTACCTGTCGATCCTGACCGGGCAGAACTTCGACCGAAGCCACGAACGACGCCGCCTGCTCGCCCTTGATCACCGCGCGGGTCAGGCCGTGAATCTCCGGATTCAACGGGTCGGTCACCCGGCGGTAGAAAACCCAGTCTTCGGTCTCTTCGACCGGTGCTGCGCCCGAATGATCGACGTTAATAAAACGCTTCGCGATCACCGAACCCGCCGGACCGCCGTTGCTACCCAAAGGACCGCCGTTAGATTTATAAGTATGCTCACAAAACATGAGCTTCGTGATGCTGCCGAAGCCGCCGTTGGTCTCTCCGAAGCAAACACCTTCGAGTGTGAAACCCTCGTTGCTATTGTTTATACCCACCGGGATAATCTGCGGCGGATCAGACTTCTCCATCTTCTCCGGCTTGCCGGATTCCGACACACAGTAATCTTTAAAACTACGGTTCCATGTCTTCGTGTACTTAACCCCTTTCATGATTTCACCGGTCGGCATACCGTCTTCATCAAGAATTTCGGTGCCAAAAACGGTTACGGTAGGATTAGCGTTGGGGTCGTCAGTTCCACCAGCTGATACGGATAAAGCCACGCTAGGGTCTACGTTAGGACTTATTTCTGTGACATCATCTGGCGATTCAGGAGGGTGGAAATGAGCTGCTATGTTCAGCGTGGCTCCACCGGCAGAGGCAGTCAAAGATGAAAAGCGATAAGACGCGTTAGTATTACCACTCGCTTTTTGGGTAAAGCGGTAACCGTTCGCGGTGTCGTAGTCTCTTGCGATGTCACTGCCAGATACTTTTTCCCGATTTGCGAGAAATGATATTGATACACCTGGACATAACGTTGCGCCAAGGGTTTCTCCGCTAACGGTTGCCGTCATTTGCACGCCATCATAAGTTGGCCCTTTAAATGCACCGACACCTTCATCTTGTGCGTAGCTTCTACCCGCAGCTTTAATTTTTCGGTTATCTGAAGTGTTAGTAGAAGATCCCAGGTGAGTAGCTTCGAAATTGTTTTTATATCTTGTGGTATACGTTGCCCTAGCGTTTTTCCTCTGCTTCCACCGTTGCACCGCACGGTAGGCCTTCATCTGGCACTTGTAGGACTCCTCGTGCTGGTCATCACCAACTGGATCGCCATTCGAATCCCCGCCGTCACATCCCCCTATGGGATCGATGCTACAAGTCCCAGATTCACAGTCACCCTGGCCTTCAGGCCCCGGCTCGTCGTTTGTTCCTCCTCCGCCGCCACCACTCCCCGGCTCACTGCCGTCGCCGCCGGTCTGATAGGGCCGGCAGACCTTGTCGGCTTTACAGCTCTCGGCGTTAGCGAACTGGGGCGCCCAGGTTGCGAGGAGCAGGGCCGAGATCTGTAATACGATCAATAACAGACGCAGGTGTGGATTAGGGAGTATATGAGTCAAAGAATGTCGAGGCTTACGTCGTGATTTCATCTTGGATGATTCCCAATTTCAAAAAGAGCTTTGAGATCTATTTTTCGTTTCGTTATCCAGCCAAAAAATCATTAATGGTGTTGCGGACAGCTGGAGACCGCCACGACGATCAGTAGCTGCCGTGGCCCGGGTGATAAGGATCGATGCGGTGCTGTCGGGCCTGGATCGCCGAACTCACCCGCTGCCGCGGCTCGCGTGCTTCAAGCGCCGCCTCGGCGGACACGGACGCGGCGTAAAGCCGTTCCATCCACGGGTCGAGACGCTCCTGCAGCTTTTTGTTGGACATGTCATCGCGGACCAGACGCAGGTGTAGCAACGCGGTGTCGTGGTAACCGTTGATCAGGCAGGCCGCGGCAAGCTCTTCGCAAGCGACGACCCGGAGAGGTTCGTCCTCCGTTGCCCGGATCGCCTCGGGGATATATTCCATCACGCCGTTGAGCCGGGGACGCTTCGCCCCACGGTACAGACTGGCCGCATAACCCACGGCCAAGAGGTCGCGGGCCCGAGCCTGATCGCCATCGGACTCTTTTATCGGTTGGCTATGTATCTGCTTTGCCCAGGCCAATACATCTCCCTCCAGATGCGACTGCCAGGCCTCAACCTTCGCCACCGTGAGGCGACGCCCCGACCCGCCGAAGCGAGCTTCTGCCAACGCCCCTAAACTTTCTTCGCTTCGTAGCAATGTGGCTACGGCCGCATAAAACGCATCCGAGGCCGAAGCGGGTCGGTCCTCGTACCCAAGCAGCACTTCAACCAGATCCGAAGCAAACCGAGCCGGCTCTTCGGGCTGATAGCCGAGCCGGCTCAAAACAACGACCGCCAACTCGCGTTCCGGTCTTGAGATGTCTTTCTGGCCACCTTCCCCAAAGACCCGTGAGGCGATCGAATTTGCCCATAAATCGGCCGCTTCTGATTTCCGGTGGTGCGCGGCGGCCGCCGCTAAGGCGATCTCCTCGGTCAGCGATAGCCCGGTACGGCTGAGCCAAGACTCCGATGCCGAATTCAAGACAACGTTATCACCGCTTTGTTTCACGTCGGCGACCACGGCCTGCCGCACCTCCCAGGACAGCGTGCCCCAGATCACCTGAAGCCCCAGGCGGCTACAAGCAAGCCTCTCGATCGAGGGGCGGCCCGCTTCGCCGAGACCGCCGAGCAACACGAGCCAAGCGTCGAATTCGCCTTGAGAAGTGATACGCTTGGTGTAGCGAGCCTTGATGTAGCTTTCGATACAGCTGACCAGCGATGCGTCCAGTTCGCGGAAGCCCAAGCCTTGAACCAGACCACAGAGCTCTAGCCACTCGCTGGCCGATAGAGTCCAGGCCGGACCGCCCGCCGCAAAATAACGGTCCACCATAAAGCGGCCCCACTCCACCTGCGCCTCACGGTCGCTCCCGTTGCCAGGATCCGCAGAGTTGATTTGGGACAGCAGGTATTTCAATTCGAACGGTGCCAAGGCCGCTTCACCGGCAGCCGCCATTTCCAACGCCGCGCTGCGTTGACGCTCGGCCTCCGACGCCACGCTCGTAATCCCCAGGGCCTTGCCCATCGCCGCAAGCTCATCGATCTCCGGGATCGCCAAAACCGGTTGATCACGTCCCGCTTTCAGCTTGAGCCGAGCGACCTCTTCCAAACGGTCCACTTCTTTTCCGGTCGGTGAGTCGAGTCTTTCGGCGAGTAGCCGCAGGTCACGCGCCGTCAGGACGCCGTAGTAGCCCGGGTGCATCGCGACGTCGTCGAAGAGCCGCCGGGCCAAGGCCGCGGCCTGTTGGTGAGAGCCGGTGTCGACAAGCATCTGGATAAACGCCCCGGGCATGCCCGGATACCTCAGGTGAATCGGTGGTTTAGTCGCGTAGAACTCTGCGCAAGCCACCGCGGCGTCTTTCGCCTCGGCGTCGCGTCCCTCTTCCAGCAACGCGTAGACCACCCGCCGGGTCCCCCGGAAGTCGCCGGGCGACGCGGTGTAAGAAGCGGGCTGACGGGTAACGTCGGCCGCATTCCGG
>JBCDJW010000052.1:0-7406 GCA_038747275.1 Planctomycetota bacterium | reverse complement strand
GGGCGGATACGGACGTTCTTGCTGGCGGGCTTGGGCTTCTGGGGCACCATTTCGCCGGTGAACGGGTTGCGGACGAGCTTGCCGCCCTTGACGGCGGGCTTCTTGACGACGGTCATCTTGGCGAGGCCGACGAGGCTGAACGTGCCGTTCTTCTTGAGGCTCTTGGCCATCACGTCGCCCATCGCGTCGAACACCTCGGCGACCTTCTTCTTGGGCAGGTCGGTGGCGTCGGCGACGGCGGCGTAGACCTCGCTCTTCGTGGGGGGCTTCTTCGCGGCGGCTTTTTTGGCGGCTTTCTTTTTGGCCATGGTGTTGCTCTCCTAGCAAATGGTTTTGGACTACGGGCTGAGTCTGGGTCCGGGAATCGGACCCGGGGTCATCCGTGACGGGGGATGGACGTGTGCCGGTCGCGGCACGGGTACCCGTAAATCGGAAATCGTCTTAAAATACTGCACTTTTCTCGTTTCGGCGTCAAGTACGAACCCGTGTAAGGCCGTATTGCCAATATGGCAGCGAAGCGGGAGGGGCAATGGGGCGCTGGCAGCCCCTGCTAACCCGAAACACGCTCTAGAGCCCCTTGAGGCGGGTTTATTGGCATCGGCTTTGCCACATGCAGAGTGGTTGGGTTGCGTCCCGACCGCCTCGCAAACGAATCCAATAATCCACTCAAAGGAAAACGAACGATGTCGAAAACCATCGGAATCGACCTGGGAACGACCAATTCTGTCGTCGCCGTCATGGAAGCTGGCAGCCCCAAGGTCCTCATCAACAGCTCGGGCAACCGCACTACGCCGTCTATCGTGGCGTTCACCGACAAGGACGAACGCCTCGTCGGTCAGCCCGCGCGGCAGCAGCAGATCACCAACCCCAAAGGCACCGTCTTCTCCATCAAACGCTTTATGGGCCGACGCCACAGCGAGGTCGAGAGCGAGCAGAAGATGGTCCCCTACGAAGTCACCGGCAGCGGCGACGAACTCGTCAAGGTCAACGTCAAGGGCAAGGACTACACGCCCCAAGAAATCTCGGCGATGGTCCTGCAAAACCTCAAAAAGACCGCCGAGGACTACCTCGGTGAATCTGTCGACAAAGCGGTCATCACCGTCCCGGCCTACTTCAACGACTCGCAGCGCCAAGCCACCAAAGAGGCCGGCGAGATCGCGGGCTTGTCCGTCGAACGCATCATCAACGAGCCTACCGCCGCGGCGCTCGCCTACGGCCTCGACAAGAAGACCAACGAGAAGATCGCGGTTTTCGACCTCGGCGGCGGCACGTTCGACGTCTCGATCCTCGACGTCGGCGACGGCGTGTTCGAAGTCCTCGCGACCAACGGCGACGGCCACCTCGGCGGCGACGACTGGGACCAGGCCCTGATCGACTTCCTCGCCGACGAGTTCAAGAAGTCCGACGGCATCGACCTCCGCGACGACGCGATGGCGCTGCAACGCCTCAAGGAAGCCGCTGAGAAGGCCAAGATGGAGCTGTCCAACGGCCAGGAGACCACGGTCAACCTGCCGTTCATCACCGCGACCAACGAAGGCCCCAAGCACCTGATGATCTCCATCACCCGCACCAAGTTCGAGCAGCTCTGCGAGAACCTGTTCGATCGGCTGCGGCACCCCTGCGAGACCGCGCTGCGTGACGCCGGGCTCAAGGCCGGCGAAGTCGACGAGGTTGTGCTCGTCGGTGGTTCCAGCCGTATTCCTAAAGTCCAAGAACTTGCTCAGGAGATCTTCGGCAAAGAGCCGAACCGCTCGATCAACCCCGACGAAGTCGTGGCTCTCGGCGCTGCGATCCAGGGCGGCGTGTTGCAAGGCGACGTCAAAGACGTGCTGCTGCTCGATGTGACCCCGTTGTCGCTGGGCATCGAGACCATGGGCGGTGTGATGACCAAGCTCATCGAGAAGAACACCACCATCCCAACCAGCAAGAAGGAAACCTTCTCCACCGCCGCGGACAACCAGACCGAGGTGACCATCCACGTGCTGCAGGGCGAACGCGAGTTCGCCAAGGACAACCGTACGCTCGGCCAGTTCAACCTCGCCGACATCCCGCCCGCCCCGCGTGGCATGCCGCAGATCGAGGTCGAGTTCGCCCTCGACGCCAACGGCATCCTCAACGTCGTTGCCACCGATAAGGGTACCGGCAAGACCCAAAACATCGAGATCAAGGGCTCGTCGGGTCTCGACGAAGCCGAGATCGAGAAAATGAAAGCCGAC
Source organism: Planctomycetota bacterium (assembly GCA_038747275.1). Classification (GTDB taxonomy): domain Bacteria; phylum Planctomycetota; class Phycisphaerae; order Phycisphaerales; family Phycisphaeraceae; genus Algisphaera. The sequence goes on along the minus strand of JBCDJW010000052.1, from coordinate 5,190 downwards.
GCCGAGGCCAACGCCGAGGCCGACAAGGCCAAGCGTGAGCTTGTTGACCTCAAGAACCAGGCCGAGGCCGTGGTGCACGGCACCAACAAGCAACTCGAAGAGCACGGCGACAAGGTCGACGCCGAGGTCCGCGGCAAGATCGAAGCCGCCGTGGCCAGCGTCGAAGAGAAGCTCAAGGAAGACGACGCCGAGGCGATCAAGAAGGCCCTCGAGACGCTCAACACCGAGAGCATGGAACTCGGCAAGGCGGTCTACGAGGCCACCGCTAAAGAGGGAGGCGATCCCGCCGCAGCGGGCGCCGGTGCGGCTGCCGCCGGAGCCGCGGGCGAAGCGAGCTCGGGCGGCGACGACGTGATCGACGCCGAGTACGAAGTCAAAGACTGATCGTTCTCGTTAGAAGCAAGAAACAAAAAGGCCCGCAGGCATAAACCTGTGGGTTTTTTATGTTCTTATCAAGGGAGGTAATCAAGGGGCTTTCGCTTCGACGGCATCCTTCGGCTTCACGAAGGCATCCGCGGGGGGATCGACAAAGGCGAGGTTCGCGAGTTTGGCCGAACCCTTGGGATCGCCGACGATGCCTTTGCCGGGGGTCCATAGATGGAAAGACCAGGAAGTCGAGAACGGGACGCCGTCGACCTCAACGAAGTCGTCGTACAACACGATGCTCGGCTGCTTGTTGGCTTCTTCGGCGTCTTTGCCGTAGGTCACGATGTACGACAGGGCGGTGAGCCGGCCGGTGTCGGGGTCGGCGAAGGCCATGTACCAGTCGTCGGGCGTGTCGCCGACGCCGTCGCCGAAGGTGACTTTGACGCCGGGCAGGACCTCGTCGTCGTTGCGGATGGGGTGTTCGCCCGTGTCGGCGTGGGCCGTGCCGGGGTCGTCGAGCTTGTACGGCACCGCGACGAAATACGGCCAGGTCAAAACGTGGAACCGCGGCGGCGGGCCGGGCACGGCGGCGTCGGCGGGGCTGAGCCAGGCGGTGTTGCCGTCGTAGACGATCACCGCGCCGCCGTCGAGTTCCATCCGCACCTTGCTCATTGAAGGCGTGAACCACATCGTCCCTTCGAGGTGCATCGGGCCGAAATCGACAACGAAGTCGGCCTGCACGGCTTCTTGTGCGTTGTAGACCGCGCCTTGATGAGCAGCTTCGATATTTTGGATCTGCTCGGCCGGGGAAGCCAGGACTTGGTCGGCCGACGAAGAAAATACAAAAAGTCCCGAAGCGATCGCAGCAGCGGATAGGTATTTGGTCATGAGGTATTCCGGATTGGGTTTAATGTTGCGGAGAAAAATCCGACGCAACAGATTAGCCGCGTAGATCGCAGATATCGACCAATCGTCAGACGTCGGCGGTCTCGCGTTCGGCCTGTTGTTGATCTTCAGGCAGGGAGGCAGTCATCTGGTCGAGTGCGCAGTCCGCGTCAGTTGCGAGGCCCGGGATAGCCGGTTGGCTCTGCCCGTTCACCGTCAGCTCGGCCATCTGCACCGGCGAGGCGATGAGCCAGTCGGGGTCTTTCTTGATGACTTGCTGGGTCTTGCGGTCGATCTGTCCGAAGCTCAGTACGCCCGTCGGACAGCTCTGCACGCAGGCCGAGCACCGCACACACTCAGGGTCGACCATCGCCTTGCCCTTGTTGGCGAAGTTCATGATGTCGATGCCTTGGTGGCAGACCGAGGTGCAGACGTTGCAGGAGATGCACTTCTTCTTCTCGGGGATGATCGCGAATCGGCTGAACAAGCGAGTGTAGATATGCATCAACGCCGCCAGCGGGCAGGCGAAGCGACACCATACTCGGCCCGAGAAGTGGAAATACAAACCCACGCCCAGGATGCCGGCCCACATCAGGTCGACCAGGTAGGCGAAGCTGACCACCGGGATCTTCTGCGCCGCATACTGGAAGCTGTTCGCGGCCCAGTTCCCGTCGGGCAAGACCCAGCCGACGACACGCAGGCCCATTAGCACAAAGGCGAACGCGAGGAACGCCTGCCCGACCATGTTGAGTTTGTTCCAGAACGGGCCGTGCGGCATCTTGTGGCGGTGCGTGTCGCCGAGCGTCTCGGCCAACGCGCCGCACGAACAGATCCAGCCGCAGTACGCGCCCTTGCCCCAGTACCGCATCAGGAACGGGATCGCGACGAACGTCTGCAGGAACCCGAGGATCAGCCAGCCCCAGATCGGCTCGTTGGTGAACCAGTTCCACGCCATCAACGGCCATGCGAGGATCAAGCCGTAGGCCCGCCAATACTCTCGGCCGTGGCCGTAGTTCACCTCGGGGAAAAACGTGTCGGCCAGCCACGCCCCGACACCCGCATCAAACGCCCCCTTCGCCCCGAGGTACGGCAGGATGATCTCCGGCAGCAGAAACAGCGGCACCACCTGGATCGACATCAGCGTGTAAGTCTGCAGCTTGATGTAAGGCGTCTTCCGCCGTTTGATTCGACGCAACCCGAAGATCACGACGCAGCTGGCGTAGGCCAACGTGTAGTAAAAGCTCCGCCCGCCGATCGACTCCATCAGCACGCCCCCGAAAGTGTGGTCGCTGGCAAAGTAGTCTTGGATCGGTTGGCCGAACTTACCGACCAGCCACGCCCAGGTCTGGGCGGGCTCCCAGATCAGCCAGCTCGGCAGCTCCCAGCCCTTGACGCCGAAGACGGTCTTGCCGCCTTTCCAGTGGTAGATCCAGTAGCAGAAGGCGAAGAAGAAGGTCAGCGAGACCCACCACCGCGCCCCGCGGTCGCCGGAGATGTGCACGCCCGACTTGCGGAAGAAGTCCAGCGGCGGCTCACGGCCGATGAGCGCAAAGACCGCGTCGTTGGTCAGCGTCTGGTTGTTGCCGTCCGCGTCTTTGACCAATGCCGCGTCTTCGGTGATCTCCAGCGGCTTCGAGGCCATCATGATGTTGATGCTGCCGGTCGGCTGCTGGTCGAGCGGGCCGTCGTAGCCCAGGGCGTTTAGGTTTTCGATGTTTTCGGGCTTGGGCCGGCTGAACTCGGGCTTGCGATAGGACAGCGTGACCCGGCTGTCGTGCTCGGCCAACGCGATTGCTGCCTCCATCGCGCTGTCACCGCCGCCGACGATGAGAATGTCTTTACCGCCGAACTCTTTGGGGTCGTGCAGGCGGTTGGAGACTTTGTTGAGCGTTTCGCCGGGGATGCCGAGCTTGCGGTAATTACCCGATCGGCCGATACCGACGATCACGCGGTGGGCCTTGAGGTTTTCGCCGTCGGCGACCTCGAGCTCGAACACGCCGCCCGATCGGCTGATCTTGTTGATCCGGGCTTGAGTTGGTTCGATGCCCTGATCGAGCGTCTGCTCGTGCAGGTCTTCGAGTAGGCCTTCTTTGACCTCAGATTTTTCGTGGAACTGCAGATCACCCGCCGGGGTCATGTCCGTCGGATACGTGAAGATCGGCTTACCCTTAGGAAAGTTGGCGATCGTCGAGAACGGCTGCGACGCCTCAAGCAGCTTCCACGTGAGGTCTCGCTTCTTCGCTTCTTTCGCGGCGGCAAAACCGGAGACGCCCGCCCCGACGATCGCCACGTCCAGCACCTCGGGGTCGGCCACGGAACGCTTGCGGAAATCCGGGTCGGCGTCGATCGTCATCACCGCCCGCGTCCCGGTGTCGGCCGAGAACTTGAGCAGCGGGATCCCCGTGAGGTCGCCGACGATGTAGAACCCCGGCACGTTGGTCGAACCGTCGGGTTGCACGATCGGCAGCTTCTCGGGCTTGCCCGCGGGCCAGACGCCGTGGAGCCATCGGGTGTACCAGGCCAGGGGATTCATAGTCAGCGCTATCCTTCAGCGTACGTGTGTAGGCTTGGGGCCTAAAGCAGACGAGTGTTCGTTATTGACACCCTCATCATCTCGGCGTTGACGCCTCGCAATATCTCAATCGTCAAGAGTACTTGAATATTCCTTTGTGTCCCTTTTAGGGTTTTTATCGATACTGTTATATTTGGGTGTTGCGTAAACCCATTTGTTATCGACGAGCGATAGCCCCAAATCTCACAAGTATTCTGACATTCTATCTGTCCCCAAAGATGTTTTACGACTTGCGTGATGCTTATTTCGCGGACCAGAAATCGAAATGGCGAATCGTTCTCAATGCGATTTTGGCAAATTCCAAAGCAATGCCAAAGGGTAAATACGGATAAACATTTGTGCGCGTACTTTTACGTTATTGCCCCGAGGCTGCTGCGCAACCTCGCTCCATGCTTGTTCTAACCGGGGTGGTTAGCTGTATCAGTCTTGATGACAGCGGAAGGTCATCAGTTCTGAGGCGATTATCTTTTCGATAGAGCGTCGGTGCCTACAGATCTACAACACCAGCGTCTTGATCGGAATGGGCGATACAGGACTCGAACCTGTGACCTCACGCGTGTGAAACGACATTAAGCACATTAAAACCTTTAGAAACGCTCGTTGAATGGTAATAAGGCATTTCATAGTGTTCAAGTGTTACGTTAAGAACTCCGTACTGCGGTAGTTTGCGCGGTACGAATTTTTTTCTCCCGAACGAACGAACTCTCCAGGCCCTAAAAGCGATGTTTTGCACCGCTAAGGCCCATTGGTGGCCAAATAAGGACCCGCAGAAAGAGCCTATCCGAATAACCCTGCCTGCTGATAAGCGATAAGTGCAGAAGCAAGATGCAGGCAGGCCAAGTAGTTCTCCGGCTTCTTGGACAATCTTACTAAGATCGCGCGGCAACGATTCAGCCAACTGTGGTCGTGTTCGACCACCCACCGCTACGCCTTGGCCCCGGAGTGTCGTTTAAGATCGCGATCCTTTTAGAGTATGTACGAAAGGCCCTTCACCCCGATGACAGCCGGTGGAGTATGAGATTGGTCATGGTGATCTGGATTATCGCCACGCTGCTGACAGACAAGCTCTTGTAGTCCTTGCTCAGCCTTCGGTACTTGCCCAGCCACCCAAACGTGCGTTCGACGATCCAACTTTTGGGTAAGAATCCTAAGCCCTTGGCGTCGTCACTGCGTTTGGTGACCCCCTCGTGATCTTTGGTCCAGTTGTTATGAGAGAATCGTGTGTGGGTTGGATCGCATGGCAAGAAGAGGTCTCGCGGTGATCGTCGTCGCCTGGTGCGCCCGGCTACTTCTGGCTGCGGTCTTCGCCTACGCAGGGATTGTCAAGCTCGCCGATCCCGGGGGCTTTGCCGACGAGATCGCGACCT
>JBCDJW010000051.1:0-8748 GCA_038747275.1 Planctomycetota bacterium | reverse complement strand
TGACGCGGCCGGGGCAGGGGGTTCTCGATGATCTCGGCGATGTGGCCGGGGTTGCGGCCCAGCACGACGATGCGGTCGGCGAGGTAGGTGGCCTCCTGCAGGTCGTGAGTCACGAAGAAGACGGTGGCGTCGATGTTCTGCCAGATCTTGAGGAGGTGGCTCTGCATCGTCGCGCGGGTCTGCGCGTCGAGGGCGCCGAATGGCTCGTCCATGAGCAGGATGCGGGGCTTGTTGGCCAGGGCGCGGGCGATGGCGACGCGCTGCTTCATTCCGCCGGAGAGCTGGGTCGGGTAGTGGTTGGCGAACTCGGTGAGGCCGACCATGTCGATCCACTGGCAGGCTTCGCGCTCGGCGATGTTGGGTCCGACGTTTCGGGCTAAGGGGCCGAACATGACGTTTTTCTTGACCGTGAGCCAGGGGAAGAGCGTGTAAGACTGGAAGACCATGCCGCGGTCGGGGCCGGGTCCGGTGACGGGTTGGCCGTCGAGCAGGATCTGGCCACGCGACGGGAAGTCGAGCCCGGCGATGATGCGGTTGAGGGTGGATTTGCCGCAGCCCGACGGGCCGATCACGCAGATGAACTCCCGCCGGCGGATCTCGAAGTTGATGTCGTCCAGCGCGTCGATCGCTTCGCCCTGAGCGCTGATAAACGTCCGGCCCAAACCCTCGACGCTCAGCACCACCGGCCGCTGCCGGATGCGGTCGAAGCGGTCGCGCACGGCGGGCGACATCTGGCGGTAGTCGGGCAATTCAGACGGTGGTCGCATCGGCGGCTCCTTGGGAATCGAGGGCGTCGGGCGACGGAGCGGCGGCGGTCGCGGGCGTGCCTCCGAAGCGCAAGAGCCCGGTGCCCCAAGCCCAGGCGATCGCGATGCCTTTGCCGAGGTTCAGCGGCCCGCCGTAGGCCCACGGGAAGAACACCCGCCGAGCAAGGACCAGCAGCTGGTCGACCGCGAAGCCGATGATCCCGATCATGACCATCGCGGCGAAGACGTTATCGAAGTTGCGGTACCGGCCCTGCTGCTGCATGTAGCCGGAGATGCCGCTTTTGGTCCCGGTGAGCTCGGCGATGATGAGGATGGTCCACGACAGGGCCAGGACGATCCGCAGGTCGTTCCACACGTTGGGAAGTACGCCGGGGACGATTACCTTCATCACCAGCCGCGGCCGAGAGGCGCCGAGCGTCTGCGCCGCTTCGAGCAGGGCGGGCTCCATCAGCCGGGTGGTCTTGGCGACCATGAGTACTAACGGGAAGACCGCGGCGATAAAGACCATCGCGATCTTGGGCCCGCCGGCGATGCCGAAGACCGCGATGAGCAGTGCTCCGAACGCCGGCGGCGGGATGTAGCTGACGAAGTTGACCACCGGCTCGGTGAGTTTGGAGAAAAACGAGAACGACCCACAGATCAGCCCGAGCGGCAGACCGATGAGGCAGGCGAGGCCGAAGCCCTGGGTGATCGTCATCACGCTCTCGCCTAAGCGTTCGTGTAGCCAGGGCTCGCCGTCGCGGCGGGGCGGGGTAACGAACGCGTCGTAGAACGCCAGCCCGACTTCGTGCGGCGGCGGGAGGAACACGGGGTTTTGGGGCTTTCCTTGGGGTACCAGGTTCAGCAGGTACTGGTCGCCCGGCAGAGACAGCTTGCGGGCGTCTTCGGCCTGAAGGCCCGCGAGGACGCCGGCGTTGTGTTCCACGATCTCGACGTTCTCGGCCGAGAGCGGGGCGAGCGTCGGCTCGAGTTCGCCGGCGAGGTACGACTGCATCGCACCAAACACGGCTTGCTCATCCAAGGCGTCCTGTGCGTCGAGCCAGCCGTTGGCCTCGGCGTAGGGGCCGAACTGTTTCACGGCTGCTTTGTTGGCCCGCTTGACCCGGCTCGAACGCTCGTCGAGTGGTTCGCCGGAAGCCAGCTGATCACGGATGACCGCGTTGCCGGCGAGGGCCTCTTCGCGCTCGCTGCGGAAGTCGGCCTTCTCCGGCCGATCGCCGATGCGGTAGATCGATCCGCCCGACACCTGCACGTCGACTAATGGGTGCCAGATGAAGGGCACGTAGCTGACCAGACACCACACTGCCATCGGAAGGATAAACGAGGCGACGATCAGCGGCGTCGAACGCTTGGCCGATAGGCCGCCGGTGACGGTAAACCAAGACGAACGGGGCATAAGTCACACCGGGGGAGGAGCCGATCGTAAAAACAACGAATCAAAAGGCGGTCGGCGCGATTAACGCCGGCCGCCCGAAAAATCGGGTCAGCGAGCCGTTACTTCTTCGAGTCGGCGTAGTCTTCGGTCAGCGAGGGGTCGAGGTAAGCGTCGGTGTCTTCGGGCTTTTCGTAGACCTCGTTGGCGACGTTGAACTCGTCGGCGATGACGGACGAGCCGTACACCGAGCCGAAGCCCTCGGCGTCTTCCCAGACCTCGAGCGCTTCGTCGAGCGTCAGGATGTAGGTGCCGCCGAAGAACGGGCGGTATTCCTCGGGGGTGATCTCCACGCGGGCCGAGAGGATCTCGAGCGCTTCTTCCATGTTGGACTCGTCTTTGAGGTAGTCGACGATCCGGTACCACACGCCGACGACCTTCATCCAGTCGTCACGCTGGGCCTTGAGGCTTTCGGGGCTGACGTAGAGCAGGTCGTAGATGATGCCCGGGGCGTCGGCCGAGGTGAAGATCTCGCTCGACCCGGCGACTTCCGCGAGGGCCTGTCCCGAGTTGGGCTGCCACGCGCCGACCGCGGCGACATCGCCGGAGGCCAGCGTCTGGGCGGCGTCGTTGGTCGACATATTGACCAGCTCGACGTCGGCCTCGGTCATGCCCGCGGCTTCGAGGCCCTTGAGCAGGAGCAGGTGGCAGACGAAGCCGACTTCGACGCCGACTTTTTTACCTTTAAGGTCCTTGATCGATTCGATGCCGGGGGCCCCGACGATCTTGTCGTTGCCGTTGGAGAAGTCGTTGATGATGATGCCGACCGAAGGCTTACCGGTGGCACCGGTAACCAGGGCGTCGCCGTTGGTCATGGTGACCGCGTCGACCTGGCCGCCGGCGTAGGCGTCCATCGAGGCGACGTAGTCCATCCAGACGAACTCGACGTCGACGCCGGCTTCTTTGAACCAGCCTTTCTGGATGCCGATCTCCCACGCGACCCAGCCGGGCCAGTCGGAGTAGGCGATCTTCAAAGGCTCGGCCTGGGCGGTCGTGGTCGTCAGCAGGGGCGTTACCGCCGCGGCCACGGCCAGAGCGAGACAACGGGTCAGGGTTTTGAATCGGTACATGGTGCGGTCTCTCCAAGGGTTGATGACAAGCAAAATCCACCGGCCACGGCGCGGCCGCCGTATCAGTGGCAAAAGCAGTGCCAAGCCCCGCTAACGCCGTCGATGCGGTCTGTGAGCCTCCCGGCCCGCGCAATAAACGCGCGCGTGTATCTATTCTGGTTCGGTTTGCCTAATTGCTGCGCGGATGTATCTATCTTTGGGCGGCCCAGAAACGTGGCATAGGCTTTGCCAAAACTCGAATATGTCTGCCGCGGATCACGATGCACCAAGCTACACCAACGAAGTTTTCAACCCGCCCGTCCGCTGGGATCGGCTGAGTTGGTCTCAGCTGGCGGAGCGGAAAAAATCCGGCCCCGGGCTGGTCGTCCTGCCCGTCGGCGCGACCGAGCAGCACGGCCCGCACCTGCCCACCGGCACCGACAACGCGATCGTCACCGCGGTCACGCACTACGCCTCGGGCGTGGCCGACGTCCCGGTACTGCCCACGCTGAGCTTCGGTGTCTCGGTCGGTCACACCCACCGCTGGCCGGGCACGGTCTCGCTGATGCACGAGACGCTGGCCCTCGCCCTTCGCGAGATGGTCGATTGGCTGCTCGCCGACGGGTGGACGCGGGTGCTGCTCGTCAATTCGCATTTTGGCAACGACGCCACGCTCCGCACCGCCGTCGATCGCCTGCGCACCGACCACCTCGGCGAACTCCAGATCGGGCTGATCAATACGTATCAAGTTTGCCCCGTGGTCTGGGACTACTTCGTCAGCGATGCCGACGACCTGCACGCCAACCGGGCCGAGACCGACCTGATGCTTTATCTCGATCCCGAGGCCTGTGATTTAGGCATGATCCGGGAGGGTGTCGCGGACGACGAAGACCGCACCGCGGGCAAGGTCTTTTCGTATCCCGTGGCCCTGACCAGCACCAACGGCGTTACCGGCAAGCCTTCGTTGGCGATTGCCAAACGTGGCCGAGAGTTATTCCTCGAGATGGGTAACGCGTTGGCAGAGCTTTTAGAAAAAGCGAAAACCGAAGCGCCGCCGCTTGCGCCCGAAGCCTGATTTTATTTACTCATCAAGAACGTTCCGAGACGAGTTTACGCATGACCTCGATGACCCCGCCGCCTACCGATCTACAACGCGCTAAGCTTACCGTCCCGCCGGGCTTCGCTCCCGATTCTGAGCGGGTGGCTGATCTTCGCAAGCAATTCGAAGCCGCAGGCGTCAAGCACTGCTTCGCGGCCTATACCGATATCTACGGCGCACCGAAGGCCAAGGCCACGCCGCTCTCGGCGTTCGAGAAGATGTGTAAGGGGGCCGAACTCTATACCGTCGGCGCGGTCGAAGGCCTGGGCTTGGCCGGACCGCACGAAGACGAGTGTGCCGCGGTGCCCGACCTCGATACCGGGCTCGTACTGCCCTGGGATTCCACTAAAGCGTGGTTCCACGCCGACCTTTATTACCACGGTGAGCCATACCCCAACGACCCCCGCCGGTTGCTCCGCAACGCGTTGGCCCAGGCCGCGGAGATGGGGCTGACCTTTAACCTCGGCATCGAGCCCGAGTTCTACCTGTACCGCGAAGACCCCGACACCGGCGAGATGAAGCCGATCACGAAGACGAAGTACCACGGCCCCAACGCCTGCTACGACCTCCAGCTCACCACCGAGTCGCTGCCGTTCCTCGAACCCATGACCGCGTACCTCGAACAGCTCGACTGGGGTCTCTACAGCTTCGACCAGGAATGCGGCCAGGGCCAACACGAGTTCGACTTCGGCTTCAGCGATGCGCTGACGTCGTCCGACCGGCTGGTGTTCTTCCGAACGATGGCCAAGCACGTCGCGGCCGAGCTCGACGCGGTGGCGACGTTTATGCCCAAGCCCTTCGCCCACGACTTCCGCAGCGGAGCGCACTTCAACATGTCCCTCGCTGACATCGAATCGGGCGACAACGTGTTCGTCTTCGACGAAGCCAACGCCGGCGACGTCGAGTGGGCGAACCGCTACGGCCTGCCGCTGAGCAAAACGGGTTACCACTTTATCGCGGGCCTGCTCAAACACGCCGCGGCGATCACCGCCGTTGCTTGCTCGACGTACAACTCGTACCAGGGCCTGATCGCACAGGGCGCACTCGGCGACTTTTCGTGGGCGCCGGTGATGCAGACCTACGGCCACAACAACCGCTCGGCCATGTTGCGGGCCCCGCTCAACCGGCCATGCGTCGAGAACCGTGCGGTCGACATGGCGGTCAACCCGTACCTCGCCGCGACGATCATGCTCCACGCCGGCCTCGAAGGGATCGAACAACAACTCGACCCCGGCCAGCCGTTCAACAACGACCTCTACCAACTCGACAAAGAACAGCTCGCCGAACACGGGATAAAGATTCTGCCGCCCACGCTGCTGCACGCCCTCGAAGCCTTCGACGCCGACCCCATAGCCGAGACGGCCCTCGGCTCTTTCAAGCCGATTTACCTCGAACACAAGACCAAAGAATGGGAACAGGGTTTTTACCTAGTCCACGACGCCCATCGACAGCAGTTTTTGACACGTCTGTAAGCTCTGGTTGGAAAACACATATCTGGGCCACAGGTCTAAAAACACCAACGTCTATTGATTCGATCTACCGCTTCCGAACAAAGCCTACTTAAGGTATTGCGCTTTGAGTTGCTTTATTTCTCTGCCAATGGCTCGGTAGCGAATGAGCGACCAGAGTAGTAGAAAAGGTATCAACGGTATCAACACAATGATGAAAAGATCCAGACCGCCGATCTGTGAAAACCATTGAAAACACTCCTTTTGCTTTTGTACAAGCATGAAGTGCTTGAAAGTGTTTACCGGTTCTGGATAAACCGGTATTGCTGCATAGCTTGTTTCTCCCAAAGCTAGCGCGAAGGCGTCTGCGGTTTCTGATTGTTTTAGGTCTTGATACTGCTGATACGAGAAGAACTGACCGTACAACGATCGTTTTCGAAGTCCATCGAGGAAGTCCTGGCCATAGTGCATTGTCGAAATACTACCCTGACTTCGGCCTTGGCTAAGACACCGCCACAGATCCAAGTCAACTCCAGATACTGAAGTTCGTAAGTACTTTACCTGCATCGCCCTCCAGGTTAGTGGCGAAAAATTACATCACTTTTTATGCGGAGTAACTAAGGTTACCCCCATCCGCCTTTGAAGGAGACGGGCTGTGCTTGCAGGACAATTTGTATTCTTCGACATTCGCGGAACAAAAAACATGCGGCAGCTAAATATTTTTATTGTGTTTAAATTTTAACGTAAGTACATACTTACTTTGAAATTGCGTCGCTGTGAATCGCGGTTTTTGCGGCCCTGAGGGGGTTATGAGTATTTTTTTCCGTGCGGCTGGGAAATAGAACGGGCGGGGTAACGGTTGATCCTGCAGACATCGAACGCGTCGCCCGGCCGGGAACGCAAGACCCACTGACTCTCGCTTGTTGCGAGACGCCCCCAAAAGAAACCCGCCGAAAATCGGCAACCCAAGAAAGCAGGATGAAACCATGAACAAGCTCTTCGCCCTTACCGCTCTGGCCGCCGCTCTCACCTTCGCCGGCACCGCTCCCGCCGAAGCCCGCACCCAGCACCAAAGCGCTAACAACGCCCGCGTCGCCTTCACCAACTTCCAGTCACAGGAAAGCACCTACGCCCTGACCGGCCAAACCTCCGAGGTGCAGAAAGCCAACCGCCACTACTTCCGCAACTCCGGCATCATCCGCGGCGGCCGCAACGTTAGCCGGTAAGCATCAAAGCAGAACCCATCGGTCAACATGACCATCCTGAGAGAGCCGTGGACTAAGGGTCCGCGGCTTTCTCTTTTTTATTGATCTGCTCGACTACTCTTTGGGCGGTCAACGTACAGCCTCACACGGCCCCCAACGAATAAAGAATTCACGCTGCCGCGACGCTTCAGTGTAGATGCGTCAGTCCGTGACGATGGGCGAGGTGGTGCCGCACCTCTTCCCCGATGGCCGGGTGGTCGGCCAGACGCTTCAGCAGCGTACCCATTGCCGCGGGGTCGTGGCCGGCTATTTCCAGAAGGCCGACCCCGAACCGGTCGGCGCGGGCTTCGGGGCAGCCCATGCCGGCCTTGCCTAGAAGCGAAGAGACCACGCCGCATTCGGCTTCGACCAGATGGCCGAGCTCATGGGCAATCGCCGCCCGAGCCTCGTCGGCCGTGGCCCAGTCGAGCAGCCCCTCGGAAACGAGCACGTCCCCCGGCGTCACCGCCAGCGCGGCCGGCTCAGCGGTCGCCACGACGCGGATACGCGGCGTAAATCCGACCGAAGCGTCGAGGCCGGGTGTCAGTTGCCCCAGCAAATACTCGGCGTACGCCCGGTGTTCGACACATTCCGACCAGCCGCCGTGGTCACGGACCACTTGACGGACGGCGGACGTGTTCAGTGTCTTCGGCGGCATGCCGCAGCCGACCAACACAAAAACAACGCAAACCAGGACCGGAAGCCCAAATGAATTGAAAGACGCAGGCCTGCGTTGCATATCTTGTGCATGACAAATTTCGGGCCAAACCCGTCGGGGGCCTGAATCCCCCAAAAACTGCCCGGTATTTACGCAAACACGAGATTACAAGCCGCGGGCGACCATAAATCGAGCAATTCTTTTATCCAACGGGCTTATTCATACGGCGTCAGAACAGGAAGTACTTTTGCGCTAGCGGCAGGGACTCGGCGGGCTCGCACTGCAGGAATTCGCCGTCGGCGGTGACCTTGTAGGTCTCGGGGTCGACCTCCATCTTCGGCATCGTGTCGTTGAGTTTCATGTCGGCCTTGCCGATGCCGCGGCACTTCTGCACGGCGGCGGTCCGCTTGGACAGGCCGTACTTCCCGCGGACGTCGGCGTGCTGTGCGGCTTGGCTGACGAAGCTGAACGAGGTGGTGCCGACCGCTTTACCGAGCGCCCCGAACTGCGGCCGCATGTGCACGAGTTGGGGCGTAGGGATCGAGGCATTGGGATCGCCCATCTGGGCCCAAGCGATGTGGCCCCCCTTGATGACGATCTCGGGCTTGGCCCCGAAGAACGCGGGCTTCCACAGCACCAGGTCGGCGAGCTTGCCGACTTCGACGCTGCCGACGAGGTGCGACATGCCGTGGGCGATCGCGGGGTTGATGGTGTACTTGGCGATGTAGCGCTTGATGCGGTCGTTGTCGCCGCCCCCGGAAGAAGCGTCCGACGCGTAGGTACCACGCTGGTCTTTCATCTTGCTGGCGGTCTGCCAAGTGCGGGTGATGACCTCGCCGACGCGGCCCATCGCCTGGCTGTCGCTGCCCATGATCGAAAACGCGCCGAGGTCGTGGAGGATGTCCTCGGCCATGATGGTCTCGCCGCGGATGCGCGACTCGGCAAACGCCACGTCTTCGGGCAGGTTCTTGTCGAGGTGGTGGCAGACCATGAGCATGTCCAGGTGCTCATCCATCGTGTTGACGGTGTACGGCCGGGTGGGGTTGGTCGA
>JBCDJW010000050.1:0-9489 GCA_038747275.1 Planctomycetota bacterium | reverse complement strand
GTTGATCATGGCGGCGGCGCGTTCGATCTCGGAAGATGTGCCGGCCTCGCGGATGTGGTAGCCGGGCAGGTGCGGCTCGGCGAAAACTTCTTCTTCGAGCACCTGGGCGGTGACGTCTTTGGGAAGGTCGACGAACACGGGGCCGGGCCGGCCGGTGGTGGCGATCATGAAGGCCTGGTTGATGTCGCGGGGGATGTCGCGGACGTGTTTGCAGAGCACGTTCCACTTGGTGCACGGCCGGGTTATGCCGGTCATGTCGGCCTCTTGGAAGGCGTCGGTGCCGATGGCGCCTGTGGCGACCTGGCCGGCGAAGACGATGAGCGGGGTGCCGTCCATGAGGGCGTCTTGGAGGGGGGTGACGGTGTTGGTTGCGCCGGGGCCGGAGGTCACGAGGACGATGCCGGGCTTGCCGGTGACGCGGGCGTAGCCCTGGGCCATGTGGCCGGCGCCTTGCTCGTGGCGCGAGAGGATGAAGTTGAATTGTTCGGATTCGTGGATGGCGTCGAAGACGGGGAGGATCGCGCCGCCGGGGTAGCCGAAGATCGTGTCGACGTCATGCTCTTTCATCATGGCGTTGAAGATCTGGGCACCGGTCATGCCGCGGTACTGGTCGGTGGGGGTGCCGCGGCGGGGCGATTCGATGCTGGCGGCGTTGAGTTGGTTTTGTGAAGGGGCCATGGTGGGGCGTCCGGGGTGGGTGGTCGGTGGTCTGGAAAGCGTCTGGCCCCGGGTCGGCTTCAGCGGAAGGGAAGCGGCGGGGCGTTGATCGGTACAGGTTATCGGGTGGTTTGGAGCAAGTTCGGCGGGGCGGGTACGGGTCGTCCGCTCAGATAACGACGACGCGGACCGAGACGAGGTCGGCCGAGACGGCGGTGACGATATGTAGCCGTTGCTTGTTCACGCGAGAATTATATCGGTTGACGGCCGGGGGGGTCAATACCTCGTAGCCGATCGTTCGGGCCGGCCAAAACCCCACCATATTGGGTCCAAATAAGCCCGCCGCGGGTAATACCGCACGGCGGGCTGGAGGGAGAAGTCGGGGGAAAAAGCTAGGTTGAGGTCACAGGGCGACGGCCAGCTGGATGGCGGGCTGGACTTTTTCGACCTCGTCCATGGTGTTGCCGACGAGGTAGAAGACCATGTCGCCGTCACGCCAAACCATCATGGGCTGGCTGGTGTGGTCCTGTGGGGGGATATAGGCCCGGCCGGGGTCAAGGACGGGCTTGCCGTCGTAGGCCTTGATCCAGAGCGAAAGGGCTTGCCCCTCGGCGTTTTCGTAGATCACGTGGACCGCGTCGCCCCCAGGGATCGGGCAGAGCCCGGCGAGCTGGTAGTCGTAGCCGAGGACCGAGAGGTCGAGGGCGGCGCCTTCGATGGCTTGGCCGACCTGCTGGGCGATGGCTTCGTCGAGCTCGCTCACCGAAGCGGGGAAGAGATCGGTGGCGTACGGGGCCTGCTGGCCGAGGGCACACTTGACGTGTCGGTCGCCGAAGGTCTGGGCGAGGCTGGCGGTGAGGATGCCGTCGGAGGTGTATTTGCGGTTGTCGTTGATGACGTTGAGGGCGACTACCGCCCCGATAAATAAGGTCGCGGCGACGGCGAGGGGGGCGACCCACTGGCCGATGCGGGCGATGACGGGGCTGCCTTGGGCGTGTTCAGAAGCAGTTTCCGCAACGGTTGGCTCGGCTTCCGTCGCCATCATCGCGGTGATTTTGCCCCGCAGTTCGTCGGGGCACCGCATCTCGGGGGTGTCCATCACCCGGGCACAAGCCTGCTTGAGCTGCTGCTGGTGCAGGACACGCTTGGTGTTTTCAGGGTCGCTCGCCATCGATTCGAGAGCACGCAGGTTCTGCTCGGTGTCGAGTTCGCCGTCGGCGAACGCGGGGAGCAGCTGGTGCGACTCGAGGGGGGGCAGGTTGGGGGTGGGGCCGTTGCTCATAGCGGTCTGATAAATAGCGTTTAGGGGAATATACGGTGTCTGTTTATTTCGGCACGGGTATCACTCTACGGGACGAACCCCGAAGCCGGGAAAAATATTTCGTCTATTTCAGGCGACCGCGATGCCCTGTTCCTGGGCCAATCCGGCGAGTTTTTCGCTGAGAATGGTGCGAGCGCGGTACAGCCGGCTCATCACGGTGCCCAGGGGGACATCAAGGACCTCGCTGACTTCGCGGTACTTCAGCCCCTCGACGGCCCACAGCAACAAGACCTCTCGGTAATGGTCCGGGAGCTCATCGATGGCTTGCTTGAGTCGGTCGTCGACCTGCTCCCAGTCCATGTGCTCAAGATCCCAGGCTGGGGGTGGGCTGTCGACCTCGCTGGGCGAGCTGTCCTGGATGAACTCGTCGCTGATGGTGGGTTCGCGTTTTTTCTTCTGGTAGCGGGTGTAGAAGGTGTTGTGCAGGATCTTGAACAGCCAGGGCCGAACGCCTTTTTCGCCGAGCTGGAAGCGGCTTTCGGCTTTGAAAGCCTTGAGATAGGTCTCCTGAAGGAGATCGGACGCTTCGTCGGGGTGACGGCTCAGGTGCATCGCCATGCGGTACACCGCGTCCATCTCCGCTAACGCCAATTCACGAAACGCTTCGCTATCCACGATCCAAACCTTTCCCTCTCAGGGGGATGACGGCAAAAAACTCCCCCGAGAATAACCGAATAAGGAGCAGAATTATTTTAGGAAGTTCCCTTTGTGTTCCAGCATTTCCTGCAACGGTCTGACTTTAAGTGCCGGTATTTCAGCCGGTGAGGGTCGACAATTCCGGGTAAATGCTGGCTCCGGCCGGGTCGGGATTCGGCGGAGCAGTCCAACGCTGGCGGAGGTAGCGGGCGGCGGTCTCGAGGTCGGCGCGGATGGCCGTAAGTTCAATTTCAAAAGGTTTTTGTAACTCTTCATCCGCTTCTAGGAACGCTTCGGGCAGGTCTTGCAGCCGGGCGGGCCACGCGGTCGCGAGGTTGACGGAAGGGCTCAGTCGTTGCTCCATACGGGCTTCGATCTGTCCGAGGTTAGCTGCGAGGGTGTAAACCGAGGGTAGTGTGGTTTTTTCCGAAGTTTCCGGATCGATTTCGGCAACCGTTGTCGAAGATCGGCCCGGATCGGGGGTCATCACGAGGCCGATCAGCGTCACCAGACCGAGGAGCCCGGCGGTGGTGGCCCCGCCTAGGCCCAGCAGCCAGATTGCTTGGGTCAGCACGCCGGGGCCGGTGCGGCGGGCGTGGGCGTCGGACGCTCGGGGGGTGTAGTCGCCGACGGGGTAGGAGGGGGCCAGCCGATCGAGGGTGGCCCGGCGAGCGGAGGCGGCGTCGCGGAGTTGCGTTTCGAGTTCTTTTGGGGTGCGGTGGTGTTTCATAGGAGTCACCAGCCTTCGGCGTGGTTGGGGTCTTGGGGGGTGTCTTTGAGTCGGTCGGCCAGGGTCTTGCGGGCCCGATGTAGCAAGACCCGGGCGTTGACGCGGCTGATGTTCATTGCCCGGGCGACTTCGGTGGGCGATTGATCCTCGCCGTAGTGCAGCCAGAGGGCGGTCCATTGGGCGGGCTTGAGCACTTCGTCGGCGATGCGCCAGATCTCGCCGTGGCGGCCGGTTTCTTCCTCGGCGATCGCGCGTTGGAGCGGGCCGGCGTCGCGGCCGGGCAGGGCGACGGTGGCGTCGCCGCCCGCGGTGGGTTCGTGGCCGGCGGGGGCGACGTGGCGGGCGTTGGCCCGGCCGTGGTCGATGGCTTTTCGGACGGCGATGGTGAACAGCCAGGTGCTGAACTTCCGCCGGGGGTCGTAGCGATTGATTTTTTCGTAGGCCGTCCATAACGCGACCTGCGCTAGATCCTCGGCGTCGGACTCCCGGCCGACGCGTCGACGCAGCAGGTGAATCAGCCGGACGCGGTACCGCCGATCGAGTTCTTCATAGCTCTTGACGCAGCCCTCTTGGACCCGCGTGGCTAAGGCTTCGTCGCGCAGGCCGCCGCCCCGGGGCGTAGAAGCGTCCGGGGCGGTCGGCCAAACGGGTTGCGTGGTGGTTGCGGTCATGCGAGCAGGTTGGTCATCGGGCGTTTTATGCGGAGACGCAGTTAGAGACCGAGATCTTTGAAAGCGCCTTCTTCTTCGAGGAAGCCGAGGATCGAGACGATGCTTTCGTTATCGCCGAGGGCGACGATGCTGAAAGTGTTGCTACTAGCCGCGGGCTGTTCGATGCGGACGTAGGCCAAGAGGTCGGCGAGCTTGGCGGCGTCGGGGTCGGACGACGCGGCGAACTCGACCAACGCCTTGCCACCCGCGGCCATCTGGTAGATCTGTTGAGCTCGGGCGGGGCTGGTCAGGGTGACGTTGAGGGTGAGGTTGGTCTCGGTTTCGCCGGTGGTGCCGACGATTTCGAGCGACTCGATCATGCCTGCGATGTTGGACTGCCGCGGCTGGTTGGCGAATAGGTCGTCGGGCAGCCGGTCGATCCAGAGCCGGAAGAACGCGTCGTCGCCGAGCGCGTCGGGGGCGATGAGCCGGCGGCCGGCTTGAGCGCCGTCGACGAGGTCTTCGGTCTTGCTCTGGTCGGGCGACAGCAGCAGCAGGCCGGGCCGGGTGTCGGTGCCGTTGACCACGGCGCAGAAGAACTGTGGCTGGTCTGCATTTTTAGCCGAGTGGATGATGAGGTCGGCGTATTCGTAGGAGTCGTAGTTTTCCAGGGCGAGCAGCAGGCCGGCGACGTTGGTCTGGGCCGAGCCGATGTCGACGGCCATGGCCATCTGGTGCGGGGCGAAGCCGTCGCCGGCGACGACGATCCGGCCGAGGTCTTGCTGCAGGTCGAGGCCGAGGGTGTTCGACACGCCGCCGATGAGTTCGCCGATCCGGCTGCGCTGTTCGTCGGTGAAATATGCGGTGACCTGGTCTGCCAGCGGGCTGTTGTGGACCTTCGCGGGGTCGAGGACCATGCCCCAGGCCACGTCGTCTGGGGTCAGGAATTCTTCAGCTTGGGCGGGCTGAAGCGGGGCTGCACCAATTACTAAGGCGCCGGTCAAGGCAAGAAGCAGAGGTTTCATCAAGGTTTCCAATCAAATAACGGTTCGATAAATGGTATGGGCTGAATCGCCGCCGGGGTATACGCGGCTGGGTCGGCGGGCGTTACACCGGCCGCTACCATGCGGGTATGAGTGACCTATCCAACAACGATTCCCCCCTCAAGATCGGCATCATCGGCGGCAGCGGACTCGGCGATACCTTCGGGTCCGACAAGATCAAAACCACCCACGACCTCGACACGCCCTTCGGCAAGCCCAGCGGGCCGATCACGGTGGTCGACTGGTCGGGTGTCGAGGTGTGCCTGCTGCAACGCCACGGGCCGGGCCATGTTTTGAACCCGACCGCGGTGCCGTACCGGGCCAACGTCTTCGCGATGAAGTCGCTCGGCGTTACGCATCTCTTAGCCAGCGGCGCGACCGGCTCGCTACGCGAACACCTACACCCCGGTGAGCTCGTCATCCCCGACCAGGTCGTCGACAAGACCTACAAACGGCCCAACACGTTCTTCGAGAAGGCGGCGGTACACGTCGAATTCTCCTCGCCGTTCTGCCCGGTGATGCGGCGTTGGCTTCTGGACGCAGCCACCCGGCTCGACACCGATCTCAACATCCACGACGGCGGGACGTACGTGTGCATGGAGGGTCCGGTCTTCTCGACCAAAGCCGAGAGCGAGTGGCACCGCCAACTCGGCGGCGACCTCATCGGCATGACCGTCATGCCCGAAGCCAAGCTCGCGCGAGAGGCCGAGATGGCCTACGCGCTGATCGCCCTGCCAACGGATTACGACTGCTGGAAACCACACGAGGGCGATCAATTCGAACTGCTACAAGAGATCATCGGCAACCTCAAGAAAGCCAGTGCTGCAGGTATCGCGCTGATGAAGGCGGCGTTGTCCGACCTTTCGATATTGAAAAATCAACCCAGCCCCGCCCACTCGGCGTTGGCGTTGGGGATTTGGTCAGACAAATCAAAAATCGATCCGGCTGAAGTCGATCGGCTGTCGGTGTTATGGGGTAAGTATTTTGCGGGGTAGCGCTGGTGGGGTCAGCGGTAGACGATGACGTAGTGGCAGCTGAAGCCTGTCGTTAGTACGCCGCCAGCTTTGGCGTTACCGTCGTCGATGAGGGCGTCGATGGCCTGAGCTTTGGCGTTATCGCCGCGGTTGATCGAGACGCAGATCTTCATGGATTTATTCAGGTTGACGTTTGTCCAGTTGTCCCAGTCCCATTCGCCGCCGATGGGTGTTGTTTCCCAATCGAATTCATGCAGGTAAGGGGCTAGGTCCGGCACGTCGTCGCCGCCGCTGCGGTCGCTCGGATATACGCCGTGGTCGAGTTGGTAACGCGTCGCCGCTTTGCTGATCGCGACCATGCCTTCGGCGGCGGCGGTTACCTGAGACCGAGTGGTCGCGTTTGAAATCGCGGGCAGGCCGACGCTGGCCAAGATGCCGAGTATGACGACGACGATCAGCATCTCGATGAGTGTAAAAGCGTGATTCCGGGGCATGAGTTCAAACCTGATAAATCGAAGCGAAAGCGTTGCTTGACGTCATTCGAGATATCGTCAACCAAGCCACCGGTCTTCAGCTACCCGAAATACGGAAGTGATGTGGTTACTCGATTCTCTGCAGAAGGATTGAAATGTCCGCTTATTCGGAATCGGGCGACTCGGCTTCACTGGGAGAGTCGTTGGGATCGTCGGGTTTTTTCTCGTTTTCGGGAGGTGAAGAGGGCGGCGGTGTCTCGCGTCGCTTCTCGTCGGCGAGTTCTTTGCGGTTGATCTCGACTTCGCGGGGGAAGTCGAAGGCGAGGCGGACCTTGTCGCCGTGGACGTCGACGACGCGGATGCGGCCGAGGGGGGTGTTGGGGTCGCCGATGACGACTTCTTCGCCGACGCGGCGGGTGAGGGCGAGCATGTTGGACCTCCTGTCCCCGAGCACGTTCCGACGCGTGCCGCGTGGGGCATCAAACAAAAACAAACCGCGGGGCGGATCAGGCCCGGGTGTTTCAGAAAAATTGTCGGCCGGTTGCGGGAGGTCTTCCTTCTCCCGGCCCCCGGAGCCGTTCGCCGACAAGGCGAGCGGTGGCCGTGTGATGAATTAGGTTGAGGCTTAGTCGATCTGCTCGACCGCGGTGATCTCGGGGATGCGTTCGCGGAGGTTGCGTTCGATGCCCATGTGCAGGGTCATGCTGCTCGAAGGGCAGCCGATGCAGGCCCCGTGGAAACGGATGCGGGTCACGCCTTCGTCGGTAACTTCGACGAGTTCGACGTCGCCGCCGTCGGACTGGACCGCGGGGCGGATGCGCTCGATTACGTCGTGCACCTTATCGAAAAGGCTCGGCACGGCTTCGGGATCGGCAGTTTCTGGTCCGGGCATGGATTGGCTCATAACGATAGATTTCCCGAGAAGCGGCAACAACTTGACCTAATCTCATAATAGGCCCGATCTGAAGGATAAACAACGCTGCTTCCGGGGGGTACTTCCGGGGCGTTGCGGAGAGGTTCAGCGGCGTGGGCGTCGAAACCGTGCGAGCAGGCCCGTCACAAGCAGCAGGCCGACGCCGGGCTCGGGGGTAGGCACCGCCGCCGGGTTACGCAGGCCGGGCGATGAGGCGAAGTCCTGCAGGCCGGCGGGGCTGCCGTCGATGATGCCGCCGCGGCCGATTAAGAGTTGATTGAGGTCAGGGCCTTGTTCAGGGCTCAGGGAGCGGGCCAGTGTGCTGGCGTCCCCGGTGTTGACGGTCGGCCGGGGGAGGCTTTCGATACCTAGATTCAGCAAAGTGGTAACACCGAGCGTCACGGGGAAACGGGAGTTTTGCGTGGGAGCGTCCACCGCGATCCCGACCCAATCCACGATCGGGGTTTCTTGCAGCAGGGCGGCGATCCGGCTGCCGTCGTCTATCGCCCCTGGCGGGCCGATTGTGCTCTTGCCTTCCAGCAAGGCGAGGTAATAGGGCGATGAGTCCTCAAAAAGATCGCTCGCTAGCGGCGGGACAGCCGGTGCCGGGGTGTCGAAGGGGGCGGCGGCATCCCAGTCGGGTCCGACCACGAGAGCGACGCTGGACTCCGGCGTAGTTGGGGCGGCCAAGAAGACGGCGGCGTCGATGCTGAGCCTTGTGCGGCTGGCGTCGATGATCAGGAGTGTCGCCCCGTCGGCCCCGATGCCGTCGATTTCGACCCCGGTTGCCCCGTATTGGGGCAAAAAAACCTCGCTGATGAACGGACTGGCCGCAGCGGGCCTCGGAAAAACCATGAAAAAAATTAGCCATGGCAGAGCGCAAAAACAGATCTTTATTATGTTTACATACATATGTCGCCACCAGAATCATGCCTTGTCAGGCGTTGTATGTTCTTCCGGAAACATCCATATGAACGTCGATCACGTTGTTTGGCAAGATTCAATTTGATTAAATTCTAAATTTGCTAAATTTTGAGGCACACGCCGAGGTGAAGTTGTTGTTTGGCTCGTTGGCCGGCAAAAGAAGCAATAAGACCGATTCGCGTTTGTTGGGTTAGATTAAAGCGATCTTGGGTAGCGTTAGGCTGCTTGAGGGCGGGGCGATGAATAACTGAAAACCGGGCTCTGGCTGTGCCCGTCGGTTTGACTCGACCTACCCGCCATGCTACTTTTTGTTGGTCTGAAAATTAATCAGACTAAAGCAGCTTGACCCGTCAGTTACTGAGGGGCGCGCGTTGGTTAGAAAGCCGACACGTCGCCCCTTGTCATTCGGCGGCAAGCCGTTACATTGCTTAGCTCGCTGATGCGAGGCAAGGCCCGGTTTGTCCGGGCCAGACAACCGAATACTCGACTAAAGCCGTCCCTCGGTTCTTCGGAACGTCTCCCGCGAATGTTTTTTGGCGGCGTGATTAAGGAAGGCAAAACACGCCGCCCTAGCTCAGTTGGTAGAGCGCACCCTTGGTAAGGGTGAGGTCGTGGGTTCAAGTCCCATGGGTGGCTCTTGGAATTTAGATTTTTGATTTTGGATTTTTGATTGCTTACTGACATGATGAACGACTGGCGTGTGGCCAATCAAAGATCATCAATCAAAAATCAAAAAATGAAACCCGGTCGAAACGACCACAGATAGCGGAGAGCAATCAACCATGGCTAAGGGTGTATTTGAACGGACCAAACCGCACTGCAACGTGGGCACGATCGGCCACGTCGACCACGGCAAGACCACGCTGACCGCGGCCATCACCGCCGTGCAGGGTGCCAAGGGTCTGGCCGACCACATTTCGTACGACGACGTCGCGAAGGCCTCGGCCTCGGACGGCCGCCGCGACGCGACCAAGATCGTCACCATCTCGACCTCGCACGTCGAGTACGAAACCGACAACCGCCACTACGCCCACGTCGACTGCCCGGGTCACGCCGACTATGTGAAGAACATGATCACCGGTGCTGCTCAGATGGACGGCGCGATTCTGGTGGTGAATGCAGCAGACGGCCCAATGCCGCAGACCCGTGAGCACATCCTGCTGGCGCG
>JBCDJW010000049.1:0-9928 GCA_038747275.1 Planctomycetota bacterium | reverse complement strand
GGGCGACGAAGGTGCCGCCGGCCGCCAGCGCGACCTGGATCGGGTCGATCGGGAAGTCCAGCGAGCCCATCGGCGTCGACTTGGTCTTCTTGCCCTGCTCCGAGGTCGGCGAGTACTGGCCCTTGGTCAGGCCGTAGATGCGGTTGTTGAACAGCATGATGTTCACGTCGACGTTGCGACGCAGGATGTGCATCATGTGGTTGCCGCCGATGGAGAACCCGTCGCCGTCGCCGGTGACCATCCACACATCGAGTTCGGGGTTGGCGATCTTCAGGCCCGACACGAAGCCGGGGGCCCGGCCGTGGATCGAGTGGAACCCGTAGGTGCTCATGTAGTACGGGAACCGCGACGAGCAGCCGATGCCGGAGATAAACACGGTGTTCTCCCGCGAGTGCCCGGTCTGCGCGACCACCCGCTGCACCGCGTTGAGGATCGCGTAGTCCCCGCACCCCGGGCACCACTTCACGTCCTGATCGGAGGCGAAGTCTTTGGCTTTTAGGACTGGGAGTTTGGTTTCGGACATTGTCGTTTAATCCCACCATAACCCGAGAGGTCTCATACCCTCAGGAACAGGCACTTCTTCAAGCTGATGATCATCCCAACTGGTAAGAATATCGTCGGCGCAAATCACGTCGCCGAGCGATTTCTTAATTTCTTCGATTGATGCACTTGTGACAACCCAGACCGTATCTGAAAAAGGCCACATGTCGTATTGGTCGTCTTCGATTTCCTTAACTTCGACATAAACGCCGGCAACATCACTGCGATCTCGAATGGTGTTAAGGATTCGATGAATATCTACTGGGGATGGCGCATCCGAGATATTGCAACAGATAGAACCGGGATCATCATTTCCAGTGAAAAACTCTTCCAAAGTTAACATTGGAGATGGTGTACTTGGATCGGTTAAATCACCGTTCCGCAAAATACGTTTTCGTATTTCAGGCGTTGGTACGGTCATACCGATACCCGTCCGTTTTCCGGCCAAAGCGCCTCGGCGTCGCCCCACCCACCACTCAGCATCAACTCGATCGCCTGCTCGACTTCCTCGACGAGGAAGGGCTTGCCCTGGACCTTGTTGAGGCCGCGGGCGTCGACGAGGTATTTGCCGCGGATGAGCAGGCGGAGTTGGCCGTCGTTGAGTTCGGGAATCAGCACCTTCTTGAACCGGGACAGCACGTCGGCCAGGTTCCGGGGGAAGGGGTTCATGTAGCGGATCTGGGCGCTGCTGACGGGCTTGCCCGCAGCGCGGGCTTTGTTGACGGCGGTGGTGATGCTGCCGTAGGGGCCGCCCCAGCCGAGGACGAGTAGTTCGCCTTCCGGGTCGCCGTTGACTTCCAGCTCGGGGAGGTAGTCGGCGACTTTTTTGACCTTGTCGGCGCGGAGGCGGGTCATGACCTGGTGGTTCATGGGGTCGTAGGAGACGTTGCCGGTGCCGTTGTGTTTTTCGAGGCCGCCGACGCGGTGTTCGCCGCCGGGGGTGCCGGGGACCATCCAGGGGCGGGCGAGTTTTTCGTTGCGGGCGTAGGGCAGGAAGTTCTCAGCCGCTTCGTCCATGTCGCGGTCGGATCGGCCGCAGTTCCCGGAGGAGTCGGACAGGGCGTCGGCGGGCGGGCCGGGGTGTTTGACTTCGATCGGCTCGAAGTCGTCGGCCGAGGGGACGGGCCAGGGCTCGCTGCCGTTGGCGAGGTAGCCGTCGGTCAGCAGCATGACCGGGACCATGTGCTGCATGGCGATGCGGCAGGCCTCGAGCGCGCCCTCGAAGCAGTCGGCGGGAGACTTCGGGGCGATGACGACCATGGGGCAGTCGCCGTTGCGGCCGAACATGGCCTGCAGGAGGTCGGACTGCTCGGTCTTGGTGGGCAGGCCGGTGGACGGGCCGCCGCGCTGGACGTTGACGATGACCAGGGGGAGCTCGGTCATGACGGCGAGGCCCATGGCTTCGCCCTTGAGCGCCAGGCCCGGGCCGGACGTGCCGGTGACGGCGAGCTGGCCGGCGAAGGACGCGCCGATAGCGGCGCAGCAGGCGGCGATCTCGTCCTCGGCCTGGAAGGTCTTGACCCCGAAGTGTTTCTGCGGGGCGAGGTAGTGCAGCACGTCCGAAGCGGGCGTGATCGGGTAGCTGCAGTAGATCAGGTCTTTCTTCGAGAGCTGACTCGCGGTGACGAGGCCCATGGCGAGGGCTTCGTTGCCGGTGATTTTGCGGTATTTGCCGGGCTTGATCGCGGCCTGGGGGACCTTGTAGGTGACGGGGAAGAGCTCGGCGGTGTCGCCGAAGTCGTAGCCAGCGCGGAGGGAGCGGATGTTGGCCGCGGCGACCTCGGGCATCTTCTTGCGGACCTCGAAGGTCTGCTTGAGGTTCTTGATCGTGTTGTCAAGGGGACGTTCGAACAGCCAGTAGACAAGGCCGAGGGCCCACATGTTCCGGCAGCGGTTGATGCCCTTGGGGTTGAGGCCCGAGTCTTTCAGGACTTCCTGATTGAGCTTGGTGATCGGGACCTTGATGATCTTGTACTGCTGATTGAGCTCTTCGTCGTCGAGGGGGTTGACGTGGTCGCGGGTGCCCTCGATGAGGGGGTAGCCGGCCTTTTTGAGGTTGGTCTTGGAGAACTCGGACTCGTTGACGATGACGTAGCCGCCGGGCTCGACGTCGTGGACGTGGGCCTTGAAGGCGGCGGGGTTCATGGCGATCAGGGCGTGGACGATGTCGCCGGGGGTGTAGATGTTTTCGCTGGCGAAGTTGATCTGGAAGCCCGAGACGCCGGCGACGGTGCCGGCGGGGGCGCGGATCTCGGCGGGGAAGTCGGGCAGGGTGGCGACGTCGTTGCCCGCCACGGCCGAGGTGTCGGTGAACTGGGTGCCCGCTAATTGCATGCCGTCGCCGGAGTCGCCCGCGAAGCGGATGACGGCGTTGATGCGTTCGGTCCGCGGCGGAGGATTTCCGGCGGCGGGCGGGTCGATCGTTTCGGGCATGGGGTAGCTCAGGGGCGAAAAACGGGGGGTAATCGGGCATTGTAGCCGCAGCGGGACGGGGGACAAGACGGCGAAACCGGGTGCGAAACCTGGGAATAGACCTGCGGTTGTGCACTCCGCCCCGATCCGCGATGTATTTAGCCCCGCCGCTTGCGGCGGGGGGCACGCAGGGCAAGCCCCGCGGCTAAATTTGGACCGCTCAGGCCGGGGTCCCGCCCGTTAGCCGTCCGCCCAGGGCCATCCCGGCGAACAGCAGCGTCAGCCCCACCACGTTGTGTAGCAGTACGTTGCCCAGGGCGTGCCACGCGTTGGCCCCGGCGAAGGCCTGGCCCTGGGCCAGGTGGGCGGTGTCGAAGGCGAAGGTGCTGAACGTGGTAAACGCCCCGCAGAACCCGGCGATCAACGCCAACGCCGCCCACGGCCCCAGCGGGTGGTTTTTGTCGATCACGGCGAAGAGCAAGCCGAACAAGAAACAACCCGCCGCGTTCGCCGCAAGTGTGCCCAACGGCCAGTCGCCGCCGTGTAGCCGGTTGACCAAGGACGCCAGCCCGACGCGGGCCAGCGTGCCCAAAGCACCGCCGAAAGCGAGCAGCAGGATGGGCCAGACGCGGGTCATGCCGCGAGTGTAGCGGAGTCGGGGGGCGATAACGGATAAATCCCGCCAAAACCGGGCTCGGAGCCTGCTTTGACTGCGGGGAAGCCCTATACTTTTGGTCCCAACGATGAGCCTGAAATACAAGCGAATCAAGCAAGCGGATATGGCACTCCCCGCACCGCTGCGGTGGCTGACCCGGGCGTTCAGTTCGATCACCCTGGCGGTGATCTTGTTGATCATTGTGGCGTTGTACGGCGTGGCCGGGTCGATGCCGTTCTACTTCATGCTGATCGGGCTGATCTGGGTCGGGACGCTGGTGGCGCTTGTGGCCGGGCTGGTGTTTGCCGGGCAGCGGATCGGGCGGAAATCCGACTGGCCCAAGAGCAAGCGGCTGCTGGTCGGGCTGGCGACGCTGGTCGGCGGCACGTCGGCCGCGGCGTTGTTCGCCTGGGAGGCCTACGTCGTCATCGACGCGATGCCGGTCTTCGAGCAGCACCGAGCGACCAAGGTCTACAAGCTGCCGTGGCTGGAGATGAACGAGACGGAGTTCTTCGGCTGGTGGCCGCTGCAGATCGTCCTGATGCTGTTTGTCGTCAACATGGTCTGGTCGACGATCCGGCGGATCGAGTTTTCGATCCCCCGCCTCGGCGTGCTGACGGTCCACACGGGCATCGTCCTGATGGCGCTCGGCTCGGTGTTCTACTCGCAACTCAAGCTCGAGGGCGACATGTTCATCGTCCGCAGCGACCTGCCGGGGGCCCGGCCGGTGAGCCACTTCTACGACCGCAAGCTGCCGGCGATGTTCGTCTCGGTCGACCGCGCCCCGGCCGTGCAGTTCGAGCTGCCCGAGCTGCCCCGCTACAACGACTACGCAATCGGCGAGCTCGATATCCGCCTGCACGACAAGCCGATGTTCCGCGAACGCCTGGGCGACGACCTGCGGATCACCATCCCCGGGTTCATGGCCTACGGCGAGCTCGAACCCATCTGGCTCGACGCCCCCGCGGACCAAGCGCCGCCCGGCGCGGGGCCGGCGTTGACTTTGGCCCTCGGCAACAGCGAATCCCCGAACCCCGGCAGCCCGGGCCACACCAACCGCACGACGCTCGACTCGACGAAACCCGCCGAGCGGGTCCTCGACCCGCAGCAGGCCGGCTGGGCCATCGAATACCTCCACGCCCCTAGTACCCAGCGCATTTTCGACTTGATGTCGGAGACGCCGATGCAGGCCCGCCACGCCCTGCTCATCGAGGTCCCCGGCCATAACTACCGCGAGGTCCGCGAGATCGGCGTCGGCGACGCGTTCGACGTCGGCGACACCGGCTACCGTATCTTCGTCGAAGAGATCGGCCCCTACGGCCTACCCTTCGTCTCCGAGGGCTATCAGGGCGCGACCGACACCCACGCTAAGCTCAAGATCAGCCGGCCCGGCCCGGTCAAACCCATCGACCGTTACGCTTTGCACCGCTTCCCCGAACGCACCCAAGACTTCGTCGACGGCCAACGCGGCGACCCCGACCCCGGCATCCGCACCGTCTACCTCGACCAAAGCAAGATCCAGGCCCACCTGATCACCGACCCCCCGGCCGACTTCCCGCTGCTAGCCGGAGTCCCCGACGACGTGTTGGCCCAAGCCGACGGGCTGTGGGTGCTGCTGCGGATCGCCGGCATCAAGCCGATCATGAGTCCGCTGGTCGGCGGCAAGATGCCGATGGTCGACCCGTCACGCGAGAACGCCTGGGTCCACGTCGTCGAGCGGTTCGAGCGGGCCGTGCGGGCTAAGCAACCGGTTATCACGCCCCGCGAGCTCCGCGACCCCAAGATCGAAGGCACCTACGAAAAAGCCCTCGTCCCGGTCCACATCGAGTACGACCTACGCGACGAAAACTTCGAGCTCACCGGCGAAACCTTCACGCAGACCATCACCCTCCGCCAGATGCCCTACCTCGAACAGCAGGGCGACGAGATGCGGCCGCAGATCGTCAGCATCCCGACCTACGGCAACGTCGAGATCTCCTTCGGACGCAAGCGGATGTCGCTGCCCTTCGCCGTGGCGATGACCGACTTCGCGATGACGCCCTACCCCGGCTCGGACATCCCGCAAGATTTCCAGTCCGAGCTGTTGATCTACCCCGTCGACGAGAACGGCCAGCCCGCCGGCGTCCCCGACCGCGCCAGCCCGCGGATGAACAACCCCGTCGTCCACCGCACCGCCGACGTGCCGCTGCCGCTCCAGAAGATCAAGCTCAGCCAGGCCGGCTGGGACCCGGGCGACCCGACCACCACGCCGCAGGAAAAACAGCTCCGCGACCCCGAGGGCCGGTTCGTCAACCAGCAGCGGTTCACGATCCTCGGCGTCGGCAACAACGTCGGCATCCGCATCATCGCGCTAGGCGCTTGCCTGATGACCGTCGGCATCCCCTACGCTTTCTACGTCAAGCCGTGGATGATGCGCCGCCGGGCGAGGAAGCTGGCTGAGCGGATCAGCCGACAGCAAGCCGAGGCGCAGCCCGAGCCGACCCCTGTTCCGGAGACCTGCCCTACCGCTAACCTCCCCGCCGCCGCGGCCGCCCCACCGCCGCCGGAAAATCTGCCCGCTAAAACACAAACGCTCCCCGAGCCCGAGCCCGAGCCCGAACCCGAACTCGTCGAAGCCGGCGACCCCCGCGGTTAACCGCATGCCTGCCATGAAACCACTAGATCAGATCAGACCACTTTTCGTAATCGTCGCGGTGGCGTTGTTGGTGACGACCGCCCTCGGCGTCTCGGGCCAGTACGCCCCGGCCGGCAACGAACTGCCCCCCGCCCCGGTCCCCGTGAACCCCGCCGAGCAGCTCGGCCTGCTCGACCACGCCGGCCACAACCACGCTCCCATGACCCGCCGCGAACACCAGGCGTTTGCCGAGCAGGTCGACCTTAGCGCCTTCCGCAAGCTCGCCGTGTTCGACGACGGCCGGGTCAAAATCCTCGACACCCTGGCCCGCGAACGCCTCACCGCGATCTACGGCAAGCCCCGCTGGCAGGACTTCACCTGGGACACCGTCGACGCCTCCAACCCCAAAGACCGCGAGAAGCTCGCCTACGACCCCGTGTTCACCTACCTCGACCTCGTGCTGCACAAGTCGTACTACGCCGACAAGCCGATCCTCTACGTCGAGATGCTGCCGTTCCGGGCGAGCCTGTTGGACAGCCTCCCGCCCGACGAAAAAGACGCCTGGAAAAAACTGGGGCGTATCTCCTGGCAGCTGTTCATGAGCCCTCATGCCCAGGGCATCTTCCGTAGCCCTGAAGCCAGCCAGGCCGACATGCAGGCCCGCAACCAGGTCCTCGGCTCGGCCGACGCCTTCCTCAACGCCGACCAGAAGCTGCTCATGGTCAGCCCCCCGCCCGGCCGGGTTGACTGGGCCCATATCACCAGCCCCGCGCAAGGCGGCGACCTCATCCTGCCGACCTCAACGGGCGTCCGCCCCGCTGAACTTACTGACCTTTGGGGCCACCTCCGCGGCGCCTGGAGCCACGGCGAAGCCGAGACGGTCAACGAACTGCTCAAGATCATCGCCCAGCAGCTGCCCGCCCAGAACCCCTCGACCTACCCCGCCGAGTACCGGCTCAATCTCGAATACCTCTACAACATCACCGGCAAGTTCACGATCGGCTACTGGCTCTACGCCGTCGCCACGCTGGCGATGATCCTCGCCCTCGGCACCGGGCGCAAAACACTGCTGACCATCGGCGTCACCGCGCTCAGCTTCGGCTTCCTCGCCCACGCCGCGAGCTTCGGCATCCGCGCGATGCTGTCGGGCCGGTGGGCGATCCACAACCAGTTCGAGTCTTTCATCGCAATCTCGCTCTTCGCGGTGTTCCTCGGCATGGTCTTCATGTTCGCCAAGAAGATCTGGGTCTTCGGGGCCGCGTCCGCGGCGTTGGGGACGATCGCACTGCTCGTCGCCAACCTCTGGTCGATCCCGTCCAACGAGGTCGGCCAGGTCGCCGCGATCCTCGGCACCAGCCGGATCCTCTACGTCCACGTCAACATGGTGCTGGTCAGCTACAGCCTCATCGGCCTGTCGTTCTTCGTCAGCCTCGCCTACCTCTACGCCCATTACGTCAAGTCGAAAGAGGCGTTAGCGTTCGCAGCCGCGGGGACGGGCAACTTCGAGGCGGCCGCTAGCGTATCCGGCGGCGGCGCTGCTTCCGGGGGTACTTCCGGGGGGTTGCCGGGGCGGAAGAAACTGTTGGCCGACCTCGACCAGGCGCAGCTGACGCTGATGCAGCTAGCGTTCTGGCTGCTGGGGGTGGGCATCTTGCTCGGGGCGTACTGGGCCGACCACTCGTGGGGCCGGTGGTGGGCGTGGGACCCCAAAGAAACCTGGGCCCTCATTACTTGGATCGTCTACCTCATCGCGATCCACGTCCGCTTCGGCGTCCGCGACCGCGGCTTGGTCACCGCTTGGCTGAGCGTGACCGGATTCATCGTGATGCTGTGGTGCTACAAGGGCGTCAACCTGCTGCTGCCCGGGCTGCACGCGTATGCGTGAGCCCCTACCACCGAACGAAAATAGCGGGTCAGCACTGCGTGACTACGAACAACTGCTCCCCCGGGTACTGGCCGCCATGTACCCCCAAACGCCTCAGCGTGAACGCGTCGAGAAACTCCTGAAACGTTACGGCACGAAAAGGTTTCATCAAGAACCTGCTCGCGTCCGTCTCGGTGTACTCCGCCTGGCTTCGGACCACCACGATGATGAAAACAAACTCAAAAGCCTGATTGACTTTGCCTGCGAAGACTTCCGCGATCTCCTCGTCGCGGCCGAATACCCTCTATCCGCACGTAAGTATCAACTCTCTAAGACCGATCCCGACCAATACCGAAATCTACAAGCCAAAGAAGCACGCGAATACGACAACTGGCTCACGCGGACGCTGGGGAAATCGATTGACCGAAATACGAGATGAGCCCAACCCGCGGCTGGAGCGGCCGTTCTACCGCCGCGACCCTGTGACCGTTGCTAGATCTTTATTGGGCCAACGGCTCGTCAGCACCCTCGGCGGCGTCCGCGTCGCCGGCCTTATCGTCGAGACCGAGGCCTACCTCGGCTATGAAGACAAAGCCGCCCACTCCTACAACTGGCGGAAGACCGAACGCACCAAGACCATGTTCGCCGACGGCGGCACCGCCTACGTCTTTCTCAACTACGGCATCCATCACCTACTCAACATTGTCGTCGCCGAGGTCGACCAGCCGCAGGCCGTGCTACTACGGGCGGTCGAGCCCACCGAAGGCTTGGACGAGATGTACGAGCGCCGCCCCAAGGCCAAGCGTGATACCGACCTCTGCTCTGGACCCGGCAAGCTCGGCGCCGCCTTCGGCATCGACCGTTCGCACGACGGGATCGACATGGTCGCCAGCGAAAAGCTCTACGTCGAACGCCTCCGCCAACGCGCCCTGCCCGCTCGCCAGATCGTGACCACCACCCGCGTCGGCATCGACTACGCCGAGGAGTGGGCCGATGCCCCGCTGCGGTTCTACCTCAAGGACAACCCGCACGTCAGCGTCCGGTGAACCGCGCGAAAAACCTTTATGATTTCCGCCCCGATCGCCGCTTCCTTCCTAGCATCGCCCCCCGCCGCCGGATAAGCTGGAACCAGAGCCGATCTGACTCCCCCGACGACCCGAGAGCATCATGAACGAGAGCGTCCCCCCGACCCCCAACCCCGAAGCTACCCCTGCGCCCACGCCCCCGGAAGTGACTCCGGAAGCTTCCCCCGAAGTAGCCCCTGAAACCACCCCAGAAGTGGCCGCAGAAGCCCTCCCGGCAGCCCCCGTTTCCTCGGCCCCGGCATCCGACCCCTCGGCCGACATCGACGCCCAGGTCCAGGCCGAGCTCGACGCCGCGGGCGGCGGTGTCGATCAGCTCATCGAACAGTCCATCGCCGAGTCGAACCCCGCCCCGCAAGCCGCCGCCGAAGGCGATGCCGACTCATCTTCCGAAGGCGGAACGAAAAATTCAGGAGGCGATTTCCACCACCAGGTCGTCCGCGGCCGCATCTCCGCGATCCGCGGCGAAGACGTCTTCATCGATATCACCGGCGGCCTCTCCACCGAGGGCGCAAAGCTCCAGGGCGTCCTGCCGCTCGCCCAGTTCGACCGCCCGCCGCGCATGGGCTCGATCATGGACTTCGTCGTCGACAAGGTCAACGACCAGGAAGGCCTCGTCTACCTCTCCCGCGAGGGCGCCGTCAGCCTCGCCACCTGGGACCAGCTCACCCGCGGCAGCGTCGTCGAGGCCCGCGTCACCAAGTCCAACAAGGGCGGCCTCGAGCTCGAAATGATCGGCGGCATCCGAGCCTTCATGCCCG
>JBCDJW010000048.1:0-10806 GCA_038747275.1 Planctomycetota bacterium | reverse complement strand
GTTTCTTCTTCGCGCTCTCCGCGTCTTCGCGGTTCAACTAAAAAACACAACCCGCGAACCACGAGCCCTCGACCAACGATGACGGGCCTCGACTCTGATCCTGCCCGGCAAGGTAGGGATTGCCAGAGACCGCCACGTCCGCGTCATCACGTCAGCCCGGAGTCCCCAGATATGAGCGAGCTTGGTGCCTTGCCTTGCGACCTTCTCGCTTGCCACCGGGGTCCGACTACTAGGGGGCGAAACGACGCTTTCGTGCGCGGTTTTTGGGGGTTACGACGGGAGTGTTTGATTTAAGTTGAGGTGCGATATCCAGATAAATTTTTTCTGATTTCATAAGTTTTTTCGGTTCGGGATGTCTACTGTGCGCGCGCTCCGTACGCGGTTGGGGTGCCGGGCGGCGGGGAAGGTCTCGATAACCGGCGGATGGGTGGGTTTTTGGCCGCGTTACCCGGGGGAGGGGCGTTAAGTCGGGTTCGGGGCGGGTCGATGTTTACACAAGTTAGTACCTATACGGGGTTGGAGTGCGAATGTCTGGAATGTCCGTTACGGAGAAACGTAAGCACGGCCGGTATCGGCCCGAGGGGTTGGTGTGCAACCTCGGGCAGGTCGTGGACATCTCCGTGGGCGGGATGCGGGTGCTGAGTAAACGATCGGCTCAGGGATCGCAGACGCTCGTGCTGACGACGCCGGGGCAGGGGAAGCTGACGCTGAACGGGTGGGTGGCCTGGCGGCGGGAGCTGGGGCCGCGTGAGCACGTGCTGGGGATCACATTCAAAGAAGTCTCGATGGTCGACGGCGAGCGGCTCGGCGCATTGATCAAAGATGTAAAAGCGGGCTACAGCCAGGCGGTCGGCCGGAGTATCGGCGGGGCGCACTGGTGGCTGGGCGTGGTGACCGCGTTTTTCGGGGTCGGGTTGGTCGCGGCGGGCAGCCTGCTGCAGACGCCCGACCGGTGGGCACCGCGTTGGCTGCCGGAACACGTTGAGACGATCACGACACTCGCTCCGGCGTTGTCGTGGATCGGGTTGATTGCCGGGGGCTTGCTGGTGTTGACGGGTCTCAGCGAGATGACGCGGAAGCCAGCACCGGTATCCGCTAGCTCCGGTGTCTCTTCCAAGAACAATAGATCTGCACCCGCCCGACGGCCGCAACCGCAGCAGAGCCGGGCCCGCGACGTCAAACAACTCCATCAGTCTCACTATTTGCTCAACTGTATCCTCGAAAGCTCGCTCGGCGGCGTCGGTGTCCTGAAGGCGGTGCGCGACGGCCAGGAGATCACCGACTTCGAGATCCAGCTGGTCAACCGCGCGGCGGAGGACCTGCTCGGCAAGAACGAAGTCATGCTGGTGGGCAAAAAGGTTTCGCGGGCTTTGCCTTGCCTGATGAAGCACGCGATCTTTGAAGAGATGGTTACCGCGGTGCGGACGGGGCTGCCGCTGCAGAAGGAGTACCGGCTGGACAACGGCCACTGGGTGCAGCTGGCGGTCGTGCAGCTCGGCGACGGCCTGGCGGTCACCTTCAGCGATACTACCGAACGCCACCACGCCCAGGCCCGTCTGCGTCACGTGGCCTACCACGACGAGCTGACCGGGCTGCCCAACCGCAAGCTGTTGATGGAGCATTTGGATAAGGCGTTGGTCCGGGCGCAGAACAACCGCGGCCATAAATTTGCGGTTCTGTTCCTCGATTTCGACCGCTTCAAGATCGTCAACGACACGCTCGGCCACGAGGTCGGCGACATGCTGCTCAACAGCATCTCCCAACGCCTGCGTGAGAATATCCGCGAGGCGGACACCGCCGCGATGGCGGGTCAGCACCAGCTGCCGGCCCGGCTGGGCGGCGACGAATTTGTCGTCATGCTCGACGGGATCGCCGGCGAAGAAGACGCGGTTGCGGTCGCCCGCCGGCTGCTCGAAACGTTCAACCAGCCGCACCAGCTCGGCAGCCACCGGGTGGTGTCGACCGCGAGTATCGGCATCGTGGTCAGCAACGACGGGTACGACTGCGTCGACGAGCTTTTGCGGGACGCAGACACCGCGATGTACGAGGCGAAGCATTCGGGCAAAGCCCGCTACGTCATGTTCGACCAGCACATGCACGACACCCTGGTCGAGCAGGCCCGGTTGGAACGCGACCTGCGCGAAGCCGTGGCGGCGGAACAGTTTTCGCTGGTCTACGAGCCGATCGTCGGGCTGAAGGACGGCCGGGTCGCG
The DNA here is from genome assembly GCA_038747275.1 of Planctomycetota bacterium. Lineage (GTDB taxonomy): Bacteria > Planctomycetota > Phycisphaerae > Phycisphaerales > Phycisphaeraceae > Algisphaera. Next base: position 8,593 of record JBCDJW010000048.1, on the reverse strand, counting down.
GGGTTCGAGGCGTTGATCCGCTGGGATCACCCCGAGCGGGGCGAGGTGCCGCCGTCGGACTTTATCCCGCTGGCCGAGGAGCTCAACATCATCGGCCCCGTGGGCGAGTGGGTGTTGAAGCAGGCCTGTATCCAGCTGGCCCGCTGGCGGGACATGGGCCTGAAAGACGTGTTCATGAACGTCAACCTGTCGCGGGCCCAGCTCTACGACGGCGACCTGCTGGGCGTGCTCCGCGACCAAATCGAAACCCACGATCTCGACCCATCAAAGCTCAGCCTGGAGATCACCGAGACGATGGTAGTCAACGACGTCGTTGAGATGGCGGAGAAGCTGCGGGCGTTGCGAGAGCTGGGCGTCCGCCTGGCGCTCGACGACTTCGGCACCGGGCACTCGTCGTTGAATGTCTTGCAGGAGCTTCCGCTGGATATCCTGAAGATCGACCGGACGTTTATCGCCAACGCCGGCGACGCCGTCCGGCGTTACGGGGCGATCATCGCCACGATCACCGAGCTGGCCAAGAACCTGGACATGTCGGTGATCGCCGAGGGCATCGAGCGGCAGGAACAGGTTTCGCTGCTGCAGGGCCTGGCGTGTGACTACGCTCAAGGTTGGCTGTTCAGCCACGCGATCAATGCCGACGAAGCGGCGGCGATGTTGGCCGAGGGCCACTCGTTCGCGATCGCGGCCTGAGCCCCGGAATAACCCAGTAAACGTTAAGCAAGCGACGCAGCGTCGGCAGCGATACGCGGCTAAGCTGTCTGCTCGTATAAACGCCGGGTCTGATTTTGTGGTGCTTCTTTATGTTGACGTTTCGAAATTACTGGATCGCGGCGTTGGTGTTGATGCTTGCGGGTTGTGTTTCGGCTCCAACCTCGTCGCCAACGCCCGGCGAGACGGAGGCTGAAGTAGCGGCCGAGTCGGAGTCGGCCGAAACCGTTGAAGAACCGCCGGCGTACGAGCCGAATATCCCCGGCCGAGACTCGATTTTTGCACGGGACCGCGAGGCGATCCTTTCACTGGCGGGGGGGTTCCGGGTCGATTACCGCTACGAAGAGACCGAGGCGCTGCGCCCGGGCTACGAGACGGCTGAGCCGTTCACTTCTTCAGCGGTCGAGTGGGTGGCGGTCGCTCAGGACACCGGCGAGCGGATCGTGCTGCAGCACCTGCTGGTGATGGGCGAGCCGGCGAGGGTGGTCAAGCACTGGCAGCAGACCTGGGACTACGCCCCGCGATCCGTTGTGCGGTATGTCGACGAAGACGTCTGGCAGCGTCAGGCGTTGCTGAGTCCCGGGCAGGTGGGGCGATGGAGCCGGACGATTAGTGATGCGGACGGGTCGCCGAGCTACGGCGCATGGGGCCGGTGGTCGCACGGGCCGCCCGCGCCCGGATCGGTGTCGACCTGGTCGGCCAGCACCGCGGTTTTCGCCCCGCCGCCGCGGCGTGACGGGCTGCGTCGCCAGACGTATCAGGCCATACTCGTGCGCGACCGGATCGAGCAGGTGGATGACGGCTGGCGGCAGCAGCAGACGCTGACCAAGCGGTGGTTCGCGGACGAGACGCCGGGGCTGACGCGGGAGTCGGGCGTGGTCAGCTACCGGCGGATCGACAATCGGCCGGAACACGCCGATGCTTTTCGTCAGGCGGTCCGGTATTGGCGGACCCATGCACCGTTCTGGGCCGAGGCCCGGCGGGCGTGGGACGACTGGCTGAGTACCGGCGACCCGATCCGCCTCCGCGACGAGGTCGGCGGCGAGCTGCGTTGGCGACGGGCCTTCGATCTGGCCGCGGCCATCGGCGACGCCCCGCCCGAGCCGTCGCGTTTCGGGACCACGGCGTCCGGCGGCGATGGGACCGTGGGCGAGGCGATCCGTGACCGGATCGACGAGGCCCTGGGCGACTACATCGTTGATCGTTGAACCGCTGGCGTGGCGGTATGACGGTTGGACGGATAAGCGAAATTTTAACGTTGACGTCGTCGACGTGATCGGCCGATGAATATTTAGTGGTACTCGTGGCCTGTCGTCCAACACCTAGGCTTTAAGGTCACGCTAAATCCGATCGATCTGACAAATCATCCGTTGGAACCGCACCGCTTTGCTCCGAACGCTTACTCCGATCTTTGTCTTGCTGTTGCTGGTCGCCGCAACGGGGTGTCGCAGCGGGGCGGTAGCGCCACGGGGCTGGGTGGCGGAGTCGGGTGAGCCTTCGCCTCGGTTTGTTTCGTCTCTCGGAGACATCGCCGGTGAAGCGATTGAGGACGCACCTCGGCTGCAAGTGTTCATCCACTACAACCGCCTCTATTCAACCCATACCGCGGTCCGCCTCGCGATGCCCGGCCGGCCCGCGGTCTTCTGGGACCCCGGCGGAGCCTATGGCCGGACCAAACCCTCTTACGGCCGAGCCAACGACATCATCCTCGACGCCCCGCCCGACCTGCCGACGTGGTGGAGATACCGCAAACGCTGGCTTAACGAGCCGTTCCTACTCGTTTTCGAGTGGGACCTTGATGTGGAACAGGCCCGCACCATCCGGGCCGCGCTGCTTGACGGCGCCGCCCACGGCCGATCTGCCCAGGAGTTCCAGACCCGCCGCTCGCCGGGGCTCTGTGTCTTCGCCGTGTGTGACCTGCTGCGTACCTACGGCCCGCCGCGCATCTCCCCTAAGCTTCGTCGCAATGTCTTGCCCAACACCCTCGCGCTTCAACTCTGGGACCAACGCCCCGACCGTGTCCTGCGGTACGAAGGCGAAGTCGATACGCCGCCGACGGTTTTGACCCAAATACTGTTGGATGCTCCGGCACTACGCACCGCAGATTTAGCTGCGGGTCAATGACCCGCAGTGCCGTGTCGAATCCCCACGCATTACTCGCTATCCCCCCAAGCCCACACCTGCGCCGCGGTGAGTTAGCCTGTACGTATGCCAGACGCAGGCCACTTCAAATCCGCAACCCGTTGGCCCGACGTCATCGTTGGCGTCGGCTGTGTGCTGCTTACCGCCGCGTTAGCTTGGATCGCCTTTGCCCCCCGCTCCAAGAATGTCGATCACGACCTCGTCATCCAGCAACAACTCCGCAGCATCCACCAGGCCATGCTGCTCTACGGCTTCGACAACGGCGGCTACCTCCCCGGCCTCAACCCCGACGGCAGCCTCTTCACCAACAACCCCGCCGACCGCTACGACCTTTTAGTCAACGGCAATTTACTACCCGCCGATCAACTCGTCAGCCCCGCCGACGCCCGGCCCGCCCCCGCGTTTTCCTACGCCATCTCCGACCTCAGCGAACCGGGTGATCGCCGCGACGCCTGGACCGTCGAGCCCGCCCCCGACGCCCCTATCCTCGCCGAGTCCCCCGCCGCCGTCGGCCGTGCCCCCGACCAATGGTCCGGCCACGTCCTCTGGCACCGCCCCTACCTGACCCCCGGAATCGCTCCCAGAATCAACCCCGAATCCGCCACCCCCCATACGCAACACGAAGGCGCTCCCCGCCTCCGCACCCGCTACACCCCAACCGGCCCGCACCAAGAATCTGACCACCTCTTCACCCGTGCCGGCCCCGACGACGCGCACCTCATCGCGGAGCGTAATTGAGCGATATCAGCGTAGTAGCTCGAGCGCTAATACTTTTTCGGTTGTTCAATCGGCCACACGCATCTGTGGTAAACGCACGGTCAATTAAAAATAGCATTTAAGCTAAGACCAGGCCCGTTGAATCCTTTCTCAGCTCTGATAAATCCTGTTTCTCATGATCCCTGTGTAGTCTGCGCGCACGCCAACCGTAGATGCACGCAAAGCGCGCTCTTTTGATATTGATATAGCGATATCAACAATTGGTATATGTTTTGCTCCAGAACTAACACACTCATTTGGTGTTAGGTACGGATAAACCAACCCATGAAATATCGCATAAGCCGCTATGTCGGTTGGGCTTGTCCATTGGTTAGATGAACGCAAAAAAGTATTCGCCGTCAGCTTTTTGGCAATCAACTTGATTAAAGATTCAGCCGACCGCCTCAACCGATCACGCCCAGAACGCAAGCCCCACGAATTCGAGAACACCCCGTTACTCCGGCTTGGGTGGAGAGCAAGCCGCGGGTAAACCGACCCTACCTCTCCTTTTACCGTAAGGACGCGTCAAGCATGCCCGAAACCCTGATCAAAGTTGACCTTGAGGATAGCCCGCACAACAACGATAAGATCCATAACCGGTGGCACCCGGATATCCCCATGGTCGAATGGGTCGAGCCGGGGGCGGACTTTGTTGTCGAGGCTTACGACTGGACCGGCAGCCAAATCAAAAACAACGACGACGCGGCGGACGTGCGTGACGTCGAGCTGCCCCAGGTCCACTACCTCTCCGGCCCGATCGGGGTGAAGGGCGCTGAGCCCGGCGACTTGTTGGTCGTCGAGCTGCTGGACGTCGGCCCGCTGCAACGCAGCCTCTGGGGCTTCAACGGCATCTTCTCGAAAAACAACGGCGGCGGGTTTCTCTGCGAGCAGTTCCCCGAAGCCCAGAAAACGATCTGGGACTTCGACGGGATGTACACCAGCTCCCGCCACGTGCCGGGCGTGCGGTACGCCGGGCTCATCCACCCCGGCCTGATCGGCACGCTGCCCGACCGCAAGCACCTGGACATGTGGAACGCCCGAGAACGCAAGCTGTTCGAAACCAACCCCGAGCGCGTCCCCCCGCTGGCCGCGATGCCCAACCCCGAGTCGGCGCACATGGGGCGGATCACCGGGGCCGCGCGGGATGCCGCCGCAGCCGAGGCCGCCCGCACCGTTCCCCCGCGTGAGCACGGCGGAAACTGCGACATCAAGGACCTCAGCCGCGGCTGCAAGATCTGGTTCCCCGTCTACGTCGACGGCGGCGGCCTCTCGATGGGCGACACCCACTTCTCGCAGGGCGACGGCGAAGTCACCTTCTGCGGTGGCATCGAGATGGCCAGCTGGCTCCACGTCAAGGTCGACCTCATCAAGGACGGCGTGGCCCAATACGGCGTGAAGAACCCGCTCTTCAAGCCCTCGCCCATTACCCCCAAGTACGACGACTTCCTGATCTTCGAGGGCATCTCGGTCGACGAAAACGGCGAACAGCACTACATGGACCTCAACGTCGCCTACCGCCAGGCCTGCCTCAACGCCATCGAGTACATGACCAAGTTCGGCTACTCCCCCGAGCAGGGCGTGGCGATCCTCGGCACCGCGCCGGTCCAGGGCCACGTCTCCGGCGTCGTCGATATCCCGAACTCCTGCGCGACGGTCTGGCTGCCGACCGACATCTTTGAGTACGACATGATGCCGGGTAAAGACGGGCCGACGAAACACTTCGACGGCACGGGCATGGTGCCGGTCTCCCCCGACCTGGTCTAGACCCATCACCCCTGCTGGGTCTTCCGCCAAAGCGGAGGGCCCAGATTTATTGACCCGATTAGACCTTACGGAGACCTGCTTTGCCGATTTACGAATACTGCTGCGACGCCTGTGGCGTCTTCGAAGCCTTCCGCCCGATTTCGGAGTTCGAGTCCCCGGCGATCTGCCCAGACTGTGGCGACAGCTCGCCGCGCGTCCAGAGCCTGCCGTCGCTCTGCAAGCTCGACGCAACCGTGCGTAAAGGCATGGAACGCAACGAAAAGAGCCGGCACGAACCCGTCCGACACTCAACCCGCGACGCCGAGCTCACCGCTCAGGTCAACGCCCAGCCCCAAATAAAATCCAGTAGCGGCCCCCGACCCTGGATGATCTAGCCAACTCCGCCGCAACGGTTCGCCGTGTGACCCGCTCGCCGCGTCGAATCCATACATCCCAGCTTTCACCTTTAGGGTTGGCCGAGAGGCCAGCCTTTTTTATTTCGCAAGGGTTGATGAGCTATTTTCGACTCACTCGATCGGCGAATCGTCAAGCTTAAGTATCAGCTTCGTGTTCGCCGTCGAACGTCGGCCAGCCCCGCTAAGCTGAGCAGGACAAGGCCGGCGGCGGGCTCGGGGATGGTGGTGACGAAGATACCCTCGCTACCGTCGGTGAAGGTGGCTTTGAAGGCGAGTTGGCCGTTATCGTTGAAAGAGGAACGCCGGCCGTCTTCGTTGCCGGTATCCGCGAAGATGCTGGCGAAGACGACTTGGCGCATATCCTCGACCATTGGGTCGTCGTCGACATCGAAGAGATCGCCGGTTCGGATGACAAGTCTGAGGATGCCTTCGAGGTCGGTGGCCCAGATGCCGGTCTCGTTGATGGGGTCCACACCGGTGCCGACGATGTCGGCGACGATCAAGGTCTGCCCGGCTCCGTTGAGGATGACGTTGCTGAAGGCGCTGAAGCTGACGCCGGGATCGGTGCCGGGTGCGGCGTCGCCTTCGCGGGCGATCAGGCTGGGCGTGCCCGTCACCGCGTCGGTAACCCAGATTCCGGAGTCATTGGTGCCGTCCACGCCGGTGCCGCCGAGGAAGCCGAGGAAGGCGGCCTGCCCGGCGCCGTTGAGGACGGGGTTGAAAAAGCCGCTGAAGCTGACACCGGGACTGACACCGGGACCGACACCGGGTGCGGCGTCGCCTTCGCGAGCCACGAGGCCGGGTGTGCCCGACACGGCGTCGGTGACCCAGATGCCCGAGTCGTTGCTGGTGTCCACGCCGGCACCCGCGAGGCCGGCGCGGAAGGCGGTCTGCCCGGCGTCGTTAACGACGACGTTGTTAAAGCCGCTGTAACTCACGCCGCCCCCGGACCCGGTGCCGGGTGCGGCGTCGCCTTCGCGAGCCACTAAGCCGGGCGTGCCCGACACGGCGTCGGTGATCCAGATGCCTGAGTCGTTACTCGTGTCCACGCCGGTCCCCGTGAGGCCGCTACGGAAAGCAATCTGCCCGGCCCCGTTGAGGACGGGCCTGAAGGAGCTGGAGCTGGTGTAACTCACGCCGGGACCGGTGCCGGGGGCGGCGTCGCCTGATCGGGCGACGAGTCCGGGCGTGCCCGACACGGCGTCGGTGACCCAGATGCCCAAGCCTTTGCTGCCGTTCACGCCGGTGTCGGAGAGACCGGCGGTGAAGGCGGCCTGCCCGGCCCCGTTGAACAACGGGGTGTTTAGGCTGCTGAAGCGGACGCCGGTCTCAGTGCCGGGGGCGGCGTCGCCTTTGCGGACGACGAGTCCGGGCGTGCCCGACACGGCGTCGGTGGCCCAGATACCCATGTCGTTGCTGGCGTCAACGCCGGTGCCGTCGAGGCCGCCGCGGAAGACGGCCTGCCCGGCCCCGTTGAGCAAAATTTCGTTGAAGCTGTTGAAGTTGACGTCGGACCCGGTGCCGGGCGCGGCGGAGCCTTCGCGGGCGATCAGGCTGGGCGTACCCGACACCACGTCCGTCACCCAGATGCCAGAGTCATTGGTGGCGTCTACGCCGGTGCCGCCAAAAAAGCCGCTGAAGGCGATCTGCCCGGCCTCGTTGATTACGGGGAATTCAAATAAGTTGTACGTGACGCCCATCCCGGTGCCGGGGGCGGCGTCGCCGGTGAGAACGACGGTTTCAAAGGCGAGCTGGGCCTGCGCAGTTATTGAGCCCCCCCACAAAAACATCGTTACGCCGGCTGCGATAACGTTTTTCGTTGGTTTGATGAGCCTATTCATGGTCATCTCCCTACAAAATTATTAATAATCCCAGACTACATTCAACGCTAACAGCACTTGCTGCAGTGTCAAGAATAAAAAACTGTGACCCGAAATTGGTCTGACGGAGTTCTGCTGTTTTGGCGTTTAACTCTTAATAAAGTAGTTAGGCGGTCCCGCAGGTCACGGGGCTAACGAAGATTTAACTGGAGTTTTCGATGTCGAAGGTGTTGATCTGGTCGATCATCCCGCGGAGTTTGCCGTAGCCGGCTTTGGTGTGGTGGAACCAGAGGCGGGGGAGTTGGAGGTGGTCGCGTTCGCCCGGGAGGGGGCCGCCTTGTTCGACCTTGCCTTCGACGATGAGGTCGGCGTAGTCGGCGGCGAGTTGATCGAGTTGCTTGTCGGTTAAGGGCCGGCGGATGCGGAGGACGAGGTTGTCGCGGACGAAGCGTTGGCTGTGGTAGTTGCGGTAGAAATCGGTGATGTGGCGGGCGGCGGCGGAGACGTCGTCCGTGACGAAGTAGAGGTTTTTGTCTTCGGGGCTGATCCAGCCGTTGTCGAGGAGGGACTTGGTGACGTAGTTGTCCCAGTGGTGCCAGTAGTCTCCGCCGGGGGCGTCGACCATGACGATGGGGACGAGGGGGGCCTTGCCGGTCTGGATGAGGGTGAGGGCTTCGAAGCCTTCGTCTTGGGTGCCGAAGCCTCCCGGGAAGAGCGCGATCGCGTGGCTCATCCACATGAACATGAGCTTGCGGGTGAAGAAGTAGCGGAAGGTGATGAGCTTGGGGTCGCCGACGATGACGTCGTTGGCGTTGGTCTCGAAGGGCAGGCGGATGGCGACGCCGAAGGCAGACTCTTTGCCCGAGCCGGCGTGGCCGGCCCGCATGATGCCGTCGCCGGCGCCGGTGATGACCATCCACCCCGCCTCGGCGAGCGTCCGGCCGAAGCGGGGCGGGCCGCGAGTCGTCCTTCGGCGTCGCCATCCGCCTGCCCTTCGAGACCAACGCC
>JBCDJW010000047.1:0-12872 GCA_038747275.1 Planctomycetota bacterium | reverse complement strand
TCCCCACCGGCCTCAACGTCCACTGCGTGGAGATGGTCCCCGGCAAGGGTGCCCAGATGTGCCGTTCGGCCGGCACCTACGCCCGCCTGACCAACCGCGAGGGCAAGTGGGCCACCTTGGTCTTTCCTTCCGGCGAAGTCCGTCAGGTTTCCGTCGACTGCCGGGCCACCCTCGGTCAGGTCGGCAACACCGACCACAACAAGACCAGCCTCGGCAAAGCCGGCAAGTCTCGCCACCTCGGCAAACGCCCGCACACCCGCGGCATGGCCAAGAACCACCACGAACACCCCATGGGCGGCGGTGACAACAAGTCGTCCGGTAACCGTCCCCCCGCCTCGCGGACCGGCACCCTCGCCAAGGGTGGCCGCACCCGTAAGAACGGCAAGGCCTCGAACAAGCGTATCGTCCGCCGCCGCGTTTCCAAGCGTTACGGCCAACTGAAACTGAAGTAAACCCATGTTTAGCCGTCGGTCGCAGATCGACGCTCCCCCGGAAAAATTTCCCGGAACAAGCTCATGCCACGCAGCCTCAAAAAAGGTCCCTACGTCGACTTCAAGCTCTACCGCAAGGTCGAGAAGCTGAACCAAATGGACCGCAAAGAGCCCATCAAGACCTGGGCTCGCAACTGCACCATCGTGCCCGAGTTCGTCGGCCACACCTTCCTGGTCCACAACGGCAAGGCCCACCTCAACGTCTTTGTCACCGAAGACATGGTCGGCCACAAGCTCGGCGAGTTCGCCCTGACCCGTATGTTCCGCAGCCACACCACCGGCACCAAGGCCCAGCGGGCCGCCATGGGCCGCTAACCCGCATCGTTTTCATAAAGCAGCGACCGCTGGTCGCGCCCCGTAGGTAAACAAAATGCCTTACACCAACGTCCACCGCATGGCCCGCATCAGCCCGCAGAAGGCCCGCCTCGTCGCCGACCTGATCCGCGGCAAGAGCTACGCCGACGCCCTGACCACGCTCGAGCTCTCCAAGCTCCGCGCCGCTGTGCTGGTCAAGAACGCCCTGGTTGCCGCATACAACAACGCCGACCAAGCTGAAGCCAACGTCCGCAGCCTCCGCGTCAGCGAAGCCCGCGTCGACGCCGGACCCACCATCAAACGGTTCCAACCCAAAGACCGCGGCCGGGCCCACCCGATCCTCAAACGTACCAGCCACATCACTGTGAGCGTCGACGAAGCGTAAACATCGCCCGGAAGAAACTGACTTCATAAAGCCGCGACCGTTGGTCGCGCCGCAACGAAAGAGACCCACCATGGGACAAAAAGTACACCCCTTCGGCTTCCGCGTCGGTATCACCGAAGCCCACCGCAGCCGCTGGTACGCCCCGACCAAGGCCTTCTACGGCGAACTGCTCATCGAGGACCAGCGGATCCGCAAGTACCTCGACCAGCAGCTTAACCGCAAGCCCCCGTTCGCCGCGGTCTCCGACCTGCACATCGAACGCACCCGCGAAGAGCTGAAGATCATCATCAAGACCGCCCGGCCCGGCCTCGTCATCGGCCCGAAGGGTGCCGAGATCGACCGCCTCACCGCCGACCTCCAGCACCTGACCGGCCGCAACGTCTCGATCAACTGCATCGAAGTCAGCAACCCCGACGCCGACTCGAAGCTCGTCGCCGAATCGATCGCCGAGCAACTCGCCAAGCGGGCCAGCTTCCGCCGCGTCATGAAGATGAAGGCCGAGGCCGCGATGACCGCTGGGGCCAAGGGCGTCAAGATCATGCTCTCCGGCCGTCTCGGCGGACACGAGATGAGCCGCAGCGAAGATATCCGCATGGGTGCTATCCCCCTGCAGACCCTCCAGGCCGAGATCGACTACGGCTTCGCCGAGTCCCGCACGACCTACGGCATCATCGGCGTCAAGGTCTGGATCTACAAAGGTCTCTACCACGAAATCGAAGAAGGCGAAATCGAATCCAAAGCCGCCGGGGCACGCCCCCGCGCCCGCGGCCGCCGTTAACCCCGTCCCCGGAATTGTCTTCATAAAGCCGCGACCGTTGGTCGCGCCTCCCACGGAACCCCGTCATGCCCCTCCTCCCCAAACGCGTCAAATTCCGCAAGCAGCAACGCGGCACGCTCAAAGGCAACGCCCAGCGCGGCAACAAGGTCTCGTTCGGCGACTACGCCCTGCAGCTGACCGAAGGCGGCTGGCTGACCGCCCGCCAGATCGAGGCCGGCCGTATCGCTGCCCGTCAGTACGTGGCCCGCGAAGGCAAGCTGTTCGTCCGCGTCTTCCCCGACAAGCCGATCTCCAAGAAGCCCTTGGAGCAGCGGATGGGTAAAGGTAAGGCCGAGCCCGAGTACTGGGTCGCCCGCGTGAAGCCCGGCACCGTGGTCTACGAACTCGCCGGCGTCCCCCGCGACATCGCCAAGAAGGCCTTCGTCCGCGTCGCCCACAAGATGCCGTTCAAGTGCCGCTTCGTCGAGCGCCGCTCCCACATTTGATAGCAAACTCATAAAGCCGCGACCGCTGGTCGCGCTGCTTGGAACCGAACCATGAAAGCCAACGAAGTCCACAAGATGAGCGACGCCGAGCTGGTCGAAACCGTCGGCCAACTCCGCAGCCGGCTCTTCGAGCTCCGCACCCAGTCGGTGACCGAAAAGCTCGAAAACCCCAAAGAACTCGGTAATATCCGCCGCGACATCGCCCGGGTCCTCACCGAGTCCCGCTCCCGCGAAATCCAATCGACCCAGGAGTCGAACTAAGCCATGACCACCGAAGCCTCCACCAACGATCGCCCGCTGCTCGGCACAAAGGTCGGCGTCGTCACCAGCGATAAGCGTGACAAGACCCGCACCGTGGCCGTGGCCTACAAGGTCCAGCACCCCAAGTACGGCAAGTTCATCAAGAAGACCCAGAAGTTCCAGGTCCACGACGAACAGAACGACTGCAAAGAGGGCGACCGCGTCCGCATCGCCCGCTGCCGTCCGCTGAGCAAGACCAAGAGCTGGCGTCTGGTGGAAGTCGTCGAGTCGGCCCTGCCCCCGGTGACCAACGTGCCGTCGCCCGAGATCGAAGAACTCGCCCCCGCCGCCGAAGAGTCGGCCGAGTAAACCCACCCGGAATTTAACCGCCGCTTGCGGCTTAGCGACCGGCCTCGTGACGGCCCGTTCGCAGGACCAGAACCATGATCCAAGTTGAATCCAGAATCGACGTAGCCGACAACTCCGGCGCCAAGATCGCCTACGTGATCCGCGTCCTGGGCACGTCCACCGCCCGCGGCAAGACCACCCGGCCCACCGCGACCGTTGGCGACAAGGTCGTCTGCTCGGTCAAGAAGTCGCTGCCCGGCAGCGACCTGAAGACCGGCACGATCGTCAAGGGCGTCGTCGTGCGGACCAACTACCCCGTCCGCCGCAAGGACGGCAGCTACGTCCGCTTCGACAAGAACGCCATCGTCCTCATCGACGACGACGGCAACCCCCGCGGCACCCGCATCTTCGGTGCGGTCGCCCGTGAGCTGCGTGAGCAGAACTACATGAAGATCGTTTCCCTCGCGACGGAGGTCGTGTAAACACAAAGCCGCCGACGCTATCGGCGGTCTTGAAAGCCCCGCGGACGACGTCCGCGGCTTTACCGAGCAAAGCAATGCCAAGACACATCCGCAAAGGCGACAACGTGATCGTTCGCACCGGCAAAGACAAGGGCCGGACGGGCGAGGTGCTCCGCATCGTGACCGACAAGACCGACCCCGGCGCCGAGCGCGTCGTGGTCAAGGGCGTCAACGTCCGCGTTAAGCACATCAAGCCCAGCCAGGCCAACCCGCAGGGCGGCACCGTCAGCCTGGAGATGCCTATCCACATCTCCAACGTCAGCCCCGTCGACAACAACGGCAAGGCCACCCGCGTCCGCTACGAAACCAAGGCCGACGGCAGCAAGGTCCGCCTCGCCGCGACCACCGGCGAACAGCTCGGCCCCGAACTCAAGAAGGCTAAATAACCAAACCACCGTTTAGCCGCCGATCCCAGATCGACGCTCCCCCGGAATCTCAAGAAAGAGACCCCACCATGCCCCCACGCATGCACGAAAAATTCGATGGCCCCGTCTCCGAGAAGATCAAGACCGAGTCCGGCATCACCAACCCCATGGCGATGCCCAAGCTCGACAAGATCGTCGTGAGCGTCGGCATGGGCAAGCTGATCGAAGGCACCAAGCTCAACGCTCGTGCCAAGGAACAGGTCGTCAAAGACCTCGCCCTCATCACCGGCCAGAAGCCCGTCATGACCGTCGCCAAGAAATCGGTCGCGAACTTCAAGGTCCGGGCCGGCTACGAAAACGGCGCGATGGTCACCCTCCGAGGCGTCCGCATGTGGGAGTTCTTCGACCGCTTGGTTAGCCTCGCCATGCCCCGCATCAAGGACTTCCGCGGCTTCAAGAACAAGTCGTTCGACGGCCGCGGCAGCTACTCCTTCGGCCTGACCGAGCAGGGCATCTTCCCCGAAGTCGACATGGCCAACGCCCAGCACACCTTCGGCATGCACATCACGCTGGTCTTCAAGAACTCGACCGACGAACTCAGCAAGCTGGCGATGGCCGAGCTCGGCTTCCCGTTCGTCAAGCCCGCCAAGAAGAACGGCTAAATCCGGAACTGATTAATCCCGCCGCCCGAAGCGGCTCCACGAGACAAGACTATGTCCTCAAAATCCACCATCGTCCGCAACGAACGGATCGCCAAGACCGTCGCGAAGTACGCCGAGAAGCGTAAGCAGCTCAAGAAGGAAGGCAACTACGCCGCCCTCGCCCAGCTGCCCCGCGACGCGAGCCCGACCCGGCTCCGTAACCTATGTGCCCTCACCGGCCGCAGCCGCAGCGTCTACCGCAAGTTCAAGCTCTCCCGCATCAAGCTCCGCGAACTCGCCCTCGAAGGCAAAGTCCCCGGCATGCGGAAATCGTCCTGGTAAGTCCACCCCCGGGATCCCCGGAACGGAAACTCCCAGGTTTACCCGCCGGTCAACGTGAACCGGCGACCCCGACCGTTTAACCGTCGATAGCATATCGACGCTCCCTCAGAACGAGAACACAAGTATGGCTCTCAGCGACCCTATCGCCGACATGCTCAACCGCCTCCGCAACGCCTCGCGCAACGGCTTCCCCACCGTGGACTGCCGCAACTCCAAGGTCTGCGCCGGCATCGCCGCCGCCCTGCAGCACGAAGGCTACGTCAACGGCCACACCGTCATCGACGACGGCCGGCAAGGCATCCTCCGCGTCGAGCTCCGCTACGGCCCCAACGGCGAGAAGCTGTTCCACACCATGAAGCGTGAGTCGAAGCCCGGCTGCCGCGTCTACAAGAAGGTCGACGAGCTGCCCCGCCCCCTGGCCGGGCTCGGCGTCAGCATCCTGACCACGCCCAAGGGCGTCCTCTCCGACCGCCAGTGCCGCGAGCAAAACGTCGGCGGCGAAATGATCTGCACCGTCGAGTAACCCCACGAACCAAACCCCGCGTTTTGCATTAAGGCGAAACCAAGACCCGCCTGAAAGAAACGAGAAATACCATGTCCCGTATCGGCAAAAAACCCGTCGCCCTCGCCGGCGCCACCGTCAAAGTCAACGGCCGCGAAATCTCGGTCAACGGCAAGGGCGGCACCCTGACCTACGAGCACCGCCCCGAAGTCACCGTCCGTGTTGACGACGACGCCAAAGAGGTTGTTGTCGAGCGTCAAGACGACTCCCGCACCGCCAAGGCGATGCACGGCCTGACCCGTTCGCTCGTCGCCAACATGATCGAAGGCGTCACCAAGGGCTACGAAGTCAACATGGAGGTCCACGGCGTCGGCTACGGTGCGACCGTCCAGGGCAACAAGGTCAACCTCAAGCTCGGCTTCGCCGACACCCGCGTCGTCAACATCCCCGCCGGCGTCACCGTCGAGTGCAAGAGCAGCTCGAACCTCACCGAGGTCAGTGTCAAGGGCATCGACAAACAGCTCGTCGGCCAAACCGCCGCCGCGATGCGGCAGCACCGCAAACCCGAGCCCTACAACGGCAAGGGCGTCCACTACAAGGGCGAACAGATCATCCGCAAACAAGGCAAGGCCTTCGGCAGCTAACCCCCCGGAATTCATTCATAAAGCCGCGACTGTTGGTCGCGCCTCTTCCACGAGACTTCCATCATGGAACAAAACAAACTCAAAACCCTCCGCCGCTCCCGCCGCAAGACCGGCATCCGCAAGCGCATATTCGGCAGCCCCGAGCAGCCGCGCCTGTCGATCTTCCGCAGCAGCAAGCACGTCTACGCCCAGCTCATCGACGACTTCGCCGGCAAGACTCTGGCCGAGGCCAGCAGCGTCTCGGCCAAGCTCGATAAGGGCCAAAACATCGAAGCCGCCGCCCAGGTCGGCAAGGCCATCGCCGAGAAGGCCAAGGCCGCCGGCGTCGAGACGGTCTCGTTCGACCGCAACGGCTTCCGCTACCACGGCCGGGTCAAGGCCCTCGCCGACGCCGCCCGCGAAGGCGGCCTGAAGTTCTAACCCCGCATAACGCCGCCGATGCCATCGGCGATCTTCCCTGACTCGAAAAACCCCAGAAAGCCCTGCGTCAGCGACCAGGCACGCCCGTCCCGGCCACCGCCGGGGAAACCACGAAAGACAAGACACCAATGGCTGAATTCCTCGAAGACTCCAACGCACTCGAATCGACCACCGTCGCCATCAACCGGACCGCCACCACGGTCAAGGGCGGCCGCCGGATGAGCTTCTCCGCCCTCGTGGTCGTCGGCGACCGCAACGGCAACGTCGGCGTCGGCTACGGCAAGGGCCGCGGCGTCCCCTCGGCGATCGAGAAGTCGCAGAAGGACGCCAAGAAGAACCTCTTCCCCGTCAAGCTCCGCGGCGGCACGCTGCCCCACGAAGTCAAGGGCCGTTCGTGTGCCTCGACCGTCAAGCTGATCCCCGCCGCCCCGGGTACCGGCGTCATCGCCGGCGGCACCGTCCGCGCTGTACTCGAGATGGCCGGCATCAAGGACTGCCTGACCAAGGCCTACGGCTCGACCAACAAGATCAACCTCTGCCGGGCCGTGATCGACGCCCTCAAGCACCTGCGGACCCGCGAAGAGATCGCCGCCCTGCGTGGCGTCGAGATCGAAACCAGCACCGTCGACGAGATGCTGATCGCCGCCAAGCGTTTCATGGTCGAGGCCGAGACCACCGGCACCAAGACCAAGGCCGCCGCCCCGACCAACACCGTCGGCAAAGGCAAGGGCGGCCGCCGCGACCGCAACGCCCCCCGGAAGCCTGAAGCGGCCCCCGCCCCTGCTGAAGGTGAAGGCGGCACCGCCGTCGCCGAGGCCCCGGCCGAAGAAGCCCCGGCTGCCGAAGCTCCCGCTCCTGAAGCCCCCGCGTCCGAAGAAAAGTCCGAGTAAGTTCCCGCACCTGCAACCCGCGTTGAGCTAATCTCAACGCTCACCCGGCCTAGCCCTGAAACGGTAGGCCGAACCCGGAGACATCCGCCATGATGATCCACGAAATCACCGAAAAAGTCGGCCGCCACAAGAAGCGTAAGCGCATCGGTCGAGGCGTCGGCTCGGGCAACGGCAAGACTGCCGGCCGCGGCCACAAGGGCTACGGCTCCCGTTCGGGCAACAGCAACCCCCACGAGGGCGGCGCGATCCCGATGTGGAAACGCTTCCCCAAGCGTGGCTTCTCTAACGCCGAGTTCATGACGCACTACGCGATCGTGAACCTCAAGGCGATCGACGCCCGCTTCCAGGACGGCGAAGAAGTCAACGCCGAGTCGCTGGCCAAGCTCGGCCTGATCCGCGACACCAAGCTGCCCGTCAAGGTCCTCGGCGAAGGCGAGATCACCAAGAAGGTCACCGTCACCGCTGCCAAGTTCAGCAAGTCGGCCAGCGAAAAGATCGCCGCCGCTGGCGGCAGCATCACCGTCATCGAACCGGTCGGCCGTCGGCCGAAGGGCGTCAAGAAAGCGGATGCCAAAGCAGAGTGATCCGTCGCCGGCAGGACGCCTGACTGAGATCGCCCTAAAACCCCGAGCTAGCCCACCATGCTCCAAGCCTTCTTCAACATCTGGCGGATCAAAGAGCTCCGCAACAAGCTGCTCTTCACCATCGGGATGTTGGTGATCTACCGCGTCGGGTTCTTCATCCCGCTGCCTGGGGTGGACCAGTCGGCGTTGAACGAATGGGCCGAGTCTGCAGCGAGCGGGGCGGTCGGCAACCTCATCAGCTACGTCGGCATCTTCACCGGCGGCTCCCTTTCCCAGTCGACCATCTTCGGCCTGGGCATCATGCCCTACATCTCCGCGGCGATTATCTTCCAACTGCTCGCCTCGGTGTCCGAACGGCTGAAAGCCATCCAAAAAGAAGGCCCCGCCGGCCGACAGAAGATCCAGGAATACACCCGCTACGCCACGCTCGGCCTCTGCCTCGTGCAGTCGGCGTTCTGGCTGAGCTTCCTCCAGGGCGGTGGCGACGGCGGGCTCGTCTACCCCGCCTACCGCGGCACGATCGTGTTTTGGGCCTGCGGGGTGCTGGGCCTGACCGCCGGCACGATCTTCCTGATGTGGCTCGGCGAGCAGATCGACAAGTACGGCATCGGCAATGGTATCTCCCTGATCATCACCGCCGGGATCATCGCCTCGATGCCCGGGGCGATCGGCCAAATCGTTACCGGTTTCTCCCTAGGTGGCGAGCCGGGTAGCTACGGCATCGACGTCGTGATCTTCCTGATCGTCGCGTTCGTGGTCGTCGTTGCCGGCTCGATCGTGATCACCCAGGGCCAGCGCCGGATCCCCATCCAGCAGGCCAAGCACACCCGCGGCCGCCGGGTCTACGGCGGGCAGAAGTCCTACCTCCCGCTCCGCGTGAACCACGGCGGCGTTATGCCGATCATCTTCGCCAGCTCGTTAATGATCTTCCCCTCGATGCTGTTCAACTGGACCGGCGCCGCGATGCCCGCCGACGCTGAGGCCAGCGGGGTCTACCGCTTCTTCTCCGCATTATTCGCCTTCCTCCAGGCCGAGTTCGCCAACTTTAACGGCTACCTCTACGCCCTGATCTACATCGGGCTGATCTACTTCTTCGCCTACTTCTGGACCACCGTCCAGTTCCAGCCCAAGGAGATGGCTACCCAGCTCCGCGACAACGGCAGCTTCATCCCCGGCCTCCGGCCCGGCCCGCGGACCGCGGACTACCTCGAAGTCGTCATGGAGCGGATCACCTACGTCGGGGCCGGCTTCCTGGCCGTCATCGCTGTGGTTCCGACCATCGTCTCGGCTCTGTTCAACATCCCGTTCACCGTGACCCAGTTCCTCGGCGGCACGGGCCTCCTGATCGTGGTCAGCGTCATGCTCGACTTCGTCCAGCGGATCGAGGCCAACCTGATGATGCGGAACTACTCGGGCTTCCTCGGCGGTGGCGGTCCCGGCGGCAGCGGCGGACCCAAGATCCGGGGGGCTCGCGGCGGGGCGTGATGTGGGCTGTCCCACGCTTCCGTGAGTTTGTCAAGATGGCGGAATCTTCCTATAATCAACGATTCACCGAGATCGGCTCGGTTGGCGGATTTAGTGGTTTTTTTGATCGGGAGTGGTCCCGGTGAGGAAAGCCAGCATCCGCCTGAAATCCAAAGAAGAGATCGAGAAGATGCGCGTGGCCGGCCGGATCGTCCGGCAGGTCCACGAGATGTGTCGGGAGATGTGTAAGCCCGGCGTCACCACGCGGGAGATCGACGACGCGGCCGACGTGTTGATCCGCGAAAAGGGCGGCGAAGGGTTGTTCAAGAACTACCCGACTTACCGCCCCGGCGAGGGCTTCCCTGCTCACCTGTGCATCAGCGTCAACGAAGTGGTCGTCCACGGCATCGCCGACGACCGCCAGATCGAAGACGGCGACGTTGTCGGGATCGACTGCGGGGTCCGCTTCAACGGCTGGCCCGGCGACGCGGCGAACACCATCCTCGTCGGCGACGTCGACGAAGAGACCCGGAAGATGTGCGAGGCCACGCAGCACTGCCTGCAGATCGCCATCGACCAGATCAAGCCGGGCAAGCGTTGGAGCCAAATCGCCCGGCTCATGCAGAAGTACGCCGAGGACCGCGGTTACGGCGTGGTGAAAGATTTTGTGGGCCACGGCATCGGCCCGAACATGCACGAAGAACCCAAGGTCCCCAACTTCGTCAGCCGGGACCTGATCCGAAACGACATCCAGCTCCGCGAAGGCATCGTCCTCGCCATCGAACCCATGCTCACCCTCGGCAGCCCCGAGGTCAAAACCCTGAAAGACGGCTGGACCGTCGTGACCCTCGACGGCAAGCCCTCTGCCCACTACGAACAAACCGTCGCCGTCACCGCCAACGGAGCCGACGTCCTGACCGACGGAAGATAAACCGGCATCCCGCTAAAAAAGCAGACCCAACTGGTCTAGAACCAGACCAGACCACCAGAACTAGACCAGTACCAAACCACCAGAAACGTACCACCCCCGCCCCCGGAAACGCCCGTGCCCAAAGAAGACATGCTCCAGTTCGACGGCGAAGTCCTCGAGTCATTGCCCAACGCGATGTTCCGCGTCAAGCTGGAAAACGACCACGAGATCATCGCCCACATCTCCGGCAAGATGCGTAAGTTCTACATCCGCATCCTCCCCGGCGACCGCGTGACCGTCGACATCAGCCCCTACGACCTCTCCAAAGGCCGCATCACCTACCGCCACTAACCCCCCCCGGAAAACCCGGAATTCTGACCGCATAAAGCCGCGACCGCTGGTCGCGCCCCACCCCCGAGGCCCACCCATGAAAGTCCGCTCCTCCGTCAAACGCATCTGCGAAAACTGCAAAGTCATTACCCGCAAAGGCGTCGTCCGCGTCGTCTGCTCCAGCAACCCCAAGCACAAGCAACGCCAAGGCTAAGCCAGGCTTTGTATACTCTTCGGCCCTACTTTCCTCCGAGGTAACCCCATGAAAGTCCGCTCCTCCGTCAAACGTATCTGCGAAGACTGCAAGATCGTCCGCCGTAAGGGCATCGTCCGCGTCATCTGCAAAACCAAGCCCAAGTGCAAGCAGCGCCAGGGTTGATCCACCCCGTACAAAGCCGCTGATGTCATCGGCGGTCTTGCCCCTCCCCCCGAAGCCAGGTTCCCGCTCAACCCGAGATAGCGGAACCGCTCCAACTTCAAGGAACACACCATGCCCCGTATCGCCGGTACCGAAATCCCCGACAACAAGCCCAACCGCATCGCGCTGACCTACATCTACGGCATTGGCCCGAAGTTCGCGATGGACATCTGCAACGAGCTCAGCCTCGACCCCCAGCAGCGGGCCAAGGAACTCGACGAGGACCAACTCGCCGCCATCGCCAACCTGCTCGAAGCCAAGTACGTCATCGAGGGTGCCCTGCGTCGTCAGGTCCAACAAGACATCGCCCGCCTGCGTGACATCCGCAGCTACCGCGGCGATCGCCACCGCCGCGGCCTGCCCGTGCGTGGTCAACGCACCCAAACCAACGCCCGCACCCGTAAGGGCCGCAAGAAGACCGTCGCCGGCAAGAAGTCGGTCAAGGGCATGAAGTAATCAGCCCTGCTGTCTTCTGTTTATAAAGCCGCGACCGCTGGTCGCGTCGACCATCTGCGGCTCAAAGCCGCTCAAAACCGTCCAACTGATCCAATACCCGAAGCCAGATTCCCGCCACGTTGTGTGGAAAGCGGAATCGCCACCAACTTCAAGGAACCCGCCCGATGGCCAAGAAATCCAAAAAAGTCCGCAAGAACGTCAGCCGCGGCATCGCCTACATCAAGGCGACCTTCAACAACACCCTCGTCACCATCACCGACGTCAACGGCGAAACCCTCTGCTGGGGCTCGGCCGGCACCGTCGGCTTCAAGGGCTCGCGTAAGTCTACCCCCTTCGCCGCGACTCGCGCTGCCGAGGAAGCCGCCAACCAAGCTAAGAAGTACGGCATGGTCGAACTCGAAGTCCGCGTCCGCGGCGCCGGCCCCGGTCGCGAGTCGGCCGTCACCGGCCTGGCCCACTCAGGCCTCAAAGTGACCGCCGTCGAAGACCACACCCCCATCCCCCACAACGGCTGCCGGCCCAAGAAAAAGCGTCGCGTCTGATCTTTCACGACGACGTCTTTTTGTTTCGTTAACCCGACCGATTTTTCCCGCCCACCAGCAGCCACCCGGCCCCCGCAGCAGAGGCCGTCACGAGCGTAGGTGCCGGGACTGTTTCCCACCACGAAACCCGCTGCACTTTTGGAGATAGCTATGCGTATCCGCTGGCGAGGCCTCGAACTTCCCCACCGCGTCACCCTCGATCAAGAGACCGCGTCCGACACCTACGGCAAATTCACCGTCGAGCCGTTCGAACGCGGCTTCGGTACGACCGTCGGCAACTCGCTCCGCCGTATCCTGCTCTCGTCGCTCGAAGGCGCTGCGATCACCGGCGTGAAGATCAAGGGCGCCCCCCACGAATTTACCTCGCTCGAAGGCGTGCAGGAAGACGTCACCGACATCATCCTCAGCGTCACGAGCATGGTCGTCTCGTCGGAAGCCGACGGCGAAAAGACCATGCGTCTGCAGGCCGAGGGCCCGGGTGAAGTGACTTGTGACCTGATCGAGGCCGATACCTCGATCACCATCCACAACAAAGACATGATCCTGGCGACGCTGACCAAGCAGGTCGACTTCGACATGGAGTTCATCGTCGAGAAGGGCCGGGGCTACGTCCCCGCCTCCGAGCAGTACGACGCCAACGAAGACCAGGAAGTTGGCCTGATCCCCGTCGACGCGACCTTCTCCCCGGTCACCCGCGTCCGCTACAAGGTCGAAGACACCCGCGTCGGCCAGAAGACCAACTACGACAAGCTGACCCTCGAGGTCTGGACCAACGGCACCGTCTCGCCCGAGATGGCTGTG
>JBCDJW010000046.1:0-13619 GCA_038747275.1 Planctomycetota bacterium | reverse complement strand
GTGGCGCATGGCACCAACATGGTCGGCGGCATGTCCAACTCGGGCGAGGGCGGCGAGCATCTCAGCCGCTACGGCACCATCCGCGCGAGCCGCATCAAGCAGTTTGCTTCGGGGCGCTTTGGCGTCTGGGCCGGCTATCTCGCCGACCCCAACCTGCAGGAGTTGGAGATCAAGATCGGCCAAGGCGCGAAGCCGGGCGAAGGCGGCCAGTTGCCCGCTCCAAAGGTAACGGTGGAGATCGCCGCGGCCCGCGGCGGCACGCCCGGCGTCGAGCTCATCTCCCCGCCGCCGCACCACGACACCTACTCCATCGAAGACCTCGGCCAACTGATCCACGACGCCAAGGCCGCCCGCGTCCGCGTCATCGTCAAGCTGGTGAGCAGCGAAGGCATCGGCACGATCGCCGTCGGCGTCGCCAAGGCCGGGGCCGACATCATCAACATCGCCGGCAGCACCGGCGGCACCGGTGCCGCGTCGGTCACCTCACTGAAGTACACCGGCCGCGCCGCCGAGATCGGCATCGCCGAGGTCCACCAAGCCCTCTGCGCTAACGGTATCCGCCAGAAAGTCCTGCTCCGCTGCTCCGGCGCGATGCAGACCGGCAGCGACGTGGTCAAGGCCTGCCTGCTTGGCGGCGACAGCTTCGAGTTCGGCACCACCGCGCTCATGATGCTCAAGTGCGTCATGGCCAAGAACTGCAACATCAAGTGCCCCGCCGGCCTGACCACCAACGCCGAGGCGTTCGACGGCGACCCGCGGGCGCTCGCCCAGTACCTGGTTAACGTCGCCCACGAGGTCCGCGAAATCCTCGCCTACCTCGGCCTCCGCAGCTTGGATGAAGCCCGCGGCCGGGCCGACCTCTTGCATCTGCTCGACCACCCCTCGTCCGTCGGCCATCTCAACCTCCGTCGGATGCTCACCCGCGTCGACGAGAACCACATCGCCGACCCGACCTACCTCGAACGCGACTTCGCCGTCGATGACCGCCTCTTGGTCGAACTCAAAGAACGGCTGATCGAGAACGGCGAAAAGCAGATCGAACTCCGCCCCGACAAGCCGCTGTGGAACTGCAATAAGTCCGTCGGTGGCCAACTCGCCATCGACATCGAGCGGACGCTCAACCACGAGCTCGAAGCATTACCCGCTGCGGCGATGCAAGAGCCGCACGGCCGCCGCTTCCTCCCGCCACGCACCGTCCGCGTCGTGACCCACGGCTCGGCCGGCCAGTCCTACGCCGCGTTCTGCAACGACGGGATGGTCATGGACCACACCGGCACCTGCAACGACGGCGTGGGCAAGGGCGCCTGCGGCGGCGAGATCATCGTCCGCGCCCCCGGCAGCGCCCCCGGAATTACGCCGGGCGATGGGGAGAACGTGCTGATCGGCAACTTTGCCCTCTTCGGCGCGACGGGCGGTCGGCTGTTCGTCGAAGGCCAGGCCGGCGACCGCTTCGCCGTTCGCAACTCCGGCACCACGGCCGTTGTCGAGGGTGTCGGCGACTTCTGCTGCGAGTACATGACCAACGGAGCCGTGCTCAACCTCGGCGGCTTCTCCAAGGGCTTCGGCAACGGGATGTCCGGCGGCTTCGCCTACCAGTACGACCCCGACGGCAAGCTCCCTGAGATGATCAGCCACGACTCGGTCTTCTTCGGCACCCTCGCCGACGGCACGACCGAGGCCGCGATCCACGAAGAGCCCGTCAAGCAGATGCTCCGCTGGCACGTCGAAGCGACCGGCTCGAAACGCGCCGCCTGGCTGCTCGACGACTGGGAACACACCCGCCAGCACCTCTGCTGGATCATGCCCAAGGCGCTGCTCCAATATCAAGATTCGGACGCCATCCTCGCCGCCCGCAGCCGTAAGGACCTCACCGAAGAGCTCGCCTCGGCGCTGTCCAACCACCAGATCGGCACGCTCAAGGCCGCGTGGAAAGACGGCGACCCCGTCTTCGGCGGCGCGACGCCCGGCTACGGCGAGACCGACACGCCCGAGATGCTCCGCCTGCTCAACGCCTACACCGTCCTCGAGATGGCCCAAGTCCTCGCGACCAAACGCACCGGCGACGTCGGCGACTTCCGCGACCAGATCGCCCGCAACCTCGTGCTCACCGAAGACTTCGGCCTGATGACCGAACTCGCCAAGCACGCCAAGCAGGCCCTCGCCGACTACGACGACCACCAGCTCGCCGCCCTCGTCGCCGACAAACGGCTGGGCGACTTCAAGCGGTCGCTCCGCCTCCGCACCAACCTCGCCATGGAAAGCCCCGGCACCTACACCTGGATCTTCTACCAAGACGGCAAGAACCGCGACATCCTCGGCACCATCCCGAGCTTCGACGAGCTCTTCGCCCAGCACGCCCTCGTCGACGTCGCCGCCCGCGGACCCGTCGCCGAGGCAACGCCCCAACACAACTAACCCCCACCGCCCAGAATCCAAGACACAACTCTTCGGCCCTAGGCCCCTAAAGTCCAGACTCATGAAAGTTCCCTACATCCCCCAAGACGCTCCCTTCTCCGGCGATCAGCGCGCCTGGCTCAGCGGCTTCCTCGCCGGGCTGCACTCCCGCGTGGCCATGGGCCCCGGCGCGGGTGACACGGCCGTGGCCGGCGCACCCGCTGCGACCGCGGCCCCGCCGATCGACATCCTTTACGGCACGCAAACCGGCAACGCCGAGGCATTGGCCAACGACGCCGCCGCCATGGCCAAGACCAAGGGCTTCAAGCCCCGCGTCAACGAACTCGACGCGATCTCGATGGACCAGCTCGCCGAGATGGAGAACGCCATCGTCGTGATCTCGACCTACGGCGAGGGCGAGATGCCCGACAATTCTCAAATCTTCTGGGACGCCGTGTCCGGCCCGACCGCGCCCCGTCTCGAAAAACTCAACTACGGCGTGCTTGCGCTCGGCGACACCAGCTACGAACACTTCTGCCAGGCCGGCAAACTGATCGACACCCGCTTCGAACAACTCGGGGCCACGCGGCTCGGCGACCGCCTCGACTGCGACGTCGACTACGAAGACCCCGCCGCCGCTTGGCTGGAAGCGACCCTACCCGCGCCGCCTGCGGGTGGCGCTGCTGTAGTCGATGACGACGAACCCGCCGCCCCTGCCAAAACGGGTTGGAACCGCAAGAACCCCTACCGCTCGACCATGCTCGAGAACCGCGTGCTCTCGGGCGAGAAGTCAGCCAAGGAAATCCGCCACCTCTCGTTCGACCTCGGCGACAGCGAGATCGAGTACCAGGCCGGCGACGCGCTCGGCGTCATGCCGGTCAACCAACCCACGCTCGTCGACGCGTGGTTAGATCGGCTGAAACTCGCCCCCGACACCGTCCTCGACGGACACGACGCCCCGCTCGCCGAGCGCCTCTCGACCCAGCTCGAGATCATGACGCCGTCCAAAGAACTGATCGAAGGCCTCGAACCCCTCGTCGGCGACGACGAACTCAGTCACGTCCTGAGCGGCGGCGACAAAGAAGCGATCGACGCCTACCTCTGGGGCAAAGACGCCCTCGATCTCATGAACCTCAAGCCCGACCTCGAGCTCGACCCGCAGCAGATCGTCGGCTGGCTCAAGCCGCTGCAACACCGCGCCTACTCGATCTCGTCCAGCCCCAACGCCCACCCCGGCGAGGTCCACCTCACCGTCGCCGCGGTGCGTTGGCAGTACGAAAACCGCGAGCACCGCGGCGTGTGTTCGACGTTCCTCGCCGACCACGTCCCCTCCGGGGCCGAGGCGGGCGTGTTCGCGATGCCCAACAAAAACTTCCGCGTCCCCCAGGACGACAGCCTCCCCATGATCATGGTCGGCCCGGGCACAGGCATCGCCCCGTTCCGCGCCTTCCTCGAAGAACGACAGGCCCGCGGCGCCTCCGGCACCAACTGGCTGTTCTTCGGCGACCAGACCCGCGCCAACGACTTCATCTACGAAGACGAGATCAGCGCCATGAGCAGCTCCGGCCTGCTCACCCGCCTCGACCTCGCCTTTTCCCGCGACCAGAAGGAAAAAATCTACGTTCAGCACCGCATGCTCGAAAACGGCAAAGACCTCTTCGCCATGCTCGAAGACGGCGGCTCCTTCTTCGTCTGCGGCGACGCCACCCGCATGGCCAAGGATGTCGACGCCGCTCTCCACATGATCGTCGAGACCCACGGCAACCGTGATCAGGAAGCCGCCGTCGAATACGTCAACGACCTGAAAAAAGAAAAGCGTTACGTCCGCGACGTGTACTAAAAAAGTCGCCGATATCGGGACAGCACGGCTAGAATAGAAGCTGAGTTCTAAAAGTGCTCGGCTTTTTTCGTTTCCCGTCTTTCTCGAATCCCGTCTTCGGTCTCTTTGAGGTATCGCGATGTCCCGATGGTTCACCCCGCTTTTCGTCTTGGCTTTCGCCTGTAGTTTTCATACCCCCAGTTATGCCGCGACGGTGACGGTTGAATCCCACGCCGACGGTCACCGCCTACTCGTCGACGGCGAGCCCTACGTCATCAAGGGCGGCGGTGGCGACTCGTCCAAGCCCGCCCTCGTCGCCGCCGGCGGCAACACGACCCGCACCTGGGGGGCCGGCGACGATCTAATGCCCAAGCTAGAAGAAGCCCAGCAACTCGGGCTCAAGGTCCTCGTCGGCATCTGGCTGGGCCACGAACGCCACGGCTTCAACTACGACGACCCGGCCCAAGTGCAAAAGCAGTTCGAAGAAGCCAAGGCCGCCGTGCTCCAACACAAAGACCACCCGGCCGTGCTCGCCTGGGGCGTGGGCAACGAGATGGAGGGCTACGAAGACGGCGGCAACCCGAAGATCTGGAAGGCCGTCGACGACATCGCCAAGATGATCAAAGACCTCGACCCCAACCACCCGACGTTTACCGTCACCGCGGAGATCGGCGGCGAGCGCGTCCGGGCCATGCACGAGCTGACCCCCCACATCGACATGGTCGGCATCAACACCTACGGCGGCGTCCACTCGATCCCCGAACGCTACCGCGCCGCGGGCGGCACCAAGCCTTACCTCGTCACCGAGTTCGGCCCGCCCGGAACCTGGGAACAGTCCAACAACGACTGGGGCGTGCCGCTCGAAAAAACCAGCACCGAAAAAGCAGACATCTATAAATCCGCTTACGACGCGCTGCACGCCGACCCGCTCTGCGTCGGCTCGGTCGCCTTCACCTGGGGGTTCAAGCAAGAAGCCACCGCGACCTGGTTCGGCATGTTCCTGCCCGACGGCAGCAAGCTCGGCGCCGTCGACGCCATGACCGAAGCCTGGACCGGCAAGCCCCCCGCCGACCTCAGCCCCGTGATCGATTCACTCGAAATCGTCGGCAATAATTCCGTCCCGCCGCAAGGCAAGATCACCGCCCGGCTCAAGGCCCACGACCCCGAGGGCCGAACGCTCGACGTCGACTGGATCCTTAAAAAAGAAGACAAAGACACCATCACCGGCGGCGACTTCCGCCCCGCCATGCCCTCATTCCCCGCGGCGATCGTCTCGTCGTCCGCCGAACGCGTCGAACTCCAGATGCCCCGCAAGCCTGGCGAGTACCGACTGTTCGCTTTCGTCCGCGACGGCCGCGGCGGCGCCGCCACGGCCAACGCCCCGCTCCGCGTGACCGGCGCTAGCTCTGACGACTACTTCGGGGCCGACGTCCAGCTCCCCCTCGTCGTCTACGGCGACAACATGCCCGGCGGCGCCCCCTACACCCCCTCCGGCTACATGGGCGACGCCCAGGCGATCACGATCGACGAAGCCTCGACCGATCGGCCCCACGCCGGGGCGACCTGCCTCAAGGCCACCTTCGCCAACCCCGGCGGCTGGGGTGGCGTCGTGTGGCAGAGCCCCGCCAACGACTGGGGCGAAAAGCCCGGCGGCTTCGACCTCTCCGGCGCAACCCGCCTCAGCTTCTGGGCCCGCGGCAGCACCGGCGGCGAGAAGGTCAAGATCGGCTTCGGCATCCTCGGCCGCGACGCCAAGTTCTACGACACCGCCAAGTCCGAACGCGAGTTCACCCTGACTAGGCAGTGGAAACAGTTCAGTTTCGACTTAGCCGGCAAAGACCTCGCCTGTATCAAGAGCGGGTTCTACTGGGTCGTCGCCGGGCAGGGCAAGCCGCTGACGTTCTACTTCGACGATATTGTCTTCGAGACCGTCGGCTCGGCCGATGAACCCGGCTAAACGCCGCAAGAATTTACCTATCTTGCCGGGTCGCCCTCGGTTTCGGTAACCAAACGGCGGTTGATATAATGCTTCCTTGAGGTTTCGCCCGTCGCGGCGGGCCGACCCACCCGCCGAGGACGACTTGATATGGCCACCAGCTTCGGTGCCTTGTGTACCGACTTTTACATTAACCACAAGCTCGCGCTCAAGATGGACCTGCCGTCGGAGCGGGAGACGATCCTGCACTTCTTCGACCGCATGCGCAAGAGCCTGCCGTCGATGAGCCGGTTCAAGCGCTACGAGGGCGAGCTCGCCCTCGAATCGGCCCGCAAGGACGCCCGCTACACCTGGCTCGCCCTGCGTCGCAACTCCATCCGCACCGGCACGGTCAACCCCGAGTCGATGGAAGACGCTGTCGCCTACCACAAGCTCGTCCTCGAGCTCGCCCCCTACCACCTGACCATCAGCCCGCTCGACGTCGACTACGTCGAGCTCATGTACGGCTTCGACCTCGAGTGCAAACAGAACCACGACGCCGTCGTCTACGAAGCCCTCTTCGCCGACACCCCCCTCGGCGGGCTGCTCAACGCCTCAGCCAAAGACGCCGACGGCGAATCGACCGGCGGCAGCATCCTCGACGTACAGCCCATCTTCGGCCAGTCGCTCAACGACTCGGGCGACCTCCAGGCATACTACGAAGTCAAGACCCGCCCCAAGTCCCGCCGCGGCTCGTCCAAGCGCTACTCAGGCGAACCGATCAGCCTCTTCCTGACGATCCGCAAGTACGGCCCCGTCGACGACCTCGCCGACATGGCCAAAACCGTCGAGACCCTCAACGGCTACGCCGAGGAACTCGCCACCGCCAAACTCATCCCCGACCTGCTCACCCCGATCACCCAACACATCGGCAGCAGCGCGTAAAGATTCGTATCGGTATCGATCGCGATCTAGTTCTTAAACATCGTCTCGACCTTGCGCGGCTGACGCGGCTTCGGTTTGTGGACGGTCAGCCGCAGGTCTTTGATCGTGCTGGCGCTGATATCCGCGGCGACGCGGGCGGTGACGATCTCGAGGTCGGGGCTTGCTAGCTTGCGGGAGTAGACCTGGATGACGCCGTCGGTCGCCCACGTCCGGCCGCCGTCGCGGGTTCCCTCGACGTTACACCAGTAGTCGGGACCCAGCTCGGTGCGGCGTCGGAATTGGAGGGCGAGGTGGGTGCCCTGGGCATCCGTCACTTCGATCAGGTGCGGCTTCTGCGTCGCGGTCGGGAAGGATGGATCGGTGGGGTCGGTGAGGAAGACGAACTCGTGGTAGTTGTCGGTACCGTCGCCGTCGGCATCGGCTTGTGGCTTCATGGCCGTGGCGCTGCCGGTGTATTGCTGCTCGAAGGCGTCCGACAGGCCGTCGCCGTCTTGGTCGGCCGGGGGGAGCGGAGCTTCGCTGTCGACCGCGTAGAGGTCGAACTCGGCGAGTACTTTTTCGAGCGCCGGTTTCTGCGTGAGTAGCCGATCTTTCTCCGGCCCGTCGGGTAGGTCGTCGAGCTTGACGAAGCTGTTGTGGTCGTCGGGTTCGGTGCGGGCGTCGTACCAGTCGCCGAAGCCGTCGCGCAGGATCTCGTTGTTGCGGATCATCTGGGCGTCGATCCGCATCGAGTAGATCCAGTCGCGGTGGCCGGGGGTCTGGCCGGTGAGGTACGGCCAGAGGCTTACGCCGTGGCCGCGCTCGGACTCGGGCACCTCGGTGTCCATGAGGTCGGCTAGCGTGGGCAGGAAGTCGGAGAAGTCGGACACGATCGGCCGACGGCCGGTGAGCAGTTCGGGTTCGCCGGGGGCGTAGATGAACAGCGGGACGTGCGTACCTTCCTGGCGGCGGATCGACCCCTTGCCGGCGCCTTGGGTCGCGTTGTCGGCGGTGAAGAGGATCACCGTGTTTTCGAGTTCGCCCAAGTCGCGGAGCTTCTGGATCAGCAGCCAGATCTGGTAGTCGAGGTATTCAATGTGGGTGTTGATGCCCTGGGGCGTGACGTTGGTGTGCTTATGCGTGCCGTCGCCGCGGGGCTCGATGTGGGGATCGAAGCGTCGGTACTGGCCGTACTTGCTGCCGTCGTCTCGGAACTCGATCTTGGGCGTGCCGACCCAGACCGACTTGCTGCCGCCGCGGTCGGCGTGGTCGATCGCGGTGTGGCCGAGGTGCGGGGCGTAGAACACGAAGAACGGCTTGTCGTTATTGACCGAACGCTGCATAAACGCCATCGCGTGGTCGAGCTCGATGTCGGGGCCGTAGTCGTTGATGTCGGTTTTGAGGAATCGGTACGGCTCGTTCGGATGGTCGGGGTGATTAATGAGTTGGACCTCGGGCCACCAGTAGAACGACTCGTAGTCCCAGGCCTTGGGGTTGTTGCCGTAGAAGATCGGGTACGGGTTTTTGGTTGGCGTGCCGTAGGGGTTCCAGCCGGGGTAGCGTTTGGTCTCGGCGGGGGTGAAGACGCCTTCGTTGAAGCCCATGCTTAATGTGTCGCCGCCGTCGTTGATGTGGGTCTTGCCGACCCAGAGGTTGGCGTAGCCCGCGTCGCGGCTGAGCGTGCCGAGGGTGACGCGCGAGCTCTTGTAGGCCGAGTAGGTGTGACGGGAGTCGCTGCCGAGGTGGCGGTTGTCCCACCACTTGGTGTGGTGGGCGTACCGGCCGCTGATGATCTGGGCCCGGCTGGGCTTGCAGATGGTCGCCGCCCAGACGGTCTCGACGAAGCACCCGCCGTCTTCGACCAGCCGATCCAGCACCGGCGTGCGGGCGAGTTGGTCGCCGTACCACTCCGTGGATTCGTAAGCGGGGAACTCGCGGGCGCTGATGTCGTCGGCGAGGATGAGGATGACGTTGTACTGCTTCGCCGCGGCGGGTTGGCTGAAGAGCAAAGTCAATACGATGCCGACGATAAGACCGGTCGATGGTCGCATGGTAGAGGTCCGTGAATTGCAGGCAGACGAAATACAAAGAGCGGCTAAGCGACGGGCTCAATCCTCATACGGGTTGTCGTACCCCCCACGCTTCTGCCAGACGCGGACATACTTCACGCGGAACTCGCCGTCCAGGCGGTTGTCGTCCGGCAGGGCGCCGAACCATTTGTTCGATTCGTTGTTGAGGTTGATCTCCAGCGGCTGGTGCCAGTGGGTGTTCTCGACCTCGCGGAACATGACGCCGTCGAGGTAGAAGCGGATCTTTTCGGGGTCCCACTCCAGGCCCCAGACGTGGTAGTCGTCCTGCAGGCGGAACGGGACTTTGTATCGCTTGCTGCTGTCGAAGTGATCGGTCACGTTGCCCTTGTCGGCCGGGGCGCGGAAGACGTGCATGTTCGAGTTCAGGTCGTACTCCCGCCCTTCCGAGCCGGGGCAGTTCTCGCAGATGTCGATCTCGGTCCACCAATCGCGCTGGACGTTGGTGATCCAGAAGCCCGAGACCCAGGGGGCGTCCATGAGTTTCAGCTCGGCCTCGAGATAGCCGTAGGTCACCCGCTTGCGGGTCTTGAGGAAGCCAGCGGTGTGGGTGAATCCGTCGGGGATCGCTTCGTCGCCGTGCTGATTGATACGGAACACGGCCTCGCCGTTTTTGACGGTGACGTTCGAGCCGTGGAAATACGTCGGCGGCCGGCCCTTCCACTTGGGGTTGTTGGGGTACCACTTGGTCGTATTCAGCCGTCGGCCGTTGAACTCGTCCGACACTTCCCGCACCGGGCGCCAGCCGCCGTCGTTGTTTTGATCCGAGAGCGGGTAGCGGTTGTTGATCCGTTCCGGCGCGTCGTCGAAGGACACCTCGTTGGTGATCTTCTTCCCGGGGCGGGTCTGGGCGTCGGCGATCGAGACGCACATGGAAAAACACACGAGGCCGACAAAAATAAACAGCGGTCGAATCATGGCAGGTACTCGTTGGATTGAGGGGCGATCAAGGAAACCGGCCACGGGACGGTCGGCCAAGAAAAATCGTGATTAATCCGATGATTATATTACTTAAGCATGATTAAAAAAAGGGCCAAAGGCGGTGGCCTTACGCATGCCTAGGGCCGCTTCACGCCCCTCGCCGCAGCACCAATACGACACCCAGGTCGTCGCCGTCGAGCGTGGTGGGGAGGTCGATGTCGTGGTGGAAGGTGTAGGTCGCCACGTGTTCCAGGCCCGGGGCTTTGCGGAGCAGCGAGCGGAATTGGGGTTCGTCGTAGGTGCGGAACGTCCAGTGCGACTCGTAGCGTTTCGGCTCGGCGTTGGGCTGGTTGAGGTCGCGGGCAACGACCCGGCTGCGGAGTTGTTCGGTGCGGTTGGCGTGATCGGGCGGGGCGCTGCGGATCGTGCAGATCACATCCAGCCCGTCGCGTTGGGCCCGCCAGCGTTCGAGGGTGCGTTGATCTTCGTCGGGCTCGGTGAGGTGCAGGCCCAGTACAAGCACGCCGCCGGGGCGGAGGTGGTTAGTAATGCAGTTCAGGCACGCCGCGGCGTCTTCGTCGTTGTCGAGGTACTTGAACGAGCTGACGAGGATGTGGGCCAGGTCGTACCCGCCCCTACCACCGGAAGCACCCCCGCCCCCGGAAGCGGGCAACTCGAAGTCCTGCATCGGGGCGCGGGCTAATTTTCCCGACACACCTTCGGCCTTGAACCGTTTGCGGGCGAAATCGAGCATCCCTTCGGAAAGGTCGACGCCCGCGACGCGGTGCCCGCGTTTGGCCAACGCCGCCATCAGCCGGCCGCTGCCGCAGGCGGGTTCGAGGACGCTTAGCTTTCGGCCCGGTTCAGCGTCCGAAGCGTGCAACGCATGGCATTGCTCGAGGAACACCGCTTCCTTCTCGGTGTCGACGTCGAAGATAATGTCGTAGTAGATCGGCGTCTCGTACCAATCGAACGGGGCGTAGCTGGGCATCGCGGTAGCTTACCCCCAACCCGTCCACCGCCGAGGCGCGACCCACGCCGCCGGATAAACTTGGTGGTTGATTCGTCAGCCCACGCAAGGAAGCGAAGATGAAAGTGATGGTGCTCGCCGGCGGGCCGGACCGGGAACGCGAGGTCTCGCTGATGTCGGGGAAGGAGGTCGCCGCGGCGCTGCGCGAGGCGGGCCACGACGTGATCGAACGCGACCTGTCGCCGAGCGACACGGCGGCGCTCGACGAGTTTGCGCAATGGTGCATGGAGTCGCCGGGGCCGGGCGTGGTATTCCCGATCTTCCACGGCAAGTGGGGCGAGGGTGGCGGGGCCCAAAAACTGCTCGACGAACGGGGCGTGGCCTACGTCGGCTGCCGCGAAGCCGCCGCCCGGCTGTGCACCGACAAGACGCAGACCAAACAGGCGTTGATTGAACAGAGCCTGCCGACGCCGGCGTTCGAGTTGATTTCGTGTGCCGCGGGATCGCCTGGGCCGACGCTAACTCCGCCCGTGGTGGTTAAACCCAACGACGACGGCTCAAGTATCGATCTGGCGATCTGCCATGATCAGAAAGCACTCGACACAGCCTGGGCCGAGCTGTCGTCGCGAAACGACACGCTCCTCGTCGAACGCTTTATCAAGGGCCGGGAGATGACCGTCGGCGTGATCGAAGACGAACACGGCCAACCCCTCGCTCTGCCGTCGATCCACATCGTCCCCGCCACCGAGTTCTACGACTACGAAGCCAAGTACATCCGCGACGACACGCAGTACCGCTTCGACACGTCCCCGGAACTGGAAAGCCGCCTCGGGGAGTTGGCGGTGGATGTTTTCTGCACGCTGGGGTGTCGGCATCTGTCGCGGGTGGACGTTTTTGTGGATGAGCGGGATCAGCCTTGGGTGATCGAGGTGAACACGCTGCCGGGGTTCACGACGCATTCGTTGTTGCCGATGGCCGCGGCGCGGGTGGGGCTGCCGATGCCGGCGTTGGTGGATCGGTTGGTGCAGCGGGCGGCGACGGAACCGCCGACGGTTTAGCGGGAGACGCGCAGCGTCCAGCGGTTTGTCGGCGAGGGCGGCTTCGCCGCACCCGCTAAACCCGGAAGGGGCCGTGGTAATTCCGGGGGGTTATCGCCCCTGAATCGGATTCATTGGCCCGATTCCGGGGGGTCGGTCGATGGTTAACGGACACACCTGGAGGTTCGGATTCAATGGGTTGGTTTTTGAGCAGTAAATCGTCGGGGGCCAAGAAGAAACGCAAGACGTCGCGCGGGGCCAAGGCCCAGGGCTGGGACCCGCAGCGGACGCTCATGGGCCTGAAACTCGTCGGCGTGGCGGCGGTCGGCGTGGCCGTGGTGCTGGCGTGGACCGCGACCGAGCAGGTGCTGGGCAGATACGCGGCCGACGCCCGGTCCGCGGCGGTCACCGTCGAGTCGGTAAAACTAGTCGACGCCCCGGCGTGGGTCGACGACACGCTGTACGAAGAGCTCCGCGCCCGCGTCGCCCACAGCGTCAACGCCAGCCCGTTCGACGCCCGCGGCCTGCGGGACGCCGCGGCGACGCTCAACGACGACAAAGAATGCCCCTGGATCGCCCGCGTCGACCAGGTCCGCCGATCGCCCGGCGGGGTGGTGCGGGTCCACGCGACCTACCGCCGACCCGCGGCGTTGGTCGAAGACACCAACCGTTCGCTGGCCCACGTCGTTGACGATGAAGGCGTCTGGCTGGACGGGCCGATCGACCGCGCCAGCTCGCGGTGGAGCCACCTGCCGCTGATCACCGGCGTCAGCGCCGCTGCGCCGCCGACCTACGGCAAAAAATGGCCCGGCTCGGACATCACCGCCGCGCTCGCCCTCGAACACGTCCTGCACGAAGAGATCTTCGCCGACCAGATCACCGCCTACGACGTCAGCCACCGCGACCTCAAAGGCCGGTTGTGGCTGGTGCTTTACACCGACGGCCCGGCGATCGTCTGGGGCCTGCCGCCGGGCGAAGAGCGCAGCGTGGAGCCCGAGTCCCCGATCAAGCTCGCGGCGCTACGTGACTGGGCCTACAAGCACCGCGGCCGGATCAACGTCCGCGGCGCCGCCGACACGGTGTGGGTCTACACCGGCACCGCTCAGATCGACGCCCGCCCCAGCCCCGCCGACCCGACGGGCACGGTGAGCGCTTCACGCCGGTAAGCCAAACAACAAGTTGCCAAAGAGCGAACCCGCGGTCCCCGCTCACCCGTTGCCGTGGCCGGCGTGGGGTAGGCGGTTGAGTTGTGGTGTTGGTTTGAACCGCGAAGACGCGGAGGACGCGAAGCAAGGCAGAAGACGATTTGTTTCTTAAATCAATCCGATGTCTTGTTTCTTCTTCGCGCTCTCCGCGTCTTCGCGGTTCAAAAAACCACAACCCGTGAACCACGGGCCCTCGACCAACGATGACGGGCTTCGACTCTGATCCTGCCCGGCAAGGTAGGGATTGCCAGAGATCGCCACGTCCCGTCAAAGACGTCAGTCCGGAATCCCCCTTCCGGGGGCCCGGATATGAGCGAGCTTGGTGCCTTGCCTGCGACCTTCTCGCT
>JBCDJW010000045.1:0-15870 GCA_038747275.1 Planctomycetota bacterium | reverse complement strand
CCACCGAAGAGCTTGCGGAACATGCCGTCGTTGCCGGCGAAGTTTTCGCGGACCTGGTTGAAGGTTTCTTCGAAGCGGGTGCGGGAGTCGTCGTTGAGCTGTTCGATCAGGGCGTGGAGCTGCTTCTCGGCGTCTTCGATGTCTTTGACCTGGTCGGCGAGCTCGTCTTGCTTGCCGGCGAGCTGATCTTCCTCGGCGATGGCGTCGACGTTGACCGTGCCGAGGCGGGCGATCTTGCCCTTGAGCTCTTCGATGTTGGACTTGATCTGGTCCCAGTCGTCGGGGGAAAGCGTAAAGGGGTCTGTTGTGATCTGGGATGCGGCGGCTTGGATGGGCCTGGGGGCATCTTCAGTATTGGCACCAGACGCTTGGCTTTGCTCAGCGTCGGCTTGGGTGGTGTGTTGTTCCTCTTTGGGAAACAGGGCAAGTTGTTTTTGTTTGCGGTAAGCGTCGGGGAGGTCGAGCTCGAGTTGGTCGGCGGTGCGTTGGGTGACGCCGTCGAGCTTGACTTCGAGTTCACGCTGCTTCATCTCGGCGCGGTGGACGGATTTTTCGAGCTTGGCGACCGCCCCACTGCGTTCGCTGAAGTCGGCTTTGAGGGTGTTGAGGGTTTCATTGGCGGCAGTGACCTTGCGTTGGATCAACTCGCATTGGGTCACCACTTCGTCGAGCTTACGCTTGGCCCCTTGGAAGTCTTCCTCGGCTTGCTCGCGGGTTTTCTCTAACTCGGCGATGCGGGCGTGGGTCGACTTTAGTTCTTCGGCAAGCTTGGTGTGCTGGCGGGTAACGTCGGCGCGGGCGATCTCGAACTGGCGAGACTGGCGCTCGGCGGCGCTGAGCTGCTCGGCGAACTTACCCGCGTCGATCCGCAGCGCGGTGACTTGCTCGCGGGCGGCGTCGGCGGAATCGGTCGCGGTGGCGATGTCCTGATCGAGGGCAGCGCGGCGGGCTTCGCGTTCGGCAGACTGAGACTCGAGGTCGTCGGCGTCGCGGCGGTGGGCGGAGCGTTTCTCGTCGGCCTCGGCGAGCTGGCGGTGGAGCTTCTCCGTCTCGGCGGCGACGACGGGTTGCTCTTTTTCGAGCGAAGCGATCTGGCTGCGGTAGCCGTCGAGGCGGCTGGTGAGTTCGACCTTGACGGCGTTGGCGTCGAAAATCGACTGCTGTAACTCGGCGGTGACGGTCTCGAGGTGGGCGGCCTGGTCGGAGAGGGTGGCGAGGGTTTGGTGGTCCGAAGCAATGATCGCGTCGAGTTGGGACAGCTCGGCTTGCAGAGAGGCGAGCTCGGAACGACGAGAGATCAAGCCACCGCTAGCGTTCGCATTCAGCGGGCCGGCGAGGACGCGGCATTGTTCGTCGAGGACTTCGCCGGCTTCGGTGACGAAGCGGTAGCCGGACGGCAGTGTCGCACGAAGCATCATGGCGGTGTCGAGGTCGCGGACGATGAGGGTGCGGCCCAGGAGACGCCAGGCGACGGGGCCGAGCCAATCGGGGTAGCGGACGAGGTCGATCACGGGGCGGAGGGCGGCGGCGACGCCGTCACTCGCTTGCGGTAGCGGGGGGAGGGGGGGCTGATCGATCGAGAGGAAAGTCACGCGGCCGGCGAGGGCGTCGAGGGCGGCTTGGCCCGACGCGGGGTCGCAGAGCTCGGCGAGACGATCGACGACGAGGGCTTGCTGGTGCTCGCCCAGCGCGGCTTCGACGACAGCGGCGTGTTGGACATCGCAGTCAATGAGTTCGGCAACGAGTCCCCGGATCATGTCGAATCGCGGGTCGGCAGCGTCTCTATCCCCGTTCGCTAAGCCGCAAGCGGCTTGGGAGAGTACGGCCTTGACGGGGTCGGCGATGCCTTCGAGGTTGTCTTCCATCTCCTGCAGCAGGCGGCGGCGGGAGTCGAGGTCGGCCCGCTGTTCGCGGGACTCGGCGAGGCGGGCGGCGAGTTGTTTTTGCTGCTCGCCGAATTGGCTTACGAGTTGTTTTTGCTCGGCGAGCTTTGCCTGCTCGGCGTCGATAAGTTGGACCGATTCGGCGAGCTGACCGTCGGCGTGGTCGCGTTGGGTGAGCAGGGCTTCGAGCTGCTCGGCGATCTGGCCGGTGCGTTGGTCGAGTTTTTCGCGGGTGCCGACGAGGGACTTCTCGAAGGCGTCGATCGAGGTGATCTCGTTGTGGAGCTTGGAGACTCGGCGGAGCAGGTCGGTGAGGCCGTTCTTCTCGTCTTCGAGGCGGGCGCTTTTTTCGTTGAGGGTGTGCTGAAGGTCGCGTTGCTCGGACTGGGCGGCTTCGAGGCGTTGCTTGGCGTCGGCCTGGGCGGCGGTGAGTTCTTCGACGGCTTCGGTGTGTGTAGAAGCTTCCTCGGCGAGCTGATTTTGACGCTCGTCGAGCTCATCAAGCCGGGTCTGATCGCGTTCGATCTGACTACGGAAGTCTGCGAGAGAACGCTCGGCGAATTGCTGCTGCTGCTGGGCTTGTTCTTTGGCTGATTCTTGTTGAACACGGGCTTGGTTGAGCTGTTGGCTGCGCTGGGCGACGGCGGTGCGTTCGGTCTCGGCGTCGGAGACGGCGGACTCGTGCTTGGCGAGTTCGCGTTGGGCGGCGACGCGGTCGGCCTCGGCTTGTTCGAGTTGTTCCTGGACTTCGCCGAGCTCTTGCTGGAGGCGGTGGTACTCGGCGAGGCTGAAGGTCAGCTGGAGGTCACGGAGCTTGGCGGAGTGTTCCTGGAAGGAGCGGGCGCGGGCGGCCTGCATCTTTACGGAACGCAGACGCTTCTCGGTGTCTTCCAGGCGTTGGCGGACGAGCGCGAGGTTCTGCTCGGTGCGGTCGAGCTTGCGGAGGGCTTCTTTTTTGCGGGCTTTGAAGCGGGAGACGCCGGCGGCTTCTTCGAAGATCTGGCGGCGCTCGGCGGCGTTGGCTTCGAGCATGCGGGCGACCTTGCCCTGCTCGATGATGGAGTAGGCGTCGGTGCCGATGCCGGTGTCCATGAAGAGTTCTTTAATGTCGCGGAGGCGGGCGCGCTGGTTGTTGACGAGGTATTCGCTGGTGCCGTCGCGGTAGAGCTGGCGGGTGACGGCGACTTGGGGGGTATCGAGGGGGAGGGCGCGGCGTTGAATTGCGTTAGCCGCACCAGACGCCTCGCTTTGCTCAGTATCGGCGTGGTTTTCTTCGAGGACGGGGTTATCGAAGGTGAGAGTTACCGACGCCATGCCCGCGGGCTTGCGTTTGGCGCTGCCGTTGAAGATGACGTCCATCATCGCGCCGCCGCGGAGGGACTTGGGCGACTGGTCGCCGAGGACCCATTTGATGGCGTCGACGACGTTGGACTTGCCGCAGCCGTTGGGGCCGACGATGCCGACGACGGGTTGATCGAAGGGGATCTCGGTCTTGTCGGCGAACGACTTGAAGCCGGCGAGGGTGAGTTTGGCTAGACGCATGCGGGTCGACCTCCGTGTCGGACCGGGTGCTCAGAGAAGGCCGGGCTCGGCGAAACGCTCGGCGCTTCGCGGGTCGAATCCGGGGTGAAGTGGTTCTCCCAAACCATTATCGGGCATCATAACGAATGTAGTTCAAAGTTGCCGGTAGATATGCCTTTCGGTCGGCATCTTTGCCACGCAAACCCGAATTGCAAATCACTTTGGCTATTGTTTTTACGCTACCGGGGCGTTGCAGCGTCGGCGGTGCTGACACCAGCGGGGCCTGAGCCGAGATCGCTGGTCGCGGGCGCGGTTTCCGGGCGGCTCGGCCCCGGTGCGGGCCGGCCTTCACGGGTGCGGTCGAGCAGCCGGGCCATCTGGCTGCGGTCGACTTCGATCTCGGTATCGATAGCACCGGCTCGGGCCAGTTCGTAGACCGCGTCGGCGACCTCGCCGTAGGTCAGGTCGTAGCCCGCTTGCGGCTCTTCGAGCGTGGAGCGGTGGGCCAGGATATAAGCGAGCGTCGCCACCGTGGGGTCGATCTTGTGCTGCTTGGTGACGATCTTGTTCTTTTGTTTGCGGTCGCGGTACTG
Source organism: Planctomycetota bacterium (assembly GCA_038747275.1). Classification (GTDB taxonomy): domain Bacteria; phylum Planctomycetota; class Phycisphaerae; order Phycisphaerales; family Phycisphaeraceae; genus Algisphaera. The sequence goes on along the minus strand of JBCDJW010000045.1, from coordinate 11,873 downwards.
GAAGAAAAACTCGGCGGGCTCGCCAGCCTCTTGCCGGCGGATCATCAGCCGATCGTCCCAGATGCCCGCCAGCGTCGGCGCATCAAACCCGAGGCGTGGGTTGAAGATCACCAGCCGGGGGTACTGCTTCTGGGTGATGTAGATCAGCGGCTCGCGGACGGGGAGCCGATCGATCACCAGCTTGATTTCGCCGTCGCGTTCACGCATGACCGTGCGTTCGACCAACGGGCTGCCGGTACGGGCGAGCGACTCGTATGCCGCGATCCGCACCGAGCGGACGGGGTCGTCCAAAAGGGTGCGTAACGCGCGGGTGCCATAGATGCTCTTCGGCAGGTTCACCAACGCCTGGGCGACCCGGGTGCGCACCGAGGGCTCTTCGTGGCCGGCCAACTCGAGTAACGACTCGCTCGCTCGCTCGTCGCCGACGTAGGCCCCGGCCTCGAGCGCTGCGAGGCGAACATAGAGCGGGACCTGTTCCTCGGCGGGCAGACTTTCATCGACGGCGTAGTACTCGCGCAAAACGATCGCCGCATTCGGCCCCAACGCTTTCCAGGCCATTACTATGCTGCTGCTGCGGCTCGGATCTTCAATAAGATCTTTGAGTAGTTCGCGCGTCTTGAAAGGCACAAAACCAAACGAACGGTCGACAAAAGTATGGCGGACCAAGTCGACGAAGAGCCGTGGCTCGCCGGCAAAGCGTTCGGGGATGTTGAGCTGGATCACGAGTGGAGAGATGGCGTTGGCGGTTGGCCTGTCGTCGCTGGGTGCGGCGGGAAAACGCTCGTTGATACGGTCGGCGATCAACGCGGCGCGGCTGCGGCTGGGCTGGTTCAAAACCAGTTCGAACGCACGCGTCTTGTCGACTTCACCGCCGGCAACAATCAAAGCTTGGCGTTGATAATCATCAAGCTCAAATTGGCTATCGGATTCTTCATCAGACGGCCCGAGGTAGATCGGCCCTTTGCCTTCGGCCAGAGGCGTGGTGTAGGTCCGTCCCGGATCGAGACCGCCCTGCGAGAGTTCGGTGGTCCACAGCCGCCCGCCGACGAGACTGGTGGTACTTGTGTCGGCGGCCTCCACCATCAGGTCGAACCGGCTGCCTGCGACCGCCCCGGCGGGGATGATTCCCCACACCCGCACGACCGCGGTGTTTCGGCTGGCGAGGAGCTGGGCCGGGCTCAGCGGGAATTCTTCTTCGTAGATTTCCCGGCCGACGCCCCGCTTCGTAATCTCATTTAAAAGCCACTGCCGCAGAAACGCCGGGACTTCGCTCGTGCCCGTGCCGTCGAGCCCGACGACCACGCCGTAGCCCGTAACCAAAAGGGGATCACGGTTTTGTAGGCTCGCTAACGAGCCGACAGAGTTGTAGAGATATCGGGGGCCCGTGTAGGTCGCGCCCGGAGTCGCGGTCGGCGCAGACCCCACGTCTTTGTTGCTGCAGCCGGAGAGACCGCAGGCGAACGAGGCAAAGACGACGGCAAAACAGAGGGGGCGAAAAATCATCAAAACCACCAAAATCAAGGGGCCAGGAATCCGGGTCATCTGCAGCAGCTCCACCCCGGTTGGACATAGCCGCTTTTCCGAGCGATTCAACATTGTCTGCGGCTCCCACCCCCGGGTCAAGCATTCTTCACCGGTTACACTGTCCGCATGCGTGACCACCTCGAACGGGTCTTGATCGACCGGGAGCAGATCGACGAGCGGGTCCGGGCCCTGGCCGCCGAGGTGACCGCCGACCTGGCCGAGATCGACCACGACGGAGAGATCACGCTGGTCCCCATCCTCACCGGCAGCATCATCTTCGTTGCCGACATGATCCGCTGCCTGCCGCAGATGATGCAGATCCACCTCATGTCGGTCAGCTCCTACCCCGGCACCGCGACCACCAGCCAGGGCGTCAAGATCCAGCACGCCCTCAACACCGTCCCCGAAGACCTCACCGGCCGGGTCGTCCTGCTTATGGACGACATCCTCGACTCGGGCAACACCTTCCGGGCTGTCACCGCCGAGCTGAAAAAACGCAACCCCCTGGCGCTCAAGACCTGCACCCTGCTCCGCAAGCAGCGGCCCGAAGCGATGAGCTTCCCCATCGACTACGTCGCCTTCGACATCCCCGACGAGTTCGTCGTCGGCTACGGCCTCGACTACGACGACTACTACCGAAACCTCCCCGACATCGGCGTCCTGAAACAATCCGTCATCGAGCAACACGCTTGAAAACCTTCACTCCCCCCAAAAGCGCCCCAAGGCTTAGCGACAGTGAAGCGTCGATCACCAGCCCATCACGTACACCCGCCGCGGCGACGCCCGACGTCGAAGCGGACGGCGCCCTCGCCCCCGACAACCCCGCGGTCCGCGCCGCGACCATGATCCCCGCTCAGTTGCTCCAGCCCGGCGAGATCATCGTCCTGCTGCTCAAACCCCACCCGCTCTACATCGTCCTCGCCCCGCTCAAAACGCTGACCATCATGGCACTGTTCACCCTGCTCGGCGTCATGCTGGCCCGCGACAACGGCGCCTACGACCTCGCCCAGAACATCGTCATCGTCGGCATGTTGCTGATAGTCGCCCGCCTCTTCTGGCAATTCCTCGAATGGGTCTCGCGGGTCTACGTGATGACCGACCAACGCGTCGTCACCGTCGCCGGCGTGCTCCGCGTCCGGGTCATCGATACCCCCCTCTCCAACATCACCCACAGCGAACTCTTCTTCTCGCTCCGCGAACGCGTCTTCGCCCTCGGCACGCTGGGTTTTAACACCGCCGGTACCGCCTTCACCGAAGCCTACTGGGTTATGGTCGCCAAACCCCTCGACGTCCACGCCAAGGTCGTGGAAACGCTCAAGCGTTACCGCCGGTAACGCTTGCATTAACCCCGGGTCAATGACCCGGGGCAGCCGCGGCTTACCTTTTCACGATCTGCTCAACCCCGCACGCGGGCCGATGCCGCGTGGCCGTCCAGGCCTTCGGCTTCGGCCATTGCAGCGATGTCGGCGATTGTTTGTTCGCTCATCCCGCGAGGATACGCCACGGTGCCGGTGCGTTTGAGGAAGGTGTAGACGCTAACGCCGCTGGTGAAGCGGGCTGTCGTGCCGGTGGGTAGGCAGTGCGACGGGCCGGCGTGATAATCACCGGCGGCGACGGGCGTTTGGTCGCCGAGGAATACCTCGCCAGCGTGCCGAACTTTTTCCAGAGCCGCTTGCGGTTCTGCAAGCGCCAGGTTCACGTGCTCCGCGGCAAACGTGTTAGCGATCTCGTAAGCCTGTGCTTCGTCTTTTGCCACAACGGCACACGACTCGTCGCGCAACGCATTCACGATCGCATCGGTCCGACCGCGTTGTTTGAGTTGACTCTCGACTTCAGCAACGACCGCATCAATCACGCCGCGGTCCCACGCCACGAGAAAGCACTTGCCGGGGTTGTGCTCGGCCTGGGCGATCAGGTCTGCGGCAACGTATTTCGGGTTAGCGGTGTCGTCGGCGACGGTGACGATCTCCGACGGGCCGTAGAAGCCGTTGTCCGTACCGCAGGCGGCGCCGAGCTGGGCCTTGGCGAGTTGGACGAAGACATTGCCGGGGCCGGCGATAAGATCGACTTGGGGAACCGACTCGGTGCCGTGGCCGAGTGCCGCGACGCCCTGCGCACCGCCGATGCGGTAGACGTTGGTAATGCCCAACAGCTTGCACGTCGCAAGCACGATCGGAGAAATGTCATTGCTTTGACCACCCGTACCTGCGGTCGGCGGGGGCGACATCACGTGGATATTTTCCGCCGCAACACCGGCCACCAGTGCGGGGACAGCTAGCATCACTAGCGTCGAAAACAGCACCGCCGTCCCACCCGGCACGCACAGCCCCGCTTTATCGACCGCGGTCCAACGCATCCCCAACTCGGCCCCGTTGATCGTCACCGTTCCCACGTCGGCGGGCATGACATGCTGCTGATATTCGCGCACGTTGGCGATCGCCCGCTTGATCGCATTACGTAATTCACCCGTAAGCTGCGCATCCGCCGCGTCGATCTCTTCCGGCGTGACCCGGATGCGGCCGGAGTCGAACGCCGGGTCGGTCCACTTCTGCATGTATTTGACCAGCGCCGCGTCGCCGTGGGCCTGCACGTCGGCCATCACGTCGGCGACGGTCTTCGCGGCGTCGCCCGTGGCCGAGGCGGTGTCGCGTAGGCGGGCCAAGCAGGCGTCGAGGCCGGCCTGTCCCTCAGCGGTTTGGAGATCGAAAATCGGCAGCACAGCAGAGTCCTAAAGGTCGGGTGAAGCGAAAGCCTAGCCCCCGCCCCGCCGGCGGACAAACAGCCCGCCCCGCCGCTCGATCACCCCGCGGATTTCGAGCATTGTGAGATCGGCCTGCACCGCCCCGGCTTCATCTCCCATCCACGCCACCAACTCGTCGAGCGAACGTCCTTCTGTCAATGCCTCGACGAGTTTTTTCTGGGTCTCGGTCAGCGTCGCGTCGAACAGCGACGGCGTTTCCGTTTCCGGGGACGTCGGCGATTGCGGCTTGGCCGACGATGGCTTTTCTTCGAAGTCTGCTTTGAGCAGCTGCCCCGCGTCGCCGAGTTGGTCGAGCACGTCGGTTGCCGACGTCACCAGCGTCGCCGAGCCGTCGCGGATGATCTGGTGGCAACCCGCCGAGGCGGCCGCATCGACCCGGCCGGGCAGGGCCATGCACTCTCGGCCGTGGTCCTCGACGCAGAGCCGGGCGGTGATCAACGCCCCCGAACGTTTCGCCGCCTCGACCACCAATACCCCCATCGCCATCCCGCTGATGATCCGGTTCCGCCGGGGGAAGTTCTCCGGCTTCGGCCCCACGCTCATCGGGAACTCGCTCACCACCGCCCCAGCCCCGCCCCCGGAACCACCCCCGGAAGCAATCTCATCAAACACCGGCACGTGGTCTTTCGGGTACGGCACCCCCAACCCCGAACCGATCACCGCCACCGTCCGGCCCTGCACCCGCAACGCCGCCCGGTGCGCCGCGATATCGATCCCGTACGCACCCCCGGAAATAATCGTTAGCCCTGCCGAGGCGCACTGCGCCGCGAACCGGTCCGCCTGCTCACGGCCGTAGTGCGAACACTTACGCGACCCAACGATCCCCAACGCCAACGCGTCGTCTTCCCGCAGCTCACCGCGGACCCAAAGCAGCAGCGGCGAATCGGGGATCAGCCGCAACAGCTTCGGGTACCGATCGCCATCGCGATGCACCAACGCCACTTCCGCAGCCTGTACCGCGTCGAGTTCACGATCAACCGCCCCACCGCTAACCACGCCGTCGATCTTTCGTTTGAGTTCTCCCGCTCGGTTCGCGCTGATTCCTTTGATCCCACCAAGCTGCGCCGCGGACGCCGCAAGCGCCGTCTCTGCCGAACCGAACGCTTCGACGCACCGGCCAATCAGCGTCTGCCCCAACCCCGGCGTCAACATGAGAGCAAGCAAAGCACGGGATTCGTTGTCGTTGGGTTCCACCGGATGTCCTTGGCTGAAAACTAGTTGGCCAAGCATAAAGAAAAAGACCCACCCGCGGAGATTCCGGGGGTGAGCCGTAGGGTCGTTTCGGACTGCGCTCGACGGCAGTCTCCGTCGAGCTGCCTAGCGCAGGCCGCTCTGTTTCTGCCCGCAACAACAATTGCAGGTGCATTCACCTTGGGTTCTACACTTACATTTGTCGCACGAGCAGCTGGTACAGTCTTCAATCACTGGATCACACTCCTTTCGGAAACGAATTGTTCCAGCCATCCCCCCGAGAGCCTGCTGCCCACGACCTGCGGGTTTGAAGCTACGGGGGTGCCGGAGTCTTACCGCCCCGTGACGACTCACGAAGCACGGTCGATTCGGTTTCGAACTAGAAACCGAGCCGGTCAAAGTTTCACTGGTCCCGGCCGCATCCTTGGCGTGCCAAGCTGTATGACCGAGTAGTGATCTCTTCGACAAATCGATTATTTGGTGCCTGCCCGCGCGGGTCAAGCAAAAAGAAAAAAAGTTGACGGTATGTTTTTACCGCACAAGCGTTAACGATAAATCGGTATCAAAATTCTATATCCGCCAACACAAAAATTAACTCAAGAAGTTTTCTTGGCGGGCTTGGTTTGGCCGGTGAGTATCTTGTGCTTGCGCTTGATGAGGTCGGTGAGGTGCTCGACCTCGGTCATCGCGGTGGGCGACCACTTGCACCAATGGATCTGCACGGCACATTTCGCGCCGCGGATGCCGTCGCGGATGTAGCGGTTCAGCCGCTTCATCGGAAGCTGAGCGATCATCTCCTCGCGGAAGGGCATGCAAAAAACCGGTGACTCGGGGTCGGGGACGAAGTAGGCCATGGGCTCGGGGGTCGGGCCGTCGGGCGTGGTGAGGGTGAATTCGATGGTCCACTTCCAGGCGCTGCCGTGCCAGATAATCGATTTTTCGACGCCTTCGTAGGCTTCGAGTCGTTCGAGGAGGGTGTGGAGCAGAGCCTGATGCTGCTCTTTCTGCGGGGCCATGAGCTGCTCGAACGTCGGGGCGTTCCATTGGTCTTCCCATGCCGGGCGGGCGGGTTCGGCGGATTTAGCGGTCATGTCGGGGTTCCGGGGCAAAAAGGTGTGCGATCAAGGGATGGGGCCGGACACAATAGTCGTCGGCCAAGCCGGGCGGGGTAAGATGAAAGAAGTTCAGCTAGACGCGGCTTGCGGTAAAATCATGAACAAAAACCGATTGGAACCGCAGCAATCGCGCAGCATTTAAATATAGCGGAATCTAGTTGAAAAGACAACTTTACGCGGAACACAGGCATACACTAAATATTTATGAATGAATCGCTTACACCAAAAAATACCGACTTCTCGGTAGTGGTCATGGCCAAGGCCGCGGTCCCCGGCCGGGTCAAGACCCGGCTGACGCGGGGCGAAGACGCGTTGTCGAACGAGCAGGCCGCCGAAGTCCACGCCGCGATGATGGCCGCGGTTCTCGAACGGGTTGCGGAGTGGGTCAAGACACCTAACGGCGATAAACCCCGTCTGGTACTGGCGATGGACGATCCCGCGGCGGTTCCTGCTGGGGTCGCGGATAGAGGTTGGCGGGTAGTAGAACAAGGCGACGGCGACCTCGGCGAGCGGCTCGACCGCGTCTGGCAAGGCTGTATTAATGAAGCCCAGGGCAGTGACGGGGTTAATTCCGGGGGCGGCGTGGTTTTCTTCGGCGTCGACAGCCCGGATGTGCCGGCCGATGTTCTCGCAGCGATCGGCGACGGGCTGAACCACGCTCAAGCGTTGATCGGGCCGGTGAGTGACGGGGGTTATTGGACCCTGGCTTGCCGGGATTATCGGCCCGAGCTCTTGCACGGCATCGACTGGGGCACCCCCGCCGTGTACGATCAAACCTTCGAAGCGGCCCGAGAAGCGGGAATCGACCTCCAGGCGCTGCCGCCCTGGCACGACGTCGACGAACCCGAAGACCTCGCTGCCCTGGCCGATCGGCTAAAAGACGCAGATGAGCCGGCCCTAAAAGCCCTCAACGACCGCCTCCAGCCGATCCTGACCGCGATTCAAACCCCACCCCCGCCTGCCACCATGAGCGACACCTCCACCCCCGCCCCGCCGTCAACGCCTCAGCCCGTCGGGGCGGAGCGAGACGAGCCGATGGACCTCACCGACTCGGTCCTGCTGCTTGTTGATGACAACGAGCAAAACGTCGAACTCCTCCAAGCTTATTTAGAAGTCCTGCCCTGCGAAACGCTGACCGCGTTCGACGGCGAGCAGGCGATCGCGATCATCGAAGACGACAACCAGCCTACCCCCGACTTGGTTCTGCTCGACGTGATGATGCCGCGGATGTCGGGCTTCGAGGTATGCCAGAAGATCAAAGAAAACCCCAAGACCCGCGCGATCCCGGTGATGATGGTGACCGCCCTCAACGAGCTGGGCGATATCGAGCGCGGCGTCGAGGCCGGCAGCGACGACTTCCTGACCAAGCCCGTCAACAAACTCGAACTCATCACGCGGGTAAAGAGTCTGCTGCGGGTCCGTCACCTCAAGCGCGAACTCGACCGGACCGAGGCCTACATCGACGACCTCGAGCGAAGCCGACGCGGCGAGCCCGACGCGGGCTAAAGCCGAGCTGTTAACGGCCCTACTTATCTAACTACAGATACGCACAGCACCGGCATCACACCGGTGCTTTTTTACGTACACGCATACGATTCCGAAGGCGGCTTATTTCCGGACCCTGAAATTACGCCAGGGCAAATCAATTTTGGGTCCGCCGAGCGTTTTTTCGCCGTAGGAGCAGGGTTATCCGGACAGGGGGTTCCGTCTGTAACGGTTGTGACGTTTGGCTGGGTCCGACAACTCGTTACCGGGGTCCGCGGAGTTATGCGTGCTGAATTGAATTCGTAAGCGGGTCGATGATTTCCGCGTTGGCCAGACCCGGCGGTACCGGGCGGCACGAGGAGACTTCACGCTGCGTTGGCGTGGGGCCGTGCCGAGAGTGGCAACCGGTTGTGCGTCGCGTGACCCGCGGCCGAGTTCATTCAAACCGCCGGGCGACCAAGGATGACGTCGTCTTCAATGCGGGAAACTAGGGATTAGTTCCAGGAGCTTTTTGACATGAGTCGTATCAACACCAACGTATCGTCTTTGCTGGGCCAGCGGATTCTGGGACAACAGAACCAGTCGCTCAACACCTCGCTCGAACGCCTCTCCACCGGCCTGCGGATCAACCGCGGTTCGGACGACCCCGCGGGTCTGATCGCCAGCGAAAACCTGCGTTCGCAGGAAGCTCAGATCACCACCGCCATCGGCAACGCCGAACGGGCTGAGCAGGTTGTAAACGTCGCCGAAGGCGGCCTGCAGGAAGTCAACAACCTGCTGCTCGAAGTGCAGTCGCTCGTCGGCCAGTCGGCCAACGAAGCCGGCCTCTCAGATGACGAACGCGAAGCGAACCAGCTGCAGATCGACTCGATCCTCCAAACGATCGACCGTATCTCCGAAACCACTACGTTCCAGGGCACCCAGCTGCTCAACGGCACCTTCGACTTCAACATCGAAGGCCAAAACGCCGCGGTTTCCGACATCCAGGTCAACGGTGCTCGGGTTACCGACGACGCCGGCCTCGACGTCCAGGTCTTGGTCACCCAGTCGGCCCAGAACGCTGGCGTGTTCCTCTCGACCACCGGTGCGTTGGACCTCAGCGCCGCCGACGCGACCTTCACCTTCGACCTCGCCGGTGCGAACGGCAGCCGTCAGTTCAGCTTCGCTTCGGGTACGACCCAGGCTGACATCGCCTCGACGATCAACACCTTCACCGACCTGACCGGTGTCTCGGCGACCGCTTCGGGCTCCGGCCTGCGTCTGGACTCGACCGACCTGGGCGAAGACGCCTTCGTCTCCATCCAGATCTCCGATGTCGCCGGCCAAGCGGGCAACATTTTCAACCTCAGCGCCACCGACACCAGTGCCGCGACCACCGCCGGCCCGACGGCATTTGCCGCCGCCGTGGCTCAGCCCATCCGTGACGAAGGTCAGGACCTCGGCGCCACGATCAACGGTACCGTCGCCACTACCAACGGTGCGAACGCCCGTATCTCGACCGACGCCCTGGACCTCGAACTCGACCTGACCACCGCCGGCTCGCAGACGCTCGGTGCGGTCGCCGCAGCCACCATTACCGGCGGCGGAGCCAACTTCAACCTCGGTGCCGGCGTCAACCTCGGCAACCAGGTCTCGATCGGCATCGGCAGCGTTGCCAGCCGTAACCTCGGCAGCCAGGCCGCCGGCTTCCTCAGCCAGCTCGCCTCCGGCCAGGACAACAACGTCGTCGACGGCGACCTCGCCGAAGCCCAGAGCATCGTCGACGAAGCCATCGGCCAAGTCTCCAGCCTCCGCGGCCGCCTGGGTGCGTTCCAACGCAACACCGTCGGCTCGACCATCCGGTCGCTGGGCGTGGCTCTCGAGAACACCTCGGCCGCCGAGTCCGCGATCCGCGACACCGACTTCGCCGCCGAGACCGCCGAGCTCACCCGCTCGCAGATCCTCCAGCAGGCCGCGACGACGACGCTCAGCATCGCCAACTCGCAGCCGCAGAGTGCCCTGGCCCTGCTCGGCTAAGACCGGCTCGGCTAGCAAAACCCCAAACCTCCACGCGGCGGCCTTCATCGGCCGCCGCTTTCTTTTGCGCGCGACGAGGCGTGTAACCCCCGCGGACCCAAATTCAGAGGGTACCACCCACCCACTTCTGCCTTTTTCTTCGCGTTGTTGTTCCGATAAATCGCCGCGGCCACCGCGGTGCAGAATGCGGAAGACGAGTGCCGAGATAAACCTCGCCAAACGGTGAGACGCGGACCCTGCAGACCACGGCCCACCACCGGCATGCATCAGTCTTCAGATCGGATGAACAGATCTGCTTTAACGGCCAGGGCAGGACGCCTTAACCACAAACGTGACACCTCACCCTAAACACGTGTTCACGGAAGGACCCTTGTTATGAGTCGGATCAATACCAACGTATCGTCTTTGTTAGGTCAGCGTATTCTGGGACAACAGAACCAGTCGCTCAATACTTCGCTCGAACGCCTCTCCACCGGCTTGCGGATCAACCGCGGTGCCGATGACCCCGCCGGCCTGATCGCCAGCGAATCGCTGCGTTCCGAGCAGACCGCCATCACCGCGGCCATCGGCAACGCCGAGCGGGCCGAGCAAGTCGTCAACATCGCCGAGGGCGGCCTGCAGGAGATCAACAACCTCCTGCTCGAAGTCCAGTCGCTCGTCGGCCAGTCGGCCAACGAAGCCGGCCTCTCCGACGACGAGCGCGAAGCGAACCAGCTGCAGATCGACTCGATCCTCCAAACGATCGACCGTATCTCCGAAACCACCAGCTTCCAGGGCACCCGGCTGCTCAACGGCACCTTCGACTTCAACATCGAAAACCAGGCCACCAACGTCAACAACGTCTCGGTCAACGCCGCCCAGATCCCCGACGGCGAAACCCGGGACGTCCAGGTCATCGTGACCCAGTCGGCCCAGAACGCCGGCTTCTTCCTCTCGACCAACGGTGCGCTCGACCTCAGCGCCGCCGACGCGACCTTCCGCTTCGACCTGGCGGGTGTCGAGGGCAGCCGAGAGTTCAGCTTCGCCTCGGGTACGACCCAGGCCGACATCGCCTCGACGGTCAACACTTTCACCGCGATCACCGGCATCTCCGCCACAGCTTCCGGTACCGGCGTCCGCTTCGACTCGGTCGGACTGGGCAGCCGTGAGTTCGTCTCCGTAGAAATCCGCGACGACGCGGGCCAAGCGGGCGGCGTCTTCAACCTCTCGGCCACCGACGCCAGCGCCGCGACCACCGCCGGCCCGACGACCTTCGCCGCCGCCAGCAACCCGCTCCGCGACGAAGGCCAGGACATCAACGCCACGATCAACGGCGTCGCCGCAACCACCAACGGCACGACCGCCCGGATCTCCAGCGCGTTCCTCGACGTCGAAGTCGACCTCAGCGTTGCCGGGGCCCAGGCCACCGGATCGATCGCGGCAGCCACCATCACCGGCGGCGGGGCCAACTTCAACCTCGGCCCGGGCGTCAACATCGGCAACCAGGCGTCCATCGGCATCGCCAGCGTCGCCGCCCGTAACCTCGGCACCCAGGACGCCGGCTTCCTCAGCCAGCTCGCCTCCGGCCAGGACAACAACGTCGTCGACGGCGACCTGACCGAAGCCCAGATCATCGTCGACGAGGCGATCAGCCAGGTCTCCACCCTCCGCGGCCGGCTCGGGGCGTTCCAGAGAAACACCGTCGGCTCGACCATCCGGTCGCTCGGCATCGCGTTGGAAAACACCAGCGCCGCCGAGTCCGCGATCCGCGACACCGACTTCGCCGCCGAGACCGCCGAGCT
>JBCDJW010000044.1:0-17195 GCA_038747275.1 Planctomycetota bacterium | reverse complement strand
TTGAGTTCACCGTCGCTGGCGGCGAGGGCGAGGGTGCGGGTGCTGCCGTCGGCGGGGCTGGCGGTATTGTCGTAGGTGATGGTGCGTAGGACGTCTTGGTAGACCTCGAACGCGGCGACGCCGGAGATGGTGAGCACGCCGTTGGCGTAGGCCTTGGTGAGGTTGGTGCCGGTGAGGTCGGCGTCGAGGGTTTCGTTTGCGCCGTCGGGGTTGCCGACGACGGTAACGGTGAGCGAAACGACATCGGTATCGCCGTCGGCGAGCCCGGCGTCGGGCGGGGTGACGTTGATGGGGCCTTGGCCGACAACGAAGGTGGTGTCGGTGTCGATGCCGGGCAGGAAGCCGTTGAGGTCGATGTACGGCGCGATCACGTTCGGCGTCGGCGGGTCAACCGGATCAACAGCAACGCTGCGCACCAGGATCGCCTTGAGGGCTGGGTTCTCGACCTCGTGCAGGAACTGCAGGTCGATCGTGCCGTCGCTCACGGCCACGCTGTACGTCTCCACGATCCCGGTGAACCCGCCCCCGGCCGCGGCCACCACATCAAAATCGTCGGCGACGGTCTGCCCCTCCAGCACGATGTCGAACACGCGTTCGCCCACGCCCTGCGTGCCCGAAAAGATGTCGGCGAAGTACAGGTCGACCTCGTAATCGCCGTTGTCCACGGCCAGCGAATACGTGAGGTCTTCCCCGCTGCTGGGGTCCCACCGCTCGGTCTGAAAGAGCTGCGCGTCGGTACCGGCGGGGACCGACGGGTCGCTGAGGTTGATGGGCTGCGCGGTCGAGGCGGTGAAGTTGCCCGCGTTCGGGTTGGCGAAGCCGGCGTCGGCGACCCACACCACGCCGTTGCCGTCCGTGAAGCCGGGGCCGCCGGCGTTCAGCGCGTAGACCACGTCCGCGGCCATGAGCAACCGGGGCTCGAGCTGCTGCAGCGTGGCGGGCAGGTGGTGCGCAGCCGCCCACACCCGCCGCCGGGACGGCCGAAGCAGGGCCGGTTCCAATCGCGGCGAGGCGTCCGGGGTATTCGGGGTGGCTGCAGCCATTCCGGGGGCGGCGGGGATCCCGGAGGCTCCGGGGGCTTTCTCTGCTCCGTGCATCGTGATTTTCTTTCTCGGTTGAAACGGGCTTGGCCGGTCCGGTTTTTAAGCAGGTGGTTTCGGTTGATCGTGATCAATATCACCGCCGGCGTGGTTCTCACCGCTCAGCGGATCAAGCCCGTTTACAGAATGACCCCACCGTTACCGCGAAGGGTTACGGAAGAATCGTCATCCTGAAAACGGACAAACGTTTCGCCTTCCTTGACGAAAGGGGACGATTTGGAAGTCGCTGCGTATGAGCCGGCACTTGGTTTCCCGGTCCGCCCACCAGAACGATCATGGTCCCTCAGGGCCGAATATACCTGCTAGGAGGTATGAGTAAAGTTATTTAGCCCCTATCTCGTCATTTATTAGCTTTGTAAAAACCGATCCGTAAAGCCTGGCCGAAAAATAGAATGTTTGGGGGAGATAGCGAACCAGGGCTTATCGCCGGTCTATGCCAGATCGCGAGAGACCATTTAAAGACCCTACTTAGTTCTCACTAGTTCTTCTCTCCCAGCGTCTTCTTCCGCCGGAGGATGTGGTGGTAGTGTTGGGCGAAGCGGTGGGCCTCGTCGCGGGCCGCCTGGCAGAGCTTCAGCCCCAGGTTCTGCCGGCTCAGGCGGATCGGCTCCTGCTTCGCCTGCACGTAGATCAGCTCTTCCTTCTTCGCCAGCGAGATGACCATCGGCGGCTTGACGTCCAACTCTTCGAACGCGTCTTGCGCCGCGTGCAGTTGTCCTAAACCCCCGTCGATGATGATCACGTCGGGGTATAGCTCGTGGCCCTGCCCCGCTTCGCGGTAGCGACGCGACACCACCTCGCGGATGCTGGCGTAGTCGTCGTTACCTCCAGCAACGGTTTTGATCCTGTATCGGCGGTACTCGTTCTTCAGCGGTCGGCCGTCGACGAAGCAGACCTTGCTGCCCACGGTCTCGCCGCCCTGCAGGTGAGCGATGTCGATGCACTCGATGCAGCGGATCGGCTCGTCGAGCCCCAGCGTCTTCCGCAGCGACTCAAGGCCCTTCTCGGGGTCGACGTAGAACGACTCGCTCTCAGGCTGCCAGTTCTGCTTCGCGGTGCCGCGTTCGTCGAGCTTCTCGATCGCCTTGATCTGGTCGCGCAGCGTCGCCGCCTGCTCGTAGAGCATCTCGTCGCTCGCCCGCTCCATGTCCCGCCGCAGCTCCCGCAGCATGACCGACCGCTTCGACTCGAGGAACCGCACAAAACGCTCAACGTCCGCGCGGTAGGCGGCTTGGTCGATCTTCGCCCCGCACGGCGCGGTGCACTGCTTGATCGGATAGAGCAAGCACGGCCGGAAGTATTTCCGCTGCTCGTCCTCCTCTTTTATTTCCAGGTGACAGGTCCGGAACTTGAACACCTTCTGCAGGATTTGCACCGACTCCCGCAACGCGTACACGCTCGTGAACGGGCCGAATATCTTGGCCCCCTTGAACTCCTCGCCCTGTGGGTTCCGCGTGATAAACACCCCCGGGAAATCGTCTTTGAGCGTGATGGCGAGGTACGGGAACGTCTTGTCGTCGACCAGCCGGGCGTTGAACTTGGGGTGGATATCTTTGATCAGCCGGTTTTCGGTGAGCAGCGCTTCCCACTCGCCCTCGCACTCGATCGTGTCGAAGTCATCGACGACGTCGAGCATCGGCAGCTTTTTCATCCCCAGCCCCCCAGAATTGGCCGCCGAAGGCACGAAGTACGACGACACCCGGTCCGGCAGCTTCGACGCCTTGCCCACGTAGATCACCACCCCCGCCGCGTCCTTCATCAGGTACACCCCCGGCACCTTCGGCAGACCACGCGCCTTCTTCAAAAGCTCATCGAGTTTTTCACGGCGATCGGGCATGACAAGGCCGAATTGTAGGCCGAACCTTGCGTCGTCCCCGCTCGCGGAGTGACTTCTGGGGTCGGCGTTATCCGTCAGCCATCGCTTGCCGACAAGGCCGGCCCAGCCGAAGATGAGGCTATGTAAGTGCTTCTTCTTTGAAAGGGATTCCGATGTGGCGTAAAGCGATCGCGGTGTTGTTGGCGGGTGTGGCGTTGCACGCCTGGGGTTTCGTGTCGTGGATGGTTCTCGGGCTGCACGACGCGACGTTTAACGACCTGGGCGATGTCGCGACGGAAGACGCATTGGTCACGCTCATCGAGCAGGCCGACCTCAAAGACGAAGGCTGGTACTACTGGCCGAAGCTGCCCGACGACTGGGGCGACGCCGAGCAGATGGCCGCTTACGAGGAACGACACGCCGCGATCCCCGTCGGCCACCTGATCGTCTCGCCGCCCGGCCAGTCGCCGATGCCTCCCTCAATGATCGCCATCGCCGGGGCGACCAACCTCGGGATCGCGCTGGTCGCCGTGTTGTTGGTTTCAATGGCGAATCTGCGCGGCTTTTTCCGCCGCTGGGTCTTCGTGCTTTGCCTGGGCGTTGTGGTCGTCTTATCTAGCGACGCCATGAGCTGGAACTGGATGCGCTTCCCGACCGACCACTCGGTCACCATGGCCGTCGATCGGCTCATCGGCATGGCCCTAGCCGGCCTGTTTATCGCGGCGTTGGTTTACCCAACAAAAAGGAAAAAACCCGAGTAGATCAGGTCGGGGAATTATGTCTGAAGCCGACTCGCTGTAGAAGCGGACTAAGCAATTCAATACTCACGATTTCGTTGACGATTTTTTACCCAGCGAATATTGTTAACAATCCATGTCTGTACGAGCTCTACCCGAATCGGAAAGGTTGGCTGCGATGCGTATTCATTGGGTTGTTGTGCTGGCCGGTGTTTTGGCGGTTGGGCCGACCGCGGCATCTCAGGAAGTGGTTTTGGATATTTCGACCGACGCCGATGTGCGTCGGCTGCTGCCGGGCAACCAAAACCAAACGCCGGGCCTGGCGGGGCGGGGCGGATTAAAGACCCGCTCGGCACAAGCGCCGGGGGGCGGGTCGGCGACGATGATTACCGGGAGGGTGGACGGCTCGCTCTACCCCAACGCGACCTACGGAGATGTCTTGCTGCCCGGCAGCGGGTACCACGGCTTTAAGATCGCCCCGGAGATGCTCGGCCGGCCTTACACCATCCAGTACGAGACCTACCTCCGCAACGGGCACGGCGTCGGGATGATGTCGATCTCGACCCGATTCATCGCCGACCTCGACGGCAACCAGATCGTCAAGTTCGACGAGCCCCGCAACGAGTTTGCTCACCGCCTCGAGACGTTTGCCGCGATCGGCGGGCCCGATCTGAACCTCGTTGATCGTTGGCAGACCGTGAGCAAGTCCGGCGTCATGCCTTCTGAGGACAAAGCCGGCAACCCGATCGGGCAAGTAAACCTATCGTTAAACCTGGGCTCGAAGGGGGCACCCCGGGCCCAAGTCTGGGTGCGTAATATCCGCTTAACCTTGGATGAGCCAGCCGACGAGTCTCCACCCGCCCCTCCGGCGGAAATCGCTCCACCCGTCGAGCAGGAACCGCCCGAACCCGAATGAGACGCGTGGCTTTAGCTGATGGCCAGTTAGATTGTGCGCACAAAATAAATCGCTTTTCCAACAAAATCACCTGTTCGTAAAAATATTTTTCACCCGTGTTTCAAGGTGTTTTCACACGACACCCCCTCAAAAAACCCTTCCGGGGGCGCACAAAAGCGTCGTTCGGCCCCCTGGTAGACAGACCCAATATCGGCCCCCGGGGGCGGCGCGTTGGTTCAAGGCAAGGACCGGCCCGCTCGACACCCCGGGCTCGCCGGGCTCGCGTTTTTCAAAGCGTGAGGGTTTCGGCGTTCGTCGGTGAGCCACCTTGCCGGCGATAAACGCGAACGACTCCGCCCCGGAGAAATCCGGGGACCGCCCCCGGAATTTCGAACACTCCCCCTAACCGGAGTGAAAAGATTCCGGGGGCGGGGGGCCGCCCTCAACACGCGGGTCGAGGACGACGGTTTGAAGTTTCGGAAGGCGTGCGGGCCGATGCGTGCGTGAACCGAGGGCCGAGCGTTCGCTCTTTGAAAAGTTGGCAGGTCAGGGCTCGGCGTTTTCGCGGCGGGGGCCGGGGCGGTAGGGCGTCGCGAAGCCCTGGTCGAGCAGGTGCTGATTGACGTCGAGGCCGTCGACGGTGACGCGGCAGAGCAGCCGGCCGAAGTTGTCGCGGCGGCGGGCGGCGGCGAAGTCGAGGTGAACCACCTTGCCCTCGATCAGCCGACGGAGCTCGGCGGTGGCGGCGTCGGCATCCGGGGTGCCGCGCTCGGGGGCGTTGATATCCAAGAGGCGGACGGAGGTGAGGTCGCCGTCGTAGCGGACTTTAAAGGTGTCGCCGTCGATCACGCGGACGACTTCGTAGTCGGTCGCGGTGATGGATCGGCTAACGCTTATGTTGATCGCGGGTTCGGCCGCTTTAACCGTCAGCGGCACGGTCCAGCGTCCCAACGCGGCCCCGATGAAGAGGGCCAAGCTGACTAAGCCGATGGTGATGACCGGGCGGATTTGCATAGCCTTACATCGGTGATTTCTGGACGCAGACTGCACGATTACACCGGCGGAGCAAAGCGAAGGGTCGTGCTGACGGTGCAGTGTTTTTTTGTTTTCATTTGAGCGATATTGCAAAATTACACTACAAGAATATGGTTACATCTTAGGAGCGTGAGTGGTTTGGTTTATCACACTCTTACGTGATTTATTTTCTGTTTCTTATCCGTCCGGCTTGCTGAACAGGGCTCCCATGAAAAACACTATTTGCAGTTTTGGTTTATGCGCGACCCTTTCTTTTAGCGCAGTGACGCTCACGCCCGAGTCGGCCGAGGCGCAGCCCGAGATCGTCAGCCAGCTCGACGCCTACGCCGTCGCCCCGGAGACGCTGAAGAAAACCATGCGGCGGGTCGCGGAGTATCAGCTTGAGCGTTATGGCCCCGAAGCGCCGACGCGGAACTGGCTGGTCGGGACGTTCTTCTCCGGGATGATCGAGGCGTACCACGCCACCGGCGACGAGTGGTTTATCGAGCGGTCGCAGGCGTGGGGCGAGCGGTCGGGGTGGGGGATCAACAACGAGCTACACGCCGACGACATCTGCCCGGGTCAGACCTACCTCGAGCTCTACTTCATCAAGAAAGACCTGAAGATGCTGGAGCCGCTGGTCGAGGCGATCCGGCCGCTGCTGGACCGCGAGACGATCGAGCCGGGCGAATTGAAGTCGTGGAAGAAAGAGCCCGAGCCGTGGACCGGCCGGAATCTGTGGTATTGGTGCGACGCGTTGTACATGGCCCCGCCGGTCTACGCCCGGCTGTCCACCGCGACGGGCGACCCGGCCTACCGCGAAGCGATGCACGAGCTGTACTGGGACACGGTCGACTACCTCTATGACGCCGACGACCACCTGTTCTACCGCGACGGCCGTTACTTGCCTAAAGAAGGCGACACCGAAAAAGTTTTCTGGAGCCGGGGCAACGGCTGGGTCTTCGCGGGGCTGGTGCGGATCATCGAACACCTGCCGGAGAACGACCCGCAGCGAGAGCGATACCTGCAGCTGTTCCGCGACATGGCGTTTCGGCTGGCGGGGCTGCAGCAGGACGATGGGTTGTGGCGAACGTGGGTCAACAAGCCGGAGCACTACCCGACCAAGGAGTCGACGGGTTCGTCGTTCTTCGTGTACGGCCTGGCGAAGGGCGTCAGAGAGGGCTGGCTGCCCGAGGGCTATTTCGACTCGGCGATCCTCCGTGGTTGGCGGGGGCTGCTGGGCTGCGTGACGTCGGAGGGGCGGGTGACCCACGCGCAATTGGTCGGCGCTTCGCCGACGGCGGTACGGCCTTGGGACACGGTGGACTACGGGGCCGGGGCGATGCTCCTCGCGGCGTCGGCGGTCTCCGAGTGGAGCAAGGATCGTGAGTTAGGCAACTCGCCCGCCGACGGTTTCCGGCCGCGCGTGGTCGCCGACGACGGCGCGTTCACCTGGTACAACGACGAGCGGGCGGTGATGCACGGCGGACGGCTTTACGTCAACTACGTCAAGCGCGACGGGACGACGGCGTTGACTTCGTTCGGGCTCGACGTTTCCGAGGGCAAGCCCCCGGCGATGAACGCCAAGCGGGAAGTGCTGCTGAGCACGTGGACCCAGAAGGACGACCACAACAACGGCGCGATGCTGTCGCTGCCCGACGGCCGATTGCTCGTGACCTACGCCCAGCACAGCCGGGCCAAGTTTTTCTACCAGCGTTACCTGACGCCCAAGTGGTGGAACCCGCCGGAGGTCTCGGAAGAGCGGGCGTTCGAGTTTGTCGAGACCCGCAAGGGCCTGACCTACCAAAACCTCATCGCGCTGTCGGACGAGGGCGGGCGGATCTACAACTTTTTCCGCGGCAACAACTTCAACCCCAACTTCGTCTTTTCCGACGACCAAGGCGAGACGTGGCATGGCCCGCATATGCTGATCGCCGCGGGTGAGGACAGCAACCAGCGGCCGTACGTGAAGTACGCCGATAACGGCAAAGACCGTTTCGACCTGCTCTACACCGACGGCCACCCGCGGAACTCGAAGGACAACAACGTCTACCACCTCTACTACCAGGACGGTGCTTTCCGGAAGACGGACGGCACGATAATCCTGACACTGGACGAGGTGCTGGCGGGCGAAACGATGACGCCCGAAGAAGGCACGCTGGTCTTCGACGGCGGCACCGAGAACGGCCGCGGCTGGGTCTGGGATCTGGAGTACGACCAGGCCGGCCAGCCCTACGGCGCGTTTATCGCTTCGCCCAGCGGCGACATCGGCACCGACATGCGGTACTGGACGGGCCGGGTTGTCGACGGCAAATGGAAGGCCGAGGAAATCGCCTTCGCCGGCAGCAACCTCTATCCGGAGGAGCAGCACTACGCTGGGGGAATCGCCCTCGACCCGCACGACGATTCCCGGATTGTTGTGTCTGCCGACGTGAATCCGAAAACCAACGAGCCGTTGCCCGATCGGGTGTATCAGCTGTTCAGCGGCAAGCGTGCCGACGACGGCAGCGGCTGGGAGTGGGAGCAGCTGACGTTCGATCCGGTGAACAACCAACTACGCCCCGTGCTGGTGCGCGATCGGCCCGAGACGCTGGTGTGGTTCGCCGGCGAGTACGTCTGGTACGGTGATTACCGCAGCAAGGTCATGGTCAGTTTTAATTATTGAATAAAGCCGCAACCGCGAACCCGGAGCCTCGCCGAAGCGGGCCCCGGGCTCGGCTGGAGTAGATCGATGTACGCAATGATCCGTTCCCTGATGGTTCTTTTTTGTGCGGCTGGGTTTGCCGCGGCGACCGCCGGGCCGGCGGTGGAAACCGTTACGCCCGAGCCGCGTGCCTTCGCCCGTTTCGTCCCCGAACGCAGCGACGACTTCGCCTGGGAAAACGACCTGGTCGCGTTCCGGGCCTACGGCCCGGCGTTACGCGGTAGCCGGGAGAACGCGGGGATCGATTGCTGGCTTAAACGCGTGCCTTACCCCATCGTCGACAAATGGTACGACCTGTCGTTGAACCACGGCACCTCTTACCACGAGGACCACGGCGAAGGTCTAGACAACTACGTCGTCGGCGCTTCGCTGGGCTGCGGCGGTACCGCATTGTGGATCGACGAGCAGATTTATCCGCTGGAGACATTTATCGACTGGCGGATCGAGGAGCAGACGACCGAGCGGGTCCGTTTCGTGCTGACATACGAGAATGAAGTGCTGGGCGACGTGTATCGCGAAGAAAAGCGGATCGGCCTGTCGCTGGGCGAACGGTTGTTCTCGGCGGAGTCGCGGTTCTGGAAGAACGGCGAGCCGGCGGTGGGCTTGCCGATCGCGGTGGGGCTGACGACGCACGGCGGTAAGGCGCAGCCGGCGATGAATCCCGCGGCGGGGTGGATCGCGTTGTGGGAAGAACTCGACGGCTCCGGCCTGGGTGCCGCGGTCCGCGTGCCGCCTGCTGCGTTGGAGCGCGTGGTGCTCATCAACGCGGAAGAGAACGACAAAGATGCCGGCCATCTCCTGGCGATCACCCGCACCGACGCGGCGGGCGAGGTTGTTTACGAGGCGGGATACGGGTGGGAAAAAGCGGACGTGATCACGGATGCTGGGCGTTGGCGTGAGTACCTTGACGAGGAGTAAACGTAAAAGGTAATCAGCCTGCCCGACAGCCTAATCGAGACGTAAAAAAAGCCCGCTTCGCAGAGCGAAACGAGCCTGGGGGTTAGCGGTTTTGATTTTTAGACTTCGACGCCGGCCTCTTCAAGGGCTTCGCCGAGCGAAGGGCCGTTGAGGTAGGACTCTTCAAGCGTGGCCCGCATCTTCTTCAGGGCGTGGATCTGGATCTGGCGGACGCGTTCTTTGGTGAGGCCGACGAGCTTGCCGACTTCTTGCAGGGTCATGCCCTTGTCGGCGTCGGGCTGATCGAAGGCGAAACGCTTCGAGATGATGTCGAGTTCGAGGTCGCTGAGGTCGGAGCGGTTTTCGCGGAAGATGTTAGAGACCTGCTCGACGCAGCCTTCTTCTTCAAACGAAGCCTTCTCAGAGGCGTAGTTCGAGCGTTCGTAGTCGGGCTCGAAGCCGACGGGGAACATCGAGCGATAGCGGGTGGTCTTCATGCCCAGCCGGCTGAAGCCCTTGAGAATCGCGCGGCACGCGTAGGTCGAGAACTTGAAGCCCTTGGAGACGTTGAACTTATCGATGCCACGCAAAAGGGCCATGTTGCCTTCGCTGATCATCTCGGGGAAGTCGACGCTGCCGGACGGCAGCCGCTTGGCCATCGCCAGGACGAGGGCGAGGTTGTACTCGGCGATTTTTTCGCGGAGCTCCATCGCCATCCGGTACCAGAACAAGAGATCGCGAGCTTTGGTGACGCCCAGCCGACGGACGTTGATCGACTGGCGGACCTGCTCGGCCCGGTAGCGGGCGTAATTGAACTGGAGAAAAATAATTTGCTCTTGCTGGGTGGTCAGCAGGGGCAGCTTAGCGTTCTTGAGACGGGGGTCGTTGGCCCGCTCGTGGGCGAGGCGGGTGTACCAACCGATGCTGGCGCGGGGGATGTCGTGCTTGGGGTCGAGGATGTTGCGGCGGGCCTGGGGTTCGTAGAACCGTTCGTCGTCGATGAAATCGATCGGTCCCAGCAGCAGCGGCTCGAGCTCCCGGCGTTCACGGGACGACAACCCCTCCGGCCAACGGATGTCGGCAGGTTCTAGGGGAGTTTCGGCGGTTTCCGGTGTCTTCTGAACACTCATCGGGCTGATCCTCTCGTAGCGTTTTCGCTGGACGTTTAAACCGTTCAATTCGTTCAAAAACTTACAGGTAAAATTCTGCTCTGTCAATGATATATGGGAAATATAAGGAATATGGATGCAGTTTTTGAAAATATAAACATCCAAAACGTTCATTTATTTGGGAATTACCCCTTGCAAGGCTAGTGTTTACCTTGAGTTTTGGAGGGATACCCCCCGGAATCTCGGGTGCTCGAAGAGCCACGCGAAGTCAATGCTTCGAGCTTTTCTGGTGGGGCTCAGGCCGAGGTCGTGAGGTCGCGATCGATCACCTGGGCGGCGTCGAGGCCTTCGCGGATGGCCCAGACGATGAGGGATGAGCCGCGGCGGCAGTCGCCGGCGACGTAGAGGCCGGGCTGGGGGGTGCGGTGGTCGTCGCTGACAAATGAACCGCGTTTTTCGGTCAGGCCGAAGGCCTGGGCAAGCGGGGGGGCGTCGTGGCCGGTGAAACCGATGGAAAGGAAGACGAGCTGAGCGGGGAGGACTTCTTCGGTGTCGGTATCGAGCCGTTGGACCCGGACGCCGGCGACGCGGGAGGGATCAGACTCGTCGGCGACAAAGGCGAGGGGGGAAACTTGGTACTCGCGGGGGTCGCGGCCGAAGCGGTCGACGCCCTCGGTATGGGCGTAGTCGAGCTTGTAGACCTCGGCGGGGGTGGGCCAGGGCTGGCGGGCGTTGCGGGTGTCGGCGGGCTGGGGCCGGCGCGTGATGTTGAGGATGGATCGGCAGCCCTGGCGGAGGGCGGTGCCGATGCAGTCGGCCCCGGTGTCGCCGCCGCCGATGACGACGACGTCTCGGCCGGCGGCATCGATGGCCTGGAGGCGGTCGTCGCCGAGGTGGTTCTGGGTCGCGCCAGTGAGGTAGTCCATGGCGGGCGAGACGCCGCGGAGCTCTCGGCCGGGGATATCGAGGAGGCGGGGCTTCTGGGCACCGACGGCGAGGAGCACGGCGTCGTAATCGCGGGTGAGTTGTTCGGGGTCGATGTCGGCGCCGATGTCGGCGTTGAGCTTGAAGACGACGCCGGCGGCTTCGAGGAGATCGATGCGACGTTGGACGACGTCTTTATCGAGCTTCATGTTGGGGATGCCGTACATGAGCAGGCCGCCGGCGCGGTCGCTGCGTTCGTAGATGGTGACGGCGTGGCCGCGGCGTACGAGGCGGTCGGCGGCGGACAGCCCGGCCGGGCCGGAGCCGACGATCGCGACCGACTTGCCGCTGGAGCTACTGATATCGTCGTCGAGCGTCGGCGGGTCGACCCAGCCCTCGGCGAAGGCGCGGTCGATGATCGAGCGTTCGATCCCTTTGATCTGGACGGGTTCTTCGTTGATGCCGAGGATGCAGGCCTGCTGGCAGGGGGCGGGGCAGACGCGGCTGGTGAACTCGGGCAGCGGGTTGGTAACGCTCAGCCGGTCGTAGGCGTCGCGCCACCGGTCGAGGCGGACGAGCTCGTTCCACTCCGGGATCTTGTTGTGGATCGGGCAGCCCTCGCCGTAGCCCGAGTCGGGCATGCAGAAGGCGGCGCCGCAGTTGAAGCAGCGTTTGCCCTCGGCCTGGGCGGCCTTGGGGTCGGCGTCGGCGTAGACCTCGTAGAAATCGTTGAGCCGCACGCCCGCTTCCCGTGCCGGCATGACCGGCAGGGAGGTAGTGGTGGCGGGGCGGTCTGGCGACTTAACGGCGGGCATAAGTTTGGAGTGAAACAAGTGAGAGGGCGACGGGCCGACCGCGCGATCGACTCATCGCTCAACCGGCCCGTCGCCCGTTCGTGAATCAATAGACGTCGCGTTGGTAGCGGTGCTCGTCGTTGAGGCGTTCCATGTAGGCCTCGACGCCGGCCTCGTCGAGCCCGCCGTACTCGCCGATGACTTGTCGCAGGGCCTTGTCGACGTCGACGGCCATGCGGGACGCGTCGCCGCAGACGTAGAAGCAGCCGCCGTCTTCGAGCCATTCGAACAGCTCTTTGCCGGCCTCACGCATCTTGTCCTGGACGTAGACCTTCTGGTCGCCGTCGCGGGACCAGGCGAGGCTGAGTTTGTTGAGCACGCCCTTTTCTTGCAGGTCGGTGAGTTCTTCGCGGTAGAGGAAGTCGGTGGCTTCGTGTTGGTCGCCGAAGAAAAGCCAGTTCTTGCCGGGGGCTTCGGCGACGGCGCGTTCTTCGAGGAAGGCGCGGAACGGGGCGATGCCCGTGCCGGGGCCGACCATGATGAGGGGGGCTTCGGGGGCGGGCAGGTGGAAGTGGGCCGACCGTTGGAGGTAGACGCCGACGTTGGTGCCGCAGCCGCAGCGGTCGGCAAGGAAGGTGCTGGCTACGCCTTTACGCTTTTTGCCGTGGGTCTCGTAGCGGACGGCGCCGACGGTGAGGTGGACCTCGCCGGGGTGGGCGTTGGGGCTGGAGGCGATGGAGTAGAGGCGGGGCTGGAGTGGGCGGAGCGCCTCGGCGAGTTGCTGGGGCACGATCTCGGGCGCGTACTTCTCAATGATGTCGACGAGTTGCATGCCCTCGACGTCTTTGGGTTCGGCGTCAATGTTGAGGGTCTCGAGGGTCTTGGCGGTGATGACGCAGATGTCGAGTTGCTTGAGCAGGGCGGCGCGGAGCGAGGTCGGGCCGGACTTGAGGGTGACGGTTTCGCGTCCGTTGAAGCCGGCGGCGGTCAGGACTTCCTGAACCGATTCGGTGCAGTTGATGGGCCAAACGCCCAGGGCGTCGCCGACTTCGTATTCGAGGTCGACGCCGGCACCGGCGAGGTCGATCTCGACGTGGTTGACTTCCTTGGCCGAGCCCTCGGCGTTGAGGTTGCGGACTTCGAGGAGCGTTGCGCCGAACGGGTTGTTCTTGTTGTAGAGCTCTTTGACTTCGGGTTCGGCCGCGGCCGCCGCCCCGCCCCCGGAAGCGGCCGCGTTGGCGAAGGCCTCGCTGGCGAAAACCGCGGTCTTCCACTCGTCGAAGTCGTCTTCGTAGGCAACGTCGCAGGGCACCATGTCGGCGACGCGCTTCGCGCCGAGGCGCTCCATCGCGGCGTCGAGCTCGGTCGCGGCGCTGTTGAAGTCGGGGTAGGACGAGTCGCCCAGGCCGAGCACGGAGTAGTTGGTGTTGGAGAGGTCTGCCTCGGCGGAGCCGAGCTTCTCGAAGAACTTCATGGCGTTGTCGGGTGGGTCGCCTTCGCCGAAGGTGCTGCAGAGCATGAGCACGTGGGCGTGGTTGGCGAGGTCAGCGGGCTCGAGGGCGTTGAGCTCGGTGACTTCGGGGCCGAAGCCCTGAGCGGTGGCGTGCTTGCGGACGTCTTTGGAGAGTGCCTCGGCGTTGCCGGACTGCGAGCCGTAGGCGATGAGTAGGGGCGTGGCGGGGGCTTCGGGTTCGCCGCCGGCGCCGCTGTTGGCCGCGGCGGCCGCGTTGGCCATAGTGGCGAGGCCGGTGAGCAGGCCGTCGAGCCACTGCCGCTGCGAGTCGGTGAACGGGGCGTCGGCGGGGACGAGCGGCGAGGGGGTGGGGTTTTCGCCGGAGGAGACGCGGGCCAGGGCGTTGGTCAGTTCGGAGTTGCTTGCGATCATGGGTATGAGGGGTTTGGGATCGGGGGTTTGAAAAGATGTTTCGGGTTGATTGGTTGCGTTTTTATGCGGTAGCGACGGCGGAGTCCCCGGCGGGGAGCAGCAGGGTCTGCAGCTGGTCGTCGTCGTGGCGGCGGGTGAAGTCGAGGAAGCTTTCTTCGGGGTGGCGGTGGTCGAGGTACGAGCCGATGACGCCTTCGAGGAAGGGGTTGAGCTCTTCGGCGGCGACAGGGCCGGCGAAGGGGCGGGCGATGCCCTGGTCGTGGTCGGAGCCGCCGCCGAGGACGACGTTGTAGCCCTCGCGGCCGTCTTTGGTCGACGAGCCGACGAGGCCGATGTCGCCGATGTAGTGCTGGGCGCAGCTGTGGGGGCAGCCGGTGAGGTGGATATTGATCGGCTGGTCGAGGGTGAACTTTTCGTCGAGGTGGTCGGCGGCCGAGGCGGCGGACTCTTTGGTGTGGGCCGAGGCGAACTGGCAGGCGAACTTGCCGGTGCAGGCGACGACGCCGGCCTTGAAGGTCGAGGCGTTGATGTCGAGGCCGAGTTCGCGGATCGCGGCGACGGCCTCGTCGACTTTGTCAGCCGGCACGTCGGGGATGATGAGGTTCTGCCAGACGGTCAGGCGGATGTCGTTGCTGCCGTAGCGCTGGGCGATTGCGCCAAGGCCACGCATCTGCTCGGGGGACATCCGGCCGAGGGTCAGCGACACGCCGAGGTAGCGCTTATCGGGGTCGATTTGGGGGTGGACGCCGATGTGGGCCAGGCGGTCGATCGGGCCGCGTTCGTGGGTCGCCTCGGCGGGCAGACGCAGCAGGTCGAAGTCGAGGCGTTCTTCGACGGTCTCGGTGAATTTTTCGTGGCCCCAGCTGTCGAGGATGTACTTGAGGCGGGCTTTCTTGCGGTTGGTGCGGTCGCCGTTCTCGAGGAAGACGTTGAGTACGGCGACGCAGATGTCGACCATCTGGTCGGGCAGGCAGGCGAAGCCCGACGAGATCGCGAAGTCGTGGTGCCCAGTGATCCCGCCGAGCAGGATGCGGCAGACGATCCCGTCGGGGGCCTTCTCGGCCAGCTCGGGGTTCGCGGCGAGGTACTCATCAGTCAGTTTGTGGGCGACGAAACCGAGGTCGTTGGTGTCTACCAAAGAAGAGATCACGCCGCCGCCGTCGAAGGCGATGTTGAACTTACGCGGGATGCCGTGGAGCGACGGGGTGTTGAGGACGTGCTGGTGGATACGTTTGGCGTAGGGGAGCAGGTCCATCAGCTCCTGGGTATCGAAGCCGGCGGTGGGGTTGGCGGTGATGTTGCGGACGCTGTCGCCGCCCGAGCCTTTGCTGGTCAGGCCGATCTCGTACATCGACTCGATGACTTTGATCATGTTCTCGGGGCGGATCTCGCGGACCTGGAGGTTGCCGCGGGTGGTGACGTGGGCGTAGCCGCCAGCGAGGTCTTGGGCGAGGTCGCCGAGGAGGCTGAGTTGGTCACCGCGGAGCTTGCAGCCGGGGATGCGCATCCGGCACATGAAGCCGGGCTGGGCGGGTTGGACGTTGAACATGCCGTGGTGTTTGAACATGAATACGTCGCCGCCCTCGGGCATCTTGCCGGCATCGGCGTGGGCGCGGAGCTTGGGCCACATCTCGCCGGGGTGCTGTTCGAGCTTGAGTTGTTCCTGTTTGCAGAGGTCTTCGTAGGGCGTGCCGAACACGGAGATCTGGGCACCATTGAACGACCCGGTTCCGGGGGCGTCGTCGACGGGGGCCGGGGCGGGGGGTTGTTTCCAGAAGGCGACGAGGTCGAGCTGACCGAGCATGTCGGTGAGGTAGCGACGCTGCTCGTCGGTGAAGCTGTCGACGGGGGCGCCTTTCAGGGTGGATTGTCCGTCACATGCCATGGGGTACTCCAGAGCCGGGTTTCTAGGCCACGAGGCCTTTGCGAAACAAAAATGCCCAAAAAAAAACCGACCCATTAACACTTCCGGGTCGGACGCCGTTGTCCAGGCAGTTATGTTTATGTTGATCGCGGTCGATGAATAGCACTGCAATTTATGTGCCACGCATTAGGCAAGCCGGCCCGACGGCCGATACTAAGTTACAGGCTTCGTTCTACACACCAAATCAACTTTAGGCTCTGCTGACGGCTTAGGCAGCCCGAGCGTTATCCGACCTGATTGCCAACGGATTGAGCAAGTCCAGTTTCCATCGGGGGATTTCTTACGCCAGATTTTTTCACTCAGCAGTATCCGCGTTTTTTTGTGGGTGAGGCACATTTTTGCCCAAGCTGCTCTGCCGGCGGGAGGACTCGAACAGCTTGAACCAGCCGACGTATGCGGATTGGCACGGCGGTTGCCACACGCTCTTCGGCCGCACGTTGTACGTCCGGCCTCCCCCCAACCTTGCTGCCAGGACAATGGCGTCCTGATGTCGGAGTTGATCCGCCGTCTGACGCTTTATCGTGTTTCACGCCCCATCGACTCTGCCCGACAAGGTGCCTCGCGTCATCCGACGCACCACCATCGCAGACCTGCTGCCTGCCTCGCCCCTTTTTGTCCTGGAGAGATTTCGTGATGTTTAACCGTACCCGTACGTTTCTGAGCCTGCTCGCGGTTGCCGCGGCGGCCACTTCCCCTGCTGTTGCTCAGGAAACCGAGCCGCTCGACGTCGAGAAAGACGAGCTTAAGTTCGGCTTCATCAAGCTGACCGACTGCGCGCCGATCGTTATTGCTAAAGAAAAGGGCTACTTCGAAGACGAAGGCCTGTCGGTCGAAGTTATCGCCCAGCCCAACTGGAAGACGCTGCTCGACAACGTCATCTCCGGCGAGCTCGACGGGGCCCACATGCTGTCCGGCCAGCCCATCGCCGCCACCATCGGCTTCGGCACCAAGGCCCACATCATCACCGCTTACACCATGGACCTCAACGGCAACGGTATCACCGTTTCCAACAGCATCTGGGAGCAGATGCAGGAGAACGACCCGGCTCTCGACAGCCCCCAGCCGTCGCACCCCATCACCGCCGACTCGCTGAAGCCCGTCGTCCAGGAATACATCGACGACGGTAAGAAGCTGCAGATGGGCATGGTCTTCCCCGTTTCGACCCACAACTACGAGATCCGCTACTGGCTCGCCGCCGCGGGCATCCACCCCGGCATGTACACCGCCACCGACATCGGCGGGCGGACCGACGCCGAGGTCGAGCTCTCCGTCACCCCGCCCCCGATGATGCCCGCGACCCTCGAGTCCGGCAACATCCAGGGCTACTGCGTCGGTGAGCCGTGGAACCAGCAGGCCGTGGCCAAGGGCATCGGCGTGCCGGTAACCACCAACTACG
>JBCDJW010000043.1:0-22349 GCA_038747275.1 Planctomycetota bacterium | reverse complement strand
GTCAGCATGGCGGTGACGGCGGCCGTTGCGGCGCGGCTGTCGCGGTAGCAGCCGTGCTTGATCGCGGGCAGCTTGACTCGTTTGTGCAGGCATTCCTCGCAGATGTGGTTGTCGCGAAAAAACGTCGCCTTGGGGCAGAGCAGCCGGTAGTTGTGCAGCGTCTGCACCACCGGCACGCCCTCGGAACGCACCGCGTGGTACGAAGACGGCGACATCAACGGCAGCGTGTTGTGGAAGTGGGCGACGTCGGGTTTTTCCCGGCGGACCAATTCGCGCAGCTCGCCCGCCGACTTGCGGCTCCACACCGTCCCGGCCGCCAGCCGAAGCTTCGACACGTCGTTGACGGCGTCGTTGTGCAGGATGTATTGCACCACTTCGTGGCCGCGGCTCTCCAGCAGCTCACGTTCATCCTTGAAGACGCTATCTTCGCCGCCGGCGAGCTGATACAAGTTGTGGCATTGAAGGATCTTCATGGTCCCCAACCTACGAGAGCCCAACAGCGGGCTACGCCCAGACGTCGTATCCGACTTGGCGGATTAAACGTGTCTCCTCCCGCCATGTCATCTTGTCCGTTAGCGCTAGCAAATAACAGGCGCGCGGCATTCTGCACTCGCTTCTCTTACGTACAAAGATACTGCCAAGGTCGTTCGGGGCAAGCCCTAAATGCGAAAAGCTTTCGGTCGTCTGAACTCGTTTTTTTGGAAAAAACGTATGGCTTATTGCATCTTTACAAGGTTTCTTACCCAGCTTAACGCGATGGGGTTTGACCCGGTGAATCGGCTGGCTATTTACTGGGCTGAGTTAAAAAACACGATCAGTTTTGTTCGTGTCCTGTTCACATTTATTTGGCCGCTTCGACTCCTACTCCCAATCGCCGCTGCCGCCAAGCTAGCACGCCCCACGGCAGCCAGGCCAGCAACATCATCATCGCCCCCAGCACCTCGATCCCCAGCAGCCGCATCGGCCAGGCCGGCAGGAGGTCGAGCGGGGTTTTCTGGCTGAGCTCGAAGTCCCCGAGGTAGCCGTAGTTCCAGCCGGGGTTCGCCAGATTGAGGGGCACGACCACCGCGACATAGGCCAGCGAGACAATGGAGGCCAGCCCCCAACCCCGCAGCGTCGGCCGATAGCCGAGCACCGCGACGTCGTAGACCGCGTAAAGCATCACCCCGCCGTGGTTGATCCAGAACAGCCAGAACACCAGCGTGCCCGGCCCCTCGGCCAGCGTCGGCGTCACCACGCCCCAAACCGCCAGCCCCATCGCCCAGAAATAAACCGTCGCCCGCAGCGGCCGCCACCCGGTCAGCAGCGCGATCGGCCCGAGCAGGCCCGCCAGGTCGCAGATGTGCAGCGGCCAGCTGTGGCTCGGCCGCCAGTCGAAACCAAACGCCACGACCTGCTGCAGCCCCCACGCGGCCAGCCCCAAAACCGCCACCGCTCGCGTCATGGCCACGCGGGTCTTCGGTTCTTTAGCACCTCGGCCGAGCCCGACCACCACCACGATCACGACGCCGCAAACGACCACCGAAACGGCGTGCAGCAGCGAAAACATCGCAAATCCCTGGCTTAAAACCCCGCTCAAACCGTGTCTCCCCCCCAGAATCGAAACCGCGAGCCCCAACATGGACCGGCTCTGGCAAACCGCTGCGGTGATGCGAGTAGAGCAAACATGAGTCAGTCCTTGGTTAGTTCTTCGCGGCTCAGCTTACCGCGGTCCTTATCGACCGCGTCATGGATGGTGTCCATATTCAGCTGAGCGGCGGGGCGGTTTGAGACAGGCCCGGCCTGGCCGAATCGAGGTCCGAATCGCCGAAAAATCGCGTTTCTCGGACGTCTTGGTCGATCTATAGCTCAACCGCACAGACATGACGTGCATCTATCTCGCCCATCTGATCCGGAAACGATCCGTTATGACGAATTTTCCCGCATCCCTCCCCGAAGACGCCCACACGGCCACCGACCAGCCCAACGAAAAGGGGCCAAACGTCTTGCCACGCATAATCGTAGTCGGGGCCCATGTTTTGTTGTTTGGGTTGGCGATCGCGGTGGCCTGGACAACGCAAGGGCGTGACCCGGGGGTGATAGCCGAGGCGTCGACAGTGAGCCCGGTGTCGGAGCCGGTGATGGCCGCTGTCCCGGAAGCGGTCCCGAACCCGCCGAAGCCGGCCATCAATTTGACCGAGCCCGCCGAACGTGTGGTGCCGCATGTCGTCGCCCGCCCGGCCCCGCCCGTCGAAGTCGTGGCCATCTCCGAAACGCCCGCCATACCTAGTCCGGCGGAATCCGTTACGACCGAACCTATAGCAGCGCCTCAAGTCGCGATGCTCACGCCTAAGCCGGCCCCCAGCGCGGCGGTCGAACCCTTCAATCCGATGGTCGCCATCCCTCAGCCCGACGCGGCCTTCCCCCCCGAACTGCCCGCAGCGCCCGAAGACGCCCCGCACTACACCCACGGCGGCCTCTACGGCACGCCCGGCGCCACCCGCCTCGTCTACATCATCGACGCCTCGGGCTCGTTGATCGACACCCTGCCCTTCATCAAGCAGGAGTTGCAGCGGGCCATCAGCGACCTCCAGCCCGAACAGTCCTTTGCCGTGCTCTTCTTCACGGGCGACGGTGTCGTCGAGGCCTCGCCCGTCGGCATGAAGAAGGCTACCTCCCGCGCGGTCCGCCACACCCATGAGTGGATCGAGCCCACCTCCGCCCGCGTGATCGCCAACGGCCGGCCGAATGCCAGCGCCGCAATCCGCCGGGCGCTCGCCTACCAGCCCGATGCCATCATCCTGCTCAGCGACGGCCTCACCGGCCGCGGTGAAAAAGCGCTCGCCCGCCGCGCCGAGCTACTCTCGCTCATCGGCACCGCGAACACCAAAGACGTCGTCTTCCACACCCTGCAGGTCCGCCGGCCCGACCCGCTGTCCTCGCCCACCCGCCTCGGCACCCTCGAACTCATCGCCATGCAGTCCGGCGGCGTCCACCGCTACTTCAGCGAAGACGACCTGCTGCCGCAGTAACGCTCCACTTTTTAGCCGCGGGGCTCTCCCCGCGCTCCCGCCGTAAGCGACGGGGTTAAATCGACGTTGCGGTCGCCTCACCGTCTGGTGTGGTGCGCATCGGTTAATATTCTTTATTCGCGTGCGCCTCACGTCGGCCACGCCGAGACTTCGATCACGGGAGCCACCGCCCATGCTCTGGTTGGGCTTTGCCGAAAGTCATCCCCCGGACCCCCGGAACTCTCCGGGCAGCTCCGAACCCCAGGAGGGAAAAGCTTCCGACGACGGCTCGCCGCCCTCGCTGTTTACCGACGCGGCGGACGACGAATGGCTCGAAGCTTCCGACCTCGACGCGATCGACCAATCCATGCAACGTGCCGGCGGACTGGACGCCGCCTCAGCCAACGACGGTGATGACTCGGCCCCGAGAACCCCCGGAGAACCCGGAACTCCCGAAGACGCCGTCGACCCCGCCGCGGCCGAGGCCTCGCTGGCGTTCGTCGAGGCCCACGGCGGCGAAGCCCCGCCCGTCGCCGAACGCAAACCCGAAAGCCCGCTGGTCAAGGCCGTGCCCTGGGCGATCTCCCTCGCCGCCCACGCGGCGCTGATAGTGGTCGCGGTCTTCGTCGTCTGGTCGGTCCGCCAGGTCCTTAGTGACGACGAGATCGTTGTGCCGCTGGTCAGCCTCAGCGACAACCCCGGCACGCCGCTCGAGATCGAAACCGTTCAACGCCTCGAAACCCAAACACCCACGCAGGCCGCGCCGCCCGCGCCCGACCCAACCCCGCTCGAAGTCGATCTCGCCCTGGACCTCGAACTCCCTGGCTTGGGCGAACCCCTTGCCGCCGAGGCCCCGTCGTTCGAGGTCAGCCCTCAAGACGCCGCCCCGTTCGAAACCAACTTCTTCGGCAGCGGCGGCAACGCTAAGAACATCGTCTTCGTCCTCGAGGCCGACGGCTCGATCATCAGCGACTACCCCGAGATCGTCGACGAGCTAGCGAAATCGCTGCGCGACATGAGCGAGAAGCAGCGGTTTAGCGTTGTCGTCTTCGACGGTAAAGGCACCAAAGAGCCGCCGCCCCGTGGCATGAAACGCGCCACCGCCGACGCCAAGGCCCAGACGCTCAAGTGGCTCCGTCCTGCGTCGGGCAACATCGTCAACGCGGGGTCGGGCGACGTGATCGATGCGTTGAACCGCGCGTTCCGCTACAAGCCCGAGCTGATCTTCCTGCTGTCGCAAAACCTCTACGGCCGACCAGGCACCGTTTACGAAAACAACCGGGCCGATATCCTGACCGCCGTGGACCGGGGGCTCCGCAACCGCACGGTAATCAACACCATCCAGTTCAATGACGTCGCCGACCGGGCCGGCCTGATCGATCCAACGACCGGCCAACGCCGTCCGTCGCTTATGGCCGAGATCGCCCAACGCTCCGGCGGCGAGTACCTGACCGTCACCACCAACGCATTGCCCGCCGAGTAACCGGCCGAATGCCCCGGGGTTGCGTTACCATGACCCCGCAACGTTTCAACCATAGTCCCCAGCCACAAACTGCCCATGACCTACCCGTTGCCTAAAAAATTAACCACCACACTGCTCGGCGTCGCGTCGCTGGCGTTGCCGACCAGCGCACTAGCGCAGGACGAGACCGGCGACGTCAGCTCCAGCTTTTTCCAGGCGTTTTTCTGGTCGAGCGATCCGCTTGGCTTGGCGATCATCTGGCTGTTGATCCTCGCCTCGTTTGTGAGCCTCGGGCTGACGCTGGTGTTTGTGATGCGTTACCGCCGAGTGAACCTGTTGCCCGACGACATCGAAGCCAATATCGAACGCATGATCGCGGCCAAGCAGTACCGCGAGGCGATCGCACTGGCGAATCAAGACCCCAGCTACCTCGGCCGGATCACCGCGTCGGCCCTGAACGAAGCCAGCCATGGTTATGCCGCGATGGAGCGGGCCCTCGAAGAGGCCGGCGACGCCGAGGCCAGCCGCATCCTCCGCCCGATCGAGGTGCTAAACGTAATGGGCAACATCGCTCCGATGATGGGCCTGTTCGGCACGGTCTACGGCATGATCAAGGCGTTCCAGGCC
The DNA here is from genome assembly GCA_038747275.1 of Planctomycetota bacterium. Lineage (GTDB taxonomy): Bacteria > Planctomycetota > Phycisphaerae > Phycisphaerales > Phycisphaeraceae > Algisphaera. Next base: position 17,270 of record JBCDJW010000043.1, on the reverse strand, counting down.
CTTGTCGACGCCGGCGGCGGGGCGGACCCGATCGAGCTCGCCGCGGGCATCTCGACCGCGCTGGTCACGACGTTCTGGGGCCTGGTCGTCGCGATCCCGGCGTTGGCGTCTTATGCGGTGGTGCGGAACAAGATCGACGCAATCACGGCCGAGGGCGTCGTCGCCGCCGAGCAGCTCATCAAGCCGTTCCGGCCCAGCCGCAAGAAGCGTTCGTTGTCCTCGTCGTCGGACAAATAAACCCACGGGTGACCTGCGATGTCGAAAGTGATCCAACGCGGCGCCGTCGCCCCGAGCATGAACATCACGCCGCTGATCGACGTGGTGTTCCTGCTGATCATCTTTTTCATGTTGGTCAACAACATCGTCTCGGAAGAGACCGTCGACATGATCCTTCCCGAGCTGGAACAGCCGCAGACCCGCGAGCTGGGGGACGTCGACCGCGTGGTGATCAACGTCGCCCCCGAGCCGTTCACCCGCAAGGGCCGCGAGTCGTTTCCGCTGACGCACACCGGTACGGCGAGCTATGTCAAGGTCGGTACGGGCTCGGGTTCCCGCTACGAAGCAAACGATCTGCCCGGCATCATCGCCAAGCTCGAAGCGATCAAGGCCCAACGCCCCGAGATCGAGGTCATGCTCCGGGCCGACGGGGCGATCTACTACGACCAGATGCAGCCGATCATGGACGCCGTTCGCGCCGCGGGGATCGAGACCGTCAACCTCGTGGCGTACATGCCCGACCGCTGAATTTTTCATTTACCGATGGCCCAAACCCACGCCGCCCAACCCGAACCCGCCGACCAAGCCACGGTCCATCACCACTCGGCCCGGCAGCGCCGCCGCAAATCCGCCAAGGTCGGCGAGCTTAACCTAACGTCGATGATCGACGTCATCTTCCAGCTGCTGATCTTCTTCGTCGTCACCGCCAACTTCATGGTCGACGAGGGCGTGCTCAGCGCGAAGCTGCCCCAGGGCACCGGCACGCCGACCGCCTCGACCGAGCTTCCCCGCGAGAAGATCGTCATCCGCCTGGCCGCCGACCCCAGCGACGATGCCCTGGTGAGTATCGAACGCGGCGCCCCCGATCGGCCGATCCGCTACACCGGCTTCGGTGAGCTCGCCGCCGACCTCGACCGCCTCCGCTTCGACCCCGAGAGCCCGAGCGCCGAAGGCATCTACGACGCCGACAACCCCGTCCTCATCGAGCCGACCGGCAGCGTCCGCTGGCAGCACGTGGTCAACGCGTTCAACGCCGCGGTGACCGCGAAATACACCAACGTCAGCTTCGCTCCAGCGAAGCGGTAGCGCGATAGAGCCGTAGAGCCACAGAGCAGGAAAGCAGGAAATGAAAACCCACGGCCGGCGTCACGCCCTCGTCTTCTCGATTTTCTGCTCTCTGGCTCTTTTGCTGTCCTGCTCTTCGGTCTTAGCCCAGCCCACCCTCACCGAGATTGAAAGCCTCCGCGCCGCCGCCAAAGATCCGGCGCTAAACGCCACGCAGCGGCTCGAAAAATTCAACGAAGCGCGGCGACTGCTGCGTGAGCTGATCGATGACCCGGAAATGGCCGGCCACCCGCTGCGTCCCGTTTGGCGGACCGATCTCGCCGAGATGCTGTTGGTGACGCACCTCCAAGGCTTCCGCCGGTCGGCCCCGGCCTTTGTCGAGTTCGGGGTGCCGACCGACGAACAGCGGCAGGTGTTTGGTCAAGACGTGCCGATCGCGTTGGTCATGCTGGAGCGGGCCGAGCAGGAGTTCGCCGATCTCGAGTCCCGGCTGGACCGCGACGTCGACCTGCGGGCCGAGCTGGAGTCGTCGCCCGACGGGGCCCGCATCTTCGACGAATACCGCGATCAGCGGACGCCTTGGTTCAAGGCCAACGCCGCCCACTACGCCACGCTGCTGCCCGACAGCCACCCCTACTTTGGCGGGATCGAACGGACGCCCGACGCCGAGCGTGCGCGTCTACGCCGCGCCGCGACGACGGCATTACGCCCGTTTGTCGAGGGCGACATCGGAGGCGACGCGTTGCAACGCCGGGCTCAGTCGTTGGCAGGTCGGGTCGTGTTGGCCGAAGGCAACACCGCTCAAGCTGAGACGGACTATCTGGCTGCTGCCGTCGCTGGCAACGGATCGGATTCCGGGGGCGACGGCTTGGCCGCGTCGATCGCTCGGGCATTAGCGACTGAGCAGACTCGCTCGTCCGAAGCAGGGCAGTCCCAGCTCGCCGAACTCGCAAACCGTTCAAACGTCCGCGAGCGGATCTACGACCGGCTGCTGGTGACCGATGCCTTGCACCTCATGCGGCTCCGCGCCGCGGAGGAGGCGACCGGCAACGAACGGATCGAGTTGGCCGACCGGGCCTACGCGGTGTACTTCGATCTGCTCGCCGACCCGTCGCTCGGGCCGCAAGCGCCGGCGCTACGCAACCTGATCTATTCACGCTGGGCGTCAACTTTTCCGACGGACGCAGACGGACTGACGCTCGCGCGGGTACCGGGGCGGGTGCGGGCGGCGGTTGCCGAAATGGCCCGGCGGCGAGGGCTGCTGGCCCTGCAGCAAGGCGAAACCGACCGTGGGCGGGAGCAACTCGAACGAGCCGTCACGCTCGGCTTCAGCCTCGACAACCGGGCCGCGGTGGGCGACGAGGCGTGGGCGATCGGGCGGTACAACCGGGCGTACGCCACCTATGCCTTGGAACCGAAAAAACTGGGGAGCCTGCTGTCGGCCGCGGAGTTGGCGACGGACGTGGCTGAGCAGACGCCGGGCCTGGCGGTGGCGACCGACGCGATCGATCTGGCGTCGCGCATCCTCGAATCGCTGCACCGAAATTACGCGGCGCAGCCGGGCGTGACGCCGGCGTTCGAGCGGGCCATGCGGGTGCTCTACGAGTCCGGCGACTTCGACACGACCAAGCCCGCCGACGATCGGCTGCTGTACTACGCCTTCGCGGTCTTCGAGTCGCGGGGCGACTACGAGGCCGCCGCCGAGCTCTACGCCCGGCAGCTGAAGAACCACCCGAACTACCTCGCGGCCCAGGCCCAGCGGGTCGCCGTGCTCTCGGAATGGTTCAGCCAGACGTCGGCCGGCTCGCCGCGCAACCGCATCGAGGCCGAGCTGATGGACGCGGCCCGTCGAGCCACGGAAGCCGCGACGCCCGTCTGGAGAAACGCCGCCGACGCCGGGCAGGCCGACGCCGCGGCCCGGGCGATCGCTCACGCCCGCCTGGCCAAAGCCCGCATCGCCGCGACGCGGGGCGATCTCGAAGGCGCGCTGTTCAACCTGAAAGGTTTCGAGTCCGACTTCGCCGACCGCCCGGAGCTGGTCCGCCTTGGCCTGGAGCGTCGCCTGCTGATCCTGGTCGACGGCGATCGGCTGAGCGACGCCCAAGACGCCGCCGGGGCGATGATGGGGCGGTTCCCCGACGCCGCGGCGGGCGTGATCAACAACGTGCTCGGCGACATGGAGGGTCAGATCGCGGAGCTCGGCGACAGTGCGCCACGCTCCGCCCGTCTGGCGGACGCCGCGGCGGCGATGGCCAAGCTCCTGGCCGACTGGGCTGAAGGCCAGGGCTTCGACGCCCGGCAGATGCTGCCGTACCGGTTGGTCGTATTGAAATCGCTGCGGATCGCCAACCGGCCCGACGAGGCGTTGGCGTATCTCCGCGACACCCGGCTGGACGCCGACTTCGCCAACAACGTCGATGTGCTTTTTGAGAAAGCTCGGGCGTTGGTCAGCCGCGGGGACGAGGCGGCGTTGCGGGAAGCGACGCCGATCCTCAACCGCATCCTCGGCGGGCTCAGCGAGCCGTACCCCGAGACGTATTGGCGGGCCTGGATCACCCGGCTGGAGATCAACCTCGCGTTGGGCGAAGGCGTGGCCGAGGTCGTCCGCCGCGTCCGGCAGCTCGAACAGTCCCACCCCGACCTCGGCGGCCCGCGGTTCAAAGAGCAGTTCGAAGCCCTGCGTGACCGGGCGATTATCAAGCGGTGAGCCCATATCCCGAGCGGTAGCGACGCCCACTCCAGCATGGGCTACGATTCCCGTATGATCACCCGCATCATCCCCGGCACCGACCTCTCCGTCTCCCTCCTAGGCTTTGGCAACTTCACCTTCGGCGTCAACTGGTGGGGCGACTTCACCGACGACGAGGCCGTGACCATCCAGAACCACGCGGTCGACCGTGGCGTGACGTTCTTCGACACCGCCCCGGCCTATGGCAACTGGAGAGCGGAGTCGCTCATGAAGCCGACGCTCGAATACGCCGGCCGGGACAACATCGTCCTCTCCACCAAGTTCGGCTACGACCTCGTCTCCGACCCCGGCGAAGAGGGATCGCACCGCGAACGGACCCAGAACTTTAGTCCCGACAACATGCGGCGCGAGCTCGAATGCTCGCTCAAGATCATGGGCGTCGACTACGTCGAACTCTATCAAGCCCACAACATCAAGCTGCCGCAATACACCCCGGAATTGTTTGAAGAACTTGAGAAGCTCAAAGAAGAAGGCAAGATCAAGGAGTGGGGTATCGCGCTCGGCCCGGCGATCGGCTGGCGGGAGGAGGGCCACGCCGCGTTTCTTGAACACGACGCCGCGACGGTGCAGACCGTAGCCAACCTCTACGAGCAAGACCTCGGCCGGGAGTTCGGCGAGATTGCCGCTGCCCGCGGCCGGGGCGGCGTCATCGCCCGCGTCCCCACCAACTCGGGCATGCTCGACGAAGAGTTCAAGGACGAGCACCACAAGTTCCCCGACCGCGACCACCGCAAGTACCGCGACCGCGCGTGGATGGTGTACGGTCTGAAGAAAAACGCCATCGTCCGCGAGATGGCCGGCGACCTGGGCATGACCGTCACGCAGTTCGCGATCCGCTGGCTCGCCATGCAGCCTGCGATGGTGAGTATCGAACCCAACATCCTCAGCACCGACGACGTGGATAAATACGTCGACTGCTGCGACGGCACCGAGCTGCCCCCGGAAGTCATGCAAAAAGTGGCCGAGCTCTACGCCGACGACTGGGGCCTGGGTGATGCCGCCCACCCCTGCGACTTCAAAAGCAGCGTCGCCGAGGATGGCAAGCTGCGCAGTGGTTACGTTGCTCCGCAGTTGGCTTAATGGCGACGACACTTTTTTCGATTTATTTTTTCACCCCTGCAATAACCTTTCCGAATAGCCGTTCTGCGGTTTACCGAGTGGTTTTAGTTTGCCGTGAACCGCGGCCGCTGCTTGCTCGGTGTGGTTGATATGAGGGTGGTGCTCACACGGCTCCACGGTTCAACCGACATCCCGCCTTTGGTCTGGGCCATCGAATTATTCGTATTGTCCCGCCTCGCTCAGGCCCCAATCCGCTCCGTTTGTCCCATTGGGTAAGCGAAGCCGGTAGTCCTGCGATGGATTCAGACCGCGATGGTATTGCTACGCCCGTTTGGCGTGGCACGCTGATCGGATAGCCTTGAAAGGAGGCCTGCATGAATTGTTTTGAGGTAGTGGAATCGAGGGTTGTTGAGCAAAAAGCTGTTTCGCGACGCTCACGGAGTAAAAGGAAGGCGATAGGCATCAGCATATCGGCGGCTTTTGCGTTGGGATTGCCTGCGTTGGTGTCTGGCCAAGACGTGGTTTTGGATTGGAATGCTCTCGCTAGCGGCGTCTTGGTCGATAACGAGTCGTTGCAGAATCCGGGGGCGGCGTCGCGGTCGATGGCGATGATGAACCTGGCGATCTACGACAGCATGGCCCTGACCGGGGGGCTGACCGGCGTCCCCGTGTTCTACGACTACAGCGGTTTCGACACGTCGAGTGCTGGCACCGCATCGAGCGAGGCCGCCGCCGCGCAGGCCGCCTATACCGTACTCAGCAGCATCTACGGCGACCAGCAGGCCACTCTCGATTTAGGACTCAATTCAACTCTCGCCGGCATCGCCGACGGCCAAGCCAAGACCGCCGGCATCGACTTGGGAACGCAGATCGGCAACGCCATCCTCGCCAAGCGCGCCAACGACGGCTACGACACCTACGTCCAATACACCCCGACCTACGAGCCAGGCCACTGGCAGCCCGACCCGATCAACCCCGGCCAGGAAGCCTGGGGCCCTGCCTGGGGCGAGGTCGACACCTTCGCACTCAAGTCGGTGAACGGCTTCCTACCCGACGTGATGCCCGCGCTCGACAGCGCCGAATACGCCGCGGCGTACAACGAAGTCAAAGAGCTGGGCTCGGTGGACAGCACCACCCGCACGGCCGAGCAGACCGAGATCGGCGTGTTCTGGGCGTACGACCGCGTCGGCCTCGGTACGCCGATGACGCTGTTCAACGACGTGCTGCAGACGATCGCGGTGCAGGAAGGCAACACCACCGCCGAGAACGCCGAGCTGTTCGCGAAGGCGACCGTGGCCATGGCCGACGCGGGGATCGTCGCGTGGAACTCGAAGTTCGATTACGACTTCTGGCGACCGGTCACCGGCATCCGCGACGGCGATCTCGACGGTAACGACCTGACCGAAGCCGATGAATTTTGGACCCCGCTGGGCGCTCCCGACGGCGACAGCCTCACGGGCTTCACCCCGCCGTTCCCGACGTACCTGTCGGGCCACGCGACTTTCGGGGGGGCGGTCTTCGGCGTCCTGCAGGAGTTCTACGGCACCGACGACATCGAATTCACGCTGACATCCGAGGAACTTGAGTTACTCCTTGCCGATGAAGAACTCGCTGAGTTGTATGGCTTGGGCGACCTCGAAGACGCCGAGCGGACGTTCAGCACGCTGAGCGAAGCGATGGAAGAGAACGGCCGCAGCCGGGTGTATCTCGGTATCCACTGGAACTTCGACGACATCGAAGGCCAGCTCACCGGCCAACATATCGCCCAGGCGTATTTCGCGGGCGAGTTCACGGCTAACGCGATCCCCGAGCCCGCCGCCGCGGCGTTGCTTGTTGGCCTCGGCTTGGCACTCAGCCTGCCGCGTCGGCGTCGCCTTGGTTGATTGAGTTATTTTGCCCCTACCCTTGGGCGGGGTCCGCTGCGTGCGGGCTCCGCCTTTTTTGTTGGTGAGATTTTCAACCCGTTTATGAACGGCATTGGTACATAAAAACCCCGCGACGGATCGCGGGGCTGAAAGAGAGTGATCGTGAGTTGTTTAGTGTGTGAATTTAATTAGATGTCGCCGGCAGGGGTATCGGCGATGTTCTTCCAGTGGCCCTTGGCGTCCGCGATGTGCTTATCGAGGTCGCCGTTGAAGACCTCGGCGATGGTGGGGTTGAGGTTGATGTACAGCTTGCCGTTTTCGATCACGTAGACCTCGGGGTCGGCGCTGAACTTCTTGCCGATGGCCACGCCGTAGGCGCAGTAGCCGCCGAACTGCGGCAAGAACTTCTTGGGGTTGGCCTCGAAGGCGGCCTTGTTTTCTTCGCTGGCGAACCAGTAGGTCGATCCGTGGTGCTCGGCGGCGATCTGGAAGTTGCCCTGCTGGGGCGCATCGCTCTTGAAGTAGCTGACCGGGTCGTAGCCGCGGAGGGCGAGGCCGGTTTTATCGGCGTTGACCGCTTCGCCGGACTTGTGGCCGTGGTCGCCGGCGAGGGCGGGGGTGGTCAGCGAGCCGGTGGCCCATACGCCCGCCGCCAAAATCCCGAGAAGAATCCATCGTTTCATCAGAGTCTGCCTTTCAGTGTTAAAAATCCCAAACGGTTTAACCCGCCACAACCCTTGCGTCGGGACGGGGCGAACCCGGGGCCACAACGGTTTATTCCGTGGGATTTGGATTATTGTTTTCCGCGGGCGTCGACACGGTGGGCTTCGGCTAAACTTGACGGCGTGTTTGACCTGTTCCCCGAAGCCGATCTCGTCCACGAAGGCGTCCGCGTCAACGTGCGACGCATCGACCTGCCCAAGCGGGGCGGCGGCACGCACCGGCGGGAAGTCGTCGAGGCGGCGGACGCGGTGGTGGTGCTGCCGCTGATCGCGGACGGGGAAGCGGAAGGCTTCGATTTCGAGGGGGTGGGCGTGGTATTGATCCGCAACGAACGTTTTGCGGTGAAAGATACGCTTTGGGAACTGCCGGCCGGGACGGTCGAGCGGGGCGAGTCGCCTGATCATTGCGCCCCGCGGGAGTTGATCGAGGAGACGGGCTACGAAGCGAAAACGGTCACGAAGCTGGCCGAGTTTTTCCCGACGCCGGGGTTCTGCACGGAGCTGCTGCACGCCTACCGGGCCGAGGGGTTGACGTTTGTAGGGCAGGACCTGGACGAGACCGAGAAGATCACCGCTCAAGCCGTGGCATGGGGCGAGGCGATGAAGATGGTGCGGGACAACACGATCCGTGACGCGAAGTCGATCGCGACGCTGCTGTACCACGAGTCGTTTGGCCGGATGGGTAAGGACTGAGGAACGACGGACTATGGGCGCAGGCGATCGCGACTATCTGAAAGAAGAAGCTCGACGCTGGGGCGGCGGTGGCGGTGGCGGTGGCGGCGGACGCTTCGGCCGGGGGATGAACGGTAAGTCGGTGGCGACGTGGCTGCTGATCATCAACGTCGGCGTGTTCTTTATCGACAGCATCCTCGGATCGGCCCGGCGGGGCGGCGTCCTTGCGCCAAGCGAATGGGGTAACTTCAACGTCGATCAGGCGATCTATGGCGGCCAAGTCTGGCGTTTTTTTACTTACCAATTCTTGCACGGCGGCCTGTTCCACATCCTGTTCAACATGATCGGGCTGTTTTTCTTCGGCCCGCTGATGGAGCAGTGGTGGGGTAGTAAGCGATTCCTGGCGTTTTATCTGTTGTGCGGATCGTGCGGGGCGCTCGTCTATGCGTTATTCGCCATCGCGGCCCCGGGCGTGATCTTCGGCGGCGGCGATCCGGGTGGGGTACAACTGATCGGTGCTTCCGGTGCGGTGTACGGCATCCTCGCGGCGTGCGCGACGCTGTTCCCGCACCAACGCGTACAGCTGCTGTTCCCGCCGATCCCGTTGTCGATGCGGACGATGGCGTTGATCTTCCTAGGGCTCTCGGCGTTGTCCGTGATCGCGGGCTCGGCCAACGCGGGCGGCGACGCGGCCCACCTCGGCGGGGCGTTGTTGGGCTTTGTCTTGGTGAAAAAATCGGGCCTGCTGAACTGGGCCGACCGCTTCTCGCCCTCGGCGATCCAGGACGGGATCAACGAAGGCCGTTATCATAAGAAACTCGAGCGTGAACGAGCGACCGAAGCGGAGGTTGATCGCATCCTGGCGAAGGTCGGCGAGAAGGGCTTGGCAAGCTTGACGAAAAAAGAGAAGAAGACGCTGAACCAGGCGAGCGAGAGCAAGAGCGGTTGACGCCGCGGCGGGACGCTTTGAGTCTGCCGCTAAACTGTGCGGCCCGTGTCCGCGATCACCTACGAAATCCTGAAGCAAGACACCGATTCGAACGCCCGACTCGGCCGGGTGACCACGCCGCACGGCACGTTCGACACGCCGGCGTTTATGCCCGTCGGCACGCAAGGCACGATCAAGGGCCTGCTCCCTCAAACCGTCGCAGATACCGGGGCGCAGATCGTGCTGGGCAATACGTACCACCTGCTGCTGCGGCCGGGCAGCGAGTTGATCGCCCGGATGGGCGGGCTGCAGGACTGGACGGGCTGGCGGGGGCCGATGTTGACCGACTCCGGCGGGTTCCAGGTCTTCAGCCTCGGCAACCTCAACAAAATCGACGACAACGGCGTCAAGTTTAAGAGCCACCTCGACGGCGCGACGATCGACCTGACGCCCGAGCGTTCGATGCTGGTGCAGGAACAGCTCGGGGCCGACATCATCATGGCCTTCGACGACTGCCCGCCCGCAGCGGTCAAGAAGGTCAACCCCCGGAACGTGGCGGACTCGCCCGTCGCTTCCGATGCGACGCGCGACGCCAAGAGTGAAACCGAAGTGATGGCCCCGGACGACTACGCCCGCCGGGTCGAGGTCGCCAACGAGCGGACCCTCCGCTGGCTCGACCGCTGTGTCACGGCCCACAAAGCCAGCGGCCGGTGGGACGAGCAAGGCCTCTTCGGCATCGTGCAGGGCGGCACCGACCTCGACCAACGGACCTACTGTGCCGAGCGGGTCACGCAGCACGACCTGCCCGGTTTCGCCGTCGGCGGGGTCGCTGTGGGCGAGGGCAGCGACGAGATCAAGAGCGTGGTCGAACACACCGCGCCGCTGCTGCCGACCGATAAACCGCGTTACCTCATGGGTGTCGGCTACGAGCGGGACATCGTAGCGGCGGTACGGGCTGGCGTGGACATGTTCGACTGCGTCCTGCCGACGCGTAACGGCCGAAACGCCAGCGCCTTTACCTCGACGGGCCTGATCCGCCTCAAAAACGCGAAGTTCGCCGACGACCCCCGCCCGATCGAGGAGGGCTGCGACTGCGAGGCCTGCCGGGGCTTCTCCCGCAGCTACATCCGTCACCTATTCGCCGCCAACGAGATGCTCGGCGGCATCCTCGTCAGCCTGCACAACCTCCGCCATTTCCAGCGTCTGCTATTGGACATCCGCGTAGCGATCCGCGAGAATGCGTGGTCCGAAATGGCCCGCCGTTGGCCGGTCGCGTTCCCCGATGGGGTTTGACCGGGCAAGGGCAATCGAAAGGCATTTGCCGATCGGTTGATGGTCGTTGCCTGCGTCCCCCTTACCCGAAAAGACGATCCCGAATGAACCTGTTTTCCGCCAGTCCTTGGCCCGTGACGTTGGCCCAAGCCGACACCTCCCCCGCCCTCGGAAATGCGCCTGTCGATACGTCGCCGCCGCCCGCGGCAACCGTCGAGGGCGCGACCGGCGAAGCCGGCACCACCCCCCCCGGCGCGGTCGGCCCCGACGGCGCGACCGGTCCGGCCCCCAGCCCCTTGTCTGGCTTATTCCTGCCCTTGATCCTCATCATCGGGCTGCTCTTCATCTTTACGATGGGCAGCGGCCGTAAGGAAAAGAAACGCCGGGCCGAGCTCATGGCCAACCTCGCCAAGGGCGCCAAGGTCCAGACCGTCGGCGGCGTGCTTGGCAAGGTCATCGAGGTCCGCGACGACGAGGTCGTCGTCAAGGTCGACGAGAGCACCAACACCAGCCTCCGCTTCGCCAAGAGCGCCATCAGCAGCGTGATCAAAGACGACTAAGTGGATTTTTGATTTTTGATTGAGGATTTTTGATTGGATCGGACCGAACAAAAAATCTCAACTGAGCCCAGCGCCCCGTTGTCAAAAATCAGCCCCCACGCCAGCCCCTGATTGAATCGAAAATACTCAATCAAAAATCAAAAATCATGAAATACCCCCTCTGGAAACCGATCCTCATCCTCCTCGTCCTCGCGGGCTGCGCGGCGCTCATGCTGCTCAAGGACGGCAACCCCCGCACGCTCGACCTCAAGGCGGGGATCGACCTGGCTGGCGGCACGACGCTCGTTTACGACGTGCTCGTGCCCGAGGGCAAAGACGCCCAGGCGGTCATCAGCGACACGATCGCGATCCAGAAAGAACGCGTTGACCCGTCGGGTGTGAAGAACCTCGTCTGGCGTCCCGAGATCGGCGACCGCATCTCGATCACCATGGCCCAGGCCGGGCCGAACGTGAAGGCCGCCGAGGAGGCTTACGAGGCCGAACTCGAAAAGCTGTTGGCCAATACGTTGGACGGAGCCGACCTCGACGCAGCGATCGGCATCGAAGACGCGGCCGAGCGCGAAACGGAATTTGCCAAGCTCGCCGGCGGTGATGCGGAACTCGTCGAGCAGATGAAGCAGCTCGCGGTCTTGGCCGCGGAGCGTGCGTCGTTGGTGGCCCCCTATAACGAAGCCAACGGGGCCTGGCGTGACGTTTTAGCGGTCGTGGAAGACAACCCGCTGGCGAGCGAAGAGCAGAAGCAGGCGGAGCAAGAGGCGTTTAAGAAACTGAACGAATCCGCGGTTGCTCTCAGAGACGCCCGCGACGCCTACGCTGACGCCCGGGCCGACGTGTTGGCCAACGCGATCGACCCCGCCGAGATCGACCGTATCCTCGCGTTGTCCAACGAAATCCGCCGTGGCCAGGACGCCTCGCCCCGGCAGGAAGCGTTGGAAAGTTTCAAGGCCAGCCGGCCGAATCTCGCCGCGCAGATCGATGCGACCGCCGCCGCGTGGGCCGCGTTCGAAGCCGTCAAGGGCCCGCTCGACGACCCGGAAGACCTCAAGCGTCTGCTCCGCGGGGCGGGCGTGCTGGAGTTCCGCATCTCCGCGGCCCCGGCGGGCGGCGGTGTACCGGCCCAGCCGCTGGACGTGTCGACCTACGCTCAACGCCTCGCCGAGAAGGGCCCGCGTTCCGGGCTGACCGAGGACTGGCGGTGGTTCAAGGTGCAGTCGCTCGAGAAGTTCTTCGAAGAGCGTGACCGCCGGGAGGAGCTGATCGCCAATCCCGATCTGGCCGAGCCCCTGTTCGCCCAGCGCGGCCTGGTCGCCCGGGCCTACGGTGGCGACTTCTACGTCCTCTTGTCCAACACTCCGGGCACCTCGATGACCGGCGACGACGAGTGGTCGTTGACCTCGACCTCCCGGCTGAGCGACGAGCTCGGTCGACCCGCGGTCGGGTTCTCGCTCGACTCCCGCGGCGCATCACTAATGGGTCAGCTCACCGGCGGCAACGTCGGCCGGCAGATGGCGATCGTCCTCGACGGCGAGCTCATGTCCGCGCCAACGCTTCAGGCCCAGCTCAGCACCGGCGGCACGATCACCGGCGAGTTCTCTGCCGCCGAGTTCCAGTACCTGCTTAACACCCTCGGGGCCGGCTCGCTCGAGGGCCAGCTGTCTTACGACCCGATCAGCCAGAAGACCACCGGCCCGTCGCTCGGCCAGGACAACCTCAACAAGGGCCTCCGCGCCTGCCTCACCGCGTTGATCGTCGTCGGCGTGTTTATGGCGTTCTACTACCTGTTCTCCGGGCTGGTCGCCGACTTCGCGTTGGTCGCCAACATGGTGATCATCCTCGGCCTGATGTCGATGATCGAGGCGACCTTTACCCTGCCCGGCATCGCTGGTCTCGTCCTGACAATCGGTATGGCCGTCGACGCGAACGTGCTGATCTTCGAACGCATCCGCGAAGAACTCGCGGCGAAGGCCGACCTGCCTACCGCGGTGCGGCTGGGCTTCGACAAGGCGTTGTCAACGATTCTCGATGCCAACATCACGACGCTGATCACCTGTATCGTCCTGGGCTACACCGCCACGGCCGAGGTCAAGGGCTTCGCGGTCGTGCTCGGCGTCGGCATCCTCGCCACGCTGTTCACCGCGTTGTTCTCGACGCGGGTGATCGTTGACCTTTACCTGGTGCTGACGAAGGCGAAGTCGCTGTCGATGCTGCCGACGATCGTGCCGGCGTTGGCCAAGCTGCTGTCGCCGAACGTGAACTGGATCGGGCTGCGGAAGCTGTTCCTGCCGGTGAGCGTCGTGCTGATCATCGCGGGCCTGACCGTGGCGTTCTACCGCGGCGAAGACCTTCTGGACATCGAGTTCCGCTCGGGCACGGAGGTGACGTTCACGCTCGCCGAGGGCGCGACGCCCGACGACCTGGGCACCACGCTGCCGATCGCCGAGGTGCGGGAGCGTCTCGAAGCCTTCGGCACCACGCCCGCCGCCGCCGAGATCACCGGCCGGGTCCAGGAGCAGATCGACCAGACCGTCGCCGAGAACGCCGAACGCGACGACGACAAACAACTCGATCTGCCGGTCCTGCCCGACTGGTCGCTGTTGGAGACGGCCCAGGTCGTCACGGTCGGCGAGGAAGCCCCCAACGGCGACGCGACCGGGTTCAGCGTCGCCACCCTCATCGAAAACTCTGCTGCGGTCAGCGACGCGATCAAGGTCATGTTCCGTGATGAGCTGGACGTGACCGAGACGATCGACTTCCGCGGCGTCGACCTGTCGGTGGATCAGGCCAAGGGGATCGTCGAGCCGGTGTTGGGCGGGTCGCTGTACGACAGCCTCGGCCGGCAGTTCACGGAGCGGCTGCCCGAGGGCAACACGCAGGCCTTCGTCGGCGGCGTGTCGATCCTGCTCGAAGACCTGACTCCCGCGGTGAGCGTCGAGGACGTGACCGAGCGTATCCGCCGGATGCGGCGTCAGCCGGCCTACGAGCTGCTCGGCTCCCGGCCGTTCCAGGTCTTCGGGCTCGAGCGGGCCGGCAGCGATGCCCGGGGCGACGCGGCGTTCTCGACGCTGGCGGTCGTGGTCAAGGACAACGAGACCAACTACGCGGAGGACCGCAGCCAGTTTTCCGAGACGTTGGGACTGGCGGCGACCGAGTGGTCATTGGTGAAAGACGCGCTGCAGCGCGACACCAGCCTCGCCAGCGTCAGCAACTTCTCCAGCCAGGTCTCGGGCACGATGAAGCAGCAGGCGGTCGTCGCCATGGTGCTGTCGCTGCTCGCCGTCGTCGGCTACATCTGGCTCCGCTTCGGCAGCCTCCGCTACGGCCTTGCGGCCATTGCGGCGCTCGTCCACGACGTGTCGATCACGATGGGTATCCTCGCGATCTGCGGTTACCTCTCGGTCATCCCCGGCTTCGACGCGCTGCTGCTCGACGACTTCAAGATCAACCTCGCGTTGGTCGCGGCGCTGCTGACGATCGTGGGTTACTCGCTGAACGACACGATCGTCGTCTTCGACCGCATCCGCGAGAACCGCGGCCGGCTGCCGCGGGCGACGCCGGCGATCATCAACGACTCGATCAACCAGACGGTCAGCCGGACGGTCCTGACCTCGGGCACGACGCTGATCGCGGTGCTGACGCTCTACGTCCTGGGCGGCCCGGGCGTGCACGGCTTCGCCTTCGCGATGCTCGTCGGCGTCTTGGTCGGGACGTACTCGTCCGTCGCCATCGCCGCTCCGATCTTGCTCATCGGAGATAAATCTGGCGGCGCTGGATCGGACGTCGCGGTCCCCGAAAAGAGCCCCGCTCCTTCGGGTAGCGCCGCCGCGATCCCCTCGGCCGCCGCGACGACGAGCTAAAGCCGATTCCATAGAATCCCCCAGAAGCCCACGGATCGAATCCGTGGGCTTTTATCTTGACGGGTCAACTTGCCAAAGAGCGAACCCGCGGTCTCCGCTCACCCGTTGCCGTGGCCGGCATGCGGGTGGGCGGTTAGGTTGTGGTTTTCGGTTGAACCGCGAAGGCGCGGAGGACGCGAAGCAAGGCAGAAGATGGTTTGTTTCTTAAATCGATCCGATGCCTTGTTTCTTCTTCGCGCTCTCCGCGCCTTCGCGGTTCAACTAAAAAAACACAACCCGTGAACCACGGGCCCTCGACCAACGATGACGGGCTTCGACTCTGATCCTGCCCGGCAAGGTAGGGATTGCCAGAGATCGCCACGTCCCGTCAAAGACGTCAGCCCGGAACACCTGGATATGAGCGGGCTTGGTGCCTTGCCTGCGACCTTCTCGCTTGCCACCGAGGTCCGACTAACAGGGGGCCAAACGTCATGTTTGTGCGCGAAAAACGCGGGTTTTTCGGTCGTTTCTTTTTGTAAGTCTTCGTTTGACGTAGAGATAAATTTTCTTTGCGGGGAGCGATTTTGTTTGAAAACAGATTTATTTTGTGCGCACGTTCTTGACGCAATGGCCGTGATTACAAGTGAGCGGTGGGGGTGGTGGTTTCGGGGCTTCCGGGGGCTTCGGGTTCGCGGACGGATTCGACGAGTTGTTGGACGGCGGGGCTGGCGCCGCGGAAGAAGGGGGTGAGGGAGAGGGTGACGATGAAGTTGAGGAGCATGCCGACGGTGCCGATGCCCTGGGCGTCGATGCCGAAGAACCACGGCCCGCGGATGGTGCTGTCGGGTGGGCCGAAGATGGCGGCGGCGACCTCGGCGTTGAGCAGGACGACGTCGGCCTTCTGGGTGACGATGTAGAACGCGGTGAAGCCGATGCCCGCGAGCATGCCGGCCACGGCGGGGACGGTGCCGACGCGTTTGGTGAAAATGCCCAACACGATGGCGGGGAAGAACGACGCGGCGGCGAGGCCGAAGGCGAACGCGACGACTTCGCCGACGAAGCCCGGCGGGTTGATGCCGAAGTACCCGGCGATGCACACGGCGATGCCGATCGCGACCCGGCCGACAAGCAGCCGCTGCTTCTCCGACGCTTGCGGGTTCATGACCTTGTAGTACAGGTCGTGCGCGACCGAAGACGAGATCACCAACAGCAGGCCCGACGCGGTCGAGAGCGCCGCGGCGAGGCCCCCGGCGATGACAAAGGCGACGACCCAGTCGGCGAGCTGCGCCATCTGCGGCGTGGCGAGCACGATGATGTCCCGGTCGGGGTGGTGCGCGGCGCCGAGGGTAAGGAGCTCGGCTTTAGCAACACTACTGTCCGCGGTGTATGCCTTCATGTACTCGGCGGCTTTTAGTCTTTCGGCTGAGGTAAGGGTCTTCGAAACAGATTGCCCAGAATCAAGCCCTTGATCCCCGAGACGAACTAATCTTTTGTATTCAGCAATCTCTTCTTCGCTCAAACTGCTTCGAGCATCAAGCCATTTCGTCGGGTCGGCGAGTATTTCACTTCGTACACTCGCAGGAATACCGCCGAGCCGCATAAGCTCATTCGGCATGATTAGTTCAAAATCAGTTTTTCCTACCCAATCTCCTTTTTCGAACATTTGCTTCAATGTCAATCCATCAGGAGTTCGGATTTCATCTGTGAGATTGTTTGTGAAAGACAGTTTTCCATCCCCATCAAAATCCACCCACGCGATCAACCCGGTCTTGTTCCAGTCGTGGTACCACTGCGGGAGTTCTTCGGCGGTCTTGCCGTTGAGGCCGGCGATGTCGTCGACCATGTAGTAGCGGGCGAAGGCGGCGACGGACGGGGCGGTGAGGTAGAGGAGGCTGATGAAGCCCAGGGCCCAGAAGGCGGACCACCGGGCGGCCTTGACGGACTTGACCGTATAGAAGCGGACGATGACGTGCGGGAGCCCGGCGGTGCCGGCCATGAGGGCGAGGCAGACGCAGAAGACGTTGAGCCGGTTCCATTTGCCACTGTTCTCGCCATAAGCCTCGGTGTAGCTGCCGAAGCCGAACTGTTGGTTGAGGCTGGAGAGTTTGTCGAGCAGGTACGGCCGGGCGGGGTCGACCCCCGGAAGAACTTCGGATGCTAAACCCACCGAAGGAATCGCCTGGCCGGTGAGCTTGAGGCTGATGGCGACGGCGGGGATGAGGAAGGCGGTGATGAGGACCCAGAACTGGGCGACCTGGGTGTAGGTGATGCCCTTCATGCCGCCGAAGACGGCGTAGACGAAGACGATGGCCATGCCGATGAAGACGCC
>JBCDJW010000042.1:0-22741 GCA_038747275.1 Planctomycetota bacterium | reverse complement strand
GCGGCGGCTGGGCGATGAACACCCGGCCCTGCTTGATCAGATCGGGCATCTGTCGGAAGAAGAACGTCAGCAGCAGCGTGCGGATGTGGCTGCCGACGACTTCGACGTCTCCAAGCTCCGCTACGGCAAGATCATCATCATGACCGACGCCGACGTCGACGGCAGCCACATCCGCACGCTGCTGCTGACGTTCTTCTTCCGACAGATGCCCGATCTGATCAAGCAGGGCCGGGTGTTCATCGCCCAGCCGCCGCTCTACCAAGTACTGCGGGGTAAGAAGTCCGAATACGTCCTCAACGAACGCCGGATGCAGACCGTCCTCGGCGGCCTGGGCCTAGACGACTCCCAGCTCGTCGTCTACGCCGACCACGATACCGCCGACCGGGCGGAAACCGCCCGCATCGCTGGCGAAGACCTCGGCCGAGTCCTCGAAGCACTCACCCAACTCCACGACCTCGTCGAGATCGTCAAACGACGCGGCCTCACCCTCGCCGAGCTACTGGCGATGCGTCAGGAAGACCCGTCGGGCGAAGGCAAGCTGCCGACGCTGCAGATCGACGTCGCCGCCGACGAGACCAGCAACGGCCTCACCGGCAGCCACTTCTTCTGGTCCGAGGCCGAGGAAGAAGCCTTCCGCGAAAAGAACAACTTGGTCGTCGAAGACCCCGACCTACCGATCGAGTCGCCCGACCGCGTGCTCTCGCCCGGCCAACGCGTCGTCGTCCGCCGGGAGCTCCACGAAGTCGCCGACCTCGAAAAAGTCTTCGCCAAGCTCGAAGACCTTGGCCTCGACATCGCCGACTACTTCCTCAAGCCCGTCTCCACGGTCACCGGCGCGATGGCCCCGACCAAGTTCGAGCTCGTCGCCAAGGCCAGCAGCGACAACCCGAAGATCACCCCGCTCGTCAGCCTCGCCGAGGTCGCCGAGGGCATCCTCGACGCCGGCCGCACCGGCCTCGAAGTCAAACGCTTCAAGGGCCTGGGCGAGATGGACGCCGACCAGCTCTGGGACACCACCATGAACCCCGAGAACCGCACCCTCCTCCGCGTCACCTGGGACGCCGCCAGCGAAGCCGAGAACCTCTTCAGCGTCCTCATGGGCGAACACGTCGAGCCCCGCCGCAAGTACATCGAAGACCATGCGCTGGAAGTCAAGAACCTAGACGTATGACCTCACGGTAGGCAGGTACCGAAGCGTCGCGATGTGTGGTGGCGGGAGGTGGAAGCGTTGCTATAGTTCTCCGCTAACACCGCTGCCCGAGGCTTGGATGTCAGAAAACAGAAATAAAGACGGACAGAGTGATCGACCCAAACCATCGCGTAGCTGGTATCTGCTCGCGGTCGCGGTGATCTTTATCGGGGGCGGAGCGTTCTGGGCCTCCATCGTCTTTGCACAAGACCGGGTCGACGCAATCGTTGGCTCGATGCAGCGGGTCGTCGTCCCAGGCAGCGCCGAGATGACCTTTACCCAACCCGGGGATTACCTCGTCTACTACGAAAAGATCGGCACCTATCTGGGCGAAGACTTTGACACCACCGGCGTCTTCCGTGAAGCGCCGCTCCTCGATATCGACGTCCAACACACAGACACCGGCGAATATGTCGAGGTGCGGCAGGCGAAATACGACCAGAGCCAGTCGCAGGTCTTCAACCACGGCCGAGCCAACAGCGAATTTATCTTCACCCTGCCCCCGGAACACTTCTTGCCCACGGAATCGAACGGGGAACAACCCGCCGCGGCGAAATACGTCGTCACCGCGGCGCACGAAAACGTCGGGCTCGAAGACCGGGTATTACTCGCTGTCGGCCCACCGGTGGTCGGGTCGATGATGTCCGATTGGAAGGGGCCTTTCGGCGGTGCCGCCCTGCTCGCCTTTGCCTTCGTCATCAGCGTCACCACGTTTCTGGTGACCTGGACCTTGCGGAACGGTACGGTGACGCGGCGGGACGATTAAAACTTACTAGCTTTCCGACGATTCTAGTGGGTGGATAAATCCAAAGTGCAACTCGGCGTGGCGGCAGTTGAGCTTGACCGCGTCGTCGGGAGTGAGCCTGCCGAAGAGCGGGCTGGGATGATTCATGCCGTGCTTGTTGGCGTAGGCGACCTCGTCACGCATCTTCTGCTTCGCGTCCTCGAGGGAAACGTCGGCGGGCGGCTCGAAGAACTTGGCAACCTTGGCGGGGGGCTTGATGCCGGGGTTAATCGGCTTGAGGTGGGCTCCGAATAGTTTGAGCACCCGGCCAAAGATTTTCATCGGCACCGGGACCTTGAGATCGACGCCGCGGTTGAGCATGCCGATCGCAAACGCGACGTGCCAGATGTTCTGGGCGGGGGTCCAATTACCTGTGGCGGTGTGTTGTTCGGTCATCGCCTCAGCGTCGGCTAATGCGTCGTCCAGCGTGTCGAAATGTATCTCGCGGCGTTTGGCTTTCTTGACGTCAACGGGCATCGGATGGACCTCGTTTGGGCTGAGGAAAGACTGCCCATCGCCTGTATCTTCGGTGCCAAAGGCAGCGGGTATAGGCGGCGGTGAAGCTCGTTATAGTAAACGAATGAGCCTGCAAACGAAGCCCGACAAGATTGCCTGTTACGAGTTGTTCCGCGTCACACCGCGGTGGTTGTTCCTACGCATCGAGACGGACCAAGGCGTCGTCGGCTGGGGCGAGCCGGTCGTCGAAGGCTACGCCGAGGCAGTCGAGGCGACGGTGCGGGTGATGATGGAATCGCTGATCGGTAAAGACGCCGGGCGGATTCAATACCATTGGCAGACGCTGGCGAAGGGCGATTTCTACGGCGGGCTGGGGCCGGTCATGATGTCGGCCCTAGCGGGGATCGACCAGGCGTTGTGGGATATCAAGGGCAAGACACTGGGCGCGAGCGTCGTCGATCTTTTGGGCGGCTCAGTCCGTGATCGGCAGATGGTCTACGGCCACGTCGCCGCCGACTTCGAGCCCGACGACATCGCCGCGGCGGTCGCGAAGAAACGCTGCGACGACTACGGCTTCAAGCTGATCAAGCTCTGCGGCTCGCCGCCGATGGGCTACACGGACCAGCAAAGGGCGATCGAAGCGGGCGCGGCCCGTGTCGCGGCGGTGCGTGCAGCGGTCGGCCCAGATATCCAGGTCGCGGTGGATTTTCACGGCCGGTGCAAGCTGCCCATGGCACGAAAGCTGATGCGGGCGCTCGAGCCCTACGACATCGCGTTCTTCGAGGAAGTGGTCCACCCCGACTTCAACGACGCGCTGCCCGACCTGGCGAACTGGACGGAGGTGCCGCTGGCGACCGGCGAACGGATGTTCCACTATGCCGACTTCTACGACCTGCTGCGTCGGCCCGGTGTGTCGATTATCCAACCAGACCCGTCGCACGCCGGGGGGATCACGCACTGCCTCGACATCGCCCGGCTGGCCGAGCACCGCGACGTCGCCTTGGCCCTTCACTGCCCGCTCGGGCCGATCGCGTTGGCGGCGTGCCTGGCGATCGACTTCGTCTGTCTCAACGCCGAGTTCCAAGAGTCGGGTATTGGCCTGACCTACAAACCCGAAGACGGCGGCCGCGGCGTGCTGGACTACGTCCTCAACCCCGAAGACTTCAAACTCGATGCCGACGGCGCGATGCCGCCGCTGCCCGGGCCGGGGCTTGGCGTTCAGATGAACGAGGAACTGATCCGCGAGATGGCGAAAACCCCGCACGAATGGCGTGGCCCGATTGAGCCACTACCCGACGGCTCGCCGACGCGATGGTGATTGATTACCCATCACCCGCGGCGGCCCCAGGTCATTGACCTGGGGCTAAAATTTATATCGTTGTCTTCGGGGTGCAGGGGTATAGCCCCTGCCGCTCGCCGCGCAGGCGACCCGCAAAGAAAAACCCGCGGCCAAAGCCACGGGTAAGTCTTTTCACAAAATATCCAGACACCAAACTTATCGTTTCGAGAACTGGAACCGACGGCGGGCGCCGCGTTGGCCGTATTTTTTACGTTCGACTTTACGCGGGTCGCGGGTCATGAAGTCCTTGTCGCGGAGGGTTTGTTCGAGGGCGGGGTCGTAGCCGACCAAGGCACGGGCTACGCCGAGGAGGATGGCTTCGGCCTGGCCGGTGATGCCGCCGCCGGTGGTGGAGACGAAGACGTCGAGGTTACCGAGGGTGCCGGTGGCTTCGAGCGGGGCGACGCAGGCGTTGCGGTGCTGCGGCTCGCTGAAGAACTCTTCGACGGTCTTGTTCTTGGCCTTGGGGCCGGAGATCAGGAACTTGCCTTCGCCCTTCTCGGCGGGCTTTACGCGGACCCGGGCGATCGCAGACTTACGCCGGCCGGTGCCCCAAACGAAGCCGCCTTTGTCGGGCTTGGCGGGTGCGCGGAGCGGGCGGGGCTCAGCGGCAGGTTCTTCGGTGGCTGTGCCGAGACCAACGGGGGCTTCTGAAATCAGGCCTTCGAGGGGGGGGGTGGTTTCTTCCATGGGTGGATGGCTTTCGTTTCCGGGAGATTCCGGGGGGCAGCGATATGTGGTCGCCGGTTAAGCGGTTGTTGTATTCCGGGGGTTAGGCGGACTGGAGTTGTTCGTAAGGCTTGGGCTGCTGGGCGGCGTGGGGGTGTTCTTCGCCGACGTAGACATTCAGCTTCTTGAACAGGGCTGAGCCGAGCTTATTCTTCGGCAGCATCCGGCGGACCGACTCTTCGACCAGCCGCTCGGGGTGCGACTTCATCACCTCACGGAAGCTCTTGACCTTACGGCCCGAAGGGTGGCCGGAGAAAGTTTCGTGGAACTTCTGGTCGAGCTTGTTGCCGGTGACGCGGACCTTCTCGGCGTTGAGCACAATGACGAAGTCGCCCACGTCGTGGTGCGGCGTGTAGGTCGGCTTGTCTTTGCCCATCAGGATCGTGGCGATCTGCGTGGACAGCCGGCCGAGGACTTGGTCGGCGGCGTCGACGATAACCCACTCGCGGGGCACTTCGTTGTTCTTGGCAAGGGTGGTTTGGCGGTTCATGAAGGAAGGTCCAAAAGGAGGTTCCAAGGGCAGGGTTGCATCCCCGATCGCTTCGACACCGAAGCGGGGTGGGCCGTCAAGCAAGCGCTCGGATTCCTAAAAGGAGAGGGCTTGCAGGCAGATTCAGGGCGGGTGGGCTTAATCGAGCCGTGAAAAAAGGCTCGGACCCAGCGATGCCGAGCGGGAAAGTGTACCCCAGCCGCCTTGCCTGTCAACTGTTCTGCCCGGTCCCGGTCAGATCGGCCAGCCGATGGGACTTGATTTCCGCGGCAAGGCTCGCCATACTATGCGGCTCGGCCACGCTGAGACACGACGGTTTACCTGTGTGTTTCCTCTGCCGGATCGAAGAAATCAAGCATTCAAACCCGCCCGGAACCCCGTTCTCGGGCCGAGCCCCCGGAATATTGACACCATGGCTAACTCCGCCTCCGCCAAGAAACGCATCCGTCAGTCCGCCAAGTCCCGCGCTCGCAACCGCTGGACCAAGGCCGGCTACCGCACCAAAATCAAAGAGTACCGCGAGACCATCCTCCACGGCAGCGTCGAAGAGGCCGAGCAACAGCTCCAAGGGATTTACAAGACCCTGGATCAGGCCGCCTCGACCCCAGCCCTACATAAGAATACGGCCTCGCGTTACAAAAGCCGACTGGCGGCAAAGCTCAACGAGAAAAAGGCCTCGGCCTAAATTCTTCCGAACCACGATCTCAAACGAGCCCCGCCATACCGGCGGGGTTTTTTTAATGGCCGACGCCACGTAAGCGAGGCCGCCTCGACCGGCACCGGCGTGGCAATGCTTCTCAGAAAGGCCCTCGCCATGATGGAAAACTACCGCGAAAACGCCGCCCGCTTCTACGACTTTTGGGCAGACCCATACGACGACAACAGCTTTTACCGCGACCAACTCCCTTCGCCCGAGGCCGACGTACTCGAACTCGGCTGCGGTACGGGTCGGGTCCTGCTGCCGATGACCGAGTCCTGCCGATTCATCCATGGCGTTGACCACTCGCCGGGTATGCTGGCAATCTGCCAGCGCAAGCTCGATGAAGCAGGCATATCCCCCGACCAGGCCCGCATCGAAACAGGAGACATTACCGCCCTCGATCTGGGCCGGAAGTTCGACCTGATCACCGCCCCGTATCGTGTGATGCAGAACCTCGAAAGTGACGCTCAGGTCGCGGGCCTGCTCGACACCATCCGCCGACACCTCGCCTCCGACGGTATCGCGGTTCTCAACACGTTCCGCCCCCGCGTCGACCCGGAAACACTCAAAGCACGGCTCAAGAAGCGTGACGGAACCGAGTACGAATACCAAGACACTAAGATAGGTCGGATGCGGATGTCCGAGGACTGCCGACGTTTTAGGACTGATCCGTTTGTGATGCTCCCGCTCCTGCGGTACGAACACCTTGACGGTAACCGTGTAATCGATGCTGCGGAACTCCCGATCGCGATGCGGGTGTGGTACCCCGACGAGTTGCTCAACGTCATCACCGCCTCTGGCTTCCGCATCACCGCTCGCTACGGCGGCAACGCCGGCGAGCCGTGGGGCGAAGGGGATGAATTAGTCGTGGCCTTCACCCACGGCTGATCACCAGAACCGCGGTGTCGGCGTCTTCGTTGGGTTTGCCTTCGGGTGGTGCAGGGATGCGTTGGTTGGTTTGCGAATCGAGATACACCGCGTCGTGGATCGTGGCGTTTTTGGCGGCACACAAGTCTTCGACATCGGCGATGCTGGGGAATCGGCGGTTGGGGGTGTTGTACCACTCGAAGCCGTACTCGCCGGGGGCTTTGGGGCTGCGGCCGCGTTCGACGTAGTCTTCGCGTAGCTTGCGGTAGGCGAAGTTCGGGAAGCTGAGGATGACGCGTCGGCCGACACGCAGCATTTCATCGAAAAGGGTCTCGACGTTCTCGACCGCTTGTAGGGTCGCGCTGAGCACGACGAAGTCGAACTGGTCGTCGGTAAACGCCGGCAAACCGCGGTTGAGGTCGTAGTCGATGATGTCCAGGCCGCGGCCGGCGGCTTCGATGATCTTTGGCTGGGCGACTTCGACGCCGACAAGGTGCGTGTGGCCGCGCTGCTTGAGGGTCGCGAGTAGACGCCCGCCGCCGCAGCCCAGGTCGAGCACGCTCGAGCCCTCGGGGATAAGGCCCAGGACCATCTCGTCGTCGTGGCGGAGTCCCGGGGTTTCGTCGTTGGTGCAGCCGAGCTTGGCGGCGACCAGTGGGCCGTACTGGGCGATCTCGTCGGGCAGGAGGAACGCGTCGTGCCCGGCCCGTGAAGTGATCTCGGCGTAAGTGACCGGTCGGTCGAGCGCGGTTAGCGCGTTGACGATATCGCGGGACTGCTGGGGCGTGAACAGCCAGTCGCTGCTGAAGCTGGTGATTAAGAAGTCGCAGATCGAGCCCCGGAGGGTGTCGATGAGTTGGTCGCGGGTGCGGCCAAGATCGAAGAGATCCATGGCCATAGAGATGGCGATGTAGCTGTTGGCGTCGAAGCGTTGGGTAAATTTCTCACCCTGGTGCGCGAGGTACGACCCGACACTGAAACGTTTTTCGAATGCAGTGGTGATGTCGCGGGGGCGGAGGCGGTCGGGATCGAACTTGGCGTCCATCGCTTCCGACGAGAGGTAGGTGATGTGCCCGAGCATGCGGGCGATAGCGAGGCCGGTGTCGGGCTGGGTGGGTTGGTTGTAGTACTGCCCGCCGTGGAAGTGCGGATCGGTCTGGATCGCGTTGCGGGCGATGACGTCGAAGGCCAAGGCCTGCGAGGTGAGACGTGGCGAAGTCGCGATCGCGACACAGGTCTGCACCCGTTCGGGGTGCTGCGTCGCCCAGGTTAGCGCCTGGTGCCCGCCCAGCGACCCCCCTACCACCGCCCGCCAACGCTTTACGCCCAAGGCATCCGCCAAGCGGACCTGCACCTCGACCATGTCCGCCACCGTAATCGGCGGAAAATCGGCCCCGTACGGCTCACCAGTCGCGGGATCGATTGTCCCTGGCCCCGTCGTCCCCCGACATCCGCCCAACACGTTGCTGCACACCACAAAGAACTTTGTCGTGTCGATCGCAAAGTCTTCACCGGGGCCGATGAGTTCGTCCCACCAACCCGGATCGTCTTTTTCATCGTGTTTCGCAGCGTGCGAATCCCCCGAGATCGCGTGACAGACTAATACCGCGTTGCTGGCATTTGCGTTGAGGGTACCCCACGTCTCATAGGCACACTCAACCTCTGGGAGTTCACCACCGAGTACGAGCAATCGCGAATCAGAAAACACCGCTTTTTGCAGGTGTCTCAACCGATCGCCGCTACGGCGATCGTCGGTACTCGCGAAAGAATCAGTCATATCTAAAGAAGCCCACACATAACAGGAAGTCATGTGTGGGCATAATCAACTTAAGGTTTAATCAATCACACCGCGGCGGTCGCGGCGACTTCGAGGGCTTGGCTGAGGTCTTCGATGATGTCTTGAACATCCTCAATGCCGACGGAGACGCGGACGTATTCGGGGCTGACGCCGGTGCGTCTCTGTTCGTCTTCGCTGAGTTGGCTGTGGGTCGTCGACGCGGGGTGGATGACCAAGGTTTTGGCGTCGCCGATGTTGGCGAGGTGCGAGCAGAGCTTGGTAGCGTTGATGAACTGCTTGCCGGCCTCGGCCCCGCCGCGGATGCCGAAGCCGAGGATCGCGCCGCAGCCGTCGGGCAGATATTTTTCTGCGTGGGCGTGGTCTTTATGCGACTCGAGGCCAGGGTAGTTGACCCACTCGACGGCGTCGTGGGCGTCGAGGAACTTGGCCACCGCCAGCGCGTTTTCGCAGTGACGCGGCATGCGGAGATGAAGCGTTTCCAGGCCTTGGAGGAAGAGGAACGAGGCGAACGGGCTCATCGCGGCTCCGGTGTCGCGGAGCCAGTGCGTGCGGATGTGCAGGTTGTAGGCGATGTTGCCCATCGGCCGGAGGTGCTCCTCGAACACCGCGCCGTGGTAACTCGGCGAGGGGCCGCAGAACTCGGGCCATTTCTCGGGCTGGTCGGCCCACTTGAAGTTGCCGGAGTCGATCACCGCCCCGCCGATGTGCGTGCCATGGCCGCCGATGAATTTAGTGGTGGAGTAGACAACGATGTCGATGCCGTGATCGATCGGCTTCAGGAGCATCGGGGTCATCGTCGTGTTGTCGCAGATGACGGGCAACGCGCCGTGGGGGGCGGAGTGGGCGGCGTCGGCGATGGCCTGGAAGTCGGGCACGCCGAGGGCGGGGTTACCGATGGATTCCATGTAGACGCAGCGGGTGTTTTCGTCGACCAGGCCGTGGATGTCTTCGGGCTTATCGGCGTCGAAGAAGCGGACCTCAATGCCCAGGTTCTTGAAGGTCTGGGTAAAGAGCGTCCAGGTCCCGCCGTAGAGCGAAGTGGCGGAGACGATGTTCTGACCGGCGTGGGCGATGGTGAGAATGGCGGCGTTGATGGCCGCTTGACCCGAGGCAAAGGCGAGGCCGGTGACGCCGCCGTCGAGCGCCGCGAGGCGCTTCTCGAGCACGTCGGTGGTCGGGTTCATCAGGCGGGTGTAGATGTTGCCGAACTCGGTGAGGCCGAAGAGGTTGGCCGCGTGGTCGGTGTCATTGAAAGTGTAGCTGGTCGTGGCGTAGATCGGCACGGCCCGGCTGTTCGTGGCTGAGTCGGGCTCTTGGCCGGCGTGGAGGGCGAGGGTGCCGGGGCGGAACGTTTGGTCTGACATGGGGGTCTCCGTATCTTCTCACCTTTCGAAAGCGGGGCGTCTACTTCCGGGGGTCGAATGGTTGGGCCGGAGGTTTGAGTGAGGAAGACTCGCACCTTTTGGCGTGATGAATTTCGGCTCTGCCTCGAGCCGAGCGGATAAATATCGTAGCAGGGAGGGAACCGGCCGACAGGCCCGGCGTCACTCATCCGCCGTGTCGAACTCGAAGTCGAGGTGGTAGTCAGACAAACGCTCGCTCAACACTTCGGCCGCGGCCTTGGCGTTAACGTCATCGGGCAAGTCGGCCTTGGCTAAAAGGTTCCACTGCCGGGCGTATTCGAGGAAGTGCTCGGCGACCTCGACACCGCCTTCCAACGCTCGGCTTAGCTGCAGCGCCAAGAAGAAAGCGAACGGGTGCGGCCGACGGCGGAAGTTCACGCGGAACGGCGGGATGACCGGCTCCCGGCCCTCGGCCTGCATCGACGCGGCAAACCGCAGCACCTTGAACGCCACGATCGGGTGGGCCCGGCCGAAGTTCTGGTTGAGGTGGCCCTGGGTGATCCGCACGACGCCCGCAAGCGTGTCGATCAGGCCGAGGTGGGTGATCTCGATCTCGTCGTGCAGCAGCCAGGCCTCGTTGACCGTGACCTCACGGGTAGTGAAGTAGTCACGGTGGTTGATCACGGCCTCGACCTTGGCGTCGCCGTGGATCAGGTCGTCGGTCATGTAACGCTCGGCCAACTCGCGGTCGTGGTCCGGCGGGGTGTCGGCGGCTTTCAACAGATCGATGTCACGCACCGCGGCGGTCGAGATCGGCAGACGAAGCGTACGGGCCAAAGCCTTGCGGACCACGCCGCCCTTGTAGCCGTAGCCCTCGGGCAGCGGCGGGAGGCCGGCCATCTCGTCTTCGGGCACGGGGAAGACGACGGTATTGCGGTGGAATTCGTACGCTTCGTCCGGCACGTCTAGCGCTTCCATCAGGTCGTGGATCGTGTCTTCGATCCACTCCAGCGACGGGCGGGATGAAGGTCTACGGTTCGAACGTTCGGAATTGTTCCCGCTCTTTTTCTTGCCACGACGTCTCCGCCGGCGGCGTCCGCCTAAAACTTCGGCCGCTTGGCGGGCCTGTTCAACGATCTCCGGCGGCAGCCCGGCCGGCTCACCTTCTTGCGTCACCCGGTGGAACCGCAGCGACGCGTAGTCCTCGGGGTGGGCGGCGTTGGCCCACAACGCATCGATGTCTTCGGCGGTGAGGGCAGGGGAAGGGTCGGGTCGGGGCATTACAAAAAAGACTTTACGCCCATCCGTTCGAGGACGCTACGAAGGAATCATCGGGACAGGCGTCACACCCGCGCCGAGACGTGAGCTTCGACGGCGGCGAGGTCGTTGGGCAACACGTCGAACTTTTCGGGGCGTTCGTAAAGATCGGCGAGGTGCTCAGGCAGCGACGGTCGCACCCCGGTGGCGCGTTCGACAGCGTCGGGGAACTTCGCGGGGTGGGCGGTCCCCAATACAACCATCGGCTGTTGCTGAAGGCCGGGGTCCGCGTCGCGTTCGCGTTGTGCCGAGGCGACGCCGATCGCGGTGTGCGGATCGAGAAGTTCGCCGACGGCGTCGTAAGCCTTTTTCATCGTGGCCAGTGTCTGCTCTTCGTCTACGCGGTGGGCGGCGAAGAGCGGCCGGACGTAATCGAGCGCTTCGGGCGAGACTTGGAACGTGCCGTCGGCCTTGAGTTGGTTCATCTTTTCAGCCACGGCCGCGCCGTCGCGGCCGAGCATGTCGAACAGCAGCCGTTCGAAGTTGCTGCTGATCTGGATGTCCATCGACGGTGCGATGGTCTGGGCGACCGCGCCGAGCGTGTGGTCGCCGGTGTTCATCACGCGGGTGAGGATATCGTTCTGGTTGCTGGCGACGACGAGTTTGCCGACGGGCAGACCCATCTGCGCCGCGGCGTAGCCAGCGTAGATGTCGCCGAAGTTGCCGGTGGGCACGCTGAAGCTCGTCGGCTTGGTCGCGGCGTCTTTGCCGTGCAACGCCAGCGCCCCGGTGAAGTAGTAGACGATCTGCGGCATCAGCCGGGCCCAGTTGATGCTGTTAACGCCGGACATGTTCACGCGGTCGCGGAACGCGGTGTCGTTGAACATCGCCTTCAGCAGGTTTTGGCAGTCGTCAAACGTACCCACGACCGCGACGTTGAAGACGTTGGGCGCGTCGACCGTCGTCATCTGCTTGCGCTGGACATCGGACGTTCGGCCGTGGGGGTGCAGGATGAAAATACTCGCCCGCTCCCGGCCGCGAACCGCTTCGATCGCGGCGCTGCCGGTGTCGCCGGAGGTCGCGCCGATGATGGTGACGCGTTGGTCCCGCTTGGCGAGGACGTGGTCGAACAGCCCCCCGAGGACCTGCATGGCGACGTCCTTGAACGCCAGCGTCGGTCCGTGGAAAAGCTCCATCAGCTGCAAATCGCCCAGCGGTTTGAGCGGGGCGACATGAATGTCGCGGAACGTGCCGTAGGCTTTTTCGATGATCTCGGGCAGCGCCGCCGCCACGTCCGCCGAGACAAACGGCGACATAACCCGCAGCGCCACCTCGGCGTAGGACCATTCAGCCATCGCCGCGATCTCGTCGGGCTCGACCCTCGGCCAGGCCTCGGGCACGTACAGCCCCCCGTCGCGGGCCAAGCCCTCGAGCAACACGTCTTCAAATTCCAGCGGGGCGGCGGCCCCGCGCGTGCTGATGTAACGCAACGCTCAAAACTCCAACGCCGTACTAACCGCGGCGAGCCGTACAGAATAGTTGATGCACTAAACTGCCGCCATGGCCCCCGTTTCATCCCCACCGCTCATCGGTATTACGCTCGATAACCTCGACAACACCGCCGACTCGGGGAAGTACGAGGTAGGGGTGGGGTATAGCGATGCGGTGGCTGCGGCGGGCGGGGTGCCGGTGCTGCTGCCGCATGAACCCGAATGCGTCGACGAATACGTCGCCCGCTGCGACGGGTTCATCCTCACCGGCGGGGTCGACCCCGACACGGTGGCGCTGCCCGCCGACTGGCCGGGCCACGCCCCGACACACCCCCAAGCCCGGGTGATGGACCCAACGCGGCAGGCGTTCGAGTTGGCCCTGCTCGACGAGATCGACCGGGCGAAGCCACAAGCGGCGCTGCTGGGCGTGTGCCTGGGCATGCAGCTCCTGACGCTGCGCCACGGCGGAACGCTGAACCAATACCTGCCCGACACCCATCGCCCGGAAGTGATTGAGCGACACCGAAAATCCGACCACGCCGTCACGGTCAGCGTTGCCGATAGCGTCCTGCCACAGCCCGAACCCAGCGACAACGATGTGATTCATTCCCACCACCAGCAGGCCATCGATGACGCCGGGACGCTGCGGGTCGTAGCCGCCGCTGAAGACGGGATCATCGAAGCGGTCGACGACCCGAGTCGGCCGTTCCGCTTGGGTGTTCAGTGGCACCCCGAGCGTGGTGATGATGGACCCCTCAGCCGCGGGCTGATCACAAGATTCGTAAACGCCGCCCGGGGATGAGTCAGGATTTCTCAGCTTCGGCCACGGCGGCAGCCTTTTTCACTTTGGCGTGAGACTTCGCCGCCGCGTCGCTCCGCCACGTGGCGATCAGCACCAAGCCTACACCCACCATGAGCACGACATCGGCCAAGTTAAAAATCCACGGCCAGACCTCGGTGATGCCGTTGGGCCAGCTGAGGCCGAACGGCAGGTCGACGCCGGGGAACATGTGCAGCATGTCGCGCACCGCGCGATAAACGATCCGATCGTAGAGGTTGCCCAGCGCCCCGGCGAGGATCAGCGCCAACGACAGGTGCAGGCCCCAGGCCCGCGCGGGGCTACGCCAGAACATCAGGCCGATCACCGCGGTGGCGATCACGCTGACGACAATGAACAGCACCCGGTTGCCCTTGCCCAGGCCGAAGACCGCGCCGGTGTTCGTGGTCAGGCGGAACTCCAACACGCGGGGAACGAACGGCGTCGCGTCGTGGGGGTACTTGCTCCAGAAGCTGCGGTGGCCTTCGGGGCCGTCGAGCAGCTCGTCGGTGATGACCACGGGTCGACCGGCGACGCGGTCGAACGCCCAGTACTTCAGGGCCAAGTCTGCAGCTAGCACTGAGATGACCAGCCCGAGGAAAAACGTGATCGCCGCCCCGCTGCGGCCGGCCGTGCGTATCGGCTTCGACGGGGCGGGGGAATCGGGGGGCGGGGTGGTGGGAGCCATATCGACCGAAGGATAGCGCTCTGGGCTTGCCTATTTCCGGGGGGCTAGAGGCCGCGGCGTTCGCGTTCCCGGGCGACGTCGATGGAATACTTGGCCCAGGGCTTGGCTTCGAGGCGGGCGCGGGCGATCGGCTTGGCCGACTCGTGGCAGACGCCGTAGGTCTTGTTTTCGATGCGTTGGAGGGCGTCGTCGATCTCGATGATGATCTTACGCTCGTACTCCATGAGGCCGAGCGTGAACTCCTGCTCGTAATTGTCCGAGCCGACGTCGGCCATGTGCAGGGGCATGTGGCTGATCTCGCCGGCATTCCCGGAGCGGGCGGCCTCGAGGCCCTGCACGTCGCCGATGATCTCTGCCCGGCGTTCGAGCAGGAGCTGACGGAAGTAGCGGAGGTCTTTGGCGGTCAGGCCGGTTTTCACCCGACGGAGCTGCTTCTCGGTTAGCGGCTCGTGGTCGAAAGGGTCGTAGGCGGGCGTAGGCGCAGCAGCTAACGCGGCGTAGGGCACGCGGGGCGGCTTGAACTTCTTGGTCGTCGCGGCTTTTTTACCGTTCAACTGCGAAGCGGTGGTTTTCTTCGCGACGCTCTTTTTCTTGGTGGTTTTCTTGGTCGTCGCGGCTTTCTTTGCCGGGGCTTTTTTCGTCGAAGGCTTCTTGGTCGCGGCTTTCTTCTTTATCGCGGCCTTCTTGACGACCTTCTTCTTAGCCACTTTTTTCTTAGTAACCGTTTTTTTCTTGGTCACGGCCTTCTTTTTCGCCGCGGGCTTAGCGGTGGATCGGGTCGAGTTCTTGGTCACCGATTTTTTGACGGTTTTCTTTTTGGTGGCGGGTTTCTTCGCCGCGGCTTTCTTTTTCGTTGGTGCGGCCTTTTTCGCTACTTTCTTCCGCGCGGGCGATTTCTTGGCCACCTTTTTCTTGGTGGCTGCGGCGGGCTTCTTCGTCGTTTTCTTCTTCGAGGCCCCTCGACTGGCGGGAGCTTTCTTAGTCGAACGTGACGCGGAGGGTTTGGCGGTTGCTTTTTTCTTGGTCTTCTTGGCCACCCAACATCTCCGAATACAAAGACTTGCGAAATAAGGGACGGACCCGAGGAGGGCCGATGAGCCGTCAGAAGCGGCGAGAGTGTAGCCAGCCCCAGGGGCGGCCGCAAGCCGATTGCTGGGCTCAGCTGAGTGCTTGATACGCCCCGGAATCAGATAGGTTCACTCTAAAACACACATAAAAAAGGGGTTACACGACGGCAGTTGGTAAGCCGATACGCCGGTGTTTACCTCCCCCCGGCCATGACGATCGGTAAAAACCCTACTGCATTTACTCACTCTCAGCCTAAATAACAGGGCACATGCCGACTGGGCACGCAACGGTGGTAAATAAGAAGAATTGCGGGGGATATGGCCCGGTTTAGTCGCTATGTTTCTGGCGGAGCCGACCGCTGAGGCGGAGGAGCAGGTGGACCCGCTCGAACTCATCGATCCAGTCCTGCAGCTCGGCGTTGAGGTCTTCCTGGGACACCGGAGCCCCGGGGAGCGGGCAGTTGGCCCCGAGGGCCTGGGCCGCGGCGATGCGGTATCGGCTCAACAGCTTGTCGCCCGACCAGCCGACGATCTCGAAGTCCTCGGCGGCGAAGATCACGATCGGCACCCGGTTACCCGCGTTGACCTGCACCTGCTCCTGCAGGTCCATGTGCTCGTCTCGGTCGACCCATTTGAGCTTGACCTTACCGTTCGTGGCCTCGGCGATCTTCTGGATCATCGGGCCCTGCCGGACGCAGTCGCCGCACCAGATGCCCGAGACGACAATCACGTTGATCTCGCGGGTGAACGCGCCGAGCAGGATCTTTTGGTCGTCGGTCAACTCGACCTGGTCGTAGATCTTCTGCCAGCCCTCGGTCTGGGCGGGCTTGTCGGTGTGCTGGACGTAGTCGGCGTAGTCCATGCCGGCTTCGTGCTTGGCCTGGAGGTAGCGGGCGTCGGTAAGGGACGGAGAGGTCGTCTGGGTCATGGCGGGGCTCGCAGATTCGGTTTTCGCTAATAAATTAATACGCATAGCACAGTATAAGCCCCAACTTACTTACCGAGCGGAACGGAGTCATATTCCCGATTTTCTCAACTCGGCAACCCGGTTAATTCCGATTTACACCAACTTCAGCTCGACCTTCCGGCCGGCGAGGTCGAGGTTTTCGTTGACCATCTTCAGGTCCCGCATATCCGAGATGACCGCCGAGAGGTGCGGGTTCTGCAGGCCGAAGAGGTAGGCCTTCTGGGCGAGGCTCAAGTCGTCGCCGGGGATCATGAGGTTGAGCTTGGCGATGCGCCAGTCCTCGGCCTGAATGAGCACGGGGCGGGCGACCTTCATCGCGATCACGCCCACGCCCCGCCCGACGGCGGCCTCGATAACCGGATCCATCATGAGGTGGTTGACGATGTTGTAGGCAACCATGGCCACGTCGTAGAGCCCGGTCGCTGAGCCAGCCTCGAGGATCCGGCCGGTGTCGTTGTGGCAGGAAAACGCGAGCGAGCGGGCCTTGCCCTGCTCGCGAAACGCGGCCATGCCTTCGAGCAGGGCCTCGTCGTCGAACGCCTCGGGCGACTCGACGCTGTGCGGGCAGAACAACACGTCGTAGTGGTCAACCGTTGTCCGGCCTAAGCTCTGGTCGAGCAGATCTCGGAGTTTTTTCTGGAACAGCTGCTTGCTGCCCGCGGTGAAGCCGAGCTGCTTCATGGCCATCATCTGGTACTGGCCGTCCATCGGCTTTTCCTGGCCGCCGAAGTAGCGGACGTGGTAGCCGCTGCGCGTCGGCTTGGCCTCGTCGTGGAGCTGCTGGGCCAACGCTTTGACCTTGGCCTGCTTGGCTTCGGTGAGCGAGTCGAAATGATCGTCGTAGACGTTACGGATGTAGCCGTCGTAGCCCGACAGCTTCGAGGTAAGGAAAAAACGGTCGCGGGATATTCCCCGCTTGAGCAGCGCCGCGACCGCGCGTTCGCCGTCGCCCTGGCCGTAGGCGATGGCCTGATCGAGGTAGTTCAGGCCGCGGTCGAGGGCGGCTTCGTATAGATCGATGTTGTCGGGCTTCATGAGGAAGCCGCCGTTGACGACCTCGGAAACCATGAAGCCCGTCCGGCCGAGCATGCGGTAGCTCATGTCGGGGTGGCGGTTTCGCCACTCGGGCGTCGGTGCGTCGGTCGCCGCTTTGGGCTCCGACGCGGCCGGAGCGGGCTCAACTGGTTTCGCAGACGCGGCTTGGCCGACGCCCCCGAGCCCCAACGCCGCGGCGGCCGCAGTGGAGGACTTCAGAAACGTGCGGCGAGAAGTTTGCGCAAGTCTGGATTGATTGTCACTCATAGTGTTAACAATTTTTTGGATTTTCCCGCTCGGGTCAAGCGCGACTTCGAATTGTTTCAGCCGAGCCCGTAGTCGCTCAGGTGGACCCGCATCTGGTCACCCACGCGGTTCTGCCAGGCCTGCAGCGCCGCGAAAAGCCGATGGATCGTCGCCCGGTGGGTCTCCGCGGCGTTTTCGTGCAGCGCGAGGTCGTCGGTCTCGAACGGGTCCTCGGCCGTGTTGAACAACTGCCATCGGCCGAGGTGCGGATAAATGACGAGTTTGTGCGTCTGGTCCCGGCACATCCGCTGGAAGTGGCGGTAGCTGGAAAAAATATCGTCGTGCGGGGCGACTGCGGACGCGTCGCGCATCACCCCGGCGAGAGACGGGAAGTCCAGGGTGTCGGGCGCTGCGACGCCGGTGAGTTCGGCGACGGTGGCGTAGACGCTGTGTTGGTAGACCAACGCGTCGCGGGTCTCGCCCCGCGCGATACCGGGGCCGGCGAAGATCAGCGGGACGCGCACGGAATGGTCGTAGGGGTTCTGCTTGCCCATCAAGCCGTGTTCACCCACAGCCAGGCCGTGGTCGGCCGTAAAAACGACCACCGTATTTTCCGCCAACCCCGACTCGTCGAGGTAGTCCAAGATCCGGCCCAGTTCGGCGTCCATGTGCGTGAGGATTGCGTAGTACTCACGCCGGTGGGTGCGGACGACGTGCTCGGTCCGCGGCCAAGGGGCCAACTGCTCGTCACGCAGCGCAAAGTCGCCCTGGTTAAACGGGTGCTCGGGCAAGTAGTTCGGCGGGAGCGGGGTGCCGTCGACCGGGTAGCGGTCGAGGTATTGCGTCGGGGCCTGGCGGGGGTCGTGCGGGGCGTGGAAGGCGCAGTACGCCAGGAACGGCTGATCGCCGCCACCCTCGGCCCGGCCCCGCAGGTAGTCGATCGTCGTGTTGGCCCAGCGGGCGCTCGTGTGCTCGACGCCGTCCGCCGCGTTTTCATCGCGCAGCCAATGCCCCCCGGCGGTCGTGTCGTCGGGGGCCCAATGGTTGCCCGGTGCGGGACGGAGGTAGACCGACGTCGCGGGGTCGCCGGCCGGTTCACCTTTTTGGAAATCGTATTGCGTCGAGGTGTACATCCCGCCTTTATCAACCGTCGAGAAGTCTCGGAAGCTGCGTTCGAGCGAGTCGCCGGCGTTGTGCCACTTGCCGGTCGCAAAAGTGTCGAAGCCTTGGCCCGCAAAGGTCTCACCCAGCAACGGCCAATCGCCGCAGCTGTCCGATCCGCAGCGGTAGAGCATCCGCCCGGTGTGGAGCATCGCCCGGCTGGCCACGCAAACCGCGCCGTGCCAGGCACCCTGGTGATGAGCGTACGTAAACGCGGTCCCACGCGCGACCAGCCGATCGAGGTTGGGCGTATGCACCTCGGGGTTGTTGAGCGACCAGATCGAGCGGTGCGTCTGGTCGTCGGCGATAAAGATCAGGACATTGGTCGGAGAACCAGCAGGGCCATTGGTCTGGGACATGCGTTTACCTTACCCGACCCGACCGCCCAAATGCCCCGATCAGCTCGGCAGCATTCCGTTTTCCCGGGCGTACTGGAACACGCCGCCCGCCTCGATGATCGGCTTAACGTCGCCGAGCGGGTTGAGTTCGTAGCTCTTGCCCGTCGTGTGATTGGTCAACGTCCCGGCAACGATGTCGACGGTGCACTCGTCATCGGTCCGGATCTCTTCGACCAGCCGCTGCTTGGCTTCGCAGGGCAGGAGGTAGCCGCCGTTGACGCAGTTGCGGAAGAAGATGCGGGCGTAGAACTCGGCGACGACGACCTGGGCCCCCGCCTCGGCGATCGCCAGCGGGGCGTGTTCCCGCGAGCTGCCGCAGCCGAAGTTCTTGCCGCCGATGACGATGGTGTAGTCAGTCTTGAACTGGCCCTGCTCAACAAACGGGATACTGCCGTCGGGCAGGCCGCGTTGGCCCTCCGGAACGCCGATGTTGGCGTACATTCCGAAGTATTTGCGTTCGTCTTCGTTGGACGGGTCGTAGGCCAAGTACTCGGCCGGGATGATCTGGTCGGTATCGATGTCGTCGCCCAGGACGTACGCTTTGCCGGTGATTTGGTCTTGCATGGCCGCAGTATAGCTCCGTCGTGACGTTTTTTACTCGGCCGTGACCCCAGACGTGACAGACGAGCCCTGCCGATTTACGCTTCTTGATCTAAGCAAACACATATCAAGAAAATATTTAGAATATTGTCAACAATCCTGGGCGAAAGCTAATACCGACTTCTGATTCATCGACGCCCCCCTTCTCTTCACTGGAGCAAGAGCATGAAAAACTACCAGCTATTCATCGACGGCCAATGGGTCGACTCGGCCTCCGGCGAAACCGCCGAGGTCCTCAGCCCCGCGACCGGCGAGGTCGTCGCCACGATCCAGAACGGCAACGAGGCCGACGCCCAGGCCGCGCTCGAAGCCGCCGAGAAAGCCCAGAAGGGCTGGGCCAAGACGCCCCCCCGCGAGCGGGCTGAATTGCTGCGGAAGTTCTGCGCCGAGGTCCGAGCCAACCGCGAAGAGCTGGCCGTGCTGACCACCCGCGAGATGGGCAAGCTGCTGACCGTCGCCCGGTTCGAGGTCGACGTGTTCTGCTCGTTCGTCGAATACGCCTGCGACTGGGCCCGGCAGATGGACGGCGACATCGTCCAGTCCGACAACCGCAACGAACACATCTACATCCACAAGATCCCGCGCGGCGTCGTCGTCGGCATCACCGCGTGGAACTTCCCCGTCGCCCTCGCCGGCCGGAAGATCGGCCCCGCGCTCGTCGCGGGCAACGCCATGGTCCTCAAACCCACCAGCGAGACCCCGCTCGCCACGCTCGAGCTGGCCAACCTCGCTAAGAAGGCCGGCCTGCCGGACGGCCTGCTCAACATCGTCACCGGCCCGGGCCGCACCATGGGCGACGCCCTCTGCCGAAGCCCCATCACCAAGATGGTCACCATGACCGGCAGCACCCCCGCCGGCCAAGCCATCATCAAAGCCACCGCCGACAATATGGCCCACTGCCAGCTCGAGCTGGGCGGCAAGGCCCCTTTCATCGTCCTCGAAGACGCCGACCTCGAACAAGCCGCCAATGCCGCGCTGCACTCCCGCTTCGACAACTGCGGCCAGGTCTGCACCTGCAACGAACGCATGTACGTCCAGGAATCGGTCTACGACGAGTTCATGGAGATTTTCATGCCCAAGGTCGCGGCCCTTAAGGTCGGCGACCCGCTCGACGAGTCCATGGACATGGGCCCGAAGGTCAACAAGAACGAGCTCGAGCACATGAAGCACCTCGTCGAGGTCAGCGTCAAGGAAGGCGCGACCGTCGCTCACGGCGGCAAGGTCGCCGACGTGCCCGGCTTCGAGGGCGGCAACTGGTTCGAGCCGACCGTGCTCACCGACGTCTCTCAGGACATGACCATCGTCCACGAAGAGTCGTTCGGCCCGATCCTGCCGGTCATCAAGTTCCAGACGCTCGACCAGGCCATCGAATACGCCAACGACGCCGAGTACGGCCTGGCCGCGATGATCTGCACCAAAGACATGAAGACCATCCTCCGCCTCGTCGACGAGCTCGAGTGCGGCGAGGTCTACATCAACCGCGGCCACGGCGAGCAGCACCAGGGCTTCCACAACGGCTACAAGCTCAGCGGCACCGGCGGCGAAGACGGCAAGTACGGCTTCGAGCAGTACCTCGAAAAGAAGACGTTCTACGTCAACTTCGACTAAACCCACCGCCCCATCTCATCCCCCGTTAGCCGGCGATCTCGGATCGCCGTGCTTTTTTGCGCGTGGGTCGCGGCACACCTCGCCACACCACCTCGCGTGCTTCAAACCCCGACCGCGCTTGGAACCCCATAGATAAATTATATAATCAACATCTTGTATCCCCCTCCCGTCTCGTCGCTCCAAAATCCACCACGCATCACCGAACCCCGACAGCCGCTCTGGCCCGGGCATCCCACGGAGACTTGCTGTGTTCCAACCTTCGTTTTCCTTCCGCTCGCGTGCCGGCGTCATATCGGCCCTGATCACTTTCGCCGCTAGCCTGCTCGGCTTGTCCCACGCGGCGGCCGAGCCCGCGGCGCAGCCGAACATGCTCTGGATCATCACCGACGACCAGCGCTACGACTCGATCGCCGCGTTCAACCGCATCTTGTCCAACCAAGACGACAGCCCGCTGGGCCCGGTGAGTTCGCCGAACGTCGACCGCCTCGTCGTCCAGGGCACGACCTTCATCAACACGTACACGCAGAGCCCCGCCTGCGCACCGAGCCGTGCCGCGATGCACTCGGGCCGGTACCCGCACCGCCGCGGGGTGTACGGCTTCGAGACGCACCACGCCAACAACGCCGACATCTACCGCCCCACCGTGCCCGAGACGCTCGCCCAGGCGGGCTACCAGACCGCCCACGTCGGCAAGCTCGGCGAACGCACCCTGCCGTGGGACGGCCAGAAGGTCAGCTGGGACAGCCAGCAGTACCAACAGATCATCGGCGGGGACCGCAAGTTCGGCCTTGCTGGTGACACCGATTGGGTGAAAGAGCCGCTGTGGGTCGATGGTAAGAACCTCGGCGAGAACATCGTCTTCTTCTTCGACGATGGCGAACGCGTGGTCGTCCACAACGCCAAGTCGGGCGACCACCCCGCCGAGTCCTACGAAGCATTCGCCGATCTCACCGAACGCCTCGACCTGCTTCCGCACTACGAACCGGGCAAAGACCCGGCCGAGTCGTTCAACAAGATGCTGATCGGCGGAGAGAGCAGCCGGTCGGTCGGCCAGACGCGCGACGGCTTCACCGTCCGCAACCTCGAGAGCTACCTGCAACACCCCGGGCAGTCCTACCAAGCCGTCACCGGCAAAAAACTGCAAGGCCCCGACCCCAGCAAACCCTTGTTCGTCCACGTCGGCTTCGACTTCCCGCACACGCCCGTGCTCCCGCCGAAATCTTACCGCGACCGTTTCGCGCAGTACGAGTACAAGATCCCCCGCGCCGCGCCCGGCGAGATCGCCGCGCTGCCCCCGCAGCTTCAGCAGCTCTACAAGAACAAGGGCACCGACCACCTGACCGACGCCCACCTGCAGCAGATGATCCAGGACTACTACGCGTTCTGCGCCTACGGCGACCAACTCGTCGGCGAGGCCGTCGACGCCTTCACAGCCTACAGCGAAGCGCAGGGGCAGCCGTGGATGGTCGTCTACGTCTGCGGGGACCACGGCTGGAAGCTCAACGAACACGGCATGACCTCGAAGTTCGCCACGTGGGACCTCGACGTGCACAACCCGGTCGTTGTCGTCTCGTCGGACCAGCAAGCCTTCCCCGCGGGCAAAGTCGTCCACGACTTCACCGAGTTCGTCGACATGGCCCCGACGTTCTACGCCGCGGCCGGGCTGGATGTGACATCGGACGCGTTCGACCACCTCGACGGCTACGACCTGG
>JBCDJW010000041.1:0-26181 GCA_038747275.1 Planctomycetota bacterium | reverse complement strand
GGTTTGGATGTTGCGGTGGCACTTGCCGTCGGCGGTGAAGATGTAGTGGTCGGGGATGATGGGGATGCGGGAGGTGTCCCAGACCTTGGCGTCGGGGCCGAACTCTTTCTTGAAAATGCCGATCGTGCCGGGGCCGCAGACGTCGTGGGTCATGAGGACATCGACGTCGACCCAGACGTTTTCGCCGGGGGTCACTTCGGACCGGCCGGCGTGGGCGGCGAAGATTTTTTCGGTGATGGTCATCGGGCGAGGCATGGCAGATCTCCTCGGCACCGCGAGTTCACGGCACCGGTGTTTCAGGGGAATCCTTGATTATAACCGCCCCCGGGACCACAGGCTAAAAAACAGGGTTTCAGGCCCGTCGCCGGCGACGCAGAGCTCCACCGAGGGCCAAGATTACGGCCGTGAGCATGGCTCCGGGCTCCGGTACCAAGGTCACAGTAAGCAATGCGTCTTCGGCGAAAAAATCTGCGATGTTAGGGGAAATTTGAGGGGAAAGGCCGAAATCGAATGCTTTGCCATCGGCTAGGGTACCGCTGAGGCTGGTGGTAATACCTACCCTGCTCCGAG
Organism: Planctomycetota bacterium; assembly: GCA_038747275.1. GTDB lineage: Bacteria > Planctomycetota > Phycisphaerae > Phycisphaerales > Phycisphaeraceae > Algisphaera. The sequence goes on along the minus strand of JBCDJW010000041.1, from coordinate 25,611 downwards.
TGTTGATCGTAATAGTTTCCCCAATAACTCCAGTGATCGGTGTTTCGGTGATAACGAAGCCGGAAGTGGTGAGTTCCACCTCGGTGAGCAGAAAATCGGTGCCGAATAAATTGATCTCGCTGCCCGAGTCCGCCAAAAAGATGGGGCCGAAGACTCCGCCAGAGATGTTGACGGTACTACCCGCGTTGGCGAAAAAACGAAAACCAAAGCTACCGCCTCCGATATTGACCACCGTCCCGGTGTTAGCCGTGATATTTTGACCTACGTTGCCGCTGTTGATATTGACTTCGATGTTGTTGTTTGGCCCGCCATCGACGCCGATGCCGAAGTTCTCGCCGATTATTCCGCCGGAGAGGTTGAGTTGGGTGGACGAACCGATCGTGAAGTTATCAACCAAGATCGAACCCGCCGGCACGTCGATCACGTTATCGAAAAGTGAGGGGTCGGAAGGCTGAGGCAGGAACTGCGCCGATGCTGGCCACTTGCTTAGCAGTAAAGCAAAGGTGGCTAACAAAATTACCCAAGTGTAACGCTCAAGGCCGCAGACAGTTTTCACTTTGTCACCTCCAGAATTTAAATACGACAAGGATCGACTAACGAATAAAAACAGCTTTTAGTCGATATGTCAAGGGTTTATGCCGTACTCGGGCGAAGCCACTGGTCTATTCACTATCCCTCATTTCTCACTCACCACTGCCCACGCGGGCAGGCCTCGCCGGCGAGGCGGGTCTTGGCGTGGAGGTTGCACTTGCAGACCGAGCAGGTGCTCAGCGGGGTGAGGACGTGGAGCTTGCCGGCGGCGGAGGCGAGGCCGAGCGGTTTGGTCCGCGTCGCGGCGGGGCAGGCTCCGCAGGCCCGTCGGCGGTCGCGCAGCAGTTCCTCGGGCACCGGCTCGAGGTCGAGGGCCGACTTCGACAGGCCCAGGACGCCGCGGGCGGTGGTGCGGATGGCCGAGACGAGCGTGGTCATATCCACGTTATCGGGCGTTGGCGGAGCGGGGCTTTGGAATATGATCCAGTCATGGCGATGGACAAACGCGACCCGAAGCTGCGGCAGGCGATGGCGGAGACCGCGTTGGCGTTGCCGGGCGTGTTTGAGGAAACCAAGTGGGGCGGGTGGGTCTACAAAGTCGTCGGCCGGGGCGGGACGAAGAAGACGTCGTCGAAAGCGGGCGGAGCGAAGATGCTCTGCTACGTCGTCGACGGCAAGAACCACGGCTGGCACTGCCAGTTCAAGCTGCCCGGCAACGCCGAGGAGGGCCGGGCCCACGACGTCGTCGAGAAGACGGCGTGGGTCGAGGAACACCCGTGGAAGACGCTCGGCCCATCGGGCTGGGTCGTCGCCCGTCCGCGGACCAAGCCGCAGCTCAAAAAACTCGCCGGATTGTTGGCGGAAAGTCGGGCGTTGCTGCCGAAATACGACGATGAAGCGGCGGCTGAACCCGCTGAGTCCGCGGATAGCCAATCGTCATCGACGGCTTCCGGGGGTTCCGGGGGAGCGGTCAGCTCGAACGTGGCCCGGCGTTTCGACAGCGTGATGCGGGAAGCCCGCGAAAAGGGTTGGCAGCACGCCGACCCCGACGCCGCGGCGTTCGACGACCCCTCGGAATAAGTGTTTAGCGGGCGACGCGCAGCGTCCCGCGGTTCGTCGGCGAGGCCGACTTCGCCGCGTCCGCTAAACATAAACCGTTATGCTCGGCGTATGTCGTGGACCGTCATCGGGATCGGTTATGTCGCCTGGGTCGTCGTGCTGAGCGTGGCGACGTTCATCACGTTTGCGTGGGACAAACGCCGGGCTTTGAAGAACGGTTGGCGGGTCCGCGAGCGGACGCTGCACACGCTCGAACTCCTCGGCGGCTGGCCGGGGGCGTTGTTGGGCATGCGTTGGTTGCGGCACAAGTCGATCAAGAAGTCGTACCGCCTGGTGTTCGGCGTGATGGTCGCTCTTCATATCACCGCGATCACCGCCGCGGTCGTGATCGGCTTGCGTTCGACTTCCTAAAACCGCCGCGGTCGATCTTTATATTTCCAGCAGCGATTCGAGCGTCACTTCAGTGAACAGCACCACCGCAAATATCCCCACGCTGTAACAAACCATCAACGTGAATGCGAACAACAACGCCCACAGCACCCCGATCCACCGCCGAGCGACCACGCTGTAAGCCGGTACCGCGATCGGCCAGCAAAACAGCATGACGAGTTGAGCGATCCTGACGATCGGCCGTTTACGCAGCTTGGCATCGGCGACACACGCCAGCACCATCGCAAAGCCCATCGACCACATCAATACCCCGAACTTCAACGAATTACTGATGTCATCGGAGGTCACCACCAAGACACCGCCGATCACCGCCGCCAAGTGGGCGTAGACCATAAACGCCAAGCGTTGTAAGGCGACCGATTTCATGCGAGCTACGGCTTACTTCGAAATCAGGCCTTTTTCGATCATCTCCGCCAAGAGCAAACGGGCGGCGGCCCCACGGTGGGAGATGCTGTTCTTCTGCTCGGGCGTCAGCTCGGCGGTGGTCAGCCCGGCGTAGTCGTGGCCCGGGGGCAGCACGAATAGCGGGTCGTACCCGAAGCCGTTCTCGCCCCGGCCGCGTTCGGGGAAGCGGGGGTCGTCGACTTCCGACGGCAGGATGATCCGCCCTTCAACCGTACCGCGGACGATGAGCTGGGCGAAGTCGTCGCCGGGGCGGACGAGGCGGTCGTAGCCCGCCGCCGGGACTTTGTCGCGTTGGTGGCCGGGGATGATGAGGCACATCGTGCAGACGAACCGGGCGGTGCGCTTTTCGATCGGCACGTCGGTGAGTTCTTGCAACAGCTTGACGTTGTTCGCCGGGTCGACCTTGGTGCGTGGCCCGCGGACCCCGGCGTAGCGGGCGCTGATCACGCCGGGAGCGCCGTTGAGGTGGTCGACCTCGATGCCGCTGTCGTCGGCGAGGCAGACGCGGTCGGTCATCTTGGCGTAGTGCCGGGCCTTGAGCGCCGCGTTGCCCTCGAAGGTGGGCTGATCTTCGACGGGCTCGGTGAGGCCGTATTGGTACTCCGGTTCGAGGTCGGTGAAGAGCTTCCAGTCGACGGCATCTGCGGCGGGTTCGCCGTCGAAGACGGAGCGGATTTCGTCGAGCTTGTGGGGGTTAGACGTCGCGAGAAGAATCTGCATATTTCACCTTGATATCTGCGGGACCGCGTTTTCGCCACGGACCGATTCACCGCATTCGGGGCAGTCGGCTTGTTCTTCCGGGAGGCCTTCTAGAGCATATCCGCAGAACAAACAGTAGGGGAATCGCCGGTCGCGGTAGGTCTCCATAATCCGCACGCGAACAGCCCGCTGTGTCAGACGCCAGCCGGTCATCAACCCAAGCAGAGGTAAGCCCAGCGTGAGCAGGTCGAGCAGGATATCGACCGCGGCGGGTACGTCGCTGGCCACCGAATCGTAATAGTCCGCCACGATGACACTAGCGGTAACCGATCCAATGATCGCGACGACGACCAACAAACAACCCCGCTGCGCCCCGCCGCTCGCCCGACTACATTCCCCCCAGATCGCTTCACGCTGATACGGCGAGAGGTTCTTTAATTCGTGGAGCCGGTTCCACGGCCAGATGCGAGAAGCCGCGAAGCGGTCGGGCCAGTTCATCGGAATCATTACCCCGTGTATCTCTCAGCCGTACGTCGAAGTATGCCGTCTACAACGACCACCAATTCAGATCGATCTCCGGGAAGATCACGTCGTGGATGTCGGCGTCGGCGATCTCGTGCTTCTCGACCTCGGTCAGGCCGCCGAGGTATTTCGAGTCGGCGGCGACCTTCTCGGCGATGTCGGTCAGGTTCTCGAAGCGGGCGACGTGCTGCATGTAACGCTTGATCCCGTAGTCGACCGCCTGGCCGCGGCGGATCACGAACGGCCAGTCGCTGGCCTGCAGCAGCAGCAACTCTCGGCCGGCTTTTTCGAGCAGCTCTTTCACTTCGGGCTTGTTGTGCCAGTCGAGCTCGTGCAATAGCCGGAGCATCGTGCCTTCGCAGCGGTACTCGATCTCCCACATCCAGTTGACCTGCTCGTTGGTCCAGACGCGGTGGTCGCCCTCTTCGCCCCACGAACCCTCGGGCATGGTGACGACCTTGTCGACGAAGACGCTGTCGAGGTGTTCCTGCGTCGTCTTCAGTTCGACTTCCGAGTCGGCGTTGAGCTGCAGCATCACGTCGCGGAGGAACCGCGGGCCCTCGAACCACCAGTGGCCGAACAGCTCGGCGTCGAACGTGCAGCAGACCATACCTGGTCGGCCGGTCTTGTCTTTGTAGGCCCGGAGCCGGTCCTTGATCGCCGAGACGAAGTGCTGGGCGTGTTCGTGGAGCTTACCCTCGACGTTTTCGGGGTAGTAGAGGTGTTTGTCGCCGAGGTCGGTCTTGGCCCCGGTGATCTTCCAATAACGCAGGCCGCGGCGGGGGCCCCATTGTTTGTGGAACTCGAGGTAGGTGCCGTCGGCCGGGTAGCCGATGTCGCCGGACCAGACCTTTTCGCAGACCTCGTTGTCGCGGGCAAAGGCGAAGGCGCGGGCCAATCCGTTGCCGTCGGAGTTGACGCCGTGCGGCTCGTTGACGCTCCGCCAGCCGCGGTTGGGGTAGTTGGTCGCCTCGTCCCAGCCGACCTTATGCCATTCGCCGTCGTTGTAGACCTGCTCGGATTTGCTTTCTTCGATCAGGTGCGACTCGACGAAGAAGTGGTCGATGCCTTCGTCGGCCACGAGGTGCTCGATGCCGCAGCGGACCCGCCCCTCGCCCCACTGGATCGGCGGGTTCCAATGGCCGTTGGGCCGGTAGGCACACTCGGGCAGCCACATGCCCTTGGGCTTGAATCCCAGGATGCGTTCGCTGGTGGCGACGCCCGCCCGGACCTGGGCGCGGATGGCCTCGTCGGTGAGCAAGAGCGGCATGTAGCCGTGCGTCGCGTTGGACGTGATGATCTCGACCAGGCCGCGTTCGGCCATCTTGGCGAAGGCCTTGGGGATGTCCTGATCAATGTCGTGGAACTGGGCCGAGAGCTTGGTGAAGGTCTTTTCCCACTCCTCGGCCAGATACGCCATGTGTCCGTTGTCGAGGCTCTTGAACTCCGCCCGGTCCTGCCGGGCTCGCTCGGCCCGGTCGTTGAGGTAGTGGTCGAAGCCGCGCTTGAAGTGCGGGTGAGCCAACTGCTCGAGCAGCACCGGCGTCAGCCCCATCGTCAGTTTCGGCGTCGCGTTAAAAAACACGCACTCGTCGAGCATCGCCAAGAGCGGCAGGTAAGTCTCCGCCGCCGCTTCGTACAGCCAGTCTTCGCCGTGCGGCCAGGTGCCGTGACGCAGGACGTAGGGGAGATGGCCGTGGAGGACGAGGCAGAACGATCCGAGGGATTCTGACATGGCTTATATGCTACCCGATGCGATCACTCGAACCCTGCCCGCAGGCCAATCCATTTTCAACCGCGCTGCGCTTCTACCTCTGCCTCGATATTTTCTCGCACCGCTCTCAGGTTCGGGTGGTCAGTAGGCAGGAATTTTGAAAGGATAAGTTCGGCTTCGCGATACTTGCTGAGGGCGGAGTCATATCGCCCTAGGGCTTTAAGCACGCCGCCCATGCTGTTAACGCGCATGGCCACCTTAGGGTGCTCGCTGCCGAAGAATTTACGGTCGATACGCTCAGCTTGACGGTACTGATCGAGGGCGGCGGTATATCGGCCCAGGGCTTTGAGCGCACTGCCGATATTGTTGATGCGTATAGCTACTTTAGGGTGCTCGCTGCCGAAGAATTTGCGGTCGATGCGCTCAGCTTCGCGGTACCGGTCGAGGGCGTCGGCGTATCGGCCTAGAGACTCCAGAGCGGTGCCGATGTTGTTGACATCGCTGGCTACTTTGGGGTGTTCGTCGCCGAAGACTTTACGGTCGATACGCTCAGCTTCGCGGTACTGATCGAGAGCGGCGGTGTATCGGCCCAGGGCTTTTAGCGCGCCGCCGATGTTGTTGACGCGTATGGCCACCTTAGGGTGTTCAGCGCCGAAGGCTTTGCGATCGATACGCTCAGCTTCGCGGTAATGATCGAGGGCGGCGGTGTATCGGCCTAGAGCTTTGAGTGCGCCGCCGATATTGTTGACGCGAATAGCCACCTTGGGGTGCTCGCTGCCGAAGGCTTTGCGATCGATACGCTCGGCTTCACGGTACTGGTTGAGGGCGGCGTCGTACTGGCCCAGAGATTCGAGAGCGGTGCCGATATTGTTGATTTCGCGGGCCACGTTGGGGTGCTCGTCACCGAAGGCTTTGCGGTCGAGACGTTCAGCTTCGCGAAACTTCTCAAGGGCGGCGGGGTACTGACCGGTGGTAAAAAGCATCATCCCGTGACGGTTTTGAGCCTCGCTGTCGTCGTGATGGAGGGCAGCAAGGATCCGTGCAGAATCGAGGGCAACGGGGTAATCGATGGCGGCGAAGGCGGCGGCGTAGCGTTCGAGGTGGAGTTCGGTGAGGTCATCGGTTTTGTCTTCAATCTGCTGCTCGATGAAATCGAGCAGTATTCGAGCATCCCCACGGCGGAGTTCGTTGAGCTTGGCCTGTACATCGCCGCCGGCGGTTTCGGTGGCCTCGGCGAGGCGGGCGATAGCTGCGGCGAGTTTGCGTTCGAGGCCTTCTTTTTCGGAGCGGAGGGCGGCGGCGAGGTCTTCAGCGGTCTCTGCGCGTTCCAAGAGGCTTTCGGCGATCCCGAGGAAACGCTGCTGGTTCTCGGCGATCGCTTCGAGCTTCTCGTGGATCGAGCGGAGTTCCGGCGAGAGCAGGCGATAGGTCTTCTGGGGCAGGTCTTCGAGTAGTTCGCTGAACTCTTGATCCAAGTCCCGCAGCGAAGCGGCGTCGGGCGCTTCGGTAAGCACCTGCTTCACCGCGTGACGGATTTCGGCCAACGCGATCCCGTCGAGGCTGACGGGGTAGGTGCCGTCGGTAATCCCGATCAACAAGTCTTCGATCCGGTCGGCTTGCGCACCCACCGCGTTGGCTTGCCGGCGGAGGTCTCGGGCGATTTGCTGAGCCTGCTTGGTCTTTTTGGCGTTAAGCAGACTGCGGACACCCAGAAGCGTAGCCAAGCCCAAGGCCGCAGCAACCCCAGGCCCGGTCCCGGTCAATATGGTCGCAGCAACGACCCAACCTCCGCCTTTTTCGACTGCATTGTCGATCGCAGAGGCCAATAAGTTACAGGCCAGGCTGGCCGTAACGCCCGATCCGGCTCGAGGCTGCATGGCGATTTTTAGGGGGGATAGTCGTACGGATCCCGGCATATCCCATAACCATAGCAATCATTTCGATGTTTTGAGGCTTGCTAAAATAACGGGCGATGGAAGAAATCCCCCGTGTTTTTGAGCCGAGTGACACTGCTGCGTGTAACAACAACGCAAGTCTGACTCGCCAACGCCTGCACTTTGTCGGCGTCGGGGGTAGCGGGATGTCGGGGCTCGCGAAGCTCGCTAAGCAGCGTGGGGCATCGGTAAGCGGCTCGGACCGTGGGGAGAGCCAGGCCGTCGCAGGGCTGCGGGCGGCCGAGATCGAGGTCGTGCTTGAGCAAACTCCGGCGAGTGTTCCGGAAGAGTGCGACACGCTGGTGATCTCGGCGGCGATCCCGCCGGACCATGCCGAGGTGGTCGAGGCGCGGCGGCGGGGGATCGAAGTGGTGAAGTATGCGGCGATGCTCGGTCGGCTGATGGCCGACACCCAGACCGTCGGGGTCGCGATCGCCGGGACGCACGGCAAGTCGACGACGACTTCTATTCTCTGCCACATCCTGCTCACCGCGGGCCTCGACCCGAGCTTTATCCTCGGGGCCCACTGCGAACAGATCGGCGGCGGGTCGCGGGCGGGGGGTGGTTCGGTGCTAGTGGCCGAGGCTTGCGAGTACGACCGCAGCTTCCACAATTTCTCGCCGACGCACGCGACGATCCTCAACGTCGAGGCGGATCACCTCGATCTGTATTCGTCGATCGACGAGATCGTCGAGAGCTTCGCGACGTTTGCCCGGTTATTACCTGCTGAGGGTTCGCTGCTGATCCAGCACGAGTCGCCGCATCGCTTGAATCTCGTTGCGGGTTTAGACGCTAGGGTCGAAACGATCGGCTTCGCGTCGCAGGCCGACTGGCGTATTCGGATCGACGGGCCGCAGGTCACGCTGCACGAACGGGGCGAACCCGTGTGCAGTTGGACCAAGCCGATGCCCGGCGACCACTTCGCCTATAACGCCGCCGCCGCCGCGGTCACCGCCCACCGCCTCGGGGCCGACTGGGAAACCGCCGGCCGAGCCATCACCCAATTCCGGGGGCTCGATCGGCGGATGCAGACCGTCGGCGAACGCGACGGCGTCCTTGTCCTCGACGATTACGGCCACCACCCCACCGAAATCGACACCACCCTCCGCGCCCTGCGTCAGCACCACGAACCCGACCGGCTGATCTGCGTGTTCCAGCCGCACCAGCACTCGCGGACCCGCCACCTGATGGAACAGTTCGCCGTGAGCTTCAGCGCCGCCGACATCGCGATCGTGCCGGAAATCTATTTCGTTCGCGACAGCGAGAAGGAGCGGCAGGCCGTGACCGCCGGGGCGTTGGTCGATCGGCTTCGCAAGCAGGGTGTGACCGCGATGCACCTGCACCCGTTCGCTGCGATCGTCGAACAGTTAGAGGTGATGACCAAGCCGGGTGACTTGGTGGTCACCATGGGTGCGGGCGATGTGTGGGAGATCGGTCGGGCGTTTTTGAGGGGTTGAATTAGTTCGTCGCTTCGGCCTGCCAAGCCAACTCGACTTCGAGATCGACCTGGTCGCCGACGCTGCCGTTGGCGACGCCGGCGGTGAATCCGAAGTCGCTACGCTTTACCGAGAAGCTGGTGCGGTAAGCCGTGACGCCTTGGGAATTAGTCTGCGGAGTGAGCGTTGCGGTTAGCGGTTGCTGAACCCCGAGCATCGTGATCACGCCCTCGGCCAGTAGTTCGGCGTCGGTATTGGGTTTGGCCGTAACCTTGCCATCGAAAGCAACCAGCGGGTGGGCGTCGGCTTCGAACCAGCCTTTGCCTTTGATTTTGCCGTCACGCCGGCGGTTGTCGGTATCCACGCTCGCCACGGCCACGGCGGCGTAGATTTTCCCCGACGTATCGGCAGTCGGTGGTGTGAAAGAACCGTTGAGGGCTTCGAACCGCCCGTTGACTGGATTGCCTTTCTTGTCTACGCGAAAGGTGACGCTCGAGTCTGATTCGGCCAAGACGAGTTCGGCCGGAGGTGCCGGTGCGAGGCTCGGGGATTGAGTTCCCGCACAACCCCATAGAGCGAATAACGCAAGTCCAAGCGGTAAAAAAGTGATATATCTCATACGGGAGTCTAGGCCCGTAAAAACCCGCTCTTTACGAAGGCTCATCCAGGCCGAACTGCTTGATCTTTTTGTAGAGCGTGGTGCGGTTGATATCGAGTTGGCGGGCGGTTTCCTGGCGGTTCCAGTCGTTGGCTTCGAGCGCAGCGAGGACGATCTGGCGCTCGGGTTCTTGCAACGCTTCGACCAGTGGGGTCGGCGTCCAGCCGTCGGCCAACGCGGGGATCACGCCGCCGCCTTGCCCGGGCGTGCCTCGGCCGCGGTCGGGGGCGACGCCAGCTGCTTCAAGCACCGCTTCGGGCAGGTCGTCGGGTTCGAGGTTCGGGCCTTTGCTGAGTACCACCGCACGTTCGATCGCGTTTTCGAGTTCGCGGACGTTGCCGGGCCAGTCGTAGGCCTGGAGCGTTTCGATCGTCGTCGATGACAACGCCCGGCTCTTGCCGGTCTCCTTCGTGTACTTCTCGAGGAAATGCTCGGCGAGCAGCGGGATGTCACCGGGGCGTTCACGCAACGCGGGCATCTTGAGGTTGACCACGTTGATGCGGTAGTAGAGGTCTTCGCGGAACTGGCCGGCCTCGACGAGTTCTTTGAGGTCTTGATTGGTGGCGATGATGAACCGCACGTCGACGTGCATCGTCTGTGTGCTGCCGACGGGCTCGAAGGCTTTTTCTTGCAGGACGCGGAGGAGCTTGAGCTGGAGGGCGGGGGTGGCGGAGTTGATCTCGTCGATGAAGAGCGTGCCGCCGTCGGCGGCGAGGATCTTGCCGGGCTTGTCGAAGTCGGCCCCGGTGAACGCGCCTTTGGTATGGCCGAAGAGCTCGCTCTCTAGGAGGGTCTCGGGGATTGAGCCGCAGGCGAATGTGACGAACGGCCCGCCGGGGTAGCCGCGGCGTTTGGGGTCGCGGCGTTCGACCTGTTTCTTGTGTTTGGCCCGTGGTGCGGCATCACCGCGTCGGCGGTCAGCCCCGCGTTCGCTCATCGCGTGGATCGCCCGACCGACCATGCTCTTGCCCGTGCCCGATTCGCCGGAGATCAGCACCGTGGTCTTCGAGTCGGCGACGGACTCGACGAGGTCGTAGACCTTCTGCATCCGGTAGTCGCCGCCGACGAGGTTGGACATGCCGAAGCGTTGCGACAGCTGGTCCTTGAGCGTCTGGTTCTCGGCGAGCAGGGCCTGCTGATTCGCCGCCTTGCTCACCGCCAGCCGCAGCTCGTCGTCGACCAGCGGCTTGGTGAGATAGTCGGCGGCGCCCAGTTTCACGGCGTGGACCGCGGTCTCGATCTTGCCGAAGCCGGTAATCACGATTGGGACGATGTCGCTGTTGCGGTGCTTGAGCTCTTTGAGAAGCTCCATCCCGCCGCAACGAGGCAGATTCAGGTCGGTGATGAGCAGATTGAACTTGTCCTGCACCTCGTCGATCAGCGCGAGCGCCTCCCGGCCGTCGTGGGCGGTGGCGGTGTCGTGTCCCTCGTCCCGCAGGACGTCAGCCAAGCTGTCGGCGACGATCGGGTCGTCGTCCACGATGAGGATGCGCGTCTTACCCGGCAAGGCGGGCCTCCCGCGTTTCCTCGGCCGAGGCTTGAGCTTTCGGGAAGGGGTATTGCAGCGTCACCTGCGTGCCGCGGCCTGCGGGGTTGGTCGAAAGATGCAGCTGGCCGCCGAGGTCCTTGGCGATGCGGCGGCAGAGGTCCAGCCCGATGCCGTGGCCGTTACGGCGGGTGGTCACACCGAAGCGGAAGCCGCCACGCGTGTCGAACAGTACCGGGTCAAGGCCGACGCCGGTGTCGACGACCTTAACGACCACGTCGCGGTCGGTCGGGACGATGTCGATGTCGATCCGCTGCGGGGCGTCGGCCAAGTCGGAGCGTTGGATAGCTTGGATCGCGTTGTTGATCGCGTTGGCGAGTACCGTATAGATCGGCCCGGCGGGCAGCAGGGCGACCGCGGGATCGAGACGGGCGTTAAGCGTGATGCCGGCCTCTTCGCTGGCTGGGCCGTAGACGTTGACCGCGTGGTCAAATACTTCACGGAGCGAGCCACGGGAACGGACCAAGTCGCTGGTCACGGCCGGAGTGGGTACGCAGTCCGCATCGGCAAATGCGCCTTGAGCCGGGGGCATCTCCGCCGGCAGGGGGGTATTGGCGTAGCGTTCAATAACGTCGGCCATCTGGTGCATCGACCGGTCGGCGGTGCGGAGGCGTTGGGTCAGTCCGTCTTGCGTCGCGTCGTCGGTGTGGAGTTCGCCGGTCTCGGCGAGGTCTTTAAGTTCACGCATCACCATGCCGACCTGACGCAGCGAGCCGTCGAGCAGGTTGTTGAGTTCGTGGGCGAGCTGCGACGGCGTGAGCGCGGGGGCGGTGCCGTCGGCCTTGGCGTTGTGGTGTTTGAGCGACATCTTGCTGTTTCTATCGTCGCGATACACACACCGATTTAGCGTCGCGTCGCGTGAACGCAACGTTATTTGATGGGTCGTGTGTGGTGTGAACGCAACAACGCTCAGGCGGCGTCGATTTCGGCTGCGGGCGTGTCGGTTTTGGGCGACACCGGTGTGGCTTTATCGGCTGCGATTTTGTTGACGTCGGCGGAGGCGTCGGCTGAGGAATCGGGCTCCGTCTTGGGCGTCGTGGATGAGTCGGACAGAGGGGCCTTGCCGCACAACACCGTTGGGGCTTTCGGCGAGGTGGGTTTGAGACGCGACGGCCAATCCGCTCCGCACCAGGTCAACTCGTCGGCCTGCTGGTGGTGGATCGCCACATAAGCGGTCGCCAGGCCCACGGCCTCGGCCTTACGCAACGCCCGGTCGATTAGCAGCCGGCCGAGGCCGGGGTGGACGTCGGGTTTGAGGTGGATGTGGATCGAACGCCGGCCGTCCTCGGCCACTTCGTGCAACGCCGAGCCGAGCGTGGTCTTCTCGGCGTTAAGCGCCTGTAAGCTGAGCTGGTGACGCACCGCGGGCTTCGAGACCGTCGCGCCAAGGTCCACGGCAAACGCGACCGCGTCGTCGATCTCCCCCCGACGGACTTCACGAAACTCGATGGGCATAGCGGAATAGCTCCGCATGTTTATCGACGTAAAGCGATCGAGGTTTGAGGACGGACAGGTGGATAACCGCCCGATAAGTATGCCGATCTTGCCATCGCTATTCGTGAAGCATGTCAATAACCGGGACCCGACGAATCCCGATACCGCGGGCTAGACCAACGCCGCGGCACCGGAGCCTGTCAGGCTTCGGCTATGAAAACTGCTTATTCCAAGCCCAACGCCGCGGCGTCGCGGTCGCTGAGCATGCCGCCGTCGGCGCGTTGTTTGACGGTGCCGTCGCGTTTCCACGAGCGTTCGCAACGCGGCTCGTACGAGAGGTCCTCGGCCGTGAGTTCCGGTGCGCTGTAGACGAACCGGCTGATGCCGCAGAGGTCGGCCAAGTCGTCGGGGTCGAAGCCGGACCAGTCCTCGGGCGTGTGTAGCGACAGGTCCAGAGGGTTGTCGATGCCTTGCGATTGGCGGAAGTCTTCCAGGGTTTTGAGCCAGGTGTCACGCTGCTTCATCGCCTCGGCCCAGCGTTCATCCGCAGAGCTTGCGTACCACATGCTTGGCTCGGGCAGAGTAGATAAATGAACGCAATGGTCGAATTCGCTCGGTGGGTTATTCGTTTTGGGCAGAGCATTCCACGCTTCGTCAGCGGTGTGAGGCAGAACTGGAGCAAGCATCTGGCAGAGTACTGCCGTAATTCGGTAGCAAGCGGTTTGTGTCCGTCGGCGGCGCGGGCTGTCGACTGCGTCGCAATACAAACGATCTTTGACAGCAGCCAGATAGATGCTGCTCATGGTGTCGTTACAGAAATGGTAGATCGCTTCCGTTGCCTTACGGAATTGATAGCCTTCATAGCACGACTTAACGGTGCTAAGTAGCTCTTTCGTTTGCTTTAACGCCCACGCATCGAGACTAGTCGAATCAGATTTTTCAATCCGGCAGTAATTCGACTCATCGTCAGGATTGAAGTCATCGAGGTTCGACAGCAAGAACCGCAGGGTGTTGCGGACCTTGCGGTATTCTTCGCCGGCGAGCTTGAAGAAGCTCATGTCGACCTTGATGTCGTTGTCGGGGTTCAGCGACGCGACCCACCACCGGCAGACGTCGGCCCCGTAGTCTTTGAACAGGTCTTCGATCTTCAGGGCGTTGCCGCCGGACTTGGACATCTTCTTGCCGTCCTTGTCGACCATGAAGCCGTGGGTGAGCACGGTCTTGAACGGCGACTGCCCGGTCACGGCGAGGGCGGGCAGCAGCGAGTGCTGGAACCAGCCGCGGTGTTGGTCGCTGCCTTCGAGGTAAAGGTCGGCTGGGTACCCCCCGGAAGCTCCGCCGGTTTGTTTGTCCCGCCAGCCCTCGCGGAGCACCGCATTCCACGAACTGCCCGACTCGAACCAGACGTCGAAGGTGTCTTTGCCTTTGGTGAGCGTCGACTTGTCGAGGCCGTCTTCGTCGTAGTAGGCCAGCAGGTCTTCCGGAGACATGTAGAACCAAGCGTCGCTGCCCTTCTCGGCGAAGACCTTGGCGACAGCGCGGACGCTGGCGGGGTTGAGCAGGGCGGTGCCGTCTTCTTTGAAAAAAGCGGGGATGGGTAGGCCCCAGGAGCGCTGCCGGCTGATGCACCAGTCGGGACGCGATTCGAGCATGCCCCGCATGCGGTTGCGGCCCCAACCCGGGAGGAAATCGACATCGCTTTCGGTGACGCGGAGGGCGGCATCACGCATTGACGTGGGGCCCTTCGGGCCGCCCGCTAAACCTTCGATCTCGCGGTCGACGCCGACGAACCACTGCTCGGTGGCGCGGAAGATGATGGGTTTTTTGCCGCGCCAGTCGTGGGGATAGCTGTGAAGGAATTTTTGGTCGTGGAAGAGGTGGCCGGATTCGCGGAGGCGTTCCACCACCATGTCGTTGGCCTTCCAGATGGATTCGCCTTGGAGCCAATCGGGCACGGTGTCGTCGTAGGTGCCGTCGGCGCGGACGGGGCAGTAGACATCAAGGCCTTCGCGGAGGCCGGTCTGGTAGTCCTCGGCCCCGTGGCCCGGCGCGGTGTGGACGAGGCCGGTACCGTCTTCGAGGGTGACGTACTCGGCGTGGAACACCTTGCCTACCCGGTCAACAAACGGGTGGGTGTATTCGACGCCGAGCAGGTCGCGGCCAGGGAAAGTTTCGAGCGGCTCAGCCGAGTCGATCCCGCCGTGGGCTAGGACCTTGGCTGCGAGTTCGCAGGCGAGGACAACTTTCCGGTCACCGGCTTGGTACAGGCCATACTCGTAGCGTTCGTGGACCGCGACGGCGAGGTTGGCCGGCAGGGTCCAAGGCGTGGTAGTCCAGATCATCAGCGACTGGTCGTCCTTGCCGACGCAGTCGAATTTCACAAAGACCGACGTGTCTTCCCGGTCGTAATACTCCAGCTCTGCCTCGGCCAACGCGGTCTGGTTGTCGATCGACCAGTGTACGGGCTTGAGGTCGCGGTAGACGACGCCCTTCTCGACCAGCCCGGCGAAGACTTCGAGGACGCCCGCTTCGTACTTGGGCGCCATGGTGAGGTACGGGTCGTCGTAGTCGGCCATGGTGAGTAGCCGTTGCATCTGTTTCGACTGCGTCTTGACGAACTTCTCGGCGTAGGTCTTGCACTTCTGGCGGATCTTGATGGGTTCCATCGTGCGGGCGGCGTCGCCGAGGTCTTGCATGACCTTGTGCTCGATGGGCAGGCCGTGGCAGTCCCAGCCGGGGGTGTAGGGGCAGTCGTGGCCGAGCAGGGTCTGGCTGCGGACGACGAAGTCCTTGAGGCATTTGTTGAGCAGGTGGCCGAGGTGGATGTCGCCGTTGGCGTAGGGCGGGCCGTCGTGGAAAACGAAGGGCGGCAGGGGGTTGCCGTCGGCTTCCGCCTGGGCGGCGCGTTCGCGGAGCTTGGCGTACAGGCCGAGCTTGTCCCAGCGCTTCTGCGACGCCGCCTCGTTCTGCACCAGGTTGGCCTTCATGGGGAAAGCGGTCTTGGGCAGGTTGAGCGTCTTTTTGTACGGGCTCTTCTGCGGCTTGGGCTTGGCGTTTCCGGGGGCGTCGCCAGCACTATTTCCGGGGGCGTTAGGTTCGGTCATGGTTCTAAGTGCGGGTTCGGAGTCGTCGGCGGTTTGGACGGGGCGAACAAAAAACCCTGCCGGGGGCAGGGCGGTTGGCTTCGATGAACATGGAGGTGCCGCCCCTAACTCTGATCGGGGGCAATAATTAGCGTTCGGGGATCGAGGCGGCCCAGTTTTCCCATGCCGCGGAGTATAGCGTAACCCCGCTCTTGTCTCAGGTAATCCGCTCGCCTTTGCCGTGCATCAAATCCTAAGCATTCAAGATTTTGGACCCGACAACCCAATATCAACATAAGAGAGTTGGAAGATTGATCGTCCGATAAATACGGCTACTATTAAATTGGCTTGCTCGTTCATTCATGGAGGATGCGACCGTGCACCAGGTTTTAAAACTCACCATTACCGCCGTGGGCGAGCCGGACTCGATCTTCCTCGTGCCCTGCGAGCCGATCACGCTCCACGAATCCGAAGTCGAGTCAGCTAAACCCGCCGAAGACGGCGACTCGGTGTTCCAAACCGCAGACGACGACAGTTCCGCGTTGGCCTCGCCCGAGGTCATGATCCTGGCTGATGAGCCGCCGCTGCCGGCCTCGCGTCGTCAAGCGTCGTGAACCCTGTTCCAGTCTTCTCTAAAATAACGTCCGCAGAAATCGCTTCCTAGCTGAGCCAAGCTATACTCTGCCCGCTCCGGTCAGAGCCTGATCCGCCCCGAAACTCCACCCCCGGAAGCGGATCGCAATGTTCAACAACCTCTCCGACAAATTCGAAGGCGCGCTGCGCAAGCTCAGCGGCCGTGGCAAGATTTCCGAGTCCAACGTCCGCGAGGCGATGGAGGAGGTTCGCGAGGCCCTGCTCGAGGCCGACGTTCATTACGAAGTCGCCGAGTCGTTCTGCGGGCGGGTGCTGGAGCAAGCCGTCGGGGCCGAGGTGCTCGACGCCGTGCAGCCCGGCCAGCAGATGATCAAGATCGTCAACGACGAGTTGGTCACCCTGCTGGGCGGCGAACGCTCGGTAGACCCCGAGACCGGCCAACCCATCGCCCCCGAACACATCATGTACGTCGAGCCCGGCCCGACCGTGCTCATGATGTCGGGCCTCCAGGGCTCGGGCAAGACCACGACCTGCGGCAAGCTCGCCGCCTACCTCAAGAAAAAAG
This sequence comes from Planctomycetota bacterium, assembly GCA_038747275.1. Taxonomy (GTDB): domain Bacteria; phylum Planctomycetota; class Phycisphaerae; order Phycisphaerales; family Phycisphaeraceae; genus Algisphaera. Next base: position 8,981 of record JBCDJW010000041.1, on the reverse strand, counting down.
GCAAGAGCGTCATGCTCTGCGCCGCCGACCTCCAACGCCCCGCTGCGGTCACGCAGCTGCAAGTATTGACCGAGCAAGTTGAAGCAGAGGTAGAAGGACCGGGCTCGGTAACTTTCTACGGCGAGCCCGACAAGGTCGCGGCCTACGGCGAGGCGGTCGGCGTCGCCGTCGACGTCTGCCGCAACGCCCTTAAAGCCGCCAAGCGCGACAAGGTCGACGTACTCATCCTCGACACCGCTGGCCGACTCCACATCGACGACGACCTGATGGGCGAGCTCCGCCGGGTCAACGCCGCGGTTATGCCGCACCAGATCTTCCTGGTCATCGACGCCATGACCGGCCAGGACGCGGTCAACTCCGCCAAGGCGTTCAACGACCAGCTCGAACTCGACGGCGTCATCCTCACCAAGTTCGACTCCGATACCCGTGGCGGCGCGGCGCTGTCGGTCAAGACCGTTACCGGCAAGCCTATCCGTTTCATCGGCGTCGGCGAAAAGCTCGACAACCTCGAAGAGTTCCACGCCGACCGCATCGCCTCCCGCATCCTCGGCATGGGCGACATCGTCTCCCTCGTCGAAAAAGCCCAGGAGCAGGTCAGCGAAGAAGAGGCGATGGCCCTCCAGGAAAAGATGGCCAAGGGCCAACTCACCATGGAGGACTTCCTCAAACAACTCAAGCAGCTCCGCCGGATGGGCTCGATGAAGAGCCTCCTCGGCATGCTCCCGGGCGTCGGCAAGGCCCTGAAAGACATCGACCTCGACGACAAACAGATCGACCGCACCGAAGCCATCATCAACTCGATGACCAAGTCCGAGCGCAAAGACATCAAGCTGCTCGACAACTCGCGTCGCCGCCGCATCTCTCGCGGCTCGGGCACCGACCAGAAAGACGTCAGCCAGTTGGTCAAAGGTTTCGACATGATCAGCGGCATGTCCAAGCAGATGGCTGGCATGGGCGCGATGAACCGCCTCAGCGCCATGAAAAACATGGCCGCCGCCGGCGGCATGCCGGGGATGGGCGGTATGCCCGGGATGCCAGGCCGCAAGGGTTCAACCAAGGCGCAGCAGAACAAGAACAAGTACAAAAAACGCAAACGTAAATAAAAGCCTCGGGTGTTTCGGTATGCATGCCTTCGGGGATGCAAGGGGCAAAGCCCCTGCCGCCCGCCGCGCAGGCGATCCGATTAACAAACCCTTAGTTACAATCTGCGCGCGATGCCCGAATTTCCCCACATTTACCTTCTCCGCTTCACCGGCGAAGACCGACCCGGCCTCACGGCCGAGTTGTCGGACACGCTCGCCGAGCACGGGGCGACGGTGCTCGATATCAACCAAGCCGTAATCCACCAATCGCTGGTATTAGGCATGATGGTCCGCCTCCCCGGAGACGAAGGCGGCGGTGAGCGCACCCTCGCCGCTGTCCGCGAAGCCGCCGAGCGGAACGACCTCAGGCTCAAAGCGAAGCCCATCGCCGACGCTGACTACGACGGCTGGGTCGGCCGGCAGGGCAAGCCGCGTTACATCCTCACGCTGCTCACCCGTTCGCTCACCGCCGAGCAGCTCGCCGCCGTCACGTCCGTGATCGCTGGCCAAGGCCTGAACATCGATGTGATCCACCGCCTCTCGGGACGCCCGCCCCGCCCGGGCAGCGTGGCCGATGTCGGCCAGCCGCGTCGTGCCTGCGTCGAGTTCTGGCTCCGCGGTAAGCCGGAAGACGCCGATGCGATGCAGGCCCACTTCATGCAGCTCGGCAGCGAGTTGTCGCTCGACCTCGCCTGGCAGAAGGACGACGCCTACCGCCGGTCGCGTCGCATGGTCGTCTTCGATATGGATTCGACGCTAATCCAGGCCGAGGTCATCGACGAGTTGGCCAAGGAGGCTGGCGCCGGCGAGCAGGTCGCCGCGATCACCGAGGCCGCGATGCGCGGCGAGATCGACTTCGACGAATCGCTCCGCCAACGCGTCGCCTCGCTTGCCGGCCTGCCCGAGTCGACTCTGCAAACTGTGGCCGAGCGCCTGCCGTTGACCGAGGGCTGCGAGGTGTTGCTGCACAACCTCAAAGCCTTCGGCTATAAGACCGCCGTGCTCTCCGGCGGATTCACCTACTTCGGCCGACACCTCCAAAACAAGCTCGGCCTCGACCACGTCCACGCCAACGAACTCGAAATCATCGACGGCCGACTCACCGGCCAAGTCCTCGGCACGATCGTCAACGGCCCGCGCAAGGCCGAGCTTCTCGACGAGATCGCCGCCGCCGAGGGGATCAACCGCCGGCAGGTCGTCGCCGTCGGCGACGGGGCGAACGACCTGCCGATGCTCAACCGCGCCGGGCTGGGCGTCGCGTTCCACGCCAAGCCGATCGTCCGCGAGCAGGCCGAGCAGTCGGTCTCGACGCTCGGCCTAGACGCCGTGCTCTACCTCTTGGGTGTCCGCGACCGCCAACGGCTCGACCGCTCCATTGAATACCACATCTAACATTCCACCCGCTGCTACAATTCGCTTATGCAATGGCTTTCTGCCCCAACCTCCAGCGTCGCCGTTAGCTGAGGGGAAGACCCCCGCCCGAGCGACCCCTCGATCACGCTCCCCGCGTGGCCGACCCTGTTATCCATCAGATGTTCTCCGCCCCACGCTGCCCGCGTGCCGTTATCGAGCTTGACCCATGAGCGATTCCACCGCCGCCTCTAAAAACGCTGCCGACCTACCCCCTAAGTACGTCCCCGCCGACGTCGAGCCCGCGATCACCCAAGCCTGGGAGCAAGCCAACGCTTACGCCGCAGATGCTTCCGGGGGGGGCGACCCGTTCGCGATCTGTATCCCGCCGCCTAACGTCACCGCCGCGCTGCACCTGGGCCATGCCCTGAACAACACGCTGCAGGACGTTCTCACCCGCCACGCTCGTATGGCCGGCAAGAACGCCGTCTGGCTCCCCGGCACCGACCACGCCGGCATCGCCACACAATCAGTAGTCGACAAACGCCTGCAAGCCACCGGCCAGAAAGCCTTGAAGGAATACAAGCTCGACGAGGCCGAAGGTAAAGGGGGCCGCGATGCGTTCATCGAGAAGGTCCAGGACTGGAAAGACGAGTACGAAGCCCGCATCACCCAGCAGCTCAAAGACATGGGCTGTTCCTGCGACTGGGAACGCCAAGCCTTCACCATGGACGAGCCGCGGGCTAAGGCCGTGCGCGAAGCCTTCTTCCAACTCTTCAAAGACGGCCTGATTTACCGCGGCAAACGCTTGGTGAACTGGGACCCCGTGACCCAGACCGCCCTCGCCGACGACGAAGTCGAGATGGAAGACATCGACGGCAACTTCTACTACATGAAGTACCCCGTCTGCGACGCTTCAGGTGGCAAGACCGGCGACTTCGCCACCGTCGCCACCACCCGCCCCGAGACCATGCTCGGCGACACCGCCGTCGCCGTGAACCCCGATGACAAGCCGCGGGCCCAATACATCGGCCAGTTCGTCAAGCTTCCCATCGTCGACCGCGTGATCCCGATCATCGGTGACGACTACGTTGTCATCCCCGATGAAGACAGCGACGACAGTAAGGCCCGCATGGCCTCGGGCTTCCTCAAAGTCACCCCCGCCCACGACCCCAACGACTACGACATCGGCCAACGCCACGACCTGCCGATCATCAACGTCATGGCCCCCGACGCGTCGATCTCCATCACGCACGGCTGGCCCACGGAAGAAAACCCCGAAGCCAACGAAACCCTCAAGCCCTTTGTCGGCCTGTCCCGCGAAGACGCCCGCAAGGTGATTGTGCGTTGGTTCAAAGACAATGACCTACTTGCCGAGGTCAAGCCCTACCGCCACGCCGTGGGCCACAGCTACCGCAGTCACGTCCCGGTCGAGCCGTACTACTCCGACCAGTGGTACCTCAAGGTGACGGACGACAAGCTCAAGGGCGCCGCCCTCCGCGCGATGGACGAGTCGCAGCGTCAGCCCAGCGAAGACGCCGCGTTCAATTCCAACGCCGACACGCAAGCCACGGGCTTGAAGTTCACACCCGAACGCTACGCCAAGACTTTTCAGACTTGGCACGAGAATATTCGTGACTGGTGCATCTCCCGCCAGCTCTGGTGGGGACACCGAATTCCGGTGTGGAGTAAGTCGCTTCAGGTTTCTCAATCTAATGCTGCTGAAGTTTTTGACGAAGCTGGCTTCTACGTCATAGGCCTCGACCATATCTTTCAACACGGCGAAGATTGGAAAGAAACAGCGATCACGATAGTGGGGCCGGAGGGTATCGTTGATTACAAACAAAATGGTTTGGCGTTGCCTGCGGAGCCAGAACAATTTACGTTTTTTGTATGCACGACACGAGACGACATGGGTAAGGAACTCGAAGCTGCAGGCTTCGAGCGCGATCCTGACGTTCTCGACACCTGGTTCTCCTCGGCCCTCTGGCCGATGTCGACGCTTGGGTGGCCGGAGAAGACGCCGGATCTCGATCTGTGGAACCCCACTTCGGTACTCTGCACCGCGCGGGAGATCATCACGCTGTGGGTCTCGCGGATGGTGATGTTCAACCTGTACTTCGAGGGCCGGCTGCCGTTCAAAGACGTGTTCATCCACGCGATGATCCAGGACGGCCACGGCCAAAAAATGTCCAAGTCCCTGGGCAACGGCGTCGACCCCGTCGACATCATCCACTCCCACGGCAGCGACGCGATGCGCTACACGCTCACGTCCATGACCACCCAAACCCAGGACGTCCGCCTGCCCGTCGACACCATCGACCCCCACTCGGGTATAACCTTCACCCCGAAATTCATCACCGGCCCCGGGGGCTACAAAGTCGCCGCGCCTACACAGGAACACCCCCCCGGAAGCGGCAAACAGATGGTGTCGTCCTACGGCCTCGCCTCCGGCACCGCCGAGCCCACCGAGGACATGCCGGCGGCCCGCAACACCAGCGAAAAGTTCGACATCGGCCAACGCTTCGCGACCAAGCTGTGGAACGCCACGCGGTTCGCCCTCGGCAACCTCGCCGACGCCAAGCCCGATGCGGTGAACGTCAGCATGAGTGTGGCCGACCGGTGGATCCTGTCGCGGACGGTGCGGGCGGTGGAGGCGGCAGACAAACACCTCGCTGCGTACGACTTCCACAACTACGCCAACGGGCTGTATCAGTTTGTGTGGAACGAGGTCTGCGATTGGTACGTCGAGGCGGTCAAGCCCGTCATCCGCGAGCCGGAGGGGGCGAAGAGTCGGCAGGTCCTGGCCGCGGTGCTGGACACGTCGCTCCGGCTGCTGCACCCCGTGATGCCGTTCGTGACCGAGCGGCTGTGGTCGGCGTTGTCCGAGGTCTGCCCACAGCGCGGCGTCGAAGGTTTAGATCCGGCCGAGAACGAGTTGTTGGTCACCGCCGAATGGCCCACGGCCGACCGGGCGTTGATCGACCGCGACGCCGAGGAACGCTTCGGCCGTATCCAGGGCGTCGTCGGCATGATCCGCGAGGTGCGCAACGGCGCGAAGGTCTCGCCGAAGGAATCGCTGGACTTCTCGGTCAAAGTCAGCGACGACGTCGCCGCCACTCTGCGGGAGGGCTTGGCGCTTATGAGCGCGATGACCAACACGAATATCGTCGCCGTCGGCCCCGACACCGAGAAGCCCGACAACGCCGCCGTGGTCACCGCGCCGCTGGGCGAGGGGTATCTTCACGTCGAGATCGACACCGCCGCCGAGAGCGACCGCCTGACCAAGCGGAAGGAAGAACTCGAAAAATCGATCAAGACCCTCGACGGCCGACTCGGCAACGAGAAATACACCAGCAAAGCCCCGGCCCACCTGGTTCAGCAGACCCGCGACCAACGGGCGGCGGCCGCGGCCGAGTTGGAACGGGTGGAACAGCAGTTGTCGCAGTTGTAACGATGTTTCGCATAAAGCCGCGACCGGTGGTCGCGCGGTCGGCCGTAGGCCGATATCGGTGATTTATGACAACACGTTTATCGCCGTCCCCGGCGAACGCGCGACCACCGGTCGCGGCTTTGTGATATGAATTGGTCATGCCCCGTTTCAAGGACCAAGCCATCTGTATCCGCGACCTCGATTGGTCGGAGACCAGTCAGGTCGTGGTGATGTTGACCGAGACGCGCGGCAAGGTGCGGGGGTTGGCCAAGGGTAGCCGACGCCAGTCGCCGTCGGCGATCGGGCGGTTTTCGGGGGGGATCGATCTGCTGACGGGGGGGGAGGTCGTCGCGACGACTCGGCCGAGCCGGGATTTGGCGTCGATTACTGAGTGGGACCTGCAGCAGAACTATTTCCAACTCCGCCGAAACTTCCGGGGTCAGCGGGTTGGGATGTATGCGGCGGATGTGTGCCACGCCCTGCTGGCCGACGAAGACCCGCACCCGGTGGTGTTTGGGTTGTTGCGTGAGTTGCTGGACGCTTTGTGTGACGAAGGAAAAGATATCGACGCGGCGTTGCTGCGTTTTCAGTGGGGGCTGCTGGATGACCTGGGGTATAAGCCCGAGCTCGAACAAGACGTCCGGCAGGGCGGCGAGTTGGCCCGTGTGAAGACGTATACGTTCGACCCGACCGCGGGTGGGCTCACCAGCGAGAAGGGGATCGCAGATTGGCGGGTGCGGAGCGAAACGGTCGGGGTATTGCGGGCCGTGGCGGGCGGCGAAAACTTGGAAGACAACAAAGAAGACACGCTGCGGCGGGCGAACCGTTTGCTCTGCGTTTACGTGCGGACAATCCTCGACAAAGAGTTGCCGACGATGGGCGTCGTGTTGGGGAAGCGTTGAGCGAGCCAAGTTAGACAAGTTGTTCGTCGATCAGGTGGCCAACAACGCTGCCGCCCCGGTCGGCGGCGGCGAGGTGGTAGGCGTACTGGGCCTGCAGGCACTTCACGGTGTCGAAGTTGGCGATGCCCGCGATGCCCCCCCGGAAGCTGCGTAAGAGCGATGGAGACGATTCGACGGTGGTGCGATCCGCGTCGGTCAGCATCGACCAGCGGCTGTCTCGGTAGCGGACGTGGTCGGCGTGGTACGCGGCGAGCAGCTCGGCATCGTCGGCCAGGTGTTGCTCAAACCGACCGATGTAGCCGAGACGCTCAAGCTCGGCGAGTTGATGATCGAGCGAAGGATCGCTCAGCCAATAGATCGTCGGGAACGGCTGCGGCGTGCCGTTGTCGGTTCGCCGCAGCGGATAGACGGTTTCAAATGCAGGTTTTTCATCACCCATCAGTTTTTGTCTTCCGGGGTGCAGGGGCAGAGCCCCTGCCGCTCGCCGCGCAGGCGACACGCAACTCCAGCACCGCCATTAATCGCTTATTCAGGTTCTAAGCGTTGGATATAAAACATCGAGTCGGCGGCGCGGGGCCCGATCATGTGCCACGACAGCGGGAACTTGGGGTTCTTCTTGGCGTAGGCGTCGAATATGGTCTGGCCCCAGGCGTACTGCTGCTCGATGTTTTTCTCGACGCGGCGGGCGTCGGTGTTGGGGATGAATTTTTTGGTGGCGTAGGACCAGTTGGGGTCGAGGCGGATGAGCAGGTGGGCCTCGTCCCACTCGATGGGGTAGCCGTGGACGTAGCCCTCGCCGGTGCCGGGGGTGTGGTACCAGTAGCAGACGAACTTGTCTTTGTCGGCGGTCGAGGTGTCCTGTGTCCCGCCCTTGAGCAGGCGGGCGTGGGAGACGTTGACCGGGGCGGTGCCCCATTTCTTCTTGGCGATCCACGCCTGCCGGTCGGCCACGTCGTAGAGGCCGACGTGCGCGTAGTCGACGCGGAGGGCTTTGGTGCAGTACGTCTTGTTGATCGAGCGGTCGGCGGCCAAGGTTTTAGTTCGGGGGCTCCGCCGCGGGGCGGCGGGCGGGGCAAACGGCCGAGCCTCCTGCTCTGGGTTTCGCCATTGTCCTGAAGGCGGGTGGGATGAGGATGCGGCGACTCGATCGGCCGACCCACCGCGGCTATCTTACTGGCGGAACAAACCGTCCGCAGGCCGTCAGAAGCAGCCGCGACGAACCGGAGACTTTACCGATGGCCGAGAACACAACGTCTACCGCTACGCTGCCCACGGTTTCGGGCAAGCTGATCGAACACGCCGACGGGCAGGTCGTGCTCGCGATCCCCGAGACGGATTACAAGTTAAGACTAGTGGTCGAAGCCGATCTACAGGCCGAGATCGGGCAGAAGCTCACCGGGACCGTCCACGCCACCGCACGCCGGGTCGACGCCATCCCTGCGGGAGGGAAGTACGTCGAGCCCGTATTCGGCCGACCCCGCCGGGTGCAAGGCCGAATCGTGGGCGGGCACCTGCCTAGCCGAGCGATCTACGTCCAGGCTGGCCCGACGCTGATTTGTACGCTTAGTGACGAGCGTCAAGACCCCGGCCAGTTTTCGCTCGGCCAGATCGTCAGCTTCGATGTCGAAGCGGGGGCCGTGTTCAAGCCGCAACCGGGCTGAGCGGAAAGCCTTTTTGTCGGGAAATTTAATGGCCGTCGAGGCCCTGGCGATTACACTTTCGCACCCGTAAACCGAAACTCAGGCCAAGCACCCATGAGTACCAAGCGTATCCTCGTCACCGGCGGCGCCGGCTTCCTCGGCAGCCACATCTGCGAACGTCTCGTGAAGGCCGGCCACGACGTCATCTGCCTCGACAACCTCTTTACCAGCCAGAAGAGCAACATCGGCCACCTGCTCGAGTACCCGAATTTCGAGTTCGTCCGCCACGACATCACGCACCCGATCACGCTCGAGGTCGATCAGATCTACAACATGGCCTGCCCCGCCAGCCCGGTCCACTACCAGTACAATCCGATCAAGACCATGAAGGTCAGCGTCATGGGCGCGATCAACATGCTCGGCATCGCCAAGCGGACCGGGGCCCGTATCCTCCAGGCCTCGACCTCCGAGGTCTACGGCGACCCCACCGCTGAGCACCACCCCCAGACCGAGGCCTACCGTGGCAACGTCAACCCCATCGGCATCCGCGCCTGCTACGACGAAGGCAAACGCG
>JBCDJW010000040.1:0-27640 GCA_038747275.1 Planctomycetota bacterium | reverse complement strand
GTGTTTTTTAGTTGAACCGCGAAGACGCGGAGAGCGCGAAGAAGAAACAAGGCATTAGATTGAGTTAAGAAAAAACAGTCTTCTGCCTTGCTTCGCGTCCTTCGCGCCTTCGCGGTTCAACTAAACACAATAACCCAACCGCCCACCCCACAGCCGGCCACGGTGAAGGGTGAGCGGGGACCGCGGGTTCGCTCTTTGACAAGTTGAACCAACAAGACAGAAGCCCACGGTTTGAATCCGTGGGCTTCCGGGAGGAGATAGCTTGGTTTGAAGCAGTCGGCTTACACCGCGCGGGGGTGGGCTTCTTCGTAGGCGGTACGGAGACGCATGCTGCTGAGGTGGGTGTATATCTGCGTGGTGCTGAGCGACTGGTGGCCGAGCAGTTCCTGGACGCTGCGAAGGTCGGCGCCGTTGTCCAGCAGGTGCGTCGCGAACGAGTGCCGCAGCGTGTGCGGGCTGATGGTCGCGTCGAGGCCGCAGGCCTTGAGGTACTTGTCGAGCTTACGGCGGACCGAACGGCTGCTCAGCCGGCCGCCGTTCTTGTTGATGAACAGCGGTACCGAGGGGTCGACCATCGACTGGTTACGCAGTTCGGTGAAGCGGTGATCGGGTTCGAGGAGCGTGAGGTAGTGGCGGATCGCGGCCATGGCGTGCGAGCCGAGGGGGACGATGCGTTCCTTTTTGCCCTTGCCGCGGACGTGCATCGTGGAGCCTTCCATGTCGATATCGTTGCGGTCGAGGTCGACGAGTTCGCTGACGCGTACGCCGGTCGAGTAGAGGGTTTCGAGGATCGCGCGGTCGCGGGCGCCGAGGGTCTCGCGGTTGTCGGGGGCGGCAAGTAAGGCCTCGACCTGTTCGACGCCGATGGCCTTGGGCAGGCGTTTGGTCTGCTTGGGCGTGCGGATCAAGAGCATCGGGTTGGTGTCGCAGTTGCCCTTCTTGAGCATCCATTTATAGAAGCTGCGGAGGGTGGCGATCTTGCGGGCCGTGGTGGCGGGCGAGTAGCCGAAGCTGTCGAGGTGGGCGAGGAAGCCGCGGACGGTCATGGCGTCGGCGGCGTGGAGCTTCTGCTCGACCATGGCCACGAGGTGGTCGGGGATGACCTGATCGGGACCGACTTCGTCGCCGGCGAGGAACTCGGCGAACTGACGCAGGTCGGCGCCGTAGCAGCGGGCGGTGTAGGGGCTGAAGTGGCGTTCGTGCTTGAGGTAATCAACGAACTGTTGGACGACGGGGGTTTGCTCGGGCATGGATCGGGTCCTCTCTTAACGAACGGCACAGAGTGTGGTGGCCCACACAAGGGCCGGGGTGACGGCTGACGATTCGGGTCAGGCGGGGCGACGGTTACGGTAAAACTCGGTCAGGCGGTCGGACATCCGCTGACCCATCTGGTGGGACAGGACGGCGGCGTCGAACCAATTCAGGTCGTTGGTGGGGTCGGCGACGAGGAACTGCAGACGCTGAAGCAGGTCGTGTTCCTGGCCGGGGCCGCATTCGAAGACGTAGCGGTGGCCGTTCTTGACGAGGACGAGCTGGTTGTCGTCCTCGGCTTCGAGCCGGGGGGCGTCGTCGGGCGGGATGTTGGTGAATTCGGGCATCGGTTACACGGGGCCGGTCAGGGGACCGGCGGCGTGCCGATCCGTTATTTGTTGGGGCCTACTTTGGGTTTCGCCGGGTGGGCGAAGGCGGCTTGGTCATTGGTTCGAGCAACGGGAGCCGGGACTGAAGGTTCGGGCCGTTGGGTGTTCGAGGCGTTGGGGCGGCGGAGGCGTAGACGCTCTGCGGCCATGAGCTGCGTGGTCACCTGGGTGCTCACGAACTCGCTGTACAGATCGATGCTGAGGGTGTGCCGGCGGAGGGCGTAGTCCAACGAGCCCTCGGGCTTGCGTTCGGCCACGTAGGCTTCGAGTAGGTCGATGACGTTCGGGTCGGCGGCGTCGTAGAAGCCGCCGAGGGCGGTCACGGGTTGCCGCCGGGTGGCCGCCCCGCCGGGGAGCACGGCGGTCTGTTCGGTGGCGGCCGAGGAAAGCTCACGGGTGTCTATCTCGCTGCCCTGCCAGGCGAGGCGGGCGTCGAGGTAGAGCTCGAGGTTCATCCCGAGCTTCGGCGGGGAGTACGGCTGGTAGGCCGTGACGGTGCCGATGACTAAGCCATCGACGCCGAGGGTTTGCCGGAGGCGGATCGCGTCGCCCTTGTTGGCGATACGCGACATGCCCAAAGCGTCCATCGCGGAAAGCACGCGATTCACCGGCAGCGTGTCGATCCCCCGGGTGAGGGCGAGACGCTGGGTGACCTTGTCGGCCATGGCGACGCCGTCGGCGAACGCGGAGCCCGATTCGTTACGGAACGGGGCGACGGCGAAGACCTGACGGGTCGGATACGGGGCTTTGAGCGTTTCGATGCGTTGGGGCTTTTGACAACCGCCCAGCGACATCGAGGTGCCCAGCAGCACCGCCGACAAGAGGATCAGCACGATCTGTTTACTTGTCATGGCGTCCTGCCGGGAGAAGCCGGGGCGTCCTGCCGCGGCGGTGGTTTCGGTTGGATGGCTTGCTTTAGAAACAAGCCTTTCGAGATTCGCTCGCTTACGGAGCGACGGGCACGGGCACGGTGGCCTCCATGGTCTTGTTCGCCGGCTTGCGTTCGCGTTGCCGGGCGAGGTGTACGGCCTTGTCGGGCTTTAGGGCGTACACGTTTTCGATGGCGTCTACCCCGCGATTCGAGACGAAGTAGATCGAGCCGTCGGCGGCCCAGGTCGGATACAGGTTGCCGTAGTTGCCGTGGGTGAGTCGGGCGCGTCCCGAACCGTCGGCGTTGGCGATCCAGATATCAGCCTTTGAACCTGCAGGACTATCGGCCGTTGGGTCGAGCACCGTGCAAAAAACGATGTTCCGGCCGTCGGGGCTCCACTCGGGGGTGATGATCGCGGCGTTGCTGCTGGCGGCGATCTCGGTGGGGTGCACGGCCTCGCCGCGGTCGGTGATGGTGACCGTCCAGACGCTGAACCACCGGGACCCGCGTTCACGGGCGCGTTGGTAAGCGATCTTGTCGCCGTTGGGCGACCAGGTCGGGAACAGGCCGTGGCCGATGACCTTGCGGTGGGCCGGGCGGGTGATGTCGATGACGACGAGCTCCCAGACGCCAGACTGCGTACCGCGGGAGCTGTAGACGAGCTGCCGGCCGTCGGGCGAGAAGCTGGGGTGAAGGTTCTGGGCGCCGTCTTCGGTGAGCTTCACCGCCGGGCCGCCGTCGGTATCCATTAAGTAGATATCCCAGGTTCCGGCCCGGTCGCTGGCGAAGGCGACCTGCGAGCCGTCGGGGCTGATCGAGGGCATGACGTCATTGGCCGGATCGGTGGTCAGCTGGGTGACGGCGGTGCCGTCGACGCGCTGGAAGTAGAGGTCGGACGTCTGGCGGTGGCGGGTGCTGGCGTAGACGAGCCACTGGCCGGTGGGGTCGATCTCGACGTCGAAGTCGGCTCCTTCATGAGTGAAGGTCACCCGGCGGAGGTTGCCCTGGTGGTCGAGCGGGCTGACGGTGGGCATCTGAAGATCGTCAAGCTCGCCGAATCGGTGCAGCCCGGTCCGCCGCGGATCACCACCAACCCCGGAAGTGGTTTCGCGAGCGTCTTGCGGCGTGTTGTTGATCGGGGCGAATATGGCTTGCGGAGCATTCTGGTTATTCGCGGCGGGAGCAACCCGCGGCATCGGCTCGGCGGCGGTACTCACCGGCTCGGTGGCTGAGGGCGGCGTGGCGGCGGGGCCAGCGAAGACGGCGGCGTCATCGCTGATGGTCAACGCCCTCGTCGGCTGCGGCGTGGGGATCGGCGGGGCGATCGGCGACCGGCCCGTGTCAGTCTGGGTAAACGTCGAAGCTCCCTTAGCGGTTACCCGCTTAGCCTCTTGGTATTCCGCAATCTCGGCCCGCTCCGCGTGGCTCAGGCCCAGAGGTCCGTTAAACGATCGGCTGCAGCCGGCCAACACGCTCAGAGAAGCCAAAGCGAGACAGGTTGCCGTGGTGTATCGTTGCATGTCTAGCCTCTGTTGCGGGCGGCGGGGGATGGTCCCGTCTTGAACCTTCTTTAAACTGTGCTACGCTTGTCTCGCGACCGAGGAGGTATCGGACCGACCCGGGTAAGAAACTTAAGACCTGTCCGCTAAAGCCCTTATCGGACCCCCGCGGCGGCCTGCTTGAACGCCGTACACCGAGTTGACCGCATCGCGAAATTCGGCCGAACAAAATCCGCGAGATCGTTGTTAGTCCTTTATCGCCCGTAGCCCGTTTCGCCAAATACGCCGCCAAACGTCTAAATTAATGCCCTGATACTCTTTAAACCGCTAAATTAGGCCTAGCCCCCGTCGGCCGAGAGCCTAACGCTCCGCCCTCATCCCCAGCACGCCCAAACGACTCGGCTATCGCCACACCCAGCGCCCACGCCACGACCGGCAACACACGGCAACAAGGTTTCTCCCCTCATGTCCACGACCGTCGCCTTCCTTGACCTCGACTTCGCCGCGTTTTTTACGCCGCTCCGCTGGCCGCTGACCATCGCCTACGTCGTGCTCATCGCCTTGATCGGGACCTACGGCCTGCACCGCTACTGGCTCGTCTTCCTCTTCAACCGCCACCGCAAGCGCGTCGCCCGCCCCGCGACCCGTTTCGAGCAGATGCCCCGCGTCACCGTCCAGCTGCCCATGTTCAACGAGGGGCTGGTCGCCCAGCGGATCATCGACGCCGCCTGTAAGATCGACTACCCCGCGGATCGGCTCCAAGTCCAGGTCCTCGACGACTCGACCGACCACAGCAAGCAGATCTGCGCCGACCGCGTCGAATACTGGAAAAACAAAGGCGTCGACATCGAGTTCCGCCACCGCGTCGACCGCACCGGCTACAAGGCCGGCGCCCTCCAGGAAGCCATGCCCACCGCCACCGGCGAACTCGTCGCCATCTTCGACGCCGACTTCATCCCCCCCCGGAACTTCCTGAAAAGAACCGTCCATCACTTCACCGAGGACAAAGTCGGCATGGTCCAAACCCGCTGGGCCCACCTCAACCGCGAAGACTCTCTGCTCACCCGCGGCCAGGCGATCTTCCTCGACGGCCACTTCGTCGTCGAACACACCGCCCGCAACCGCAGCGGCGCGTGGATCAACTTCAACGGCACCGCCGGGCTATGGCGGGCGACCGCGATCGACGAGGCCGGCGGCTGGCAGCACGACACGCTCACCGAAGACGTCGACCTGTCCTACCGCGCCCAGCTCAAGGGCTGGAAGTTCCTCTTCCTGCCGCAGGTCACCTGCCCCGCCGAGCTGCCCCCGGAGATCAACGCGTTCAAGAGCCAGCAGCACCGCTGGACCAAGGGCTCGATCCAGACCGCCAAGAAGCTGCTGCCCCAGCTCTTCCGCGCCCCGATCCCGTTCCACATCAAGCTCGAAGCGTTCTTCCACCTCACCAGCCCGATGGTGTACCTCTACATCACACTGTTCGCCCTGCTCTTCTACCCCGCGGTGTTCGTCAACCTCCAGCCGATGGAGGAAGGCACCTGGGCGGGCGTGTTCCTCGGGATCAGCCTGTTCATGCTCGGCACCGTCTCGGCGACTGCGTTCTACCTCACCAGCCAACGCGCCCAGAAACGAAGTGGCTGGATGACCCTGCTCCAGGTCCCCATGCTCATGTCCATCGGCATCGGCATCGCCCTCAATAACGCCATCGCCTGCCTCGAAGCCATCTTCGGCCACGAATCCCCCTTCATCCGCACCCCCAAATACGGCGACCCCCCGCCCCCGGAAAATGACCAGGAAGTTGATCACGCCGCGCCCGACGCCGCGAAGCAATCGAAAATCCTCAATCAAAAATCAAAAATCATCCCGATCCCCAGCCTCAAGCTCTGGATCACCTTCCTCGAGATCGGCTTCGGCCTCCTGATGCTCTGGTGCGCCCGCCTCTCGCTGGAGATCGAAAACACCGCGGTCGGCTTACCCTTCCTCGTCCTCTTCGCCGCCGGCTACCTCTACGTCGGCATCAACAGCCTCGCCGTCCACACCCGCGGCTGGCGCACCACCCGCCAACAAAAACGCCAAGCCCGCCTCGCCGCGGCGTAAACCCGTACCGCGTCTTGGAGGTTCCGGTTCCGTATGACGCCCGCCACCAACCGATCTTTCCACATCCAAGAAGAACACGAGCGTCGGCTTGTGGTCGATCTCCCACCCATCGAACCTCAGCCTGAACACTGCGGCTCTCTAATGCGGCAGGTATACAAGCACACCCTGATAGCAGGGGCCATTCTTAGTGCCGTCATTTTTTTATGGATTTATTACCCCGGAAACGGTTGGTTCATACAAATCAGTCTGCTGGGGCTTGGATTCTTGTTGCCAAGCCTTAGCACCATATGGCTGAGCCTACGGGTTATCTACCTCAATACCGAACCCTGCCCACAAACATTAATGATTACGGAAAAACACCTTATCCATCAGGTGGGACAAGGCTGGGCGAGACTGATCGAAAAAATCCAGATCCGGCAAATACGTAGCGTCCTACCCATCGAAGATGATGAAAACGACTCGGTAGACGGCCCACCGACGGACCCGGTCTATCGCTATGCCGTGGCTGTAATCCGCTGGAACTTCCAGCCGTTGGGCTTAGCCCATTCGATGGACCGAACCACCGCTGAACAACTCGCCCATCTCATCGCCCTGACCTGCAATCGGCGGATTGGGGCACCGGTTTGCGGTAAAGACTTAAGCGAAGCACCGGTTCGGCTGGTTTCACTCGATTCGACCGACGAAGAGAAGTTACTCAACGAGATCACCCGCGTTCCACCGAAAAGTAAGGCTCAACTCGATATCGATACGGACGGCATGATCCTCGTAACCATTCCGGCCAATCTTGCAAATCAACACCTTAGCGCCTCGTCCGCTACCGCCATTATCCTCGGTGCCGTCTTAGTTCCCGTATGGATCATATTCTTCACCCTCGGCCCCACAACAATACCGATCTTCGTAGCTTTGATCGCGGCTACCGCTCTTTTCGCACTTTTTGCTCTTATGGCACTACGCTCTCGCCATACAAAAACCACGATCGAGGCAAACGGTGACGTTTTAACAATCACGCAGCGTTATCTGCGCCGCGAGCGAACGACCGCTATCCTTTACGACAAAATTATCGATGTTACGTTCAAGCCTAAAAACGATGCGGCCAACGCGCTCTGCCAAGTTCAATACGAACCCAATAAAAAAATCAAGTTGATCACCGGACACCGAGAAGATGAACTTATTTGGCTAGCTTCGCTTTTACATTGGGCTGTGGGACTGGATGAAGAAAATAAAGATGCCAAAGCTGCAGGCGAGAGCGATTAAAGCAAACTCATTACGATACGTTTCCGCTGGTTATCCAGTTGCGCGTCCGAGATGGCAGGTAAGGTTGATGCCTTGCTTAGCCGGTCTGGACTAGGGAGGGGCACCCAACTCTTACAGCCCGCGAACGCTAAGCGGTTCCAGATCACTTTCGGTGTCACTAAGCGGTAAGCCCGCACCAGCATCGCATACAGCGGGCGGGCGGGCTTGTAATCGAAACGCATGTCGATCTGCGGGGGTAGCCAAGGGTGCAGGTCGTCGAGTTGGTCGAAGGCTTCCCTTGAAGGGACTTCCCAGATGCCAGCGACCTCGGCGTAGCCGCGGATGACGATCTCGGCGGGCTCTTCGGTGATCGGGCCGCGAGCGGGGCGCAGGTCGGGCTTGATCCACTCCAGCGTCTCGTGTTCCCAGGCGGGGAAGAGGGCGAAGCGGTCGTGTTCGAGTTTGAATCGGCCCGGGCCGCCGTCTTCGTGGATGCCGCCTTTGCGCAAGAGCAGGCAGCACTTGCCCTCGACGAGCAGGTCGCAGACGCAAGACCATTCTTTGAGGGCGATATCGATCATGGCCGGTTCCACTTAAACCCAGGGTGAGTCACCCGGGGGCGCCGGGGATAACGCGTCTTTTCTCGAACCCCAAGCCGCGGCACCCCGGGTCATTGACCTGAGGTTAAATTTACATGCGTTCAACGACATTGATACCCAGTAAACCGAGGCCACGTTCGAGGGCGCGTGCGGTGAGGTGGCACAACGCGAGGCGGGCCGACTTCGTTGCCTCGTCCTCGGCTCGCAGCACAGGGCACTGCTCGAAGAACCGGTGGTAACGCGTCGCTAATTCGTAGAGGTAGTTACACAGCCGGTGCGGCTCGAGCGTCTCGGCTACGTTTTCGACGACACCGGCAAACTGCAACAACTGCAACACGAGCGCCCGCTCGGCGGGCTCGCCCACCGCGAACGCCTCGGCGGCGAACGAGGCGAAGTCGACCTCACCCTTGCGGAAGATCGAGCGGATGCGAGCGTAGCTATAGAGCAGGTACGGCGCGGTATTGCCGTCGAGGGCGAGCATGCGGTCCCAGTCGAAGACGTAGTCCTTGACGCGGTCGCTCGACAAGTCGGCGTACTTCAACGCGCCCACCCCCACCGCTTCCGCGACCCGCTTACGCTCTTCCGGGGGCAGGTCGGGGTTCTTTTCGGCGATCGCCGACTCGGCCCGGCTCTCGGCTTCGTCGATCAGGTCGACCAGCCGGATGGTCTCGCCGCTGCGGGTTTTGAACATCTTTTTGTCTTTGCCCAGCACCGAGCCGAAGCCGACGAAATCCATACGCACCCCCCCGCCCCCGGAAGAGTCCGGCCGATCGATCCAGCCGAACTCGTAAAGCATCGTGGTGAACATGTCGACGTGCTGTTTCTGGGGCGAGCCGATGACATAGACGATGCGGTTGGCCTTGAGGTCGTGGGCGCGGTGCATCGCGGCGGCGAGGTCGGTAGTGGCGTACAGGTATCCGCCGTCGGCCTTGCGGACGATCATGGGGAGCGGCTCGCCGTCGCGGTCTTTGAAGTCCCCAGCGTAGACGACGTCGGCGCCTTGACTCTTCTTTAGCCGACCTTCCTTTTCGAGGCGATCGATGACGCCCGGAAGACGGTCGTTGTAGAAGCTCTCGCCTTTCGCGTCTTCGGGCTGGATGAGTACGCCCAAGCGTTGATAAACCGTGTCGAAATACTTCTTGGAATCCTCGACGAGCGCTTTCCACACCGCCAATGTTTCTTCGTCACCCGCTTGGAGTTTCACGACACGTTGCCGGGCGCGTTCGACGAAGTCAGGTTCGTTGTCGAAGCGCAGCTTGGCGTCTTTATAGACCTTGGTCAGCTCGCCGGGCGAGTTGCCCGCCGCCGGGTCGAAGCCTTGGTCGAGCAGGTTGGTGATGAGCATGCCGAACTGCGTGCCCCAGTCGCCGAGGTGGTTCTGGCGGATGATTTTCTGACCGACGGCGTCGAACGTCCGGGCGAGGGCGTCTCCGATGACGGTCGAGCGGAGGTGGCCGACGTGCATCTCCTTGGCGACGTTCGGGGCGGAGTAGTCGATGACGACGGTCTGCGCGGGGTCGGCCTGGGCGACGCCGAGGTGGGCGTCGGCCGACATGGCGGAGGCTTGGGTGTTCAACGTTTCGGCGTCGAGGGTGAGGTTGATGAAGCCCGGCCCGGCGACCTCGACTTGGCTGAATAAACCTACGCTGTCGAGGGCGGCCACGATCTCGTCCGCGACGTCCCGCGGCTTGCGGCCGAGTTTTTTGCCCAGGGCCATCGCGAGGTTGGCCTGGTAGTCGCCGAACTTGGGGTTGTTGCTCGGGCGGATCGCCGGGTCAGCATCGGCGTGTTCACTGCCGAACGCCTTGGCGACGGCGGCTTGAAGACGGGATTCCAGGATGGCTTGCAGGTCGTTCATCGGGGCGACAGTCTAGCAAAGACATATTCTTTGATTGTTGGGTTTGTATTTACGGAATCGCCTCCGCGGCGAGCGGCAGGGGCTTTGCCCCTTGCATCCCCAGAGGCAACCAAGACAAAACGCCGCGAAGGGACGCGGCGTTTTCGACATTGACGAGATTGGCCAGAAGGCTTTACTCGTTCGGATCGTGGAAGTCGTCCATGCGGTCGGCGAGTTGGACCTTGAGGCGGGCCATGATGGAACTATGCATCTGGCTGACGCGGGACTCGGAAAGGTCGAGGGTGACGCCGATCTCTTTCATGCTCATCTGCTCGTAGTAGTAGAGCACGACGATGAGGCGCTCGGCCCGGCTGAGCTTGCCGGTGACGAGGTCTTTGAGGTTGCGACGGTGGGTTTCGGTGACGGGGCAGGCGGCGGTGTTGTCCGAGAGGACTTGGCCGAGGCCGGCGTATCCGCCCTCGGCGTCGGGGGCGTCGGCACCCGCGGCAAGGCTGACGGTGCTGGTCAGGCTGCCGTCGCGGACGGTGAGCAGGAACTCTTTCCGCGACATGTCCATCTGCTTGAACAGTTCTTCTTCGTCCGGTTCACGGCCGAGCTCTTTGGTCAGAGCTTGTTTAGCGGTGTTGAGCTTCCGCGAACGGCTGCGGGCGAGGCGGGGGGCCCAGTCGATCGAGCGGAGGTAGTCGAGCACGGCTGAGTTGACCGACTGCGTGGCGAAGGTGGTGAAGCGGACGCCGCGTTCGGGGTCGAAGCGGTCGATGGCGTGCATCAGGCCGAAGACGCCTTCCTGCATCAGGTCGCCAGGGTCGACCTCGGCGGGCAGGCGGCGGGAGATGCGTTCGACAACCCGCTGGATCAGCGGGAGGTGGGCTTCGAGCAGGACGTCGCGGGACGCTTCGCTCTTGTCTTTGTGGTACTGCTCCCAGGCGAGCTCGATCTCATCTTTCGTGTGCTCTTCGGGGACCGGGGCAGCGGAGACTTTACGCTCGGCAATTTTCTTTTCTTCGGGCTTGGCCGCGGTGCGGGCTTTCGTCTTGGTCTTGGGCTTAGCGGCGGGCTTGACCTTGGTCTTCAAAGCGGTCTTGCTTTTGACTTTCCGTTTGGTCTCTGGCGATTTGACTGCGGTCATGTTTATCGTTCCCTACCCGTGTGGTGTTGCGGCCAACCCTGATGAATCGAATGTGCCTACGTCAGACGCCCAATAATCTCTTAGTAAAATCGGTGATCTGAAATATGCTCATGAGTTAAAAATTAAAAATTCAAGTTTTTAGTTATCGGCCGCCCCGCAAAACCGCTACGGCCAATACGGTTTTTCATAAATACTCGACCTGCGTTTGCAAACGCAGCAGAATCGAGCGATGGATTTGGCTTACCCGCGACTCCGATAACTCAAGCACGCAAGCGATCTCGCTGAAGGTCAGCGACTCGTGGTAATACAGCACCACGACCAAACGTTCTTGCGTAGACAAGCTGTTGGTTACTAGTTCCCGGAGAACTGCTCGGCGGTCGCTATCCGCGGAATTTTCACGCAGGCCTGGCTCGACCGCATAAACGCCGCTTATAGCTGACGACCCCTTATGGGGGTTGTGTACTTTTTTACGATCTTTTTCCGAAACCAAGCCCATAGACCCATCCTCTATTCGATTCGCCGACGCTTCCACGCGTCCCTCGTGTTTAGCCGTGGTGTATATCCACGGAACTCATAACTAACCACCCACTTAAGCGGCGGAAGCCCCATTCGTCGATATGTTTTTACTCCGCGCCGTGATCTCGGCGAGATCGACTTCTTCGCCGGGGATCGGGTTTTCGCTCTTGTGTTGCTCAATCTGCTTGTGCACGATCCCTTGCAGGATCACTCCGATCACCAGGCCGATGGCGTAGCACACAATCATCGTGAACAACGCCCGGAGCAGAATTGTTTGTAATGGGTTCTGGGCTAACCAGCCGACAATAAGAGCCGCCGCGAAGCTGGTTAGAGCAAAACAGGTTGCGATAACACGAGAGGTGATGGCGAGCACTCCGTTGCCCTAAGGGCCAATCAAACGTGTTCCTATCCTTGGAACAGTAGGAATATACACCAACGCGCGCGCAAGAAAAGCGTTTTACCCGGCGACGTGGAAAAATAAATCAAAAAGTTTAAAGTTAATTAAAATTTCGCCTCAGGCCCGCAGCCAAGACGTCATTCTTCTTAACAAGCCATCCGAAACCGAATGGGGTAACGCGGCGTGCCTATCGATGCGGTGCGCAAGACTTAAAACACAAGCGCTAGCTTTCGCTTTAGGGCTACGCAGTGAGAAAGGTCGGCGTTCACACACCGCGCGGGGGACAGCTTCATCCCGCAAAACATGGCCGGCATAGTTTGGGGATAAACCGAGGAAGCGTTGGCACACGCCGTTCACCCGCGCAAAAACTGCGCGGGCTTCGGCTTCATCACGGACCATGTTGATCAGCAGCCGTATGTCCGGTGACGTTGTCTGCGCATTGAGGGTTTTAATCACGGCATAAGCGTCGGTGATCGAGGTTGGTTCGGGCGTGGTAACAACCAGCGTTCGCTCGGCGGCGGCACAGAAACTTAAGACGTTTGGCCCGACGCCCGCGCCGGTATCGATTAGCAATACGTCGCAGCTCGATTCGAGGCGGCGCATCTGCGCGTTGAGGCGGTCGTGTTCGTGCGCGCTGAGGTTGGCCATGTTCGCTAGGCCCGAGGCGCCGGGGACGAGACGGAAGCCGCCGGGCGTATCAATAACGATGTCTTCGAGCTGTTTGCGGCCGGCGACGACATGGGCGAGCGTGGCCGGGGCGTTGACGTTGCAGATCACATCTGCGTTTGCGGTTCCAAGGTCGGCATCGAGTAGGACGACGCGTCGACCCAGCCGGGCGAGTTGCACGGCGAGGTTCACCGTGATCGACGTCTTGCCGACACCGCCCTTGCCGCTGGTCACGGCGATGGTCTGAGCGAGACGCGGCTGCGGACGCGCAGCGCTAGCGGACACCCGGCTGCCGCTGGACTGTTCATATTGCTGTACTAAACCGCGGAGCGCGGCGGCTTGATCGGCGACACTCATGCCAACACCTCTCGGCCCAGTACCATCTCTGCGAGTTTCCCAGAAGAGCAGGCTTCGATCTGATGAGGTACTTCCTGGCCGGTCGTAATATAACTCAAAGGCTTATTGACTTTCTGAGCCACGTTCAACAAGACGCCGCAGGTGACCGCCTCATCGAGCTTGGTGAAGATCAGCCGATCGGTTTTGATCGGCTCGAAGCGGTCGATCGTCTCCATCAGCACGCGTTGCGATACGGTCGACGATAGAACAAGGTGTGTCTCGTGCGGCTGGGCGGTTTCGATCAGCTTGGCGAGTTCGTCGAGCCGATCGGCGTTGCGTTGGGATCGGCCGGCGGTGTCGATGAGGACGACGTCCATATCGCTGAAGCGGTCGATCGCGGCGGCGAGTTCGTCGGGGTTGCCGACGACTTCGAGGGGCAGGCCGATGATGCCGGCGTAGGTGCGGAGCTGTTCGACGGCGGCGATGCGGTAGGTGTCGGCGGTGATGAGGCCGACGCGTTTGTTCTGCTTGAGCTTGAAGGTCGCGGCGAGCTTGGCGACGGTCGTGGTCTTGCCGACGCCGGTGGGTCCGACGAGGGCGATGGTGCGGGGTCGGCCGTCTTCGGTAGGCTTGAACTCCCCGGCATCGGGATCTGTGGGCAGGAGCTTAGCGATCTCGTCGCGGAGCGATTGCTGGACGTCGTCGGTCGCGTCGGGGTCGAGGCCACGGATCAGTTCGTTGGCTAATTCGCAGGCGATCTCCTGCTGGATCAGCGCGGTGTAGTGCTCGACCAGCGGGTCGGGCAGGCCCGCTTCCGGGGGCGACTGGGCCAAGACCTCAGTTTTCTTCTGGCTGTCGACGACCTGCTGGACCAAGCGCTTGACCGCGTCGAGCTCGTCGGCCATCTTCGCGTTCTGCTCCAGCGTCGGCATGGGCGCGGCGGTCGTCACCGTCGGGGTGTAGCTTTGGCTTGCCTCCGGCGTTTCGGACACCGCGGACGCATCGAACTGCGTCCGTGCGGCTTGGTACGTCCGGCGGATCAGGTCGCCGGCGTTTTGTTGGTCGGCGGCGTTGGGTACGGCGACGCTGCTGCGTTCGCGGACTTTGGCGGCGGCGGCTTTACGGAGCGCTTCAGCGCGGGGCGAGCGGGCGGCCTGTTGCTGGCGTTGACGGGCGAGCTCCCGGCCATCGGCAGCGGTGACTTCGATGAGTGTGCGGGCCCCGATGCCGAGCACGCCGCCCTGCTTGGTGCTGCGGGTGTGTAGGACCACGGCGTGCTTGCCAAGCTCTTGTTTGACCAGGGCCAACGCCTCGGCCATGGTTTTCGCGGTGAAGGTACGGATCGTGCTCAAAGGCTGGCCCCTTGGAGTGGTGGCGTGGCGGCGGCAGGCGTGGCGGACGGGTTAGCGGGCTCGGCGGAGGACTGGATCAGGCCCAGCGATTCGACTTCGACGCCCTTACTGATTTCGTTGTAACCCAATACGCCGCAAGTCGGCAGGTGCGGTTCGATAAGGTTACGGACCTGGCCACGAACCTGCGGCGAGGCGAGGACGACCGGGTTGTGGCCGGCCGCGATGAGCTGCTGCACCTCTTCGATGATCGCGGCGGTGATACGGTTGGCCACGACCGGCGGCATAGTCATGCTGGTGCCTTCGGCCGAGCGGTCGATGTAGCCGAGGATCTGGTCTTCGAGCGCGGGGTCGAGGCTGACGCAGTACAGCTTGGTCACGCCGGGCCCCTGCATGCCCGGGTCGGTCGAGTCGGCCTCCTGCACGGTGTACTGACTGCACACGGTCCGCCGCAGCGCGTTGCGGACGTATTCCGTCAACACGTCGAGGTCTTTGGTCCGCGGGGCCCATTCGCCTAGCGTCTCGACGATTGTGGCTAGATCGCGGACCGGGACCCGCTCGCGGAGCAGGTTCTGTAGGACCTTCTGCAACTCGGAAGGCTTGACCATCGGCGCGTCGCTTCCGCCGGAGGCTTCCAGCACGGCTTCGGTGAGCTTGGGCGATTTTTCTTTGAGCTGGATGATGAGGTTGTTGGTCTCTTCGAAGTCGAGCAGCTCGTGGGCGAAGTTCTTGACGACCTCGGTGAGGTGCGTGGCGAGAACAGAGGTCGCGTCGACGACGGTGTAGTTGAGCGACTCGGCCCGTTGTTTCTGGCCGGCGTCGATCCACACGGCGGTGAGGCCGAAGGCGGGTTCTTTGACGCGGACACCCTGGAGCTCGCCGTTGTCGGGCGAAGCGAGGCCGCCGTCCATCGCGAGGAACTGGCCGGGGTAGACTTGGCCCTGCGCAACCGTGTTGCCGCGGATCTTGAAGTGGTAGTCGTTGGGCTGGTGCTGCATGTTGTCGCGGATGCGTACCGGCGGCATGACGAAGCCCTGCTCCGCGGCGAGTTGACGGCGGATCATGGTAATGCGGTCGAGCAGGTCGCCGCCTTGCTTCGTGTCGACCATACGGACAAGGCCGTAGCCGACCTCGAGTTCGAGGGTATCGACGCCCAGGGCCTGCTCGATCGGGGCGGGCTCTTCCTCGGAGGCGGCTTTCTTCTGGCTTTCGACCTCGGCTGCGGCGGCCTTGGCGGTGTCGCTGCGGCCGGCAAAAAACGCCGCCGCCCCGCACACCGCCGCGAGGGCAAGCATCGGCGTCGTGGGCAGGCCCGTGAACGCCATCGCCCCGAGGAACGCCGCGGTGATGCCCAATGCGGCACCGCGTCGGCCGAGTTGTTCGGAAAGTTCTTCGCCGAAGTCGCGTCGGCTACCTGAGCGGGTGACGATCAAGGCCGCGCCGACCGAAACAACAAACGCGGGCAACTGCGAGACCAAGCCGTCGCCGATGGTCAGCTTGGTGAAGACGTCCATCGATTCGCCGACGGACCAGCCCTTCATCGCGATGCCCACGGCGAAGCCGCCGATGATGTTGACGATCGTAATAATGATGCCCGCGATCGCGTCGCCGCGCACAAACTTGGCGGCACCGTCCATCGCCCCGTAGAAGTCGGCCTCCCGGCCGATGTCTTCTCGGCGTTGGCGGGCGGTGCCTTCATCGATGATCCCGGCGTTGAGGTCGGCGTCGATCGCCATCTGCTTGCCGGGCATCGCGTCCAAGGTAAAACGGGCTGCGACCTCGGAGATACGGGTCGCACCCTTCGTAATCACGACGAACTGCACGATGATCAGGATGATGAACAGGATCGCTCCGACGACGATCGACGAGCCGGAGACGAACTCGGAGAACGCCTGAATCACCTTGCCCGCCACGGCCGTCGCTTCAGTGGGCGAGTTCACGTCCGCGGCGAGGATTAGCCGGGTCGTAGCGATGTTGAGTACGAGCCGAAACAGCGTCGTGCCCAACAGCAGCGCCGGAAACACCGAAAACTCCAGCGGCGACTTCACGAAGATCGTCGTCATCAGGATCAACGCCGCTAGTGCGATGTTCGCCGCGATCAGCATGTCCATCACAAACGGCGGCAGCGGCACCACGATCACCGCAATCAAAGCGATCACCCCCACCGGGACCAGCAGCGGCCGATACCGGTCGAGCCGGTTTAGCCAGGCGGGGAGGATGGGGGGTTGGGGTTGAGGCATTGTTAATTAGCCACTGATGAACACAGATAAACGGGGATGTTTGGTGTTATTACAGAGCCAACCTTTTGATTTGTAATCGAGGGTGTTTGAAGTTGAGGAGGAGGGCGAGGGGGAGTTGGGTGGCTCGCAGATAGTTCAAGACCTGGGCGGTGTGTTCATTGAGAAGTCCGTTGACGCACTTCAGTTCGATGACCAAACGCTTCTCCACAAGGAGATCGAGGTAGTAATCGCCAACGCGATCCCCTTTGTAGATAACCGGAGCTGGCACTTCGGTTTCCGCGCGGATCTGCTGTCGATTCAATTCGTTCGCCAACGCTCGCTGATAAACCTTCTCCAAAAAGCCGATTCCCAATACGTTGCTCACCTCAAACGCACAGCCGATGACACGCTCCGACAACCCATTCAACCATTCCTGTTCATCCGTTTTCATCTGTGGCTAACCTCGTTCATCAAGCGACTTTCTGCCCGCCGAGGCGGTAGACGTAGGCGAGGATTTCGGCGACGGCGGCGTAGTGTTCTTGCGGGATCTCCTGGCCGACCTCGACCCCGGCGTAGAGGGCCCGGGCCAGCGGCTTGCGTTCGACCAGCGGGATGCCGTTGAGGGCGGCGATCTGCCGGATACGCATGGCCATGAAGTCGGCCCCCTTGGCGACGACCTTCGGAGCCTGCATGTCGTTCTTGTCGTATTTCAGGGCGATCGCGTAGTGCGTCGGGTTGGTGACGATCACGTCGGCAGTGGGCACGGCCTGGTTCAGCCGCTGCATCGCGAGCTGGCGGGCGACGCGGGCCCGGCGTTGCTTGACCAGCGGGTCGCCGTCCATGTCCTTCATCTCCTGCTTGACCTGCTCTTTGGTCATCTTCAGGTCTTGGCTGTGCTGCCATTTCTGGTACCAGTAGTCGAGCACCGCGAGGACGATGAGCAGGGCCGCGAGGATCATCGCCAGTTGAAAAACCATCTGGGCGCTGACGATAAATGCCTGGCCCGCCGAGAGCTCAGCGAGGTGAAGGATCTTCTCCATGTCGCGGTAGATCACGTAGCCAGCGACCGCGCCGATCAGGACGAACTTGCCGATGCTCATGACCAGGCGGACGCCGGAGCGGGCGCTGAACATCTGCTGGATGCCCTTGATCGGATTAAGTTTCTTGGGACTGGGAACGAGCGGCTTGCCGGTGATGAGGAAGCCGACTTGTCCGACGAGCGCGACGAGGCCGGCCGAAGTGACCAGGAGCATCATCGGCACGAGCATCGCCGTCATCGCCCGCAGCGAGTACGAGCCAACGGCGCCGAGGTCGTCGAGGCGGGTGGGGTTGTTGCTGTGGGCGTTGCTGATCAAGGTCTGAACGGTGTTGCGCATGTTGGAGAACACGCGTAGGCCGAAGACCTGCAGTCCGACGATCGCGGCGAGCAGCATGATGGCCGCGGTTAGGTCCTGGCTCTTGGCGAGGTTGCCTTCGGTGCGGGCCTCGCTGCGGCGGCGCGGCGTTGCTTCTTCGGTTTTGTCCTGACCGGTCTCAGCCATCCTGGCCTCAATAGATTACGCCTCGGCGTCCTGCCTCGGCGGGTGAATCGCGTACTGTAACGACTACATCGTAAAAACGGACATGATGTGTTGAAGAGTTTCTTGCATCGTCTGGCGGAAGACGCCGAGCGTCGTCGCAGCGCCCACGATCAGCACTACCGCGCCCGCCAAAATATAGAAAATGAACCCCACGCTGAGGATGTTCATCTGCGGCACGGTCCGCCCGATGAAGCCCATCGCCACCCGCAGTAGAAACAAAATACAAAGCAACGGCATCGCCACGCGGATCGCCATCTCGAACATCACGTCCAGCAATCCCACCACCAACGCCAGAGCGGCGTTCATGCCCATCCCCGCCCCCCCGGATTCGCCCGAGATCGAGGCAAACCCGCCGATCGGGATGTTCTCAAAGCTGCCGACGATCGTAAGCAGCACCGCGTGGTGGCCGCCGATGATGAGGAACACCGCTAGGCCGGAGATGAAGTAGAGCTGGCCGATCACGCCCAGCTCGGCGTCTAGGTCGGGGTTGAATACACCGCCCGCCGCGATACCCATCTGCTGATCGATGACCTGCCCGCCGATCTGCAGGCCGATCAGCGGCAGCGAGGCGCAGTAGCCGATGACGTAGCCCATCAACAGCTCGACCGCCACGATCGGCAGCATGTTCCACAGCGACAGCGTCGTCCGCCCCGCCTCATCGGTCCCGATGATCCCCGCCAGCGACGCCGCGGCGGCGTCCCCCTTACCCATCAGCATCGGGTACACGCACAGCGAGATCGACACGACCAGAAACACCTTGACCGTCCGCGGGATCGTCCGGCTACCAAACACCGGCGCAAGCAGAAAAATCCCCGTCAGCCGGAACAACACCATCAGCCACGCGGGCAGGTGGTCGAGGATGGGGCCCAGGCTTACCAATCAGAACCCCCCGAACATCCGGGCGGAGAAGTCCATGATCTTCGCGAACATCCACGGCGCGGTTAGCACCGCGATGACGCCCATACCCAGGATCTTCGGCACGAAGCTCAGCGTCTGTTCCTGCAGCTGCGTCGCCGCTTGGATCACGCTGATCACCAGGCCGACCGCGAGGGCGACCAGCAGGATCGGGGCCGAGAGAAACAGCATCAGCGTCAGCGTTTCCCGCACGAGTTGAATGGCTTGATCGAAAGGCATGTCATCTTCCAAAACTTAGCCCCGGGCTAATGACCTGGGGCCGACCAACAAAGCGCGTAACCCAGGCGCGAAAACACCGTCTACGTCGTCACCCCCGGTACCGCGAAACTGTTCAGCAGGCTCCCCGCCACCAGCCGCCAGCCATCCACCAAAACGAACAGCAGCAGCTTGAACGGCAGCGAGATAAAGATCGGCGGCAGCATCATCATCCCCATCGAGATCAGCACGCTGCTGATCACCATGTCGATCACCAAAAACGGCAGATACAGACGGAACCCCATCAGAAACGCCACCTTCAACTCGCTCAAGATAAACGCGGGCACCAGCGTGATCATGTCGACGTCTTTGCGGCGGAGCTCTTCGGGGTTGGACGTGTCCTGCCCGCGGTATTCCATGATCATGTACACGCCGTCCCAGTTGTTGGCGTAGTCGATCTGGTCGAACATGAAGTCGCGCAGCGGCTGCTTGGTCCGCTCCCACGCCTGCAGCTCGTCGATCTGCCCCGCCTGCAGCGGCTGGAGCGCCTCGGTGTTGATCCGTTCGAACGTCGGCATCATGATCAAGACCGTCAAAAACAGCGACAGCCCCACGATTACCTGCGACGGCGGCAACGCCTGCGTCCCCACCGCCTGACGCAGCAACGCCAGCACCACCACGATCCGCGTGAAGCTGGTGCACATCACCAGGATCGACGGGGCCAGCGTCAACACGGTCAACAGCAGCAGGATCGACAGCGAAGCACTCAGCCCGCCCTCAACCGTCTCGCCGCCCCCACCCCCGGAAACACCGGACGACGAACTTACCCCATCGGTATCACGGTTGAGCGGCAGCGCCGCGTCGGCGTTTTCGAGCACCGAAATCGGGTTGAACGGATCGAACGCCGACGAACTACCACCCGCCGTATCTTGTCCCGACGCCGTCACGCCGACCAAGACCAGCCCCCAAAACGCCGTCATCCACACGCCCCATCGCCTCACGCTGCACCCCCTTGCCCGCCCAGAGCGCGGAGCTTCGAGGTTAAACCGGACAGCGAGTCGCGAGTGCGATCGAGGTGGACTTCCTGACCGTCACCGCCCTCTAACGACACCCGGGTCTTTCCCTCGTAGTCGCCGTTGAAGCGGGAAACTAGGGCGTTGAAGCTCTTGCTGGCGCTGCGTTCGCCGTGGGCGCTGACGCTCTGTAGCAGAGAGGCGACTTCTTCGGGGTCGTCTACATCGGCCAGCGTATTGAGGCCCGACGACGAATCACCTACTACCAATACCCGTTGGCCGACCCGAAGCAGCAGGACATGGTTCTTCGGAGCCACGGGCGTTCGCGAAAGAACCTCAACCACCGGCGACGGCCGGGCGACCACCGCCCCGCCGAGCTTGGTGTAGGCCCACCGAGCCGCAAAGATCAGCCCGATCACAACCCCCAACGCCGCCAGCGTCGACAAAGCCCAACCGCCGCCAGAGTATTCCGCTAGCCCTTCGGCGTTATCGCCTGCCCCGTCGGCGGCGAAACCAAGCGGCGTGTCTTCGATCGCCGGGGCATCACCCGCCTGCGTGCTTCCAGTTACCGGCTCAGCGGGCGGCTTCTCCGTCGCCGCGTAACGGCTCGCCAACTCGGCGAGGCGTTGCTCGGCGCCCTCGGGGGCAACGACCGCTTCATCCTGCGCCCAAGCCACGGGCAAAACGGCCGCGCACAGCGCGAGCGCAGCGAGTCCGTGGATAAAGAGTTGGCGTTTGGTCCGTGGCACGTGGCCCTCCTGGCCGGGTGCGTCTGGGGTGAGAGTGCTTTTCTTCGCTCGCTTCGGCTTCCTGCTTCAACGGGCGGGCACAGGTTCGTTTCGTTCGGTCTAGCCGTCTTGGGCGGCGTTCATGGCTTCGAGCATTTCACGTTCGGCTTTTTCCTCGGCGGTCTCCTCGGCCGCCCCGTCTTCTTGGTCCTGCTTGGCGGCTTCGGCCTGCTCTTCCAGGTCGGCAACGATCTCGCTAACCCGAATGCAGAAGTTGTCGTTGAGCACCAACACCTCGCCGCGGGCGACGATCCGGCCGTTGACGTATACATCCACCGGGTCACCGGCGAGCTTGTCGAGCTCAACGACGCTCCCCGATTGAAGTTTCAGCACATCTTCGACCAGCATTTCAGTACGGCCGAGCTCGATCGAGACGTCTAGGTCGACGTCGCCGAGCATGTCGATGCCCCGGTCCGAGTCGCTCATCTCCTCGTCGGACACGGCCTCGGTGATCTCGTCCACCGACGACTGCGCCTCGGCGAGCATCTGCGCGATGAAGTCGTCGTCGGCCAGGTCGGCCATCGGGTCGGCGGCTTGTGCGTCTTCGTCGGCCATATCGATGCGGGTTACTACGAGACGGGGAAAATGAATGGAAACCGAGCTCTGGGGTCAATAGTCGGAAGCAAATTCCATGCACTTGGTAATCAGCACTTCCGAGATGAACGGCTCGTCGTTTTCGTCGTTGCCGAAACGGCTTTCGAGCGCGGCCGACACCTGACGGGTCAGTGTCGACAGCTCCTGCTCACGCAGGTGCGAGGGCTCGGCCCGGCGGAAGATCGTGGTGATGTCCTTGGTGATCGAGGCCTGCATCGCCTCTTTCTTCTCGGTCATGGTATCGAAGTGCTTCTGCTTCGTGACGATGTAGATCTCGGTGTCGTACATGAAGCTGCGGCCGGACTTGGTGTTTTGGAACTTACCCGCCAAGACCAAAACCTCGGCCGGCTCCTCAAGCTGGGCCAGTTCGTCGACCACGCCCGGCTCGGCCTTCACCTCGCTCGGCCCGCCGCTGAACATGAACAGCGCCACGATCACCGCCGCCTCGACCAGCAGCACCGCCGCCACCGCGATGACCGGCATCAGCGGCAAGCCGCCCTTCTTCTTCTCTTCGCCGCCCTCGGCGGCTTCTTCGGTGGTTTCGTCGGCCATGTCTTCGTCTAACGGTTTGGGATCGGGGAGTTACGGATTCCTGATTAACTTCGGCTACCCGTCTCGGGTTCGGTGAAATCTTGTTTCAGCGACTCGCTGACCAGGATCTCGACCCGGCGGTTCTTCTCGGCGTCGTCCGTGTCGGCCGCCCGGGCGTCGAGGGGCTCGCGATCGGCATTCGCGGTCAGCCGGAACCGGGCGGGGTCGATCTCGAGCTCCTGCGTCAGGTAGTCGAAGACCGCCTTGGACCGGGCGTGGCTGAGGTGCCAGAGGTCCGAAAACTGTTCGTTACCGGTTTCCGGCATCTCCAGCGCCGCGGCGTGGCCGCGCAGCTCGACCAGGTTTTCCCAGCCCTTGAACACCTCGGCGAGCTGGCGGAGGCTTTCCTTCGCCTCTTCCGATAGATCGGCCGATCCGGGCTCGAAGGTTATCCGACCGCCGGTGGCGATCATCATGCCCTCGCGAACCTTGGTCACCTGCGGCTCTCGGCCCTGCTGGCCGGGGTCTTTGGTGTTGCTGCGGTTGGGGACTTTTTCCTGCTTGAGACGTAGGGCGTCGAGGCGTTCGATGAGCGACAGGGCCGGGTCGTCGGTGATCGGGATCTTGCCACCCCCACCCATCATGCCGAACGCCTCTTTGATGTGCTCGACCACGGCCTGGAACTGCTCTTCCTTCTTAATTTCGCTAAACGAAACAATGAGCACGAAAAAGCAAAGCAACAGCGTCATCATGTCGCCGTAGGTCGTCATCCACTCGGGCGCACCGGCGGGCGGACATTTGCATTTATCAGCCATGGCTTCTTTTAAAAGCCGCGGATGGCATCCGCGGTCTCGACGTCAAATCCGCATACCGCCGATACCATCGGCGGCTTTATCCGATCACGCCGCGTCGTCTTCCGCCGCGGGCCGCAACGCCGGGGGCAGGAAGGTCCGCAGCTTCTGCTCGACAACGCGGGGGTTGTCGCCGCTCTGGATCGACATGACCCCCTTCACGATGATGGTTTTGTACATGACCTCTTCGGCCGAGCGTCGGCCCAGCCGGTCGGCCATCGGGCCGGCGAGCATGTTGCTGACCATCGCGCCGTACATCGTGGTCAGCAGCGCGACCGCGAGGCCGGCCCCGATCGCGCTGGGGTCGGACAGGTCGGCGAGCATCGCCACCAGCCCGACCAACGTCCCGATCATGCCCATGGCCGGGGCATACTTGTTGATCGCTTCCCATAGGCCCTTGTTGGTTTCGTGACGCTCGACCAGCGTGTCGAGGTCGTTGAGCATGATCTGCTCGATCAGCTCGGGGTCGGTGCCGTCGACAGCCATCTGGATGCCCTGCACCACAAACGGGTCTTCGATTTCTTTGCAGGTGGCTTCGAGGCTGAGGATGCCGTCGCGGCGGGCGATCTCGGCGTAACTGACCATGTCTTCGATGAGCTGGTCGACCTTGCCGGACTGCCAAAAGAACGCTTTTTTCGACGCCGCGATGATGTTCTTGACGTTCGCCGCGGGGAAGCAGAAGAACACAATCGTGCCCGACGCCCCGACGACGATCACGACCGACGGCGCATCGAAATACATCCCGAGGTTACCGCCCGAGCCGCTGAACAGCGCCCAGCCGACCAGCGCCCAAGTGCCGAGGAATCCAAAAAGTAGACCTAAATCCATGTCGTTCCTCTGCTCCGATCATCCATGACGGAGTTGAGACACTTATCGGCCGTCGGCAGGAAGAAGATTGAGAAAGCGAGACTCCTATCTCGTTTTGTCTTTGCGATAGGTACGCACATCTCATCTGCCACGAGGAACGCCGATCATTTTGCAGCCTTATTCTTAGTTTTGCACAACAAAAAATTTGCCAATAGCAGCCGCGCGTCTAAGCAACCTTCCTTAGGTAGGCTATTGTTAACTCGTAATAAATACTGGGGTAACGGCTGCTTAACTTCCTAAGCCCCAAATATAAAAGATCGAACATAATGAAGATTCTTCTATCACCGCCGGTATTAACCGTTTCGAACCTCGATACATCACTTAAGTATTTTTTGGACAAGATGGGATTCGAACTGGCTTTCCCCGGGGATACCTACGCTGGTGTAAAACGAGATAAAGCCGAAATCCATTTAGCCGTGAAAACAAGTCAAGAACAACATGGCCATATCTTGAACGAAGCGGGCAAGAGTAACCTTTACTTGATTTGTGATGATGCCCAAGAGTATTTCCATCAGATTAAAGGTAATGGCGGCTTCTACTTAAGTGAACCAAAATTAAGAGACGGGATTAAGAGCTTCGCCGTTAAAGACCCTGACGGAAATATAATCCTTGTTGGAGAAGACTGCGGTTGAGAAACCAGACCAAGTCTCCCGATCCAAAAACTACGAATAATTATTGAGTTATTGTCAGTAGATGTGTATCACGATGGCGGATTCAGACGTCGCAGGCTGCGGCCGTAGTCGATCGACAACTCGACGACTTCCTGCATCGGCTCCTTCACGATGAAGTGGTCGCCGTTGATCAGCGTGATCGTCGTATCGGGGTTGGACTCGACGGTGCGGATCAGCTCGGCGTTGATCACGAAGGCTTTTCCGTTGAGGCGGGTGACGGTGATCATGTTTCACTCAATCCGGATTTTTAAACGACTACGTTGTTTATCGAACCAGCGTCAGCAGTTCCTGGATCAGTTCGTCGCTGGTCGTGATGACCCGCGAGCTGGCGGAGAAGCCGGTCGATGCGGTGATCAGGTTCACGAACTCTTCTGAGAGTTCGACGTTGGACAGTTCGAGCGCCCGGCTGACGACGCTGCCCGCGCCAGCGGTGCCCGCGGTGACGATCGCGGGGTCGCCGGAGTTGTTCTCGGCTTCGTAGAGCGAGCCGCCGACCTGCCGCAGGCCGTTGTTGTTCGCAAAGGTCGCCAACGGCACCCGGCCGAGGGTTCGGCGGAGGCCGTTGGTGAACGAACCGGTGATCACGCCGTCGAGGCTGATGTCGAAGTCTTCGAGGCTACCGATCGGGAAGCCGTCCTGCGACAGCGTCCGCAGCTCGGTCGTTTGATCGACCAACGCCGTGACCGAGCCGAAGGGGTCGGTAAAGGCTAGGGCGATCTGTAGCGGGTTCTCGGCGCCGGTACCGGTGCGGTCGAGCGTCAGCCCGGCGTTGTTGAGGCTGATGAACTGACCCTCGGTATCAAAGTTCGCGGTGCCGGTGCCGAGGAAGGTGTTGAGGTCGGTATCGTCCTCGGCGGTCGCGGAGAAGGTCCACTGCGTGCCGTTGGAGTCTTTGGTGGTCAGCGTGGTAACGAGGTTGACCGTCAGCGGGTTACCCAGCGAGTCGAACGCGGCAAACGTGGTGAGGGTCGACTCGCCGTCGGCCTGCTGGCTGGTGTTGAGCTGCAGCGGGGTCGACGGCGCGGTGCCGGCGTTGACGATCAGGTTCGTATCGTCGAAGCCGATGCCGTTGGCGGTGCCGATGTTGCCGGTGACGCTGAGGACGCCGCCGACGATCCCGACGCCTGCGGGGGCGGTGGTGGTATCGATCCCGAAGATGTCGTTGAGGAAGTCGGCCAAGTCCTGGAGGGTGGTGCCGTTGTCGTCGGCGTTAACGCCTAGGGTCGGCGCGGCGTTGATCTCGAAGGTGCGATCGGGAATCGTCGAGCCACCGCGGGTCGCACCGCTGATAGTGATCACGTCGCCCAGGGCAAACGGGTTGGTCAGATCTGCTTTGGTCAACGCGGTCAGCGCGGTAGCCCCGGTCGCGGGGGTCGTCGCCCCGGCGTCGGAGAAGAGCTGCTCGAAGTCGGTGATCGATCCCTGCGTCGCGATGTCGCCGCCCGAGTTGAGGTTGCCGGCAAACTTCACTTCGGTGGTCGGGCTGGCGATAGTGGTGACGCCGATCGGGATCGTAATGTCGGTGAGCACGCCGTCGACCACGTTGAAGTCGTCGTCGACGCCGAAGCCCTGCACCAGGCCGCCCGCCGCGGTGGTCAGGTTGAAGTCGCGGTCGAGCGAGAAGTTGCCGTTGCGGGTGAAGCGTTGGACGCCGTTATCGTCGACAACGAAGAAGCCGTCGCCCTCGATGGCGAGGTCGGTCGAAACCCCAGTGGAACTCAAGGCGCCGTTGGAGAAGTCGGCGGTGATCGAACCGAGGCGGGTGCCGAGGCCGACCTGGGCGGGGTTGACGCCGCCGATCTCGCCAGACGGGGCCGAGCCGGAGCGCGGGGTCTGGGCGATGGCGGTCTCGAAGTTGACCCGGCTGGACTTG
This sequence comes from Planctomycetota bacterium, assembly GCA_038747275.1. GTDB lineage: Bacteria > Planctomycetota > Phycisphaerae > Phycisphaerales > Phycisphaeraceae > Algisphaera. The sequence continues at coordinate 1,359 of JBCDJW010000040.1, read as the reverse complement.
AACGCGTTGGTGTTCACGTTGGCGATGTTGTTACCGGTGACGCTGATGGTCTGCGAGTTGGCGGCGAGGCCGGTCAGGCCGGTGAACAGTGAATTGGTAAGTCCCATGAGAATCCTCTGCGGGTTGGGGGGAGGCGTGGCTTAGTCGAGTGGCTTTTAGGCGGCGTCGGGTTGATTCGAAGCGGTTCGTTGTTCGGCGAGTAGTTCGCGGAGCCCGGGGTTTTCGATCCGGCCGAGGTCGGCCAAGGCGTTCAAGGGATCGGTGGGTTTCGGTTGCCCGGCATCTGCTGCGGTTGTTGTGTCGGCTTCATCTACATTTCCCGTTTCACGGGCCGAGGCAAGCAGCGTGTCAAAGTCCTGGGCCTCGAACGGCAGCTCACCCAACGCGCCCTTCGCGGGGGCAGATATCGGCTTCACCGGCGAAACGGGCCGCACGGTCGGCTCGAGCAGTCGCAAGAGGTGGGCACCCTGACTCATGACGCGGTTCCGGCCTCCTCGTCTTCGGCATTCGTTGAAACCGTCGCACCACCACTCAAGAGGCCGGCCAGCGTCTCGTTGATCGCCTGGACGTTAGGGTCGGTGGCGGCGGGGTTCGCTACTGCATTCGGGGCTGACACAAACCCCGGGGTTGCCGGGCTTGGCTCGACCGCCGAGACGTTGGTGATGTTGGAGAAGTCGATCGTCGATCCGCTCTCCAGTTGGAGCTGTGAGTCGCCGTCGACGACGCGTACCGACGCCACGATCCCAGTGACGTTCAGGCCGCTGTTGCTGAGGCCTTCGACCTGACGTCCGATGAGCGAGCCCGCCTGGCCGATGGAGTTCTGGAGCACGAGTGATTGGAGCTGATCCTGCAGCGAGATATCGCTCTCGATGCTGCGGAGGCTGTTGAGTTGTTCGAGTGTCGCCGAGGTGTCGTTCGGCTCGAACGGGTCTTGGTTCGATAGCTCTTCGAGGATGATGTTAAGCCACTCTTCGCTGCTGACCTCGGCGAAGGGGTTGCCCGGCGCACCCTGGCGCACGACCGGGGCCTCGTCGGCCGTCGGGTCGGCGGCGAAGTTGATGTTCGACGAGAGCGAGGAGATGGCGGACATGGGTGGGGTCTGGGGCTTGGCGTGTGGGGTCTAAGTCAGCCGCGACGCTGCGCGTCGCTGGTCAGGGTTGCTTCGGCGTTGTCGCGGAACAGGTCGTCGAAGGTCTCAGGTTCGGGTTGACCCGGAGACTGGTCGGAGTTTTGGTTCTGGTTCTGCCCGCGGCTGCGGCCGTCGGCGTTGGCCTGGTTCGGGTTCTGGTTCGCGTCGCCGTTGGTCTGTTGTTGCAGGTTCGAGGCGTTGGACGAGCCGCCGAGGGCCTGGACCCCGAG
>JBCDJW010000039.1:0-27839 GCA_038747275.1 Planctomycetota bacterium | reverse complement strand
GCTCTGCCCCAAGGCGACGTTTTTTCGCGACAACCACATCTGCGAGGAATGCCTGCACAAACGAGTCAAGCTGCCCGCGATCAAGCACGGCTGCTACCGCGACAGCCGCGCCGCAACGGCCGCCGTCACCGCCATGCTGACGGTCCACGGGGCCGTCGGCACCTACCGCAAGCAGATCGACGCCTACATCGCCTGCTCCGAGTTCACCCGCGACAAGATGATCGAGGGCGGCTACCCCGGCGAAAAGATCTACTACAAGCCAAACTTCCTCACCGCCGACCCCGGCATGGGCCCCGGCGGCGGCGGGTTCGCGATGTACCTCGGCCGGCTGTCGCCGGAGAAGGGCATCGAAGTCTTGATCGACGCGTGGGATCAACTCGACGACGTTGATCTCGAGATCGTGGGCAAGGGCCCGCTGCTCGACCGCGTTAAAGACTTGGCCGACCGCCACGACAAGGTGGTCCACCACGACTGGGTGACTTTCGAAGAGCTGGGCGAAATCCTCAGCCGGGCCGAGATGCTGGTCTTGCCCACCATGAACTACGAAGGTTTCCCACGCGTCATCGTCGAGGCGTTCGCCCACGGCGTGCCCGTGGTCGCGACCAACCTGGGCGCGATGGGCCGGGTCGTCGTCGATGGTGAGAACGGACGACACATCGACTACGGCGACGCACAAGGCCTCGCCCGCGTCGTCCGGGAATTGATGAACGACCCGCAACAACGCCAGGCTTTGCGTAAGGGCGCTCGCGAATCCTACGAAACGTACTACACCGCGGAGATCAACTACCAGACCGTGATGGAGATCTACCGCAAAGCCCGCGAAAACTTCGAGCGATCGCCGCGTGGACGCTCCGCCGCCGCCCCGCGCCGCCAAGCCGCCGCGCTCCGGACCTGAATATTTTCCCTGTTTCCGATTTCACCCTGCCTCAACAAGCGAGAACGAGAAAGACCCCATGCGAGCTATCATCCTGGCCGGCGGTAAAGGCCGCCGCCTCGAACCCTACACCATCAGCTTCCCCAAACCGCTCGTGCCGGTGGGCGATATGCCAATCCTCGAGATCGTTATCCGCCAGCTCAAGTCGTGTGGCTTCACCCACGTCACCCTCGCCGTCGGGCACCTCGCCGAGCTGCTCATGGCCTACTTCGGCGACGGCTCGAAGTGGGGCATCACCATCGACTACTCCCGCGAAGACAAGCCGCTGGGCACCGTCGGTCCGCTCAAGCTGATCGACAACTTGCCCGAGACGTTCCTCGTCATGAACGGCGACGTCCTGACCACCCTCAAGTACGACGCCCTCTTCGCCCAGCACCAAAAAACCAAGGCCGACCTGACCATCGCCTGCTACCGGGCGAATACCAAGATCGACCTCGGCGTGATCGAGTTCGACGGCCGGATGGAAGTCACAGGGTATCGCGAAAAACCCGTGCTGCCCTACGACGTGTCGATGGGCGTGTACGTGTTCAACCGCCGAGTACTCGACACCTTCGAGGCCGACGACTACATGGATCTGCCAACCATCGTCAACAACCTAATCCGGGGGCAGGGCACGGCCAAGGTCTACCTGTCCGACCACGAATGGCTCGACATCGGCCGACCCGACGACTACGGCCGGGCGACCCAGCGATTCGAAGAGTTGCGTCACGAGTTCCTGCCCGGCGAAGCCGATGTTTCCGGGGCTTCCGAAGCCCCTGACCTCAGCAGCGTCGCTCTCGAAGACCTGATGCCGAGTTAATCACGACCGTTTTTTCATAGATTTTTCGCAACAACCAAAACTAACACTCCGGAGTAAAGAGAAAGATGAAAGTTTTAGTCCTGGGCGGCGCGGGCTATGTCGGCTCGGCAGTCGTCCGCGAGATGCTGAACCACGGCCACGAAGTCACCTGCTTCGACCTGATGATGTTCGGCGCCGAGTCCATGATGCCGTGGCTCGGCCGGCCCGACTTTAAATTGGTCAAAGGCGACATCCGTAAGGCTGATGAAGTCGACGCCGCCACCGCCGGGCACGACGCGGTGATCCTACTCGCCTCGATCGTCGGCGAGCCCGCCTGCAACCGCGACCCCGAAAACACCCGGGCGACCAACGTTGGCGGCGCACAGCATGCCCTCGACGCCGCGAAGAAGCACGGCGTCAAGCACTTCATCTTCGCCTCGACCTGCAGCAACTACGGCGTCGCCGACACCGACGTCCCCGTCGCCGAGGACGGCCGGCTTAACCCCATCAGCGTCTACAGCGAAACCAAGGTCGAGGTCGAAGAGATGACCCTCGCCGCCGCCAGCGACACGCTGATTCCTACCGTGCTGCGGCTGTCGACCGCCTTCGGCGTCTCCGCCCGGATGCGGTTCGACCTGCTCGTCAGCGACTTCACCCTCGCCGGCCACCAGGACGGCAAGGTCGTGATCTTCGGCGAACAGTTCTGGCGGCCCTTCGTCCACATCAACGACATCGCCAAGGCCATGCGTATGGTCCTGGCCGCCCCCCGCGAAGCGATCGACGGCGAGGTCTTCAACGTCGGTGCCAACCACAACAACACCCAGAAGCAGACCCTCGGCGAATCGGTCGCCAAGCACCTGCCCGACACAAAGATCGAGTTCGTCAAGAAGAACGAAGACCCCCGCAGCTACCGCGTCGAGTTCGCCAAGGTCAAAGACACGCTCGGCTTCGAGCCCGACTGGGACATCGACGCCGGCATCGTCGAGATCCGTGACTGCCTGGAGAACAACGTCTGGCCCGACCCCAACGACGGCCGGTACAAGAACTGAGTCTCCCGTTAGCCCCGGGCTTTGCCCAGGGGTGGGCACCCATAAAACCACGCCCCCACGACAAAACATGACCAACGAACCCCAAAAGAAATACCTCGTCTCCGACTGCGACCTCGGCGAAGAAGAGGCCCAGGCCGTCGCCGACGTCGTCCGTAGCAAGTGGCTGAGCGTCGGGCCGCGGACCGCCGACTTCGAGGCCACCTTTGCCTCGTACATGCAGGGCAGCCTGCCCGAGCCGCCACACGCGGTCGCGGTGGGCAACTGCACCGCGGCGTTGCACCTCGCGTTGCTGGCCGTCGGCGTGGGCGAGGGCGACGAGGTGCTCGTCCCCAGCTACACCTTCGTCGCCAGCGCCAACGCGATCCTCTACTGCGGCGCTAAGCCGGTGTTTGTGGAGATCAACGGGCCGGGCGATCTGAACCTCGACGTAGCCGACCTGGAAGCCAAGATCACGGACAAGACCAAGGCCGTTGTCGCCGTGCACATGGCCGGCTTCCCGGTCGACATGGATCGGCTGATGCCCCTCGCCAACAAGCACGGCCTGAAGGTCGTCGAAGACGCCTGCCACGGCATCGGCGCGACCTACCGCGGTGCCGAGGGATCAGCCTTCCGGGGGCGGAAGGTCGGGACCATCAGCGACGCGGGCTGCTTCAGCTTCTTCGCCAACAAGAACCTCGTCACCGGCGAGGGCGGTATGGTCGTCACCCGCGACGCGGATATCGCAAAGTTTGTCCGCCTCGGCCGATCCCACGGCATGACCAAGACCTCCTGGGACAAGGCCTCGGGCCGTGCCCACGGCTACGACGTCGTCCAGCTCGGTTTCAACTACCGAGGCACCGAACTCACCGCTGCGCTGGGATTAATCCAGCTCCGCAAGCTCGAGGATAACAATACTCAGCGTAAGAAATTGGTCGCCCGCTACCGCGAGCGGCTGGCCGCGTTGTCCCCCGCCCTGCCGCTGACCGTGCCGTTCGTAGATCGCCTGGACGACAGCGCCAACCACGTCTTCGCGGTGGCCCTCGACGACGCTGAGGCGGTCGCCCCGCTGCGCGAAGCGCTCAACGAACGGGGCGTACAGACCACGCACCACTACCCGCCGCTTCACACGTTTAGCCACTACCAGAAACACGTCGGCCAGATCTCGCTACCTGTCACCGAAAACGTCTCTGCCCGCGAAGTCACACTACCGCTACACCCCCTGCTAGATACGCAAGACGTCGACGACATCGTCGATCGCTTGGCCCTATCGTTTAGCCAGATCGGGGTTACGGATGTCTCCCGATAGAACCGGAAAGCACAGACCGAAAGATTACCTAGTTACCCAAAACACCCGAAAAGCAGTGCGTAAATTTCATAATGACAACGTTTTCAGGTGATTTAAGGTTTGCACCTGAGGCAATCTCTGATATGTTAACAGTGCCTGCAACGGGTTAACGGCATCCATGTGTGCCGACATCGGAGTTAGAAAGAGAGAGCAACTTACAAACGTGACAAGCATTCAGTTTGTTTGACTGAAGACTTGTACAGATCGAGGTACCCGGTTGGGACTGCTTAAACGCGTTCCGCGTGGCCGGTAACCGAGATAGAACGCCGGGGGGCGGAGGCTGATTTGAGCATGTGGTGGGGTAATTGGTTTACAAAAAAACAGGACACGGCTTTCCCCCGCGGCCTTGAAGTCAAGGCCCAACACCTCAACCGTATCCTCGAGCGAGAGCGTACACGCGCCGACCGATCCGGCCGGCCGCTGTCGATGGTGCTCCTCGGCTACGACGGCAAGTCGCGTAAACGAACGGACGCCACCGCAATCGTGGAATTGATGCAGAAACGTGGCCGGATCACCGACGAGATCGGGTGGTTTGATAAACAGACCGGCTTCGCCGTGCTCCCCGACACGCCCGTCCGCGGCGGTCGGCGGTTCGCCGAGATCGTTCAGCAACAGCTCCGCGAACTCGGCGTCAAGACCTCGTTTGCGATTTACCAGTACGCCCCGCCCGGCGAAGACGGGCCCGACGACCAAGACCGAGACCGACGCAACGGACGGCGTGGCGGACGCCGACTCAGGGACGCCCCGGCCGCCCTGCCGGAGCCGGTCCTATCTGCCGGTCTGATGCGGCCCGAAAAACCCGTCCACGAGCTGCAGCCGTTCATGGCCCAGGGGCTGCCGTGGTGGAAACGGGGAACTGACTTGGCGGTTTCCGGGGCGGCTTTATTCGCGCTCTGGCCGGTTTTATTGGTCGTCGGCGCGGCGATCAAGATCGATTCGCCCGGCCCCGTGATCTTCAAACAAAAACGCTCCGGCCTCGCCGGTCGGCCCTTCGGCATCTGGAAGTTCCGGACCATGGTCCCCGACGCCGAGGCCCGACGCAGCGAGCTGCTGGCGATCAACGAGCAAGACGGCCCCGCCTTCAAGATCAAGGCCGACCCCCGCATCACCCGCGTCGGCTCGTTCCTCCGTAAAACCAGCCTCGACGAGCTGCCACAGCTGGTCAATATCTTCCGGGGCGATATGACGCTGGTCGGCCCCCGGCCGCTCCCCGTCCACGAATCCGACGCCTGTGAGCCCTGGCAGAAACGCCGGCTCGACGTCACCCCCGGCCTGACCTGCATCTGGCAGGTCTGGGGCCGATCTCAGGTGAATTTCAACGACTGGGTGCGTATGGACCTGCGATACCAGCGTCAGCGGACCATCCTGCACGACGTCAAGATCTTGCTGTGCACCGTCCCGGCGGTGCTCAAGCAGCGCGGCGCCTGCTAAAAAACCGTGTTTTCTTGGCAAATCGTGCTCGCCGCGGCCTGCTTTTGGGGGCAAACTATGGCTAAACGTGTTGAAGCCCAAAACGACACGTCTTTACCTATTTGTACCCACCGTATCTCCGACGGCGGCTTACGCCTGTCCGTAGTTGAATCCGACAAGACTCGCCCATGACCACCGTCACCGCCCCCCGAAGCGCAGAAACCTTGCCCAAACCCGCAGAACCTGATGGGTTGCCCAAGCGTGACCTATTCGGCGTCGGCGTCACGGCCGCCGGGCCCGAGGCGGTGATCGATCAGGTGATGGACTGGGCCCACGAACACCGCAGCGCGACCGTCGATTTTATGCCCGTGCACGGCCTGATCGTCGCGGTGCGTGACGCCGAGCACCGTGAGCGGATGAACCGCTTCGACATCGTGGCCTGCGACGGCCAGCCGATCCGCTGGGCACTGAACAAATTCCACGACGCCGGCCTCAAAGAACGGGTCTACGGCCCGACGACGATGCTGGAGACCTGCCGTCGCTGCGCCGCCGAGGGCGTCGGCGTATACCTCTACGGCGGCCGGCCCGAAGTACTCGAAACACTCTGCCACCGACTGATCGAGCAGTTGCCCGAACTCAAGATCGTCGGGGCCGAGTCTCCGCCCTTCCGCCCGCTGACCGAGGAAGAAGACATCAAAGCCATCAAGCGGATCAACGCCAGCAACGCGGGCGTCGTGTTCTTGGGGATCGGCTGCCCCCGGCAGGAGGTCTTCGCGGCCGAACACCGGGCCGCGCTGCATGGGGTGCAGATGTGCGTCGGCGCGGCCTTCGACTTCCACGCCGGCGCGGTCAAGCAGGCCCCGCCGTGGATGCAGAAGCGGGGGCTGGAGTGGCTTTACCGCCTGACCCGTGAGCCGGGCCGGCTGTGGAAACGCTACCTTGTGACCAACAGCCTGTTCGTAGGCCTGTTTATGCGTCGGCTGGTCTTGGGGCGTTAACGCTAAAAACCCTAGCCGCCGTTTTTTGTTTGATTAACCAACCTCTAAAGCTGTCGCCGCGATGTCACCGCCCCCGGAGCCCCCGCAACAATCTGCCGCCTCGGATGAAGACGGCACGCAAGACCCGGGCTACACCCTGAGCCCCCGGGGCTGGGCCACGCGCGGCGTCTGGGCGGTGGTCGACCAGGCCTCGTTTGCCGGGGCCAATTTCCTTATCACCATCGCGCTCGCCGCGTGGCTCTCCGAACGCGACTTCGGCGCCTTTACTACGGCCTACGCCAGCTTCCTCATCATCGGCGTCTTCACGACCGCGATGCTCACCGAACCGATGATGGTGTTCGGGGCCAAGAAATACCGCGACCGCCTGCCGGCGTACTTCGGGCAACTGATCGGCGGGCACCTCCTGATCGCCACCATCGGCTGCCTAGGTCTGGGAACCGCCGGCCTGCTGACGTGGATCAACGGCCAACCGCTACTGGGTATGGCGATGGTTCTGCTTGCGGTCACGCAGTTCAGCCAGCTGCTGCCGTGGATGACCCGCAACGCCTGCTACATCGAATCCAACCCCCGGCCCGCGGCGATCGCCGGGGTGATCTACCTCGCGCTGGTCGCCGGCACATTACTGGTGCTCAACGCCGTGGACCGGCTGAGCATCGTCTCGGCCGTCCTCACGATGTTCGGCGGCAGCCTGGTGGTCAACGTCTTCCTACTCGCACACCTGAGGCCCAGCCTGCGGGCCACGCTCCGAATAAAAGAGTACGGCCCGATCGCTCGCGACCACTGGCGTTACGGCAAGTGGGCCACGCTGACCGGCATCACCCGGTACATCCCCGAGCAGCTGCCCTACCTCGCGGTGCCCTTGATCCTGGGCCTCGCGGCGGGGACGTCGCCGGACCTCGAGACGGGCGGCGCACTCAAGGCGTTGATGAACTTCTCGATCCCCCTGATCCTGATCGGGTGGGCGGCGTCGACGCTCGTCACGCCGATGCTGGTGCGGGCGAAACACACCCGGCGGTTTTTCAAGATTTCGGCGGTCATGCTGGCCACGGTCTCCGGGACGGCACTCTTGTTCTGGCCGATCTTCGGGCTCCTCGGCGAGCAGATCATCCGGCTCGTGTATTCGGGTAAGTACGTCGAGCACGCCCACCTGACCTGGTTGATCGGCCTGATCCCGATCGTAGCGGGATTCGACGCGGTGCTGCACACACAGCTGAAAGCCGCCGAGCGGCCCGACCGATTATTCCTGGCGTCGGTTGCGTCCTCCGTCGTGCTGGTGGTGATCGGCCTGCCGCTGACGATCTGGGGCGGGCTCACCGGCGCGATCGCCGCGATCCTGATCAGCTACGCCGCCCAGGCGGTGACGTTGATCGTCCTGGGCACCACGATCATCCTGCGGGCCGCGCTGCCCGAGGCCGCGGACAACTTCACGCCCAAGCCCCGACCGCACGATCTCCCCGCGATGCCGCACCAGCCGCTTGTGTCGGTAGTGGTATTCAACCGCCACGACGACGATACCGTCGGCCAAGCAATCCGTAGCGTCCTCGACCAAACCTACAGCCGATTTGAATTGATCGTTGCGGATAATGGCTCGGCTGCTGACGCCGGCTCGGTACTCCGGAAAGTATTAACCAAAGATACCCGGGTCACGCTGCTTCACCCGGAGCAGCACGGTCAAGGCGGCGCGTGGAACGCGGCCTTCGAGCGTTCCCGGGGCGATGTGCTCTGTTTCCTCGACTCAGGCGACCGTTTCGAGCCGGAAAAACTGGAAATCGTTGTGCAGGCGTTTACCGAAGAGCCGGAGGTCGGTATGCTGCAGCACCCGCTGCGGGTGGTCGACCCGTCAAATCAGGCGTTGCAGGTTATCCCCTTCCTCAGCCGACTCGAAGAGGGTTGGCTGGCCCCCACCGTGCTGCGACGCGGCGGGCGTTGGAGCTACATGCCGACGTCGGCATTGTCTTTCCGCCGGGAGATCGCACAAGCGTTTTTCCCGATGGACGGGGCGCGTTACCAAAAAAATGCCGATGCTTTGCTCTTCACCGTGGGGCCGCTGCTAACCCGGGTACAGGTCTTAAATCAGCCGCTCGCCCGTTACCGCATCCCGCCACGCAACAAAGAAAAACTCAATCTCGCCGACCGCGCCGGCGTCCGGCAGCAGCTGCGTTCTTTCCACAACACCATCGCCGGGACCAACCAACACCTGGCCGCGTCCGGGGCGGAGCTCCCCCAGCTCGAATCCCGCCGGCACCTGCAATACATCGAAGCCCTCTTCGTCTTGTCGATGCTACGGGGAGCAAGGCGCGGATGGGTCGGCCGATACCTCGCACTGATGCAGCTGCTGCTGACCGACGATATGTACGGGGGTACGCAGAAAGTTCTAGCGGTCCCGACATACGGGCTGCTTCCGCTCATGCCCCGCTCCTGGCGAGCCGCCTGGCTGAGCCGGGCGATGGGGATGGGCCGCGTCAAAGGGCTCGCTCAAGCCCTGCTGCAACTGACTCGGCTCAAGCCCCGTCGATCGCCCGACACCCCGCCGCGTAACGGGCCTTACGACCCCTCCGATCTCCGCCCCGAACCGACCGCCTGAACCGCCCGATGCCCGCCACCGCTCCCAACCCGACCGCCCCGGCGACGGCCCCGCTGCCGGTCTTAACCGAAACGACCGCCAAGCGGCTGACCACGCGCTGGTTCGCTCTGCTCAGCGTGCTGCTGGCCGGCTTGGCGATCGGCGGAAAAGGATTTGCCTACATCGGCCTGCCGCCACTGTTCATCTCCGAGATCACGCTCGGCCTCGGTGCGTTGTGTTTCTTGATCCAACCGCGTTGGCGGGAAGCGCTGACCCAACCCGTCGTGGTCTTGATCTTGGTGCTGATGGCGTGGGGCATCGCCCGGACGCTGCCTTACCTCGGCGAGTACCGCCTCGACGCGCCGCGCGACTTCATGCTGCTGGGCTACATGGCCACCGCTATTTTTGTGACCGCGGTCATTATGTCCCAGCCGCAGTTGCTGCCGTGGGTCTTGGGTAAATACCAAGGATTCGCCAAGGTATTCCTCATCGTGATGCCGCCGCTGTGGCTGATCGACGTGGTGGTCCACGAAGCGATGCCGACCTGGCCGTGGGCCAGCGACGTGGGCATCATCATGCTCAAGCCCGGCGACATGCCGGTACACCTCGGGGCGATCGCGGCGCTGTGCGTCCTGGGCCTGTTCCGCGGCAAGTCGCTGGTATGGATGGGGCTGTTGACGATGCTACTGGGTGTGACCGGGATGATCAGCCGCGGCGGCCTGGCGTCCTTCGCTTTGGCCTTCGGCATCGCGTTTTTGATGAGGCCCAAGAGCGCCTGGGCGACCCGCCTTGCCGTCATCATGATCACGATCGTCACCCTCGTCGCGATCAGCGACGTCAGCGTCCAGGTCCCCGGGCGCGAGCGTGAATTCTCCGCCCGCCAGCTGCTGCTCAACGTCGTCACGATCTTCGACAGCGGCGACGCCGCCGGCGACCTCGACGACACCAAGACCTGGCGGCTCGACTGGTGGCAGACCATCTTCGACTACACCATCGGGGGCGAGTACTTCTGGCAGGGCAAGGGCTTCGGCGTCAACCTCGCCAACGACGACGGCTTCCAGGTCTGGCTCGAAAGCGAGTCGCTCCGCAGCCCGCACAACGGCCACCTCACCGTGCTTGCGCGGGCCGGCGTGCCGGGCTTCGTGCTGTGGTGCTCGATCCTCGGGGCGTGGTGCTGGATGATGCTCAGCGCCTACCTGCAAGCCCGCCAGCGCGGCGACCAGAACTGGGCCATGTTCTTCGTGCTCTTAGTCGCTTACTGGACCGCGCTGAGCTTCAACGCCTCGGTCGACGTCTACTTCGAGGGGCCGATGGGCGGGGTCTGGTACTGGGCCGTCACCGGGCTCGGCATCGGCGGGGCCTGGGTCTACCGGCGGCACCCCGAGGTGATGAACGTCCCGCACGCCGTGCCCCGCGAAGTCGACGCCGAATGAACGCCCCGGCCGATCAGAACAGGCAACGCCAAGCCGTCATCACCACCAGCTGGGACGACGGCCACTGCGAAGACCTCCGCCTCGCCGACCTGCTCGAGTCGTACCGTCTGCCCGCGACGTTCTACATCCCCAAACAAGACGACCTCCTGAATCAGCCCGTGCTCAGCCCCGCCGAGCTCCGCGCCCTCGCCGACCGCGGCTTCGAAATCGCCGCGCACACGATCCACCACACCGTCCTTACCACCGTCTCCGACATCGAAGCCCGCCGCGAGATCGAAGACTCCCGCCGCTACATCACCGACGCCACCGGCCGCGACTGCACCATGTTCTGCCCGCCCCAAGGCCGCTTCACCCCTGCCCACGCCGAGATGATCCGCGACGCCGGCTACGCCGGGTACCGCACCGTTGAGATGTGGTCGACCGCCCCGCCCCGTCTCCACGGCCATCAACTGCGAGAGATGCCCACCTCGATCCAGGCCCAGCCCCAGCCCACCTCCAGTATCGCCCGCAACCTGCTCAAACGCCGCGCGTTCGCCAACGCCTGGCTCTACATCAAACACGGCCGCGCCGCCGCGGGCGACTGGCCACGACAAACCGCCGCCCTGCTCGACCACGTCCTTGCACTTGGCGGCGTCCTGCACCTGTGGGGACATAGTTGGGAGCTCGAGGAATTCGATCAATGGGAGCGTTTAGAAAGCGTGTTCAAGCTGCTCCGCGACGCCGCCGACCGCACAGCCTTCAAGACCAACACCGAGTTGTGTAAGTAAACCGCCACCCCGCTGGGCCAGACGTCACAACAAAGATTTGAGCTGAACCGATACCTGATCGAAGGCCGACGCGGGAAGACTAACCGTATCCCACTTCGCCGAACGATCCCGCATGTGTTTTACGTAGTCGCTCAGCCGCACCGCCAAAACCGCGTACCACCGCTCGTTAAATTCGAAAACCTCGAGGAACAAAGCGTCCGGCGGCTGGGCGTCGCACCAAAATAAAAACGCGAACGCCGGATCGAACCCGTCGCCGAAGATACCCGACCACGTCTCCAAACACGCCACGTCGTCCCGCGTCACCCAGTTCTGCAGCGACCGCCCGGTCTTACCCGAGTGCTTCCGGCCCTTCACATCGATCAAGAGGTTCGACCCGGATTCCGAATACACCACAAAGTCGAAGTTCTTGAGCTTCTTCGCCCCGGCGACCCCGGTCTTGCCGTGCAGCGCACGCTTCGCCTCGTCGACCGCGACGTAAGCGATGCCGTTGGCCCTGAGGTAGTGCTCGAAAGCCTGCTCGTAATGGAATCGGCGTTGGGCCAAGAAATGCTTACCCCCGTTTGATGGTCTCCGCCAAATCTTCAAGAGCGATCACGTCTTGCTTGCCCGTACCCATATTTTTGATCTGCAGGTCTTCCCCGGCGATCACCGCAAAGCGTGCCTTCGTTTTCTCGGCGTCTTTGAGCAGCTTACCAACGTTGCGGGTGGCCTTGTAGCTCATACGGGTGTGCAGGCCGGCCCGCCGGAGCTGCGCAACAACCCCCGGGAGTTGAGCCGCGGCCTCGTTCGAAGCGGCAAAGACAAACGCGTCGGGCCGAGGTAACACGTCATCGGGGATCAGGCCCTTGTCGTGCAGCAAATTCGTCAACACGACATCGCCCATGCCGAAGCCGATCGCGGGCGTGGGCGGGCCGTCGAAGAGCTCGATAAGTTTGTCGTACCGGCCGCCGCCGGCGATGGCGCGTTCGACGCCGGTGGTCTCGTGGGCCTCGAAGACGGTGCCGGTGTAGTACGCCAACCCACGGACGATGCCCAGGTCGTACTCACACCACTCGGCGATGCCGAACGCAGTCAGCTGTTCGTCGAGCGCCGCGAGGTCCGCCGGCGGCTCGTCCATCGCCAAACTGCGGGCCAGGTGATCCAAATCGCCCGCCGCGTATTTACGTCGGCAAACTTCTTCAAAACGTTGAACCTTAGAAGCATCCATACCCAACTCGCCTGCCGCCTTCGCGAACGCTTCTGGGAGCAGCTTGTCGCGGGCGTCGAGCAGGTTGAACGCATCGGTGAACTTGTCCTTGGGGACCCCCAGCTTCGCCAAGACCTCCGAGACCACGTCGCGGTGACTGATCTTGACCTTCACTTGGTCCGATGTCAGCCCGCACTCGGCGAGGAAGTCGACCAACGTGAAGATCACCTCGGCGTCGGCCGCGGGCGTGTCCAGCCCGAGCAAGTCGACGTTCCACTGCCAGAACTCACGCAGCCGGCCGCGCTGCGGACGCTCGGCCCGACAAAAATTCGGCGTGCAGAACCATTTGATCGGCTTGGGCAAACTGTTCGCCTGCTGCGCCACCATCCGCGCCAGCGTCGGCGTAAACTCGGGGCGGATCGCGAAGTCGGTCGTGCCCTGATCCCGGCGGAAGCTGAACAACTCGCTGACGATCCCCTCGCCCGACTTCACTTTGTAGAGGTCGAGTTTCTCGAAGATCGGCCCGTCGACCTGATCGAAGCCGTTGCGGATCGATACCCGCCGCCAGGCGTCCAGCAGGTGCTGGTGCCACGCCATCTCGGCGGGGTAGAAGTCGCGGGTGCCTTTGGGGGATTGGATCTTGGGCATGGGGAGGTGTTGATTTTGGCTTCAGTTTGTGAAAAGTTAGAAACGATGTGGGCGCCTGCGCGGCGGGCGGTCAGGGCTTCGCCCCGACACCCCAAGCAGGAACAGCTCACGATTAAAAGAGGGGCAGGGGGAAACCCCCTGCCGCTCGCCGCGGAGGCGCTTGCCTTTGCGCCTTATCTTCTTCGAACCGAACATCAGAGCCACCCATTAATTATTTGATCGCGACGATATAGCAGACCCAACTCGGGTCGCTGGGGGCTTCGATCGTGCGTTCCCACTCGCCGGTCTCTTCGCCGGCTTCGTCGAGGACTTCCCAGTAGACGTGGCTTTCGCTGAAGCCGGCCTCCTTGAGCATCTCCATTACCTCGGGGATTGACCAGAACCGCCACTCGTAGACGAACGCCCGGTCGAGCCGGCTGCCGTCGCGGAACTTGAAGCCGATGCTGAACGTCGCGTCGGCGTTGACCGGGTTGTGGGTCTCTTGCGTCCAGATGTACTTGAACGCTTTTTTACCCTTGCCGATGAGGCGGACGTCTTTGTGGTCTTCCTCGAAGCACTCGCCGCCGCCCATCATGTCCATGATCATCAGGCCCTGGGCGGCGAGGTTCGATCGGGCGACCTTGAAGTATTCGATGACGGCCTCGCAGCTCTTAAACAGCCAGAACGAGAAGTTCTGCGCCGCCAAGATGTCGGCCTGCGGCCGATTGCGTTTGCGCACGTCCTGCTCCAGCAGGCGGACGCGCTTCTTCTGGGCGTCGTCGAGCTTGGCGAGGTTGTTCGCCTTGCCCCACGCCAGCGGCTCGGGGTCGAGGTCGACGCCCAGAGCGGTCCGCTTGGGCGAGCTCTTGACCCACTCGCAGCAGACCGCGAACGTGCCGCAGAAATCTTCACGCAGGTGAACCGCCTTCTTATTGCCGAAGGCGTCCTTGTACGCCTGGTCGAAGAACGGGATCTCGTGTTCGGGCTCCTGCACCGACTTCTGGTAGCAGACGTACTTATCCGCCCGCTCGGCGAGCGTCGGCTTATTCGTTTTGTCTTTCTTGGGCTTCGACATCGCCGCACTATACACTCTGCCCATGCGCATCATCGCCGGCCAATACCGCGGACGACCGATCATCAACCCCGAAGACGACCTGACCACCCGGCCGATCACCGACCGGGTCAAGGAAAACCTCTTCAACCGCCTCCAGTCGCTGGGCCTGCTCGGCTACGGCCGGGTGCTGGACATCTACTGCGGCACCGGGTCGATGGGGCTCGAAGCCCTGTCCCGCGGGGCCGAACACTGCACGTTCGTTGACCGGTCCCGCGAGGCGATCGATAAGCTCGAAGCCAACCTCGACTACCTCGGCATCGACCCCGGCCAGGCCCGCGTCGTGGCGGGCAGCGCGACGCCGCCGGTGTGGGCGATGCCGCTGGCCGACGGCACGGTCACGGTCGCTTTCCTCGACCCGCCCTACGCCGACACGTCCGACCTCGCCCCCTGCTACGGCATCCTCGAAGCGGTCCTCCCCAAACTCGAAGAAGGCGGCGCCGCGGTCGTTCGCACCCCCGCCGAGGTCACCGCCGCCGAAGTCCCCGGCTACGACGGCCCCGCGTCGATCACCTACGGCAAGATGACACTACATTTCTACCAGTCGCCACTGGCGGAAGACGAGTCCGCAGCGGAAGACTAGATAAAATCGGGACCTGTGAGGTCCCGGGGAGGGGGTGTAGGTCACAGTTTGTTTTGGCTACTGACTTAGCCGCGGCACCGGGGGCTGATCACCCCAGGCTAAATTCAAGAATTACAGCACATGCGAAATCGTTTTAGGCTTTACCGTTTTCATTTGGGGCGGCGTCGTTCTTTTCGCCGTTGACGCTGCCGAAGAGTTCGTCGACCGAGCCGGTGAAGTCGCCGCTGGTTTCTTCGAGCTTCCAGTCCTGGCTTTCGTATTCCGAGTCGGCGTCGGAGAACACGGCAGCGGCGAGGATGCCCGAGCCGAGCGGGGCGTCGCCGGCGAGGTATTCGCCGTCGTCGTCGGTTTCTTTCTGCTCTTTCTCGAGTTCGACGAGCATATCGCCGTTGACCGGTTCGCCGTTGCGGTGGGTCTCGCCGGCGGCGGCCGCGGCGGCGGTGGCCCCGCCGACGCTGGAGTTCAGAGGACTGCTGGGTTCGGGCTTCTTGGCCTCGGCGACGCGGTTGAATACCGTGCCGGTGACGGTTGCGCCGACGACCTTGAGGTAAGAAATCGTGCGGTCAAGCGCAGAGCGGGCTTCGCCTTGCGGTACGACGAGGACGACGCCGTCGACCTGGCTGGTGACGAGCAGGGCCTCGACGCTGCCGGGTACGGGGCCGGTGTCGAAGAGGACCAGGTCGTAGTGGTCCTTCGCTTGGTCCATCACGTCGCGGATGAAGGCGTCGGACATCTTGCCGATGTGACGGGTCTGGGCGTTCACGGCCGGGAGCAGCCAGAGGCCCGAGACGGTTGCCTCGACCACGCAGTCTTGTAAGGCCGCACCGTCGAGCACGCCGGTGATGCCGACGGCACCGGTGGTGTTGGTGGCGAGTTGCTGGGAGTCGTCTTCGGAAACGTAGCCCTGCTCGATCACGATGTTGTCGAGGCTAGGGTTCTCGGCGGACGAGCCGTCTTCGTCGATCGGGCCGAAACGATCCCCCCCGGAATTTTTGTCCAGAGCGCCGTTATTTCTCCCGTTGAAGAAGTCTTCTTTTTCTTGCTTGGGATCAACGCCGTTCCCGTTGTCACTTCCGGGGGCGGGAGCGCCGGTCTGGCCGCGGGAGATGCGGCCGGCGAGGTCACAATCGACAACGAGCGTGCGGGTGCCGGACATGGCGAGCGACGAGGCGACGCCGATGGCGACGCTCGTCTTGCCCGCGCCGCGGCGGGGGCTGGTGAAGGCGTAGGCCTTAGTGTCTTGCGAGCGGGCCTGGACCTGGAGCACGGCCCTGATCTGGTGGATCGACGAGGCGGTCGCATCGAAGTTCGGCGAGGTCAGCCGGCTGCCGGCGGGGACCTCGGGGACGACGCCCAGCATCGGCGTCGGTTCGCCCCGGCCGGTGTCGATGGCGAAGTCTTCGCCCTTCATGAGATTCGGCAGCGCACGTGGGGCTGAGCCGTTGAGTCCGGCGGCTTGCGGCGTGGTGTCGCGGACGTCGAGACTTCGGCTGGTCGATGACGATACGCCGACCGCGGCGGGCCGTTTCATCTCGGAACGCAGCGTCAGCACCAGCCCGAGACCGAGGCCGAGCACCAACGCGATACCCATCGACTTCGCGCCCGTCGGCTTGATGTGTTTGTCCGGAACGTAAGGCCACTGATAAACCTTCACGGGCAGCTCAGCGACCTGTGAAGCAAGCGATTGCTGCTGAGCAATACGGGCGCTTAATTCATCAACCCGCTTCGAAGCGTTAACGCGGTTGGACTTGAGCAGGTTGGCCATCGAGTGCCGGGCGTTGTGCGTGAGGTTGCCGACCTCGTAACGCAGGGCGTCGGCCTGGCGCTGGACGGGGCCGCGGATCTTATGCGACGGGCCCCAGGCGTCGGGCATGCCTTCGAGTTGTTGATCGAGGCGGGCGAGTTCGGCCTTGAGGTAGGCGATCTCGGCAAGGCCGTGGACCTGGGCGTTGAGCCCGGCCTCGGCGAGCAGCGACGACAGCGTCGCAAGGTTGCCCGCGGCCTGATCGGCCTCGGCCACGCGGATCTCGGCGGCTTCGAGCTCGACCTGGGCGAGCGTCATCTGCTCCGACAGCTTCATCAGGCTCGACGCGATCATCTCGTCGTCCATCACGCCCCGTGGGCCGTCGACAGCTTCAACGCCCTCGGCCGCCGCGGGCTGATCGATTTCGACCCGCAGCTCGTGCAGGTAGGCGTTGACGATCGCGCGGGTGATCGCCTCGGCTTCTTCGGGGACCTTGCTGGGGAACGAGACCGTGACGATCTCGGATTCTTTCGAGTAGCCGACGCTGATTTCCTTCTGCATGTGCCGCAGCCGACGGCCCGAGTCTTCGAACTCGCTCATGGTCTGCGACTCAGCCACGGCCGGCGTCTCGAGGGCACGCAACAGCACGGGCACGGACTCCATGATCCGCGCGTGGGTCGAGGGCAGGCCGGCGGAGATGCCGCCGGGGGCCAACGGAGAGTTGGATTCGCCGTACTGGTTCGGCTCGATGAAGACCTCGGCGGTGCTCTGGTAAACCTTGTCCGCGGTCAGCTGATAGATGGCTCCTAATAACAGCATCACCGCCGCGCAGGCGATCATCTTGCCTTTGTTGCGGGCGAGGATCTCGAACAGCGTCAACGCCGGCTCGACCTCGACGATCTCCGGCCGGCTGGACGCCGCCGGGGCCGAGGGCTGCCCCACGGGGGCGGGGAGGTTCGACTGACTCATAGCTGGTTTCTCTCTCGATCGCCCGCTCATCGCGGCCCTCGGTCTAAGTTCAAAAATCCCAACCGCGAGGATCTCGCGGCCAACATCCGTGCCGTATCACCACCCGCAGACCTTCCCTGGCCGCGCGAACACCCTGTATCCCGGTTGCCACCACACCCCAAGCCCATGGCTCGCCCCCTGCTCAGGTGTTTTACTACCTCCAAATGTAGCCGACGCTTCGGATCGGTCAAACGAAAAGACCGCCGAAGCGCTGCTTTAGGCCGATTTCTCGAAAGAATTTCGGCTCAGACCGCCGCAAGCCGCGGCGTAACGGCCTCCAGCCACGAAAAACACAAGCATCCGGGCGGCTGCGGCTTGATAAAAATCGGTAAATCGGCTCTGATTCGACTCGTAATATGGGCCGGAGATCCGAAATCAGCCCCGAGAAAAACGTGATCCAAACAAAATCCAATCTTCAACTCTCGCTACTCACTAAAGTATTGGTTTTCGCGGCTTGCTGCCTCAGCAGCGGATTGTCGAATGCCCAGGCGACCGCCGGGGTGGGCTTCACCGAATCGCTCCCCCCCGAGGGACTGACCGTCCGCACCGAGCCCGCGGTCGAAAGCGAGCCGGTCGTCTTACGAAACCAGGTCGGCGTCACGATCCGATCGAAACACATCGCCGGCGACCCCTCGATCGTCCTCACCAACTGCCGGGACGTAACGATCGTCTCCTGCGACCTCCGCTCGATCCGGGCCACGGACGTAACCGGCCTACGGGTCGCCAACTCCCACATCCACGACAGCCCGAACAACGCGGTCAGCCTCGACGCCTGCGACGACGTGCTCGTGCAGGGCAACCGCTTCGAGAGCACCGCCTCGGGCGTCTACGCCCACCGCAGCACCCACCTCCGGGTCGTCGGCAACCTCTGTCTCGACGTTCGGGGCCCGTTCCCGCGCGGGCAGTTGGTGCAGTTCGACAAAGTCACCGGGCCGGGCAACCTCATCCTGGGCAACGTCGGCGTGAACCACCACGGCCGATCGACCCCGGAAGACATGATCAACCTCTACCAATCCGTCGGCACCGCGGACTCGCCCATCCGGGTCGAGCAGAACCTTCTGCTGGGCGACCCCGAAGTCGGCAGCAAGGACAAGTCGGACTCCGGCTCGGGCATCATGCTCGGCGACGGCGGCGGCAAGCACCAGCTCTGCCGAGACAACACCCTCATCAACCCCGGCCAGGTCGGCATCGGCGTCGCGGCCGGCGGTCACATCGTCGTCACCGGCAACACCATCGTCGGCGACCGCTCCAACGTCGCCAACGTCGGCCTCTACGTCTGGCACCAATACCCCAAGGCCAACCGGGGGCCGATATTGGTCGAAAACAACCGCGTCCGCTGGGTCAACGCCGGCGGCCAGAGCAACCCCTACTGGAACGGCGGCGGCTTCCCCCAAATCATCGAGCGGGACAACGCCTTCGGCGACCCCACGCTCGCCACAGATGGACTCAACAGCGACATCAACTACCAATTGCCCCCGATACCATTCGGGGAGGAAGCCGTTTACCCATTCCCGATCGAATAGCAGAGGTGTCGTTTATTTACAGGCTCGTTACGCTGGGCAGTGTTCGAACAGTGCACTAAAACACTCCTTATTAAACTAAGAGGGTTCGATTTTGGCTCTATCCGAATATTCGCCGTTGCTACCACTGCCCGATATCGACCTGCGACATCTCAAACGCCTTACCGACGATACGGGCATCTATCAGCACGCAATCTTCGCCACACCCGACGCGAACCACGGCTACTGCATCGACGACAACGCCCGTGCCCTCATCGCCGGGCTGCTCTACGCCGACCTACACGGCCTAGACGAGACCGCTACGCCGCTGCACACCTACCTCAACTTTATCGCCTACGCCTACAACGCCGAGACGCAGCAGTTCCGCAACTTCATGGCCTTCGACCGCAGCTGGCTCGAAGACTCGGGCAGCCACGACAGCCAGGGACGCAACCTCTGGGCGCTCGGCCTGACCGTAAAGCTCGGCCCAACCGAATCGATCTGCGGACTGGGGCGCGGACTCTTCGCGAAAGCCTTGCCCGCACTCGACGGGTTGACGTTCATCCGCTCCTGGGCGTTTTCGCTGCTGGGGATCGACGCCTACCTCGAAGCTCATCCCGATGACACGGCCTGCACAGCGAAGTTCGATGACTACGCCAACCGTTTGTTCCGCGCCTACTCCGATCACGCCGAAGACGACTGGCTGTGGTGGGAGGACGAGGTCACTTACGACAACGCAAAGCTGCCACACGCATTGTTGATTGCTGGCCGACGCCTGCAACGAGACGATATGACCGCCGCCGGCCTGGCCTCGCTCCGTTGGCTGCTAGACCAACAGCTCGGCCACAGCGACGAAGGCACGATCCACCTGTCGATCATCGGTAATCAGGGTTGGCTCAAACGCGGCCAACCGCGTGCGCCGTTCGACCAGCAGCCGCTCGAGGCGTATGCGTTGGTTGATGCTTGCTTGACCGCCGCCCGGGTGGTTACCGATCCCGGTGAGCGTACCCGCTGGGAGGCCGACACCCGGATGTGTTACGAGTGGTTCACCGGCCGCAACGACCTGGGTGTCGTTATGCTCGACCCCGAGACCGGCGGCGGCCGTGACGGGATCGAACCCCATGGGGCCAACCAGAACCAGGGGGCCGAGTCCTCCCTCGCCCCCCTGCTCGCGACGCTGGAGATGCACCGCTACACCGCCGAAGCCCGAGCGTGATTAGCCGCCTCCCGCCGCGTTAAAACTTCACCAACCGCGATAACCGCTACACCCGACCCGCGTTGACGTTTTCAAGCGGTGTGCGGTCGTTAAGTAATTCCCGGCCCGCGTCGATGGGGTCCACGGGGGTTATCCACCCGGGCTTGAATTGCGCCCGCCCCCGTCGATGTTCCCAACGGAGTCTACTCGTGGCCCTACGTCCCCCGACTTATCTCGACGAAGCCGACGCAAAACCCGACCTTTCACACGGCGTGCCCGGCGTCCAGTGGGCCGGCAAAGACGCCGGAAGCGAACCCGCCAAGCTCCGCAAGTCCAACATGCCCAGCGACGACGCCGAGTCATACGCGCTGTACATCGGCCTTATCTTCGGTATCGCGCTCGTGCTGCGGGTGTTGGTCCTGCTCATGGGCCCGATGTTCGACCTCGATAACGCCTACACCGACCACACAGCCCACCAGGCATTACTTGCCGAAAACCTCACCACCGAAATGGTATTCGGCCTCGAATCCCAGCCCGAGGGATCTTTAGCAGCAGAACTCGACGAGCTACGCGCCGAGCGCGGCGAACTCACGACCTTCGAGGGCAGTACGCTGCACCCCGAGTTCTACGAAGCGCCGGGCTACCCCGCGTTGTTGTGGGTGATGAACGTGACCGGGCTGTCGCTGATGTGGCTGCTCTTGATCCAGTGCGTGCTGGGCGCGGCCTGCGTACCGCTGGTGTACCGCATCGGGCTGGGCGTGATCGGCCGTAAGATGCCCTCGGCACTCGCGGCGGTCGTTGTGGCCCTGCACCCGGCGTTGATCCTTTCGCCCTCGACCCTCGCGGCCGAGACGGTGGTGATGCTGTTGGTCTTGGTGGGCTTATGGGGCGTCGCCCAGGCCGAGGAACGCGGCGTGCGTAGCGTATTCGCCGGTGGCTTGGCGATCGGCGGGGCCGCGTTGTTCTCGCCGATGCTGGCATGGCTGTCGCCGGTGCTGGCCTCGTGGGTCATCGTGACCGAGCGTCGGCTCAAGTCTTTCGCCCTGGCCATCGTCCTGATCGTCGGGACCGCCCTGCCGGTCGGCGCCTGGATGAAGCGCAACGTCGACCTGGGCTACGGCCCTTACGTCACGGCGGGCCCGACCCTCGACCGCATGTTCGGCACCCTCTCGGCCGCGAAATCGCCCGAGCTTGGCCCGTACAACGACCAGAGCGTCCGCGCGAACATGGACCTGTTCAAAACATTCGCGTCGTCTCCCGATCACGCCGAGGTCAATACCTTGGCTTTACTCGATCGCTTCGGCCGGCAACAACTCACGCAGGATCTTCCGGGGCAGATCGCCGCGGCGGTCCGTTCAACCGCACCCGAATTCGCTCTCGACCATTCGCTCGATCAAGCGTACGCCCGGCTAGGGATCGAATACGCACCGGCCGGATACGCAGCGGAACTACTGGGTGAAACTATCTCGACAGCCTCAACCGGCGATGCCGCCACCGGCTGGGTGATCAATGCCTGGGTCGGGCTCAACGCCGCGATGGTGGTCGCGATGACCCTCGGAGCGGCGCTGATGCTCTGGCGTCGGCGTTGGGGAGGGCTGGTGCTGCTGGCGATGGTGACGGGCTTCTACGTCCTGCTCGCGACCGCCGGGCCGAGCGAGTCGCTGCGTCTGCCGCTGATCGCCATGCAGGGGATGCTAATCGCGGCGATCGTCGCGCCCGGCCCGCTGAAAGTGAAGAAGCCGAAGAAGAAAAAGATGCGGAAGTTCCAGAAGATCGACGACACCGAGTCGATGCGGACCGGCTCGCCGCTGGCGACCGAAAAGTCGCTGCGTCCCGCCGCGCCCGTACCGGCCGCCGCTACGACCGCCGCTACGACCGCCGGGCCGGTGATGGGCTCGGGCGATATCTCGCTGAAAGACGCGGTCCATCCGGCACTCAGTGCCGCCCCGCCCGCCGAAGCGCCACCAAAAATGTCGGGCGATGAGGCCAAGGACTTCGCCGCCAGCGTGCAGGACGAGCGTCTGAAAAACCTCGCCACCAGCGGACGCCCGATCTGAGCGACCACTCATTCTCTCAATACCCCGATCAGCCGCTTACGGCCTAGCGCGTCCGAGAATAACCGCTAAGCCGCAAGCGGCTTTCGCTTGCGCTTGTCCGAAAACTTTCCCGCTCCCAAACGGTCAAGCCGACGGGTTACCCCGACGATACGGATTGTAACGGTTGTGCCCCCTGCACCGCCCCCCAAGAGTGCCCGGAATACCCCGGTACACCCCTGAGACGAACTTCACGCCGTATCTCGAGAGCCCGCCGCGATGAGTAAGCCCGCCCCCGCCCCCCGCATCACCGTCATCATCCCCAACCTCGACCAAGACCTCTACCTCGAGCGGGCGATCTGCTCCGTGCTCGACCAAGGCTACGAGAACCTCGAACTTATCGTGATGGACGGCGGCTCTTCCGACCAGAGCGTCGAAATCATCCGAACCTACGAACGCGATATCGACCACTGGCAGAGCACCTGGGACTCCGGCCCCGCCGAGGCGGTCAACACCGCCCTGACCTGGGCGACCGGCCAGATCATCGGCGTCCTCGACGCCGACGACGCTTACCTCCCCTACGCCCTGCACGAAGCCGCCCGCACGATGGGCGACCTCCACGAATATGAAGTTGAAGATAGCGATTCCGGAACCCACTGGATGGTCGGCCAAGCCATCCGGGTCGACGAGCTCGACGAACACCTCGGCGACCTGCCCGCCGACCCGCCGCGGACGCTCTCGGCTTTCCTCATGCAGGACGCCGGCCCGCTCGCCCGCAGCGCCGTCTTTTACCGCACCGACCTGCTCAAAGCCATGGGCGGATTCGACAGCCAATTCAAACTCGCCTACGCCCACGAGATGCACGCCCGGCTGTACGCCGCCAACCTTAAACCCACCGTCGCCCGCGCCGCCGTCGCCGCCGTCCGCGATCACGAACTTAGCCAGAGCGCAACCAACGCGCTCTCCTGCGGCCCCGAGTTCATCGAAGCCGCTGAGCGTTACTCGACCCACCTCGCCCCGACCCACCGCTACCTGCTCTGGCGCACCTGCGACGAATCCCGCCGCATCTACGCCGCCGCCGAGACCGAGATCGAAGAAGACGCCCAACGCAAGGTCTTGTGGAGCCAACTGCTCAAACGCCCGTGGTGGCTCGCCAGCAGCGACTACCGCCGCAAGCTCCTGCAAAATCTCGGCGGCAATGACCTGGCGACCACGCCGCAACAAAGTAAAAGCAATATCGCTCCCGGCGAACAGAACGATCGTCGTGCTGCGTAACCAAACAATCTAATACTTCAAAATTAATTTATCGATCGCAATATCAGTAGAAACCCCACCGCTGTTTCGGCTGGACGTACGTCGTAGTTTTCACAAATCGCGGCCTCTGTTTTTGCGCTTTTTATCGGATAAAAAAAGTACATTCGATGTAAGTGATTTTTTCGTGCGCAGATAAACCAAAATTTGCTGTACAACCGCATAGTGATTCAGCTATCTTCGCCTCCACTTACCTTCCGCATATCGGTTTTGCGGATACAGGGGGATCGAATCTGGCCGTATACAAACGCGGCCCACATCTGGCAGAGGAAAGGTTGGACATGAAAAAGACGGTTCACAAAAAACTGGGTTCGCTGTTGCTGCGCGGGTCAAGCTCCCGTAAAGCCCACCAAAAAGAGCATGAATTGAAAGATATGCCGCAAACCAGCGTGGCAGGGTTCGAACGACTCGAAGAACGGATGTTGTTGTCCGCCGACATCTTCACCGGGCCCGCCGACGATTTCCTAACCGGGTTCGGCGAGCCGGGAGCCACGTTCTTTGTCCAAACGTTTACCGCCGACGAATCCGGCTTTGCCGACGAGTTGACGTTCCAAGCCCGGCCCGCGGGTTCTCCGATCACTAACTCGTTTAACCCCGTCAACTTCAACGTCCTGATCACCGAAGTCGACAACGTCTCGACCAGCGGCCCGGACCTCGTTTTGTCGCAAGACGTTTTGTTTGAAAGCAGCACCATCAGCCTGCCCCCCGGCGACGGCACCCAGCCGCCGACCGACGTCGTCGTCGACCTCCAAGGGCTGGAACTCCAGGCCGGCGTCACGTACGCCTGGGTTATCGATACGCTGGTCGCGTTCGACGGCTTGATCGATCAGGCCCAAATCGGCGTGCTGAACCCCGCCAACGATTTTGCCGGCGGCCAACTGTTCTTCACCAACTCCACTACCAGCCGCGAAGCGGTGTTTGACGGCGGATCATTATCAAGCTTCCCGACTTCGTTCCCCGATGCGTCCTTCTCGCTGACGTTCCTCACCGCGCCGACCGCCGACGCCGGCGGGGCGATCGTTGGCACCGAGGGCCAGGCCGTCACCTTCGACGCCTCGGGCTCGACCGACCCCGACAACGACATCGTGCTCTACGAATTCGACACCGATTTCGACGGCATCACCTTCAACGCCGACGTGACCTCCGCCGCCCCGATCGCCGACTTCACCTACGGCGACGACTTCACCGGCACGGTTGCCGTTCGCGTGACCGACGCCGAGGGGCAGTTCGACATCGCAACTACCAGCGTATCGATCGCCAACGCGGCCCCCACCGTCGCCGTCGACAACGCCGTCAGCAGCGCTCAGTACAGCGACGCGTTGAGCACGGTCACCTTCACCGCCACTGACGTGGCCGACGACGCGGTCAATGCGACCGTTGAGACTTCGACCGACGGCGGCGCGACGTTCACCGCCGGCCTGCCCGACCTCGGCACGATCGCCGGCGGCTTGGCCTTCAACGGCCCGGCCGACGCCCCGGGCGGCGGCGTGTACACCATCGACGGCCTGGCCGACCTCGCCCCGGGCGACTACATCTTCCGCGTCAGCGTGACCGACGAAGACGGCGGCGTAGCCCAGGCCACCGCCGAGCTGAGCGTCGCCGCCGAGGACGCCACCGCGATCTACACCGGCCCCGAGGCCGTCTCTACCGAAGCGGACAGCGATGCCGGTGCGTTCAGCGTTGAGCTCCGGGCCTTCGTGCAAGAAGACTTCGACGGCGCCGCCGGCGACTTCTCCACCGCCGACGTTACCTTCCGCCTGACACCCAGCGACGGCGGGGCCGCGATCGAACTCAGCGCCGCGGTCGCCCCGAGCAGCGACCCGACTCTCGACGTTGTCACCGCGGTATTCACCGACGAATTGGGCGTAGGTGTCGAAGACCGCGCCTACACCGTCGAGGTCTTGGTCGGTGGCAACTACGTCGCCACCGACGTTGCCCTGCTCAACGTCACCCGACCCGACGACAGCCGTGCCTTCGGCTTCGGCTCGATCGTTGAGCAGAACGCTCAGGGCGGACAGGTTGAAGTACAGAACTTCTTCGGCGGCACCGACACAGTCGATCTGTCTGTTGCCGACGACAGCCGGGTCCGCTTCAGCTTCTTCGCCGACTTCCGCCGCGGTAACCTGATCGGCGGCTTCAACGCGGTCTTCCGCGGAGCCAACGGCGACTTCTGGCTGCTCACGTCCGACAACCTGACCAGCTTCACGACCGAGGTCGACCCCGACGGCGACGCCACGACCCGCGACTTCTCCGCCTCGCTCATCGGGACCGCCCGGCTCGTTAACCTCTCGACCTTCCAGTGGACCGACACGCTAACCCTCGAGGTCGACGTCACCGACAACCGCACCCGCGGCGTTGCCGACACCATCGGCTTCGCCCTCTGGGACGGCGACGACCTCGCCCTGTCGTCGAACTTCGACGGCATCGACACCGTCGAGCAAGCGCTCTCCGGCGGCAACACCCGGATCGTTGCCCGCTGACGCGGAGTACTCTTGTATCACCTACAGAAAAAGCCCCCGGAGTGACTCCGGGGGCTTTTTTCGGTTTTTAATTCTGTGAGCCGAAGACCGGCTCATCCGCGATCAGCTTTACTCGACTTCCGCTTTGCGGCGACGTGCGGCGAGCGCCGCAAAACCGATGAACCCGCCGAGGGCAGCGCTGGGCGTCGGGATAACCGTCGTGGCCGGCGGGGTGCTAGCCGGCGGTTCGGGGTCAGGCATTTCGGACGCGGGCGGAGGCGTGATGACCGGGCCGGTACCGATATCGATCAGCGAGCCGTCGATGCCGGCGGTGAAGTCGTAGAAGTTATCGAACGGGCTATCGTCCTGAACCTGGAAGATCAACTCGTTGGTGCCTTCAAGTTCCGAAAAGATCGAGGCCAAGATGGTGGCATCGTCGGTGAAGAAAAAGCCCGTCGCCAATTCTTCGTTGGGGAAACCGGTGCTCGGATTGATGATCGTGCCGTCAGAGGCCGTGATGTTGGTGTCGATTTCACCGAAGAAACCGACATTTTGTCCGTTGACCAACAAGGAGTTTTCCTGACCTTCGTCGAAATCGCCGATGCCCGAGTCGCCCTCGTCCAGGGTGACACGCACGGCGAGTTCACTCAGGCCGCCGCCGAGCTGATCCAGCAAAGAAGCGTCGAATCCGCTCTGGATGCCGATCGTGCCGGGGTTGCCTTGCGAGGATACGGGCGTACCCGTGTTGAAGAAGCCCTCAAAAAGCGAGCTCGCCGACAGCTGGGTAACCACCCGCGTATCGTTCAGGCCGATGAGGTCGGCCACGATCCCACCGATCACGGTGACGTCCGAGGGGAGCTCGCCCGCGCTCGTCGGCGAAAGCGTTGTTGACATGGCGGTCGCTTGGCCCGATACCGCCGCAATGGCGAGGGCCGCGGTCCCACCGATTAGGTGTGCACTGTGCTTCACTATCTCTGAACCTTTCCCGGATCATCCGGAGTTATGTGTATCTATCCGTATGAGCGTACCCCACTCAAGAAAAACGGACAGACGGATATCGTTATCGCAGGCTTCTTAAATAATTTGTCTTCACCCAAATATCCCGGCACCCACCAAGTCATCTTTAAAAGCAAGGACCCAAAAACGAAGAATCTAGTCAAATGAATCAGATTCGATTCCATTAACAAAATAACCTTTAATTACGGTTATGCAAAGAATAATCAAAATTTCTTTCTTGTTAGTGAATCTAGTCAAAAAGCGGTAGCTGAGCAATTTCATCAAATAGCGTGATCCGCGAGATAATACGCCACAGAAAAAGCGTTAAGCCTATTCTATAAATAGGCTTAACGCTTTCATGGCGGACAAGTTTTAGGCTTGATTTAAATCACTCGAACTCGTCGTCGCCGTCGACGAAGCCGACGAGCTTGCGGCTGCGGACGGGGTGTTGCAGCTTGCGGATCGCTTTGGCTTCGACCTGGCGGACGCGTTCGCGGGTGACTTTGAAGATGCGGCCGACCTCTTCGAGGGTATAGGTGTAGCCGTCGCCGATGCCGTAGCGGAGCTTGATGATCTCGCGTTCGCGGTAGGTCAGGGTCTTGAGGACCTGCTCGATACGACTGCGGAGCATGTCGCTGGTGGCGGTTTCGGAGGGGTTGTGGGCCGACTCGTCTTCGATGAAGTCGCCGAAGTAGGAGTCTTCGGATTCGCCGACCGGGCGGTCGAGGCTGATCGGGTGGCGGCTGATCTTCATAACCCGCCGCGCCTCGACAACCGGCATCTTCGCGGCCTCGGCGATCTCTTCGATGGTGGGCTCACGGCCCAGGTCCT
>JBCDJW010000038.1:0-29120 GCA_038747275.1 Planctomycetota bacterium | reverse complement strand
GGGAAGCAGGAGCCCCCGTAGCCCAGGCCGGGGTAGAGGAACTTGTTGCCGATGCGGGCGTCGCTGGTCATGCCACGCCAGACCTCGTCGACATTACTGCCGTAGGCTTCGCAGAGGTTGGCGATCTCGTTGATGAAGCTGATCTTTGTGGCGAGCATCGCGTTGGCGGCGTACTTGACCATCTCAGCGCTGGGCACGTCCATGACAAAGATGGGGTGCCCGTTGCGGACGAACGGCTCGTAGAGCTTGCGCATCCGCCCGCCGGTGCCCTCGTCGTTGACGCCGACGACGACGCGGTCGGGCTTGTTGAAGTCGTTGATCGCCGCGCCTTCTTTCAGGAACTCGGGGTTCGAGGCCATGAAGAAGGGCTTATTGGTCTCGGCGGCGATGGCTTGGCGGACCTTTTCGTTCGTGCCGACGGGTACGGTCGACTTGACCACGATGATCTTGCCCCGGCGTTCTTCGCGGTCGCCGCCGGTCGCGCCGGGCGCCGCCTCGATCGCTTTGCCGATGTCGCTCGCTGCGGCGAGCACGTACTTCAGATCCGCGTTGCCCATCTCGTCCGACGGCGTGCCGACGCAGATGAAGATCATCTCGGCGTGGGTATACGCCTCGGCCTTATCGGTCGTGAAGCTCAGCCGGCCGGCCTTATGGTTGCGTCCGATCAACTCGTCGAGCCCCGGCTCGTAGATCGGCGAAATCCCCTGGTTCAGCTTTTCGATCTTCCGGGGGTCAACGTCGAGGCAGGTCACTTCGTTGCCGATATTTGAGAAGCAGGTGCCCGTCACGAGTCCGACGTAGCCGGTGCCAACCATGGTGATACGCATCGAATCTGTCCTTCGTAGCTGTCACGCCCGGCGTTGGCGGGCGGTAGTGGATGATTTCGGTCCCTGATCGGGCGGGCCGAAGGAGAGCCTGGGGGGTCGTCCCAGGCCTTTTTTGCAGCAGCACGGCCGCTTCGGCCTCCGCATAGAGGTATGCCAATACATCGGCTCTCTACCCGCTGCTGATAAGTTCATTGGACCACGCATTATGTCGTCGGGCAACACAACTTGCCCCGAAAATATCGTTTTATCCAACGAAAGCGTGGTTTTACCAGTTGGGCCTGAGGGCACCACACGCCGCCCACCTATTCAGCGTGAAAACCTAGCCCTCCGACGCCTGTCGTGGCGGCTGATGCGGTTTTTTTTGTACTCGACCAAGTACGCCAGGAGACGGGGCCGCAGAGACCGAGGGATCAGCATCAGCCTCAGACGACGGCGGCTCAGGTAGCTACGGAGCCAACGTATCCGATCGCTGCGCGAGGCCACCTGAATCGGGGTGGAGTAGTGAAGCGAAGCGAGGTCTTTGACCATCCAGCGAAACGCCAACAGCCGCGGCTGGATCACCCGCTGCAGGTCGATCATCGTCAGACGCAGCCGGGGCGTATCGTCACCCTCGGCGGTCTGGTCATCGAAATACAGGTGGGCCAGATACAGATCCCGGTGGTACAGCCCGGCCTCGTGCATGCGGGCGACAACCCGGGCCGACTCGTGGATCAGCGCGTTCTTAAACCGCCGCGACCCGAGCCGACCGCCCGGCTCGGCCTCCCGCGGAGCCCACTTCTCCAAAGATTCACCGGGCACTTTGGCCGTGACCACCACGCTGGCCTTTTCAAGCATCAAGCCGCCCCGCCTCAAGCCGTAAGCCACGGGCTCGGGCCCGGGGAGGCCCAGCTGGAAGAACCGTTGCATCCACCCCCACTCGGCCGACGCCGTGCTGGGGTGGCCCGCCAGGCGTTGCTCCAACTGCTCTGAAAGCGGGGGGCGGTCGTAGCGTTTCAGGAAGCACGTCGTGCCGTCGGGCAGGTCGATGACCAGACGCGTCCGCCAGTCCGCGAGGCCGGGCTTATCCAATCGGGAGTTGCCGGGGGTGGTTAGCAGAGCCTCAAACGTACCCAAACCTGCGTCCTCCAGCCCGGATCGGTACTTTTCAGAAATCTCTAATTTAGAATCTTGACGCAGGCTTCTGAACATGCCAATAAAAGTATAGGACCAGCGTCTGAGCCCCGAGGAATGCGCCGCCCCGTGCCACCCGCCCCGCCCGACACCTTCGTTAAACACATCGCCCGTCGATCGCTCCGCGACGCGAGCCTCGACGGCCCGCCCGTCCAACACTTCAAGCAAGACGACCGCTCCGAAGTCTGGAGCGTCGATGCCCCAAGCTATGGCCAGGCGGTCATCAAACGCTTCGCCGCCCCCATGCCCCGGCAGCGACTGGCTCTGGCCGTCGGCCGCCACCCCGGCCAACTCGAACTCAAGCAACACCGCAAGCTCCACGCCGCCGGCATCCCCGTCGCCACCATCTTCGACGCCGGCATCACCCCCGGAACTCACCCTGGAGCAACCCCCGAAACACACCCCGGATCCAAGCCCGGCGTCTGGCTCGCCACCGCCTGGATCGGCGACTCGCTCCAGCACCACATCACCGCCGCCCTCGACACCCCCGACCCCGCCGAACACCTCGGCCCCGCCCTCGACGCCGCCGCCACGCTCACCCGCGCCCTCCTCGACGCTGGATTCACCTTCAAAGACCTCAAGCCCAGCAACCTCGCCCTCGATGCCCAAGGCCGGGCCCACCTCCTCGACGCCGGCAGCGCCCGCGCCACCACCAACCCCGTCCAGGTCCGCCGCATGCTCGCCGTCATGCAGCGTGTCCTCCGCCGAGACAACTGCCCCGAACTTCTAATCACCCGGTTCTTCGAGGCCGTAGGCCAATCGCCCTAGCCCGCTTCAGCTACACGCCCCCAGAAATGCCCCCGGTACGGCACAGAAACCCCACCGCCCGTCTCGTCCCGCTCTCAACCGCCCCTAAATTTCCCGCAAGTCTTTATTTCGCAACCCCCGCTGGGGCGACTATCATGTGATGTTCGCACAAACTCTAACCCGACTCGCACCCGAAAACCGTTATCCCATGGCCGACGCCCCCGCCAAACCGACCTCTGCTGGCCCCGAAAACACCCCGGAAAAGAAGCCACGGGCCGAACGACCTGCGCGCCCCGAGCGTCCCGCCAAAAAGCCCCGCCCCGTCAAACAACCCGAGCCGGTCTTCCAGACCCCGGCCGACCAGCTCTCGGCCGACGAACACTTCAAGATCAACTCCAAGGGCGTCGTCGGCCCCCTGCCCGAACGCTACCGCGACCACGAGACGATGGACCTCGAAAAAGAGTCTGAGTTCCTCTCCAAGTCGCACGGCCTCTACCTCGAGTACAACCGCGCCAAGACCGGCCGGGAAAAAGACTGGATGTACATGGTCCGCCTCACCGTCCCCGGCGGCGGCGCGTTCAACGCCAAGCAGTGGGACGTCGTCGACCGCGTCTCCGACGACTACTGCTACAACAACCCCTACGGCGGAAACTCCCTCCGCCTCACCACCCGCCAAAACATCCAGTACCACTGGCTCGAAAAGCCCCAGGTGATGTCCCTCGTCCAGGACATCGCCCGCTCGGGCTTCTACACCCTCAACGGCTGCGGCGACAACGTCCGCAACGTCATGGGCTGCCCGTTGAGTAAATTCTCAACCATTCCGGGGGCCAACGCCTTCGACCTCGCCCACCAGTACGGCACCTACTTCCGCCTCCCCTCCGCGGCCCACGTCCAGGTCTTCGCCGTCGATCCTTCACTCATCGACGACCCCAAACAGCAGTACGACTACGGCCCGCAGCTCCTGAACCGCAAGTTCAAGATCGCCTTCAGCACCGCCCACCGCGACCCCGACACCGGCGCGATCACCTACGACAACTGCACCGAG
Source organism: Planctomycetota bacterium (assembly GCA_038747275.1). Lineage (GTDB taxonomy): Bacteria > Planctomycetota > Phycisphaerae > Phycisphaerales > Phycisphaeraceae > Algisphaera. The sequence goes on along the minus strand of JBCDJW010000038.1, from coordinate 25,331 downwards.
ATCCGCACCAACGAAGTCGGCGTCGCCCCCCTCGTCGAAGGTACCGGCAGCGACGCCAAGGTCGTAGCTTACCAGGTCTACGTCGGCGGCGGCCAAGGCGAAAAGAAGGGCAAGCCCACCTTCGCCGCCCACGGCAAGCCCCTTGGCCTCTTCACCCCCGACCAGCTCATGCCCGGCCTCAAGGCCATCGTCGACGTCCACAAAGAATGGGGCGACCGCAAAAACCGCGTCTGGGCCCGCATGAAATACGTCGTCTGGAAGCAGGGCATCGACTGGTACCGCAACGAGGTCAAGAACCACGGCGTCTCCTTCGACCTGCCCAACGAAGACTTCCACCCCGGCGAACGCAACCTCCACACCGGCTGGTCCAAACAAGAGTCCAACGGCAAGTGGGCCTACGGAGCCTATATCGAATGCGGCCGGCTTACGGATGGCATCTACGTCGACCCCCGCAAGACCGCCGCCGAGCGCGGCAAAGAGCCGACCCACGAGATCAAGGAAGCCCCCCGCTACCGAGCCATGGTCCGCGCCGCTCTAGAAAAGTTTCCGGGAGCCGAGGTCATGATCACCCCCAACCAGGACCTCCTGTTCACCAACATCGACGAAGCCGCCAAGGAAGACTTCACCGCCACCCTCGCCGAGTTCGGCCACGGCACCCGCCGCGGCAAGGCCTACAGCAAGCTCCGCGTCCTCTCGGGCGCCTGCGTCGGCCTGCCCACCTGCCGGCTGTCCTACACCGACTCCGAACAGTTCGAGCCCCAGCTCCTCGACGAGCTCGAAGACCGCGGCTACGGCGACATGGCCGAGTCCATCGGCATTACCGGCTGCGAACGCCAATGCTTCCGCCCCGCCACCAAGACCCTCGGCTGGATCGGCTCCGGCGGCGACAACTACGCCCTCAAGCTCGGCGGCTCCGAAGACGGCAGCACCCAGGGCCACTGGTTCACCGACGGCGAAAAACAGTTCCTCTCCATGGTCCCCCGCGAACGCGTCGCCGACGTCTGCGCCGTCCTCTTCGACTGGTACCTCGCCGACCGCCTCACCGGCGAAGCCGCCCCCCTCCGCCCCAACGGCCCAACCCCGTTGTCCGCCGACGCCACCCCCGACCGCCACGAACCCATGGGCGACTTCATCCACCGAATGGGCTACCCCGCCACCATCGAGCGCTTAACGCAGGACGAACGCACCGCCGACCTCCTCGAAAAGCGCAACCCCGCCATGGTCTTCGACCCCTACATCGAAAAAAACCTCGTCGAAACCCACCTCGCGGTTTGAATTCTGTTGCAGAAAATAAATTTATCTGTGTTGAGACAGTCTATTAATACGTTATTTTCGAACCCCCATACACCACTCCAATTCCGCTTGATAAATAGCACGCCCTTTAAGTTTAGAAAGTGGCTCACAGCAATCCTCCCTTCTTGAATAAAAGCCTGGTTCACCAGTACCTACTGATTCAAATCTACTTCTTATGGATTTCCATAGCTTTGAATCTTCAATATTGTTCAAAATATCGTATCGTTCCACGTACGCCCACATGTTTTCTCCATTATTGGTCAGGCAATTAATCGCAATCATAATTAGCTCGTCCTGAGATAGAGAAGCTCTCGCGATCCTCACAAGCTCATACTTTTCAAGAGGCGGAAGACGCTCTGTTGCCTGATCATCAACGAACCGCACCAAGTGATAAAAAGTTCGATAGTATTGTGCGAATACACTCTCGTAGTCGCCAATACCTTTGTAAAGTAGCAAGTAGTTCTCTTTAATTGCGTCCGGGTCGTACTCATTAGGATGAGAAGGTACGTTAAGAGAACTTTTATATTCACGGGCAGCATCGACGTTGTCACCTGCAGGATTTCGCGCGACCATTCTTTTTAAATCACTTCTTGCAACATCGAAGATATCTTGTCCTTGTAGAGTTTTACCCCCGCGTTTATCTGGACGAAATAGTTTCAGATTATTCGTAAGCGTTTGAAAGCCCTCTAGCTGTCGATAAAAACGATTAACGATCATTTGCTTATCGAGAAAAGCGTTTTGATCCTTAAATGCTTTGACGTTTTCTCGATGCTCTTCAAGCACGGCAGCCAGTTCTTCTTGCTGCAATCCGATCTGTGCTTGCGATAAAAACAACGTCGCTGCCACAGCGGCGAAGGCAAGAGCTGAAAAGAACGCGTTAACGGCGCCAAAAGAATCGCCAAAGACGCCAACAGCGGCAAAACTCTTACCTAGAAATGAAGTGTTGCCTGATGCTTCCGGGGCTTGGGTAACAATGAATCCGAGGACAGCAAGGTAAACGACGATCACAAGACCGAACGATAGTCCATAGACAACGGCATATGTCGTTTTCGTAATCCGCCTGACTTTAATCGGCATATCCGCACTGCTGGCTGGCAACTCACTCATAAGAATTCTCGGTTATGGCCAATACTAAGAATACATTGACGTCTAGAAACATGGGGGTAGCTGGGGTCAAGCGTAGCGAGCCCCCAGACGCAGTTTCTTGAATTACCGAACTATGGGGTCGCCTTGCTCCACCACAGGCCCCCAAACCATACAACACCGGGGTGGCTGGGGCAGCATGCCCGGACGCGAGAAGCCCCAGGCGACTTACGTAATACACTCAGGCCATGGCGAAGAGACGCCCAAAGCTGCAGGAGATAGATTACGGCGGGTGGCTGGGGTCGAGCGTAGCGAACCCTCAGACGAGGTTTCTTGAATCGCCGAACTGTGGGGTCGCTTCGCTCAACCACAGACACCCAAACCGCATAACGCCGGGGTGGCTGGGGCAGCATGCCCCGGACGCGGGAAGCCCGAGAGATATCGCGTAGTACAGTAAGGCGATGGCGAAGAAGCGGCCGACGGTGCGGGAAATGAGTTACGGATTTTATAAACCCTTCGAGGCGCAGGGCAAGGCGTTGCCCATGCTCTCGGCGGACGGAGCATTTGCCACGCGGGTGCCCGCGCCCCGTGGGCAGGAGTTCGGCTACATCCTCAAGGTGAAGCACGGCCGGGGGATGCGGCTCACGTTAGAGAGCGAACACCCCGCCCCCACGGATACTCGACGCCCAGTTCAGATGATAAGGCTGTTATCAATCGGCACCAGATAAAAGTATCGAATGCGGGGCGAGACTTGTATATTCAGCCATCTCGATCATCTCGAAAGGTTTCACAATGCTGAAGGTGTTTACGTTCGGAACGGTACTGGCGGTGGTGGCGTTGAGTTTGGTTTGTCGGCCCGGATTGGCGTCGGCGGAGCCGGCAAGCCCGGCGGCACCCAACGGGGTGATTGTCCTCGAGGCCGAAAACGCCGAGCTGGCGGACGGCTGGGTGAGACGCGACGGCGAGAACCCCGACGACCCGTCGATGGCGGGCAGCACCGGGCGGGGCTGGATCGAGTGGACCGGGCCGTTCAACGGCGGCGTCACCAAGCAGGACCACGAGGTCTCGGGCACGCTCACCTACACCTTCACCGTCACCCGCCCGGGGCTTTACACGTTCCGCTGGCGGACGAAGCAGTACGGCGACGTCGAGCGGGTCGACGCCGGCAACGACTCGTACGTGAAGTTCGTCACCGGCACCCCCCAGGAGATGCCCGAGCGCGACGGCCGGGGCCGCTACACCATCGGCCAGCACACCAAGGTGTTTGTCCAGAGCAAGGCGCGGTGGTCGTACAACGCGGCGTTCGAAGTCGCCCACCACCGCTTCGTCATGAACCCGCAGGTCCACTACGACGCCGGCGTCCACACCATCCAGATTTCGGGCCGCAGCCCGGGCCACGCCATCGACCGCCTCACCCTGCACCACGCCGACGTGCCGTTTGACCACGACACGTTTGTGAACTACCCCGAGACGACAACGGCCCAATCGTCCAACAAATAACCGGTGTGCCGTGAGCTGGAAAGACAGCGCAAGCGCACCCTCGGACGCGGGAAGCCCGAGGCATATCGCGTCGTACACCCGGGCGACGGCGAAGTAGCGGAGCACGGTACAGCAGCCCTCGCCGTACCAGAATCCCTCCGCCGATCCTGTAAAATACGCTTCACCGATAGCACGCCAAGCGGGGCCGCGTTATCTTGTTCCCCCGCTGAACGCCGCCCCGAGCCCGCCCGCGCCAAAAACGCCCGGCCCGCTCGCCCCCTTAAACCAACCAATCCCCCAGGAAAACAACCCATGGCCAACCTCACTTTTTCGGAAAGACAGACCGTCGAACAGGTCGAAGAAGGCAACGACCTGGCCCCCAAGTTCGACCCGGCCGGCCTCATCCCCGTGGTCACCACCGACTTCACCTCCGGCGAAGTCCTCATGCACGCCTACATGAACGCCGAGGCCCTCACCAAAACCATCGAGCTCGGCGAAGCCGTCTACTGGAGCCGCAGCCGCAAGTGCCTCTGGCACAAGGGCGCCTCCAGCGGCCTGGTCCAGAAGGTCCGCCAGATGCGCATCGACGACGACCAGGACTGCATCTGGCTCCGCGTCGACGTCCAGGGCGGCGCCAGCTGCCACGTCGGCTACCGCTCCTGCTTCTACCGCGCTGTCCCCGTCGCCGACCAGGCCGGCGACCCCCTCGAGTTCACCGAAACCGAAAAAGTCTTCGACCCCAAAGCCGTCTACGGCGACGCCCCCAACCCCACCCAGCTCTAAACTCGCCGCCAAGGCATCTCGCCCTCGCCTCAAGAAAAACCGGGCAGACCGCCTCACCCTACGGCCCCTAGACGCCAGTCCCTGAAATAAAACAACCCCCCGGAACGAAGCACCCTTCGCTCCGGGGTTTTCTTTATGCGCTATCATATTGCTGCTTAATTATTTGACCGGCTTCACGAACCCCCAACGACAAGAGGCTGCCATGTCTACCCCACCCGTTCCGGCCCGTTTCTCCGCCATCGCCGCCGCCCTCCTCCTCGCGGCGTTCACCCTCCCCGCCGCCGCCCTGCCCCCCGCGCCCGAGGGCTACCGCTGGGAAAAACAGGAAGCCTTCTCCGACGAATTCAACGGCGACGAGCTCGACAACTTCAAGTGGCGTACCTACCACCCCTTCTGGCACACCGGCCGGGCCCCCGGCCGATTCACCGCCGACACCATCTCCGTCAAAGACGGCAAGCTCCAGATCAAAAACCGCATGCTCGACACCCCCCGCGACGGCTTCACCATCGCCTGCGGCTCGGTCACCTCCATCAGCGAAGACGCCCACTACGGCTACTACGAAGTCAGCATGAAGGCCTCCTCCGTCAACCTCTCCTCTACCTTCTGGTTCACCAACCGCCCCGACCACGGCGTCCACCACGAGATCGACGTCGTCGAGGCCGTCGGCGGCACCCCCCGGTTCCCCGACTTCCGCCACCGCATGAAGTCCAACACCCACACCTTCGCCAAGGGCCGCGGCCAGTTCTCTGAAGGCGGCAACACCAAGCTCAAAGCCCCCGCCGACGAACAGTTCCAGCGCTACGGCATGTGGTGGAAAGACGCCAACACCATCGACATGTACTACGAAGGCGAATACGCCTTCACCATCCACCCCAAGACCAACCTCTCCGACACCCCCTTCGACCGCCCCATGTTCATGTGCCTCGTCACCGAAACCTACGACTGGCAACCCCCGCCCACCCCCGAAGACCTCGCCGACGACTCCCGCAACACCACCTACTACGACTGGGTCCGGGCGTATCGGCTGGTCCTGATTGAAGAGTAGTCTGCCCGCTAAATAAACTCCGAGTTTGAACGACGACGTGTTATTATCAAATAAGGCACGGCATTACCTCAATTTAGCCCCGGGTCAATGACCCGGGGCCCTAAACCTGCAGGGAATCATCATGCAGATCAACACCGACCCCAAACACGATCAAGCCATCCGCGATGCGGTCGCTGCGGGCCAATACGCCAACCCGGAAGCCTTAATCGACGATCTATTAACCGCCTACGAAACCGAGCGGTGGATTCACTCCAATCCCGAGAAGATCAAGCAGCTGATTGAAGCCAGCGAGCAAACCCCGCTGACCGATCTCTCGCTCGACGAGCTGCGTGACCGCATGACCGCCACGATCAACCGGGCCGCGTCATGACCCCTCCTTACCGTCTGCATTTCCGGCAGCAGGCGTTGGACGACATCGACCAGATCGTCACCGAGATCGCCCGGGACACCCCGCAAAACGCCGAACGCTTCCGCGACCGCCTGCTCGAATCTTTCGAGCAGGTATCAGCCTTCCCCTACGCCTACCGCCCGCTATTCCCCGAAGACCCGCAAGCCCGTGACCTCCGCCGCGGACTGATCCGTAACCAGCCCAACCACCTCTTCTTCTTCCGCATCACCGGCCAAAACATCACCATCCTCCGCGTCCTCGACGGCCGTAGAAACAACCTGAAGGATCTACTGCAAGATACAAAGTAGAGTTAGCTACGAAACTCAAGTGATAACTGGACGCCTCCCCTTTTCTTATCCGGTGATGCATTTATTCACCGCAATATGCTCATCGAGCTTTGATTAGCATTCTTACCTTCATACTGGGCTGATAACTTGATGCCGACGCAGTGTTTGATCGATCGGATCTACTCGCGGCGAGATCGGGTATTGCAATGTTTCCCGAAACAGTAACAGTATGATTATGCTGTGCTTTGGATTCACTCAACGTGTCTTCGTTAGCGCGATAAATCATATAGCCGTCGCGTTCTCCTTCAAAGTTGTTCCTGTCACGCCTTGTGTGCCATGTCGGATCTCTACTGGTATATCTCGCTTCTGATGTAGTTCCAGAGAGTCTCGCGGATATACGTGCACCCTCAATACGATGGCTATGAGACATACCGTGTGTGTGGTCTTTAGCACCGATCACGGCTCCCACAGCACTATCAGTTCCAATGACGGTCCGCATCCTAAGGTCAGGAAGCCGGAACTGATCAATCGGATCATCCGTATTACTGTAAATCGTCCCTATAACTCTGAATAAACTTGCGTATTTAACTCGATCGAGTAAACGGCCATCAGCTTCTACCCAGCCATCAGGCACAGGACCGGGTGCAGCCGACGGGATAATAGAACCAACAGGAAGGTCTGTAAGAGCTTGAGCAATTGCAAGCTGAAAGTCCTCATCACCCTTCAGTCTCGACGCGATCAAGTCAGGTTGCTGTGCCAATTCTCGCCGTATCTCATCGACATCAGTCCCTTCAAGTTCGGCGCGAAGACGCGACACTTCCTGATTGATAGCAGCCGCATTCACAGATGCCTCATCCGCTTGCTCTGCTGCCTTTTGGCTTCTAGACGTAGCCTGCATAACTCGACGCTCTGACTCTTCGACTGCATCACTTACTTCATCAACTCTCTGTTGAAAATCTATGTCAGCTCTACGCGCCAACTCTTCAACCACACCGATTTTGATTCGAGCTTCATTCGCCGCAAGCGTGGCAGCAGAAGCTGCCTGATTCGCAGTTGTAGTAATCTGCTGTAACTGTGTCTGCACGTACTGCTGCGCCTCGTTACGAGCCACCTTCTCTGCGTTAGTTGAAATTAAGAAGTAAAATAAAAAGGAAAACACTGTGATAAGCACACCCAGCACGGCCAATCCGATCCCTAACCATCGTACTAAGTAAGCTGCAGCAATCTCTTCAACTCTCCGTTTTAAGTCTGCATCATCGATATTGGCTGGGTACACAACGGTGACTGGCTTAGCTGAAAAAGTCTCTCCAGAAGGAACCGGAAGCTCACCCTGCGTACCGTCATTATTTTCAATCATTTGATTATGCCTCTCGACAATGATGTTACTTACAGGCCGGAGAATGACGTACGCCAAATTTGATTTCGGCGGGTAGGTCGGGCAGGGGTATCGGGCGGGTGGCTGGGGCAGAGGCTTGCTGATGCCCCGGCCTTGATGATCAGCCGCCTCATAATTTCGGCGGCGTGTCGGAATGTGTCAACCCTGATGAGACAGCCGGGGACACTATTTCTTTCCGCGGCGGGTGGCTGGGGTGGAGCGTAGCGAGCCCCCAGATGAAGTTTCTTGAGCTCGTGGTCTGTGGGGTCGCTACGCTCCACCACAGGCACCCAAAGAGGTATATGTTGTTGTGAAGGTGGCTGGGGCATAATGCGCCGGACGCGAACCCGGGGTAAGGGGCTAGTACACTTGGGCCATGGCGAAGAAGCGGCCGTTGGTGCAGGAGGTGAGTTACGGGTTGTATGAACCCTTCGAGTCTGAGGGCAAGGCGTTGCCGGTGCTCTCGGGTGACGGGGCGTTTACCGCGCGGGTGCCCGCGGTCGTGGGGCAGGAGTTCGGCTACATCCTCAAGGTGAAGCACGGCCGGGGGATGCGGCTCGCGTTCGAGATCGACCACCCCGGCATCCCCGATGCCGACGGCGTGGTCCGCGAGCCGTTCCGCGGCGAAGTCTTCGTCCGCAACAGCGACTTCGACTTCTTCCTGGGCGACGCCCTGTGGGAACCCCTCGAACACATGCTCGGCGAATGGACCCTGACCTGCCGACTCGCCGACAAGGTCGTCGCCAAACGCACCTTCGAAGTCGTCCCCCAAGCCAACCTCGAAGGCGACCCCGACGGCTGGGACTGGGACGCCCTGCCCATGCAGTAACCCCCGGAATTCCCCCGGAACTTCCCCAGAAATTTAGCTTTGGATTTCTGTCATTTCTCCCTCCGAGAAGGTGCCGACCCACCGATCGCGGCCGCTTTTGTGCGCACAAAATAAATCGCTTTTCCAATATAATCGCCCGTCCGTAAAAATATTTTTCGCCCGTGTTTCAAGGTGTTTTCACGCGACACCCCCTCAAAAACCCCTCTCGGGGGCGCACAAAAGTGTCGTTTGCCCCCCTGGTAGACAGACCCCCTATCGGCCCCCGGGGGCGGCGCGGCGGTGAACGGCAAGGACCGCCCCGTCAGACACCCCGGACGGCCGGGCTCGCGTTTTGATAAGCGTGAGGGTTTCGGCGTTCGTCGGTGAGCCACCTTGCCGGCAACAGACACGATGGACCGCGGCGTAATCGCGCGGCCACCCTCACCATGCGGGTCGAGGACGACGGTTTGAAGTTTCGTTTGGCGTGCGGGCCGATGCGTGCGTCAAACGACGGCCGAGCGTCCGCTCTTTGACAACACGAACCGTTAGGCGAATCGCTGGCCGTATGACCGGCTGCAGGGATGCACGGCGTGCCGATAGACTAAGGCGATGAAGAAGCATCTCTACGGTTTTGTAGGATTGGGCATGGCGATTTTGGCTGGAACGATGGCCGCAGAAGAAACCGGGCCGTCGCCTTCGCTCGACGCGCAGCCGCAGACCGCGGAGTGGGCGGCGGACTGGTGGATGCCGCGACACGAGGCGAAGCTACAAGAGGTCCGGGACCGCGCGCGGATCGACCTGGTGATGATCGGCGACTCGATCACCCAGGGCTGGGAGAACACCGGCCGAGGAAACCCGGCCTGGGACATGCGGCCGGTCTGGAAGGAGTATTACGCCCACCGCTACGCCCTGAACCTCGGCTTCAGCGGCGACCGGACGGAGCACGTCTTGTGGCGGCTGCGTAACGGCGAGGTCGAGGGGCTGTCGCCGAAGCTGGTCACCGTGATGATCGGGACGAACAACTTGAACGTGAAACGAGCACCCGAAGGAACGGCCGCGGGCGTGTTGGCCATCGTCGAAGAAGTCCGCGTCCGGATGCCGGAGGCGAAGGTGTTGCTGTTGGGCGTGTTCCCCCGCGGCGAGCAGCCCGACGACCCGTTCCGCCCAGAGATCGCGACGATCAACGACACGCTCCGGCAGCGGGCCGACGACGAAACGGTCTGGTACCTCGACATCGGCCCACGCTTGCTGGACAGCGACGGCGTGTTGCCCAAAACGCTCGCGCCCGACGAGCTACACCCGAACGCCAAGGGCTACCGGATCTGGGCCGAGACGATGGAGCCGACGGTTGCGGAACTGCTGGGCGAGTAGGCCTTGAAAGTTCCGCCAGCCTACGGAATTATATGAGATATCACGTTTTTCCACTGTCACACGGGAGCGGTAGACGGGGTGATCGATCCATTGACGAAAAGGCCGCGTTCAGTAACGGCTTAATTTGTCGAATTTTTATAACTGTATACCCGAGTCCCTTGTGTCTCTAATACGACCGTCGACCCGACTTCAGATGAAGGTCGTGTGTCAATAAAAAAACACGGCCGAGGCTTCGGCCGTGTCAAACGATTGAACTCGATTTCCCCGGGATGTATGTCCTAGGCCAAACGCCGACGACGCCAACAGATGGCCGGAGCCGCGGCCAAGGCGATTAGTGCCGAGGAAGGTTCGGGGATAACGATCGAGATGCTTGGCGACGCTGTCCCCGGGAACGTTGAGTTAGCGAACGCGGCCGCGGTGTTGGCGTCCGGATCAAGAAGTGCACCGGTACCCAACGCGTAAGCAAAATTACTATCGCCGTTCAGGATCCACTCGTTAACGAGGCTGGTGATATCCCAGGTAACGGCACCGAGGCCGGTGATCGTGGCCGTGGATACGATTGACGAAGTTGTGATTTGGGCGTCGCGGTAGGCGATAAAAGAATCCGATCCGGTGTTGTCGGTGTCGTTAATCGAAGCGAGCGGATCGGCGGTCAGGCTATGCACTGATATAACCGCGGGGTTTGTCGGGGAGGGATCGTCAAAGAAACCGGTCCCGACCGATTCGGCCTGGAAAGTCGCCTGTTGAATCGGTCCGGCGAAAATGCTGGGGTCGAAATCGAACGTGAAATAAGCGGTTTCACCGGTGACCCCAAAAGCCAACGGCGAAGTCACACGGTTGCTCGCTCGTGAGCTCGGGTCTTCGTCACCGCGAACGAAATCGGCGCTGCTCGCGAAAAAGAAACCCGATGTCATAAAGTCTGATTCGGCGTCTACCGTGACGGTTTGGGCGGACAGATTACCCGCCACAAGCAAAATCGCGGCTGTAGCCGCTGTATGCACCTTAACGACACTTCTCATCGATGCCTCCTAGTAAAAAATTAGGGATAATTCTTAACTTGAACTACGCCTTAATGGCTATTTCAAGCAACTCGGAGGGAGTATAGCATGTTAATGAGACTCTTTCTCGATATTTCTTTTTGATCCAGGATAGGGAAGATAGATAAATAATAAAGACCGCCGCCTCGTTTTCATGATCAGTCCGCGACGCGCCAGGTGCGGACGTAGTCGTAGCGGGTTGAACGGTCTTCGAAGCTGCGTTTGGTGCCGTCGGGGTGGTACATGCTGCCGGGGGCGCCTTTTTCCGGCGGCGGGTTGTGGTCGTAGGTCTCGACGACCATGCGTAGCCGCATCGGGATGTTGAACGGCAGGCCCTCTTCGGGGTGGAGGATCGCGACGCGCTCGCCGTCGATGTAGAACCAGATCTCGGTTTCGCTCTTCCACCAGCAGGCGAACGTCCGCCACCGGCCGCTGATCGGGCCGTCGGCGTCGATCTGGGCTTGGGACAGGCCCTGCTTGGCCAGCGGGCCCTGGTTGCGGACGGACAGCCAGTAGTGCTGGTCCCATTCCTTGGTCCACCACGGGTCGTCCGGGTTCTCACGGCTGTCGACGCCGACGCATTCGACGACGTCGAGCTCGACGGAGCGTCGGCCCTCGGGGGTGTCGGTGGGGTAGGCCATGAGCCAAAAGGTGGAGGACATGAAGGTGGCGTTGACCATCATGCGGGCCTCGGTGTACATCCCGACGTCGGCGGGGAGTCGGCTGCCGACGAGGGCACCGCGGTGGGTCCAGTGTCGGCCGTGGAGGTCAAACGGCTCGTCGATGCGGTCGGCGGTGAGCCAGAGCTGGCCGTCTTTCACGGTGACCTGGTTGGAATCGAAGATCGCGGGCGGTCGGCCGGGCCAATTCTCGTCGAGCCAGATCCAGCGGGTGAAGTCCAGCTTGTCTCCGTCGAACTCGTCGGAAAGTTCGGGCACTAGCTCGAATCGGCCATCGCCAAGGTCGGGGGCTTGCCCGTCGGCGAAGTCGGGTTGGAGTTGGGTTTGACTGAAGGGCGTATCTGCGTTGACCGTGGGGATATTAGAGACCGAGCAGCCGACGAAAAGTAGAGAAATGATTAACGAGGGTGTGTATCGAAACATGGGCATGCCGTCGTCTTTCGGTGCTGATTGTTGGAGTAGATTCAGGGCAGATTTAAAAGAGAAACAAGTAGATATATCGAATGGCTGCCCGATTCGGGTGATTGATCCAGCCGTATCTGTATACAATTTACACATACTTCGTAGCAAGATGAACCTGATCGAAAGATCAATTCTCTTGAGTCATCTATAACCCGCCGCTCTAGGCATAAAAAACTTTACGACTCACAACAGTGCAGCAGCTCAACCCAACCCGGAGCTTGATTTTGAAATTCAACCTTTTCTGTATCTCCTCGTTGCTGATCCTCATATCCGCGGGCAACGTCCACGCCGCCCCCGAAACGCAACCCAACATCCTCTGGATCGTGACCGACGACCAGCGGCCCGACTCGCTGCAGGCCTACAACCGAGCCGTCTACGGCACCGACCACAGCCCGCTCGGCTACGTCGAGTCGCCCACGGCCGACGCCCTCGCCGCCGAGGGCACGCTGTTCGTCAACGCGTTCAACAACGCCCCGGCCTGCGGCCCGTCTCGTGGCTCGTTCCACGCCGGGCGTTACCCGTTCCGCCACGGCCACTACGCCTTCGAGCTCACCCACCAAGAACCCGACTTCGTCCGCCCCACCGTCACGCAGTTCCTCCGCAACGACTACGGCTACACCGCCGCGACTTTCGGCAAGGCCGACAGCTATATCTTCCGCTGGGGCCCCGGCCAAGGCTTCCACGACCCCGGCAAGTGGGACCACCGCGTCCACTTCAAAAACGACCTGCAGAAGCAGGGCCTCGGCGACCTGTTTGCCAATACCGCCTACACCGAAGACTGGACTAAGCTCGGCGTCGCCGAGTGGGCCCACACGCCCGACGGCCGCGTCCGGCAGCACTTCTTCTCCCGCGTCGACGGCCCCGTCACCGACGAAGACCGCCGGGTCCGCGCGGAGATCGAAGAAGAGTTCGACATCCTCCGCTCCTACACCCGCTTCAACAAAAACCTCATCCTCGGCGGCGTTAATCCGATGCCCGCGAACGAAACCGTCGACGCCCGCGTTGTCCGCGAGTTCAAAAACTACCTCAAGAAACCGGGCCGGCCTTACAAGACTCTGTGGGGCAAGCCCGTCGTCGGCCCGGACCCGGATAAGCCGTTGCTGATGCACCTCGGATTCCACCTGCCCCACACCCCGGTGCTGCCGCCCAAGTCGGTCCGCGACCGCTTCCAGCAGCATAAATACAAGGTGCCGAAGTTCAGCCTCGCCGAAGTCGAAAAGCTGCCCGCTCAACTCAAGCACATGTATCAAACAATGACGGCGAACGACTACACCGACGCCGAGAAGCAGCAGGCGATCCAGGACTACTATGCCTTCTGCGCCCACGGCGACGCGCTGCTCGCCGACGCCGTCGAAGCGTTCAAGACCTACACTGAAAAACAGGGCCGGCCCTGGCTGATCGTCTACGCCGTCGGCGACCACGGCTGGCACCTCGGCGAGCAGGGCATCATGGCCAAGTTCGGCCCGTGGCAGCAGTCGGTCAACAACGCCGTCATCCTCGTCTCATCCGACAAAGACCTCGTCCCCGCCGGCGCGGTCCACCGCGGCATCGTCGAATACGTCGATCTCGCCCCGACCATCCTCCAGGCCGCCGGTGCGGACCTATCCGAGAAGAAGCTCAGCCACCTCGACGGCTTCTCCCTTACCGACACGCTGCACGGCCAAGCCCCCGCCCGCGACTACGCCGTCGGCGAGATGAGCCTGGTCATCGGTCACCGCGCCTACCTGCTCACCGACCGCTTCCGTTTCTCCATGAAGACCCGCCCCTTCCCCGGCAAGATCCCCGCGGACAAGATCGGCGAGAACATCAAGTGGGCCCTGAACGCCCCCGTTGAGAAAGTGGACTTAGCTCTTTACGACCTCGAATCCGACCCGCTCGAGCGTCGGAACGTCGCCGACCACCCGCGCTACCGCGAGCTCGCTGCGTTCCTCCGCGACAAGCTCGGCCGCGTTGTCCTAGGCGACGGTCGAGTAGAAGTCGATTGGTCGAAGGCCAACACGTACACCGTCTCCGACTTCGCGGAGGGCGCACACGATTACAAGCTCGAAATCCCCGAGGACTTAATCCCACAAAAACTTGTGGCCAAGTAATCGATTAACTGCAGTCCGCGGACGCAACACTTGGCTACTGCTGAACCTTCGGCACCCATGCTGTGGTCCGTCCGCCGACGGTATCGAATTCGATCTCTTCGCCACGGCCGGTCAGTGCGTTTTCGTCTTTGCCCCAGCGGTGGTGGAACAGCCAAGTGTTGGGGAAGTGGCGGTAGTCGGCTTCCCAATCGCAAGCTTTCTGAAGGATATGCTTCAATTTCGTCCGCAGGCGTTTGACCTCGGCGGCCGAGAGCTCGTTGGCCCGACGCTGCGGAGCGATCTTGCTTTGGTAACACACCTCGTCGGCGATCCAGTTACCCACGCCCGCGAGGAACGATTGATTCAGCAGCAACGCCTTCACCGGCGTCTTGCGCTTGGCCAACTGCTCCACGAACCAAGCCGGCGAAGGCAGCTCGTGGTGGGCGTCCGGCCCAAGCCCACTCAACGGCAGCTCGTTCGGCGGATCGCTCGCCAAGCGGATACGGCCGAACCGCCGCGGGTCGACAAACCCAAATCGGCGGCCCTCGTCCAGCGTGAGTTCGACCTTCAAAAACTTCGGCCGCTCCGAAACTTTCTCATAACTGCGAAACCCCCCGGTCATCCCAAAATGCCACAAAGGATGTGGCCCATCGCCCGACAGCGTCCACCACATCTGCTTCCCCCGCCGGTGGCAGGCTTCGACCTTCCGTCCTTTCAACGCCGAGGAAAACTTCCGCGGCGAGACCCCGTCGATCACGATCCGTTCGTCCGGCTTGGCGTAAATCGATTTAATAGTCTTACCCAGACAGTGTTTTTCCGCCACCCGGCGGCCCCAGCACTCGACTTCTGGCAATTCAGGCATGTCGTGTCGATCCTCAACGGAAGGGTTACGGACGTGGTTTTGTATCAGGCACGATCCCGTAGTACAGCTTCTCCGCTAGTGTAGGCTGGTTCGTGGGCACCGCCTTCTTGGTACTACGCTTTTCTTGCTTCAACTTGATGCCGACTCACTGCCAAGACTTAACTATGCCGCACTGATCGGTAACGAAAATGCCTATACGCTCCTTCGCAATTCTCGGCACCGGCGCCCTCGGCGGGTATTACGGGGGGTTACTCGCCCGTGCCGACCTAACAACGCACTTCCTGCTCCGCAACGACTTCGAGCACGTCCGGCAATATGGATTGAATGTCGACTCGATACGAGGCGGCTTCACGATCGATACCAACAAAATCAACGCGCACGGTGATCCAACAACACTGCCCGCCTGCGATGTCGCGGTGGTATGCCTCAAAACGACACAGAACAGCCGGTTACGCGAGTTGTTGAAATCCTGCGTCAAGCCCGACGGCGTCGTGCTGGTATTGCAAAACGGCCTAAGCCCCGAAGCCGATGCAGCGGCGGTTGTCGGTGACGAACGGGTGCTGGGCGGGCTTTGTTTTTTGTGCTCCAACAAGGTTGGCCCGGGGCATATCCAGCATCTCGACTACGGGCATATCCACATGGGTGTTTATCACCCCGGTGCCGCCGACTCCCCCGCCGCCCGCCATCTGCCTGGCATCGTTGCAGATTTCAATGCCGCGGGCATAGACACTACTGCCGTCGATGACCTCCGGCTGTCCCGTTGGAAGAAACTCGTCTGGAACATCCCGTACAACGGCCTTTCGGTGGTGCTGAACCAAACCACCGCCGAGATGATGGCCGACCCCGGCACCCGCCGACGCATCGAAGCCATCATGGGCGAGGTCCAAGCCGCCGCACTCGCGGTCGACGGAAAAGTGATCGAAGACGCTTTCATCCAGAAGATGCTCGACGACACCGTAAAGATGAAGCCCTACAAAACGAGCATGATGCTGGACTATGAAGCAGGCCGGCCGCTGGAGGTCGAGGCGATCGTGGGTGACCCGTGCCGCGCCGCCGAGTTGGTGGGGGCCGCGGTGCCGGAGATCACGCGGCTTTACCGGGAGCTGAATGACGCCGTTGGCGATTGACGCCGTGCGTGACGATGTTCATAATGTGCTGTTCCATCGAGATACCGGCCGCCCCACGGGAGCGAGCCTGGCGCGGGTCGGTGGCCCCCCGGAAGCGGCAACGCTGCAGGGGTAAACGCACTGTTGCACTCCCGTGCCCTTCACCGCAACCCGTTGGCGTGAGCCAACCCCCAACCGAAAGTAATAATCGCCATGGCCGACGACACCGCTGTTGCCGACAACCCTGAAGTTTCTGAAGACGAGAAGCCCGAGCAGACCGTGAAGGTCGAGGACGCCGGGCCGGCGCTCAAGCGGCTCACCATCGAGCTGCCCGAGTCGCGTATCAAAGCGAAGATCGAGGACAGCTTTGTTCAGCTCAGCAACGAAGCCGTCTTGCCCGGCTTCCGCAAGGGCCGGGCTCCGCGTCGGCTACTCGAGAAACGCTTCGCCGAGTCGGTTCAGGGCGACGTGAAGAATCAGCTGCTAAGTGAGTCGTATCACCAAGCCTTGGAAGACGAAGGTCTAGACGTCATCGGCGAGCCGGACGTGAAAGATGCCGACGACATCGAAGTCCCCGAGTCGGGATCGCTGAGCTATACCGTCGAGGTCGAGGTCACGCCCGACTTCGAGCTGCCGAAGTTCGACGGGATCAAGGTCGAAAAGAAAACCTTCGACGTCACCGACGCCGACGTCGACGCCGAGATCGAGCAGTACCGCGAGCGGTACGGGCAGATGGGCGCAGTGGAAGACGCGACCGTCGCCGAGGGCGACTACGTCCAGTCGGACGTCAAGGTCCTCGCGGGTGAAAACGCCGGGGATGACGCCGAGGTCGTCCACGAACACCCCGGCGCCTATACGCTCGTCAACGGCGAAGAGAAGGAATTCAAGGGCCACGTCGCGGGCATCCTCATCGAGGACCTCGGCAAGCAGCTGGCCGGCAAGAAGGTCGGTGATCAGCTTTCGATCTCCATGACCGGCCCCGAAGGCCACGAGAACGAAGACATCAAAGGCCAGCCGATCACCGTGCAGCTTTCGCTCACGCACGTCCACCGGCTCGAGCCCGCGTCGATCGAAGACCTGCTCCCGCAGTTCGGCATGCAGACCGAAGACGAGCTCAAAGAACGCGTCAAGACCATGCTCGAGCAGCGTAACGAGCAGACGCAACAGGCCGACATGCACAAGCAGGTCACCGAGCAGATCGTTGAAGCGGTTGAGCTCGACCTGCCCGAAGGCCTGAAGGGTCGGCAGATCGAACGCACCCTGCAGCGGCAGCAGATGGAACTCCTCTACTCCGGCAAACAGCCCGAGGAGATCGAGGCTGAGCTCGCCGAGGCCCGGACCCAGGGCGAGGCAGAGGCGGTCAAGCAGCTCAAGACCTTTTTCGTCCTCGACAAGGCGGCGAAGGAGCTCGATATCGAGGTTCAGGAAAACGAGATCAACGGCCGTATCGCCATGATGGCGATGCAGCAACAGCGTCGGCCCGAGAAACTCCGCAACGAGATGCGTCAACGCGGCGAACTCGAACAGCTCTACCTCTCGATCCGCGAGCAGAAGACACTCGACAAGATTATCGAGGAGGCCGACGTGACCGAGGTCGAAGGCCAAGCCGACGCCAAGGACGGGGAGTAAACCCCGTGGTGCGGTCACTGCTGGAACGCCTACGACGTCCAAGGGTATGGCGATCGGGGCCGGCTGTGGTCGGCCTACTGATCGCTGCGGCCGAGGTGTGGGGGCAGACCCCGCCCCCGACCGGCCCGGTTGAAAACAACCCACGAGAGGTATTTTTCTGGGCGGGCGTGCTCGTGGTCGCTGCAGCGCTGGTCGCGTTGGCGTTCATGCTGATCCGCAAGCGTTTGCGGGCCCTCGACGACGAGCCCGCGGCCATCAACCCGATGGGCTTCACCCTGGCCGACCTGCGTGAGATGCACGCCCAGGGCCAGATGAGCGACGAGGAGTTCGACTTCGCCAAGCGGAAGATGTTGGCCCGGACCAAAGCCCAGCTCGGAGACGAAACCGACAGCGGCGAGGAGCCCGAGGTGGTCGATCTGGGCGATATCTCGGAATCGTCTCCCAACGACTCTCCCCCCGAGACACCCCCCGGAACCACCGGAGACCAAGGCGAACCCGGAGATACGGATCCCCCCAAGCAATAAACCCGGTTTTTTTGGCCCAAACCGCCCGATAAACCGTATCGAGAACGGGCTGTTCCCGATAAGATCGACAAAACAAACAATCCTCGACCGCGGCTCAGTTTGCTCGGTTGATAATCCGTTCTTGGACCCGTGCCGAAACGTTGGTTGGCTATAGTGGTTGCTGGTTTAAGGCAAAAATCTACCCCGCAAAACGGTAGTCGAGTTTTTGTCCTAAACACGGTTCCGCTAAGGGCCCCGCGTCATCTGGACGATCCCCCTGATACGGCCGGATATTTACCCCCCCAACCGAGGTCATCGGCCGCGGCTACGGATGCTTGAGAGTCACGATATATGTCCAACAGTAACAACGGTGGTCGAGGCGGCAACGACGGCAACGACGGTGGCAACACCTTCGACGGAGAATCCCTCGGCAAAGCGGGCGGCTCGGGCGACGGCGGCTTCAAGGGCCGACGCGTGACGACCTGCTCGTTCTGCGGCAAGTCCTCGCGGGAAGTCGGCCCGATGGTCGAAGGCCCCAACGACGTCTACATCTGCGCCAACTGCACCGAGCTCTGCCAGAACATCTTCAAGCAGGAACGCCGCCGGGTACACTCCGGCCGGCCGAGCTTCAGCAGCATCCCCTCGCCGCGTCAGCTCAAAGAGTTTTTAGATCAGTACGTCATCGGCCAAGACCTCGCCAAGCGGGCGATGTCCGTCGCGGTGCACAACCACTACAAGCGTCTGACCGCTGCGGAAAAAGACACCCCGGTAGAGCTCGACAAGTCCAACGTCCTCCTGCTCGGCCCCACGGGCACGGGCAAGACGCTGCTGGCCAAGACCCTGGCCCGCACGCTCAACGTCCCCTTCGCCATTGGCGACGCCACCACGCTGACCGAAGCCGGCTACGTAGGCGAAGACGTTGAGAACCTCCTGCTCAAGCTGCTGCAGTCGGCCGACTACGACCTCGAAGCCGCCCAACGCGGCATCATCTACATCGACGAGATCGACAAGATCGGCAAGACCTCCCAGAACGTCAGCATCACCCGCGACGTCTCGGGCGAAGGCGTCCAACAAGCCCTACTGAAGATGCTCGAAGGCACCGTCGCCAATGTTCCCCCCCAAGGCGGACGCAAGCACCCCGAGCAGCAGTACATCCAGCTCGACACGTCGAACATCCTCTTCATCTGTGCCGGCTCGTTCGTCGGCCTCGAAGACATCGTCCGCAAACGCCTCGGTAGTAAGTCCATCGGCTTCGCCTCCGAGTCGGCCCCCGACGACGGAAAGCTCGACCGCGAACAGGTATTGGCTCAGGTCCAGGCCGAGGACGTGCTCGAGTTCGGCATGATCCCCGAGTTGATCGGCCGCCTGCCGATCATCACGCCGCTGATGCCGCTGACCGCTGAGACCCTGGTCAACATCCTCACCGAGCCGAAGAACGCCCTGGTGCGTCAGTACCAGTACTTCTTCTCGATGGAAGGGGCCGAGCTTGAGTTCACCGACGACGCCCTGCTCGCCCTGGCTAACAACGCGATCAAGCGTGAAACCGGGGCCCGGGCCCTGCGGAGCGTGATGGAAGAGCTGATGCTCACGCTGATGTACGACCTGCCGGACCTCGAAAACGACGGCGCAAAATACGTCATCACCGAACACGCCGTGCATAATCCGACGAGCCTGACCAACCTGCGGGTAAAGCAGAAAGAGTCTGCCTGACCTTCGAGGCGTTAAAGCCGGCCTTGCGCCCAATCTTCCGCTCGCTCGAACACGGAATGTAGCCGTAACCCGGGGGCATTGAACCCGCTTGCGACACGGGCGTAACATATAGACCGATCAGGAAATACATCTTCCCGGCCTCCGCGCCCGCCCCGCCGAAAGGATCGATGAGTTGCCCACGCGAAGTTTCTTACGTCTAGCCGCCGTGTGCCTCTTCTCCGGGCTTGTCGCGAGTGTGCCCCACTCCGCCGCCTCGCAGACCGTCGCCTCGGCCGACCTCCAAGCGTTGGCTTCCGAAGGCCGCTTCGACGAACTGCTCGAAGCCGTCAAGTCGCAGCCCGACACCCAGAACCCGCGGGCCGCCGCCCTCGCCGCCGGCCTCGAGCGTTACCAGTCCAACGAGCAGGTCCGCCAACGCCGACGCGCCGACGCCTACGAACAGGCGTTCGACAACATCGGCCAAGAGATCGAAACCGGCGACCTCGAACAGGCTCTGATCGCTGCAATCAACGCCCACAGCATCGCCGAAGAGCCGCTGCTGGTGCTGCGTGACCCGCAGGTCACCAACCTCGTCAAGAAGACCGAGATCGCGGCCAAGCAGGCCGAGCTCG
The DNA here is from genome assembly GCA_038747275.1 of Planctomycetota bacterium. Lineage (GTDB taxonomy): Bacteria > Planctomycetota > Phycisphaerae > Phycisphaerales > Phycisphaeraceae > Algisphaera. The sequence goes on along the minus strand of JBCDJW010000038.1, from coordinate 4,750 downwards.
ACGAAGACTGGGTCGAGGCCGCCGTGCTGTTCGGCCGGCTAAACCTGCTCTACGAAGAAGACTCCCGCTACCGCGAAGACCTCAAGCGGGTCAACGCGTACCTTCGGGTCATCGCCCTCTACTCGCCACAAGTTCTGCGTGAGCTGCAAGAAGCCCGCGCGATCCGCGTCGGTAAAGCCGAAGACATCGACCAGCCGCGTACCGACGCCGAGAACTGGCAGGAACGGCTCAAGGGCATCGACGCCGAGATGCTCCGCCGATCGCTCAGCACCGCCGCCAAAGAGCACATCGACCACGAAGGCTTCAACCAGATGCTCATCGGGTCGATCGAACGACTGCTCACCGTGTTAGACACGCCCGTGCTGACCGAGGTCTTCCCCGGCCTCAAAGACCTCACCCAGACCGCGGTATTCCGCGAAGACCTGCTGCGGATGAAAGCCGAGCTCGCCGAGCCCGACCGGGAGCTGTCGCGCAACCGGGCCATGTCGCTGATCGACGAGGTGATGGCGAAGAACCAACGCACCGTCGGCCTGCCCGAAAACGTCGTCGCCTACGAGATGACCGAGGGCGCCCTCGGCACGCTCGACGACTTCTCCAGCATGTACTGGCCCGAAGACATCGACTACCTCAGCCGTTCGACCCAGGGCGAGTTCCCCGGCATCGGCGTCTCGATCGCCCGGCGTCTCCAAACCGAACCCACTACGAAAAACGGCAACGGCGAACTCGAGGCGGGCGGCGAAGACGTCAAGCCCGTCGTGAACGCCTTCATCACCGTCATCAGCCCCCTCGCCGGTTCGCCTGCGATCAAAGCCGGCCTCAAGGCCGGCGACCTCATCGTCACCGTCGACGGCGAAGACGCCCGCAACTGGTCGCTCAACCGCGCCGTCAAAGAAATCACCGGCCCGGTCGGCACGACGGTCGCTCTCGGCATCCTCCGTGAAGGCGAAGACGAGCCCTTGGAATTCAAGGTCGAACGCGGCCGCATCCCCATCGAATCGGTCAAGGGCTGGGCCCACACCGACGACGGCGGCTGGAACTTCTGGATCGATAAGCCCGCGGGTATCGGATACGTCCGCCTGACCCAGTTCATCCCGCAGTCGCTCAGCAAACTCGACGCGGCGGTCGCCGAGCTCCAGGCCGACGGCCAACTCAACAGCCTCGTCCTCGACCTGCGTCACAACCCCGGCGGGCTGTTGACCTCGGCCATCCAGATCGTCAACCGCTTCCTCGACAGCGGACCGATCCTTTACACCGTCGACGGCGAACGCCTCGTCCAGAGCGCCTGGAACGCCCAACGCCGCGGCACCTACCCCGACTTCGAAGTGGTCATCCTCATCAACCGCGGCTCCGCCTCGGCCAGCGAGATCGTCTCCGGCGCCCTGCAAGACCGCGGCCGGGCGTTCGTCATCGGCGACCGCAGCTACGGCAAGGGCAGCGTCCAGGACGTCGTCTGGGTCCCCTTCCCCCCGCCTCGAGCCAAGTACGGCCTGAAGATCACCACGCACTACTACCAGCTGCCCAACGGCCGGATCATCCACCGCCAGGACGACTCCGAGGTCTGGGGCATCGACCCCGATCTCGAAATCGACGTCACCAACCAGACGGTCGCCTGGAACCTCGAACTGCGTCAGGCGATCGACGTGCTGCGTGACGCCGATGCCGAGACGATCGAGGTCGAGTTGAGCAAACCCTGGGTCAAGCTCGCCGGGATCGACCCGGTCGACGTGGATGCGGACAACGCCGAAGAAACCGTGGACGTCCCGCTGCCCCAGCCCGCCGACCTGCTGAAGCTCGGCCTCGACCCGCAGCTCGAAGCCGCCCTGCTTGTGCTAAAGACCAGCCAGGTGACGGGCAACACCGCCGTGGCGGAGAAGCCCTGAGGGACGAGCGTCGCGTAGTGAGGCCTTGGTTTTCGTTAAACTGAGCTGCTGTAAAACCCTCACCACTCAACGCTCAGCACCCACCACCGCTCTATGGCAGGCTCAACCTTCGGACAACTCTTCCGCGTCACCACCGCCGGCGAATCGCACGGCCCGGGCAACCTCTGCATCGTCGACGGCTGCCCCCCCGGCCTCGAACTCTCCGTCGACGACCTGATCCCCGACCTGCAACGCCGCAAGCCCGGCCAGTCCCGCATCACCACCCCCCGCAAGGAAGACGACACCCCGGAGATCCTCTCGGGCGTCTTCGAAGGCAAGACCACCGGCACGCCGATCGCCATCCTCATCCGCAACCAGGACCAGCGGTCCAAAGACTACGGCGACATCAAGGACAAGTACCGCCCCGGCCACGCCGACTTCACCTTCGACGCCAAGTACGGCTTCCGCGACTACCGTGGCGGCGGCCGGTCCTCGGCCCGCGAGACCTCAGCCCGCGTCGCCGCCGGCGCGATCGCCAAGAAGCTCCTTCACCAGGCCCACGGCATCACCGTCCTCGGCATGGTCGATCAGGTCGGCGATATCCGGGCCGACATTGCCGACGTTACGAAAATCACGCTCGATCAGGTCGAAGCCAACGACGTCCGCTGCCCCGACGCCGAAGCCGCAGCCAAGATGGAACAGCTCATCAAGGACGTCCGCAAGCAGCAGGACAGCATCGGCGGGGCCGCCAAGGTCGTCGCCCTCAACGTCCCGGCCGGCTGGGGCGAGCCGGTGTTCGACAAGCTGCGGGCCGACCTGGGCAAGGCGATGTTCAGCCTGCCCGCGGTCATGGGCGTCGAGTTCGGCCAGGGCTTCGACGTCGCCCACACCCGCGGCACCGGCCACAGCGACACCTTCATTCCCGACGATGATAAAGCGCCCTCCATCGCCACCGACACCAACCGCCACGGCGGCATGCTCGGCGGCATCTCCAGCGGCATGCCCATCGTCCTCCGCTGCGCCGTCAAACCCACCAGCAGCATCCCCCAAGACCGCCCCACCGTCGACAAAGACGGCACCCCCACCACCCTCGCCACCCGCGGCCGCCACGACCCCTGCCTCTTGCCGCGATTCATCCCCATGGCGGAAGCCATGATGGCCCTGACCCTCGCGGACCACATGCTGCGGCATGAAGCTATACGCTCGCGGTAGAGCGTTACGAATCCATCTATTCTTTTGGTTCTTTGATAGCTGTGACGAGATGAAAGACAAACTCAAGAAGTACCAAACCCACAAGTGCACCAATTAGTGCACCAAGCCAAGACGAAACTGCTAAACCAATACCTACCGCAATAACCAGCAGAACTAAAAAAAGAATCATCCGCAGTTTCAATTCGGTCATCAAATATTCTTCTTTTTAGTGAGTCTGCCGGAAGCTTCATTAATTTTAGTTTAACGCTTCAAAATCGATGGTGAATGATGCCTTACCGAATTAGGGACAGGCTTATCCCGCCACAACAACGACTGAACATTCATACGGTCGATTGCCTCGGCATCCGCTTTCGCCATCCGCTCGGCGATGGCGACGGCCTGGGCAAGTTGGGTATCGTTAAGTTGTTTGTAGGCCCGCAGCCGGCGGTCGAGGTGGTTGTACCAGCAGTCGGCGAAGACGTGGTCGAGGACGATGCGCATGAAGCAGTGGTCTTCTTTGACGACCCAGTTTCGGGTGCGGCCGAGGGACGGGAGGGTCACGCGGGTGAGGTCGAGGTAGCGGTTTTGGAGGTCGTAGCGGTCCATGCCTTGAGCATAGCGCGCGGGCGATTCGGCGCAAAGCGGAAACGGCAGACATGAACGAAAAAACAAAGAAAAAGCCCACGGACCAACGTCCGTGGGCTTCTTGGGTTTTGTGGTGATGGCGAGTCGATCAGTCGGTCGAGGCGCCGCCTTGGCCGAAGGTGATCTTGTCGGTGCCGAGGTGGTCGGCGTCGCCGAGGCCGCCGCCGCCCGCACCACCGGCTCCGCCACCGAAGCCCGCACCGCCGGCGCTGGGCCGCTTCTCGTTGCGTTCGGCCGCGGCGTCCTGCTCGGCGGTCCACATCGCCCGCTTGAGCGACAGGCCGATCTTGCGGTCGTCCAGGTCGACGCGGAGGATCTTGACTTCGATTTCTTGGTCCTGCTTGACCACGTCGGTCGGGTTCTCGACCTTATGGTCCGCCAGCTCGGAGATGTGGAGCAGGCCTTCGAGGTCGTCTTCGAGCTCGACGAAGACGCCGAAGTTGGTGATCTTGGTCACCTTGCCGACGACAATCATGCCGGGCTGGTAGGCCGACGGGATGGCCTCGTCCCACGGGTCTTCTTCCATCTGCTTGAGGCCGAGGGCGACGCGCTGCTTCTCGCGGTCGACTTCGAGGACGACGCACTTGGCGTCGTCGCCCTTCTTGAGCAGCTCGTTGGGGTGGCTGATCTTCTTGGTCCACGACAGGTCGGAGACGTGCAGTAGGCCGTCGATGCCGGGCTCGATCTCGACGAACGCGCCGTAGCTGGCGAGGTTGCGGACCTTGCCCTCGACGACCGTGCCGGGCGGGTACTTCTCGGCGACGAGCTCCCAGGGGTTGACCTCGGTCTGCTTCATGCCGAGGCTGATTTCCTGCTTGTCCTTGTTGATGTCGAGGACGACGACGTCGACCTCTTCGCCGATCGAGACCAGCTCGGACGGGTGGTTGATCCGCTTGGTCCAGGACATCTCGGAGATGTGGACCAGGCCTTCGACGCCCTCTTCGAGCTTGACGAACGCCCCGTAGGACATGATGTTCGTGACCGCGCCGCGGACGCGGGTGTTGGCGGGGTACTTGGTTTCGATGGCTTCCCAAGGCGAGCTGTCCTTCTGCTTG
>JBCDJW010000037.1:0-33271 GCA_038747275.1 Planctomycetota bacterium | reverse complement strand
CCTCGACAAAGACAACACCACCCTCATCGAGGGCGCCGGCAAGTCGTCCGAAATCAAGGGCCGGATCGACATGATCCGCAACCAGATCGACTCGACCGGCAGCGACTACGACCGCGAAAAGCTCCAGGAGCGCCTCGCCAAGCTCGCTGGCGGCGTGGCCCAGATCAACGTCGGTGCCGCGACCGAATCCGAAATGAAGGAAAAGAAGGCCCGCGTCGAAGACGCCATGCACGCCTGCCGTGCGGCCGTGGAAGAAGGCGTCCTCCCCGGCGGCGGCTCCGCCGTGATCCGCGCCCGCAAGGCCCTGGCCAAGCTCGACGGCCTCGTCGGCGACGAACAGCTCGGCGTCGACATCGTCTTCCGAGCCGTGGCCGCCCCGATCAAGCAGATCGCCGCCAACGCCGGCCACGACGGCAGCGTCGTGGCCAAGGAAGTCGAAGACGGCAAGGGCAAGAACTTCGGCTTCGACGCCCTCACCGGCACCTACGGCGACCTCGTCGACGCCGGCATCATCGTCCCCACCAAAGTCGAACGCACCGCGTTGCAAAACGCCGCCAGCATCTCCGGCCTACTGCTGACCACCGACGCGGTCATCACCGAGATCAAAGGCAAAGGCGACGACCACCACGACGACGGCGGCATGGGCTACTAAATAGTTAACGTTTCGTGTTGAATCAAGAAATCAAAAGCCCTCGTTCGCGAAAGCAGACGAGGGCTTTTCCTTGACTGTATCCACGTCGTATACGAAGGTGTCGCTTACGGCAAGTATGTTCAACAATAGCGATTAAAATCATGTTTACCTATGAATCTAATGAATCGCACATATCAAATTCAAAATTAACACCTTCATCATGACCCCAAAGCTACTCTCTTTATTCGATCAACATGCCGTCGAGACGTATGACAAACAGTCCCGCCTGAACGACTTAGTTGGGCACATGGATTGGGAGTTATCAATGGACGAAGGCGTCCTTCGTTTTGGCGACCAATATCAATGGAACGTCCAAGTACTGGGTACGGAGTCCACAGAGTCCGGCACATGGTTATGGGCTTGGGGGAACCAAGCCAGCGAAATCTCCGAAAAACTTCTGACCTCAGCAAATCGTTTGCGCGAGCTGGGAAAGAGTAAGAACATATCTGAGCTCTGCGATCCGCAGCTCTCAACCCGCGAACACGACGGTCATTTCTGGGCCACTTTGGCCACTGGACTGTTTAAAGCCAACGCTTACTATCGAGCTCCTTACGAGGCTGGGGCCGTATATTTAATGATTAGCGATGAGCGTTACCCTTCGCCAAACACCGATCTTTGTGGACGTTTACGCCTAATATTTCCCCAAGCGATTTCTTCCTGCCCCATCCGCGATCACAAGTTTGCTTTCATCAACTACGCCCAATCACTCGGCTTATCCGTGCAAGAGCAAGACGGCACCTTGTCCGCCAGGGACGATGAAGGCAATGAGCTTTTGGCAGAATTTGACGACTGGCTCCGCCTGATACGTCTGGCCGGAAAATCTCTCCCACCGGCCCCTACAGGGCCAATATCAACTCATCAGAAAAAGTCCTCGTCGATGGAAACATCGACCATTATGCCCGAAGCGATCCAAGATCAAATACACCCTACTTTCTTCGGCAATTGGCTGCGAAACTGTCGCGAGAACTTCATCCCAGCAACCCTAACATGGGGTGCTATTGCGATCGTGATCGGATTGGCCGCATGGATATTTGTATCGCTTCAGACCGCGGTGGTAGTAGGCGTAGCTATCTTTACGGTGTTATGGATGATTGGATTCATTGAAACAAGTGATTCAACAACCCCGGGGCAATGACCCGGGGCTAAAGTTGCGCGTCAGGGTTGTTGGGAAAGCCAGTCGCGGAGTTGGGGTTCGGTGCGGCAGGGGTGGCTGTTGATCTGGTCGTCGCGGCCGAGGCGCCAGGCGTCGCCGGCGAGGCCGGGGATGTCGCCTAGGGAGTTGCCCGCGCGGATGCCGGCCGACAGGAGTTGGCCGTCGAAGAAGCCCTGGTTGTACTGTTCGACCGTGACCGCCAACGCCCGGTCGGGGCCGAGCTCGGCGGCAGTCGGGTACGTCGTGCAGCCGGTCGCCGCCGATAAACACAGAGCGATTATCAACGCAGACACGTGGGCCGAGATCGAAAGTCGCGAACGCATCCCTGCATCGTAGGCCTAGGCCGTGACCGATCGGCGGCTTCGATACTTTCTTGGGGGCTAGCCAAACGGGCCGTTGTGGAGGGCGATCCAGGCGTTGATCGCGGTGGCGTAGAGCAGCCAGAGGAGGTACGGCAGCAGCATCAGGCCCGCCGGGCGGTCGATCCGGCCGTAGGCCACTATCATCGCCAAGAGCACGACGTCGAGCACAACGATGTTCCATAACGCGGCGTCGGGGCGACGCAGGGTGAAGAACAGCAGCGACCAGCCGACGTTGAGCACGAACTGCATGCCGTAGAGCAGATAGGCGGCACCCATAAATAGGTTTGACGTTGTTCCGGTTTTCGATGACGTGGTGGGGGCTTGGCGCGACGGGGATAGGCGATGGGTCGCGATCGCGAGGAGGGTGAGGATGACGATCCAGGTGGGGCTGAAGACCCAGGCCGGGGGTTGGTAGGGAGGGAAGTCGAGTTGGTCGTACCACGCGCGGTCGCTGAGGCCGATTGAGGTGAGGACACCCCCGAGGGCGAGGAGCAGGAAAGAGGCTGCGATCCAGAGGGTAAAACCCGCACGACTGGATAAGGGGCGGTCAACGCTTGCGGATTTACCGGAGTTTTTGATGGTTTCAGGCGTGGCGACGGGTGGTAACATTTTGAAAGGTTGGGGATGGAAATGCGTGGCTCGGTATCGCTGTGGATCGTAGCGGAGGATTATGGGGCCGACCAACGATTTTGGTGGAGGCTTGGGAGAGTGACGATGAGAGAGCGGACAGGGATTTTGCCTAATTATGGATACGCCGATGCCTCGTTTATCGTTATCACGAATCTTGACCAAGTGGGTCGGCTTGGCTTTAGGCTTAGCTGCGGTCTTGCTGCCGGGCGGGCTGGCGGAGGCATCGATCGTGGTGTTGAACCGGGACAGCACAGCGTTGCAAACGGGTAACGCGACCGGCGGCAACGAGGGGCCGACGGGGTTCACCGATGAGTCTTTACTCACCGATCCGACAGGACCGTTTAGCTTCGACTCTGATGAATTAATCGAGAGCCGCAGCCGGGGACGTTTCGGCATACGGACCGAGAGCCGGGTCGACGGCAACCTAGCGGTCAACGACCAAGTGGTCGACGATTCGCCGGGTGTCTTAATGCTCAGCGTCTCCCGCGACGCGGCAGGTAGCACACTAGTTCGCAGCGGCTCTGCCACGCTGACCCAAGCCCAGCGTTTCCAAGTCGACTTCGTGGTCGCAGATCGGCCGGTCAGCTACACCCTCGCCGGGCTGTTCGACCCTAACGATCTTCCCGGCGTCCACCGCGTCTGGCTCGGCCTGATCGGCGGCCCGGCCGAGCTAGCCTACGACAACTCGGCCGCGATCACTTTTGCTCATGAAGGCGAACTCGCCCCCATCACCGCTCCCGGCGAGGCGTACCGCTTCGTCGTCGAACTCGACCAGACGATCGGCGGGACAGACAACCTCTCCAGCACAATCGATCTCGATCTGGTGCTGAACATCGTGCCGGACCCGGGGACGGGTCTTCTGCTTGTTTGCGGCCTGACCCTGTCGTCCGCCGGGATAGGTTGGCGTCGACAGGCAGATATCTAAGCGCGAAAGGCCTTGGCACGGCCGACCGCAACGCTATCAAACAAATAATTATTCCGCTTGGTTCAAGCCAACGATCTCGCCGTTGGGGCCCACGAAGAACGTGTATTTGTCCCGAGCGTAATGGTCGTTTTCTAGCTCGTAGCCCTCTTCTTTGAGGCGGTCGCCGATGGTGGCGATGTCGTCGACCAAGAGCATGAAGTGGTTGTGGTTGGTATTGCCGATGGAGCCGATGGTGTCGAGGTATTCGGGCGCGGTGAGCGAGAGGTAGATGACGCACTCGTCCGCCCGGAGCTTCATAACCAACATTCCTTCGATGCCCTCGCCGTGGAGCACCTCAGAGTCGAAGAGGGTGAAGCCGAGGATTTCACGGTAGAGCTTCAGGGTCTTTTCGAGCTCGAGGACGTGGACGCAGATATACTTTAAGCCGACGACTTTTCCCATGGGGGATCCTTATTGGCGGGGAGACTCAATGATTAAAACGCAAAGGACGGGCGACGCCAAAATTCTGGCCAAAAAATATAGAACTTAATTACAAACCCGCTATTCCCATTTGCGGTAATTGGTTTTCAGATCCTCAGGCCCCACTCTCAGAGTGAGCGGCGGTGTATCGACACCGTCTTTCGCTTCGATGACGAGTTGTTGGCAACGCTCGCGCATCTCGGCCAACACCACAGCATGGTCGGGGTCACCAGCGAGGTTATGGGCTTCGTAGGGGTCAGTGGGGATGTGGAAGAGCTCTTCGTAGACGGCCGGTTCGCCCTCAATCGACGCGGTGAGCCAACCGGCGTAACGCTCGGCGATTTCATCCGTGACGACATAAAGCTTCTCGGGCGGGGTACGCTCGCGCAGGGCACGGTTGTCGTTGGCGAAGTAGCGGATGTAGCGGTACTCGGCGGTGCGGACGGTCTCGCAGCGGGGGTTGCCGAAAATCGTTGACCAGAGGTTTTCGCCGAAGGCGGCGTCACGCCAGACGACGTCTTTACCGTGGAGTAATGGCGTAAGGTCGCGGCCCTGCATGGAATCAGGCACCGAGACATCGCCGAGGCTAAGCAGCGTCGGGGCGATGTCGATCGACAGCACCAAGTCGTCACGACTAACGCCGCGATGCTCAGCCGAGACGCGGGGGTCGTAGACGACCATCGGCACGCGTAGGTTCGTTTCGTAGCAGAGCGACTTGCCGCCCAGGCCGTGCTCGCCGTTGAACAGGCCGTGGTCGGAGGAGAAGATGATCACGGTGTTGTCGGCGATGCCGAGTTCTTCGAGTTTCGCACGCAGTTGCCCGACCATGCGATCGATGCCGGTGACGGCCTGAAGGACGCGGATCATGCGTTCACGGGCGGTATTGGGCTGGTCGACCCAGTCGTAACCTTTTTGGCGGAGGTCGGTCAGCAAGACGTCGGCGGGGAGTTTGGGCGACTCGATATCGTCCCGGGCGAGGTAGTGCGGAGCAAGGGGTAGGGTGTCTTGGTATTCGCGGTAAGCGGTGCGGTAGAGATCGCCGTCGGAGGGCCGCTGCTCCATGGACTGGGTGCTAAAGCCGTGGGGCAGGTTAAAGGCGATCGACAGGGCGAAGGGCTGGTCGGCCGGGCGTTTGCCCAGGAAGTCGATCGCCTTATCGTAGAACGTTTCGTTGGAACCGGGGTCGAGGAAAGCGAGGGCGCTTTCGGAGACGATCTCGGCCTGCGTGTCGGGAGCGGCGTTATCAAAAACCTCGTGCTTTTCTTTGGGGTAGAAGCCGATGTGGTGGTGACCGGCGTACCAGTGGTCGAAGCTCTTTTCTATCAGGCCGGTGTAGTAGCCGCGTTCGCCGATGGGCATGTGGTTCTTGCCGACGTAGCCAGTGAAATATCCCGCTTCGCGGAGCAGGACCGGATAGGACTGGGCCCAGGCTTCGGGGGCGAGCGCAGTGCCAGAGTTGAAGTTGAGGGCATGCTTGCGTTCGTATTGGCCGAGCACGATGCTGAACCGGCTGGGCGTGCAGATCGCCGAGGTGACAAAGGCCTGGTCGAAGACGACGCCGTCGGCGGCAAGCTGGTCGAGGTTTGGCGTCTGGGCAAGGGGGTGGCCGGTGAAGCCGAGCGAGTCCCAGCGCTGGTCGTCGGTAAGTATGAAGATGAGGTTGGGGCGAGACGCTTGGTCGCGCTCCGCAGGCAGCTTCTGCTCAGGAGGGAGCACAGCCTGAGGCTTCGAAGTGCATCCAAGGATAGAACTAATAGAAAAAACAAGAGCAAAAATATAAAAGACGGCATTCGGGCGCATCGATTAAGTGTCCTCGGATATGAGCTTGCGAATCTAGACGAATCGGCACATGCTGTGGACTCACAGCAACGCAGTAAAACTACTGTAAATCAAAAAATTCATTCTAGTAATTTTGACCCCCCAATCCCCCTTCCCGAATCCCCGGAGAAACTACGCGTGCCCACGATCAACCTCGCTGACCACGGCCTCGCGGTTTTACCCCAGCCCGACCAAAAAGCTTTAGCCGAACTCGCCGACGCGGGGGTGAAGACGGTCATCAACCTGCGTCACGACAACGAAGACGCGATGCCTATGTCCATCCAGGAAGAGGGCGAGGCGTGTGAGGCGTTGGGCATGGACTACATCAGCTTGCCGATGTCCCTGCGGCCACCGGAAGACGGCGGAGCCGACGGGAAGCTGGCGACGGCATACGAGACGGTTTTGACCGCGGCCCGCGAGGCCGGGCCGGTGGCGGTGCATTGCAAGCTGGGGCAGCGGGCCGGGGCGATGGTGCTGATCGCGCTGGCGCGTTATCGCGGCTGGGATGCGGACACCGCGTTGGAGGCGGCGAACGAACTCGGTCTAGGCGATGCGATCCGGCCGGACAAACTCCGCGCCTACGTCGCCGGCTGTTTGGGCTGAAACGGGGCCGGTAATAACCGGCCTACGGGTTACGCAGCGGTCCTAGGCCGACGCCGGCCCTATCGGCCGGTTAAACCCCGGCGTCGGCCTGCCGATATCTAAAAATACCGAATCGCCTAAGCCGGAATCTCCGGTCAGCTTTGGCTTCTCCTTTCCCCGTTGAGACCCACGATGCCTACGAACCCCAACGCCGCCAAGAATGCCAGTAAAGACATCCTGCTCGAGTCGGGCACCAACGAACTCGAGGTGTTGGTCTTCGAGCTCGGCGGCCAGCGCTTCGGGGTCAACGTCGCCAAGGTCCGCGAGGTGATCCTCCACGTCGACGCTGTGCCCACCCCAGGCCAAGCCGAGACGGTCAAGGGCGTCATCCGCTTGCGTGGCAGCGTCCTTACCGTGGTCGACCTCCACAAGCAGCTCAGCCGAGTGCCGAAGCACGACGACGAAAACGAGTGGAAGATCATCGTCACCGAGTTCAACGGCGTCACCGCCGCGTTCGAGGTCGAGATCGTCGATTCGATCTACCGCCTGTCGTGGGAAGACGTCCGCCCTGTGCCCGACTCGGGCGCGAACGGCCATACCGCCGTGACCGGCATGGCTGAAGTCGGCGAAGAACTCATCATGATGCTCGACTTCGAGTCGATCTATGACACGATCAACGAAAAAGACAGCCACGCCAAGGACGCCGCGGTCAATACCCTTGGCGTCGACCGCAGCCGATGCAAGATCTGGCTGGCGGAAGACTCGAGCTTCATCCGCGCTTCGATCGACAAGATGATCCGCGGCTCGGGCTTCAACGATTTCACGGTCTACCGTAACGGGCTCGAAGCTTGGGAGGCGTTCAAAACAACCGTTAAGGACGGTGGCGATCTGCCCGACGTGCTGATCTCCGACATCGAGATGCCCCAGATGGACGGCCTGCACCTCTGCAAGAAGGTCAAGGAAAACGCCGCCACCGCCGACACCAAGGTCGTGCTCTACAGCTCTCTCATCACCGCCGAAACCCGCCACAAGGGCATAGAAGTCGGTGCCGACGAGCAATATAACAAGCCTAAACTCGAGAACGTCGTGAACGCGATCGACAAATGGATGCTGGAAAAAGGTAAAGCCAAGTCCCAAGCCGCCTGATGCGGTTTGGCTTAAAACATCGCGAAACAACCGTCACCTGACCACGCCGAAATTTAGCGGAGCCGCAGACTGCGTTTCTCGCCGAGTTTTTTCATCGCCCGTTTGGTGTAACCCGCATCGAGTTTCACGAGGTGCTGGCGCCGGACATCGATCGTCACATATTGCCGGGCGACGTTAACCGCCAGCACAAACGGCAGGCACACCGCAACGATCCGCAACGGGTCGCCCGCGTCCGCCGGGATGAAATCGGCCTTGAGCACACGGTTGTGCGTCTCGCCGGGCGGCGGGTCTTCACAAGCCAAAAACTGAGCGGTAACGCAAGACACCGCGACCCCGTCCCCGACACGCAGGTCTTCCGCCGCCACCGCCCGAACCGTGGCCAGAGGGATCAGCTTGGCCTTCTTCGTTTTCTGTTTCTTCTTTTTCTTTTTTGCTTTAGGCATGGGATAACACCCACAAGTAATGGTTCTTAGTCTGGCAGCCGGGTTTTTTGTCTCCAGCTGATCAAGCTCATATTTCGCGCGTACCGAAAGTATGAGCGATAAAGTCGCTCACGCTACGCACCCCCTCATTGTTGTTGACGGGTCACGAAGCGGTACGCGAGACGAGATTGGGGGTCGTAAATAAATTCATAGGCGTGTCCGGCTTTGTCGGGACCGTAGAAGATATCGGTGGAACGCTTACTTTCAAGGACAATTCTTGATTTTGTCGTGATTTTTTGAATCACGAAATACTAGATCCGCTTCTCTCAAAGCGTCCTTACCCGTTGTCACCCGCCTCTCGATCATCGTGGTCAGCGTTAGAACCCGGTTTAGCGAGCCGCGACATCGCCACGAACGTAAACGACGCCGACCAGGCGATGAGCACCAGCCCGAGCAGCGCCTCGAAGCTGACCAAGAGGCGTAGGTACCCCGACGGCGTGATGTCGCCGAAGCCGACGGTGGTGTACACCGCCGCTGAGAAATACAGAGCGTCGGTGAGCGATCCGTCGTACACCCCGGCCAAGCCGTTCGGCGGATCCCCCATCAGGTGATAGGCCAGACCGAACATCACGATCTGTAGTGAATGGGCCAGCAACAAAATCAAAACGATCAGCGACAGACGCAGCCACACCAGCCGCCCGGCGTAGCACAGCCGGTCGTAGAGCTCTCGCATCACCAACGCGTGAACGCCTACAGATAAAACCACAAGCAACGAAGACATCAACAAAGCACCCGCCAAAGACGCCCCGGCTAACAGTACGGGGGTAAAGGCCACGCCGCCCATATTGGTTAAGCCCTGTACCACGCCACCTGCTCGTTATTTATTTGCTCACCGGCCTCGCTGCTCGCGCAGCTTTTTCCGCTCCGCTTTGCCAACCAGCCGCTGCATGGCTGCGTCTTCCAACGCTTTGAGCCGAGCCAGCGTGTCTTTCGCCTGGGCGATCTTCTCTTCGGGAGCCGCGGGGTCGCGGGCCAAGAGCCGCTCGAGCTTGGCGTTCATCCGCTCCTGCTCCTCACGCAGCGACTTGATCTTGACCGCGAGCTTCTCCATGTTCATGGCGTTGATCTTCGCCAGAGACGGCGAAGGCTCACCGAGCAGCATCGGCAGATCGCCCGGCTTCCCGCCGCCACCCCCGCGCCGCGGTCGGCCGCCACCGAAGCCGCCGCCTCGGCTACTCCCCCCGCTATTGAACCGGCGGCCCCCGGGACGATTCGAATATGGACGTCTTGGATTCATAGTAGAAGTTTAACCCGATTGATACAGGCCTGCGTTCTCATTATCGAATGTCTGAGAATCATCGGCCAGTCAGGTCCGTAACAGGTAGAGAGCCGACCGCCGAGAACCACTGCCTAGAATAAGCGTAATGACACTCATGAATATTTCACGCAACCGACCACGCCTCTTTTCTGGAGCCGTCCTGATGCTTCTGACCTGCTTTGCCGGTTTCGCCTGCAACCGCCCCACCCACGCCGCCACCGACCTGCCGTTTCCCGAAGTCGATCTCGAAAACGAGTCGAGCGATCCCGCTGTCGCCGTCCTCGCGGGTGGCTGCTTCTGGTGCACCGAGGCCGTATTCGAAGAGGTCGAAGGGATCAGCAGTGTGGTCTCCGGCTACGCCGGGGGGACAGCGGACGACGCCAACTACCAGGCCGTCAGCAACGGCCTGACCGACCACGCCGAGGTCATCGCCATCACCTACGACCCCGCCGTGATCAGCTACGGCCAGATCCTCCAGGTGTTCTTCGCCGTCGCCCACAACCCTACACAACTAAACCGCCAGGGCAACGATATCGGCCGGCAGTACCGCTCGACCGTCTTCTTCGAAGACGAAGACGAGAAACGCGTCGCCGAGGCCTACATCAGGCAGTTGAACGGAGCCCAGCTCTTCGACAAGCCGATCGCCACCACGCTCGAACCGCTCAAGCGTTTCTTCCCCGCCGAGGACTACCACCAGGACTACGCCGAGAGAAACCCCAACCAGCCTTACGTGGCCTTTTCCGCTCTGCCCAAAGTAGAGAAACTCCGCAAGCATTTCCCGCAGCTGCTCAAGCCCGAAGAGTAGACCGGCCTAAATGCCGTGTTGCCATCGATCTCGGTTAAACTCCCGCCTATCGATTTTGACGCGGGAGTTTTATTTGAAACGAAGACACGTAACACTCATTGTCGGTGCGGTTTTAATGACGCCACTGCTCGGCACACCGGGCTGCGGCCTGGAATTGGCTGCGCTCGGGGCGGCAGCTTCGGCCGCTTCGCAGGGTGCCGCGGCGTTCAAGCGCGGCAAGCTGGTCGCGTCGTGGATGGGGCCGTTCGACGTGGTGGTGGCCTCGGGCGAAGCCGCCTTTGGCGACTTGGGATACCGGATCGTCGAGACCACGGGGGATGCCGAGGCGGGCCATTGGAAAATCGTGGCCAAAGACGAGCAGAACGACAAAATCACCATCTTCGTGAACCGCCAGACCTCGCGGCTCACCGAATTCGAGATCGACGTAACCTGGTTCGGCCGAGAAACCACCGCCCGCCTGATCCTGAAACGTATGGCCACCGCGATCAACCTCAATGCTGATCAAGACGGCACGGGCGATATCTTGCCGGCAGCGCCGGCCGAAATACTAAACGGCCCTAAGCCGGAAGAATGACCTACGGGAAAAAAAGCGATCTAACCCGCACACCGTAGTCGTAAGACGCCAAGGCTCGGAAAAATTCCATTACACACCATGAAGGCAAGTCAAACCATGCCGCTGCTTCTACTCTGTAGCCTTTGCACGCTATTCCTTTCGGCTTGCGCCGGTCGTGTCATTGGACCAGACGAATTGGAGTCGGTTGTTGAGTCGATTTGGGTGCTCGAACGTATCGAAGGCAAACACCCGCTTAGACCTCAAGAACCAAATGCCGAGCCGATCACCCTCGAGCTTTCCGGCGACGGCCGTGCCGTAGGCTTCGCGGGGGCTAACCGCTTCTTCGGCCAAGTCGAAATTACACCCGAAGGCGAAATACGGTTCGGCCCCCTAGGTACCACCCGCCGATACCTCGACGAGCCGACGGGATTGATGGATCAGGAAAACCGCCTGCTCGAAATCCTGAGCGAGGTAGATACATACCGCGTACACGACGAGAGGCTGATACTTTTCCGCGACGGCCGCAAGATGTTGATATACCGCGCCTCGCCCCCGCCGGCACAACCTGACCGCAAGACTACTCCCGGATGATGGCGTAGTACCGCCCCTCTTCGAGTTTGCGGAATCCGCCCGTCGCCAGATCGCCGTCGTCAAGCAGCTGGTCGATCTCCCGCATGAATAAATCGTCGCGAGTCTCGCCGTCACCGTTGAAGTGCACCCCCAGAGCCGAACGCACACCGCCTGAGTCATTGAACTCGACGTCCCACACCCCACCTATCGGCGTCCCGCGGGTCCAGCCGGCCGGATCGATATAAGAATCAAACCCTGCGGGTACCGCACCCGACGACGAGTCGGCCGGGTAGTTGCCGGTATCCAGCTGATAAAGCTCCGCCGCCTGGATGTACATCCGCAGATTAGAAACAAAAACAGACTTGCTGGATTGAGCCGTCGCGTCCACGAACTGCGGGAGCACGATCGATGCCAAGACCCCGAGGATGACTACAACAATTAATACCTCGACCAGCGTAAACGCGTGGCAATTTCCCGGAAATACGGCTTGGACCTTGGAACGAGACATCGCTTAAGTCTCGGATATATTCCCATAATATCCAGCCGCTTTATCCATAAATCTACCCTTCGTTAAACCTTACGGGTTATGCGGACTAGGTATGATGCTCTCCATGCGGATGGACCAACAAGGACTACTCACCGACAAATTCAATCAAGCCCTGCCTTACGCCGAATTCCTCGCCGGAGCAGACCTCGCCCACCGTCCGCCCTGGGAACAGCGGTACGGCCAGTGCGAGCTCAACCCCCAACAATCAGAGCTGATCGCCGGCTTCACCCGCAAGATCCACGTCCTCTGCCTCACCGGAACCTGGTGCGGCGACTGCGCCCTCCAGGGCGCGGCGATGCAGCGGATCGCCGAAGCCAACCCCGATATGATTGACCTCCGCTTCTTGCTCCGCGACGAGGAGCACGCGGACCTGATCGTAAAGACCCCGGTCAACGCGGGCTTCCGCGTGCCGTTCACGTGGTGGCTGGCCGAAGACTTCGCCCCCGTCGCCTGCTTCGGCGACCGTTCGCTCAGCCGATACCGCTCGATGGCCCGCAAAGCGCTGGGCGAACAAGCGACAGTTGTTGCCCCCCCACCCGAGGACCCCGTGCTGGCGGTACGCGATGAAATAGTTGAAGAATTCGAGCGCGTGCATTTGATCTTGAGGCTTAGCGCTCGCCTACGCGAAAAACACCAAGATTAAACCCTCACCAAAAATATCCAAGCTAACCGAATTGATGCGAGACGGTAATTCGTATGGCAAAGGGGGGGTATCAACAACGCCAGCGGTTAATCACCAATCGTGTCTCTAGCCTAAAGGTATGATCCCGGCTTCGCTCTCGGGAGAAGCAAAAACCCTAAATTAAAGGGAAAATAAAAGTCAAAAATCGAAAGATCACGGGAGATTTATTGAAGACTAGAACTCGTGAAAGTAATTGTTCAAAAAGGCAGTGTGTTATCTTTCATACACACAACCGTCCATGACTAAGGAGGGCCAATCCTGAGAGATATAGCGGTCGCCTATATGGAATCGACTAAGTTATGTCGGTTTCGCCATGTGTCGGCGAGGGTTGTTTTCGATAAACATTTACGCAACTGATTTTTTCTAGATATTACTCGGTTACCGATTCGTATTCTGTTTCTCTGCAGACAAAGTAATTCGTGCTAACCTTAACCCCGCACATTTACCGCAAAGTCTGCTCGTCATGGATAATCTCGCCGATCAAAACGATTTGGCCGACAGAGAACCGATTCGGCTCGTATTTTTCGGGGTTTTCGATTAAGTCTCTATCGTTTCCTTCGCGGTGATATGACGCTAGGATCGCCTGTTTATTTGGTATTTCACTTGCTAGCGACCATACGACGATATGTTCACCGTTGTGTAATTCATCTAAGGGCTCTCCGCCGTACGAAGGCCTGGTGTTGTATACCGTGAATAAGTTTTCCTTGAACGGCAGCTGATCGTTTACCTGGATTTCGACGACCCCTGAATCAGGGCCGCGAACGCCTTTGATGCCGATCATCGAGCCACGAAACCGGATCTTGACGGATGCGCCTGGGGTTTCGGTCCGGTACAAGTGGGGAAACCAGTCGTAGAAGCGATTTCCAAATCGGAAACAGCGTGGCCCCGTATCGGGGCCGACTTTTTCCCAGTTGCCAGTAAAGGTCGCATTACCGTGAGCCGGGAGAGTTTTAGCTGATTCCCACGTCGGCGTGTATAACGGTGCGGGAATATCCGCAGCACGTCCGGTCGTGCTAAATATGGTGTTTAGCGACCGCCCCACTACATCTGCGTAGACGCGGTGGCCGTGGGGAATCGTGGGATGGGTCTTGTCTTCGGTGATAACAAGCTGTCCATTAAGGTTCAGACCCGCGTCCGCTTGTGTGATTTTCCCGGTAAAGACCGCTTCTCCGGCGCGGATCATTTCGGCCACGCCGGGGCCGGCATATATGGACGGGATTTGGTAGTGCTCGGCGATGACCTCGTGGGCTGCTACGGCTGGCTGCGCGTAGCCTTGATTGAGGGTTTCGATGTCATGGTTGTTGAGCGTATAGAAAAAGCAAATGTCGACGTCCGGATTCTGGGTTTTTAGCTTACGTACGATCCCTTCGAGGGCTCGAATGACATCTTTAGGTTTCTTTCCCGTATCTCGGCGGTCGTTCACGGCAAACTCGATAAACACGAGGTCGGGATTATGCAGCAGCAGATCGTCGTCGGCCCGAAATACCCCAACGACAGAACCCGTACCGCCGATTGCGGCGTTGACCATCTTGAGCCTGGCTTGCGGAAAAAAATCTTCAAGTTGCGTGAAACTCATCGGCCGCCAGCCTTCATGGGCTGTGATGCTTCCCCCGAAGTAAGCGATCGTCAGGTCTTCCCCGGCTCTGGCTTTCTTCAAGAAGTTGGGGAGGCCCGCGCGAATATGAAGTTCTTTCGCTGGATACCTCCACTTCTTCACTTCAAGCTGTTCGGCGTGCAAGTCAACCTGTGCGTAATCGTTCTCTCGTTGCGAGATTTCCGTACTGGCCTCAGCGAGGATCGGATTTGTGAGCCCAGTCGAAAATAACGCAATCATCAATCGAAAAATTTTCATGTGTTAAAACTCTATTTTACAGATAAGCACGTAGCTCAAGCTATTTTCAGCGAGAGTTGGAATTTTGGTAAATTTTAGATCTGTATTCTTGCTACCGCGGACTAGTCCGGGAAGCCCGTATCTGTTTAGTTACCATTGCCGTAGCCTCGAACAAGTCGGTTTAGTTCAAGCGGTAAAGCCCAGGGCTTTAGGGTACAAAATTCTTTACGAAAGATATATGTTTTGCTTAGTGCGTTTTATTACCTTGCTCTACCGGCTTTCGGTGGGGTTGGGCTTAGGCTGTAAAGACGCGGTCGCCACGAATCATCGATCTCCAGTATTTAGGTAGCTTTGACATTCCCGACGTATAGCCGACGGACGATCAACCATTCAACGATGAGTGCGACCTGACCGTGTTGTGCTGCACACGCCAGTGTGCGATCAAAACCTTCGCCTCATCAGCGTATCGAACACCTCACGCTCCAACAACTCGTCAGCCAGGACCTCGATCACACGGAGCTTGCTGATGATCTGCTCCGGGGTGTAACGATTACGAGCCATGTGTTGACCTTTTCTGAACGAGCCGAATTCCGTGAAATCATCTCACACAATTTGTACGGATTGTCAGGGAACAGGTCCAAACCGCCAGGTCGGTCGGTTTTAATCATTTACTAACTTGTCAAATGCGCCGGACAACGACTTACGTCCAAGGGGCATTTTTTGGCTGCTGCGCTTACGTGGAACCCACGCACAATTGACACTTTTCTAGCACAAGAACTAGAGGGTAGCGACTTATATTCTTGCGTGACCCGCTAAAGCTTTCACGGGCGATTACAACCGATTACTTTTTGGAGGTTCGAAGATATGAAACAGAGAACATTGGGCTTGGGTACTGTTGCGGGGTTGATGTTAAGCAGTTCTGCTACCGCTTCGGTCTTGATCAATGAGTTTGCTGCCAACCCTCCCGGCGGTGACCCCGCGACAACGTTTGTTGAACTGCTAGGTACGCCCGGTGAATCTTTTACTGGCAATCTTGTGTTCCTTGAGTCCGACCCGGGCACCTCAAACCCGGGCGATGTCAACAACTTCTTCGCGGCGAGCGGTACGTTTGATGCGAATGGTCTACTTTCCGTAGAGATCGATGATCCGGAGAACCCTGCCTTCACGCTTGTCTTGACCGATTCCTTTACCGGCGATGGGGAAACAGACGTCGACGCTAATAATGACGGCACGCCGGATGATCTCTCAGCCTTCGGGACTATCTTTGATGCCATCGGTGTTCCTGATGACAGTGTTAACGATGCTCTTCTTTTCGGTGATGATTTAGGCGGCTCCGACATCGCCTTTAACGGTGTATTCGAGGCCCTATCCGTCTTTCGTGACAGCATCACCGGTGATCTTTTCAACACTGTGACCATCAACTTTGGCGATCCTGATGAGGCCATCGCGGTCTTCGACGCCGCGGGCAACGCCGTTGACGTCAGCCTTTTCAATATCGATCCGACGGTGACGACGTTTGGCTCGGTCAATCCGAATCTTGTTCCCGAACCCGCCAGCCTCTTACTGATCGGCTTGGGTGGTCTAACCATCCTCGGTCGCAGGCGTCGTCAAGCCTGATTAGAGTGATGGCGTAGGCTAATCAGCCTCTGATTCCCTTGTGTTATGTGAACAGCAACAACCGAATGTTTTAGACCGACCGGCCGAAAGGCCGGTTTTTTTATAAATCTGCCCTAGTGATGTATGTCTGTCATACCGCGGCGGATTTATCCGCCATGCAGATACCCCTACTCACCGTCCCAGACCATGATGCAGTGCCTTCTCTGCCAAAGCCCTTGTGCGTTCGCGTGACAGAGCCCTGTGAGTAAGCGAGCCCCTCCAGCTATCAAGTCGTGCTCGACGAGTCTTACTTCGGCCCCAAGTGGCTCCAGGGGAACATACCGTTGCGAAACCCGGCGGGACACCTACGTTTTCGACTTATTCAAGCCGAACGGCAAAGTCCACAACGCGTTCATATACGACAGATCAAAACCCGTACATCAGAAAAGGGTTTCGGCTCGGGCGAGCCTAGAAGGTGTGATCTACATCGACAGCCATTACGGAGATCGGCGCACACCGTTTAAAAGAAATAGGTCTTCACAACCGTAACCGCATCAAGCTCGAGTTGCGTGCCGAGCCCGCCGCATCGCCCCTACACTCGTGAACACTATTACAACGGCTGTCGCGGGCTCGGGGACCACCGACTCGCCCACCAACGGCACGTTGACTCCCAGGTCGGCCGCGAACCGATCCAAAGATAATACTGAACTATCCGCGGATAAGCCGCTCAAACCAAACTGGCTCGCGAAAACCACAAAGTCTTCTTCGTCTACATCTTGGTCCAAGTCAAAGTCGGCGGCTAACCCCAATCCGGTTGCGCCAAATTGACTTGCAAACACCACAAAGTCTTCTTCATCAATTGTGCCATTAGCGTCGAGATCGCTTTCTGCCAGCGCCAACTCAACTGAAGCTGTCACCAGCAGGGACGCGCGCATCTCGGCTCCGAGAAACGATGCGTCGTCGGCAGTGCCAATGAGAAACGCCACCTGCTGCAACCCGAAGTCACCGGGCGTAAAAATCAATTCGAGGTCCGTCGCTCCACCCGCGGCGATCCCGGACACCTGGGTCCCCAGCAGTTCGAACGCGTCGCGGCCTTGCTGCAAGATCAGACCGGTCAGATCGACACCGGCCTGCGACACCCCGGGAGTTAAGACAGGGCTAAAGACGGTGAGGCTCTGATCGACCTGCCCGTCGCTTAAGAACACCCGACCCAAGTCGATCTCGATGGCGTCATCCGCCGCGTCGTTTGCACTAAACGAAGCTTGCGATTCAGCCAATACGACGACGGTCGTCTCGCCGGTAAACTCGCCGTCCACCGCCGCAAAGCTGTCGCTGCTGACCTGGATGCCCGCCCCGAACGCGCCGACCTGAGACGTATCTAGCCCCACTTCAATCACAGCGCCATCGCTCACCGCGAACGCCTGGCCGGTCCCCGATGAACCCGCCGCGAGCCCCGAGCCCTCAAAGGTGAAATCTAATTCATCCGCGCCGATCGTAACCTCAACCGGTGAGACATTTTCCACCAAAAAGCTCAATGCGGCATCGGTGCCTTGCACCGCAAAAGCCACCGAGCCTTCATCCAACGCCGTGACTCTTTGAATCGCCGGGAGCTGAAAATCCTCGACGACCGGCAGGTGGTCGCTGGCCGCCTCTAATGCATCGAGTACCTCAGCCGTGGTGAACGAGGTCAATCCCTCGATCTGAATGGTGTTGCCGTCGTTTATCGTGTCGTTAAAAGTCGAACCGTTGTTGCCGAAGGCCCGCAGCGATCCCTCGATTGACGCCACGCCTTCGCCGTCCAGCAATTCGTCGCTCTGCAGGACAAAGTCGAAGCGGTCGTCGATCCCACCGCCCACCAATCCCCCGCCGCCGCCGGAAGGGCTTTGGGTCAAGAGCTCCGCGAGAGCCGCGTTGTTATTGAAAGTAACGTTCTGGCCGTCCGGGAACACGGGGTCGAGCACCCGGCCGCTGGCGTCGGTTCCCGCCGCGAGTATCTGCAGGGACGATTGGCCTCCGAAGGCGGTGCTGCCGGAGGTCTCAAAATTCGAATCGACGTTGAGGTCGCCGGCAACGATGATGTTGCTGTTGCCCAGCCCGCGCGAGCTGATGAAGTCGCGGATGTCGGTGGCTTCCGACTCCCGGGCAAACAGGTCGCTCGTGCTGTCGCCTGCCTCAAAGTGGGAATTAAAAATATAGAGGTCGGCTTCGCTGCCAAAGCCCACCGGCCGGAACCGCGAGAACAAAGTCTCACGCGGCTGGGTCGGGCCGCTGATGTTGCCGAAGGAATCTTCCTCGATCAGCTGCACCGTGTCCGTGCGGTAGATCACGGCCTGTCGGATCTCCCCTGCGTTCGGGGTCCCAAAACCCGTGCTCCCCGTGGTCGCCGCAACCTCTACCCCGCGGGCATAAACGATGCCTTGATCGGCGTAGATAGCATTGAGACGATCGACCAGGTTGTCGGTGGTGGTGTCGAGTTGCTGCTGCTCCTGGAGCAGGATGATGTCCGCGGGGCGGGCGATGCCGTTGACCGATTCCTCGCCGATGGCCTGAAAAACAACGTCAGCTTCCGTGCGCACCGTGCGGAAGTTCGAAGGCAAATCGGCGACATCGCCCTCGGTGCCGAACGTATTGGTGTTGTATGTGACAATACGCAGTTGAGCCACCGCAGGCGCAGCCAACATTACCACAAACATCAGCACAACTAGACGCTGTAAAGAAATCAAATTCAACAAGCCAAAAGCCTTCCTAAAGCCAACATCAAGCAAATCAAAACAAGGAATCGATCAGAAGAAGTAACAGGCTTCTCCATATAAAAAGCCGCTGAGCAGATTTCCCACTCAGCGACTAAATTTCATGAAGATTCGAGGCACTCACGCACTAGCTCAACCTTTGCGGCGACGCCCGGCCAACGCCAAGCTAGCCAGGCTCAACAACGCCAAACTGGTGGGCTCGGGAACCGCGATGATGACCGATCCCGTGTCGCTGGTTGTGTTGCCCGGCTCGCCGCCAGCGATGACGAAGTCGAAAAGGATCGAGTCGTCGGCCGAGAAAACGAGCTGGGCCAAGTCCACGGTGGCTAAGGTCGCTGGATTAAGTGCGTCTTCGATCGAAAACGAGCCTTCAAGCAGCTGGCTGAAACCGGTAATACCGCCGAAGGTCAGAGTCGAGGCTTCGGCGCTTACTGCGGTAATTTCTTCTTCGTTGGGTGCCGTTAAAGCCAACAAAACATCATCACTGGTCAGCAGAAATGCCGTATCAATAGGCGACAAGGAATCGCCGCCAACCAGAGCCGTGGCGGAGTCAGCAAGAGGCGTGGTTGTCACGGGCGCGACCGGGGTGAACTGTACCTGTTCTTGGTGCAGCGGGCCGGAAAACGAAGCCGTGAAAACCGAGGGGTTAAACACGGGTTCACCCGTAAGGTTGGTAACACTGACCGTGGTCGAGACCAGGTTTTCGGAGCCGTCGCCGACTCCCACGAAATCCGAGATCGAAACCTCGAAACTCGTGCCGGTAAACAAGGCGGTTTGTGCCGAGGCTTGCGTGCTCCCTAGACCAGCCAGAGTGGCGGCCACGGTGAGACTGAGAATGCTGTGCTGGGTCTTCATGAAACTCTCTCCTATAGGTATGCTTAAAAATCAGTCATTAAGTACGGACAACAAAGAAGACGTGCCAGGCAATGAACCGCCACGCTTTTTTTAGGATTTCAAATCATCGACGGATATTTCGCCCGCGACGCCCAAGGCCCAACAAACTCAGGCCAACCAGAGCGAGCGTACCGGGTTCGGGAACCGCAACGAAGTCGCTGGCCGTGAAATCAAGCCCGAGGCTGCCAGAGAACGTGTTGAAGCTCGCGGCGAATTCGCTCGTCGGCGTTGAGGTCAGACCAAACTGGCCGGCGAAAGTCACGAAGTCTTCTTCATCGACATCACCGTCGGCATCGAAGTCCGCAACCAAGCCAGCCTCGAGCGCACCGAAGAGGCCCGCAAAGGTCACAAAGTCTTCTTCATCCACATCGCCGTCTTGGTCGAAGTCCGCAGCCAAAAATTCACCGATATCCGCTACGGTGAATCGTATGTCGTCGATAATGATTTCTTCAGCGCCCGCACTTGAGTCGAAGGCAAATACGGCTTGAGCGGTAAGTACGTCTTCGGGAATGAGAAAACTCACCAAACCCAACTCGCCCTCCGTGTCGGTCAGGTCACCGATAAGGGAAAGCAGGTCTCCGTCGATCTCTAGTACCGACAGCGTGTCTGCATCAGCCGACGCACCTCGGGTCACGTCTAGCGTGACCGAGAGGGCGTCGAGACCCTCGAAGCCTGTGTTTTCAACGCCCAGAAGGAAGCTGAACAAGGCTTGATCGACGCCGCTGAGATCGACTTCGTCAAATGTGGTCTGGATCGTGCCGTCGGTGTCGTTGTACTGGAATACGTTGGTACCATCCCGTCCGTCCTGGACGCCGGGGGTCATGTCATCGGCGTCTTCACCCAGTACGTCGAAAGCCGTGACGCCAAGAAAGTCGCCGCCGTCGGCGATGTCGAAAGCCGAAGAACCGGTTTCGTTCCCGTCGTCGCGGGTGTCGATGAACACCGAATCGAAGCCCAGATCACCGGCGGTCTCGCTACTCGAAGTGCTATCGAGTATCGCAACGACACCCGAGGTATCGAAGAGCACATCATCCGCGCCACCGAAGCCGCCATCAGGGCCGGTAAAGTTCTGCGGTTCGGGGTCAGCCGCTGAGTTGGTCAAGTCCACGACGACTCCGGAGGCCGAGTCTTCTTCGGAAGGCAAACCCGTTGTCGGATCGATAATCGGGGAAGGCTCACCGGAAAATGTCGGCTCCGACCGAGTCGCGCCCTCAACAAAAGCGAGAGTGAAGGTATCGTCGGTGTCGCCATCGCCATTGAGGTCGGGCACCGCGATCAGATCGTCGGTGTCCCCGTCGCCGTTGAAATCTGCGTCGCCGTTCACATCGAGGATAAACCCTTCGGCCACCAGTTCGCCTTCGGTCACCGTGACCAATGTTGGCGTTTCGTTCTCGAAGCTGGTGCCGGCGATCAGTTCACCGGTCGGCTCAACGGCATCTTCACCGAACGCGATGATGTCGGAAAGATCGATACCGGCTGGGGGATCGGGAGTGGGAATCACGTCGCCGAGGGTTTGGGGAAGCGGGATATTGTTGACCGATCCGGGGGTCAGCGTGAACGGCTGATCGCCATCAGTCACCGGATCACTATCCACCGGGATATTGGCAAACTGGAGGTCGCCATCGCTGTTGATCACCGCGATCTCTTCGAAACCGGTCGCGCCGAAATTATCGAACTCGACGGGGCCGGCGGGCGCGGGGGCGACGGGCGGGGTGCCGTTGGCGTCGAAGGCCGCCAGCGTGCCGTCTTCAAATCGGAAGACACCGTCGGCCCCATCGGAGAACCCGCCGACCGCGTCGAACGCTTGGTCGAAGGTGACGCCGCCCAGCTCGTCGGCAAAATCCCGAGCCGTGAACTGTGGGGTTGTGGCAAAAATATCGTCGACTTCAGAGTCCAGGAGCGAAAATGCATCAAAGACCGTGGTGAACGGCAGGCTGGCCGCGGAATCGAACGTCCCGTCGTTATCGAGGTCAAAGTCCGAACCTACGATGCCAGCGCCCACGGCCGTGAAGTCGACGCCACCGACCAAGGCAAAGGTCGCAGCGGTGGTCGGCAGAGCCGTCAGCCCGCCGTCGGGCTGGATCGGAGGGATCACAATCGTGCCGGGCGCGGGACTCGGCGAAAAGACCGATTCGGAAATATCCTGCACCAAAACCAGATTATTAAAAGGATCGCCGCCGAAAGTCGGTGTTACACCCGAACCAAAAACCAACGGGATATAAGTATCGACCACACCTGACGAATCGCCATCCCCCGAAATTGCAATAAAGCCAAACGAATCCGAAGGATCGAGGAAGTTGAAATTTTGGAGTGGATCGACCGAGAACTCAAAGAAGTTTGAGAACGGCGACTCTGGCCCGGGGGCGTTAACCAATGCCTCGGTAAACTGAATCCCATCACTAAACGTTAAGGCGGCTGGCGCGGTCTGGCCGTGCAACGACGTGTGCAGCACACCAACTACACCTAAAAATGGGAAATAAACCCATCTCTTTCGCTTCATCATCGTCTCACTCCTTTTGATCGTTTCAAGCTGAAAAAAATTAGCTGGCTAGCCAAGTTAATCAATACGACAAACATCACCGCCGTTGTTTAGCGCCGGAAGTTCCAGATCAATCTTTGTTCTGGGTTCCGTGTGGCGATCGGACCGAATACTGTGTAGTCGGGGAACCAGCGTTCGACCTGGCGGTTTGAATCATCGGGGGTCCACAATCCCAGGATCTCCATCTTTTCGTTCGACGCCGATCCGTCGGCCTTACTAACGTTCGCGCTGTTGTCGGCGTGTCGCAGGGCCACCCGGTCAGCGGTCACATTGAACCGGCCGATCTCGGTGATGTTGGTGGTCCCCATGCTCCCGGTGGTGTCTGTGCCGTGGCCATCTGCAAAAAACGCGGTCTCGGAGGGGCTGGGTATATCGTAGATTTTGGTGTAACCATCCCCCGTTGGGACCTGGCCGGCCCGATCAAACTCGTTGAT
Source organism: Planctomycetota bacterium (assembly GCA_038747275.1). Taxonomy (GTDB): domain Bacteria; phylum Planctomycetota; class Phycisphaerae; order Phycisphaerales; family Phycisphaeraceae; genus Algisphaera. The sequence goes on along the minus strand of JBCDJW010000037.1, from coordinate 10,564 downwards.
GAATTCATTCATCTTGATCGTCCGGTTAAACTCCCTGAGGTTCTGGCTGTTCACCGTGGGGATTGTGGGGATTTGTGTGTAAACCGGGTCTTGCTTGAATTCGTCAAATCTCCGGTCGCCGGCCACCGTGACCTGAGTATTGGTCAGTTGCCCCAGGTAGCTGTCCAAAGCGACAAACCAAACCGCTTCGTCCCCCGGGTTGCCGTTGAAAGCGGTGGTACTCGCCCGAGGCAAAGAATCGTCATTGTCAACGGAGTAATTCAGAGACGCCTGGGTCAGCGTCCTCATATTCACCAGACACTTAGCCGTCAGAGCGGCCTCACGGGCGTTACCCAAGACGGGCAACAGAATACCGATTAATAACGCAATAATTGATATAACAACAAGCAACTCAATCAACGTAAACGCACCACGGCCGACCTTCCTTGAGCCCTGGGCGTTACCGAATATCCAGGAAACGTTATCCATCGTGACCTCGTCGGGTATCAAAAGGGTGTATATCCACCACGCTGACGGCGGTTGACTGAACAATATGCCGGGAGGTGGCCGGCTTGAAATCTACGGCGTCTTTCTCATCTAATACTCACGCTCCACGTAGCATCACTCCCTCAACCACCCACAGCCGGACGGAACACGTAAAAAAACGGCTAGGATCGATAACATTGCGTTTCATTTATGGATACGCCCTAACCGTGTATTCACATATCCGCCGACACCGTTCCCACAAGTACCCGATCGATCCGGAAGACCACACGTCCGGACGGCCCGTTTGCATCCGCTCCGTAGCAGCGGCACAGATCGTCCATAGAAAGCCTTCTCCCGCGTTTTGCGACGGATTCCCGGATTACCTTGTTGGCCACAGGCGGATTGATCAGGCGGTGCTGATCATGCACCGCCCCAAAAAAACGATGAAATGAAAAAGCGTCAAGTACGAAAAAAGCACACAACACCGCTGCCCCTCAGTGTTGCTCACCCTCCCAAGAGGAGGTCGGGTGGGCATAAGGCAACAGGTCGACGACCACCGGTAAGTGGTCGGTCGCTTCGGTGTCGTCACGCTGTAAGCCCATAGCGTCCAGAGCTTTCGCGCTAAGCACCTGGGTGTCGAGGACGAAAGCGTCGGTGACCGCGGCAGTACTGTCGGACCAGCTGATGAAATCGAGACGGTTCTTCGAAGAAGATCGGCCGTGGGTATAAAGCAAACCGGGGCGGCCGAGGACGTGGGGCGAGGCGACGGTCAAAGAGCTCATGTCGCGGTCCAGGTGGCGGACGGCGAGTTCGACGATCTCTGTACTGCCGTTGAGGTTGTAGTCGCCGCCGAAGACCACGACATCGGGCTGAGTCGCGGCCGACAGACCTGTTAGCAAACGGTTAACGGCCATCGCCTCGGCCCGACGACGAACGTCTTCGAGAGAGTCGAGAGCACCGCCGGCTTTGAAGTGGACGTTGCCGACGACGAAACGCCCCGACGGTGTGTCGATCGTAGCGCCGGCGATGCGAGCAGGGAAGTCCCATCGTTCAGTCTCGACCGGCGAGTAGGCTGGGAGCTTGGCGACTATCGGGTGCGCGGTGACCACGGCCGTGCCCGAGCCGCGTCCGCTGACGCCTGTCACCATCGCCGACCACGCGGCGTCCGGGTTGATGTGCTTCTTAAACCAGGCCAGCAGTTCGGTTTCAGTGTAGGGCGAGCGTTCCCACTCCTGTATTAAGTAAATATCAGCGTCGATCGCGTCGAAGACCCGGGCGAACGGCTCGGGGTTCTCGCGGGGCTGGCCCCACAGTACGTTGATGGCCATCACGCGAACGGCGCCGTCGACCTTATCGGGGATAACCGCGTCGCCGGTGTCGACCGCGGCAAACGCGGGCTGTTCGTACGCTTCGTCGACGAGTACGGTGCTGGTTTGGTTTTCGCGGTGGGTGGCCAACACGTACGCCCGGCCCGGCCCGGCGGCGGCGAGGGCAGGGAGTTCCAAGGCATCGGCTGCGTCGCGGTCGAGGCGGACCTCGTGCCAATGCGATGCGTGGGTGGGGGCGACCTGGGCGAACAACTCCATCGACGCCGCGTCGCGGTAGATGTCGGTCGATTGGCCCGATGCATCGTATTTCGTGACAAACGGCCCACGCCAGCGTCGACCTTCGGCATCGCGGCCTTCACGTCGCTGACCGATGTGGATCGCCAAGTCGATACCCACAATGGGCCCGGCCGTATTGCCGGTGGACGTGTCGTCGTCGAGGTCGAGGCCGATAGTGATCTCCTCGGCGTGGCGACGTAGCGTCCTCAGGTCCGGTGTGCGGAAACGCATCGCCAGGTGGGACCCGCTGGCCGCGACGTGGCCGGGGGTGTCCCAGTCGTCGATACTGCCGTCGATCGCGAGTTCATCGGCGGATACTAAAGTTGATGCGGAGGTTACGTCGGCTTGCCGGCCATCACGGGTGATCTCATCGAGGTGTATCGCCTCGGCGATCACGGCGTCGCCTTGGCTATCGATGATCTCAAGGTCGAGGCGGGGCTGGGGGGCGTCCCAATCGATCGTGACCATGCCGAAATGATGCCCGCGGTACGGGCCCTGCACGCGGAAGCGGTTGTTTTCGGGAACACGGAACTCGCCGGAACGGGCTCGGCTCTGGTTTAGTCCACTCGACGTTAGATCGTAGAGAGGGTATGGCACCCGTCCCGCGAGGCGGTGCGACAGCTCGGCGTGGTGCCGGTCGCCACTTAAAAAGACAATACCGTTGGCGCCGGTGTCTTCGATGAGGCTCATCAGCCGGCGGTGTTCGCGCGGCAGGTTGATCCATTTTTCGTAGATGTGGTCCTCGGCCACGACCTGAATGCTGCTGACGATAAGACGGATTTCGGCCGGCACGCGGAGTTGTTCTTCGAGCCACGCCCACTGTGTTTCGCCGAGCATGTCTTGGTCGCGGTAGGCCGCAGGTTTATACGGCCCGCGGCGGCGGCCTTCGGGTGCTGGGGCACGTTCCAGCCGGCTGCGGTGATACCGGGTGTCGAGAAGGATAATCTGCGTCCGCTTGCCGACAGGGCCGATGACCTCGCTGTGGTAGATGCCTTCGCGTTCGCGGCGCGGCGAATCTGTGGAGACCCCGAAGAAGTCAAGGAAAGCCTGCTGGGACTCGCGTTTGATCGGATACTCGACCCCGGCGTCGTTGCGGCCGTAGTCGTGATCGTCCCAGGTCGCCAACAACGGAACCTTCTTCCGAAAGGCCGCGAACTCGGGGATGGCGTTGAGTTGGTGGTAGCGCTGCCGCAAGACCGCGGGGTCGTCGGAGTCACCATAGATATTGTCGCCGGCGAAGATAAAGACTTGGGGGTCTTGCTCTTCTATAACTGTCCAGATCGGCTGCGTACGCTGCTCGCTAGCGCAGGACCCAAAGGCGATCCGCTCGAGGGGACCGTCGATCGATTCCATCGCGGGGCCGGAGACCGCTGGGGTGACCACCCCGCACACCGGTAACAAAATTCGTACCGCGGCGATCGCGCATCGAACAGACAAACGGGCAGACAGGTTCAACATCGTTCGACTCCCTGACAGTAGGTAAAACCAAAACTATATCTATGTGACGACCACCCCATTGACACCCATCGCACCACAAACTTACCGAATTCAAACAAACATCCGAGTCCCCGGCGGTCGAATTGACGACACTGAGGCGTAACCGAAAACGATTCGTCGAACGCTTACAAAATATTGACACGGCTTAAACGTTGCAGCGAGATCGGCTGCTATTGTTGTGTCTATGATTGCCGCGAAGCGCAGAATTGGGCGGAGCACACGCGAAAGCTTTCAAGGTGTTTTGTAAATGCCGAATACAGTAACCAGCCCTTCGGTTTTGTCACTGGGATCAAGCCAAGAGCAGCTCGACCTGATTTATTTAGTTGCCGCGGACGCGATGCCCCCCTCGTGGCTGCTGCGGGTGATCCAAGCCGCGGGGGCGCCCCGCCGAGTCATCGAGGGCTCCCCCGCGTTGCTGGCTGAAGCTTCGGGGGTCGGCGCGGACCGCATCGCCCGGTTGATCGAACGTACCCGAGACGAACGGCTACGCCTACAAGCGGCCCGCGATCGCAAGCTCTGCGCCGACCGCGGCATCCGCCTGATCGGGCTCGACGACCTGGACTACCCCCCCCTGCTCAAAGCGACGCCCGAGCCGCCGCTGCTGCTGTGGGTATGGGGCGAGTCCGATCCGTCCGACGTCTACGCCGCGTCGGTGCTGGGATCGTCGAAACATTCGGGGTACGGGGCCAAGCAAGCCCGCCGCTTCGCCGCCGCGCTGAGCGAGCACGGCGTGACGCTGGTCAACAGCGGCGAGGTGGGCATCGACACCCACGCGATCGATGCAGCCCTCGAGGCCTGCGGGCGGGTCGTGGTGGCTCTGGGTGCTGGCCTGTTCGCGCACGGCCGCGACAGCCGGCAAGACGCGTTGTACCGACGCATTGTCGAGTCGGGCCGGGGCGCGGTGGTCAGTAGCGTTCCGGTGACGACCCCGCCCGATACAACCAATCAGGTGATGGGCGATTACCTCGTGGCCGGACTAGCCATGGGGCTTTTGTTGGTAGAAGCCGGGGCGCAGTCCGGGGCGTTGATCGCGGCCCGGGTGGCGCGGCAGCAAATCCGGCGCGAGGTCTTCGCCCTACCGGGTCGGATCCAGGACCCTTTGGCAGAAGGCAACCTGCGGTTGATCGCCGAACAGAGCGCACTCCTGGTCACCGCCCCCGAAGACCTACTGGACCAACTTGTTAACGCCTCCCAAACACTGTCCCACTACATCGCCCGGTCGCAGCCATCGCTACAGCTGCGTGGTCGCCCAAGCGTATCCCGCGATGCACTGAGAGTACCTCTCGAAGAGCCGGATCACAAAGTGCTAGACCACTTCATCGATTCTATAAGCGCAGGGGAAATCGCCAACCGGATCGGTCAACCAGTCCGTGGCGTGCAGACCCTGCTTTACCGCCTCGCTCTTAGCGGAGCGATGTCAAAGTCGGGACCGCGATATCGATGGGTCGACGACGACTGAGCTGAAGTCAGAACGTGTGTAAAAAGCCTCGATCTAATCGATGTATAGGCACAGCACGCAAGCCCTACCCCTCGGACCGAATGGACCAGCAGAAACCCATAATCGAAGAACTCACACTGCGAGCTGAGCCCGGCGGCCGGCTAAGAAGCGTGGAGATGCGAGAAGCCGTCAACGGCATCCTGTATCTGCTGCGGATGGTTTGTTCTTAGCAGCACTTGGGAACGCGTCCAAGATCGGCTACGTAAACGGGTTCGTCGCAAGTCGGGACGCGAACCAACGCCCTCGGCCGGGACCATCGACAGCCAGAGCATCAGTGTGATGCGCCGTCCAAAAGGACGGCCAAGGCTACGACGAAGGGAGGAAATGCCTTGGCCGCAAGCGGCATCTGATCGTCGATAGGTTGGGCTTGACGATAGTTAACCTCATGATCCATCGGCTTCAACCGGGATGAGGGTTCTCACGCACGTTCTTATGCGTTCAAATCAATCGCTTTGACTTACCTTCAGATTGCGTAGAGAGCCAGACTCTATGATTTTTTATCCACTGATATTGAAAATACTTGCTAAACATGCGCTTGTGGCGATTTCTCGATTTTTCATTTGCCGTCTGTTCTCAAAATGCCCTTGGGCCTCATGATTCGAAATTAACGTAAAGAAAACCTTGCACGCAGCTTACCGTGCAAGGCTTATTTAGGCGGAGAGGGCGGGATTCGAACAAACTCGGATCTGTAAACTGTTGAAGCAACTTTATTTGCGGTCTAAGTCTTTCGACGGCAGTGACTTCGATTGTCTCCATTCCTTACTGTCTTCGCACGATTTTTTACTGTTTTAAACCGTTCCTTGAGGGCATTTTGAGGGCATTAATTGTCACACATGGTGACTTAGAGCCGTTCGGCGATGCTGCATGATAGATATCTGGGACACGACGGTTCGCCGAAGACTTGAGGCCATAATCGCAGTCAGCCGATCAACAGCATGCTTGCAAGTCTAAGACTAGGCATAAGCGAATTCCACTTCAAACTGCTCTGGCACGGATGGCGTCGAAGAATCCGTTCGACGCCATTTCGCCTACGGCCAATAAAACCGGCCCGGTGAGCGTAAACCTATAGCAATGAGTTTTTTGGCTATAAGGTCCCGGAATGCGAATGCTAAAAGATTCCGGCGTGCTACGGATCGTCGATTCGATGTCGGCGGTGCTGGCTCAGGCGTACCAACTTGCCCGTGTCCGAGTGCTCGGTTCGGGCTCTGCTGCTTTGGATGTATTAGCTCGCCGGGATCATCTGTATGTCGAGAACGAGTTGCTCCGTCGGGAAATGGCTGTATTCCGTAGTCATAGATCCTCAATTAATCCGTACAAACGGCTGGACTATGCTCCCGAACAACGTTTCGAGATCCTCCGATTGATGAGGCTACGGGGCTGGAGTTGCGAAGAAGCAGCTAGGCGTTTCATACTCCACCCCAACACCATTCGCAAGTGGAGGCAGGCAATTGAAGGTAAACGCGAGGCAACAGCACTACTAGGGCAGCCGCGCTGGAATCGAATCGACGATGTGATCAGGTGGGCGACGCACGAGCTACGGCGGCTGTGCCCCGAGCCTGAATTCGGCACCCGCACCATCGCCCGACATTTGGTCCGCAGTTCGATCCAAGTGAGTCGGTCGTGGGTTCAGCAACATCTACGTCAGCCAAAGCCTACTCCGACCAAACCCAAGCGTCCGAATCGACCCGCTCTGGTTCCCCCGGAAGGGCGAGAGCCCGATCGACTACTAGCACCGGAATCGATCAACGAAACGTGGCATCTCGATCTGGCGACGCTGCGGGTACTTTGGTTCAAGTTCACGCTTGCAGCATTGATGGATGGGTACTCACGGAAGTTACTCGGCCTGCGAGTCTGTCGCGGCGAGGCCTCGTCTCGGTATGCGATCCAGCTGGTCAACGATGCGGTCGATCGATACGGCAGACCGAAGTTCCTGATTACCGACAACGGCTGTCAATTCCGCACCGTGTTCAGGGAGGCAATTAAACCCATGAATATCCGTCCGGCACGAGGCAAGGTCCGTCAGCCCAACTTCAACGGGAAGGTCGAGCGGTTATTAAAGACCCTGCGAATCTGGTTACGGCCGACTCTGCTGTCGAACAGCGTTCCCGGTATTCAAGCTCAATTAGATAACTTCCAGAAGTGGTATAACCAGCACCGGCCACACTCGGCTAACGGGGGCTTGACGCCAGACGAAGTGTGGCACGGCGACTTGCCGCCCGAACCCATCCCGATTCGATCCCGTGACCATCAGGAGCCGAACATCAAAGTGCAGCGTCGTTCGTGCCGAGGCGATCCCGGCCTACCGATTGTCGATATCCGTCTGGCCGCCTGAAAATTCAACCAGCCAATCTTCGTTACTCGTCGAGCGTGCGCGGTAGCTGCATGCTCGCCAAGCTCTAAACTGCTCTTCACTTGAGAAAGAACGATTGATTCACTGCCGATTCTTCCTCACAGTCTTCTTAGCCGCTACATCCGGCTGCCTGAATAATCAACCTACCAGCACTCGCTTTTTTATGAAGTATGCGCGGTAGCTGCGTACCAACCAAGCTCTAAACTGTTCTTCACTCGAGAAAGAACGATCAATTCACCGCCGATTCTTCCTCACAGTCTTCTTAGCCGCTACACCGCTACACCAGTACAACGCTACACCGCTTCTTTTAAAGGGTATCCAGACTCGCCATTGACACCCATTCAGCGATACGACTATTTATAAATTCTGCTAAAGGTGTACTTTCCGCTTCTTTTGCGAAATTTAAAAATTTATAAACACATAATTTTTGACCGTTATTCAACGACTCAATCCGATTAATCACCGACTTGCAACTAACAAGTTCATCATATTTTGTTCCGATCACTGAATAACATGTAAATTCACAAATTGTTAAATCTCTTGCGTTTGAATCAAATGCTTTTATTAATCCTTGCAGCATGAATGCGGGAATAAAATAACGCCATTCAGCGATACTTAACAAGGGTAGTACAGAATAATTTTCACTTATTTTCGGGAAATCTACATCACTCCACTGATTATTTTCAATACTGTCGTAAAAACGCTTAACCTCATATTCATCATTTTTACAAATTAAATTTTTACGATTTATCGGAAAATTTACCAGCAAATCTAATTTAAAATCTTGAATATTCATTGTCTAGCAGCAACCTCCAACTTTTTTTGCTATGAGTATTGTTGTGCAGTTTGCAGCTGCATTTCTAGCGTTTGTCGCTTGCTCCCTATGGCCGCTGTCGCCACCCTTGAAGCAAGCTAGATCTAATGTGTGCCGAGCCGCTGAACATGCGGCCCAGCATGCCGCATTTCGACTAAGAGTCGGGCAGCTCATTTGATCGTTACATGCCGAACATCCAAAGCAGGCACGATCTTTTAAAATGGACTTCTCGAGAAGTACATTTGCAGAACAGGTAGCTCCTAACGCAACACCTGCCGCAATGATTTTTCTTGCCACCGAATTACTTACTCCATGCTTTCGTGCAATTCTACCAAGTTGTCTCTGGCCTGCTTTTCCAAGTAAGTCACGCAATGCGCCATTTAGAACCGCCATATTTACGGGATTACCCGAGCCTGTTGTTGCTTGGCCGGTAGGATCCAGCCAAAACGTCGGCGCACTCCGCAAATATTCGTACAAACTCATCCCATCCACATACCCCAACGGATCGCGTTGTACGAACCTTGCGAGTTGCGGATGCAGGTACCTCGCCCGGTTGTAGACCAGCCCGTTCTCTTCGTCGTGAGACAGGCCCTGGTGGCCGACGGTGTTGAAGGCCTGGCCCGAGTCGAGGCGTCGGCTGCTCGACACCGGCGTCAGGCATAGCGGGTCGCTGCCGTAGGCGCCGTAAGGGTTGTCGACGGTCACGTACACCTGCCGCTCGCCGTAGGGCGTGTACTCGTAACGCTCCACCAGCCGTACCGGGATCGGACCCGAGCTGTCGAGCTGAATCACACCCGACATCGCCGCGTCGGCAAACGCCCGAGGGGTCGCGTAACTAAAGAAGGCCCCCCAGTAGCCGTTGCCGATTATGTCGTCGAGCATCTGCGGCGCAACGCCCACCAGACCCAGCACGTTGTATTGGGCGTTGTGTAACGCGAAGTACTCCGCGTCGCACTGCTGCCCCCCGGAAGCGGCGGGAGCGAACGGGTTGTGGTTCACCGACGTCGCGATCAGTTCGTCGATGTAGTCCAGGCCCCAGATCTGCTGCTTCAGAACAAGGTCGCTGCCGTTGCGGATCTCAACGACCTGCTGCCCGCCCCCGGAAGTACCCCCGGAACCGCTGTAGTAGTAGTGCTCCGTCGCGTCGAAGTCCGCCGAGTTCAGCACCCGCTTGGTGATCCGTCTTCCTAAACCGTCGTAGGCCACTTCCTGCACCACGCTGCCGAGTTGCGCCGCCCCCCCGGAAGCGGTGCCGTCCGGCTGGCGATAAGCGTTGGTCACGGTGGTTAACCGGTTCCACGCGTCGTAGCCGTAGGCGAACGTCCCGTCGTAGGTCAGGTTCCCCGCCGCGTCGTGTTCGTACACCTGTGTCGCGTAGCCCGTCGGCTGATTCAGGTCCCCGTCGTACTCCGTGGTCCAGCTGCCGTCCGCCGCGTGGTCCGTCTCCAACTTTAAGCTGCGGACGTACGCGGTGCCGTAGGTCGCCCGGAAGCCGACCTGGCCGCCGGTGAGGATAAAGTTGGGGCTTTGGTAGCTGACGCCGGTGCCCGACCAGGTGGCCTCGCTCGGCTCGCCGTTGTTGTCGATCGCCGCCTTGACCGTCACCGTCGTGCCGTCGCTCTCAACCCGGACCCAGAGGAGGTCGTTTGGGTTGGCGGGCGTCGGCATGTTGGCGGCGGTCTGCGTGCCGGTCACCGTCGAGCCGTCGCCGCGGCGGCTGCCGCTGGGCGCGATCGCGCTGCCCGACTTGTGAGCGACGCTGATCTGGTTGTAGATGCCCTCGTCCTCGACCCCGAAGAGGAAGTACAGCCGGTCGTGGTTGCGGCTCGCCCCCGAGCGGGTCATCGAGAAGGTCGCTCGGAACGGCTCGCCCCACGCACCGACCCGCGGGCCGGCCAGCAGGGTCGGGCGGTGGCGACGCAGGTCGGTGTTGGTGACTTTGATGCCGTAGGTCGGCACGGCGTCGGGTTCGTAGCGGTCCCAGCGTCCGGCCAGGGGCCGGCCGTGGTCGTTGGGGTAGAACGAGGCGTAGGAGAACTCCGCCCCCGCGGTATCGCTGTAGAGGCCGACCCGGCCGCCGGGGAAGCCTTCGGGGAAGGTGTAGCCCAGGCCCGCGATCTGGGCGTAGTTCTGCAGGCTGCCGAAGTGCATGTTGTGGGTGCTGCCGGGGACGATGTTGCTCCGGTAAGACGAAGCGACCACGGTCGGGCTACCGTTGGTGAACCGGACGATCTCCCGCTTGCCCTGGCTGTTGGCGGGGTCGTAGCTCACGCCGTGGAACCAGAAGTTGGCGGCGTCTCGGTAGCCGAAGACCAAGCCGATCCGCGTGAACTGGG
>JBCDJW010000036.1:0-35225 GCA_038747275.1 Planctomycetota bacterium | reverse complement strand
GTACCACGCTGGTCTTTCATCTTGCTGGCGGTCTGCCAAGTGCGGGTGATGACCTCGCCGACGCGGCCCATCGCCTGGCTGTCGCTGCCCATGATCGAGAACGCCCCCAGGTCGTGGAGGATGTCCTCGGCCATGATCGTCTCGCCGCGGATCCGGCTCTCGGCGAACGCCACGTCTTCGGGCAGGTTCTTGTCGAGGTGGTGACAGACCATGAGCATGTCCAGGTGCTCATCCATCGTGTTGACGGTGTACGGCCGGGTGGGGTTGGTCGAGGACGGGATGACGTTGGGCTCGCCGCAGACCTTGATGATGTCGGGGGCGTGGCCGCCGCCGGCGCCTTCGGTGTGGTAGGTGTGGATCGTCCGGCCCTTGAACGCGGCGATCGACGTTTCGACGAAGCCCGACTCGTTGAGCGTGTCGGTGTGGATACAGACCTGCACGTCCATGTCGTCGGCCACGCCGAGGCAGCAGTCGATCGCCGCGGGTGTCGTGCCCCAGTCTTCGTGGAGCTTCATCCCGATCGCGCCGGCGGCGATCTGCTCGGGCAGGCCTTCGGGCAGGGCGGTGTTGCCCTTACCCAGAAAGCCGAAGTTCACGGGGATGTCGTCGACGGCCCGCAGCATCATCTCGATGTTGGCGGCGCCGGGTGTACAGGTGGTGGCGCAGGTACCCGTGGCCGGGCCGGTGCCTCCGCCGACGAGGGTGGTGAGCCCGGAGGCGATGGCTTCGTCGGCGATCTGCGGGCAGATGTAGTGGACGTGGGTGTCGAGGCCGCCGGCGGTGAGGATGTGGCCTTCGCCGGCGATGGCCTCGGTCGTGACGCCGATGACCATGCCGGGCGTGACGCCGGGCATGACGTCGGGGTTGCCGGCCTTGCCGATGCCCGTGATCATCCCCGCCTTGATGCCGACGTCGGCTTTGTAGATGCCGGTGTAGTCGACGATCAAGGCGTTCGTAATGACGTAATCCAGCGCTTCTTCCGGGGGGCCGCCGGCGCGTTGGCCCATGCCTTCGCGAAGCACCTTGCCGCCGCCGAACTTGCATTCGTCGCCGTAGGACGTGAGGTCTCTCTCGACGCGGAGCTGCAGCGAGGTATCGCCGAGGCGCAGGAGGTCGCCCGTGGTCGGGCCGAACATCTGGGCGTAGGCGTCGCGGGGCATGTTGTAGGACACGGCAAAATCCTCAGGCGTGTTGGCGGCGTGATCCTCGGACGGTTGAATGGACTCAGCGGCTGCGCCAACGGCGGATTGCCATAGTGGCGAGGATGCCGGCGGAAACGACGCCGGCGGCGATCCAGAGCCAGTGGTGCAGCTCGCCGCCGAGCAGGTAGTTGTGGTCGTGGCCGGCGTGGGCGAGGGAGGTCAGGGTGTTCAGCATCGGAAAAACCTTTGGGGTTAGGGGGAAATAATCAGGAAGTTTGGTGGCCGAAGTTTTGGCCTTGGACGCGTGCGAGTGCCGCGGCCTGATTGGCTTCGGTGGCGGGGCCGTCGGCGAGTTCGTTGCCGCCGCGGATGATCTGGTCGCCGGCGATGGCGACGAGGGTGACAGTCTTGGTTTCGCCCGGCTCGAAACGCACGGCCGTGCCGGCGGGGATGTCGAGGCGTTTGCCGTAGGCGGCTTCGCGGTCGAAAGTCAGCGCGGCGTTGGTCTCGATGAAGTGGTAGTGGCTGCCGACCTGCACGGGGCGGTCGCCGGTGTTGGTCACGTCGACGGTCGCGGTGTCGCGTCCGGCGTTGAGCTCGACGTGGCCATTCATCGGCGTGACTTGGCCGGGGGTCGTATCTTCGGCGGAAGCGGGCTCGCCGAAGACCGACAGGTCGGGTACGGGCAAGAAGCTGCCGTAGAGCGCGAGCTCGAGGTTGCCGTCTTCGGCGGCGATGGGGTGGTGGACGGTGACGAGCTTGCTGCCGTCGGGGAAGGTCGCTTCGACCTGCACGTCGTGCAGCATCGACGCGATGCCGGGCATGACTTGGCGTCGGCCGAGCATCTGCCGGCCGAGGTCCATGCACTCGGCGACGCGCTTGCCGTCGCGGATCAGTTCCATGACGACCGTCGCGATCAGCGCGACCGTTTCGGGTTGGTTGAGCTTGCAGCCGCGGGCGAGGCGCTTCTGTGCGACGAAGCCCGCGTTGTGCAGCGTCAGTTTTTCGATCTCGCGTGGCGTCAGGTGCATCGCGTCGTCACTCCCATGATTACCATTTTCGGTCCCACACCGACCCGCCCAGCCACGGGTGGGTGAAGTATAAACGCTCTTGTAAGAGGGCTGTGAGTGTCTGCGTATCTCGCCCGGCGATTCGCAGCACCCCGCCCCAGTCGGCGGGGCTGAAGCCGACGGTGTAGCCGGCCCCGTTACGGATCGACTGGTCGGCGATCCAGCCACGGAACGATTCAACGGCTTCTCGTACTGCGGGGCCGACCAGGAACACGTTGGCGAGTACATCGTAATTACCGACACACAGCGGGCCGAGCGACGAGAGCGTCTGGGCGTTGATCCGCGTCTGGTCGAAAATAACTTCTCGGCCATCGATGGCGACGACGTTGAGGCTGCGGTATTCGGCAAAGTCCCAACGCTCACCCGACGCGACCCGCCCCGCAGTGAACCAATCGAGCAGCACCAGCGAGGCCGAGGGAGCCAACGCGAAACGCTGGGTCTGCCGGTAGACCGCGTCGGCGAAGCACGTCAGCGGATCGGGTAGGACCAACAGTTTCGCGTCTTCGCCCACGGCAGCGTTGAGGTGTTGTTCAGCCCCAAAGCCGTCTTGCTGGTGGAATACCTTTGTAGACGCCTGTGTAGTGAGTACGGCCGTGGTGTTCGGCCCGGCTTCAACTTCGAGATCGATCCGGTCGCCCGCGACCAGCCCGCCGCCAAAAGTGTTGGCGTAGACCCAAGCCGCGTCGCCGCGGCGGGCAGGTGTGAGCAGCTTCAGCGGCGCGTTGGCGCGGCAGCGCGTGACCGCGGTCTGACCCGCCACATATTCGAACGTCAAAGCCCCCACCCCGGGAGCGTGCTCGGCTTCCGACCGAGCGTCGAGTTTGGTCGGCGAGGGTGGGGGGGTTGTGGTCGGCATAACGAAGTCGGGCTATACGCTCAGGTGGTCGTTCACGAGGTCGGCGGTCATCTCATCGGCAGGGGTTTCTGCAACCACCGTGCCACGGTTCATGATGTAGACGTGGTCGCCGAACTCTTTAACGAAATCGAGGTACTGCTCGACGAGCACGATAGTCATGCCTTTGTCGGCGATGAGCTGTTTGAGGACGTGGCCGATCTGCTGGATAACGTTGGGCTGGATACCCTCGGTGGGCTCGTCGAGCAGCATCACCCGCGGCTCGCCGACCATGGCCCGGGCGATGGCGAGCTGTTGCTGCTGACCGCCCGAGAGGTCGCCGCCGTTGCGTTTGAGGAAGTCTTTGAGGATGGGGAAGACGTCGAACACCTCGGAAGGAATCGATTTCTTGCCGTCGCGGCGGGCCCGGAGGCCGACGCGGAGGTTTTCCTCGACGGTGAGCTTGGGGAAGATCATCCGCCCTTGCGGCACGAGGGCCACGCCGAGCTGCGCCCGCCGGTGCGCGCTCAGGCCGCCAAGTTCTTGGCCGTCGAGGGTGATCGACCCGCTACCCCGCAGCAGCCCGATGATGTTCTGCATCAGCGTGGTCTTACCCACGCCGTTACGGCCCATGACGCAGGTCATCTTGCCCAGGGCCATGGTCATGTTGACGTCGTCCAAGGCTTTGACGCCGCCGTAGGCGAACTCGATGTTTTTGAGGTTAAGCATGAGTCGTCTATCTTCCGAGGTACGCCTCGATCACGGCCTCGTCGTTCTGCACGTCGTCCAGCGACCCCTCGGCCAAGACCCGGCCTTCGTTGAGCACGGTCACGCGGGAGTCGAGCTGGCGGACAAACTCCATGTCGTGCTCGATGCAGATGATGGTGTGTTCGTCTTTCAGTTCCAAGAGCAGCTCGGCGGTCAGCGCGGTCTCGGCGTCGGTGAGGCCGGCGGCGGGCTCGTCGACCAGCAGCAGCTTCGGGCCGGCGAGGATGAGCGAACTGATGGCGAGCCATTGGCGTTGGCCGTGGCTGAGCGATTGGGCGGGGGTGTGCAGGTCGTCGATGAGGCGGACGCGGGTGAGGATGTCGTGGATCCGGTCGCGGGCCTCGGGCGTCGCTTTACCGCCGACGGTCTGGCAGTGCTTTAAGAAACGCATCATCGCCAGGCCGCCGGGGCCGGTGACGCGTGGATCGAGCTTGCGGAGGTGGTATTTGCTGCCGATGCCCTGGGCGGGGTTCGGTAACGCGAGCAACATGTTTTCCCAGACGCTGAGCGAATCGAAGACGTTGGGGATCTGGAACTTTCGGCCGACGCCTTGTTGGGCGATGGCGGTTTCGTCCTGGCCGGTGATCTCGTCGCCGTTGAAGTAGACCTTGCCGGTGGTAGGCTTGGTCAGGCCAGAGATGACGTCGCACATCGTGGTCTTGCCCGCGCCGTTGGGGCCGACGACGACACGGAGTTCTTTGTGGCCGATGCCCAGATCGGCGATATCCAGGGCCTTGAACCCGTCGAATACGGCGGTGACGTCTTGGAGGAACAGGATGTACCTCTGCGCCCAAAGCTGGCTCTGCCGCGGGCCTTCGACGGCGTAGTCGTACTGCCGGTCGATGCCGGGCGGCGTTGCCACTTGCATCACGGGGCTCGGCGCGTCGTCGTCGTGGAATACGCTATCGCTCACGCCGTACCTCCTTGCTTAGCCGGTCGTGACCGGGACACGGCGTTGCTGATCAGCGTCGGGATACTCATCAACCCGCCGGGCAAGAGCAGCGGCACGAGGATGAACAAGCCGCCGAGGACGTACATCCAGTACTCCGGCGCTTCGGACGTCATCACGTTGTAGACCTGGCTCACCGCCAAGGCCCCGAGCACCGCGCCCCACAGCGTGCCTCGCCCGCCGAAAGCGACCCAGGCCACCACGAGGATCGACCAGAACGGCTCCATCTCTTTGGGCGTAATGATCCCTTTTTGCGGGAAGTACAGCGCCCCGCCGAGGCCGGCCATCATGCCTGCGACGGTAAAGGTGAGCGCTTTGTAAACCCACGGCTGATAGCCCGAGAAACGCAGCCGGGTTTCGTCGTCGCGGATCGCCAGCAAGATACGGCCGTAGCCAGACCGCACCATCGCCTTGGCCACGATGAGTGTCACGATCAGCGCGATCACCGAGAGGATGTACAGCTTGAACCGGGTCTGCGACGCGAGGGCGAGGCCTTCTTGGAAAGCGATCGGGTTGCCGAACAGCTCTTCGCCGAAGGTGATGGCGATCCCGTTGGTCCCGCCCATCTTCAGGTCGTTCTTCTCGAACACACGCAGCGCGATGACGGTGATCGCCTGCGTGAGGATCGCGAAGTAGACGCCTTTGACCCGGCTGCGGAACATCATCACGCCGATGACCCCCGCGACCAGCCCCGGCAGGATCAACGCCAGCAGGAACGACACCCCCAGGTTCTGGAAATACGCCAGGTACCACGGCGGGGTCGGGTTGCTGACGTCGGACATGACGTAGGCCAGACACTGCGGGATGCCGTTGACGTCTTTGGGCCCGATGTTGATCAGGTAGAAGCCCATGCAGTACGAGCCGAACGCAAAGAACAAGAACTGGCAGAGCGACAGCACGCCCATGTAGCCCCAGATCAGGTCCAGGCCCACCGCGCAGACCGCGAAGCAGACGAAGTAGCCGTAGCGGTTGAGCGTGTCGATGCTCATGTGGCCGGTCAGGTAAAGCCCGGGGATGACGATCAGGCCGAAGAGGACCAGCAGCCCGCCGAGCACCGCGTCGGTCCGCCACGTCGGCCGGCCGAGCCAGGGCATGTCGTCTTTACCCGTGGCTTGGTTCGCGGCGCGGCCTTTTTCGGGGAACAAGCCCGACGGCTTACGCTGGATAAACAGCACCACCAAGAACAGCACCGCGACTTTCGCCCAGGTCGCGTCGAACAGCCGGATCGGCTCTTCGATCATCACGATCGGCTCGAGGATTTTCTGGATCGAGCCGATGCCCAGGCCCGAGATCACCACGCCCAGCAGCTTGCCGACCCCGCCGACGACGACCACGAGGAACGAGTCAACGATGTAGCCCTGGCCCATCTGCGGCGTTGTGTTGCCGATGAGGTAAACCCCGAAGCCCGCCAGCCCCGCGAGGCCGGCCCCGAAGGCGAAGCAGAACATGTCAACCAGCCGGGTATTCACGCCCAGCGTCTGGGCCATCGCGCGGTTCTGCACCGTGGCCCGGACCATCAGCCCGATCTTCGTGAAGCGGAATACCACCACGACCGCGGCTAGGCAGAACGCGGTCAGCCCGATGATGAACATCCGGCTGTAGCCCAGCACGACGTCGGGGTAGACCTCCCAGCCGCCGGCCGACCAGTCGGGGCGGGTGATGGGAAGGTTGTCTCCATTACGTGCGCGGACGATTTGAATCAGGATAAAGCTCACGCCGATGGTGGCGAGCAACGAGTCGAGCGGGCGTTTGTAAAGGAACCGGACGATCGAAACTTCGACGAGCAACCCGGTGATGGCTGCGATGCCAAAAGCTATGAAGAATGCAACGACGTAGCTCCACCCCGGACCGATCGTGATCGGCGAACCGAAGCCATCAAATACGGTGGTATCACCGAAGCGAATACCGAGCATCGGGGCTCCGTTGGAAAGAAACTCAAAACACGCCCAGGTCGCTACCGCCCCGATCATGAGCATCTCGCCGTGAGCCATGTTGATCACGCCCATTAGCCCGAACGTAATCGCTAGGCCTAGCGCGACGAGCACGAGGATCGAGCCAAGCGACAGGCCGAAGAACGCGTTCTTAACCCAGTTGGTCACCGTGATGTGCCGCTCGATCTGGTCGATCGATTTCTGGGCTGCGGCGACCATCGCCTCAGAGGCGTTCTCGTCCCGCGTGATGTCGCGCAGCACGTCCCGGCCGCGGATGCTTTTGACTTCGCCTAGCCCAGCGATCGCGGTCAGCCGGGTGGCTTCGTCGGCGTCGGGGTCGGTGCCGCTGGCCACGATGAGGTGGGCGCTCTCTAAGGCGATCAAACGGACGGCCTTGACCGGATCATTAGCCGCCAGCTCGTTGAGCAGCGGCAGCGCTTCGAGTTGACGCTTGTTGCCGACGTTGCGGGCCGACTCTTCCCGGATTTCGGGGTCGCTGACTTCGAGCCCGAGGACCGAGAGCTTGGCCTGGATCGCCCGGCGGGCCTTGCGGTTGCCGCGGAAGCTGCGGACCCGCGGCAGTTCGCCGTCGACCTTCAGCGTTTCGAGGTCGATGGCGACGCGTTCTTTCGCCAGCGGGTCGAGCAGCAGCGGCCCGGCGTCCGTGTCCCTCGGCGGGTCGGTCTCGAGCGGGGCCGGCTCCCAGACTAAGCGGTCGCCCGCGGTGCGCAGCTCGTTCTCCATCAGCCGCTCGAACAGCCGCAGCACCCGGGCGTCGGCCAGGGCGACGAGTTGATCGACCGTCTCGAGGGCGAGCTTGCTGTTGCCGAGGTTTATCGCGATGGCCAGTAACTCGTCGTCGCCGAGAGAAGCGGGGTCCGCGGCAGCGGGAGTGGCCGCGGCCTCGACTGACGAAGCATCTTGCGCGACTGACGGCGGAGCCAGAAAACCGGCCAGCGGAATCAGCAACGCGAAGAGCAGAAACCAGCTCGGCCGAAGGCCGAGGTTCCGCAAGGGGCGAGCCGGGGCGTCGGGGCGCTGGCGGGCCGTGGTGGTGTGCAAAACGTGATCCGTGGTGGCCCGGGGGCGGCAGAAGAATGAAGCGGGGGAGCAAGGCCGGCGGGCGGGGTTAACCGCCCGCCGGCAGTATGTTTTGGTTTCGGTTCATCGCGGGGCGTGAACCGTGTCGGCCGCAGAGTTTACTTCGGACCGCCGGTGGGGGCGGGGAAGTCTTTGCCTTCCCACAGCAGCGAGCTGTAGGAGTCGGGCTCAACCAGACCGTCAGATTCCCAGACGATGTCGAACTGACCGTCGGCACGGATCTCGCCGATGTAGACCGGCTTATAGGTGTGCTGGTTGGTTTCGTGCATCTTCTTCTTACCGCCGGGGGCGTCGAACTCTAGGCCGTAGACGGCTTCACGCACCGCGTCGACGTCGAACGAGCCCGCCTTCTCGGCAGCGGCCTTCCAGACGTAGACGCCGTAGTAGGCGGCTTCGATCGGGTCGGCGGTCACGCGGGCGGCTCCGCCGGGCAGGTTGTTGTCGGCGCAGTACTTCTGGAACGCCTTAACGAACGCTTCGTTCTCCGGCGTATCGATCGACATGAAGTAGTTCCACGCCGCGAGGTGGCCGACGAGCTTCGAGGTGTCCATCGCCCGCAGCTCGTCTTCGGAGACCGAGAACGCGATGATCGGGCAGTCGTCCGAGGTCAGGCCTTGGTTGGCGAACTCGGTGTAGAACGGCACGTTCGAGTCGCCGTTGATCGTCGACAGCACGACCGCGTCACCGCCGGCGGCGAGGGTCTTAATGTTGTTGACGATGGTCTGGTAGTCCGAGTGGCCGAAGGGCGTGTAGTCCTCGTAGATGTTTTCTTCGGGGATGCCGTTCTTGAGCAGGAACGCCTTGAGCACACGGTTGGCCGTGCGTGGGAAGACGTAGTCGGTACCCAGGAGGATGAACTTAGTCGCCCCGAGTTCTTCGAGGGCGTACTCGGCGGCGGGGACGAGCTGCTGGTTCGGCGACGCGGCGGTGTAGAAGACGTTGAGCGACTGCTCTTCACCTTCGTACTGCACGGGGTAGAACAGCAGCTCGTTGAACTCTTCGTACACCGGCAGGACCGACTTGCGGCTGACCGAAGTCCAGCAGCCGAAGGTCACGGCGACTTCGTCTTGGGTGATCAGCTGCTTGGCTTTTTCAGCGAACAGCGGCCAGTCCGAAGCGGGGTCGACGACGACCGGATCGATCATGTACGACTTGCCGCCGACGCTTACGCCGCCGGCCGCATTGATCTCTTCGGAAGCCATCAGCACCACGTCACGCAGCGAGGTTTCCGAGATCGCCATCGTGCCCGACAGCGAGTGGAGCACACCGATCTTGACTTTATCGGCGTGATCGTCGGCTTGGGCGGCGGGGGACACAAAAAAACTAGAGGCAGCGACTGCAGCGATTGCAGTCACGCATTTCGTTAACGAGGGTAAAAACCGGCTTTTCATTATCTCTCCTTGGGCGTTTAAAAAAGGACCTTTAATATTTTGAAGCGCGTCTTCTAACGCCGAACCCCACACGGATTTCTACTGAGGGCAGATCGGTAGCTTTGAAAGCCACCCCCTGTCCACAATAGCACCCGTGTGGGGCAGGCGTCGGTAAGGTCTTAGGATTTAGAAGGCGAGGCTGGCGCCGATGTTGTAGACCACGAACGTGTCGTCGGGGTTGTTGTAGACGTCTTCCTCGGTCACGTAGACGGTGATGCCGGCGTTAAGAGCCCAGGCACCGTATTCCGAGGGGATAAAATCGAGCGGCAAACCAAACGCGGCACCGACCGAGAAGAAACCAAGGCCGTCGTCTCCATCGGCGATGAAGTATTCATCGTCGAGAACCCAGCCCAGGCTCACGGGAATGGACATATCAACGGTCAATTCTTCCGAGTCGACGATGGTGAAGCCGGGCTCCACACTGGCCACGATGACGGTGCCTTCTTCGAGGCCGTCACCCGACACGCGGTTGTGGATGACGATGGACGGCGAAAGGGCGAAGTCTTCCGAGATCAGCCCGCTGTCGTCGAAGCCGACACTGATGTCGAGGATGTCTTCGGTCTGGCTGCCGAAGATCCACTCCTGGTAGGTAACGCCGAAGCTGAAGCGATCGACACCGAAGCCGATACCGGCGTAGATGTCGACTTCTTGCAGGTCGCCGCCGATACCCGACGCGGCGTTGTCGTTCACATCACCCCAAGCACCGAGGGTGACGCTGAACGCGTCGAAGTCGATCGAGACTTCGGCGTAGGGGTTAAAAGTTTCCGAGCCGGAGAAGGCTTCGCCTTCGCCCCAGACATCGAGGCCATACGAAACGAAGTGCGAGTAGATGTCGGCCCCAACGACCCCGCTCACGCGGGACTCGGGTGCATCCTGTGCTGTAGCCATCGGCGCCAAGCCGAGAGCTGCGGCCGCACCCATGAGTTTCCAAGACTGATCTGATTTAATACCCATCAATGAACTCTCCTAATACTCTCTCTACCAAGGATTTGCTGCCGTGGGCCGCTCCAGTCGACCTCAACAGCGGCAGCAAGAATTTAACATATTGTGTATATTTTTAACCTCCGTTACAAGGCGTGCAACGGTGGTGACAAAATTACACTTCGTCTCCACACACGGGCAAAGCTCATGCCAGTGAGTCTAAAAAGTCCGATAAACTCAACTCTCAACTGAGTTTTTGGAATATCCGATATTGCTTATTACGCTGAAAAGGCTTGTTTAAACGGGTGTTTTTCAAGTCAAAAGAGATCAAAGTTCATTTGTACTGTCTATGTATTTGCCGCACTACAGCGAGTAATTATTGCTGTTTTTTTAAGCGGCAATGCCCGATAATTCGGGCATATGACTAGAAGAAGGGCAGCTCGGTGAGGCCGATAATGATTGGCAATTAATTCTGTTCCGCGGTTATTTTTGAGGCTGTAAACTTGCTGCGATGACCGATCTGAAATGGACCGCGTGGCAGTTAGCCGATTCGGCGTTTCCGGCCGGAGGTTTTGCGCATTCCGGGGGGCTTGAGGCTGCGATCCAGTCGGGCGCGATAGGGGACGCCGAATCGCTTGGTCTCGCGATGCGGGCTGTCCTAAATCAAGCCGCTTTCGGCGCCCTTCCCGCGGTTCTGGCCGTGGTGCAAGACCCTAGAAAGTTTGCTGAGGTAGAACGCCGGCTCGACGCCGTGCTGACTAACCATGTGGTATATCGAGCCAGCGTCGCCCAGGGCCAAGCACTACTCTCCGCGGGCCCCCGCATTTTCCGCGTGGAATCGCTAAGCAACTGGGCGTCGGACTGCCGTAAACACGGCCGGCCGGGCCACCTCGCCTCGGTGTTCGGCTACTTAGCGGCTTGCTTGGGGATGGATGCCCGGCAAGCCTCTCACCTGTTTTTATTCACGTCTATGAGGTCGGCCTTGTCCGCGGCGGTCCGGTTGGGAGCGATCGGTCCTATCGCGGCGCAGACGTTGCTCCAAGAACTGATCCCCGAAGCGCACCGCCTTGCCGATCAGGCTCTGTCGCTTACGTTGGACGATTTGCATCAAACGCTGCCGCTGTTCGATATCTTGCAGTCCGGCCAAGACCGGCTGTATTCCCGTTTGTTCCAGAGCTAAGCTGCCTGTAACTACTTCATAAAAGAATAAAAGAGCCTTGTCATGCATATGCACGCCGACCACACCCACGAGCCGATGGACCACCCCGGCCGTTTCGAAGAACGTGACCCCGCTCAAGAAGGCCGCGACTACACCCAACGGGCGTTCACCGTCGGCATCGGCGGGCCTGTCGGCTCGGGCAAAACCGCTCTGGTCTGGCGGCTCTGCGAGTCTTTGCGCGACCGAGTCAACATGGCGGTCGTTACCAACGACATCTTCACTCGCGAAGACACCGAGTTTCTTGTCCGCCAAGGCGCTCTGCCGACCGAGCGTATCCGCGCCGTCGAGACCGGCGGCTGTCCCCACGCCGCGATCCGCGAAGACGTTACGCCTAACCTCGTCGCGCTCGAGCAACTCACTGCCCAGCACCAGCCCGAGCTGCTGCTTTGTGAGTCAGGCGGCGATAATCTCGCGGCCCACTTCAGCCGGGAGCTGGCCGACTTCACGATCTACGTCATCGATGTCGCCGGCGGCGACAAGGTCCCGCGCAAAGGCGGCCCAGGCATCACCCAGTCCGACCTTTTAGTGATTAATAAAACAGACCTCGCCGATGCGGTCGGGGCCGACCTTGAAGTCATGCGACGCGACGCGGTAAAGATGCGTGGCGAGGGGCCGATGGTTATGGGTAGCGTGAAACACGGCGACGGCCTTGACGAAATCATCTCGGCCATTACGGCGGCGCGTGAAGCATCGTCGAGCCGCTAACCTGCCGCTGTACAGATTTGCGACACAGGATAGGCAGCGTCCAATACCCTCTTTCCGAAAGCCATAGACTTCAGTTCGACATGAACTGCAAGCGGGCCATCACAAGCTTCTCTCGGGCTGGAGTCTGGGCCTCGATCGCCAGGGCTTGGTCGATCAGTTTGATCGCCTCGGCCGTACGGTTCTGGGAGTGCAGCAGTTGGGCTTGAAAAGCCATGAGTAGCTGCCGCTGCTCGTCGGTGACGGGCTGGTCACGCAACAGCCGGCTAAGCACTTCGGTCGCCTTCGCGTACGCCCCGGCATCGATCAGCGGGTAGACCTGTTCCTGGATGGTGGTATTGATCGCCGTCTCGGTCAGCACCGGCTGGTAGACCGACTTGAGCCCCAACGCGTTGTCAGAATCGAGGGCGACGATCTGCGCCATCACGTCTTGATAGGAATCCCGGCAGGGCTCGTCGATGAGCTGCAGATATTCGTGTAAGCCTTGCGCCCGGGCGGTGCCTTCGAGCTGGAGGCAACGCTCGCGGGCCTCGACGCAGGTTTCGTATCGATCCCCCATCTCCGCCAAACGCTGGTCGAGCGCGTCGTCCGTCAGCTCCGGCTCAAGCTCGATCAGTCCGTACGGCCGACCGTCCGGGCCGACCCAGGCCGCTGCCGGCATCTGGGTCGCGCCGACAAGGTCCGCCCAGCGGATGAACTCCCGCGCGACGCCCGGCTGAGCGTAGGCTTCTTCGGGATAAACCAATTGCAACCCAACCGGGCCGTTCGGCAGCTTTTTGGCCGAGGCCTCAACCCGGCGGTCGAGGTCCGAGTCGCCGTGGGCTTCAACGCACATCAAGATAAGGACCGGCTTCGCTTGGTTCCGCGCGGTCTCGAAGGCGGCGGCTGAGTTCATTTGCCACAGATCTCCACCGACCACGTGGGTCGTAGGGATGGCCAGACAAATTAGTAGTAGAGGCACTATGAAAAAAGATTTTGTTTTATGGGGTTTCATCAAATTCACTCTTCACATCAAAGACATTGTTATCGCGTTACCAGTTCATCAGTCCGCGTGCTTAACACCACGCGTGACGCACAACGAGTTGCAAGATGCGTACCTAGTTAGGTTGTGTAGCAACGATTTTTGGTTGGCTACCGTGTCACGTATTTGTGTAGGCACCAGAAAAAACCGATTCACAGGTAGAGCTGCTGTTTTGTTAACAATGCCCGGAGGGTTGAACCAAATTTTCTGCCCGGCGTTATCAACGTTCGATTGATGCGCAACAGGCAGGCATTGGGTCGGGTTTCGCGCAAACCATGAGCAATAGTTGACACTTAAAGCCGCGCGTTTGCGCGAAATGAAATAAATATTTCTTCGATTTGTCTTAGTTTATAGGTATTTTCGGCAAGGTGTGGTTGAATACTCCATTCGTGGTGTGTTCAAGTGGCATGAGGGTTGCCTCGGGTTGTACGGACACGAGGGACGGGTTACCCGGTTCAGCTGCTTTGGGGGTTTGCTGAATCTGCTCTGATATCGTGTTACGACGCAGCACCCGCTGTGAGGCATGCGGAGCCGGAACTACGCAAGCCATCAGCCGCTGTGTCTTGGGTTCCGTTCGCAAAAGGCCATACCGTTTGGGTCACAGCCGGAGACCGTTAGCGTTTCGACATTCCTTGATTTAAGTGTGTAGTCCATTGCGACCACGCTTTCGTCATGGCTGCACTATGGAGTTTGTCGTGGGTGTTTTAAGCACCCGTATCAGCAAGCTGCTAATGCGGTGAAACGCTGTGCTACATCCGCTTTATTGACACAAGCATTTCTTCTCCTTTGCGGAGATGGTGCTGTTGTTGTGTTGTGACCCAAATCAACCCGAGAAGCTCGCCGTTGAGTTTCGTCCCGCTCCCGACCGCTCCATAAAGGTGAAAAAACATGGAAACGTTGATCAAAGTTGATGTCTCAGAAAAGCCGGAAAACCAAGACGTTTTACACAACCGCTGGCACCCCGACATTCCGATGGTGGCAACAGTTAAGCCGGGGGCGGAATTCCGGATCGAGTGCGTCGACTGGACCGGCGGTCAGATTAAAGACGACGATTCGGCGACTGATATCAAAGTGGTTGATCTTTCCAAGGTCCACTACCTCAGCGGGCCGATCGCGGTGGAGGGAGCCGAGCCGGGCGACCTGCTGGTCGTAGATATTCTCGACGTGGGTGTGCTGCCTGATTCGGACTGGGGCTTCACCGGCATCTTCGCCCGGGAGAACGGCGGCGGCTTCCTCGACGAGCACTATCCCGACGCCCGCAAGGCCTGCTGGAACTTCAGCGGTATCTACGCCAACTCACGCCACATCCCCGGCGTCGAGTTTGCCGGCATTTGCCACCCCGGCCTGATTGGTTGCCTGCCGAGTAAGGATCTGCTGGACATCTGGAACAAGCGTGAGGCCGCGTTGTTTAACACCGACCCCGAGCGTGTACCGACGCTTGCCTGTCTGCCTTACGCCGAAACCGCACACATGGGCCGGATGACCGGCGAAGCCCGAGAGCAGGCGGCCAAAGAAGGCGCCCGCACCGTCCCGCCGCGTGAACACGGCGGCAACTGCGACATTAAGAATCTCAGCCGCGGATCGAAGGTGTACTTCCCGGTTTACGTCGACGGGGGTGGCCTGTCGATGGGCGACATCCACTTCTCCCAGGGCGACGGCGAGATCACCTTCTGCGGCGCGATCGAGATGGCGGGCTACCTCGACCTGCGGGTCAACATCATCAAAGGCGGCATGGCCAAATACGCCGTGGTGAATCCCATCTTCGAGCCTTCACCGCTGGAGCCAAACTACACCAGCTACGTCATGTTCGAAGGCATCTCGGTCGACGAGCAGGGCGAGCAACACTTCCTCGACGCGACGATCGCCTACCGCCAGGCCTGCCTAAACGCGATCGAGTACATGAAGAAGTTCGGTTACACCGGCGAGCAGGCCTACGCCATCCTCGGCACAGCGCCGGTCGAAGGCCGGATCAGCGGCATCGTCGATGTGCCTAACGCCTGCGCGACACTCGCGCTGCCGACCGAGATCTTCGACTTCGATATTAGGCCGAATGCGGACGGGCCCAAGGTCAGTATCGACACCGGGATCGACCTCGCCGTCGCGAGTTGAGCCCTGCATCCCGCCCATGTTTCGAAGTGATTTGAACCAGTTCCCGTTAAGGAAAAGAAAGATGCCCCTATACGAATACGCCTGTGCCACCCACGGCAGCTTCGACGAGTTCCGCCCCAGCGATCAGAGCAGCGCGCCGATCGATTGCCCCGAGTGCGGGGCCCAGGCGACCCGCGTGTTCACCGTCCCCCGGACCCGGCAGATCGATAAGGGCCGGCTGATCGGGATGGAACGCAACGAGAAAAGTCGGCACGAGCCGCACGTTTGCAACACCGGCTGCGGCTGCTCTTCGGGCAAGTCCCGGAAGCAGGAGAAACAGGCCGACGGCAAACCCCAACGGCAGGTCTACCGGGGACCTCGGCCGTGGGTAGTGGAGCACGCCTGAGGCGTGGAGCGATTGTTTTTACCGGCCGTGACACGCGTGTGTCGGGCCACCATTTTAATTTTTCGTCAACGGCGACGAAGGAGTGATCAACGATGATGTGTTTACCCGGATCAAGATTCAAAACGTGGGGCCGACGCCTTCGGCCCTGGTCAACTTCCGCGGCGGTCGCCCTGGCGGGTGCTGTCGGCGCTTCGGCGGAGTGGACCAACCCCGTGCTCGACAAGTACCCGACCTCGGAGGTCAACACCACCGGCCTGATGGTTACGGATACGACCGTTACCGTCGGCCAACTGCACTCGGTGACGGGTACGATGGCCATTTCCGAGACCGGCTCGGTCGAGGCCGAGCGGCTGGCGATCAAGCAGATCAACGACATGGGCGGCGTGCTCGGCCGGAAGATCGAGATTATTCAGGAAGACGGGGCCAGCGATTGGCCGACATTTGCCGAGAAGGCCCGTAAGCTCTTGGTCAGCGACAAGGTCGGCACGGTATTCGGCTGCTGGACCTCGGCGTCGCGGAAAGCGGTGCTGCCGATCTTCGAGAAAGAAAACGGCATGCTCTACTACCCCACGTTCTACGAGGGCCTAGAAGCCTCGAAGAACGTGATCTACACCGGCCAGGAAGCCACACAACAGATCCTCTGGGGCCTGGACTGGGCGCACAAGGAAAAGGGCGCGAAGACCTTCTTCCTCATCGGCTCGGACTACATCTGGCCACGTACCTCCAACAAGATCGCCCGCATCCACATCGAGCGGTTCCTCAAGGGCTGCAAGGTTGTCGGTGAAGAGTACTACCCACTGGGCCACACCCAGTTCGGCTCGCTCATCAACAAGGTCAAGCTCAAGAAGCCCGACTGCATCTACTCGATCATCGTCGGCGGCTCGAACGTCGCTTGGTACAAGCAGCTCAACGCCGCGGGTATTACCGGCGAATCGCTGGCCAAGCGTGGTCAGATCCTGCTGACCATCTCCACCACCGAAGACGAGATCCTCGGCATCGGCGGCACGAACGTCGAAGGCTTCTACGCCTGCATGAAGTACTTCCAAAGCCTCGATAACGAAAACAACAAGAAGTTTGTCGCGGCGTTCAAGGAGATGTGGGGCAGCGACTCGGTCATCGGCGACGTGACCCAGGCCGCTTACCTCGGCCCATGGCTGTGGAAGGCGACCGTCGAGAAGGCCGGCAGCTTCGACATCGACAAGATCTCGGCGGCTTCGGGCGGTGTGGAATTCAAGGGTGCACCCGAGGGCTACGTCCGCATCCACGACACGAACAACCACCTCTGGTCGCTGGCCCGCATCGGGCAGATGCGTGCCGACGGACAGTTCGATGTGATCGCCGAATCGCCCGATCTCATCGAGCCCAACCCCTTCCCCGAAGGCTACAAATAAAACTTTGGCACTTGGCGTGGCGTGATGGAGCCTTTCGCGAAACGCTGACAGTCCTCTCCCGTCCCCTCCGGCTGGGACGGGAGGGGGCGCCCTCGGGCGGTGTCAAGCCCGCCAAAAAGACAAGCCGGACGAACAAACTCTCACCCCCGATCCGCACGAAGCGGACGAGCTTCGCGATCAACGGAGACTGCTGATGGAAATGCTGGCGTTCTTATCCATGTTTGAGGGCTACTCTGGAGAAGAGATCCGCGCGATCTTCGTCATGCAGGGCTTCTCCGGCCTGAGCATGTTTTCCGTGTTCCTGCTCATGGCCCTGGGCCTGGCGATCATCTTCGGACAGATGAAGGTGATCAATATGGCCCACGGCGAGTTTCTCACCATCGGGGCTTATACCACGGTGTTCATCTCCGACTGGGCGGTGGATAGCGCGCCTGGATTCCTGCCGTACTACTTCCCGTTCGCGATGCTGGCGGCTTTTGGCGTCGCGTTCATTATGGGCTACCTCGTCGAGATCGGTTTTATCCGGTTCCTATACAAACGCCCGCTCGACACGCTGCTGGCGACCTGGGGCCTGAGCATGATCCTGCAGCAGGCGTTCCGGATGATTTTCGGTGCCCGCGAAGACAGCGCGGTGATGCCCGACTGGCTGATGGGGTCGTGGGCGGCCAGCGACATGGTCGACATCCCGATCAACGGGATGTTCCTGCTGGGTACCTCGATCTTTATGACGATCCTCGTCTGGTTCCTGATGACCCGGTCCCGCTGGGGTTTGCGGGTGCGGGCGACGGTGCAGAACCGCGAGATGGCCGCGGCCACCGGGATCAACACCAAGCGGACCGACCGCATGACCTTTGCCCTGGGCTGCGGCATCGCGGGGATCGCGGGCGCCGCCTTCACAACGATCGGCTCGGTCTCGCCTTCGGCCGGCTCGCTCTACATCGTCGACACGTTCATCGTGGTCGTCTTCGGCGGGGCGGGCAGCCTGATCGGCACGATCCTCGCCGCCTTCTCCATCGCCCAGGCCCAGTCCATCCTCGAGTTCTTCCTCGACGGTGTGCTCGCCAAAGTGTTCATCCTCCTCACCGTGGTCGGCATCCTGATGCTCCGGCCGCAGGGGTTGGTGGTGTCCAAGATCCGTAAGTAAGACAACGCCCCGTAAAGGGCCAATGGCTCCCGTTTGTCGACGTTTTAACAAGCGATGAAACCCTCCAAAACGTAAGGAAACCAAGTTGAAATCTCTGCTCTATGACAAAGCCATGGGAGGACGCTCGGGATTGATCGGCATGATCGTGCTGGCCTTCATCCTGCTGCTGGTCTTCCCGGTCATGTTCGATACGTTCCGCCTCAACCTCATGGGGCGGTACCTCAGCCTCGCCTTCGTGGCCGTCGCGCTTGTACTCTGCTGGGGCTACGGCGGGATCCTTAGCCTCGGCCAGGGCGTGTTCTGGGGCCTTGGTGGCTACTGCATGGCCGCATTCCTCAAGCTCGAAGCCGCGAACAACATCGCCAACGAAGCCGGTACCGACCAGATCAACGCCTTGACCACCGTCGGCCTACCCGACTTCATGGACTGGAACCAGATTACCGAACTGCCTTGGTTCTGGTATCCGTTCAAGAGCTTCCCGCTCACGCTTGCCTTGATGTTTCTTATCCCGACGGTTTTAGCTTACATCATCGGGGTGGCCATGTTTAAGCGCCGGGTGAGTGGCGTCTATTTCGCGATCATCACCCAGGCCCTCTGCTGGATCATGGAACTATTGTTCGTTACCCGCCAAGGCTGGACCGGCGGCATCAACGGCATTACGGACCTCCGCACGCTCTTGGGCTGGGACATCCGTACCGAGTCCGCGCAGACCACCATCTACTTCATCACCGTCGCGGCCATACTGATGTGCATCGTGATCGGGAGGCTGGTGCTGCAATCCAAGCTCGGCAAGCTCTTGGTCGCGATGCGGGACACCGAAGACCGTGTCCGCTTCTCGGGTTACGACGTGGCCAGCTTCAAAACCTTCATTTTCTGCATCGCCGCGGCGATCTCCGCGCTGGGCGGCGGTCTGTTCGTGATGAACGTCGGCTTCATGTCGCCCAAGCTGGTAACGATCGAGCCTTCGATCTATATGGTTATTTTCTGTGCGGTCGGCGGGCGGATGTCGCTTATCGGCGCGGTCTACGGGACGCTGGTTGTGTCGTTCGGCCGAACGTATTTCTCTGAAGAATTTCCCAATCTGTGGTTGTTCGCCCTCGGCGGGGTATTCATCCTTGTAACGGTCGTTTTCCCGCGAGGTTTGGCCGGTATGGTCGACAGCATTATCGCGTTCGTTTCGAACAGAATCGCCAAACGTACGGGCCAAGATAAGGCCGCTGGCCAACCGCCGGCTAAAGCCGCCGGCGTCTCCGCGTCGGGCGGGGCGACGTGACGCTTCTGCTCCCCAAGAGCAACCGTGCGAAGTGATGCGTCAAATTTACTTTCCCCATCGCGGCTCGGCCGCGTTAATGAGATTTTAAAATGGTACTACCCACCGATTATGCGTTAGCCATCGAAGACCTCACCGTCTCCTTTGACGGTTTCAAAGCGGTCGACAAAGTTTCGCTTTACGTCGACAAGGGCGAACTACGCGTCGTCATCGGCCCCAACGGCGCGGGCAAGACGACGCTACTCGACCTGATCTGCGGCAAGACCCGGGCGACCAGCGGCAGCATCCAGTTCCGCAACCGTGAGCTGCGTGGCATGGCCGAGCAAAAGATCGTACGTAACGGCGTCGGCCGAAAGTTTCAGACCCCGTCGATCTACCCCAAGCTGACCATCTTCGAGAACCTCGAGGTCTCGGTGCCCAAAGGCCGCGGGGTTTGGGGCTCGCTCTTCTTCCAGCGGTCTGAAGCGGTGCGCGAGCGTATTGCCGAGGTCGCCAAGGATATCTACCTCGAAGACATGCTCGATACCGAAGCCGAGCTTTTGAGCCACGGCCAGAAGCAGTGGCTGGAGATCGGTATGCTGCTGATCGCCGATCCCGAACTGATCCTGCTCGACGAGCCCGTCGCGGGGATGAGCGTCAGCGAACGCCAAAAGACCGCCGAGTTGCTCCGCCGGATCGCGAAGGGGCGGTCTGTGGTGGTGATCGAACACGATATGAACTTCGTCCGCGAGATCGCGGACAAAGTGACGGTCATGCACCAAGGCAAAGTGCTTGCCGAGGGCTCGATGGACAAAGTCGAAAACGATGAAAAAGTTATCGAAGTTTACATCGGTCACTAAACCGCCGTTCAATACCGAATTCGCTTTTAAACACCCATTAGGAATTACGCATGCTTAACGTGCAAGACCTCAACGTCGCCTACGGATCCAGTCCTGTAATCCGCGGGGTTAGTTTCGCCGCCGAGAAAGCAGAAACCATCGCCATCATGGGCCGCAACGGCATGGGTAAAACAACGCTTATGAAAAGCCTGATAGGCAGCCTCGGAAACACCGGCGGGTCCATCACCGTCGACGGCGTCGAGATCGCTAACAAAGAAGCCTTCCAACGCGTCAAGTCCGGCATGGCTTACGTCCCCCAGGGTCGACAGATATTCTCCACACTTACGGTGGAGGACAATATTAAGACAGGCCTCGAAACCGTCAAAAACAAACGCAAAATTAGCGACAACATCTATGCCCTCTTCCCCGTCCTTTACGACATGCGCCGCCGCAAGGGGGGTAATCTCTCCGGCGGCCAGCAGCAACAACTCGCCATCGCCCGCGCGCTTGTAAGCGAGCCTAAGGTTCTGCTACTCGACGAACCTACCGAAGGCATCCAGCCGTCAATCATTAAAGATATCGCCAAAGCCCTGAACGAGATCAAGAAAATCTACGACATCACGATCGTCGTTTCCGAACAAGTCCTGAGTTTTACGCTGGAAATCTCGGACCGTCTTTTCGTAATCGAATCAGGTAAGTTGATCCACGAAGACAAACGGGCCGAAGTCGACGAAACGAAGATTGCAGGATATCTATCGATATAAACAGAACGCAATAAGCTAACCGCACATTTAACCGCTATTTGTTCTGGTCTATATTCAATAAACGCCAATCCCGCCATATACGAATCACCGCAGGAGGCCTTCGCAAGTTCGTCCACTAAATCTTTGCCGGGCTCTAAAGGTTTGCAGCCTGCTCAACTCCCCGGCCTCAGCCGCGACACACTGAATCAACATCATCCTCTGGACGTAGCGTATCCACGAGAACAGTTACCGCGGTACATCGAAGACATCGGCCGCTCGGTGTCTTGAGATCAGCGGAGTGTTGTGCCTCAGTTCAAGCGTCGATGCCGTGCGATCGGGCCAGCGATGAAAAAGACCAGCATATGCCTATATCGTCCGAGGTCACGCCGCGTGAGCGGGGGGCTGTGGTTGGCCTTCTTATCGCGGTTGAAAAAATAGTCCGAAGTTTAAAAATTACCTCTGATCGCGGCGGGGCAAAAGCGTCTCGAAATCTTCGAGTGTTGTGGTAGTTCCATCAAAGCTAGCCAATTCGTCGTAGGACCGGCAGATTTTTCCGGATGAATCTGGTCGTAAACTAACAAGCTTCGGCGGTGCGGACTTTCGATTAGGGGCGGGTGTTGTAACGGCCACACTTTCAGCAGTCAGTCGATGAACTGCCGAGATACGTAGGCCTGCACCGGCTCTTTGAACCTTAAGTCATCATATATCAAACGTTTATCGGTCGCGTAGCGATCGGGCTGTACCCCATCTCAGGCGAATGACAACCGGCCCCGACGATGTGATCAGCTTGAGCCGGTCTCAGCGGTACCGGGGCAAGCGGGGAAGATCCAAAGACGTAACCTGCGGGTTATATGAGCTCAAGTCGCGTTTTATAGATATATGTTCGTCTCTAATATCTTCATATCCGCTCCAGGGAATGCAGTAATCAGCTATGATATTGCCCCGTTGAATGCTTTATGTCAGCTAGACGAGTTTTACTCTCATGCCTCGTAAGGCAATTCTGTGTATCTAAATCGATCGATCGGACTTATAGATCGCGAAAAAAATATACTTTATCTTCGTAGGAATATTTTATTTTGCCAAACTTAAACAGTGTTCTCGGTGAAGAAATCCGCCGTCTGGCCAGAAAAGAAATTCGTGCTCAGGTTGCTACCACTCAGAAGTCGGTAAGTAAGTACCGAGGTGAGATTGCCGATCTCAAACGACGAATCAATGAGCTGGAAAAGCGACTAAACCAAGTTGAGAAACGCGAAAAAAAGCGTCAGACCGAAGGCTCATCCACCCAAAACGGGGAAGGAACCAAGCTTCCGAGATTTAGCCCCGCTTGGGTTAAGAAACACCGTGAAAAGCTAGGGCTCAGCGCCGCGGATTATGGCCGTCTCGCGGGTGTTTCAGGATTAACGATCTATAACTGGGAGAAGGGTGAGTCATCGCCTAGAGAAAAACAGCTTGTGGCTTGGGGAGCGATTCGGTCCCTCGGGAAGCGTGAGGCAGCAAAACGCCTTGAGTTACTTGATGCTGAGGCAGGTTAGTTTAAACCTAAACCTAAATTACGCTTCAACTTAATTAAACTTTGCGAACTTCGTGTAAGACGTTACTCCCGAGAAGGGTTTTTGATTAATCGCGTAGTTTCTTGAATACCTAGCGTCTTAGGAAGTTAAGCGGGCATTAACGATGCGTTGGTCCTATGTCCACGCGCGCGAATCAATATTATCCTCTTCTCCGAGTCGCAGGAGCCCGTTTATCGGTGGCTGTCGACACCTGCGCGATGGGCTCGGCAGCTATCCACGCCGGGAATTGACGGGTGTGTGGTGGCAATATGATCTGCCTCGAGCTCCGTCGACACATCGCTGAATACAGCTAGACATAAAGCCTCTGGCAGAGTGAAGTCGAGATCGACGAAATGTACTCCGGCCTAGGCCCGATCAAGGGTAAAAGGGGCTGGGGTATGTGCGGGAGAAATACTATCTTCGAGGTCTTTAAGGTTGAAGGATGCGTTTATACCGATATCGTCTGCCACGTTACGAGATCCACATTGCGGTTGGTGATTCGGGATAAGGCCAGCCTCGACATTTTGTCTATCCCATAGGTTTACGTCGCTACGATTTCTTGATTGATGTCGGCAACCCCAAGCTCCTACGGTTTAAATATGTTGGAGATCGGTTTGTCGAGGGCGACGCGCACGTTAACAGTATCGAGAGCTTCCAAGTACCAGCGGATCGGGTTTAAAAGTCTTACTACGCGGCACCGCCTAATTACATTTAAAGAGAATAGGTTACGCTCTACCCATCCTTGTGATACACTTTGTTACGTCACATGTAAAAGCTAAAAGCCAGCGGTTTCGACCGTTTAACTCACTGAAACCGTAACTAAATTTAAAAGGTGAGCAGATGGATATTCAAAAATATGCGAGCCAGTCGTGCCTGGTTAAATTTCGAGTTGCATTAATTCTTACTCTAGGATTTCTGCTGACGCCCGCTAAGGCCGATCGCCCCAACATCGTATTCATCATGACAGATGATCACGGCACGGGCGCTCTGAGCTGCTACGGCAGCACGATTAATCACACGCCAAACCTCGACCGGATCGCTCAGGGAGGCATGAAGCTGACGAATTGTTTTGTGACGACGTCGCTTTGTGCGCCGAGTCGAGCCAGCATGTTGACCGGAACGTATCCACATATAAATCGCCAGG
The DNA here is from genome assembly GCA_038747275.1 of Planctomycetota bacterium. GTDB lineage: Bacteria > Planctomycetota > Phycisphaerae > Phycisphaerales > Phycisphaeraceae > Algisphaera. Next base: position 11,585 of record JBCDJW010000036.1, on the reverse strand, counting down.
TCGATATCGGCGGCAACTTCTTTGACGGGACTCAGCCGACGTTTCCCAACCTGATGCAGGCGGAAGGCTACCAGACAGCCGTGATCGGGAAATGGCACTTGCACAGCATTCCGGTAGGCTTTGATCACTACAGCGTCCTTGACGGGCAAGGCACTTACTTCGATCCGAAATTTATTTATAAATCAGACATCGGCCCCGTGTGGAAGCAAGGCCAAGGCTACTCGACTGATCTAATCACCGACCAGTCGATCGAATGGTTGGATAATCGTGACCCCGACACGCCGTTCGTTTTGCTTTGTCACTACAAGTCGCCTCATTACAACTGGGAACCCGCCGAACGCTTTCTCGATCAATACCAAGAAGACCTCCCCGTTCCGGATACGTACAACAACCGATACGAGGGCCGCGCGAACGATCGTTTCATAAAAGACATCGAAGACGCCCACGAGTTCTTCCGTATCGACCGCTGGGTTAAGGAGATGCCGTCGGGCTTGACAGAGTCTGAGCAAAAAGACTGGAATTACCAACGTTTCATGAAAGACTATCTTCGCTGTATCGCGGCGGTGGATGAAAACGTAGGACGTATCCTCGACTACCTCGACGAACAAGGCCTTGCTGATAACACCATCGTGGTCTATACCTCCGACAACGGGATGCTGCAGGGCGAACACGGCCAGATCGATAAGCAGTTGATGCAAGAGGAAAGTATCCGTATCCCCTTCATGGTGCGGTATCCCGCAGAAATCCCGGCTGGTACGCAGACGGATAGTTTTGTTCTTAATATCGATTTTGCGCCAACCTTCCTCGATTACGCCGGCATGAGCGCGCCCGAAGTGATGCAAGGCGTTAGCGCACGCGATGTTTTTCAAGCCAAGACTCCTGAAGGATGGCGTGAAGCCTTTTACTACCACTTCTTCGCGAACTACGATCGCAATCTTTCCCTGTGGGGCATTCGCACCGATGGCTGGAAATTGATCAACTACTACTCGAGCGATGGCGAGCCTACACAGCAGCTGTTTAACCTGAAAAATGATTCCAGCGAAGTGCACGACTTGATCCATCATGCCGAGCATGAAGAGATGAAAAACCAATTAGCTCAGATGATATATGAGCATCGCCGCAAGTATGGTCTGACGGATGAACTGCTCGACATGATCTATGTTAAGCCGGGTAAATTAATTTCGATCCCGAGAATGCAAAAACAAATCCGTAAAATGAAAAAAGAAATCGATGCTAACACCATCCGATTTAACGAACGGTTCTAGGAAGTTAAGCGGCCAGTAAAATCACGCTGGCCGTATGTATACATGTAAAAGTTGCTACTACCGCTTTTATGTGAATCACATAACCCATTCTTCAGCGGCTAAATAGAGTCTTCGCGATGCGCCTGTTCGCCAACGACGCCGCAGAATCGACTGGTCTAATGCTTTGTTCCGTCAACAAGATCTACCCCAAACGCCGCCGCCGCATTGTTTAACATCAATAAGTCCAGGGCTAGCCTGGGGGCGGGATCGATGAGTCTTGTTTAGGTCCAAGCCGAGTTAAGGACGAGCTTAAAAGACTATTGTGCACGCAGCGTGTAAGCGTGAAGGCGACGTCTGCCGGAGTATCATCTTAAATACGTATATTTCTATCGACTTAGCAGAGAAAACCCTGCGAGATATAACGATCAACATCCGTATGTTTTTAAAGTGATATCAGTTTTATCAGGCTTAAGAGAATCTTGTTTTAGACAAGCGTTTGATCCAATTGCGATCAGACCCGTTACTTCTTATGTGCAGATGTGGGGGAGAGGTAACTATCGATTTTGCTGATCTGACGCTGCAGTGGAGGAGTAGACTTTGAGTTCATTTTGGGGGTGTTCTATTGCTGTTTCTATCGATTTACGGCTTGCCAGCTATACATATCAAAGCATGAAAGTTAGGTGTTAATTATGGGTTTAGTTGTGTAATTTGGTTGCTTTGAGGAGTGGTTATTTCGTCCCCGCGACATTCAGGGTCGGTTATTTCGCGAACAGAGGCAGATTTTGTGATCTAGGCTGGATCAGTAAGCTTAATTTTGGGTCTGCTCTAGAATATTTGTACGAACTGCGGAATCTGCCATGGCCCTAAAGCACAGCAAATTTTCTTCTTGTTGGCGTGGCGAGTTACTCAAGCTCTTCGTCGCGGGGGCCACCGCCCGCACTTCAGCAGAGCTAGTGAGTGTGCATAATAAAACCGTCGCGTTGTTCTTCCGTAAGCTTCGCGAGCTTATCGCCGACCACAAGGAGCACGAGTTTCGTCAGGCCTTGGACGGCGAAATGCAGATCAACGAGTCGTACTTCGGCGGGGCCCGCAAGCGCAAACGCGTACGGGCGTTTCGGGTAAAGTCGCGGACTTTAGCTTTTTGAAGATGGGCGGGAAAGCCTACACACAGCCGATCGGCGACTTCGGGAGAAATACCTTGATGTTGATCCTCCGCCGAAAGGTCAAGCCCGACAGCGTGGTGTATTCCGACACGTTCGCCAGCAGTAACACGCTGGCATTGGAGGGCTATCACCACGTAACGATCAACCATGAGAGGTCTTTGGTCACACTAGGCGGGCGTCACACCAGCGGGATCGAGAACTACTGGAACCCTGCCAACTGTCACTTGCAGAATTTCAGCGGTGTGCCGAAAGAGAGCTTCTACTTGTTTTTGAAAGAGTGTGAGTGGCAGTTCAATGCCGGGAGCTAAAATCACTGAAGATGCTCGCCAAGAAGTGAAATCTCCTAAGACGGGCCCTTGATCTTTTTGCTTCAAATCACAGGCGATCTAGTCGGAATGAATAGGTCCCTGCAAATTAGAATAGGCATATTGATCTCGTGCGAATTGAGGGTGATTCGTTGAGATCTATCGTTCGTTTACGCTCTGAAATCAATCGGGATGCTGTCGAATGTTTTTTCGGAATAGAACGTCTTGTTATTAGAACGAAGAAACGTGGTAGACATTGCATTGCGGAAGCGATTCTCGAAGTACGGCGATACCGAAGTCGGTAAGGTGAGTTTTACCAAGATATAGTTCTTGGAGGTTGTTAAAGCTAAGTAGCTTATCGATCGACTTGTCACTTACGTACGTTCCAAACAGGTTGAGTTTTTTCAGATGGGGTAGATGGATACCCGCGAGCCATTGGTCGCCGATGTCGGATTCTCGCAGATCCAAGACCTCCAGATTCGTCATGGCATTAAAGGTGCCGACGCTGGATTGTGATAATCGGCTACGAGGGAGCAAGATGCGGGTCACTCGCTCGGCAACCGGCCTAAGCGTCGCTAAGTCTTGGTCACCCCAAGGAGAGTGAAAGGCTCGGACCACGATTTCGTTGCTCTGGGCGTTCGCATAGCGTACTTCCCCAGTGTGGATCGACATCAATTCCGCCATCGCGGCGGCGTGGGGAACCCGCATCGCTTCGACTTCCTCGTAGCTGAGTTCGTGATGATCTTCGTGAGCCGAGCCGACTTCTAACTCGGCGAGTAACTCGGTCGAAACCAACGCAAGCGACTCTCTAATGGCGTCGTCGGGCTTCAGCGTCTCAACCCGCGTCTCAATCATCGCTCCTTGCTTCACCCACCATTCGACCAAGGCGATTTCGTGTTCGGACATCTGCGGCTTGTTGGCCGGGGGCATGTGCTCTTCGTCCGCTAGAGGTAGATGGACTCGAGTAATAGCCAAGCTTTGAGCAACGTTACCCGGGACGATCGAGGGACCGGTCGCGCCGCCTTCGATCAGCCCCTCATAAGTGTCCATCACCAATCGGCCTTTAAAACGCTGGGTCTGATGGCATTCGTAACACTTACTGCTGAAGATCGGGACGATCACGTGCTCGTAAATCAGCCGTTCGTCCGTCGGCATGGTCAACGCCTTGGCCAGCTGGGTTTCTTCTTCGCTGGGCGCGTCGTCTTTCCATGGGATATGTTCGGTCAGGTAGGTCGGGCCATGCGTGATCGACGCGCCGATGTGGCTGGCCCAGGTCATCACCACGCATCCGCCCAAGAGTGCGACGAGGTAGGCCGGCCGCGTCCAGGTCTTGGGTGTCGGGTAGTTGGGCAGGCAACGTAGGGTCAGGGCCAACACCGCAATCACGGCGGTCGCGATGCCCCAGATCAGGTGGGCCCGCACCAGATCGCCCTCCATGCTTTCACCACGCATGAGCAAAACACCGAGCGACATCGCGGCGACCGCGCTGGTCGTCCCCAACAACAACGGCAGCATAATGCTCAGCCTGACCTTGCCTCGGCTCACCGTGTTCAGGCTTTCCATCAACGCGGTCAGCAGCAAGATGCCGATCGGCATATGCAACACCACGGGGTGGAACCGCCCCAGGAACACAGTCCAATCCCCCGCCCCGGAGTAAAAGCCCAGTAGTCCCAGAGGGCTACAGGCCAGGGGGATCAGCAAGAGGTAGAGCCGGGATTGCCGCGAGCCTTGATCCATCAACTCAAGATCCCGTTGACCACGCTGGCTTGTTTCACACCCGTTAGTTTCTGATTCAGCCCCTGGAAGGGGTAGGTCAGCCGGTTGTGGTCAAAGCCCAAGAGGTGGAGCATCGTGGCGTGGAAGTCGCGGAGCCAGACCGGGTCGTCGGCGACTTGGTAACCCAACGCGTCGGTCTCACCGTAGGTAACACCGGGCTTGACCCCCGCCCCCGCCATCCAGAACGTGAACGACGCGGGGCTATGGTCCCGGCCGTTGTGGGGCGTGTCGGTGCCGCCGCGGTTCTCTTTCATCGGCGTGCGTCCGAACTCGCTGCCCCACACCACGAGGGTGTCTTCGAGCATGCCGCGCTGCTTGAGGTCTTTGATAAGCGCGGTCATCGGCCGGTCGATGTCTTTACACTTGCGCACGAAGCCGATGTCGAGCGACTCGCCTTCGTTGGTGCCGTGCGAGTCCCAGCCCCAGTCGAAGAGCTGGACGTAACGCACCCCGCGTTCGACGAGCTTGCGGGCGAGCAGGCAGTTGTTGGCGAAGCTCGCCTTGCCCGGCTGGGTGCCGTACATCTCGTGAACCGACGCAGGCTCGTCGTTGATGTCCATCGCTTCGGGGACCGAAGTCTGCATCCGGAACGCCATCTCGTACTGAGCGATCCGGGTCGAGACCTCGGGGTCGTGGCTGCGGTCGTACTCTTCTTCGTTGAGTTCGTTGAGGGCGTCGAGCGCGGCGCGACGCATGTCGGTATGCACGAGCCCGGGGTTTTTCACGTTGAGGATCGGGTCACCCGCCGACCGGCAGAGCACGCCCTGATACACCGAGGGGAGGTAGCCCCCGCCCCAAAGCGCTTTGCCCGCGCGGGGCAACCGGCCACCGGACAGCAGCACCATGTAGCCGGGGAGGTTTTGGTTTTCCGTGCCCAGGCCGTAGGTGATCCAGGCCCCGGCCGAAGCATTGCCGAGTCGGGCGTTGCCGGTGTGTACGACGAGCTGCGCCGGGCCGTGGTTGAACTGGTCGGTGGTCATGCTCTTGACGAAACACACGTCGTCCACGATCCCCGAAAAATGAGGCAGGAGTTCCGAAACCCAGGCGCCGGACTGGCCGTGCTGCTTGAACTCGACCCGGGGCCCGAGGATCTGCGGCGTGCCCTGGATGAACGCGAAGTTCTGGCCTTCCAGCAGGCTGGGTGGACAGGGCTTGCCGTCGAGCTTGGCGAGTTCCGGACGGTAGTCGAACAGCTCCAGTTGGCTGGGGCCGCCGACCATGTGCAGGAAGATCACGTTCTTGGCTTTGGCCGCGAAGCGTGGCGGCAACGCCCCTAGTGGATTTTGGGGGTCGTGCTGGATGTCGTAGCCCATCCCCGAAGCCATCGCTTTCGACCCGGCCATACCGCCCAGCCACATCGCGCCGAGCCCGGTGGTGCACTGGGCGAGGAAATTGCGGCGGGTGACCTTCTGGAGGTGTTTGTACTGCAGTTCTTGGAAGAGGTTCATGAGAAGGCTCGCGGCTTCGGCTCAGACTTACTTGTTCAACGCGGCGTCGAGGTTCAGGATCACGGTCGCCACGGCATCAAACCCCGCGCTCTCGGCGTCGTAATCGTATACGTCGTCGGGGCCGGGCTGGATGAGGCTCGGCTCGGGGAGGTCGGTGGGCGGGTCGAGCTTCTTCTGCTTGGCCCGGTTGATCGCTTGGCGATTCTGTTGCTGCTGCAGCTGACGTCGTCTGGCGTACTCGGCTTCGACCTCGGCGTCCCATCCCTCCCGCAGCGACGCTTCGTGCTGTGGATAGGCGACATGGGTTTGGTCGTACAAACCCCGGAGCCGCGCGACGGTTCTCGGCGTCGGGTCTTCGCTGGTCACGAGGCGGTAGCCAAAGGCGAGACGCTCTTCCACCGAACCCGCTTGGCTCTGCATCCGCTCGGCGAAGCGACGGGTGGCTTTAGCCAACGCCGGGTCGTTGAGGGTGAAAAGCGGCTGCACCGGCGTGTTGGAGTTGATCCGGCGGTCGCTGACCAGGTCGCGGGACGGCGCGTCGAAGGCGGTGAAAACCGGGTAAGGGCTTGAGCGTTGCCAGTGCACGTAGATCGATCGGCGGTTGGACGCTTCGTCGTCGCTCTGCACCCAGCGTCCGCCTTGCGGGTGAGACGGGTTCCACCCGCCCTCGGGGATCTGGGGCATGACGGGCGGGCCGTACATCTCTTCGTTGAGCAGTTCGGCCACGGCCAGCACCTGGTCGCGGACCATTTCACCGGTCAGGCGGGTGCGGGGCCCCCGCGCCAGGAGCCGGTTCTTCGGGTCGCGTTCGTTGAGTTCGGGGGACGAGGCGTGGGCCTGGCGATAGGTGGCCGAGGTCACGATGTACCGGAGCATCGACTTCATGCTCCAGTCGAAGTCGTGCATGAGCTTGAGGGCGAGGTGGTCGAGCAGCTCGGGGTGGGACGGGGGGAGGCCAACCGTGCCGAAGTCCTCGAGGGTCTCGACGATGCCGGTACCGAAGAGTTGCTCCCAGAACCGGCACACCAGCACCCGGGCCGTCAGTGGATTGTCTTTATCAACCAGCCAACGGGCCATGCGCAGCCGAGCGGGTTCGTCGGTGTCGGGCAGTGGGTGGAACGAAGCGGGCACCCCGGCTGTCTGCGGCTCGCCCAGGTCGCTCCAGCTGCCGCGGACAAAGGTCTTCGTGCCGCGACGCAGGTGCTCGGGCCTTTCGATCATCACCGGGACGTTGACGTGGTGGCCTTCGTTGAGCTTATGACGTAAGCCTTGGTGTTGAGCGGACAGCAGTTGATAGTCGCTGCCGTTTTCAACGTCTCGCCACCGAGCGTCGTCCGTCAAGGCGACCGCTCCGCGGCGGATCAGCAACAGGCCTTTGGGGCCCTTGCTGCCGTGGTGCAGCTCGAGACGGAGGGTGTCGCCGGGGTTGGTTTCAAGGGGTTCTGAGAAACGGAACACCGCCCAGCGGGTGTGGTTCATGGCGTTCAACGCCGTAAAGCCGCTCCCCTTGGCGGGGTTGGCCCAGGTCAGGGGGAACGGCTCGTCGCGATCGATCCGATCGAACGTGACCTGACGTTCGGTCTGATCGGAGCCCACGATGGTGGCTTTGAGTTGCTTGAGGGTGAAGCCTGACGAGGCTTTATACGGAGCGGCTTCGAGGTCTTCGGGCATCACCTCGATCCGCAGGGCTTGGATCGGGCCCGCCGCCTCGGGCAGTGGTGCGGTAAGCGTTTGGACCAACGGCGTGGGCGTTCCCGAAAACACGAACTCTTCCCGTCCGTTGCGTTTCTCGACGTGGTAACTGAGCTGGTCGTCGCGGTTGGTCGTGGTTTGCATCCCGTCCAACCACATCCAAGAGGTTTGCTTAGAGAGGTCATCGGTAATTTTCCAGAGACGCTGCTTGGCTTCGCGCTCCATCGAAACCGTGCTGCCGAGGGATTCGAGGCGTTGGACGTCCGTAGGGAAACGCATGTTGGGCTGCTCGCTGTGGAGGTCGCCGTCTTGCGTATTGTTGAGAAAATCCATGAAGCGGAAGTAATCTTCGTGGCGGATCGGGTCGTAGGGATGGGAGTGGCACTGAACACAGGACATCGTCGTGCCGTGCCAGACTTGCCAGGTCGTGTTGACCCGGTCCATAATCGAAACCACGCGGAACTCTTCGTCGTCGGTCCCGCCCTCGTCCTCAGCGGGCGTGTTGCGGTGGAACGCGGTGGCCAAGAACTGGTCGAGCGTAGCGTCGGGCAGCTGATCCCCGGCGATCTGTTCGATCGTGAACTCATCGAACGGCAGGTCGCGGTTAAACGCCCGGATCACCCAGTCGCGGTACATGTACATCGTCGGGCGTCGCCGGTCCTGGCCCAGGCCCTTCGAGTCGGCGTACCGCGCTAAGTCCAGCCACATCGTCGCCCAGCGTTCGCCGAACCGCGGCGAGGCGAGCAAGCGATCAACGACGCGGTCGTAGGCCTCTTCGGAGTTGTCGGCGAGAAACGCATCGAGCTCTTCCGGCGTCGGCGGAAGGCCGGTGAGGTCCAGAGACACGCGGCGGATCAACTCGCCCTTGTCTGCGGGTGCGCTTGGGGTCAGCCCTTCTTGGCGTAGACGGTCCAGCACAAAACGATCGATGTCGTTCACGCTCCAGGCATCGCCTTCGGCGTTGGGAACTTCGACGGGTTCGGGCTTTACGAACGCCCAGTGCTCCTGCCAGTCCGCCCCTTGCTCGATCCACTTCCGCATCAACGCGATCTCGTGCGGCTTTAACGCCGGCCCGTGATCAGGCGGGGGCATGCGGACGTTCGGGTCGTCGGACGTGATCTTATCCATCAAATAAGACGCGGCGGCGTCGCCCGGAACTACCGATCGGCGGCCCGAAGCCCCGGTCGTTATCGCTTCATCCGCGAACACGAACGAGATATCCCCCGACTTCATCACCCCGCCGTGACAGGCCGTGCAGTTGGCGGCGAAGATCGGCCGGATGTGTTGGTTAAACGACACTGTCTCGGGCAAAGGCATGTCAACGGTCGGCACCGGCCCGCTTCGATCCGAACAGCCGATCACCACCGAGCCCGCAAGGACAAAAAACGCCGGCACAAGTACTTGGATAATATTTCGTTGCGAGGGCATAAATGAAAACTCAGGCGCCCGTTGATTTGTACGAGATCGTCTAGGTTCAGTAGTTTTACTTAATCTTTCTGTCCGTAAAATGGACAAGGCTTAAATTTTTTTGCACATTATCACCACATGGCCCGCCCCCCCAAAAATCTGACGGTCATTTTTCCACACCTCTCAAAGTGGAACCGGGGCGGTGCGTCGCTCGATCCCGATCGGCCGGCCTTTCCCCGCCTGCTGCACGCCACTTGGCAACAAAATGCGCCTCTCGGGGCGAACCGCAAAGGCCACACCCATGACGTGTATCACGTCTGCCTGACCCACGCTGGCGTGAGCTCGATGCTGCTTGAGGGCGTAGACTACACCACGCAACCCGGAAGTCTCGTACTGGTTTCTCCGCGGCAAAACCACTCTTTCGTAGTCCCCTCCGACGCCGGGTCGGTTTATAGCGAAGTGACATTTGAAGTGGTGGATAAAACAGGCCAACCACACCAGACCCCGCTGTCCAAACTGTTAACGCAATGGAGCGGTCAAGCCGTCGAGCAGTGGCCGACCGGTGCCGTCATCTCCGCGGGGATGCAGGAGCGAGTGGATGAAAAAATCAGACACATCGTCTCAAGCTGCCAACTCTCCGGGCCGGGGCAAGCCTTTGCCGTCAACCGGGGCCTCCTCGATCTGCTCGAAACCGTCGCCCAGATCGGCGGAAAGCAGCCCACCGCGCAGCCTCCAGCCGAGATCGCCGCCCACCTTATCGAACAACAACTCGACCAGTCGCTGGTCGTAAGCGAGATCGCCAAAGAAGTCGGGCTGAGTACTAACCACCTGATCCGCTGCTTTCGAGAGCGGTACGGGGTCACCCCGCTAGCGTATCGGCAGATGCTGCGGATCGATGTCGCCAAGCGGCTGCTCGCGACGACGCGCGGCCCGATCAAAGTGGTCGCGGACCGTGCAGGTTTTAATGACGTCTACTACTTCACCCGCCTCTTCAGCGCCAAGGTCGGCATCACGCCGGGCGCCTACCGCAAACAAAACCTCGCCCCGCCGAGAGACGCCAACTCGGCCGACGACGATGCATAAGGCTTCTCGTCAATGCGCTTCTGTGGGAACACCCCGCCGTGACCCTTGACGGGTGTGTTCAAAACACAACAGATTGCTCATTCAATAGCCAACAGCGTTCAATCTTTGCGACTCGCCGCAGAAGATTCGGGGTACCCCTCGGCCTCGAACTTGCCTTGCGGACAAAACTTCATGATCCTGCCGAATTTGCTGTACTCGGTTATCAGGATATTCCCCTGTGCGTCGAATGCGATACCGTGCGGCGAATGCACCACGCCCGGCTGCCACTGGTTCGGCGGCGTGCGGTTGCCGTTGTAAGGTGCGTCGTTGGTCCCCATCGAAGCCACCAGATTCCCCTCTAAGTCCAGAACCGAAATACGTCCCTCGATCTCGGCCACCGCCACGTGCGGACCCCGAAACGCCGTGGCTGACGGCCGACGCAACCCGGTCGCGTACTCCCCCAGCCACTCACCTTCAAGCGAGAGATGGATCAGCCGGCGGTTCGCGCGGTCGCAGCCCAGGATACGCGGCTCGCCGTAACGCAGATCGATGCTGATTTTGTGCAGGTTCTTAAACCCATACGGCTCTGCCCGGCCGATCCAGGTGTCGACGTATCGACCCGCTGAATCAAAGAGGTGGATGTTGTCGGTCCCGTAACCGTCTGCGACATAAATCCTACCGTCAGGGGCCACCGCACACGACGTAAACCGCGGGTTCAATCGGCCGTCTTTTTTACCCACTAATCCTTCGGGGATAGCTTCAACCGTCGTCGAAAATACCGGCGTACCATCAAGACCCAGTTTGGTGAGCGTTCCCGAAACTAACCCGACGCCGTAGATGAATTCTGCGCCATCCTCCTGACGGATTACAAAGCCGTGAAAGTCGTGCGGCGCGTCGGGGACGTTTCTTCGATAAGCCCCCTCCGGTGAATAAACCTGAAGGCCTCGATTCTTCCCCCCTTGCACCGAAACATAAATATCTCCGTTTGAAGCGACCGCGATCTCTCCGTGGCTGTCGCCAACTTTCTCCCACCCTTCAGGCAGGTCCGGAAACGGGGATTGATGTTCGTATTCATGAGCTTGTGAACTCAAGGCGAGGCTGGCTGTTAATACATAGCAGAGGGTTGGGAAATTAAGAAATTTCATTATTTATCCGGTGCTCTATCTTAAATATTTAAAACCGTCTCTGATCGTGAAGTGCAAATTTTGCGAGACAATACGATTACCAAATGCAAGTCGACTAAGTGATGTCTGTTGTGCACGATTCGAAAAAAGATTGTTTTGATGAGTAATAACTCTTATTGAATCTGTGCGATATTATTCGATTCGTCTTAGGCACGCTGATGGCGGGCAGGTCAAGCCCTGATTACTCTTTAGTAGAGGAGCAGCAGTAGTGGCGTAGTGTGTAGGCTTATTTGCGGGCTGATATTTGGCGTATTTATTTGTTGGAGCATTGTCAGTTCAACAGTTACGTATTTTGTGGGTTCGG
>JBCDJW010000035.1:0-35498 GCA_038747275.1 Planctomycetota bacterium | reverse complement strand
GTCGCCCTTCTTGAGCAACTCGTTGGGGTGGCTGATCTTCTTGGTCCACGACAGGTCGCTGACGTGCAGCAGGCCGTCGATGCCCGGCTCGATCTCGACGAACGCGCCGTAGCTGGCGAGGTTGCGGACCTTGCCCTCGACCACGGTGCCGGGCGGGTATTTCTCGGCGACGAGTTCCCAGGGGTTGACCTCGGTTTGCTTCATGCCGAGGCTGATTTCCTGCTTGTCTTTGTTGATGTCGAGGACGACAACGTCGACCTCTTCACCGATCGAGACCAGCTCGGACGGGTGGTTGATGCGCTTGGTCCAGGACATCTCGGAGATGTGGACCAGGCCTTCGACGCCTTCTTCGAGCTTGACGAACGCCCCGTAGGACATGATGTTCGTGACCTCGCCGCGGACGCGGGTGTTGGCGGGGTATTTGGTTTCGATGGCTTCCCAGGGCGAAGAGTCCTTCTGCTTGAGACCCAGGGCGATCTTTTCTTTTTCGAAGTCGATGTTGAGGATCTTGACTTCGATCTTGTCGTCGATCTTGACCACGTCGGAGGGGTGGTTGACCCGGCCCCAGGACATGTCGGTGATGTGCAGGAGGCCGTCGATGCCGCCGAGGTCGACGAAGGCGCCGAAGTCGGCGATGTTCTTGACCGTGCCCTCGACGATGTCGCCGACCTTGATCTTCTCGAGCAGGCCCTTACGCAGCTCGGCCCGACGTTCTTCGATGAGGTTGCGGCGGCTGATGACGATGTTGCGGCGTTCGAGGTCGATCTTGAGGATCTTCGACTCGATGGTTTGGCCGATGTAGATGCCGATGTCGGCCGGGCGGCGGACGTCGACCTGCGAGGCGGGCAGGAACACCGGCACGCCGATGTCCACGAGCAGTCCGCCCTTGATCTTCCGCATGACCTTGCCTTCGACCACGTCCTCTTCTTTGTTTTCAGAGATGATCTTTTCCCAACCGCGGATGCGGTCGGCCTTGCGCTTCGAGACGACGACCGTGCCGCCGTCGCCTTCGACTTCTTCGAGGAGAACCTCGACGGTGTCGCCGACTTCGACGTCTTTGGGATCGTCGAATTCGTGCTTGTCGAGGATGCCTTCGGACTTGAGGCCGACGTCGACGAGGAAGTCGTCGCCGGCGTAGCCGATGATCTTGCCCTGGAGGACGGTGCCGGTGCTGAAGTCGCCGATGGTTTCTTCAAGCAGGCCTTCCATGTCGCCGTCGGCGACCGCCTGGCCGAGGGCCTCGGCGATCATGGCCTCAGCTTCTTGGTCTTCGACACTGAGTTCTGCGATGAGGTTCTGGTTAACCATAAAAGAAATGTTCCTTCGTGATCGGTTTACCCGGCCCGGCACGACTTGTGCTTGGGAACCACCGGGTCGCGGCCCACGGTGAGGCCGCCTGGGGAAATCGGGCTACCCACACGGGCAGCCGCCGAAAATAGAGCCGCGTAGTGTACCAGCGGTACGCATCCGGTGCGAAATGGACTAGCGGGCCACGCTTGTTCAACGAGAGATCGTAAATCCTTTTACCTGGGCTTTCCTTTATCCGACGTTACATCTAATATTTACCGTTGCGGCCGACTCAGGACCTATTTCGCGTCAATATCCCATGACTTCAGACCCAAACCCCGACCCCTCAACGGATTCTGAATCCGACGATCAGCACCACGCCGCGGGCGGCTGGGGGGCGCTGATCTCGACGATGAAGCACGTCGGAGCTCAGGACGGCAAGGTCCAGATCGCCAAGTCGCTGCTGAACCTCAACCAGGCCGACGGCTTCGACTGCCCCGGCTGCGCCTGGCCGGAGCCGAAGGACCGCTCGCGGTTCGAGTTCTGCGAAAACGGGGCCAAAGCTGTCGCATGGGAAGCCACCAAGAACAAGGTCGGCCCCGAGTTTTTGGCTCAATACGACGTCGCCACGCTCCACCAAGAGACCGACTACTGGCTCGAACGCCAGGGCCGGCTGACCCATCCGATGCGCTACAACCGCGCGACCGACCGCTACGAAGCGGTGTCGTGGGACGACGCGTTCTCCCTGATCGCCGAGCATCTAAACAAACTCGGCTCGCCCGACGAGGCGGTCTTCTACACCTCGGGGCGCACCAGCAACGAGGCGGCGTTCCTCTACCAACTCTTCGGCCGTAAGTTCGGGACCAACAACTTCCCCGACTGCTCGAACATGTGCCACGAGTCGTCGGGCGTCGCGCTCAACGAAGCCATCGGCGTCGGCAAGGGCACGGTCACGCTCGACGACTTCGAAGAAGCCGACGCGATCTTCGTCATCGGGCAGAACCCCGGCACGAACCACCCACGCATGCTGTCCGAGCTGCAGAAAGCCTCGAAACGCGGCGCAAAGATCGTCTCGATCAACCCGTTCAAGGAACGCGGGCTGGAAAACTTTGTCCACCCGCAACACAAGCTGGCGATGTTGACGAACCAGAGCACGCCGATCTCGTCGCACTACTTGCAGCCGACGATTGCCGGCGACTTGGCTCTATTGAAAGGCCTCTGCCGGCTCGTGCTCGACGCCGAAGACGCCTCGCCCGGCCAAGTCCTCGACCACGGCTTCATCCGCGAACACACCACCCACTTCAGCGCATTCGCCGACGACCTCCGGCAAACCGACTGGGCCACGATCGAAAAACAGTCCGGCCTGACTAAAGCCCAGATCCAAGCCGTCGCCGACGTCTACCTCGCCTCCAACCGCGTCATCATCTGCTGGGCAATGGGCCTAACCCAGCAGCGGCACGGCGTCGCCACGATCCAGATGGCGGTCAACCTCCTGCTCATGGGCGGCCACCTCGGCCGACCGGGGGCCGGGGCCTGCCCCGTCCGCGGCCACTCGAACGTGCAGGGCGACCGCACCATGGGCATCTGGGAATACCCACCCGCCTGGTCGCCCCGGCTGGGCGAGGTCTTCGGCTTCACCCCGCCGACCGAGCCGGGCTACGACGTCGTCGCCGCGATCGCCGCGATGCGCGACGGCAAGGCCAAGGTCTTCTTCGGCATGGGCGGCAACTTCGCCGCCGCCACGCCCGACTCCGCGGTCACCTACGCCGCCCTCGAAAACTGCAACCTCACCGTCCACGTCTCGACCAAGCTCAACCGCTCGCACACCGTCGTCCCCCGGAATAACGGCGGCGACGCGTTGATCCTGCCGTGCCTCGGCCGGACCGAGACCGACGAGACTTCCGCCGGCCGACAGAAAGTCACCGTCGAAGACTCGATGTCGATGGTCCACGCCTCGGGCGGCAAGAACCCGCCCGCCTCCGAGCACCTGCTCAGCGAGCCCGCGATCGTCTGCCGCATGGCCCGCGCGACCCTTGGCCCCGACGACCCCACGCCCTGGGAAGACTTCGCCGAGGACTACAGCCTCGTCCGCGACCAGATCGCTCGCGTCGTCCCCGGTTTCGCCGACTTCAACCGCAACATCGATCCCCGCCACCGCCCCACCGGCTTCTACCTCGGCAACGCCGCCCGCGACCGCGTCTGGAACAACGCCGGCCGTAAGGCCCTGTTCACCGTAGCCGACATCCCCGACACCACCCTGCCCGCCGGCCAGATCAAACTGATGACCCTGCGCAGCCACGACCAGTACAATACCACCGTCTACGGCCTCAACGACCGCTACCGCAACATCGCAAACGAACGCGAGATCCTCTTCGTCAACGAACAAGACATGGCCGACCGCGGCCTGGCCGACGGCGACATGGTCGACATCGAAAGCCACTTCGAGGATGGGATCGAACGACGCGTCGACGGCTTCCGCTTAGTGGCCTACGACCTGCCGCGCGGCTGCGCCGCGGGCTACTTCCCCGAACTCAACGCGTTGGTCAGCCTCGGCTCGGTCGCCAAGCGATCCAATACGCCCGTATCGAAGCTGGTCCCGATCACCCTCGCCAAGGCGGCGACCAGATGAACGCCGATACCCCGCTCACCGACGGCCCCCTGACTACGCAAGCGATCGTCAAGATCGAGGCGGGGCGATCCCCCCACCGGGTCAACGACGAGCTCGCTGGCGAAGAGCCGCTGGAGATCCGCGTCCGCGGGCAGGCCGTGTCGGTCACGATGCGTACGCCCCACCCCGAACCGGCCGTGCGACACCAGCACGACGCCGAACTCGCGGTCGGCTTCCTCCTCGGCGAAGGCGTGATCCACGACCCGGAAGACGTGATCCGCGTCGAGCCCTGCGGCCGACCCGCCAACACCGACGGCAACATCATCAACGTCTTCCTCTCGCCGAGTTGCGACTACGACCCCGCCCAGCTGACCCGCCACGTCTTCGCCTCCTCGAGTTGCGGCCTCTGCGGCAAGGCCTCGATCGACGCCGTCCACGCCCACTTCGACCCGGTCTACAGCCAAGCCCGCATCGCCCCCGACACCCTGCTCGGCCTGCCCCACAAGCTGCGTTCGACGCAACCCACCTTCGACCGCACCGGCGGCCTCCACGCCGCTGCCCTTTTCGACACCGACGGCAACCTGCTTGTCGTCCGCGAAGACATCGGCCGCCACAACGCCGTCGATAAAGCCCTAGGCCACGCCTTCAACCAGGGCTGGCTGCCACTTACCAACCATGTCCTCATGGTCAGCGGCCGGGCGTCGTTCGAGATCATGCAGAAAGCGTTGTCCGCCCAAGTCCCGATCGTCGCCGCAGTCAGCGCCCCGTCCAGCCTCGCCGTCGAGTTTGCCCAAGACAGCGAGCAAACCCTCATCGGCTTCCTACGCGACGGTCGCATGAATCTCTACGCCCGCCCCGACCGTATTTCTAATGTTTAGCGGGTGCGGCGAAGCCGCCCACGCCGACAAACCGCGGGACGCTTCGCGTCTCCCGCTAAACGCAATACTCATGGATAATAAAATTCAAATCACGGCGGCGTCCGCCTGCCGGGCTTTTACGTGCTCGACCGCATTCTGGAAGTACCGCAGGCCGACGGGCGTTTCGTTCATGAACTCGTCGCCGCGGCGAGTCCACTGCGGATGGTTCGTCGCATGTAGGTAACGCTCGGGGTGCGGCATCAGGCCGAATACGAGGCCCGTCGGATCGCAAACCCCGGCGATGTCGCGGTCCGAGCCGTTGGGATTATCCGCATAACGCAGCGCGATCTGCCCGTTGGCTTCCAGCCGATCCAGCACTTCCGGGGGGGCGGTGAATCGGCCCTCGCCGTGGGCCATCGGCAGGTCGTGGTCGGCGAGGCCTTGCGTCCAGACGCACTTACTCTCAGGTACCACCGCCATTGGCGTCCAGCGGTCGATGAATCGGCCGGATGTGTTGTGGGCCAGCGTGGCCTCCTGCCCCCTCCTCCCGGAAGCCAATGCGTGCGGGTCGGGCAGCAGCCCCAGCTTCACCAGCACCTGGAACCCGTTACAAGGCCCGAACATCGGCACCCCCCGGTCGATCGCCGCCAACAACGGCTCGTACAGCCGGTGCTTCAGCCGGTTCGCAAAGATCCGCCCCGCCGCGATGTCGTCGCCGTAGCTGAACCCCCCCGGGAAGCCCACAAGGTCGAAGCTCTCCAGCTTCCGGGGGTCTTCGATCAGGTCGTGCAGGTGCAGCGTCGTCGTCTCGGCCCCGGCCAGCTCGAAGGCGTAGGCCAGTTCCTTATCGCAGTTCGTACCCGCGGTGCGGAGGATGAGGGTTTGGGGAATCATTTACGAAGTCTAACAGACACGTTAGCTCACACCTCTCGCTTACCACTCTGTCGGTAATTCGCTCGCTGATTTGCATAGACCTCGGGGCTTACCGGTAGATCGGGCGACTCGACGCCGTCGATCGCTTGCCGGTGCAGCTTCTTGAGGTAGGGAATACACCATCCACACCCCGTCCCGGCCCCAAGGCACTCGCTGATGAGGCTGGCGACCGGAGGCTTCTCGCGTTTGCAGTAGTTCACGACCTTGCGTTGGCTGACGTGGAAGCAGAGGCAGACGTGGTCGTCGGGGTCCATGCGGGAATTTTATCGCGTTGGCCGGCGTTACACTCCCCACATGCGGAGGAATCTCCTCATCCTGATGCTTGGGCTTGTCTTCGCCACACCTATCCGAGGCGAAGACTTCATGCTCGGGGGCATCCAGATCAACGAACCCGACCAGGACGCCTGGGCCCAGACACTGGTCGACAACGGGTTCAACACGATGCAGATCACGATCTATGCCCGCCAGGGCGTCTGGGACAGCGACGACCTGCACGTCGACCCGGTCGACGAAGGGACGGTCAAGAAGATCCGCGCCGCCCACGCCGCCGGGCTCCGCGTCGCGATGATCCTGCGGATCGACCTCGACCACGCCCACCCCGAAAACCGCTTCCTCTGGCACGGCCTAATCCTGCCGTCGCCCGAGAACCTCCACCCCTGGTTCGACCGCTACGCCCAATTCGTCCGCCAATGGGCCGAGGTCTGCGAACGCGAGGGCGTCGAGCTGCTGGGCCTGGGCAGCGAGGTGAACGCCGCCACCGCCACCCGGCCGACCGCGATTCTGCCGACCCTC
Source organism: Planctomycetota bacterium (assembly GCA_038747275.1). Classification (GTDB taxonomy): domain Bacteria; phylum Planctomycetota; class Phycisphaerae; order Phycisphaerales; family Phycisphaeraceae; genus Algisphaera. Next base: position 29,021 of record JBCDJW010000035.1, on the reverse strand, counting down.
GAAAACTACTACCTCGACACGCCGCAGCAGGACCAGCGCCGCGAGGAGATGGTCGCCTCGGCCGAGTCGGTGCCGGGCGAGTTGATCCGCGCCCCGGGCGACGCCTCGCCGGTCGACAACTTCCGGGTGTTCGTCACCGACCGCGACCGGGCGCTGCACAACTGGGCCGCCGCGGTGTCGTTCGATACACCCGGGCGGACCGAGGCCGAGCGGATCGCGTTGATTAATCACCGACGCGCCGAGCTGCTGTCGCGTTGGCAGGGGCTGATTGCCGAGGTGCGTTCGCGCTACTCCGGCGACCTGACCTACGCCGCAAACTTCGACAGCTATGCCGAGGTCGGGTTCTGGCCCGAGCTCGACGTGATGGCGGTCAACGCTTATTTCCCGCTGCGTGAGCCGACCGAAGCGGCGGACGCCGACACCCTCGCCGCCGGCTGGGAGCGGGTGTTCACCGACCTCGAAGCGTCACAGGCCGACATGGGCGTGGCGGGCATGCCGGTGATCTTTACCGAGTTGGGCTACACCCGGCGGGCCGGGGCGACGACCGCACCATGGGCGTGGCAGGGCTTCGACCTCGTCGGCGAATCGAAAACGCTGATGGTCTGGGAGACGCTACCGTTCGACCCCGACGAACGGGTGCGGGCGATGGAAGCATTACGCCGCGTCAACGAAAACCACAGCCAGATGCTCGCGGGGCTGCTCTACTGGAAGCTTACCAGCAAGCCGTACCACGCCGAGATCGAGCCGTTCTCATTGCTGCTGCACGATGGCCCGGACCACGCCGAGGCCGACCCGCTGCAGTCCGCCCTGCTCCGCTTCCTCGAGCCGAGCAGAGCCGATGCAGACGCCCAGGCAGCAGTCCCACCAAAGCTGCCGCGGACCCCAGCCGGAGGCACGGCCTATTCCGGGGGCGTAAAATCATCGCAACGATGAACAAGCCCTCGGCCTACGACCACCTGCTCAGCCAACTCGAAAAACTCCCGGGCATCGGCAAACGCTCCGCCGAACGTATCGCCTTCCACCTGCTCCGCCAGCCCGAGGCCGACACGCTCGGCCTTGCCGACGCCGTCCGCGCCTTCCGCGAAAACCTCAAGGTCTGCTCCGTCACCGGTCACGTCTCCGAGGCCGACCCCTGCGCGATCGTCACCGACCCCGACCGCGACCACCACACCATCCTCGTCGTCGAGCAGCCCTCCGACGTCATCGCGATGGAGCAGACCGGCGCATACAAGGGAAGCTATCACGTCCTCATGGGTCGGCTCGCCCCGCTCGAAGCCATGGGCCCCGGCGACCTGAACATCGACCGACTCCTGCAGCGCGTCCGTGACGGCCAACAAAATCCCGGCCCCAACACGCCCGCCATCACCGAAGTCATCCTCGGCACCAACCCAACGCTCGAGGGCGACGGCACCGCGCTCTACCTCGCCGACGAACTCCAGGCGATGGGCGTCAAGGTCACCCGCCTCGCCCGCGGCCTACCGACGGGATCGAACCTGCAAAACGTCAGCAAGGCGGTACTCAGCGACGCGGTGCAGGGCCGAGTCAGCGACTTCTAGGCGTAACGACCGATATCCGCCCGCGGGTATTTCGTACTGGCCCCGCGGCCAGATCGTGGTATTGTTTGTTTGCTGTGCAAATTCCGGGCCAGAGCGAACCACCGCACCCGATCGCCCCCGCCCGAACCGCCCCATGAGAATCGACACCGGCCAACACCTCCGCATGGACCAGCGCATGAAGCTGGCCCCACGCATGATCCAGTCGATGGAGATCCTCCAGATGGCCCAGCCGGCCCTCGAGGAACGCATCGAGCAGGAGCTGGCCAGCAACCCCACCCTCGAACAGGTCGAGCCCGGCAGCGACCGCGACACCCTGCTCGCCGAGCGTGAGCAGGAAAAACGCGACGACCGCGAGGGCGAACGCGAGCTCGTCGTCTCCGACGGCGACAGCAAAGACGGCCAGGCCGACGACTTCGAACGCCTCTCCAACATCACCGAGCAGTACGGCGACTCGTGGTCGGCCAACACCTCCGAAGCCGGCGCTTCCGACTTCCGGCGGGCCGTGAACTCCGGCGGCGAACGCGACGCCAAGATGGACGCGATGGCCAACACCGCCGCCCGCGGCGCCTCGCTCTACGACCAGCTCGTCGACCAGTGGCACCTCGTCGACATCGACGAACCCACCGCCCAGCTCGGCGAGTACCTCATCGGCTTCGTCGACGCCGACGGCTACCTCCGCAGCCCCCTCCAAGACCTCCTCGACCAGGCTCCCCCCGGCACTAAGGCCGAGGACATCGAGGAATGTATCGAGCTCTTGCAGGAAGCCCTCGAGCCCACCGGCCTCTGTGCCCGCGACTTCCGCGAATGCCTCTTGCTACAGATCGACAACAAGACCTACCTCGAACCCGAAGTCGACCTCGCCACCGAACGCCTGCTCGTCGACGAATACCTCAAGGACATCGAAGCCAACCGCTACCCCAAGATCGCCAAGGCCACCGGCCTGCCGATCGAAGAAGTGCAGAAGGCCGTCCACAACCTCCGGCAGTTCCACCCCCACCCCGGCCGACTCCTCGCCGCCGATACCGTCCGCACGATCACGCCCGACGCGACGATCGACTACGACGACGAGGCCGACACCTACTCGGTCCAGCTCACGCACAGCCGGCTGCCCGCCCTGCAGATCAGCGCCGAGTACGAGCAGATCGCCGCCGACAAGAGCGAAGACAAAAAAACCCGCGACTTCATCGGCACCAACCTCCGCAACGCCCGCTGGCTGATCGACGCCGTCCGCCAACGCCACGCCACCCTGCTCCGCGTCATCGGCGTGGTCATCGAAGCCCAGCGCGACTTCTTCGACCAGGGCCCCCAGGCCCTCAAACCGCTGCCCATGACCCTCGTCGCCGACCAGCTCGGCATCCACGTCGCCACCGTCAGCCGGGCCGTCAGCGAGAAGTACCTTCAAACGCCGCGGGGAATTTTCCCTTTACGGATGTTCTTCTCCGGCGGTACCGAAACCGACCAGGGCGACGCCATGAGCTGGACCGCCGTGCAGGCCAAGCTCAAAGAGGTCATCGACAGCGAAGACAAGAACAAGCCGTGGTCCGACGACGCCCTCGTCGACGAACTCAAGAAACACGGTATCGAAATTGCGCGGCGGACCGTAGCGAAGTACCGCAAGCAGTTGAATATCCCGCCCGCGCGTCAGCGGCGGGAGTATTGAGGCAACACCGTGAAACTCAATAAGCAGCAACGTGCTAGGTTAAAAACACTGTGGTACTTCTATAGTTGCGCCAATCCCCCAACTCGCATAAACCTCCTCAAAAGAGTTGCCCTACAGATGTTTGTGCTTTTATTGATATTGGTTGGGTTCGGCTTCTTGGCTTACATGACCTCGCCCAACAATGAATTTTTATTGTTGGCCACAGGGGCTTTAGGCGGTTCTATTTACACCGCAACCATATCGATCATGGCCTCTCGAAGAATTTGGCCTTTAACCAAAGAAATTACCAATTGGTCGCGAGTCGAAGAGCTGCGAGAAGAAAACCAAATTACTGATTAACCACCCAAAACCGTCTCGGCCCGGTCGCGCGCCGAGTTGATCTCGCTGATGCGGATGCCGAAGTTTTCGCCGACCTTGACGGCCGAACCGGTGCCGATGGTCTTGTTGTTGATGCAGAAGGCGAGCTCTTCGTCGGCCGACTTGGGCAGCTCGATGATCGAGCCGGGGGCGAGAGCGAGGACGTCGCCGACCGGGAGCTTGCGCTTGCCGATCTGGACGATCATCGGAACGGTCAGGTTCAGGATGGTTTTGAAGTCGGTGGCCACGAGAGGCTTATCGGCCGATTGGGGGCGGGGTGTTCACGAAATTTAGCCCCAGGCGAGTCGCCCGGGGCGGCCGCGAGGTGGTTCTTGGCGGTGCTGCGAAGAAATGAAGTCGTAAGCCTTGGCGGCCCCGGGTCATTGACCCGGGGCTAAATTTGAGCGGGCGGGGATCAGGTGAACAGGTGTTCGGCGACCTCGACGGCCTTGGCGAGGGCGGCGGCTTTGTTGACGGTTTCCTGATGCTCGGCGTCCGGGTCAGAATCGGCGACGATGCCCGCCCCGGCCTGAATGTGGACCTTCCAGGACGATTCATTTGGCTGGATGACCATCGTCCGCAGGGCGATGCACATGTCCATGTTGCCGGCGAAGTCGGCGTAGCCCACCGCTCCGCCGTAGGGGCCGCGGCGGGTGGGCTCGAGGTCGTCGATGATCTGCATCGCCCGGACCTTCGGGGCGCCGCTGACCGTGCCGACGGGGAGGCTGACGCGGAGCGCGTCCCAGGCGGTCAGGCCGTCGCGCAGCCGGCCGCTGACGGTCGAGCTGAGGTGCATGACGTGCGAGTACTTTTCCACGGCCAACAGCTCCGGCAGCTCGACGCTTCCGGGGGTCGCGATCCGGCCGATGTCGTTGCGGTGGAGGTCGACGAGCATGATGTGCTCGCTGCGGTCTTTCGGGTCGTTGGTTAATTCTTTTGCGAGTTGTTCGTCTTCCGGGGGGGTTGCGCCGCGGTGGCGGGTGCCGGCGAGGGGGCGGCTGGTGGCGAGGCCGTCGGTGACGTTGACGAGGATCTCGGGGGACGAGCCGACGAGGATGCCGCCGTCGATCTGTAGGTAGAACATATACGGCGACGGGTTGACCACCCGCAGCGACCGGTAGATATCAAACGGGTCGGCCGCGGTCTCGACGGTAAACCGCTGCGAAGGAACGATCTGGAACGCGTCGCCGGCCTGGATAAATTCTTTGCACGCTTCGACAGCTTTTTGGTAGCCGCCCTCCCCCATGTTGCTTTCGGGTAAGGCTGGGGGCGGACTGTCGAGGCTGATATGACTACGCGGTGTTTGTAACAGCGGCCGAGTGTCGTCCAACAAGCGTGATTCGAGTGTGTCGAGCCGAATTTGGGCGAGATCGTACGCGAGTTCGGCGGAGTCTCGTTCCTCCGTAGTCACGTGCGTAATCAGATAGATCGTTTTCTGCACATGATCGAAAGCTACCAGATCACGGTAAAGTTGGAGGTGTAGGTCCGGCAATCCACGGTCGTCTTCTGGCGGGCGGGGCAGTGATTCGCCTTCGACATACCGTACTGTGTCGTAACCGACAGACCCGACCCAGCCGCCAAGAAATTCGGGGCCCACGCTTTCTAACGGTGCAAAGTCGTAGTACCCCGTCAGACGATTGACTTCGCCTAATGGATCATCACTAACAAGACTGCGAAACTGAGGATCATCAAAATCCCGTTCGTCGCAGACCGCAATATTTTCACCACGCGCTGTAATCTGGGCTACAGGTCGATTTCCAACGTAGCTATAACGCCCAACACGATCTCCATCGATCACCGACTCAAAAAGAAAGCTCGGGTCGAGGCGGTAGTCTTCGCTAACCAAAGCGCGGTAGGCAGAGACCGGGGTAAGAACATCGCTAAGTAAACGGCGGATTACAGGTACGATCCGAGGTCGGCCGTCAGAAGCGGGTTGAAAGTTCTGATAAAAACTATCGGGAATAGGCATTTCGGGCTCGGGGCGAATAGAAGGCATGCATTAACCGGACTCATTGGTCCATTCTGAAACGACGCAGATCAGATTCGGGGCGGGTCGGCCGCTCGGGGCCACCAGATCGGGTTGCGTCGGTTGCGTTGCATACCTTTTTGCTCGCGATCGCCTAGCGTTGTGAGTAGGTGGCTCACTTATCCGGAACAAAAAACAGCCAAAACGAAGGGCCCTGCGGACCACGCAACCGTAAGTAGTGTATAACCGGTCTGGATACGCCGCACGACCCCGCGGCCGACGAAGCGGAGACCAACCGACCATGAAAGTTGACAGTTTTCTCGAACACCACGGCCTGATCGAAAACCCCTTCGCCGCCGAGGAGGCCCGGCTCGATGCGGTGTTCAACCGTCTGGCCGACTCTTCGCTGCACCACCCCGACATCAACAAGATCTTCGGGACCCTCGACCAGCCGAGCACGGCCGTGGTTTTCGGCGAAAAAGGCTCGGGTAAGACCGCGATCCGCCTGACCATGCAGCGAAAGATCGCCGAGCACAACGCCAACGTCCTCGAAGTGGAAGACCGGCAGCGGGTCCTCGCCGTGTCTTACGACGACTTTAATCCGGTGCTCGACAAGCTGGCCCGGGCCGGCAAGCAAGACGCTTCGCAGGTGATCCGCAACTTCCGCTTGGCGGATCACCAAGACGCAATCCTGACGCTGGCCGTGACCAAGCTGGTCGACTCGATGCTAAAAGACGCGGCGACGGCGGGCGAAGACGTAATGACGCTGCCCGAAACAAAACTGAAAAAACTACGCAAGCTCTTGACCTCGCAGCAGCGGCTGGACCTGGCGGTTTTGGCCGGGCTGTACGATCAGCCGCCGTCGGGGATTGTGCTGCCGCGGTGGCGGAAGCTGCGTAAGGCGCTTCGGCTGAAGTGGCGGCTGCCGATCTCGTTCTGGCGGAACTCGGCGGTGTTAGTGACGCTAGTTGCGGTCGGTTTAGGCGGCTACTTCGGTTGGCTCGAACAGGGTGACCGGCTGCTGAGCGAGGGCACGGCCGGGGCGGGCAGCGGTGCCCCGGGATGGTTGATCCCGATCTTGGGGCTGGCCGCGGCGGGGACGCTGGCGTTGTGGCTGACCTGGCTGTATCAGTTCATGCGGCTGTGGGGGCTGGCCCGAAAAGTCGTCAAGGAGATGCCGGGCATCGGGCGGAACGCCGCGACGCTACGCGGGGTGTTCGGCGAACTGAGTGTCTCCACGTTAGCGGGGCAGCCGTTGCCCTCGGCCGGCAAGGACGCCGCCGAGCAACGCGACAGCCGGTACCAACTGACCCGGCGGTTCGTCGACGTGCTGCGGGCGATGGGCTACTCGGGGATGACGATCCTCGTCGACCGCGTCGACGAGCCCACCGCCGTCGCCGGCGACGCAGGGAAGATGCGCGACCTGATCTGGCCGATGTTCGACAACAAGTTCCTCAAACAAGAAGGCATCGGCCTGAAGCTGCTGCTGCCGATCGAGCTTAGCTACCTCTTGAACAAAGAAGGGCCAAGCTTCTTCCAGGAGGCCCGCCTCGATAAACAGAACATGATCGATCGCCTGACCTGGTCGGGCGCGACGCTCTACGACCTCTGCAGCAGCCGGGTCAACGCCTGCCGGTCGGCCAGCAAGGGGGAGGAGTTATCGCTGACCGATTTCTTCGAAGAGAGCGTCACCCGCGAAGCGTTGATCGACGCACTCGACCAGATGCACCAGCCGCGGGACGCGTTTAAGTTCCTCTACAACGTCGTACAGGAACACTGCCGTCTGCTACCCGAAGACGCCGCGGACTTCCACATCAACCGGCTCACCCTCGAGACGGTGCGACGCACTCAGTCGCAGCGTGTCCAAGAGCTCTACCGTGGCCTCACGCCGGCTTGATCAAAACCAAATCCGAGTGGTTGTAAAAACCTTCTCGCTCGTAAGCAGTAATTCTTTTACCCCGGGTGGCAATAAGATTTTGGATTTCTGTTTTGCCGACGGTTTACGTAAGGGGCCGATAAAAACTTGCGATTATCGCATCCCCTTGAGAAATGTCGGAATATCGTGTCCCGGCTAAAGCCTAGGTTTTACCCTATTCGTTTCGCCAAGCCGGTGCAGTGAAAGGTAAGCCCGTGCCGATAATCCATAGTTTTTTTGACCTGATATTCAAGCAATATCCGATACTAATCGTGTGTTAACGAGATACGTATACGGAGTCCACCGAACGATTTTGAGCTTAAGGCAGAGACCATTTGTGTTGCGGGCTTAGGTCGCTTTTGGTATTAAATTTGTGTTAGCGTTTCATTCATAAAATCGGGTCCGTCGCGTTGACGGTACGCCCGGCTTAAATTTGGGTTCCCTCCCTACGGTAAGGAGTCATTGAGATGACACAGCAATGTAAATTGGCCGGACTCTGTCTGGCCGGTGGTTTGGCCGCCACGGCTATGGCCACTTCGATTCACGCACAAGACGCCCCCCCCGCCGTCAACAACGGTCTTCTGACCTGGGCCGCGGGTGGTGATTTTGTGAGCCAGTACTACTTCCGCGGTTTCGAGCAGGAAGACACCGGCTTGATCTTCCAGCCGTTCGTTGAAGTCTCCGGCCCGCTTGGCGATTCCGGTATCGACTTCACCCTCGGCACCTGGCAGTCGATCCACAGCGAAGGCACCGGCGCCGTCGACGGCGGCCCTTCCAACTGGTACGAGTCCGACCTCTACGCGGGTCTCGCTTACGCGATCAACGACGAGATCGGCGTGAGCGCTACCTTTACCGGCTTCTACTCGCCCAACAACGCGTTTGCCGACATCGAAGAGATCGCTTTCGGCCTCGACTACGACGACAGCGCGATCCTCGGTGACTGGGCCGTTTCCCCTTACGCGTTGTTCGCCTTCGAAACCCGCGACGCGGGCGGCAGCGAAGACATCTACCTCGAACTCGGCGGCGAGCTCGGCGCTCCCTTCATCGAGAGCGAATCGCTCCCCGTTGAACTGAGCTTCCCCTTCGCCCTCGGCCTGAGCATCGATGACTTCTATACCGACGAAGACGGCGACAACGAGTTCTTCGGCTTCCTGCTCATCGGCGCAGCCGCCGGCATGCCGCTTGACTTCATCCCCTCCGATTACGGTACTTGGTCCGCTTCGGCGGGCCTCGACATCCTCTTCCTGAACGATGACGCCGGCCTGAACGACAGCTCATCCGACGTCACCATCATCGGAAAAGTCGGCTTCTCGGTCGAGTATTGATTCTGAGGCGTGGTGCACCACGCCTCGGTTTGACGCAACGAAACGGCCCAACGGGAACCCGGGCCCGACGACGCGACACCCAAAACTCCGAAACCCGATCCGTCAAGGCGGATCGGGTTTTTTCGTGTTCTTTACGGCAAGGCGAAGAGCCTCAAGGGCGGTCAGAACTCAGCCTATTACCACGGCACCACTGATCGATAGGCCAGATCACATCGCGATCTGATCAAGCGCCTCAATAAGCTGATCGACTTCGTCTTCGGTCGAGAACGCCCCCGGGCTGACGCGGACCGCGCCGTCGGGGAAGGTGCCGAAGCGTTGGTGGGCGTAGGGCGAGCAGTGCAGGCCCGGCCGGACCGCGATCTCGAAGCTGTCGTCGAGGATCGACCCGACATCGGGGGCGTCCATGCCGTCGATCTTGAGCGATACCGTTCCTACGCGGGCATCAGTGGTTGTTGTGCCGAGGACGGCAAAGCGTTCGTCACCCTCGGCCATCTCGATCAGCTTCGCGCACAACGCCTGCTCGTGGGCCAGGGTGTCGGCCATCGGGTTGGCCAAGACGTGATCAATCCCCGCGGCCCAGCCGGCGATACCGACGGTATTGGGCGTGCCGCCTTCGAGGTAGTACGGATAAAGCGACGGCTGGGTCGGCGTAGACGAGTCACCGCCGGTGCCGCCCTCGCGGAACGGAGCAAACCGCCCCGCCGCCTTGGGGTCTTCGCTGGCATCGGGGCATCGCTCGCCGACGTAGAGAGCCCCGGTCCCCGTCGGTCCCAGCAGCGACTTATGGCCCGGGAACGCGAGCAGGTCGATCTGCATCGCCTCCACGTCCACCGGAACCACCCCGGCGGTCTGGGCCGCGTCGAGCAGGAACAGCACGTCCGCCTCGCGGGCGATCGCGCCGACCGTCGCGGCGTCTTGGATCGTGCCGGTGACGTTGCTGGCGTGGGTCAACGCGACCAGAACGGTGTCGCCGGTGATCTCTTTTTTGATTGCTTGAGGGTCGATCAGCCCGGCCTCGTCACAATCGACACGCGTAAGGGTGATCGTGCCGGCATCGGCCATAGCTTGCAGCGGCCGACTAACGGAGTTGTGTTCGAGCACGGTCGTGATGACGTGCGGTGTACTGTCCGCTGAAGCCTTGGAGCCGATGACCCCTTTGATCGCGATATTGAGCGCATCGGTGCCGTTCATCGTGAAGACCATGCGTTCGTGGTCCGGGGCATTGAATAGGCGGGCGAGCTTGAGGCGGACGCCGTCGAGCATCTGCTCGGCCGCGACGGCCATGCGGTGACCCGCCCGGCCGGGGTTGGCCGCGTCGTTCGCGATGAAAGCCGCGGCGGCTTCGCCGACGCCGGGGGCTTTAGGGAAACTGGTTGCTGCGTTGTCGAGGTAGATCATTGGAGTCGATGCTTAGCGAACGGGGGGTCAAACTAAATTCAGGCTTCAATTACGTATGGATGTCATTTTTAAAACAAGCGAGGCATCCCGACGGCCCGCCGCCAAGCCGAGAGCTGCCCCAAGTGTAGGGAGGTGTGGGCGGTCAGGCTGAAGGCCAGAAAGTCGCTGACTTGCGGCAGCATCTCCCCGAGCGGGCCCCGCGTCGGACCGGCCAACACCTCGGGCGAAGCCGACGACACCGCGTCGATAAAACGGTCGTTCGCGTCGTGCCAGGCCTTCACCAATTCGTCTTTGCCGGGGTAATCGGTCAAGTCAGAAGACAACTCGCTAGCGAAGCCGAATTGCTTGTCCCACCCGTGCAGCTCCGGCTGACCGCCGGCTTCCCCGGCGTGGCTGTCCGCGGCGGTCGCGAGGTGGCCGATGATCCAGGCCGGGTGGTTCATCCCCGGGACTGGCTGACGACAAAAGTCCTCCGCCGCAATCCCCTCGAGCAGCTGGTCGCCGTAGTTCTGCATAAAACGCAGCACCTTGATTTCTTTATCGAAGTCCATCGGTCGGTTCCTCGTATCTCGATCCCGAGTTACACCGCGGGCAGGCCCTGCACCCGTCGCCAAGCGCTCAGTTGGCCGAGGTGCATCATCTCGTGGCTGAGCATTGTGTGGGCCAACGCATTGCCGATCGTGGGGAAACGCTGGCGGAAAGCGTCGGGCGCGATCCCGGGGGCCGACTTCTCGAACCACGCCGGGGAAGACGCCTCGACCCTCTCGCTCACGCTGGCGTGCAGCCGTTCAAGGTGGACCATCGCCTCGGCCAAAGACGGCTGCTCGGCGGTCAACGCCGCCGAGGTCGTCCCCCCGTTGAACCAAGCGTCCCAAGAATCGATCGAACGCTCGGCCTCGAAGACCCAGCCCAAAGTCACCATGTCGGCCGTCTGCGCAAGATGCCCGACGATCCAGCGGGGCGAGTTCATCCCGTCCGCGGGCAACACATTCGCATGCTCTTCCGACATCCCGTCGATCAGCCGCCGGGTGTAGTCGAGGTTGCTGGCAAAACGCGTGGTCAGGATTCTGCGGATCATGGGCAGCTCGCAATCGAGTAGTGAGACGGGAGGAGCTTGAGGTGGTTTAGATACAGGAGCTCGTATCAAGCCCCGACATATTTCGCGTACACGGTCTTGGCTACGTTCGCTTCTTTCGTCCCTTTCACGATAGCCCGGCCGTCGGTGAAGAGGGTGAGTTCGTAGGGCTCGCCGTTGTCGGTGATGTCGGCGCGGAGCATGAACTTGTTCGCCTTGACCGTCCCGTGGGCTTCGAGGCGTTTGGCGATCTCGGTGAAGTCAAGCTTAGACTTGTCGCCGCCGTCGTCTTTTTGGGTCAGTTGTACCGCGTTGCGGCCGCAGAGCGTTGTCGTGCTGCTGCCGAACCGGCCGTCGAGGAACTCGAAGTTGCGGTGCTTGCAGCATTGGCAGTCGCTGATGTCGTAAGCGCGGGCGACCTTGAACTGCCGGAACGTATTGCCCCACAGGTCGAAGTTCAGCATCGTCGGGCTGACGCGGTCGAAGTTGCCCGACAGGATCTTCAACGCCTCGGCAACTTGGTAGTTGCTGACGATCGAGACCGCCGGGCCGATGACGCCGGCCGTATCGCAGGTCGGGTTGAGGCCCGGCGGCGGGGCCTGCTCAAAGATACACCGAAGGCAGGGCGTCGCCCGACTGCCGCCGTCGAGGATTTCCCACGCCGCGTCTTTCGCCGGGGTATGGGGCAGGATGGCGTAGCTCGCGCCGACCGTGCCGACCGCCCCGCCGTAGACATAGGGGATGCCGTGCTTCACGGCGCAATCGTTGGCGAGGTAGCGGGTCTCGAAGTTGTCGACGCCATCAACGATGATGTCGACCGGCTTGCCCTCGTTGTACTCGCCGCAGGCGAGCTTCTCCATGTTGGTGTGATTCACGTCTTCAACGACCGCGGTGACCTTGATCTGCGAATTGATCTTGGCGAGCTTGTTCTTGGCGGCGACCGCTTTGGGGATGGCGTTGGCGACGTCGTCTTCGTCGAAGAGGACCTGCCGCTGGAGGTTGGTCATCTCGATGAAGTCGCGGTCGACGATAATGAGGTGGCCGACGCCCGCCCGGCCGAGCATGTTGGTGATCACGGTGCCGAGCGCGCCGCAGCCAACGACCAGCGCGGTACTGTCGGCGATCTTACGCTGGCCCTCTTCCCCAAAGCCGGGCAGGAGCATCTGGCGGTGGTAGCGGTCGAATTCGGTGGACTCTTCAGCAGACACGGTTATTTCTTCTTCTTTCTTTCGGGCTTGCAAGACACGGCGAACATGTAGAGGCCGGCGACCCCGAAACCGATCCCCAGCATGATGGCCTTGGCGGCCGGGTCGGCGGCGAGGGTGGTCGAGTAGATAAAACACCCAAACGCCAGCAGGTTCGAAACGATCGCCGCGCGGAACCAGGCCGGGTGACGGATCTTCATCGGCTTAGCCGACCACCAGCGAGCCGCCCTCGACCGGGTCGACGCGGACGCCTTTCTCTTCCAGGAAAGCGACGGCGGACTCGATCTTCTCGTCGTCCTCAGCGGTGAACTGCAGGGCCATGATCCCAATCTTCTGGCTGACCGACGCTTGGCGGACATCGAACTGCACGGTCGGGAACGCCTGCGAGAGCTGCCAGATCACGGGCTGATCTTGGCAGCCGCCTTCGAAGGTCAGCCAGCATTTGCGGGAGGCTTGGGGCATGGGTTAGGTCTTTCGTCACACGGCCCCGGGTCATTGACCCGGGGCTAAATTTTGAATCGTTTATCCGCCGGCGATGGCGGGGACGATGGCGAGGTGGTCGCCTTGTTTTACGGGGGTATCGAGATTCTCGAGGAAGCGGATGTCTTCGTCGTTGAGGTAGACGTTGATAAACCGGTTGAGTTCGGTATCGGTCTTGTACAATTTGGCCCCGAATTCGGGGTAGTCGGCCTTAAGCTTGCCGAGCAGTTCGCCGACGGTTCCGCCGGAGACTTCGACGGATTCTTGGTCGCCGACCTGCGGGCGCAGAGCGGTGGGGATTTCGACAGCTAAGGTGGTGGCGGTTCCGGAGGTATCAGACATGGGCGGGTTCTTCTTGTGCAGCAGTTGCGTTTTCGATGAGTTGGGTGAAGTCGATCATTTTAGCGGGGATGGCCGGGGCCTCTTCGAACTGGCCGTCCATCGCTTCAAGGGTCTTGAGGCCGTTGCCGGTGATGCAGACGCAGATCGGCTCGTCCTTGGGGATACGGCCCGACTGGATCAGCTTGATAGCGCAGGCCATCGTCGTGCCGCCGGCCGGCTCGGTGAAGATGCCTTCGTGCTCCGCGAGCAGCTTGATCGCGTCGAGGATCTCGGGGTCGGTGGCCGAGGCGCCGTAGCCGCCGGACTCGCGGATGTTCTGCAGGACGTAGTAGCCATCCGCGGGGTTGCCGATGGCGATCGACTTGGCGATCGTGTCGGGCTTCTGCGGGCGGAAGAGGTCTTCGTCTTCTTCGAGGGCGGTAACGATCGGGTTGCAGCCTGCGGCCTGGGCCCCGTACATCGCGGGTTTGTTGTCTTCGACCAGGCCGAGGTGGATGAACTCCTGATAAGCCTTCCAGATCTTCGGCAGGATCGTGCCGCCCGCCACGGGGACGACGGTGTGCTTGGGCAGTTTCCAACCCATCTGCTCGGCGATCTCGAAGCCGTGGGTCTTGGCCCCTTCGGTGTAGAACGGCCGGAGGTTCACGTTGACGATCGCCCAGTTGTACTTGTCGGCGATCTGGGAACACAAACGGTTCACGTCGTCGTAGTTGCCCTCGATGCGGACGACCCGTGGGCCGAATACCCGCATGCCGACCATCTTGCCGGCCTCGAGGTCGTGCGGCACCATTACGCAGGCCTTCAGCCCGGCACTCGCGGCGTGGGCGCTGACTGAGTGGGCCAGGTTGCCCGTCGACGCACACCCGACGGTGTCGAAGCCGAACTCAAACGCCTTGGTCACCGCCACCGCGACGACGCGATCCTTGTAAGAAAAGCTCGGGTAGTTCGCCGAGTCGTCTTTGATGTAGAGCTCTTTGACGCCGAGGTGCTTTGCTAAGCGGTCGGCCTTGACCAGCGGCGTCCAGCCGGAGTTGAACCCCGACTTCGGCTCACCCTCAACCGGCAGCAAGTCTTTGTACCGCCACAGCGACAGTGGCCCCGCCTCGATCGATTCGCGGGTCACCTTACCTTTCATCGCCTCGTAGTCGTAGGTAACCTCGACGGGCCCGAAGTCGGAGTCGCAGATGGTGCGCGGCTCGATCGGGTAATCGAGGCCGGACTCTTTGCCGCGGAGTGAGTGGACGTAGCTCATGGTGTGGTTCTCGTGATTCGTTGCGGTTGTTGTTCAGCCCAACAAAAAACCCTTCGCATCAAAGATAAGAAGGGTCGGTTCGGTCTCGCGAGTAGACGATCACACCGCTGCTTATCTTCCCCCCGACAGATGTCGGGGGCGGGATTTCGCACCACATCGAGATTTCCTCAACGGTTGCGGTGACTTCAACGGGCCCGTCCCTCAGTCACTCTGGATAAGTGCCAGTTATTCGGTTGTTTCGGCTTCCGCCGAGCACTAAACATTACCCCGACGACCCGCCGTAGTCAAGCCATTCGGGCTTCGCTTTACGTAGGGACTGTAACGGAGACGAGTTAGGTTTAGGATACATCGGCGTCGGCGTACCGCTGGCCACGTAAACCGATCCATGAGCGACGAATCCCCCGAACCCGAGATCGAAGACGCCCGCGACCCGGCCGACGAGTCGCCGCCCGAGCACCCGATCCAGATCGGCCTGACCGACGCCGACTTCCCCAAATACTGGAAATCCGGCTCGCTCAAATACGACGACTTCCGCCCGCTGACCGAGGGCGGGACCGCGGCGCTGCAGACCTGCCTCGACAAGAACCTCAACCGCACGGTCGTCTACAAGTCGCTCCACCCGCACCTCGCCGACGACGAAACCGAGACCGCCCGCTTTGTCCGCGAGGCCCGCGTCACCGCGATGATCCCCCACCCCGGCACCGTCCCGCTCTACGAGATCGGCCGGGACCGCGCGGGCAACGCCTACTTCACCATGAAGAAACTCGAGGGCCGGGACCTCCGCTCGATCCTCACCGACATCCTCCAACGCAACCACCGCACCCAAGAGCTCTACCCCCTCGAACGGCTGATCGACATCGTCACCTCCGCCGCCCAGACCGTTGCCTACGCCCACGCCCAGGGCGTCGTCCACCGCGACCTCAAGCCCGCCAACATCCTCGTCGGCGAGTTCGGCGAGGTCACCGTCCTCGACTGGGGCCTCGCCAAAGTCACCGGCGAAACCACCCCGGAAAACGCCCTCCCCCCCGCCGGCAAGAAAGGCATCGCCCTCGAACTCACCCAGCCCGGCCGACGCTTCGGCACGCCGCTCTACATGTCCCCCGAACAGGCTCGCGGCGGCGACACCGACGCCCGCACCGACGTCTACGCCCTGGGCATCATCCTCTACGAGATCCTCACCGGCCAACCCCTCGTCTTCGGCCAGGAACTCGACGACGTCCTCAAACAAATCCTCGAACGCCCGACACCGCAGCCAAGCGAGGTCGCCCCGAAACGCGATATCCCGGCCGAGCTCGAGGCGATCTGCCTGAAATGCCTGGCGAAAGCCCCCAACGATCGGTACGCCGACGTCCCCGCACTGATCGAAGACCTGCAGGCGTACCAAGACGACAACCCCCGCGAGATTGAGGCCTTCGGCCTAACCCCGGGCCGGTTGCTGCGAATCCTCCCGGTTGGTTACTCGCTGCTCTTGGCGGGCGTGATCGGCCTGTTGATCGGCATGGGTTGGATGTACCTGTTTCTTCAAACCCTGCGTGGGTAAATAATCCGCTTTAGGCGTTACGACGTCGCAGGAAAACCAACGAGCCCAATCCGAGCATCGCGATAGCGCTCGGCTCAGGAACGAGGAAGCTGAAGATATTCAGGGCTAACTGCTCGTTATCCAAGCGGTTGATATTGGTGCCGGCACCGTTGATATTAAAAAAGGTGTTGCGGTCGAAATGGCCCACCAGCCGGCCGTCGTCAACCGTGGCCGAGAACAGCGA
This sequence comes from Planctomycetota bacterium, assembly GCA_038747275.1. Taxonomy (GTDB): domain Bacteria; phylum Planctomycetota; class Phycisphaerae; order Phycisphaerales; family Phycisphaeraceae; genus Algisphaera. Next base: position 12,727 of record JBCDJW010000035.1, on the reverse strand, counting down.
AGCGTCTTCAAGGGTCGACGGTCGGCTGCCGCCCCCCAACGGGCGGATACTCTGATTGCTCGGCACGCCCGCGAGGATCGTAGCGTCGACCCCGGCTTCTAAATCACTTTGCACGATCGTGAATGGCGAAACCCCCTCACCATCAAAACTGTCGACGTCGTCAAACAGCGGGCTGCCGGGCACAAGAAACTCGCCGTCGGCCCGGTCGCGGCTAAACGTGCCGCGGTCCTCGTTTACCACGATCCCGAAACGGTCAAGGAACTGCTGATCGGAGGCCGGGGCGTCGGTAAAACTACTGCCGAAGTTCGCGTCGCTGATAAACAACGCCCCGCCGCCGCCGCGGATGAAGTTTTCGACGAGGTCGATCTGGCCGCTGCTGTACCCCTGGGCGTTATTCGAGCCGAAGACCACAGCGTCGTAGTCGTTGATGCTACGCGTCCCCTTAGACGTTCCGAAACGATCGACCACCGAGAAGCTGGAAAAGTCCAATGGAGCACCGGTCGTTTGCGGATCATTCGCGGTCGGCAAGGGCGCGTTGGCTTCTAACGGCTCGGCCACCTCTTCAACAAGGAAACCATTGTCCAGCTCAAGGAATGTGGCCAACTCAAACCAGCCGTGGTTACCGCCGAAGGTTTCTTGATTCGTGATGCTGGCGAGCTGTTCGGTCAGTTCGGCAACATCGTCTCCCTCTTCGGGTTTGAATTCGAGAAAACCGCCGCTGCGGTCTGCACCGCGGATAAACAAAATAGATCCCGCGTCTTGACCGTTAGCAAGGCAGGGAGCAAACGTAAGACCCGCAAGGGTCAGGCCCAAAGTCACCCGCCCCAAACTTACGCGTGGACTCGAAATTAACATCTTTAAACCCATCCTTGATTCTGATCTTCTATTTGACCAAGAAACGCCTCAAGCAAGCACCAATATACACACACAAGCGCTGTTTAAACAAACAAAAAACCCGCTTTTCGCGGGCTTTCGGGGGTTTCATATAGCTAACTGTTGGCTTACCACGCGAAGTGGGCGAACGCCTTGTTGGCCTCGGCCATGCGGTGGGTCTGGTCGCGGGTGTTCATCGCCCGGCCCTCGCCGTGGTAGGCGTCCATCAACTCGCGGCCAAGCCGCATGTGCATCGGCTTGCCTTTTTCCGAACGGGCGGCGGCGAGGATCCAGCGGAAGGCTAGGGCCTGCTTACGCTTGGGCTTAACCTGCATCGGGACCTGGTAGTTCGCCCCGCCAACACGCTTCGAGCGGACTTCGACGTTCGGCTTGACGTTTTCGATGGCCTTGCGGAAGACATCGATCGCGGTGACTTCGTCGCCCTCGAGACGCTTTTCGATCTCGTCGAAAGCGCGGTAGACGACACGCTGAGCGACGGCCTTCTTGCCGTCGAGCATCAGACAGTTGATAAACCGGGCGAGCGTCTTGTCGCCGTAGCGGGGGTCGGGCTTGAGCTGGGTTTCTGAAGCGGTGAATCCACGTCCCATGTCGGGCACTCCTGGGGTCGGCTTTCGGAGCCCCCCGGAACGTTCCGAGGATCAATTGCTCTCGTTCACCGCCGACTTTGCGTCGGGCGATTACTTGCCGAAGGTTAAAAATCTTGATTTTGTACCTTGTACTAAGCCGCAAGCGGCTGTAGGTCACGCCGCGGAAACCTCGGGGGTTTAGCCCTTGGGCTTCTTGACGCCGTACTTCGAACGGCCACGCTTACGGCCGTCGACGCCGAGGGTGTCGAGGGCGCCACGCACGACGTGGTACCGCACACCGGGGAGGTCGCGGACCCGGCCGCCACGGACCAGCACGATGCTGTGCTCCTGCAGGTTGTGGCCTTCGCCGCCGATGTAGGCGGTGACTTCGTTGCCGTTGGACAGGCGGACACGGGCGACCTTACGGAGGGCCGAGTTCGGCTTCTTCGGGGTCACGGTCTTGACCTGGAGGCAGACACCGCGACGCTGCGGGCACTGGTCGAGGTCTTTGACCTTCGACTTGAACTTAGGCGTGCGGCGGGGTTTACGGACGAGTTGGTTAATCGTGGGCATGGGCCAGTTCTCGGGTTCGGTTTAGCGAGCTACGCAGTATACCCATAAAGGATTACCGGTGGCAAGCCGAGTAGGCGGTGGCTCTAGCCCGCCGAAGCGGCCCGGGCCGCTTCGGCGAGCACCGCTTCGAGCCGATCGACGTGGCGGGCCATGCTGAGCTGCCCGGCCAGGCCCCCGCAGGCCGCGCTGCAGGCGGCGCGAAAACCCGGATCGGCGAGTTTGGCCATGGCGTCGGCCAGCTTCCGGGGGTCGCCGGGGTCGTCGATGACGACGCCCCGCGGCGGGCCTTCCGGGGGAGTTAGGTGGTCGCTGGCGCCGTTGAACGTGGTACTTATCGCGGGGGTGCCGGTCATCAGCGACTCCAGCACGACCTTGCTCGAGGGGTCGTACCAGCTCGGCAACACCGTCACGTCCGCCGCGGCGAACATCCGCGGCATCTCTCGGGTCGGGCCGACGAACCTAACCATATGCTCGACCTCCGCAGCCTTCGCCGACCGCAGTTCCCGATCTCCGAAACCGCCGATCAACAACGCCACCGCCGGCACGCCTTGCTCACGCAATATGTTCAACGCCCCGAGCAGCGTCGGGTAACCCTTCAGCCGTGGGTTCTGCGCCGCGAGTAGGTATAGCACCGCTTCGTCGGGTACGTTAAATTCCGCGCGAACTTCATCGCGCCAGGCCGACTGCTGGACGTCGTCGACGGCCGGCATCACCGCCGCATTCGGAATCACCGCCGTCCGCGACGCGGGGAAGGCGTAGTGGCGTTCGAGCTGTTCGACAACGTATCGGCTGATCGCCGCCACACGAAATACCGACGGGTCGGTGAGGGTTTGCTTTTCAAGCTTGAGTAGTAAACGCTGCTTCGCGTCGAGCTGCACCTCGATCTTTTTCCAAAGCCCCGCCCAGCCGCCCTGTTTCATCACCACGTTGCGGGCCAACGTCTCTCGCACCGTCCCGCCCCGCGGCTGGACCACGCTCGCGGGCACCGCCATCGTCACCGACAAACTCGCGTCGAACCGCCCTTCCCGGAGTTGCGCTTTCGCCCACTTCGCAAACCGCATCAGTCGAAATACGGAAGACGACTTCTCCCGCGACATCACCCGTACCGAGACGCCGGCCGGCTCGTTCTCGGCGTCACAACACCCGGTGATCAGCGTCACGTCTTGCCCCCGCTCCACCAGCTCTTGGATGATCTGCTGGGTCGACCGCTCGTTTCCGCCCGCCGCGGGGTTGAACGACTCGATCACCACCGCCAGACGCATCGGCGTCACCGGCCCATCGGCTTCGCCGCTCACGACCCAACCTGCGGGTTCGTGGACTTAAGGAGTTCCGCCGCCGCACCGAACACCTCGTCGACGGTGATCTGCTTCATACTCTCGGCATGCCCAGCGTCGCGGGCGACGACCTGGCGTTCCTTGGCGTAGCCGATCTCGGTCCACTCGGGCGTCGTCGGGCCGAACAGCGTGACCAGCGGCGTGTCGCAGGCGGCGGCGAGGTGCCGCGGGCCGGTGTCGTTGGTGACCATCACGGCGCATTGCTTGGTGACGCTCTTGAGCAGCCGGACGTTCATGCCCGCCTTGGGCAGGTCGATGATCGTGGTCGTCGCGGCCCCGGTGACGCGGGCCAGGACCTGCCGCTCGTCCGGCGAGCCGGTGACCGCTACCACGCAACCCAACTCGTTGGTACACCGCGCCGCGAGCTGGGCAAAACGCTCGGCCGGCCAACGCTTGAACTCTTTCTGCGCCCCCGGATTGAGCAGCACGACCGGTTTACCCTTGGCCCCGGCGAGTAGTTCGGCGGCGCGTTCGTCGTCTTCGGGGCGAGTGGCGACCTCCATGACGTGGTCGCCGTCGTATGCCTCGCCGCCGAGGTAGTGCACGATGCTGAGGTAGTAATCCAGCGTCGGCACGGGCAGGAAGTTTCGCCCCTCCCGCCGGGGGATCAGCTTGTCGGTCAGCAGCACGCCCCGGCCGTCGCGCTCGTAGCCGATCCGCCGCGGGATACCGGCCATGGACACCAACGCCGCGGCCCGGAAGCTGTTGGGCAGCAGGACCGCGGTGTCATACTTCTGTTTCGAAAGCCGCTTCGCCAAGCGGAAGGCCGACGAACCCCGCCCCTTCTTGACCATCGGCACGACCTCGTCGACCCAAGGCAACCCCTCCACAAGCTCGGTCAAATTGTCGCGGACCAGCACGCTAAGGTGCGTCTCGGGCCAGAGCCGGCGCAGGGCCCGCAGCGTCGGCGTGGCCATGAGGATGTCGCCGAACCAAGTCGGCAGGACGACGAGCAGACGCTCGGCGGGCTGGTGTTGATCGCGTTTGGGCATCGAAGCGAAGAGTATAACGGCGACGAACTTAGCCCGAGGGACGAGAGAACAAGAGAGTGGCAATCACCCCGAGCTGGAGTAACAACGCGACGCTGATCCACCGCAGGAACGCGGGCGTCCCGCCATCGCCGCCGCCCATCCACACCGCCCCCAGCAGGCAGATCACGGCGACCGCCTGGATCACGATCGCCACGACGCCGAGTTGGTGGAACTCGCCCGACGTACCGCGCTGCATGCGAAGTTCCTGCAGCACCAGCCGCATGGTTTTGTTCAGGGCGGTTAGTGCTTCGGGGTCAGCGGCCGGGGGTGGATCGGAAGCGACGAGCTCGTGAACTATCTCCGCGTCACTCGGCTGTTGTTTATCCGCTTCGGGTGACGGATCCGAAGACTTTTCTTCGGTTGGAGTTTTTACGTCTGCCGTCGTTGCTTCGTCAGCAGACCCTTCCTCGGGCGGGGCCTGCTTGGTCCACGGGACAAACGGCCGCGCGGCCGACGTGGGCGTGGTGCTGCCGTTGCTCTTTGGCACGGCTTGGGTTTTTTCTTCTGGGTCGGCGTGGTTTTCGACCGCTGCTTCCGGCTTTGATTCCTCTGGCTGTTCCTCGGGAGGATCGGCAGTTTCCGCCGTCGGAGCCTCGGACTCGGCTTTCGCCCGCGGCTGCTGCAGCTTCGCCATCGCCTCGGCGTCCCAACGCTTGCCCGCGATGCGCGTCCGACTAATCTCTTCGCTCGCCTCGGGCTTACGCTGCGAGGCGATGATCCGCACCGCTTCGACCAGCCCTTTGGCAACAAAGTCAGGCTCGGCCTTCTTGCCCCGACCGACTGACTTTTTCCCCGCCTTGGCGGCCTCCTGCTTCCGCAAATCGGCCAGCGATGTGTTGGTCCAATCTGCCTGCAGCAGCACCGTCCGGCACCCCGCCGCGGCCCCCGCCTCGATGTCCCGCAACGCATCACCCACCATCCAACTCTGACTCAGGTCGAGGTCCAAATCTTCGGCCGCCTGCAGCAGCATGCCCGGCTTGGGCTTGCGCGTCGGGTGTTCTTTCTTGTAGCGGGCGACCTTGCCCTGCGGGTGGAACGGACAGAAATAAAACGCGTCGATCCGCGCCCCGTTGGCCCGCTCGTGGACGAGTTCTTCGATGCGGTCATGCACCGCGTCGACGTCTTCCTCGCTGTACTTGCCGCGGGCCACGCCGCCCTGGTTCGTCACGACCACGACCTTGTAGCCCAGGCCACAGACCGAGGCGATCGCCGAGGCGACGCCCTGGATCAGCTTGACCTCGTCGGGGTCGCCGAGGTCGCCGTCGTTGTGGATGATCGTGTTGTCGCGGTCGAGGAACACCGCCGGGCGTTTCATCGGCTCAATTTACCAGATAAAGCGGTAGAAACGCGCGCAGCCGCCGCGTTCAGAAGAGCTTCGGCTCGTTACCCGCGGCCAAACGCCGGCGGATCAGCGTCTCGATCTCTTCGACCGCGCGGTCGAAGTCGTCGTTTACTACAAACGCGTCGTAGACGTCCGTGCTCTCGGCGAAGGCGATCTCTTTTTTCGCGAGGCTGAAGCGTTTCTGGATCGTTTCTTCATCTTCCCGCTGTCGGCCGCGGAGCCGTTCGATCAAGGCGTCTTCGCTCGGCGGCTTGATGAAGATCGCGAAGCTGCTGGGCATCGACTGCTTTACCTGCCGAGCGCCTTCGACATCAATCTCCAGGATCACGATTCGTCCGCTATCGAGCTTTTCTTGCACGTACTTCCGGGGCGTTCCGTAGTAGTTGCCGTTGTAGACCGCGTGTTCAAGAAACTGCTGATCGATGATGGTTTGCTCGAAGGTTTTGACGTCGACGAAGTGGTAATGCTCGCCGTCGACGTCGGACTTCGACATCGGACGCGTCGTCATCGAGACCGACAGGTCGGCATCAAGGTTTTCGAGCAGCGCGTTGGTCAGCGTCGACTTCCCCACGCCCGACGGGCCGGAGATGATGAGTAGGCAGCCGGGGTTGGCTTGGGTGTGATCGTTGGCGGGTTCGTTCATGAGGCGGTGAGTTTATGAGGACGGGTTTTACGCCGGGGCGGTCGCGACAAGCAGCAGCACAGCCATCCGCACCGCCAGGCCGTGGGTGACCTGCTGAAGGATCGCCGAGTTTGGCCCGTCGGCCACGTCGCCATCAATCTCTAGGCCGCGGTTCATCGGGCCGGGGTGCATCACGACGACGTTGGTTTTGCAGCGAGCCAGCCGCTTCGCGTTGAGGCCGTAGAACGCCGCGTATTCCCGGGTCGAGGGAAACGCCTGAGACGCGATCCGTTCGAACTGCACCCGCAGCATGTTGACCACGTCCACCTCCGGCAGCACCGTGTCGAGGTCGTTCGATACCTCGCAGCCCAGATCGCGGAACGCCCCGGGCAGCAGCGTCGTCGGGCCGACGAGGGTCACTTTCGCCCCGAGTTTTTGCAGGCCCAGCACGTTGGAGCGGGCGACGCGGGAGTGGGCGATGTCGCCGACGATGGCGACGGTCAGGCCGGTGAGGTCGAAATCATCGAGCCGGTCGAGGCGTTTAGCAATCGTGTAAAGGTCGAGCAGCGCCTGGGTGGGGTGTTCGTGCTGGCCGTCGCCGGCGTTGACGACGTGGCAATCCACGTTCGCCGCGAGCTTGTGGGCCGCGCCCGAGTGGTGGTGCCGGCAGACCATAACGTCGACGCCCATCGCCTCGATCGTCTTCGCGGTGTCGACCAGGGTCTCGCCCTTGGACACGCTGCTGCCCTTGCCCTTGAAGTTCAGCACGTCGGCCGAGAGCCGCTGAGCCGCGAGTTGGAAGCTGCTGCTCGTGCGGGTCGAGTCTTCGAAAAACAGGTTCGCCACCACCCGGCCGCGCAGCGTCGGCACCTTCTTCACGCTCCGGGTCGAAACGTCTTCCAGCCCGCGGGCGGTCTGCAGCACGAATCGTATGTCCTCAGCCGACAGCTCTTCGACCCCCAGCAGGTGACGGTGCGTCCAGGCGTAGTCGCTCAAGCAGCACCCCCTTCAAGTTCGATCGCGTCGCGGTCGTCGGTCGGGGTGAGCAAGACGCGGACGTGCTCGTCGCCGTCGTGGGTCAGCCCGGCGAAGTCCGCCGAAATCGGCAGCTCCTTCACCGCCTCGCCCCGATCGACCAGCACCGCCAACCACACCCGCCGCGGCCGGCCCAGGTCCATCAGCGACGACAACGCCGCCCGGATCGACCGCCCGCTCATCAGCACGTCATCGATCAACACCACGTCCAGACCGTCGAGCGAAAAATCGATCTCCGTCGTCCGCACCACCGGCTGACTGCCAATCTCCGAGAGGTCATCGCGGTAGAGCGTGATATCGAGGACGCCGACGTTTTCGATGTCGAGTTGCTTGGCCACCCGGTCGGCGATCACCTCGCCTCGGCTGCGGATGCCGACGAGAGCAAAGCCGTGGGTGGGCTGGGCTTGTCGTTTTGAATCGACCCACTCGCCCAATCCGTGGACGAGCCGCTGTACCCGATTGGCGTCGGCCAATTCCTGCATGGGCGAAAGAATAGCAGACCGCCCCGGATCGGGTTTTCCGCTACTGCAGCACGTCGTCATCGAGCAACCGGGCGTCGGCGACGACGTGGATCTTCAGCGTCGTCTCGTCGACCGAGTCGCCGTGCTGATCGGTGATGCGGACCTTGAGGCGGTACTTGCCGACGCTCAGGCGGGCCGGCAGGGTGATCATCTGGACGACGTAGAAGTCCCGTCGGCGGTTGCGGGAGATGTCTTCGATCTGGGCGGGCTCGTGCCGCCAGACCGCGAGGCCGTTTTCTTCTTCGTAGAGGATCAGCTCTTGGGTCAGCCGGACCTCGCGGCGGTCATCGTCGAGCTTGGCCGCGGCGAAGTCTTCGACCTCGACGTACACGATCGCCCGATTCGCTCGGCCGGCGAGAAAGTTATGCGTGCCCAACGGCTCGTAGACGCCGTAGCCCGAGACGCTGCGGCAGAGGTCGGCGTGCACGATCGTGATCGGCATCTCGCCGAAGGCGTCGGCCAACGCCTCGTCTAACGTCTTACGATCGAACCCGCCGCCGCCCATCGTCGTCGGCCCGCCGACACGCAACCGCGACGTCGGCGACTCAGCCCCCTGCTCCGCGGCCCGCTTGTGGATACCCAGGAACAACATGTGTAACCGCTTCACCGCGTCCCGCTGCATCGGCTTCAGCGGCTCAAGCACCGCCGGGTCGAGCTGATGGTCGGGCTGGGCCAGGCTCAACGCCGCGGCGGTCACCGCCTTGGACAATGCCGGGTCGTCACTCGCCCGGATCTGGGCCGACAACTCGGCGAGCAAATTTTCCCGGCTCAGTGGCCTCGGCCCCGCCGGCATCGGCACCACCGTCCCGCCGACCGAAGCGATCGGATCGGGCCGCAGCTCCAACGCACCGCCCGGCACGTCGACCGCGACGGCGGTATCCGTTTGCGGATCGACCGCCGCCACCTTGGCACCCGCGTCGGATCCCGAATCAATTCCGGGGGCGGGGCTGGGGGCGGGGCGTTCGCTGGGGAACGGGGCCACGTCGGCAAACGGGTCAAAGCCCGGATCGAAATCGTCGCCCGCCGTCGAGTCGATCGACGCCGACAGGCGCTCGGCCAGGGCCCGCGTCTCTTGGGCCAACGTGTTTTCCCCCGCCTGCTGAGGCGACCCCGCGGGGCTCGCCGCCGAAGACGTCGCCAAGGCGGGTACGTCTACCGCCGTCCCCGCCGTCTCGCAGCCCACCAAAAAAAGCGTCGCCGCCAGCCCGAGGGCCAACATCAACACCCAACTCATGAACCAGGTCAACGCTTCGGTCCGCATGGCGCCTCCGTGCCGTGTGCCAGCCCCCGCGTCCCGCGGCGGGCGACTCGGCCGAAAGCACCTTTGCTTATCGGAACCCCGAGCTATCCCTGAACATCGGCCATCTGTACGCAAAGACCTTCAAGATTCCGCCCCGCCGGGCCGAACCCCGACTTGCTCCGGGCGTCGGCGGTGAGCGCCAGGTCCAACAGCCTCGCCCCGCCGTCCGGCCCGACCTTCCGCAGCACGTCCATAAACAGCCGCTGCCGCGGCCCCCAAAGCTTCAAAGCCTTGCCGATCGCCCCCTCCGGCTCGCCCGCCGCCTTCATCTGCCCCCCTACCGCCAGCTTCCGCGCCAGGTCCGCCACGAAGTACATCACCAAAATCTCCGGCTGCCCGCCGAGGTCGATCAGTTCGCGAACCTTGGTCAAGATCATCCCTCCCGATGCCTGCCGGGAACCCATCGCCGCCAGGATCGATTCCTGCACTTCCCACGCCTTCTCGTCGCTCGACTTACCCACCGCCTGCTCGACCATCGCCCGATCGATCCCCCCGGAATTTTTCATTGAGCGGCCTTTGGGTGATAAAGCCCCGGCCATCGCCGCGAGTTTGTCGAGCTCGGTTTCGAGCCGGACGAGGTGCACGCCCAACCGATCGACCATGAGCTGGGCCGCGGGCCGATCGATCGACATGCCGTGGACGTCCTTGGCCCGGGCGACCAGCCGCGACACCGCCTCGGCCGGCTTGGGCGGCTCACATTTGATCACCGCCCCGACCTTGGCGATGTGCTTGTCGAGGTTGCCTCGATTCCAGCCCGCCGCCCGCAGCACCAGCGTCGCGTGATCCACCGGGCTCTGGGCGTAACGCTCCAACGGCTCGCGGTTGGCCTTCACGAAGTCGTCCGCCGGGTCGACAATCACCAGCTTGTACCCGCCCATCAGCGAGTAGCTCCGCAGCTCGTCGAACACCTCGGCCAGCGTCGCGATCTTGCCGTCGAAACTCAACCGCTGCACCTCGCCGTGTTCTTTCTCGAGGGCGGCGCGGAGCTGATCGATCTTCTCTTTCTTGATCGCGTCCTCAGGCCCGTGGACAGCAAGAACGCGGACGCCGGCGTCCAACTCCACCGATTTCGCGGGCATCTTCCGGGCCATAAGACCATCCTATCGCTAGCCAAGATCGTCGGCTCGGTGCAAGCACTGCCGACGTTAATCGATCATCGATACCGATACGCCCAGCAGCCGTTCGCCGATTGCCCGTACCGCTTCGTCGGGGCCCGCGAGAATATGGGTGAGGCAGCCGGAGGCCTGGGTTTCATTTTCGCCGACGACGACCGCGGGGGCGACGTATTCCATCTCGCCGAAGTTGCCGAAGGTCTGGTCGTCGTTGTAGGCCTGCAGGGCGTCGCCGTCGCTGCGTTGGTCGGCCGGGTGGTCGCGGGGGATGTCGACGTAGCTGCCGTCGAGGTCGACCGTGAACTCGCGGTAGATCAGCGTGCTTACGCCGTCCGCCAAGGGGCGGTAGTAGGCCATTTTGCCGAGCGTGTCGGCGGGCCGGATGCCCATCTTGATTCGGCGCTTCGCGTCCATCAGGAAACGCACCGCGTTGTCGTCGCTTTCGACGTGCTTGTCGCCGAACGGGTCGTAGTACGACCTCGGCTCGACCTTGCGTTTGGTTGGGCAGATCAACGTGCCGGTCGGAGGCACCTGCAGCAGGTCCCACGCCGCGGCCACCGCGCCCGCATCGCCGCCGCGGATCTCGAGCAGGTTCTGGATCGAAAAGCTGAGGCAGGTCACGCCTTCGGGAAGGTCGGCGAGCTGCGGCGCCGCGGCGAACGACCGCGTCATCTCCAGGCCGATCGCCTTCTCGTCTCGGCTGTCGATCAGCGAGCACTCGTTGCGAAGTACGAGCCCTTTGCCATCCTCATAGTCGCCGACGACTTCGTAGTCACCGGGGTCCATGTCGGCGGGGGTCGCCGCGGTGCCGACCGGGTCTTGCCGGGCGTCTTCCAGGCTCGGCCAGTAGTACGCCACTTCCGGGGCGATCCAAAGCCGATCGCCGCCGTTGCCCTTGCCGTCGTCGAAAAACAGGTTCTCGTCGATCCCGGCAACGCGGGCCTCTAGGATCCGCGCCCCGCGGGTCGCGATGGTGATAGCTCCGTCGCCCGATTCGATCGTCGTGGTTTCACTCATGCGGAGAAGTGTAACGAGATGCTTGAACGCTGCTTGGAGGTTGTTGTTTGAGGAGCCGACCGTACGGGGGTCGGCCGAAAGCGGGACGCTACGCGTCTCCCGCTAAACGTCCGCGGCGGGAACATTAACGGCTATCGAAACAAATCAATTTTCAAAGAGCGAACGCTCGGCCCTCGGTTGACGCACGCATCGGCCCGCACGCCTCCCGAAACTTCAAACCGTCGTCCTCGACCCGCGCGTTGAGGGTGGCTACGCGATTACGCCGTAGTCCATCGTGTCTGTTGCCGGCAAGGTGGCTCACCGACGAACGCCGAAACCCTCACGCTTAATCAACGCGAGCCCGGCGATCCCGGGGTGTCGAGCGGCCCGGTCCTTGCCGTGCACTGATCCGCCGCCCCTGGGGGCCGATATGGGGTCTGTCTACCAGGGGGGCGAACGTCACTTTTGTGCGCGTCCGGAAGGGGTTTTTAAGGGGGTGTCGCGTGAAAACACCTTGAAAACTAAGCGAAAAATAATTTTACGAACCTGCAATTTTATTGGGAATGCGATTTATTTTGTGCGCACAAAAAACAATGGCGATCACGACACTTATTCCATCAGTGGAGTATTACCGGGGTGCAGGGGCGGAGCCCCTGCCGCTCGCCGCGGAGGCGACCGCCTTCGACAGTCTTAATCGTGCAACCCGTGCGTCGAGTCGATCTGGCCGTCCAACACGTATGTGTCCCCCGCGTTGAACAGGTCGTCGAGCGTGCCCGCCCCGCGTTTGGCGATCGCGTCGTCGACTTGGCCCGCGACGAGGTCTTCGTAGACCTCCCGCTCCTGGCGGTAGAACACGCCGAGAGGCTCGGGGAAGTCGGGGTAGTGGAGGCGGGCGAGCATCATCGCCAGCGTCAGGTTCGAGTCGTCGTGGATGAGCAGGTCGTCCATCGTCACGCCGTCCTTCTCGAGATCGACGACCTCGGGGCGGTTGCCGATGAGGCGGAGGCCCTTGGTGCCGCCCTTGCCGAAGACCATCGGCTTGCCGTTTTCGAGGTACAGCACGTTGTCTTCGCGGGTGTCCTTGCCGGTCAGCGGGTCGTAGGCGCCGTCGTTAAAGATGTTGCAGTTCTGGTAGATCTCGCAGAAGGACGTGCCGGTGTGGCCGTTCGCCTCGGTCAAGACGTCCGTCAGCCCACGGTCTTTGTCCGTGGATCGGGCGACGAACGTACCGCCTGCGGCGAGGGCGACCTGGATCGGGTCGATCGGGAAGTCCAGCGAGCCCATCGGCGTCGACTTGGTCTTCTTGCCCTGCTCCGAGGTCGGCGAGTATTGGCCCTTGGTCAGGCCGTAGATGCGGTTGTTGAACAGCATGATGTTGACGTTTACGTTCCGCCGGAGGAT
>JBCDJW010000034.1:0-37176 GCA_038747275.1 Planctomycetota bacterium | reverse complement strand
TCGGTGGACGGGCTGGCGATGGTGGTGACGCCAATCGGAATCGTGATGTCGCTGAGCACGCCGTCGATGACGTTGAACTCTTCGTCGACGCCGTAGCCCTGCACGAGGCCGCCCGCGGCGGTGGTGAGGTTGAAGTCGCGGTCAAGCGAGAAGTTGCCGTTGCGGGTGAAGCGTTGGGTGCCGTTGTCGTCGACGACGAAGAACCCGTCGCCCTCGATGGCGAGGTCGGTGGCAACGCCGGTGGAGCTGAGCGCGCCGTTCGAGAAGTCCTGGGTGATCGAGCCGAGGCGGGTGCCCAGGCCGATCTGGGCGGGGTTGACGCCACCGATCTGGCCGGACGGGGCCGAGCCGGAGCGAGGGGTCTGGGCGATGGCGGTCTCGAAGTTGACCCGGCTGGACTTGAACGCGTTGGTGTTCACGTTGGCGATGTTGTCACCGGTCACGCTGATGGTCTGCGAGTTGGCGGCGAGGCCGGTGAGGCCGGTGTAAAGCGAAGTGGTGAGTCCCATGGGTGTCCTCTGCGGGTGGGGGTGTCTTCGAGCGGTTGGAAATCAGTCAGGCGGCGTCGGTATTCGTTCGTTGGGCGAGCAGTTCACGCAGGCCGGGGTTTTCGATGCGTCCGAAGTCGGCCAGGGCATCGAGCGGGCCGGGCGATTGCGGCTGATCACCGGTGTTCTGAGGTTCCGCCGACGCGTCGGGCGTCAGCGTCCCTTCGCGGGCCGAGGCGAGTAGCGTGTCAAAGTCCTGGGCTTCAAACGGCAGCTCGCCCGCCGCGCCCTTCGCGGGGGCGGACGTCGGCTTCACGGGCGACACGGGTCGCACGGTCGGCTCGAGCAGTCTCAGGAGGTCGGCACCCTGGCTCACAGCGCGGCTTCCGCCTCCTCGTCTTCGGGGTTGGTGGTGCCCGCTGCGCCGCCGTTCAACAGGCCGGCCAGCGCGTCATTGATCGCTTGGACGTTGGGGTCGGCCGCAGCATTCGCACCTGTGCCATTGGTCGCGACCGGGCCGGCCGCCGCCTGCTCGACCGCCGATACGTTGGTGATGTTGCCGAAGTCGATCGTCGAACCGCTCTCGAGCTGCAGCTGCGACTCGCCGTCGACCACGCGGACCGACGAGACGATCCCGGTGACGTTCAGCCCGCTGTTGCTCAAGCCTTCGACCTCGCGGCCGATGAGCGAGCCCGCCTGGCCAATGGAGTTCTGCAGCACCAGCGATTGAAGTTGGTCCTGCAATGAGATGTCGCTCTCGATGCTGCGGAGGCTGTTGAGTTGTTCGAGCGTGGCCGAGGTGTCGTTCGGCTCGAACGGGTCCTGGTTCGACAGCTCTTCGAGGATGATGTTCAGCCACTCCTCGCTGCTCACCTCGGCGAAGGGGTTGGAGTCGCCGGTCTGGATCTGCGGGGCGCTGGGCGTCGACGGCTGGTTATCAGCGGTACGCGAGATCAGCGGGTTGTTGCCGGTGATGGATGAGATGGCGGACATCGGAAGGCTCCTGGTCGCTCGGCGGCGGGCGGTTTAACTGTCTCGACTCAAAGTGTCGGCGACGGGGTCAAGGTCGTCGCCGGGAGGCGGGTCGAGTAGCTGGGTGAACTCGGTCGGGGTATTGCTGTCGCGGTCTTGGCTGTTCTGCTGCGAAGACTGGCCGGACTGGCCGCGGCTGCGGCCGTCGGCGTTGGCTTGGGATTGCGACTGCGACGGGTCGTTGCTGTTTTGTTGTTGCAGGCCCGAAGAGTTGGACGAGGCGTTTAGCGACTGGACGCCAAGGCGTTCGACGTTGAGGCCTTGCGACTCGAGCGATGTGCGGAGCTGGCCGAGCTGTTGGGACAGCAGGCGTTGGGCGGCGTCGGTCTCGGCGTGGAACCGGGCGGAGACGTTGGTCCCCTGCAGGTTGAGCTGGATGCGGACGGTACCGAGCTCGGGCGGGGTGAGGCGAAGCGTAACGCTGCCGCCCTGCTGATTGACGGCGTTATTGAGCCCACGGGTGAGGCGGGCGGCGTTAAGCGCGTCGTTGCCCGACGTGTTCGGTGTGGGGGACGCCAGGTTTACCCGTGCCGCCGTTTCGCTTCCGATAGCGTTGACGTTAGACGACGCGGACAAGGCGGGAGCGGAGCCGGCCAGTCCCGGATCGGTCACTGCTCCGGGAAGAGGGATCGTGCCGCTACCCAAGGCGTTTCGGTTGGCGTCTGTCGACACCGCCGCGTTGTTCGCGGCGTTGCCGTTAGGTGTGTTGCCGCTGTTGTTTTGTTCGGCGTTCGCGTCGGGATCAGCGAGTATTGGGCTGGCCGCTATTTCAGTAGCCGATAGTAAAGCGTATGTAGTCACACCGGTATTGGTTTGATTCGCGAGTGTTCCCGTAGGCACAGCGACATCCGCTGCGTTCAAAACATTGCCGATCTCGGATTGGGTGGAGCCGGGCTGATTGACGTTGAGAACGTTGATGCCGGGGAAAATCTCGTTGGCCGTATTGGTATACAGCGAAGTCGAGTCTTCGGCCGTAGACGTATCCGCCTGGGCCGATGCCGCCAGAGTATCTTCCGGAAGCGTATTCGCATTCCCTAACGCAACCACTGGTGCGGGATCGGTTGCTACAGCGGCTTCTTCGTTTTCATTTACGTTAGGTACCGCGTCGGACTCAGAGTTCTTATCAGCGGTATCAGACACCTCGGCTGCTTCACTCCCTTCCGTGTCATCACCGTTTGTCACCGGTTCATCTGCAGACACGTCGGAAGCCTCTGAATCAGAACGGCGGCTTTCATCAACCGGGATTGATTCGCTTCGCTCAGATTTCTCGGCTTCGGTTTGGGGCGATCCCGCTTCGGAAAGCTCGTCACGGAACGAGCGTCCCGCGTCTTCGCTGCGCGGATCGGTGCGGATACTCCGGAGATCGGGAGCCGTCGGCTCGGCCGGGGGGCGTAAAGTCAGGAGGTCTAAGGCACTCATAAGGCGGGCGGCTCCATCGTCGCAGCGTTGCTGGCTTGGCCGAACGGGTCGGCGCCGCGGTTGCGGAGCTCATCGATCAGCATCGCCGCCTGTGGTAATTCTTCTTCGGTCTTGAACGCCTTGAGGATTCCGGCCGACTTGCGGAGCTGCATCGACGCGAGGTAGTCCACCGCGTCGTCCGTCTTCCCATCGGCGAGGTACTGCTGGATCACCTGCTTGGCCTGCTTCGCGGGGAGCTGCTCGAGCGTCGCGACGGCCCGCTTGAAGTCGTCGTCCCGCAGCGAAGCGGTCGTCCGGGCGACGAGCTCGTCGAACTCGGCCTGCTGAGCCCGCAGTTCTTCGAGTTCTTTGGCAATCAACTGCTTGTCTTGATCCAGCCGGCGGCGGATGGCCTCGGTCTCGGCGTTGAGGCGTTCGAGGCGGTGGAGATCGAACTCGTCGGCCTCGAAGTTCATCGTCAGGCGGTCTTCAAGCGTCTGCGGGCCTTGGGCCACGCTCTCGAGTCGGATCAACTGATCGCGAGCGGCCTGGGCCTCGGCTTCAGCGGCTTCCGCCTCGGCCCGGAGCTTTTCAACCTCATCGATGGTCGGCGTAAACATATCGACGACGGCCTGCACCCGCTCACCGTCGAGGCGGTTGCTTGCCTGGAGCCAACCTACAAAACCCACCGCGAGGATGAGGTGGATTAAAAGCAGAATAATGAACGCGGCGAGCAGGGACTTGATCACGCGACACGCTCCTCACTCGGCATGCCGAACGGATGCGGCTCGTCAGCGGCGGCCCGCTGCTCTTCAAACAAGCGTCGGGTGTAGGCCTGCGACGACAGCTCGTCGAGCTCGGCCGTCTCTTTGCGGTCCTGTTCTTTCTTCCATGCTTCGAGGTCACGCTCCCGCAAAAGGTCGAGGGCTTTACGTTGCTGGGTCGCGTCGAGCAACGCCCGGCGGGCATCGTCGACCTGCGTCTCGAGCTCGGCGAGGCGTTTGACCAACTCACGCCCCCGTAGGGTCGAATCAGCGGTGAACCGGGTGAACTCGCCGACGCGGGCGAGGTCGATCTTGCCGACTAAGGCGTCGCCCAGGTCGCGCTTCGACGTGGTGATCTGGTTCTGCATCCCGCGGAGCTGATCGGTCAGGATCATCTGCGTCCGCACCCGCTCGGCCAACTGCCGCTGAGCCTGGTCTTCGAGGTTGCGGCGGTGCTGCAACAGGGTTTCGTAGCGGAAGGTGAAATTGGGCATGGATCGTATCTACGGCTTGGGAACGATTAGCTGCGGCGGATGTTGGCTTTGCTCTGGATTTGTAGCTGCTGCTTGGTCTGCTCAAGCAACTGGAACAACGCTTGGAGTTGCTGGGTGCTTTGGTTGAATTCGGCTTGGCCCTGCACCTCACCTTTACCTTGCTGGAGCAGGCGGTCGATCGCGGGCTTGCAGGTGATGGCGAGGTCGAAGTCGGGGTTCGAGCCGGCGGCGTAGGCGCCGATGTTGACCAAGTCCTCAACCTGCCGGTAGGCGGCGATGAGCTTGATGACCTGCCGGCGGGCGGCTTGGTGGTCGGGCGGGGTGACGTCGTCGGCGACACGGCTGATCGAGCCGGGTACGTCGATCGCGGGGTAGTGGCCCTGCTCGGCGAGCTTGCGGTCGAGCTGGACGTGGCCGTCGAGGATGCCGCGGCAGGCGTCGGCGATCGGCTCGGCCATGTCTTCGCCTTCGACAAGTACGGAGTACAAACCGGTGATCGATCCGGCAGACGTTCGGCCCGAGCGTTCGAGCAGACTAGGTAGCGTCGCAAAAACACTCGGCGGGTAGCCCTTGGTCGCGGGCGGCTCACCGGCGGCGAGGCCGACCTGACGCTGGGCCTGGCAGAAGCGGGTCACCGAGTCCATCACCAGCAGCACATCGAGGCCGCGGTCGCGGAACGACTCGGCGACCGCGGTCGCGACCCAAGCCGCCCGTAGTCGCATCAGTGCGGGTTCGTCACTCGTCGCGCAGATGACGACGCTGCGAGACAAACCGTCTTCGCCTAGGGCGTTTTCGATGAAGTGCTTGACCTCACGGCCGCGTTCGCCGACGAGGGCGATGACCGAGACGTCGGCGGCGGTGTGTTTCGCACAGGTCGCCAGCAGCGTCGACTTACCGACACCCGGCGAGGCAAACACCCCTAAGCGTTGGCCGCGTCCGAGCGGGGTCATGGCGTCGATCGCGCGGACGCCGGTGGCCAGCGGCTCGTCAATCAGCGGGCGGTTCAGCGGGTCGACCGGTTCGGGGTGCAGCGGCGTAGGGAGCGTGTCCTGCAGCGGGCCGCGGCCGTCGATGGGATCGCCCATACCGTTGAGCACCCGGCCGAGCAGCGACGGGCCGACGCGGACCGTTTGGGCGTTGTGCAAAGCGACGACGCGGTCGCCGCGGCCGATACCTGCGGCCAAGCCCAGCGGCATGACCACGGTGTCTCGCCCGTCGAAGCCGACGACCTCACCGGGGACCGATTCGTTTTGGGCACCGCGTTTGGCGTTCGGAAAAATCTTGACCATCGCCCCGATGGGCGCAGGGAGTGCGGACACGCGCAACGCTAAACCGCGCACTTCTTTCACCGTGCCGCGCAATTCCGGCGCGGTGCAGCGGTCGAGCAGGTCGATCTGGGCGTCGAGAACGGACATCGGAAGACTCCACAGCGAACGGGGTGCCACTTACGCACATGGCTCGGGTCAGGCGTCGGCGGCCGGGGGCAAGTCCGGGGTCGGTTCCGGGGGCAGGGCTTGAGCATCGGTGGTCGGCGGAGCGTTATCCGGTTCAGCGGAATCGTCGAGCACTTCCACTGGCTCTTCGGCCAACTCGGCGTCGGGCAGGATCGCTTCAGCGAGCCGACGGATCTGCGTGTCGATCGAGGCGTCGACCTCGCCGCCCGCGATGCCGAGTCGGCAGCCGCCCCGCCCGACGCTAGCGTCTTCGGTCACTTCGACGTGCTGCAGGTGAGACAGCCCCGCGAGCAGGTCGGGCAGCACGTCACGCAGCGCCGCCGAGTCTTCGGGGTGGACGTAGATAGCGACGTTGGTGGGTTCGAGCACGCGAGACAACGCGGCCGACACCTGATCGGCGATCACCGACGGATCGGTCTCGAGCACGCGGTGCGTCACCTGCTCGGCGAACTTGAGCGCAAAACGCAGCACGTCCGTCCGGGCGTCGCGGTCGAGTTGAGTGCGGTGGGTGTCCCACTCGCGGGCCACGGCGTCGAACTGCTGCGTCGTCTGCTGCACGAGTTCGGCCCCGGCAGCGAGGGCCTCGGCATGGCCCTGTTGCCGGCCTTGCTCGGTGCCTTCGGCCAAGCCTTTTGCGTGGCCCGCGTCGTAGCCCTGCTGCTCGGCGGCGGCGATGATGCGTTGCGCTTCGTCGCGTGCTTCCGTAAGAATCTGCTCGGCCTTGGCCTGCGCCGCGGCCCGCAGGCGGGCGGCCTGCCGGCCCAGGTCGCCGAGGTCGAGCACGACCGCATCGCGGATCAGGGGCTGGCTGGCTTGTTGCTTGAGGATGGGCATTGTGTGGATGGTCGCGTGTCGATCTGCGATCGACGGCTAAACGTAATACAGAATCAGACGACGAGGTCCTTGTCGCCGCCGCGGCCGGAGATGATGATTTCGCCGGCGTCTTCGAGCCGGCGGACGATGTCGACGATCCGCTGCTGGGCAGCTTCGACGTCGCTGACGCGGACCGGTCCCATGAACTCCATGTCTTCGCCGATGAGCGTCGCGGCCCGCTCGGACATGTTGCGGAAGATCTTGTCCTGCAGGTCCTGGCTGGCGGTCTTGAGAGCCAACGACAGCTCGTCGTTTTCGACTTCCTTGAGTACCGACTGGATACCCTTGTCGTCGACGAGGTTGATGTCTTCGAAGACGAACATCAGCCGGCGGATCTCTTCGACTAGGTCGGGGTCGTCGGCCTCGAGGCCCTCCATGATCGACTTCTCGGTGGTGCGGTCGGTGAGGTTGAGCATCTCGGCGACCGAGTTCACACCGCCGAGCTTTTCGAACGACTGGCTCAGCATGTTTGCCAACCGCGCTTCGAGGCCTTTCTCGACCTCGTTGATGACCTCGGGGTTGGTCTGCTCCATGTTGGCGACGCGTTTGACGACCTCGATCTGCTTGGCGGTCGGCAGGCCGCCGAGGATCTCCGAGGCCTTGCTGTAGGGCAGGTGGCTGACGATCAGCGCGATCGTCTGCGGGTGTTCGTCCTGGATAAACGTCAGCAGGTTCGAGCTCTCCGCCTTCTGCAGGAACGCGAACGGCGTCTTGCGGACCTGGTGGCTGATCCGCTGCATAATCGCGTCGGCGTCTTCTTTGGACAGGCTGTTGGCGAGTAGCATCCGGGCGTTTTCGAGGCCGCCTTCGACCGCCCAGCTCTGCGAGACGGCCAGGTCATAAAACTCGGTGACCACCTCGTCACGCAGCCGGGGCGGGACGCTGCCGATGCTCGCCAGCTCGCGGGTGACCTCTTCGACGACCTGCGTGGGCATCGTCTTGAGCACCAGCCCCGACGCTTCGTTGTCCAACGCCAACAGCAACACCGCCGCCTTGCGCACGCCGCTGAGGTCGTCGACCGTGTCGGTGGATTTAATGGACTTGAACATCGGGGGCTTTCGCGTTGCTTTTTTCAGGCCGCGCCCCGCAAGACGGAGCGGCTAAATTCCGGGGGTAATTCCGGGGAGGGGTTAGTCTTCGGACTGCACCCACTTGCCCAACAGGCTGCCCGCGTCGTTGGGCGACGACTTGATCATCTCGCTGATCTGGTCGGCGAGGTTGCGGGTACGGATCTCGTCTTCGTTCACCTCGAGCCCGGCCATCGAGGCCTCGACCTCGTCGGCTTCGCCGATCAATTCATCATCGGTGGGCAGCATCGGCGGAAGGCCGGCCAACGATTCGACCGACGGCAGCTCTTCGGTCTTGGTCGCCTTCTTGACCATCATCAACGCCAGCGCCAGAGATAACACCGCCAGCCCGCCCGCGGTCGCGGTGGCCACGATGTTGCCGTCGCCCACGACGCCGAGCACCCCGCCACCCCCGCCGCCGCCGGAGCCGGCGAGTTCGGGCTGGAGGAACGCCATGTCGTAGACCATGTTGGCCTCGATCACGCCGGGGGCGTCGTTGCTGACGGCCACGAGCGGGGCGACCTGCCGTTTGATCTTCTCAAGCTGGGCCGTTTGGATCGGCTCGAGCGTCGCGGCGTCGGGGGCTTCTTCCGTATCCGCGTTTTCGGCCTTGTAGATCGTGACGAAGTAGCTGCGGGGGACGTTGATCGTGACGTTGATCTGCTCGACCTGGTGGCCGGCCATCTCGATCTGGGCGGTGCTTACGAGCTGCTTCTCGCCGAACTCGTTGCGTTCCATCGTCTCGGCGGTTTCCTGGCTGAGGGTGTCGCCGGTGTCGATGGTGAGTTGGGTGTTCGCACGGACGCCGGCCTCGCCGCCGTTGTCGTAACTCTTGCTGGTCAGCTCCGTAGTCTCGGTGACTTTGAGCGGTTCGGTGTCGGCGAACTGACGCTCTTCGCGGACTTCACGGCGGATCGGGTTGGTGCTGACCTTGACCGCGACGATCACGCCGGGGATGTGCATCAGCGAGTTCTCGATCTTCTTGCGGTGGTACTCTTCCTGATGACGGACGAGCTCGATGACCTCGGTCGGGATGATGTCATTTTCGTCGGCGACCGTGAGCTTCCGGCCGTTATTGGCGTCGATCACCATTACATCCTGGGGACGCAGTTCCGCCACAGCCCCGCTGACTAAGCCCGCCAGCGCCTCCACGCGGCGCTGATCAACTGATTGATTGCCGTTCATCGTGACCGTAACCGAAGCCGACGGCCGGACTGAAGTACGGCCAAACCCGACTCGTTCCGGCAACGAGATGACGACTTCGGCCGAGCGAACTCCAGTCACCTTACGGGCCACCGCGTTGAGGTAGCTCTGTGTGGCCAAGAGGTATTTACGGTCGCCCTGGGCGTCGGTCTCCCACGGGTTGCCGGTGATGTCGGCGAAGGCGGACGAGGCGTTTTCCGAGAGCATGTCCTCGCGGGCCAGGATCGCAATAGCATCGACGCGCTTGGTCGCGGGGACATAGACTTGGCCATTCTCAATCTCGGCATCGATACCCGCGCCGCTCAGGAGGTTGACCACCTCTTCGCTGCGGCCGTCGGCGAACCGGCTGACCGGTACGGTCTCGGGCTTGCCCGCGTAGAGCAACGCGATAAATCCGACCAGCAGCATGATGACCACCAGCGAGCCGATGAGCATCTTGGTCGAGGCGGGCAGACCTTCCATCTGCGCCCGGATCGTGGTCCAGTATTTCTTTGCAAAGTCCATCGGGGTCGGCCTCCTGCCGAGGATGAGTCTTGAGGCTTACGTACTGAAAGCTGAATCTGTTGCGATGCTGAGGTTCCACCTAAGGCTCCGCCGTTCAGCCCTCACGCCTCGCTATACGCGGATCTGTTTCACCTCTTCGTAGGCGTCCATCATCTTGTTGCGCACCTGCATGAGCATCTGGAACGCGACGTCGGCCTTCGCCTTGGCCGCCATTACGCCGTTCACGTCGCTGCGGTCGCCGGTGGCGAAGTCTTCGAAGGCGGTCTCGGCGTCTTTCTGGAGCTGGCTGACCTGCTCGAGGTTTTTCATCAGCACGTCTTTGAAGCCCGGGCCCTCAACCTGGGGTTGGGCGAGGGGCTTACCGGGCTGCAGCGGGCTGACGCCTTGGTTCGGATTGATGAGACCCAACGGGTCGGACATGGCGGACTCGGGTTAAGGGTGCTTGTGATTCAAAGTGCGATTCGATTCAAACGTGCTTCGGTAAAGGCTCAGGCCAGCAGGCGCATGGCCGTCCGCATCATGGTCTTGGTCACCTCGGCGGCCTGGATGTTGGCTTCATACGCCCGGGTGATCTCGATGGCGTTGACCTGCTCGTTGATCGGGTTGATGTTGGGGTAGCTGACGTAGCCGTCGTCGTCGGCCAGCGGATGGCTTTTGCCCTCGAAACGGCGGACGAACGGCGCGGGGTCGTGGACGATCTCGCGGACATGGACGCCAGCCGCGTCGCGGTTATTCGCCGTACCTTGGCTAAGGATCGCAACGCGGCGGCGGAACGGGACGTTGTTGCCGTTGCCGTCGTCGATGCTGTTGGCGTTGGCGACGTTGGCCGCGACCGTCTCCATGCGGATGCGGTTGGCGACGAGGCCGGTGGTCGAGGTTTCTAAGGCACCAAACATGGATAACTTTCCAAGGGATTAACTAATACGTTCGCGGATGGCCATCTTCAGCAGGTCGAACTCGCTCTTGAGCATCTCGATACTCGCGGTGTGGGCCATGCTGTTCTCGACCATGTCCTGCATGATGCGTTCGAGGTCGCGGTTGTTGCGGTCGTGAAAGAAGATGTTTTCGTCCAACGGCTCGGGGGTCGCTTCGAGGCGGTCGGCGTGGAAGCGGAACTCTCGGGTATCGCTTAGCCGAAGCTCGCCTTTACGCGGCGTCTCGCCTGCCCGGCGGTCCTCAACGGCCCGGCGGAGCTGCTTCTGGAACTTCTCGACACTCAGGTCTTTCGGCCTGAAGAACGGCGTCGAGATATTGGCGATGTTGTGGGCGATCAACGCCTGCCGCTGGCCGGTGAATTGGACCATACGTTCGAGCACGGGCATCGCGCCGCTGTTGAAGAGTCCTTCGATCATGGGCGTACCTCGCTCATCCCCAGCATTCCGCAATCGGCGTGCCGCCCTCGGAATCGATCTATCCGGCGGGAAGCATCACTCAATACCAGACCGCCGCGCACTTTTTGCGCGGCAGCTTCGCCGAGCTTGCGCTGCGGGCAGCTATAAGTGATTGATACAAAAAGTTCAGATCGTCTGCGCAACGAGGTTCTGCTCCTTCCATTTCTTGAGCTTGAGACCCAGCGTGCGGACGCCGATACCCAAGGCCTCGGCGGTGCGGGTGCGGTTCCCGTTGAACTGTCCCAAGGCGTGGACGATCCGGTCGCGCTCGACCTCTTCGAGCGGCCGCACCGCTTGATCAAGTACGCGTGTGGCGGCGTGGGGATTGGCTTGCGCGACAACCGCCCCGCCGAGCGATTCGGTCTGCAGCGGCGGGCTGCCTAACGCCGACATAGCGGGCGGCGTAACCGCAGAATTCAGCACCGGAGCTGCGGGCAGCGCCGCGGCGTTGGGCGGCAGCGTCAGCAACCAGGGCTGGATCAACCCGCCGGCGATAACTTGGCCCTTCGACAACACGCTGGCCCGCTCGCAGATGTTCTGCAGCTCCCGTACGTTGCCCGGCCAGTGATAAGACTTGAGCAACGCCGCCGCCTCGCCGTCGAGCCGTTTGGGTTCTTTGCCTTCCCGCAACGCGACCTGCTTCAAGAAATGCTCGGCCAGCAGCACGATGTCATCGCCGCGTTGGTTCAGCGGCGGCAGCGGGATCGGCAGGACGTTGAGACGGTAGTAAAGGTCTTGGCGAAACGTGCCGTCGGCGACCGAGCGCGACAGGTCACGGTTGGTCGTGGCGATGACGCGGACATCGACCTGCATCGTGATCGACGATCCGACGCGCTCGAACTGGCCTTCCTGCAAGACACGCAACAGCTTGGCCTGCAGGGTCGGGCTGATCTCGCTGATCTCGTCGAGCAGCAGCGTGCCGCCGTCGGCCAACTCAAACCGGCCCTTACGCAGCTGGTCGGCCCCGGTGAACGCGCCTTTTTCGTGGCCGAATAGCTCGCTCTCCAGCAGGCTGCTCGACAGCGCCGCACAGTTGAGGCAGAGCATGATGCGGTCTTGGCGGGGCGAGTGGGCGTGGATCGTGCGGGCGACGACCTCTTTACCCGTGCCGGACTCGCCCTGGATCAGCACCGTGCCGGCGGAGTTGGCGATCTGCTGGATCTGCTGGGCGACGCTACGCATCGCCGGCGATCGGCCGACGAGGTGCGGCGAAGCGGGGCCGCCGCCCGAATCGGCCTCGGCCTTGCGGGCCGCGTTCTCCATCAGCAGCCGACGGTGCTCGACGGCTCGGCGGACCACCATCTTGAGCTGATCGCCCTCGAAAGGCTTCTGCACGAAGTCGAACGCCCCGGCCTTCATCGCCGAGACCGCGTCGTTGATGCTGCCGTAGGCGGTCATCAGCACGACCGGGAGCTGGTCGTCGGCCTGGGCGAGGCGCTGGAGCAGCTCAAGGCCGTCCATCTCCGGCATCTTGAGGTCGGTGACCACGGCAGCCGGCCGGTGCTTGGCGACCATACGCAGCGCGACCTCGCCGTTGGACGCGGCGACGACGGTGTAGCCCGCCCGTTGCAGCGTCGCGCCGACCGAGTCGCGCATCATCTGTTTGTCGTCGACGACCAGGACTTTTGTGCTCATGCGGCGGGCTCCAGCGATTCGGAAGAGGGCGCTAAGCCGCGAGCGGCTTGCGGTGCGGGGAGTTCGAGGGTGAAGACCGCCCCGCCGTGCCGCGGGTGGTTACGCACGGCGATCGTGCCGCCGTGAGCGTCGACGATGCGGTGGACGATCGCCAGGCCCAGGCCAGTGCCGGTGCTGCGGGTGGTGAAGAACGGGTTGAAGATTCGGTCGATCACTTCTTTGGGCAGGCCCGGGCCGGTGTCGGACAGCGTGATCTTTTCGGCTTCCACCGCCAGTGATAGCTGACCGCCGCCCTGCTCCGCCATCGCGTCGACGGCGTTGCGGACGAGGTTAAGCAATGCCTGGTGCAGCATGTCGGCGTCGGCGTAGATGATGTCGGACTGGACTTCAATCGAAACCGCCACGCCGTGCTTCTCGATCTCGGGGCGGTGGGCGTCGACGACGCGTTGCAGCGTCGAGCGGGCGTCAAGCGGCTGGACACCTGGCTCGATCCGGCGGGCAAAACTCAACACATCGTTGACGATCGCCGAGAGGCCGCGAACCGCGTCGGCGATCTTACGGGTGTTGTCGGCGGCGAAACCGAGTTGCGCATCGTCTTCGGACGCTAAGCCGCAAGCGGCTTCAGCAAGGTCTTCGGTGACCATCTCGGCGTAGAGCTGGATCGCCGCTAGAGGGTTTCGGATCTCGTGGGCGATGCCCGCGGCCATCTCGCCGAGGGCGGAGAGGCGTTTGCTGCGTTCGAGCTGGACGTTTTTCGCGGCAAGTTCTTGCTGCAGCCGGACGACTTCGTCGGACAACGCTTCGTGCGAGGCCTGTAACCGCTCGGCCACGTCAGAGTAGGCGCGGATCACCTCGGCCAAGTCGTCGGGCGCAAGCACGCCGGACGAGGCGGTCGAAGTTTCGGCGGCGGGGGAAGCGGTCGCGGTCATAGCGGATTGATAAGCAAGCGGCGGCTCAGCCGCGGGCGTCGGTGAACTTGGCGGAGGCGTTTTGGTAGGCGGCGGGCTTGCCGTAGCCACCGGCGTTGGCCTTGTAGGCGTTGATCGCGGCAGGCGCGGTCTTGACCTTGGCGAGCTCTTGGCCGACCTTGGCTTTCGACGCTTCGAGGGTTTGGCGGTCTTCTTCGTCCCGCTGGATGATCGACTCGAGCATCGACTGCACCTCGTCGACCAGCGAACGCAGCGATTGACGTTTATCCGCCGCCGCGGTGTCGGCGATCTCCGACATCCGGCTGCGCAGCGGGGCCAACTCGCGGTTGGTCGCGGTGAGTTGATCGACCACGACCTGACGCTCGGACAACACGCCAAGCAGTTGCTCAGCCTGGCCGTCGGCCACGATCTGCTGCTGCTTGCCGCTCAACAGATCGAGCGACCGGTAGAGGTCGCGCTGCTGCGTCAGCAGATCGATGAGTTGGTCGGCTTCAGAACCCGACTGCACGGGGGCTGAGGCACTGGCGGGAGGGGGAGGTGGGGTCATCCTGACCTTCTTTCGCTAAACGCGGGCGTCCTGCCCAGCGCGGGTTACCGGGGCTATCGGCGGAGATCGCCGCGGGGCGTTAGTTTTTTGCGCGGCGGAAGACGTTCGTTAAGCAGAATTTGCGCCTAACGGAAGCAGCGATGGGAAATCAATAACCAAAGCTACAAGATGTAGTGGAGACAACGCGGCGATCTGCGATAGCCGGCTAAACATGAAGTGATGTGACCGCGATTCAGTTGGCCGAGGCGCTCTGTTTATCGAGCAGCTTTAGTTCACTCGACCAGCGAAGCCAGTCTTCCCAGTGCTGCCGGGTCATCGGCATGTCGGGGCTGTCGAAGACCTCGTCGTCCATCTGGCTGAGCTGCCAGAGCGCGTTCTGGTTGGCGACGTAGGCCTGTTGGAACTCCTGCAGCTCGCAGTAGGCGTTGACGATCTGCACCTGAGCGACGAGCGACGAGGGGTGGTCGCTCCACCGCTGGGCCGCTTCGCGGTACCACTCGATCGCCACAGTGAAGTCTCGACGGTCGTAGGCGCAGTCGGCCTTATAAAAATAAGCGTTACGCAGGTAAAGGTTTTCGAGGTCCGACCGAGCGGCATCGAAACGGGCCTCGAGCTCGGTGATGACTTGGTCGTAGAACATCTCGGCTTTGCGTAGACGATCCGTCCGCTCGGCCTGGAAGGCGAGGCGCTGGCGTTCGCTGCGGGCGTCGTTGGCCTGATCCGCTAAAGCCCGGGACGACCGGCGGAGGCTGTCGGCGAGCATGTACCGCAGCACCGGGCCGTCGTTGGTGTTGCCGTAGCGTTCGACGGCGGTGTCGAGGCGTTCGATCGCGCTGACGAAGTAGACCGGGTCGTCCTGCCCCTGAAGGTAGTAGGTCCGGGAGAGGTCGACGAGGGCTTCGCGGTAGGTCTCGGAGTCGGGCCGGATACCGGGGTGGCCGTCGACGATGGAGAGCAGGACGCGGACCGCGGCGTCGGTCTGCTCGCTGGCGGTGTAGCTGCGAGCCATGGGGACGAGCGAGGCGTAGGCCCAGTTGCTCTGGGGGTTTTCGTCGATGAGGTCTTTGAAGATGCCGATGGCCGACTCGTACTGGCGGTCGGCCATGTACGCCTGGGCGAGGTGGTGGCGGGCCTTGAGCTGCTGGCCGTCGCCGGGGCGGGTGGTGACGTACTCGGCGTAGACGTCGATCGCGTCGGGCCAGCGCTGGGCGAGGTCGAAGTTTTCGCCGGCCCGCCAGAGCGAGTCGGCGTGGGCCGTGTCGTCGATGACGGTGACTGTGTCGGCATGACGTTTGTAGTACTCGGCCGACCGGCCGTAGTGATGGGCGGCTTCTTGGTAGGCGTTGCGACGGGCCTTGACCGGGGGCTCGCCGGGGCCGGCCCAGGTCAGCGGGTCCATCGACTCGGCCCGCTCCATCCGGGCGGAGCCGATCTGCTCGTGGATTTGGCCGAACTGCTTGAGCGTCGGCGTGGGCAGCGCCTTGCCGCCGTCGTACATCGGCAGCAACAGCGACAGGTAATCCAGCGCGTCGTCGTACTGCTCGAGGTCGAGTGATCGGTCGACGTGCGACGAAACCTTTTCGGTCAGCGACGCCCGGCGGGGGTCCCAGGCCGGGGTGCTCTCCATCATCTGGGCGACCGCGACGCGGAAGTGGTCCACCGCGTCGGCCACCCGACCCATCATGGCTTCGACGTGCGCCCGGCCGACCAGCGCATCGAGATACGCCTCGCCCATCGGGTGTTCTTTGGCGGCCCGGCTGAACAGCGTGTGCGCCCGGTCTTCGAACCCTTCGCCGCCGACGGCCAACTCGATCTGGGCCAGGCCGGTCAGGATCCGGCCGTTGAGCGGGTCGCTGTCGGGGATGATCTGCTGCGAGACGCCGTAGAGCCGGCGGGCGTTGTCGAAGTCGGCGACGTCTTGGTAGGCCCGGCCGAGCAGCACCAGCAGCTCCGGCGCATCCTCGGCACCCTCGGAGCGGAGCCGCTGCATCTCGCGGTTGATAAAGTCGATCGCCCGCTGCGGGTCGTTCACGTCGAGAAAATTGCGGGCCCGCAGTTCGGCCAGCCATTGCCGCTGCTTTAACTTTTCTTTTTTGTCCCGCTCGTCGCGGAGCGTACGTTCGAAGCGGTCGAGCATCCGGGCGAAGGCCTTGGGGTCGCCGTCGGCGCGGTGCGACTCGATCAGCCGGCGGATCAATCCGTAACGCTTGTCAGCGTCTTTGGCGTCCATCCGGTCGACGACCGCCAGTGCTTCGTCCTCGAAGCCCTGCAGGACCAACGCCTCGGCCCACCGCTGCATCGCCAGCCCGTCGAGCGTCCGGCCAAAGTCCTCGGCCTGCTCGTAGGCCTCGACGACTTTCTTTAGTTGTGCCGCCGACTCGGGCGTATCGACCGGCACCGGGTAGAGGTCGCTGTAAACCAGCCAATCGTGATCGCCCAGATACTGATAGTACCGGCCGCGGATTAGATCGTCTTCATTTTCGATCCCCGCCTCGACCAGCGTGTCCATGCGGACACGGGCCTCTTCGGGGTTGTCCGCCTCGAGATATTGGTCCACCGTATCGAGCATCCCCGGGAAGTCTGGCGGGACGTAGCGCGGGGCCGCCAGGTACAACCCTACCCCCAGTAAGCCCACGCCCACCAGCAACACCGGCAGCTGCCAGACCGAAGTCCAGGACACGGTTTTCGTCGATGCAGGCGGGGTTAGATTGGGCATAAAGGACAGCCATCGCGCAACGGTTGCGCAGTTTCTTATCCGATTTATCGGCCTCAACCCGAAAAAAACTTTGATTTTGCCTACCTGGGTACTGGCGGTTGAGTGTGAATTGCCGCTACGGTCGGCCAAAC
This sequence comes from Planctomycetota bacterium, assembly GCA_038747275.1. Classification (GTDB taxonomy): domain Bacteria; phylum Planctomycetota; class Phycisphaerae; order Phycisphaerales; family Phycisphaeraceae; genus Algisphaera. The sequence goes on along the minus strand of JBCDJW010000034.1, from coordinate 20,550 downwards.
ACGGCCGTAAGCTTTGGCCGGGCCAAAATCGCGGGATTCGGCCTGCCGAATCGACAAATTAGGTCTACTATTTCAGCGTTATGATCACGATCAACAAGAAAACCGGTGTCATCATCTGTGACCACGGCAGCCGACGAGCCGCCAGCAACGACAGCCTTAAAGAAGTCGCCCGCCTCTTCGCCGAGCGGTTTTCGGACGACTGCGAGATCGTCGAGCCGGCCCACATGGAACTGGCGATGCCGGACATCGAGGCGTCTTACGGAAAATGCGTCGAGCGCGGCGCTAACCATATCGTGATCCTGCCCTTCTTCCTGGCCCGCGGTAAGCACTGGACCCGCGACATCCCCAGCCTCACAGCCCAGGCTGCCGCAAAATTCCCCGGAACGACCTACCAAGTCGCCGAGCCTCTAGGCATCGATGACCTCATCCTCGATCTGCTCAAAAAACGCCTCGATAGCGACGACCAGCCGACTTTAGCCAGCGGCGAACCCGATCCCCGCCTCAAGGACACCCCCGCCACCGACAAACGGATCCAGTGCAACACCTGCCCGTTCCAGTTCGACAAAGAGACAGGCGTCGTCACGATCCGCGAAGGCAGCGGCGTCGTGGCTGGCGGCGTGCGTCACTGATAAACACACATTTTTAATATCATCACGGGATGACTTGACCGGAAGACGTGTATCACATCGGCAAGCATCTATCCCATGAAATATCTAAAGTATATAATCATGTTAATTTGTTAAAATTATATTATTTATTCTGGCACGCATTCGCAGTTGAAACCCGTATTTACGAATCTCTATCCACGGCTAAAAGTATGAGAATGTTTTTTTCCTGCGTCGTCATAGCCGCAGTACAGCTTTTGAGTTTCGGTCCTATCAATGCCCAGCCGCTGGCCGCGGTTGAACCAAACGTACGACTCGAGCCGGGCCTGACGTTCCGGCTTTTCGAGGTCGGCCAACCGATCGATATCCTCCGCGAACTGGCCCCGGACCAGACCCCCAACGTCGACGAGAAGATCGACCGGCTCGACCTAGGTGCAGACGACTTCTTCAGCTTTCAAGACCGGTTCGTTGTCCGCGTGAGGGGCTACCTCAAAGCCGAGACCACGGGCGAGTACCAGTTCCGGCTGGAGTCAGACGACGGCGGCCGCGTCCGTGTCGGCGGAAAAACGATCGTCGAGGACGACGGGCTTCATGCGATGCGCGAGGTATTCGGTAGCGTCGAACTCGCCGCGGGGCTTCATCGGCTTGACGTCGAGATGTTCGAAAACGCCGGCGGCCAGGGCCTCCGTGTCGCGTGGCAAACGCCCGACTCGTCAGATTTCGAGATCATCGCCAGCGACGCTGTCTCGACGGTCGCAAACGTCACCCGTGTCGTTTCGCCGGGTAAAAAACGGCTGATCGGCCTGCCGACCCCCATCGGCGTCGAGCCCCGCCCCGGCGACCGCTTGCCGCTCGAAAGCGTCCACCCCGGCTTCGTCGTCGAGACCGTCCGGCCCAGCGGCTTCGAGCCACAGGTCGGCGCGATGGCCTTCCTGCCCAACGGCATGCTGGCCGTCACCGAGTTCAAGCCCCGTAACCACGGCGAGTTCATCCACGATAAGAACGGCAAGCTCTATGTACTCGACGGCGTCACTGGCGACGACCCCGAACAGGTCAAATTCCACCTCGTCGCCGAGGGGCTCCACGCCCCGCTCGGCGCGTACTACTTCGACGAAGCCCTCTTCATCGCCGACAGCGACGGCATCTACAAATTCACCGACCGCGACGAAGACGGCATCCCCGAACACAAAGAGCGCTTCGCCGGCGGGTGGGAGTTTGATAACTACCACCAATTCACGATGAACCTCGTCAAACGCGGCAAGCACTTCTACACCGGCCTCTCTACGACCATCGGGGCCGGCAGCGAGATCATTTCCGGCGAGGTCGTGGGGATCAACGGCCCCAACCCCGCCTACCGCGGCACCATCGCCCGCATCCACGCCGAAAACGGCTCCGTCAGCTACATCGCCGGCGGCTTCCGTACGCCCAACGGCCTCGGCCTGGGCCCCAACAACATCCTGGTCATGGCCGACAACCAGGGCGCATGGAAACCCGCCAACCGCATCGACGTGGTCCGCGAAGGCGAGTTTTACGGCTTCCACGGCGACACCGACCTCAAAACCAAACGCTACCCCGAAGGCGGTGTGCCCACGCTCTTCTCCGACCAAGAGCCCGTGCCCGCCGCGGTCTGGCTACCACAGAGCGAGGTCAGTAACTCACCCACGACGCCCGTGTTGATCGAAGACGGTCCGTTCAAAGACCAGATGATCCTCGGGGAACTCACCGCTGGCGGCATGCGCCGTATCGCGCTCGAACAGATCGCCGGCGTGTGGCAGGGCGTCGTCTTCCGCTTCACCCAGGGCTTCGAGTCCGGCGTGAACCGCATCATCAAAGGCCCCGACGGTAGCTACTACGCCGGCGGCACCGGCTCGACCGGCAACTGGAGCTGGCGCGACACCCGCTTCGGCCTCCAACGCCTCCGCCCCGTCGACGGCTTCGGCCAAACCTTCGAATACGAAACCATCCGGGCCACCGCAGACGGCTTCGAGGTTCGCTACACCCAGCCGATCGATCCCGAATGGCTGGCCGATACCGAAAACTACCGCCTCAAGCACTTCTACTACACACCTTCTCCGCAGTACGGCGGCCCCAAGCAAGGACAGCAGAAACTTAATGTCGTCAGCGCGACGCCCAGCACAGACGGCAAGTCCGTCCGTCTCGTCGTCGAGGGCCGTAAGCCCGAACACGTCGTCTACTTCTGGACTAACCCGACGTCCGCCGCCGGCGAAACTATCTGGGCGACCGAGGCCTGGTACACGCTCAATACCTGGCCCGGCCGCCCCGTCCCCGGCATCCCCGCCGACACCGAGCCCACCTCGCGGCCGATGACCGACCGCGCCAATCCGCCGGCCCGCGACTCGCTGTGGCAAGTCAAAGGCGACCCGCCCAGCGACACCCACCCCTGGCAGGTCCACGACCTCAAACGCCCGCTGCCACCGATCGTCGAGCCGGGCACCGCGTCACTCCAGGCCCGCGCCGGCCGGGCCCCGTCCGACGCGATCGTCCTCTTCGACGGCAACGACCCCGAAGCCAACCTCGACGCCTGGCAACCCGGCAACCCCAAGACCGGGCTCACCTGGCACCTCGGTCCTGGCTACTTCGCCGTCAACCCCGGCGCCGGCCCGATCCGCACCGTCGAATCTTTCGGCGACTGCCAGGTCCACCTCGAATGGATGATCCCCCACAGCGAAGAAACCCTGCACGCCCAGGGCCGGGGCAACTCCGGCATCTTCTTCCTGGGCCGATACGAGGTCCAGATCGGCGACCACAAAGACCCGCCCCACACCTACGCCGACGGCATGGCCGGCGGGGTCTACGGCCAGTCCCCCCCGTTCGCCAACGCCGGCCTCGGCCTCGACCGCTGGCAGACCTACGACATCATCTTCCGCGGCCCCCGCTTCGACGCCGAAGGCCAACTCACCCGCCCCGCCACCGTCACCGTCCTGCACAACGGCGTGCTCGTCCAGGACCACTGGAACCTCGAAGGCTCCACCCTCTACCGCAAACGCGCGTTCTATAAGCCTCACGGCGAGACCGCCCCACTACGCCTGCAAGACCACGGCAACCCCGTCCGCTTCCGCAACGTCTGGGTGCGTCCCCTAGCCGATCGCCCCATCTCGGCTATTGAATAATCGCGGGCGTTCCCACAAAATAGTTAATGATGTTTCACGGCGTCCAACTCAAAGTCGCTTGCATGCTCTGCGTGGCAGGCATCCTCACCGGGGTGCTACTCGCCGATGGCCCGTTCATCAATTTTCGCGGTGAAGAAGTCCGCCGAGCGATCGAGGCTTTGGCAGACTTAGACACCTCGGCCTAACGCGAGACCAAGTTCTACGCATAACGGCCCACTTCCTCAATAACTAACCCGACAGATTGCGTCCCACCACGTCATGCCCCGGAGGTAGGTCATAGTGGCAATGGAGGAACCACACCCCCGGATTTCAAATTAAACCAAAAGCGAGGATCAATTTTGGATATTTCTGCTTGATACACTCACGACGCAATGTATCGCCTCGGAGGCGAATAACAAATACGTTCATTCGGAATATCCAATTGAAAAAGATCTACTACCTCGCCACGCTATCAGCAATTTTATGCCTACCAACTTTGTGCAATGCAGAAGAAGCGATATGGTCCCACCACGGCCGAGGCGACCGGGTTTTACACGACGCGGCAGACGTTCCGGGCTCCGATGCTCCGGACCGCTCGACCGACTTTTCCGGCATCGAATTCACCGGGCGCTTCGCGAACTACACAAAGGGTGATACCTGGTATCCCTCTTGGGCTTCGGACGGAAACCTCTATTCACCCTGGACAGACGGCTCGGTGGGCCAAACGGTTTCGAAAGGGTGGACCGGAAAAAGCGCTACCTGGGGCTACGCGACAATTACCGGCGACGACCCGCTAGACCTCCGCGTCAAAGACTACGGCGTCCGACCCGGCTCGGCATCTCCCTACGGCGGGCGCTACCCCTGCGGCAGCCTGCACTACAACGGCGTGTGGTACCACGGGACTTACGCTTTAGATCAGTCCGTCAACGAGGTGCGTAAAAAGTTCGGCTGGTACAACATGGGGCCGTTCCTCGGCTTCGCGATTTCCGAGGACAACGGGAAAACGTGGACGGATTCTCCGCATTCACCGTCGGCCCCGCTCTTCGATGAACCCGAACGGCACGAACTGGATTTGGCCGAGGGCAAGGACGGCCCGTTTATCAAGATGGGCGCTCCGCACTTCGTCGATTTCGGAAAAAACATGGAGCATTCGCCAGACGGCAAGGCGTACCTTGTCGGCCACGGCGCCGAGCACCCCGACCCCCAGCCACGGATCGCTAACAACTCATGGGTCACGGGCGACGCAGCGTACCTCGCACGCGTCGCACCGAGCCTTGCGAACATGAACGATGCATCAAAGTACGAATTCTTCAGCGGGCACGACGCGGAAGGCAACGCGCAGTGGACCCGTGACTTCAAGAAAATCAAGCCGATCTTTTCGTGGAACAACCGTTTCGGCATCGTCACCATCACGTACAACGCACCGCTGAAGAAATACTTCATGTGCGTGACGGATGGCCACCGCGAAACGACCAGCCGACGTCATTACACCAGCTACATCCTCGAGTCCGATCAACTGACCGGGCCTTGGAACATCGTGGCTTACATGCCCGACTTCGGGCCCCAAGCCTACTTCCTCAATATCCCCTCAAAATTCATCTCGGACGACGGCAAAACGATGTGGCTCTGCTTCTCCGCGAACTACATGGCCAGCGGCCGCAGGAACGATCCGGAATACCTCGAACAGACCACCCCTAAAGGCAGCGCCTACGCGCTGAGTCTGCACGAGTTCGAGATACGCGGGGCGGAATAATCGGAAGCGAGCTGTTACATTTTTTCCCGTCGCTCAGACGATTAACCTGCACTGCCAAACGAAAGTCGTGACCCCACCATCCGCCGCGGAAAGGCCCCATGCCATACCACGAATCCCACCCGCCCAAGATCGCCCGCGCCAAACCGTTCGACGCCGGCCACAACCCCGGGCAAGCCGGCCACTGCCTGCTTTACGGCCAAGACACGGCGGGAGCCCACTCGCTGTCCGTCTCGGTCCTCAAGAAGGGCTCCGAAGCCCCGCTCCACGAACACAGCCGCGAAGACGAAACCTTCTACGTCATCTCCGGCCAACTCGACGCCCGCGTCGGCGACGAACACCACACCCTCAACCCCGGCGACGCCGTCTTCCTCCCCCGCGGCCTCAAACACCGCCTGCTCTGCCTTAGCGACGAAGCTCAGGTCCTCATGCTCATCCACCCGCCCGGCCTCGAAAACTTCTTTGATGAAGTTGATCGCGCTACTGCCGAAGGCCCCGCCGATCCGCAGCACATGAAGTCGCTTGCAACGAAATACGGCGTGACAATCTTTCCCGAGACGTGACTATGTCGGATTGCCAGCCTCTTTAGACCAAAAACTTCTGGCTCAGGCGATAAACAAGACGGAATCATCCGGCTGAGCCCGGACAAACCGGCGGCACGCGAACTCTCGCCAAGCGGCGTGCCGACAAATCTTGCTCTGTATATTGGCTTATCAATTTCCAAACGGAAAACGCGGTACCACTGAGCGTTAGTTCCAAGACCCAATGATCGAGCATATATCAGCTGGGTTCTCCAACGAAATCGGCACCGACCATGATCTTGTACGGCTCTGCTTCTTCTAGTTGCGGCGCTTCAAGTATGACAACATGCGAGTAGGGTTCGATCTTAACCTTCTTAAGGGTGCCTTCGATCTGCTGACGGCTAGATTCGAGCCCGGTGCCGCGGTAGAGGTGGCGTTCCCGATCCGGCCCAGCCTCATCAATCGATGCCGTCAGGGATGAATTACCGGTGTTTTGAAGCACCGTGTAAGTCTTCTTACCGATGCTGACGGTGAGGCTGCGCAACCTGCCCCGCTCTTCGACCGCGATCTCGGCCGGCCGATGCCGACCTGCGGCTTGGTCATAACCCTCGAACGCAAAGTAGAACTGTTCTTGTCCCTTGCCGGGATGTTTCAGGAAGATGGATTCGGCGGCATCGGGCTTGCCGTACTGAGTGAGGAAAGTGGGTTCAGCGACAACACGTTCGAAGTTGTGCGTCGCGAGTTGGATACGCATTCTGCCAAAAATGAAACTGTCCCCGCTCGCCTCCTTGATTTCGTGCCTCCTGCCCACCTCTGTCTTGTGCCTGTTCCGACCGTCGTACAAGCGGATTTCTCCAGAGACCTCACCAGTGAGGTCCGCTCTCCTGGCGTCGAGGCTGACGAAGCCCACGAGGCGATCGGGCAACATCAAGAAGAGCTGATTGGTCCGGTAGTCGGTCAGGACATGGTTCCAGTTGTTCTTGGAACCCTTGGGGATGAAATGAGTCGAGAAGCTGGCAAAGTCGGGTCCGACGATATCGGCGTTCCGCTCGTTGGTGCTGAGCATGTAGTAGTTGAACTCACGCAGCCGGCCCACCCGCTCTTTTTCTGGCTTGAGCACGCCGATGTTCACCGCGGCGATGGCGGCGTTCAGCGGTCGCCCCTTCCGCTCAGTAGGGTCGTCGCAGATCATGGCCCCGACCAGGGTGTCCTTGCCGCGACGCAGCTTCTTGTCGGGGTCGTAGACGCGAGTGGTGCCGGCAAAAGACCAATCACCGAACCGGCCCCTCGGCCCTTGGATATTGCGGTCGTAAAAAATCAACCGGTCGTGACCGCGCGCGGCCCGCAAACCCGGGCGGTAGATCTCGGCGAACATGGGCGTGTTAACGGAATTAGTCCCGCCGGTGACTTCGGCGACGCGTTGATTTTGCGGGCAGGAGAAGAGCTGGGCGAGGATGCTGGAGCCGGTTCGGGCGACCCCCGGCCCGGAGAAGTAGTGCTTGGCAAAGGTGTCTGTGAAATACTCCAGTTCGCCGCTTGGCTCCACGTGGGTAGGATAGAAACGGCGCAGCTTCTGCAGGTTCTCCATACCGCGCGGGTCGCCGGTCAGCCGGTGCATCCACAGATTGCCCACCACGTGGATGCCGTGGTAGGAGGGGCATTCGTTTTCGTAATTGATGTAAGGCACCCCGCCATCTTCATAGATCGACCGGTTCAGCATCTCGAGGATCGTCAGAGCGCCGTCCATGAATTCTTTTTCGTCCAGCACGAGGGATGAAAGCGCAAGGCCGACCATCCAGTTGTAGTACTTGTTGGGGATGCGAAAGACCTTGGAGGAATACACCTCCGGCGCGCCCCGGAGGAATTGATCGGCCTGCACGACGTGGCTGTTCATTGGGATTTCGGCTTTACGCCGCACGCCGGCCAACCACCGCTCTTTCTCTGCCGGCAGGAAGTAATCCGGAACGGTCAGCATCATGTAGAGCAAGGCGCAGGCCGTCTCTTTGTAGTCTTGTTCGGAGTCGAGGCCGTTGCTAGTACCCAGGTTCTTCTCGCCCACCTTGATGTTCGCCTCGGCTTTGTGATACCAGAACTCCAGGTTTAGCGAGAGCCGGCGCATCACGATGGGGAATAATTCGGGGTCCAGGTGATACTTACTTTGGGGGTGACAAAAAGCCCAAGCCAGTTGCTGAAGGGTCGCGGCCTGCTTTGTGTAGTACCAGCTGTTGTTAAGTCTTGGCGTGAATTTCCCCTTGGGGAAGCGCTCGTCTTCCTTCATGACTTTCTCCACCGTCCGGTAGATACGCGCCAGGGGCGGGTTACGCTTGGGGTTGGCCTCTTTCATCGGACTCAGCAGCAGCGCCATCTTCTTCGGGCTGGGATCCGGCAAGGTCTTCTGGGCCAAGGCGGCGATATCACGGTAATGCTCTTGGGCGAATTCATGCTGTCCCGCCTCTTCGTAGGCGGCGGCGTCTTCGATCCCCCACAGCAAGAGCTGCTTCTTGAGTTGTTCAGCACGGGTACGCTCGGGAAGCCCGTTGACGATTTCTTGGACACTGCCCAAGGCGTTGGATGACAGAGCCGTGACAAGCACAACCATGAACGAAATAGTTTTAAACATGATGAGACGCCAACTGTGTTAGATGAAGAAGAAGTATCGCCTGACTTTTGTTACATTAGTAACAATATTTGTTACATTAGTTATAACCTTCAGGCTTCACGACGACAAGAAAGAAAGAACGCAAAACCCCATCGTTTGAGCTCAAGTGTGGGTATGCACGCCTATCGCATATCTGCTTCGGGTCGACTCGGTTTTAGCTAGATAAATCGGGCACCAAAGACTCGTGGGCCGGTGGTATGGTCACCGATACGGAAGCGGGTTAAGCAGAAACGAAGCCGGGCGCTTTACTAATCCCCAACCCGAGCAAACTGAATCAGGGCGTAATCCTCGCCCCTGAAGCGGCGTCGAAAACATCCTCGAAATACAGCGTCTCGCCCCGGTGCGAACCGGGCTCCGGGCCATCGACAACCACGGCGTGGCCGTGGGCGGGCACGGCGAGGTCAATGGACGCCCGGCCGTCCTCAACCCGCAGCGGTCGACGCCCACCCTTCAGCCATTCCGCATGAAGCGAAACCGAGCCAGACTTTGACGCAAAGCCAGCAGCATACCGCTGGGGATGATCACTGAGGTTGTGGATCACCCGGTAGAGCCCCTCGGCTGCTTCGACTTCCAACACCGCCCACACCGGGTCTTCGGGGTTCAGATTCACGGCCCGCGCTTCCCCTCGATCGCTGGGGCCGACCTCAAGCAGCGTCCAGCGGGTCGTGCCCGCGGGGTAAACCGTTGGTGTGTCGGGCCCTTCGTGGCGTTGGTCGGACCAGGTGATCTGGGCCGAGAAATCATCTTCGGGATGCTTCATGACCCCGAATCGTTCCACGGCCTCGGGGCCGCGGAAACTCGCAGCGTGCTTCCTGAGTTCGAGATCGCCGAGCCGGTAGGCGTGCGGACGGGGCTGGACTAACTCCCGCCAAACCCCGCTGACGTTTCTGCGGCCGGTGGTGAGGACCGCCCGGGTATCCAGGCCGTAGGCTCGCTGTTCGGACTCGGCGTAGACCTGGACGAGCCCGACAATGCGCTCAGGGGTCATCAGCCAGAGCTGCCGGCCGAGCCAGCCCGTACCCGGCCCCCAATCCGGGGTCGCAGTTGCGGACCGCCGATCGGACAGCCGGTACGAAGCCGCCAGCGTGCCAAACACGGGCCGGGCGAGCGTCGAGGTGCGTTCATCCTGAGTGAGGAAGCGGTGCTTGTGCCCGCGTTGCCAGTCGGTCTCGAGGCCGGGTTTATGACGGACCCGCACGGTTACACCGTCTAGCGCAGCGTGGAGGGAGCCGCCCTTGAGAGGCGGGCCGGTCATGAAGGCCCCGACAAACGTCCCCTTCCCGCACATCGCGCCCTGGTAGCCCGCAAAGACGTGTTCGGGACCGGGCGTCTGCGGATCACGGCCCGTAGCGACAAAGCCCCAGTTCTCGAACCGGCCGCGCGGGCCGTGGATCGCCCTGTCGTGGACCACAAAACCCGAGGGCGGGCTCTTTGCCTCCAAGCCTCTGCGGTGGTAAACGGCCAGCAGCAGAGCAAACGCCGGCTTGGGATTGAATTCGACCTCACGACCGAAAAAATAGTTGTAGCCGTCCCCGGTGAGGTACGCCTTCAGGAGCGCGGCGTGTTGCCCGCGGATCCCGTTGTATTTGTGGTCGTAGGGGATCGCGGTGGACTGCTCCTGGAAACCGCTCGGCTCGACGGACAAAGGGACGTATGGCAACGATTTCAGGATCGCTTCACCGACCGTAGGGGACCCCGTCAAAGTCCACCACCACGCCAAGTAGCCGATCGATACCTCGTGGTAAGTCGGCACCTCGTTCTGGAAGCCAAGATAGTGTGTCCCGCCGTCGCCGATCACGGCTCGAGGCATCAGCAGGTCGATCGCCCCGGCGGCCTGCGCTTGGATCTCCCGATCCCCGATGGCGACCCCCGCGAAGTACACCGCCATCCCGAACCGGATATCGGCCATCAGCCAAAGCGCCCCGAGGACGCGGTCCTCAAACACCAACCTGCGGTCGTTGAGGATGTGCTCGGCCACGTTCCGGGCGCCCCGGTCCCAGGCCTCCGCTCGGTCGGCCACCACCTCGGGGCGGTGCTGTTTCAGCATCATGTAGGCGTATTGGGCCTGAAACACCGAGCCAAGATCGTTGAGGTTTTCCCCGGCGACATAGCCCGCAAAACGCGGCTCAAGCAACCGCCGCAGCCGCGCCAAGACCCGCGGATCATCCCGGTATTCGCTCTGGGGGTGCAGGTAGGCGTAGAGGCAATTGAATATCTCGTCCCCCTCCTTGAAGCCGCGGCCCGACACTTTGTCGCTACCCAGTTTAATCGAGGCAAAAACCTTGGCTCGGGACAGATACCCGGGATCAAGCGGCGGCATCTCCCAAACCGGCCGACCCGCCTGCGGACGAAACGCCCCCGGCTCCACTTCCGCCCGAGCCAAACCCGGCATCCCCAAAAAGTACGCCAAGCCAAAGACCAATAAATGAAAGCCAAAGCGAGAGCCGCTAGAACCGGATGAGATTATCTGCATAAATCAAAGCTCCGCGTCTTGAACGCTTGGTTCCGGATCGCCGCCGCCACCCGAAGTTTTATCGCAACTCTGACTAAATACTACCCTACATATTCGTACCCAAATCTTCCGGAATCGCTACTGCCTGCTTTACGGCCAAGACACCACCGGAGCCCACTCGCTGTGCGTATCACTCCTCAATAAAGGCTCTGAAGCTCCACTCTACGAACACCACACCCTCAACCCCGGCGACGCCGTCTTCCAACCCCGCGGCCTCAAACACCGCCTGCTCTGCCTCAGCAACGAAGCCCAAGTACTTATGCTCATCCAACCGCCCGGCCTCGAAGACTTCTTCGACGAAGTCGACCAAGCCACTTCCGAAAGCCCCGCCGAGCAGAAGCAGATGGAAGCGATCGCCACAAAATATGGTGTCACTGTTTTTCTGGAATCATGAGTGCGAAATTGAGTACTGTAAAAACAATGTTTCTGATCATGCTGTAGTTGGTTAACCTACAACTAACCTCTCCACGTTAGACCACATGAAGTTCACTGAACTCACATCTATTCTCCGTGAGATCCTCCCGGCCGTCGAAGACGTTGCCAATGCGCTCGATAACGAGAGACTTGAAGAATGGCTAGAACAGAGCGAAGGCGATCACTTAAGTGCCGAACGGACAATAAATCATGTCCACATACTTGATGTGTTAAGCACGCTCGAATTGGACTCTCATTTAGATCAAGACGACTTGCTGTTTTTTGCTGAAATTTACGTAGCAGTCTTACGCGACCGTCTAGCAAATCGATTTCCCGATACCCGTTTCGTTATGGAAACACTTGGGCGCGAACAAGTTGCAGAGGATCCTCTAGAACTGATCGTAACTTACCATCGAGACAGTAGACATTAGTAGAACGCCTGACATTGAATCGCTGTATGTACGAGTAAAGCTTCTTTACCGGCTTAAGGTCTCTGCCCAAAAGGAAGACCACGACTTCGACGATTGATATATGGGTTAATTTGCGGCTTGCTGCGCTTTGGCCCGTCGCTTGAGTTCGGCGTCGATGAAGCCTTGGAGGTTGCCATCGAGAACGGCTTGGGGGTTTCCGACTTCGAAGTTGGTGCGGTGGTCTTTGACGCGGTTGTCGTAGAAGACGTAGCTGCGGATCTGGCTGCCCCAGCCGCGGTCGACGCCGCCGCCGGTCGCGGCGTCCATCTCGGCTTGACGTTTCTGTTCTTCGAGCAGCTCGATCTTGCCCTTGAGGATCGACATCGCCTGCTTCTTGTTCTGCTCGGCCTTACGTTCGACGCTGCACACGACGGTAAGCGTGTTCTTATCGTCGTAGTGGTAGACCAGGCGGATGGCTGAGGCGACCTTGTTGACGTTTTGTCCGCCGGGGCCGGAGGAGCGGGCGAATTGGGTGGTTTCGAGTTTGGACTCGTCGAGCTCAACCTTACCCGTATCGGGGAACTCGGGGACAACTTCGATCGCGGCAAAGCTCGTTTGGCGTTTTCCCTCGGCATTAAACGGGCTGACGCGGGCGAGGCGGTGGGTGCCGGCTTCGGCGGAGAGGTAGCCGTAGGCCATCGGGCCTTTGATGAACAGGGTGACTTCCTTGATGCCGGCTTCGGTGCCGTGGGTCTTACTCACTTCGCTGACGTCCCAGCCCGTCCGCTCACAGTGATACAGGTACATCCGCATGAGCATCTCGGCCCAGTCGTCGGCCTCGGTCCCGCCCGCACCCGACTGAATCGTCAGGTAGCAATTCCGGGGGTCGTACTTGCCCGAGAGCAGGGCCGCGGTTTCGAGGCGGTCGAGGGTTTGGCCGATCTCGTCGATCTGCGCGTCGACCTCGGCCTTGCTGTCGTCGTCGCTGGCCTCGACGGCCATGTCCCAGAGCAGCTGTGCCTCTTCGATCGTCTCGGCGGCGGCCTGCAGGGGCTCGATCTGAGCTTTGATGGTCTTTAGCTCGTCGATGACGGCGTTGGCGGCGTCCTGGTTGTCCCAAAAATCGGAGGCGTTCATCTTCGCCTCGAGATCCTTGAGCGTGGCGGCTTTTTCGTCGACGCGCATCGAGTCCTTCATCTGATTGATGCGGGTGAGGAAGTCGCTGAGTAGGCCGGGGATGTTGTCGTGTTGCATGGCAGGGCTCGGGCGTACATCCGGTATTAAAACCGGAGGTATCGCTGTTTCGGATGAATCTTTAAGCGTAGCACAAGGCCCTTACGCCTGCCGGTGGTGTCTCAGCCCCTAACCCTTACCGAGACAGACCAAGCCCTATCGTGGATTTAACTAAGCAAAAACCGCTATTGCCCAACGCTATTTGCGCAGCCACACTAGAGGCTTAATGAAGGCCCGCTTCAAACGCATCTATTCGTCCAACTCCCGCCGACTCGCCGCGATGCTCAACACCGCGGTGACGCCGGACATGCGGACGCTCTACGGCAAGGCCGCCCAGCAGGGAGCTCAGACCCGAAACCCCGTCGTCGTGATCCCCGGCATCCTCGGCACCCGCCTGGCCTGCCCCCGGCGCGACCACCCCGTCTGGGGCGGCAGCCAACGCTCGGAATTCGCCGACGAAAACGACGCCGAGCAGGCGCGGATGATCGCCCACCCGATGGGCCTCGACACGCCGCTGCACGAGCTGACCGACGACATCCTGCCCGACGGCAGCATCCACCGCTTCAAGGCCAGCCGCTTCGGCCTGTCGCTCCAAGTCCGGGCCTACGAAAACATCATGCGGACACTCGGCGCCGCCGGCTACATCGACGAGAACACCCGCCTGACCCGCCGCGGCCTGGACTACGGCAAGGACGTGCTGTCGAAGTGTTTTGAGTTCGACTACGACTGGCGGCGGAGCCTGCCGGAGAACGCCATCCGGCTGGGCGAGATGATCGAAGCGGTCCTGCGTTTCGCCAAGCGGGAGTCGGGCTGCCGCAGCGACCTGAAGGTCGACGTCGTCGCCCACTCGATGGGCGGGCTGCTGCTGCGGTATTACCTACGTTACGGCAAGACGCTGCTGCCCTCCGACGGCGGAGAGCGAGAACCCACTTGGGACGGGGCCAAGCATATCGAGCACTGCATGCTCGTCGGCACGCCGAGCGCGGGCTCGCTCAACGCGCTCAAGTCGTTGACCGTCGGGCTCAAGCCCAACGTCGTCATGCCCAGCTACGCCCCGGCGATCCTCGGCACGATGCCCAGTGTGTATCAGCTCCTGCCCCGCGGCCGACACAAGTGCGTCCTCGACGACGAGACCGGCGAGCCGATCGAAGACCTGCTCGATGTCGAGCGGTGGATCGATCGCAGCTGGGGCCTGGCCGACGAAGAGGCCGCCGACAGCACGCTCAAGAAACTGCTGCCTGACGCGAAGAGCGCCGCGGGCCGACGCCACGTCGCGCTCGAACACTTGGCCAAGTGCCTGAACGAGGCCAAGCGTTTCCACCGCGCGGTCGATCTGCCGGCCGACTCTCCCGACGGCGTGATCCTCCAGCTCTTCGCCGGCGACGGCGTACAGACGACCCGTACCGTCAAGATCGGCCGGGGCGGTTCGCCGCCACACGTCGTTGAGACCGCCGCGGGCGACGGCACCGTGCTCCGCAGCTCGGCCCTCATGGACGAACGCATCGGCAACGCGTGGTACCCCCGGCTGCTGACGCCGATCCGCTGGGACAACGTGACGTTCATCGCCACCGACCACATGGCCCTGACCCGGCACCCGACCTTCGTCAACAACGCCCTGTATCTGTTGCTCGAAAAGCCCCGGCCGGCGTGCAACTTCCGCCTGCCCGCCCCGCCGAGCGAGACGCCGGTGATGGATCACGGCGCAATGAACGGCGACGCCTGATCGAAAATCCACAGCTTCCGTGTGCGGGGGTCAAACGACATCCGCGATCGCGTCGCACAACACCGGCAGGTTGCTGGGGGTCATGCCCGCGACGTTGATCCGGCCCGAGCCGACGATATAGATCGCGTAACGCTCCCGCAGGGCCGCGACGTGATCTTTGGTGAGGCCGGACATGGTGAACATACCGTTCTGCTCGGTGATGAAGCCGTTGCCCGACGGGGTGAGCTTCACGCCGCGCTCATCAAGCCCCGCCTGGAAGGCGCTTCGCATCTCGTTGATGCGGTCACGCATCGCGGCGAGTTCGCCTTCCCATTGCTTGCGGAGCTCCGCGTCGGACAGGATCGTCGAGACGACCTCGGCCCCGTGGGCCGGGGGGTTGGAGTAGTTGCGGCGGATGACGGCCTTGACCTGGCTCGCGACCGCGTCGGCGGTGTCGCTGTCTTTCGCGACCAGCGTGAAGGCCCCAACCCGTTCGCGATACAGGCCGAAGTTTTTCGAGAAGCTGGAGCAGATCAAAAGCTCGTCGCACTTCTCGGCCACAGCACGCAGCCCGGCGGCGTCTGCCTCGAGGCTTTCGCCGAAGCCTTGGTAAGCGAAATCGACAAGCGGCAAGACGCCTTGCTCCGCGGCGGCCGCGGCGATCTTCTGCCATTGATCCAGCGTCGGGTCGATGCCGGTGGGGTTGTGGCAGCAGCCGTGCAGCACCAGCACGTCGCCGGCGGGGATGTTCTGGATGGCGGCGATCACGCCGTCGAAGTCCAGGCCGTTGGTCGCGGGGTCGAGGTAGGCGTAGGTCTTGGTGGGCAGGCCGGCGGCGTTGAAGATGCCGTGGTGGTTGGCCCAGGTCGGGTCGCTGAGCCAGACGGTCGCGTCGGGGTGGTTATGCTTGAGGTAGTCGGCCGCGACACGGAGGCCGCCCGTCCCGCCGGGGGTGTCGGCCGTGCGGGCGCGGCCGGCGGAGATGATGTCGTGGTCTTCGCCGAAGAGCATGGCCTGCACGAGTTGGCCGTAGGCGGGCGAGCCGGTGATGGGCATGTAGCCCTTGGTTTTTTCGGTATCGACCAGCCGCTGCTCCGCAGCCTTTACCGACGGCAGTACGGGCGTCTGCCCCTCGGCGTCTTTGAACACGCCGACCGCGAGGTTGATTTTGGCCGGGTTCGGGTCGGCCCGGTAGGCTTCGGTCAGGCCGAGGATCGGGTCGGGGGGAGCGGGTTGGATCGTGCTGAACATGGCGGCGGTTCTGGGTTGTTCTGGAAAAATTCCAGAAAGGATTCCGTGGGGCGACGCAAAACGCGGGCAGGTTATCAGCGGTCGCGTAGCCCGGCAAAATTCAGCGTCGGGTTCGACACCGAGAGGCCCGCGTATGATGTTTGTCGCAGGTTAACGCCGTTGATATCCTGTTGCGCGATTATGTCAAATAACTCAGAGGCAGGAATCCATGGATAAGGTACGTTTGGGTGTGGTCGGAGCCGGCGGCGGGATGGCCGGGGCCCACCAGGAATACTTCTCGGGCATCGACGCGCTGCAGTACACCGCGGCTTCGGAGCTGAACGAAGAGAAACGCAACGAAGTCGTCGAGAAGTACGGCGTCGAGGGCTACGCCGACGCCTCGGAGATGATCGCCTCCGGCAAGGTCGACGCCATCCTCATCGCCTGCCCGCACTACTTCCACCCGCAGTACGCCATCGAGGCGTTCGAGCACGGCGTCCACGTCCTCTGCGAAAAACCCATCGCGGTCACCGCCAAGGCCGCCCAGGAAGTCATCGAGGCCTACGAAAAAGCGAAAGCCAAGCACCCCGGCCTGATCTTCGCGGGCATGTTCAACCAGCGCACCCGCCCGGCGTGGAAAGAGATCAAACGCCTCTGCAGCGACGGCTCGCTGGGCGAGCTCGTCCGCGTGTCGTGGACGATTACCGACTGGTTCCGCACCCAGGCCTACTACGACTCCGGCGGGTGGCGGGCCACCTGGGCCGGCGAAGGCGGCGGGGCGCTCATCAACCAGTGCCCGCACAACCTCGACCTGTTGCAGTGGTTCGTCGGCATGCCCGCTAAGGTCACCGCGAAGATCGGCCTCGGCCGATACCACCACATCGAGGTCGAAGACGACGTCACCGCCCTGCTCGAATTCGACAACGGCGCCACCGGCACCTTCATCACCTCGACCGGCCAGTCCCCGGGCATCAACCGGCTCGAGATCGTCGGCGACAACGGCACGATCATCGCGGATGCCCACCGGGACGACTCGCTCACCTTCCTCCGGGCCGACCAGCCCGTCTCGGAGTTCACGCAGACCTCGACCGAACGCTTCGGCGACGTGCCCAGCACCACGGTCACGTTCCAGAGCCCCGACGCCCCCCACGGCGAACACGAAACCATCACCCGCAACTTCATCGAAACCGTCTCCGCCGGCGGCACGCAGGACGACCTCGTCGCCCCCGGCACCGAGATGATCCACGGCCTCGAACTCGGCAACGCGATCCTCATGTCGGGCTTGCAAAACCAATCAGTCGACCTGCCGACCGACCGCGACGCCTTCGACCAATTGCTCGAAGACCTCAAGGCCAACTCGACCTTCAAGAAGAACGAAACCGTCAAGACCAACACCACGATGGGCAACAGCTTCGCTTGAGCTTGACCGGGGTCACGCCCGGATCGGCATTCAGGTTTCTCGTAGGGTGGGCATCGCCCACCACAGGTTCAACACGTAAACCGACGGCGGTGGGCGGTGCCCACCCTACACAAGTCGTTTGCTTCGGTTTTCAAAGAGCGGGCGCTCGGCTCGGTCTACCGCGGGTGCATCGGCCCACCCGTCGGTTCCCGTTTTCATTGCCGTCGCCCTCGACCCGCGCGTTGAGGGTGGCCGTGCGATTACGTGACGGTCCATCGTGTTTCTTGCCGGCAAGGTGGCTCACCGACGAACGCCGAAACCCTCACGCTTAAAAAACGCGAGCCCGGCCCTCCCCGCGTGTCATCCGAGACGGTCCTTGCCGGTCACCGCCTCGGCGCCGCGGGGTGCCGAAAAAACTCTCCCTCCATAAGGGGGCGGGACGTCATTTTTGTGCGCCTCCGGGGGCATATTTTGTGTCCGCCGAGCCCATAAGCCGAGCATTTGCATGCAGATAAAATTTTTCGAAAAATCCAAAAATTTCCAGTTTTCGTCGCGATCTTGTGCGCACGGAAACGCCGCTTTCGAATGGTCGCTACTCGGTCAACGACCACGGGATTTGTAAAACGATATCTCCGTTTTCGAAATCGTGGACGCCGCCGTCGTCGACCAGGTTTGAGCCGATGCTGTAAAGCCGATAGCCCTGGCCGTCCCGGCGGTAACGCAAGGATCGATTACCGAACAGATCATCGGGGAGTTCTTCGAGGTAATCGGGGATCAACGATTGAAGTAACGGCGGGTACTTACCTTGGTCTAAACGGTATTGAGCTAAGGCAAGCGCGACAGGTTCGAGGGCTGCCTTAACTTCCGACTGCCACTCGGTATGGATCGTACCGCTTAGAGCAGGGCTGAAGATGCCCAGAAGCAGGTCGGTAGTTTGATCAGTAATCTGATCGATATCGGCATCTTCCTGGATTCCTGATTTACCCAAGACGAGTAAAGGTAGTGCTTGCTTCCGCCCCGTATCAGCCAGTTGTTGAGCTTCGGCTTCGATGCGGTCGAATAAAACCGAAGACTCTTTGTAGTCATCCGGAATCTTGCCGAACCATCCGTCCCAGCTTATGTTTACTCGCCGCAGGGCCCGATTAAGGTCAAAAAGTGAGTCTGAGATCAACTTCGTAAGTGGATCGTCCGTTCGGTCACTAACCATGTAGGTCATGGGGTCGGTGCGGCGTGATACCGATTGCATCATGCCGATGGTTTCTAAAAGATTAGTTCGGCCACGCGACGCTTGGGTTAATAGGTCGAGGAACATGGCACGTTCGTACTTCTGGATCACACGAGCCATCGGTACGGCGGCAGGTAGATCGTCGAGGGTACGGTTCAGCTCTTGTATTTGTTTTTGCGTAATTTCCGGCTGAGATAGGATGAGATTAAACAAGTCGTGCGAGAACGTGTGAAGCGATATGCCGACGAGATTGGCGATGACGGTGGGTTCTCGGGTTTGTAGCCGGCCGAGACGCCTGATAGCGGCCCAGTCGTTGATCGCTGCATCGAGGTTGCCTTCCCCAAGGTGTCGCCGGGCCCGCATGTTCAATGAACGGCCGATCGTTCTGTGGATACTCAGTTGCGGCAACAAAACTTCGAGAAGTAGTGCGTGTTCGTGCGGGCGGACGAGCGGGGCGTAGTAGTCGGGGCGTGCGGTCGCAGCGATGATGGCGTCAAGCGACTCCTCGATCGAATCGATCCAGCGGGCAACCTCGGGTAGTTCTTCGGCGGTCCAGGGCGGTCCGTAGGCCCGTTCTTCCATGGCCTCGGCGGTTTCAGAAGCAGGCGACTCGAGTTCGGAGGTAGGCGGCTCGGGTTCTGAAGTGGGCGATGCGGGTTCGGTGCCGAACGGCACCATACTCCAATCAATCGGCGGGGCCATAGGTAAGCCCCGGGCCTCGGCATAATCGAGAAATCGGGTGAAACGCGGCCGGCTGGTCGGTTGTTTTTTGTTCAACGCGTTGTAGAGCTTCGCGACGTGGTCGGCGTCTGGATATAGCGGAAAGGTTTGATCCAAGATGCCGACGAAAGCGTTATCGCGTGAGGCGATACGTGGTTTGCCGAACTCTGCGTTGAGCGCAACGACGTAGTCGACATAGCCCTCAGCGTCGACTGGAGCGACGTAATAAGTAGTTTCGGGTGCAATCGTTGGCGGATCCGCCAATGAAAACGTAGCGAGTACCGAAACCACAAAAAGCAAAGTGAAATAACGCATCGCAATAACTCCCGAAATCAAAAATTCTCAGACTCACACTACCGTAATCTTGAATCCAGGTGAGCCTGTAGGTCCGGATTTATCAGGCCGAACTATCAACCAAGATAACGGCCGGATGAATCCAGCCCGACCTATTCAAAAAACAACCCCGCACATCGTGCGGAGTTGTAATAAGTTTTGAATTGTTCAGCGGATCGCTGACAAGTAAACAGTTGGGGAAATTTGCCTTCGCGGCGTGTTACCACGTCGCTATCCAGCCGGGGCTGGGCAAGGTTGTGTTGACAGTCGTGGTGCGGTTCTCACCGCGTCCGGGGGTTATCGCGACACCGAAGTGGTGCCGACGTGTCCCGGGGGCCCACGTCTAAGGAAATCCCTTAGAAAGGAGGTGATCCAGCCGCAGGTTCCCCTACGGCTACCTTGTTACGACTTCGTCCCAGTCACCGATCTTGCCGTAGGCACACCTGAATTGATGCGACTTCGGGCACTACCAGCTCCCATGACGTGACGGGCGGTGTGTACAAGACTCAGGAACTTATTCACCGCGTCGTTGATGATACGCGATTACTAGCGATTCCAACTTCATGTGGTCGAGTTGCAGACCACAATCCGAACTGAGCGTAGGTTTCTGCGATTTGCTCCACGTTGCCGTATCGCTTCGCTCTGTCCCACGCATTGTAGCACGTGTGCAGCCCTGGGCATAAAGGCCATGAGGACTTGACGTCATCCCCACCTTCCTCCGGTTTGA
>JBCDJW010000033.1:0-42020 GCA_038747275.1 Planctomycetota bacterium | reverse complement strand
GTGACGAGCTTGGGGTCGCCGACGATCACGTCGTTCGCATTGGTTTCAAATGGCAGGCGGATGGCGACGCCGAACGCAGACTCTTTGCCCGATCCCGCGTGCCCGGCCCGCATGATGCCGTCGCCCGCGCCGGTGATGACCATCCAGCCGGACTCGGCCATGGTGCGGGAGAAACGCACAGCGGCTTGGTAGTCGGGGTGGTCTTCGGGGGTGCGGGCGCTGCCGAAGACGGAGATCTTGGGGTGTTGGTCGTAGGGTCGGAAGACCTTGAGGGCGTAGCGGAGCTCCTTGAGGGCGCGGGAGATGAGCTTGACCTCGCCGAGGTTGGCCTGGTCGGTGATGAGCTTGAGGCCGGTGTGCATGACCTCGCGGACGGACTTGCCCTGGATGGTCGAGGGGTCGCCGCCGACGTGGGCGACGAGCGCGTCCATGTCGGCGATCATGGATTGGTCGACAATGGGCTTTGCGGAGGGGGGCTTGGACATGTGGCAGGTTTTCCGGAGAGGCTTCAGCGAAAGATTCGATATGGCTTAGATCGGCATTTCGGCGGGATCGGAATCAGAGGCCGGTTTTCTGGGTGCCGGGTTCGGAGTTTCCAATTTTCCGGGGGCCGGGGGGCGGACGTCGGGGGCGACTTCGGTTTCGGGGTCGCCTTTGCCGGTGCGGAAGCCGAGGGCGACGAAGAGTCGGCGGCGGGCGGCGTGGACGGGGCGGATGAGTTTGCGCCAGAGGCGGATGCTGACAGGGCGGTAGCGGTCGAGGTCGCGTTGTTCGGGGGTGAGCTGGTCGGGGCGGTGCCGCTGCCAGTTCTTCATGAGGTGGTAGCGGTCGGCGCGGACGGCGGACGGCAGCCACCACGACCGCGGGTCAAAGAAACGTAAACCGCCACGGCTTGCGGCCAGGCTGATCTGGAAGTCGATCAGGTGCGGCTGGCCGTCGTCGCCGACGATGATGTTGTCGCGTTTGTGCAGGTCGACCACGGCGACGCGTCGGGCGTGGAACCGGGCGAGGAGTTTTTCGAGGTCGGGGAAGAACGAATCGTGCGGCCGTTCGCCCTCGGCCAGGGGGTGGCCTTCGACGTAGAGCCGGGCCCCGGCGCTCGGCCAGACCCGGCCGTTGACGACGATGTCGCCGAGCGTGGCGGGGACGTTCGGGTCGTCGGCGAGTCGGCGGTAGACCTCTTGCTCGCGTTCGTGGAACCACTTGCCTAGCCAGGCGAACGGGACGCCGAAGGCGGACTGGCGTCGGCTGAACTTGCCGACGGCTTTGCGGTTGGCGTCGTCGGCCCGGGCGTACAGCGCCGTGGCGGCGAAGGCGTCGTGTTTGTAGATGTGGACGCGTTCCCAGGTGTGCCCCCCGGCGTCGAAGCGGGCGGGCGGGTCATCGTGTCCGAGCGCCCGCAGCCACGCCGGCCGCGGCCGAACGCTCGGCTCGTGGTCCGCAGGGAGATCGGTTTCGCTATCGGACATTCGGGCAGTTTAAACCATCCGTCTCGGACCGCGGGGTTTGGGGTGAATACCTGAGCCCCGCCCGTCGATAACTGAAATGGCTGCGCGGAACTTGCGTTGGCCCCGCCGCGTAGAAGTCGGTGGAAACCCAAGCCCGAAGAGAGACGCGATGCCATTACCCAATCGCTACATGCAGCTGCCGCCTGGCCCGGACGCGGACCGCCTGCCACAGATCATCAACATGATCGTCGAGATCCCTAAGGGCCGACGCAGCAAGTTCGAAGTCGATAAGACCTCGGGCCTGATCAAGCTGGACCGCTACCTCTACAGCTCGGCGATGTACCCCGGCGACTACGGCTTCGTCCCCCGCACCCACGCCGAGGACGGCGACCCGCTCGACGTGGTGGTCATGGTCAACGAGCCGACCTTTTCGGGTTGCCTGATCGAGTGCCGGCCGCTGGGCCTGTTCCGCATGACCGACAAGGGCGACAACGACTTCAAGGTTTTGGCCGTGCCGAGCACCGACCCGATCTTCGCCGACTACCACCGCTTGGCGGACGTGCCGAAGCACTACCTGCGCGAGGTCGAACACTTCTTCGCGACCTACAAACAGCTCGAAGGCGGCAACCAGGTCGTCACCCAGGGCTGGAGCGACGTCGAAGAGGCCTACACCGAGATCGAGGAATGCATCGAGCGTTTCGAGACGATGCAGAAGCGGCGGGATGAAGACATCACGCAGGAAACGACGCGTCCGCTGCGTCGAGAAGACGATTTACCCCGGCCGGCTTATCGCTGACCCCCGAAAAGAAAAAACGGATTGCGGCCGTTAAATTTCGTGGACCCTTTAGTTAAGCGGTGTTATTCTTGCGGCATCAGCAAGAAAATCACAAGGACTAAGGGAAATTACAACATGTTGAGGAAGTGGAACTGTATCGCGGCGGCGGTGGTGTGTTCGGGTGGTGTCGGGTCTGGTGTCGCGCAGACGGCGATCGCGGATATCCCGCTAGACCCGTCCAAGCAGAGCGTGGCGAGTCTCTGGGTGAGTGAGGCGTTGTTGGCGGTGAGCGACCCCGCGGGCGCTCCGCTCGGGCCGACCGGGGCTTCGCGGGCCTACGGGATCCTCGGGACGGCGATGTACGACGCCTGGTCGGCATACGAGGCGTTGCCCGCCAGCACGGTGCTGGGCGACACGCTGCAGCGGTCGGCGAGCGAGAATACCACTGCGAACAAGCGAGAAGCGATCAGCTACGCGGCCTACACCGTGTTGTCCGATTTGTTTACGGATTCGGGTTTACAGCAAAACTTCCGCGACCGGATGAACGCCTTGGGCTACGACCCCGATACGCCCGGGACGACCGCCGCGGGCATCGGCGTGCAGATGGCCAACAGCCTGATGGCGTTTCGCCAGAACGACGGATCGAACCAGCTCAACGGCTACGCCGACACCACCGGGTATACGCCGGTGAATACGTCTTCGCAGGCGGTGGTGGACATCGAACGCTGGACCCCAGAGTTTCTGCCGATCGGCGACAGCAGCGGAGGCCAGCAGTCGGCGTTGCAGCCGCATTGGGGCGGCGTCACGCCGTTCGCGATCCCGTCGGGCGACGCCTACCGGCCGCCGGCCCCCAAGCCTTTCCTGCTCGACCCGTTGGCGACCGCAGACCTAGCCAACCAAACCATCACGCGGGCCGACGGCACGACCGTCGCCATCAACAAGTCGTTGATCGGGACCGACATCAACCCCGCATTCATCCAGCAGGCCCAAGACGTGGTCGACTTCAGCAAGAACCTGACCGACCGCCAGAAGCTGATCGCCGAGTTCTGGGAAGACCCCGGCGGAACGCCGTACCCACCCGGCACCTGGATGTTCTTCGGTCAAAAGATCGGCGAAGCCAATACGCCCGATCTCGACGACGACGTGACGCGCTTCTTCGGCCTGGGTAACGCCGTGATGGACGCGGGTATCGCTACCTGGGAAGCCAAATACGTCTATGACTACGCCCGGCCGGTCCGCGTGATCCGCACGCTCGGCGAACTCGGACTGATCGGGGATGAGGTGAACGGCGAGTTCTTCATCGAGGCGTGGGGCGGCGTCGGCCAGGGGACGCAGACGATCCTCGCGACTGATTTCCTGACCTACCAGACCCCCGACGACAACCCGTCCCCGCCGTTCCCCGAATACACCTCGGGCCACAGCGCCTTCAGCGCCGCGGCGGCGGAACTCCTGCGGCTGTTGACCGGCAGCGACGACTTCGTGCTGGGCGACGGCACGACCGGGCTGAGCGTGACGTTTGAAGAGGGAGATTCGCGGTTCGAGCCGGGCGTGACGCCGGGATCGGAGCTGACGCTGGCGTGGGCCACGTTCTCCGCCGCCGCCGACGAAGCGGGCGAGTCGCGTCTGTTCGGCGGGATCCACTTCGACGACGGCGACATCTTCGGCCGTGACCTGGGGTTCGAGGTCGGCGGCGACGTCTTCGAGCGGATCAACTTCTTCCTCAACGGCGGGGTGATCCCCGAGCCGACGATGGGCACCTTAGTCGTGGCCGGTTCGGTGTTATTGGGCGTGGGCCGTCGTCGACGCGTCTAACGATAATCAATCCACGAGCTTTACGATTGGCCCACCGGGTTAGGTAACGGGCCAACTGTTTTCTCTTGCTATTTTTTGTTCGATTTTCAAGCCTGAAATGCCCTCGAGAAAAATGATTCGTGATGCGACTTTTGATGTCGTGACGGCTGGATTGGAATGGGGAATCCACCGATCACGAATTCATGGAAGAGACTGCACCGGATAAAAAGCAACAAATTCGACCCGGGAGGCGAGCCGGTGTGTGGCTGATAGGAGCGGCATGTTGGTTTGCCGCAATATCGAGCGGTTTCTGGTTGATGAACAGCTACGCAACCACTCCGGGGCATGCCGGGGATGTCGTAGCGGCCTGGCCGAAGCAATCCGCTATCGCGACTCCTTCTGCGGCTTTTAGTGCGGTTCTCTTTGCCCACCCCGATTGCCCGTGCACGCAGGCGACGCTAACGAATCTTCGCCAGCTGAGCGGTCGTCACGGCGATCGCTTTGACCTCAAAATCGTCTTCTTCGACACCGCGGGTCGTCACGACGAGTGGGCCCAGACCCGGCTTAAAGAAATGGCGGGGCAGATCCCCGGCGCTCGCGTGGCGCTCGATAGCGACGGGGCGGAAGCACGGCTCTTTGGTGTCCGCACCAGCGGCTACGTCGTGGTATTCGACCGAGAAGAAAAAGTCGTCTTCAGCGGCGGGGTGACGGCCTCACGCGGCCACGCCGGGGCGAGCCCGGGCCTGGACGCGATCGAGTCGCTGCTCATTAACGACACCGCACCGTCGGTCGGTCGTCCGGCCGAGGCCGCGGTCTACGGCTGCCCCCTCGGCTGCGCGTTGAACCGCTGAAACCATCCATTTTTCTTGAACCCCCGAAGGTTTTCATAGATGCAAACCGAGACCGACCTGAACAATAAAGACTGCTTCGCGGAAGAAAAGCAATCACTCACTAAGCAGAAGCTGGACCAGTCCTACCGCAGCCTGTGGTCGGGCAACGACCGTTTCTTCGCGGTGGCGTTGGTGCTGCAGTGGGCCTTTTTGATCGGTCAAGCGTTGGTGATCTCGCCGCGCACCTGGATCGGCGAAGAGAGCACGACGCACGCCCACGTCTGGGCGGCAGTGATCCTGGGCGGCGTGATCTGTCTGCCGGCGGCGTGGATCGGCTGGACACAGCGGGGCCGGGCGATCGCCCGGATCTCGATGACGATCGCCCAGGCCCTGGTCGTGAGTCTGTTGATACACTTCGGCGGCGGGCGGATCGAGTGGCACTTCTCGGTGTTTGTGATGCTCGCGGTCCTAGCGATGTACCGCGACCCGTGGGTCTTGTTGACCGCGACGGTCGTGGTCGCGGCGGACCACGGGTTCCGCGGGTTGTTTTGGCCGGAGTCGATCTACGGCTACGTCGGGGCGGGGCGTTGGCTGTGGGTCGAGCACGCGGCGTGGGTCGTTGTCGAAGTCGCGCTGCTGATGGCGGGCGTCCGACGCTCGGCCAAGGAGATGCGGACCATTGCGGAGCGTGAGGCCGAGATCGAGCTGGTGGGCAAGGTCGGGATCGCCCGGTCGGTCGACGGCATGATCCAAGACATCCACGCCATCGAATCCACCGGCGACCTTACGGGACGCGTCGATGCCCGGTTCGACGGGGTCACTAAAGATTTGGCGGTGGCGATCAACGGGTTTATCGGGACGCTCCGCGGCATCATTGAGGATGTGCGGGACGCGGCGCAGGCAGCGTCTTCTTCGTCGCTGACGATCTCGGCGGGCTCGGAAGAGATGGCCCAGACCGCCGAGACGATGATGAACCGGGCGCGAGAGATCGCTTCGGCGGCGAGCGACGCCAACGACGTGGCCGAGCGCGGCAGCACCGTGATCGGGCAGACGATCCAGAGCCTCGAAAGGATCGGAACCAACGTCCAGGAAGGCGGCCAGCTGGTCGGTGCGCTGGACGCTAAGAATCAGCACATCGGGTCGCTGGTGACGCTGATCCAGGAGATCGCGGACCAGACGAACCTGTTAGCACTCAACGCGGCGATCGAGTCGGCGCGGGCGGGTGAGCACGGCCGGGGTTTCGCGGTGGTCGCGGATGAGGTCCGTAAACTCGCCGACCGCACCGCATCCGTCACCGACGAGATCCAGCAGGCGATCCAGCAGATCGAGAGCGATACGCGATCGGCCTGCCGGCAGATGGAGGAGAACAGCCGCAAGGCCGAAGAATGCATCGAGCAGAGCGCGACGGCCGGCGAGATCATCGCGCGGATGCTGTCGAGTTCGCGTGGCGTGAGTCAGAGCGTGCAGACGCTGAGCGCCGGCTTCGGCGAGGTCGGCGAGGCCTCGGCCAACATGAGCCGATCGGTCACAGAACTCGCGGACCGCAACGAAAACCTCAAGCAGCTGACGGATAAGTTCAAGACGGCCTGACGGGTAGCGTCACCGGTATAACTCAAGCCAGAGCTTGGTTAAACGTCGCGCTGGGCCGCATCGCGGCGGCGGCTTTGGTGTCTTCCGGCTGGTAGTAGCCGCCGAGGTCGGCAGGCTGGCCTTGGGTGGCGTCGATCTCGGCAATGATCGTTTCTTCGTTGGCGGCGAGCGACTCGGCGAGCGGGGCGAACTTGGTTTGTAACGCGGCGTCTTCGATCTGCGCGGCCAAGGCCTGGGCCCAGTACATCGCGAGGTAGAAGTGGCTGCCGCGGTTGTCGAGTTGGCCGACCTTGCGGAGCGGGGATTTGTTTTCGTCGAGGAGCTTGGTCGTCGCGGCGGTGAGGGCGTCGGCGATGATCTTGGCCTGGGCGTTATTCGACTTGGTGGCGACGTCTTCGATCGACACGGCCAGCGCTAAAAATTCGCCGAGGCTGTCCCAGCGGAGGTGGGATTCTTTTTCGAACTGCTGGACGTGTTTGGGGGCGCTGCCGCCGGCCCCGGTTTCGTAGAGGCCGCCGCCTTCGAGCAGGGGGACGATGGAGAGCATCTTGGCGGACGTGCCGAGCTCGAGGATGGGGAAGAGGTCGGTGAGGTAGTCGCGGAGGACGTTGCCGGTGGCGGAGATGGTGTCCTGGCCGTCTTTGCAGCGTTGCAGGGCGTGGTTGGTCGCGTCGACGGGGGCCATGATCTGGATGTCGAGGCCGGCCGTGTCGTGGTCGGGCAGGTAGGCGTTTACCTTTTTGATGAGCTCGGCGTCGTGAGCCCGCTCGGCGTTGAGCCAGAAGACGGCGGGGTTGCCGGTGGCGCGGGCGCGGGTGACGGCGAGCTTGACCCAGTCGCGGATGGCGACGTCTTTGGTCTGGCACATCCGGAAGATGTCGCCGGCCTCGACGTCGAGTTCAAAGATGGTGTTACCTGTGGCGTCGACGACCTGCATCTTTCCGGGGGCGGACATCTCGAAGGTCTTGTCGTGGCTGCCGTACTCCTCGGCTTTCTTCGCCATGAGCCCGACGTTAGCGACGTTGCCCATGGTGGCGGGGTCGAAAGCGCCGTGCTCGCGGCAGAAGTCGACGGTCGCGGCGTAGACGCCGGCGTAACAGCGGTCGGGGATGACGGCCTTGGTGTCTTTCTGCTCGCCGTCGGGGCCCCACATCTGGCCCGAGCCGCGGATCATCGCGGGCATCGAGGCGTCGATGATCACGTCGCTGGGCACGTGCAGGTTGGTGATGCCTTTGTCGGAGTCGACCATCGCGAGGGCGGGCTGCTTGGCGTAGAGCGCTTCGAGGTCGGCTTCGATCTCAGCCCGTTTTTCTTCAGGCAGCGAAGCGATCTTGGCCACGAAGTCGCCGAAGCCGTTGCGGGTGTTGACGCCCAGTTCGGCGAAGAGGTCGGCGTACTTCTCGAACAGCTCGGCGAAGAAGACCTCGACGCAATGGCCGAAGATGATCGGGTCGCTGACCTTCATCATCGTGGCCTTCATGTGCAGCGAAAACAGCACGTCGTTCGCCTTGGCGTCGGCGATCTGCTCGGCGAGGAAAGCGCGGAGGGCGGCGACGTTCATCACCGACGCGTCGATGACTTCGCCCTCAAGCAGGTCGAGGTTATCTTTCAACACCGTCGTGCTGCCATCGGTACCTACATGTTGAATCTTGACCGTGGTCGCCGCGACGCAGGTGTGCGACTGCTCGCTGCCGAAGAAGTCTTGGTCAGCCATGTGGGCGACGTGCGATTTGGAGTCGGAAGACCAAGCGCCCATCGAGTGGGGGTTGTTCTTGGCGTAGGCCTTGACGGGGGCGGCGACGCGGCGGTCGGAGTTGCCCTCGCGGAGAACGGGGTTGACGGCGCTGCCGAGCACCTTGGCGTAGGCGGCTTTGATGGCTTCTTCGTCGGCGTTCTGCGGGTTGGCGGGGTAGTCGGGGACGTTGTAGCCGTGGGCTTGGAGCTCGGCGATGCAGGCGGTGAGCTGCGGGATCGAAGCGGAGATGTTGGGCAGCTTGATGATGTTGGCCGCCGGGGTCTTGGCGAGCTCACCCAACTCGGCCAACGCATCGGGCTGCCGCTTTTCCGGGGGCAGTCGGTCGGGGAACAACGCGATAACCCGCCCGGCGAGAGAGATATCTTTGAGCTCGACGTCGATGCCCGCCGGCTCGACGAAGGCCCGGATGATCGGCAGGAACGAATGGGTCGCCAGGGCGGGGGCTTCGTCGGTCTTGGTGTAGACGATGGTGGGTTGCGCGGTGGACATCAGTCGGGCCTCTCGGGGCGGTGTGGGGCGGGGCGAAGGGCGGGGGGAACAGCCATCCCGGCTCGGAGCGAAAAGTATAGTGAACGCAGCGAATTGCGCGGGGCGTTGATAAGTTAGGTGTCGTCACGACGGGTAGGGCGTTCGTCTCACGCCGATCACGGTTTGTTATTCCGTGGGTCTGCGGGCTCAGCCGTAGACCATGCGGATGAGATCGTCGACGGTGCGGTGGGCTTCGACGGGGTGGCGGAGGGGGCGGTCGCGGTGGATACGGTAGCGGTTGCGTCGGCCGTCCTTCTCGCGGGTGACGACGCCCGCGGCGGCGAGGTCGGCGACGATGTTTTGGACCGCCCGCTCGGTGATGTCGACCCGGGCCGCCACGTCACGCAGCCGCAGGTCCGGCTCGGCGGCGAGCAGCAGCAGCACGTGCGAGTGGTTGCTGAGGAACGTGAAGTTCGGCGGCGGGGAGGGGGTCGGTTTTTTTGCGCGCTTTTTTTTCGCCATGGACTTGACACCGGGGAGCGGGATGGATAATCTTTTTACGAAAATATTTTCGTGTATTTATTTTCACTAAAGCGTACCACAAACCACCGCCCGGAGAACCCGTGAACACCGCCACCGCCCCTCATCCCGCCCCCGCTCGCCCCGAAACGGCTACCGGTCTGCAGACCACCGTCACCATCGCCCACGGCGACGGCATCGGCCCCGAGATCATGGCCGCCACTCTCAACATCCTCGACGCCGCCGGCGCGGGCCTGGCCTACGACACCATCGAGATCGGCCAGAAGGTCTACGAACGCGGCGTCTCCGCCGGCATCGAGCCGGCGTCCTGGGACTCGCTCCGCACGCACAAGGTCTTCCTCAAGGCCCCGATCACCACGCCCCAGGGCGGCGGCTACAAGTCGCTCAACGTCACCACCCGCAAGACGCTGGGCCTCTACGCCAACGTCCGGCCGTGCGTCGCCTACGCCCCGTTCGTTGCCAGCAAACACGCCGGCATGGACGTCGTCGTCGTCCGCGAAAACGAGGAAGACACCTACGGCGGCATCGAGCACCGCCAGACCGCGGAGGTCGCCCAGTGCCTCAAGCTCATCACCCGGCCCGGCTGCGAGAAGATCGTCCGCTACGCCTTCGAGTACGCCCGCTCCGTCGGCCGCAAGCGGGTCAGCTGCTTCACCAAAGACAACATCATGAAGGCGACCGACGGCTTGTTCCACCAAGTCTTCAATGAGATCGCCCCCGAATACCCCGAGATCGAGAGCGACCACTGGATCATCGATATCGGCGCCGCCATGCTCGCCGACCAGCCCGAGCGGTTCGACGTGATCGTCACCCCGAACCTCTACGGCGACATCGTCAGCGACATCGCCGCCCAGATCGCCGGCAGCGTCGGCCTCTGCGGCA
Source organism: Planctomycetota bacterium (assembly GCA_038747275.1). Taxonomy (GTDB): domain Bacteria; phylum Planctomycetota; class Phycisphaerae; order Phycisphaerales; family Phycisphaeraceae; genus Algisphaera. The sequence goes on along the minus strand of JBCDJW010000033.1, from coordinate 31,940 downwards.
CGTCGAACATCGGCGAAGACGTCGCGATGTTCGAGGCCATCCACGGCAGCGCCCCCGATATCGCCGGCCAAGACGTGGCCAACCCCTCGGGCCTGATCCTCGCGGCGGTGCAGATGCTGGTCCACCTCGGCAAGCCCGGCGTTGCCGAGCGGGTACACAACGCGCTCTTGCGGACCATCGAAGACGGCGTGCACACGCCCGACATCTACGACTCCCACCGCAGCCAGCAGCAAGTCGGCACCGCGGACTTCGCCCGAGAAGTGATCGAACGGCTCGGCCTCAAGCCCCAAACCCTCAAGGCCGCCCACTACGAGGTGTGTACTGCCGACACGCTCGACGTCCGGGTGGTCAGCAGCAAGAAGCCCCCGGCCAAGCCGGAGAAACAACTCGTCGGGGTCGACGTGTTCTTTGATTGGGACCAGCCCGGCCGCGACCCGCAGCAGCTGGCCGCGAAACTCGAACACGCCAGCCAAACCGCGGGCCTCAAGCTCCAGATGATCACCAACCGCGGCGTCAAGGTCTGGCCCAACGGCTTCCCCGAGACGTTCTGTACCGACCATTGGCGCTGCCGATTTGTCCCCCAACCAACCGCTACCGAAAGGAGTAACCACGCTTCAAATGATGACGCCGCCGGCCCGGCAACGACGACGCACCAAGAGGTGATCCACCTGCTCACGCACCTAGCCGTCCACCAGTTGGACTTTATTAAAACCGAGCACCTCTACACGTTCGACGGCCAAGCCGGCTACTCCCTGGGCCAAGGGCAGTAACCCCCCCCCGGAATGCCCCGGAACAACCTCGAAACTTCTTGATGGAAGATTCAATGTTCCTCGGCGTGTTTCCGCCAAACGTCCGACCCTAAAACGATCTCGCCCGGCCACGATCCCCCGCGAGTAACCCCCCAACCACGGACCGGCTGACACACTCTCCCCCGGATTCAAGTTACTACACCAAAGCCCACGCCCGGCCCGCATTCACTAATGCAGGCTGGTTTTATTTTGCATGCCGATAGCGATTCTGCTGCATGCCTTGTCACTACATGCCCCGTTACATGATTAAGAACCGTTGACACGCACCCGATGTGCGGCTACGGTTTCGCACATGAAACGGCGATCCCTCCTCCTCCAGAACCTTTCGTGCGAGCTTAACGGCTTGCTCCTTATGCGTTCGGTTGGATGAGGTTCGCTGCGATTAAAACGCACAAAAGCAACCCTGTCCGGCCCCGCCCGACAGGGTTTTTTATTATCCCCCGCCCCGGAAAATTTAACACTACCCACCTTCTTTCTGACCGCTCACCCACCGAATCGAGCCCGCCATGACCGACATCCGCATCTTCGACACGACCCTCCGTGACGGCGAGCAATCGCCCGGCGCTTCGCTGAACCACGCCGAGAAGCTCGAGATCGCCCGGCAGCTCGAAGCGTTGGGCGTTGATGTCATCGAAGCCGGCTTCCCGATCACCAGCGACGGCGACTTCGAGGCGGTCAAGGCGATCGCCAGCGAACTGACCAAGCCGATCGTCTGCGGGCTGTCTCGTTGTGTGCCGAAAGACATCGACCGGGCCGGCGAGGCCGTGAAGCATTCGACTTCCGGCGGCGGCGGGCGGATCCACGTCTTCTGCGCCACCAGCAAGATCCACCGCGAGTACAAGCTCAACAAGGCCTTCGAGCAGATCATCGAGATGTCGGTTCGCAGCGTCGAGCAGGCCCGCGGCTACGTCGATGACGTCGAGTTCTCGCCCGAAGACGGCAGCCGGACCGAGCTGGACAAGCTGGTCGAGATCACCCACGCCGTCATCGAGGCCGGCGCGACCACGATCAATATCCCCGACACCGTCGGCTACTCGGTCCCCGAAGAGTACGGCCACATCTTCGCCTACGTCCGCGAGAAGCTGCCGATCATCGACGAAAAAGGCATCTACCTGTCCAGCCACTGCCACAACGACCTGGGTCTGGCCGTGGCCAACTCGCTGGCCGCGGTGCAGAACGGCGCTCGTCAGATCGAGTGCACCATCAACGGCATCGGCGAACGCGCCGGCAACGCGGCGCTCGAAGAAGTCGTCATGGCGATGCGTACCCGCGCCGACTACTACGCCGATTACCAAAACCAGATCGACATCCGCAAGCTGTATCCCGCCTCGAAGATGGTCTCGACGCTGACCGGCCTGCGCGTGCAGCGCAACAAGGCGCTGGTCGGCCAAAACGCCTTCGCCCACGAGTCGGGCATCCACCAGGACGGCATGCTCAAGAACCGCCAGACCTACGAAATCATGGACCCGCAGAGCATCGGCGTCCCCGCGTCGCAGCTGGTCCTGGGCAAACACTCGGGCCGACACGCCCTGGGCGACCGTATCAAACAGCTCGGCTACACCATCGACGACGACACGCTCAACCGCGTCTACGAGTCGTTTAAGACCCTGGCCGACAAGAAAAAAGAGGTCTACGACGAAGACATCGAGGCGATGCTGGACACCACGCTCGACGCCGAGGGGGCGTTGTGGGAGCTGGTCAGCTTCCGCGTCAGCAGCAGCTCGGGCGATGCGCCGCAAGCGACGGTGGTGATGCGCGACTCGTCCGGCGAGCAACGCGAAGACACCGAGACCGGCGACGGCCCGCTCGACGCGATCTTCTCGGCCGTGCAAAAACTCACCGGCGTCGCCGTCAAGCTCGAAGACTACAGCACCCGCGCCGTCACCGGCGGCAAAGACGCCCAGGGCCAAGCCACCGTCCGCGTCAATCACCACGGCCGACAGGTCCGCGGCCGCGGCGTGTCGACCGACGTCATCGAAGCGGCGGCCAACGCCTACGTCGCCGCGATCAACCGCATCAAGACCGCGGAAGCCCGCCGCGTCGCCGCGACCACCATGGACGACGACACCTCCTCCAGCGACCCGAGCGCAAGGGGCGAAGCGCCGTGAGCGCGGCGGTGCCAGAATTCGCGAAACGGCTCTACGCCACGCCTACCGGCCAGGAAATCAAGATACGGCTGGCTTTGCCCGACGACGCCGAAGCGGTCCTCGCCTACATGCACGACAACCTGCCCGAGGTGACGCCATACATCTGCACGACGCCCGAGGAATTCACGTTAACCCTCGAAGAGGAACGAGCATTTCTCGCCGGTCAGGACCCGACGAAGGGCAGTTTGTACACAATCGCCGAAATCGACGGACGGGTCATCGGGTCGCTGAATATCAGCTGCTTCAGCCGATCTCGCCTGGGTCACGTCAGCCTGCTTGGTATGACCCTACGTAAAGATTTTCGCGGGGTCGGGCTGGGCTCGGCGATGCTCAAGGCGGTTGTCGAGTGGACCGAGCGTCACCCCGTGACGGAGATGCTGCAGCTTGAGGTCTACGCCGACAACGAGCGAGCCCAGCGGCTGTATCGCCGATTCGGTTTTGTCGAAGCGGGACGCATCCCCCGGCGGATGAAGTTCGGCCCCGGGCAATACAAAGACGCGGTCATCATGTACCGCGAAGTAACGACTCGTAAAGCGGATCGTGCGGGGAATACGGGTGTCGAGATTAAAGTCGATGACACCGTAACTCTGCGTCTGGCCAGTCTGGAATACGCAGAAGAGGTCTTCACTCTGGTCGAGCGGAACCGAGCTTACATCAGCCCTTGGATGAGCTGGGTTGAAGCGACGAAAAGCATGGAAGATATCAAGCGTGTTAAACGAGAGTCGATTAAGAAATACGCCGAGCGTTCCCAGCTTGCGGTGCACATCTTCGAGAACGAACGCATCGTTGGTGCGGTTGGCCTGCACGACTTAAACAACCCGAACGGATCGGCGGAGCTCGGCTATTGGCTCGACGAAGCGGAGCAGGGACGCGGCTTAGTGACGCGGTCCGCGAAGGCGTTGCTCGATTACGCCTTTGCGGAGTACGGCCTCCACCGCGTCTACCTCACGGCCGACGCACAGAACGCCCGCAGCATCGCGGTTGCCGAACGGCTGGGTATGCGACGCGAGGGCGAGATGAAACAAGACGTCAAGATGCCGGGCATCGGCTACCGCGACTCGGTGCTGTACGCCGTCTTGGCGGACGCATGGAAAGGCAAGACACTATGAGTCTGGTCATCCCGGTCGACGATAACGTGTCGCTACGTCTGGTCGCGCCCGAACACGCCGAGGAGATCACGGCGGTGGTGCGGGCTAATGTCGAGTACATCGGGAAGTGGCTGCCGTGGTGTACCGAGAAGTACGACGTGGCGGGCTGCCGGGCGTGGGCCGAGGCGTCGCTGCGCGGGTTCGGCGAGCGGAAGCAGTTGCCGTTGTCGGTACTGGAGCACGGCCGGGTGGTCGGCGGGTGTGGCTTAGTGAAGTGGCAGCAGGGTGAACCTTTCGAAGGCTACCGTGTCGGCTCGGCGGAGATCGGCTACTGGCTAGCGGAGGCCGCGACGGGGCGGGGCATGATCACCCGATGCGTTTCGCAGCTGGTGGATTATGCGTTCGACGAGCTCGGGTTAGATCGTCTCGAAATCTGCGTCGATCCCGACAACCGGCGAAGTCGATCGGTACCAGAACGCTTGGGGTTTATCGAAGAAGGCACGACTCGAGGTGTGGCTGTGTGGCATGGAAGTCGGGTTGATTTATGTGTTTATTCCATAATCCGAAACGAATGGTCGCGATCTCAACTTATTGATCGAAAATCCATTAGTCGTCGATGAAGTAACGACGTAAATTTATTCCAAGAAAATCGAAAATATTAAAAGTATTTTTATTATTTCCCTAGGAATTACAAAAACCGTAGAAAAAATTTTCCTGGCGTAGACTTATATATTTTCCGAGTCTAGTGTGGCACCGCTGAGATGTAATCTCAGGAAAATTTCTCCGCCGGCGAGATAAAGAAGCCGGCACCACAACTTGGGGTTTGGTCAGTTTGATCCTTACGAGATCCAACTGACTCTGGGAATCAGGCTGTGCCGCGCGTGCGGTTCCGTTAGCTGTTTTTTGTCCCAGATGTTGGAGATATGGCAATGAGAAATATTACGTTTTTAAGTCGGTCGACGGTTTACGCTGCGGCTATCGCGGTTTGCGGTGCGGGGGCTTCGGCCCAGACGCTTGTGCCGTTCACCGAAACGTTTGATTTCGGAAACGCTGGTTTTGAAGGAACCTCTGAAGGCTTGGGGGCAACGTTCGTGGCCACCGGCGGTGGCGATAATTCTGGATTCATCACGGAAACCGTGGCGGCCCTCGGTGGCATGGGGACAACGGTTTTTGCGGCCGAGGTGATCGGGGCGGGCACGGTGGTCTTCGATGAGAACGGCGATCCGCAACCGGCATCTCCCCCTGCTAGCGGCGGAGCGTTCTTCGGCGACTTCATCGAGTCGGGCATTACGGGCGTCACGTTTGATATCCGCCACGATTCAGCCGAGGACGTTGTGGTCGGCCTGCGGATCGCTCCGCCGCCGAACTTCCCCGGTGCGTTCCCTTCTTTCGATCAATTTGTAACGCTCGGTGCGACCAGCGAGTTCCAAACGATCGCGTTCGATATTTCGAGCCTGGCAACCGTCGGCTTCGAAGGTGCGCCGACTCCCGCCAATTTCGAGGCGGTCTTCGGTAACGTTGGCAACCTCCAGGTCTTCGTTTCCGGCGACGCCATCGTCGGCACCACGTTTGACCTCGACAACTTCGGTATCGTCCCCGAGCCCGCCAGCCTTGTGTTGGTCGCCGCAGGAGCACTGGCCACGTTAGGTCGTCGGCGGACGAGGGGCTGAGCCGACCACCATCGAAGCTTTCAAACTTTAAGCCGCGGATGACTCTGGATGGAGGCGGAGGAACAAATAACTCCGTCTCTGTTTTGAACAGATCGATAAGTGCCGAGAGGATTCAGAAATGCATGTAAAGAGTATTTACCGGGCATTTACCTTGATCGAACTTTTAGTGGTGATATCGATCATTGCCTTGATAATCGGTATCTTGATCCCAGTCCTGGGAAACGCCCGGAGCGAGGCCCGCACGGTGCGTGAGGTTGCGGCGGGGCGTCAGGTTCAGCAAGCCCATACCGGTCTGGCATTGGATAACGACGGCGTTCTTTTGCTACGGCGAGAGACGCCCCTTGGTGTTAGTGACCACACCGGATTAGCGGTGACCGGGTCCCAGGAGCTTTCGCGATATCCTTGGCGGCTCGCCCAGTATTTCGAAAACAACAACCCCAGCGGAAGCATTTTGGTAAACGGCAACGAACAGTTGCTAGAAGGTGCTTGCTACCAGTATGCAACAAGTGTCGCGCCCAACTTTGGGTACAACGGCTTGTATGTCGGTGGGCCCGCAGAACGGCCGACAAATACAGGCAATTTTGCGAACGACTTTATCAGCGGGCTGATTAATGATCTGCCGGTTCGCCGGCTGACCGAACCGGCGCAGCCCTCTGGTTTGCTTGCGTTTGGTTCGGCAAATCTCAATTCAGCAAGCGACCCCGACACCAACGACGCGATCGCGGGGTATCACGACATCAATGCCCCGGCTGGCGGGATCGTGGGCCTCGGTGGTGTTGCGTGGAGCCCGGGCTACGACATCAACGCTCAATCGGCGGAGCACGGCCACGTGCACGCCCGGCACCAGGGCACGGCGATATTTACCTTCCTCGACGGTCACGCCGAACGGCTTAAGCCCGAAGAATTCAGGGATATGCGGCTGTGGTCTGATCGGGCGGCGCGGGAGAACGATCCGAATTGGTCGCCGTGAGAGCGGCTGAATACGCAGGTGCTTTATTTTGCATTCAAAATAGTCAAGCCTCTCCGGATTAGGGGCGGGCTTTTTTATCGGCCTCGCCGGATTTATCCGATAAACTTTGTGGTCAGAGAAATACCCGAGCGGTTGACGCTCGCTAACAGGAGAACCGGCTTTGACCCAAGCCCCCCCGGAAACGGCTTCCCCGGAATCTAGCCCCGCCGAGCCTCAAGGCAAAGCCGACGTAGTTCCATCATCCGTCACGCAGACCAAACACTTTGTTCTCGACACCAACGTCCTGCTGCACAACCCCGGGGCGCTGTACATGTTTGCGGACAACCACGTGATCATCCCGTTCACGGTGTTGGAAGAACTCGATAAGTTTAAGAAGAACAACGACGATACCGGCCGGAACTGCCGGGAGGTGATCCGTCAACTCGACAAGCTGCGGCGTAAGGGTCCGCTACGCGAGGGTGTGCAGTGGAACGGCCACGGCGGGACCGTCCGCATCGACTTCGCCAACGACGAACGCCCTGAGGCGCTCCGGGAAGACGCGCCCGACAACCGCATCATCTCGGTCGCCTGGCGGATGCACCGCGACGGCAAGCGGACGGTGATGGTGTCGAAAGACATCAACGTGCGGATCAAGGCGGATGCGCTCGACGTGCCGGCCGAGGACTTCGAGGCGCAGAAGGTCGACAGCGATCGGCTTTATCGTGGCTACGCCGAGCTCGACGTGCCGGGCGACCTGATCGATCGGCTGTATGAGGAGAAGCAGATCGAGTTCGAGGCGTTGGAGCCGCACCTGCACGTCAAGAACGAGGACGGCAGCACGTCCAACGTCGAGATCCTGCCGAACCAGTTCGTACACCTGCGCAACGCCCTCGACGAGTCGCACACGGGGCTGTCTCGTCGGTTGTCGGACACGGACCACCTCATCCCGATCCAGGCCCCGCGTAAGCCGGTGTTCGGCATCATGGCCCGCAACGTGCAGCAGACCATGGCGCTAGACCTGTTGCTGGACGACGACATTAAGCTCATCACCCTGCTCGGCACGGCAGGGACTGGCAAGACGCTCCTCGCTCTTGCCGCTGGCATGGCCAAGGTCTTCACCGAGCAGCGTTACGACAAGCTATTGGTTGCCCGACCGATCATGCCGATGGGGCGAGATATCGGTTATCTCCCGGGAGATAAAGACGAGAAGCTCGGCGCATGGATGCAGCCGATCTTCGACAACCTCGAATACCTTTTAAGCAATCGTGGCGTCGGCCAACAGGTTGCCGACTCCAAACCGATCGAGCAGCGCATTGAGCAGTTCAAGAGCAGCGGGCAGCTGGTGCTGGAACCGTTAACGTATATTCGTGGTCGATCGATCCCGATGCAGTTCATGATCGTCGACGAGGCACAGAACCTCACGCCCCACGAGGTCAAGACCATCGTCTCCCGCGTCGGCGAGGGCACGAAGATCATTCTCACCGGCGACGTCGCCCAGATCGACAACCCGTACCTCGACGCGTCGTCTAACGGCATGAGCTACCTCATCGAACGCCTTAAGGGCAGCGCCCAGGTCGGCCACGTCACCCTGGCCCGCAGCGAACGCAGCGAACTCGCGTCGCTTGCGGCGGACAAACTCTGATCGTCATTGAGCAACCCGGCCAAAGGGGGCGTTGTGTCCGACGGGCTGCGGATACAATCTTAACGTGTCGATCCGTTCTGAAGACATCCCGGACGCTGAAGAGATGGACGCCGTGCGCGAGGCGGCGACGCCGGTGAAGCGGCGGCGGGGGGGGATTTACCGCCTAGCGCGTTGGACGGTAAGGCTGGGAGTCGCGGGGGTTTTACTGGTTCTGCTGGTAGTTGCGTTGCTGCCGACGCTGGTGAGTACGGGAGCTGGCAAGGCGCGAATTGTCGCCGCGGTGAACGACACGCTACCGGGCCGGGTCGAGGTCGACGGGCTGAATCTCGGCTGGGTTAGCGGCCAGTCGCTCGAAGGTGTCCGGTTGTACGACCCCGAAGGCGGGGTGGTCGGATCGGTCGACCGCGTCAGACTCGAAGACGTGGGATTGATCGGCTTACTACGCGGCACGCGTGATATGGGAATCGTGGCGGTCGAGGGCATAAAGCTCGACTTGGTCGAGGACGAGCTCGGCCGAACGAACCTTGACCGAGCATTGGGTACGAGTTTCTACGTTGCCGATAAAAGCGAACCGTCTGCAGGTAGCGAATCCCCGGAGAACCAACCGGAAGAAGAGGCCAGCGATGAAGCCCGTAAACCGGCTTCGAGGCCTTCGGCATCTCCAGGTTCCGGCGGAAACAGGGCGTTGCTGCCGGCGGACCTGAAGCTGGCGTTCGCGATGCGTGTGGTTGAACTCAGCGCGGTGGGGCCGACGCTGCCGGACGTGCGGGTCGAAATCCCCGAGGCGACCGTGACCGCGGACGGCCCGGCCAAGCTTGGGTTGACCCTCGATGCGACTGTGCGGCAAGGTGCCGATAGCGGGGCCATCAGCTTGGCCGGCACCGTGACGGATCTGTTCGATTCCACGGGTCGGTGGTCCCTCGGCGAAGCGAAGTTCGATGTCGAGGGTTTGGTAGAGCACGTGCCGATGGCGGCATTCGATCGGTTGGTGGCCGACGTACCGAGTTTGGAGAAGCTGATCGGTCCCATGCTCGACGCGCAGATTTCGTTGCAGGGTCCGGCCTCTTCGTTGGACGCGTTGGTCACCGCCACGAGCGAACACCTGAACGTGCGACAGGGTTTGATCGCTAACGCCGAGCGGCTGCGAGCGTCGGACGAGTCGCGGTCGACGTGGACGGTGACGCCTACGGCTTGGGAAGAGCTGACCAGAAGCAGAAGCGATACCGACGACGAAGAAGCGGAGGCGGGCGTCGCCTTGGCGGAGCCGTTCACGCTGACGTTCGGGTTGACCGGGCTGGATGCGCCGCGGCAGGGGCAGGGTGTCGACCTTAGCCGGACGCAGTTTGTGGCTTCGGTTGGACTGGACGAAGGCCAAGCCATCCGACTGCGGGTGCCCGACGAGGGCGATCTAGTAATCGATCAACTCGCGGCCGCGGTCGGTAGCGCCGCGGCGGACAAGGGCGTGGCCTTTACGCTCGACGCGGACGTCGACGCCTACGGCAAGCGCGGCGAATTGTCGGGCGTTGTCGATGTGCGGCGTGGTGAGGCGGGGTGGGGGCAGTTAGAGATCGAGTCGGTGCTGCGGTCGCTGCCGATGCCGGTTATCGATGCGTTGACGGGGCAGGGAGAACGGCTGACCACGACCTTCGGCCCGTCGGTGGGCGTCAGCCTATTGGCGAAGTCCGACGGCGAGGGCGGTTATGCGTTGACGGCGGGGTTCGATCCCGGGGCGGGGTCGCCGGGCGTGTCCCGGCTGCGGGGTACGATGACGGGGCGATACGCGGCGGACGGGGCGGTGGCGCTCCACACCGACGAGCCGATCCGGCTGACGCTGACGCCCGAGGCGTTCGCGCAGTGGATGGTGCCGGTGGCGATGGCGGCGGAGATGGGCGAGTCGGTGGGTCTGAGCCTGCCGCGGGCGGCGGATGTGGTGGCGGACTTGGATTTCGAGTTCGCGTTGGCCGAGGCTCCGGGGGGAGTTCCGGGGGCGGGGGGGCTGCGGTTCGATCCCGAGCGGACGCGGGCGGTGGCGTTGGTCGAGCTGCCGGACACCGAGCTCGTTGACGAGTGGTACCACCGCGGCTTCCCGCTGCGTGAGGGCCGCCTGAAAATCGACGCTCCGGACCCGCGTGAGCCGATCACGGCCAACCTGTCTTTCGAGACCGAGGCGGCCGACGGCCAAGTCGGTACGCTGAACGCCGAGGCCCGGCTGACCGGCGTGATGCTCGATGATGGCTATATCCAGGTCGAGCGGGGCCAACTCAGCGGCGAGATCGATCTCGACCGCGTGCCGACGGTGGTGTTCGATGCGCTCAGCCGGCAGCAGGGCTACGCCGTGGCGGCCTTCGGCGAGACGGTGTCGGTCGACATGAGCCTCAGCGACTGGAGCTTCGGCGGCGGCGGCCGGGTCGAGTTCGATCTGAATAGCGCCAACAACTCGCTGGCATCATTCAGCGGCGAGGACCGCGACGGCTACTTCGTGCCGGACGCGCCGGTCACGCTGTTCCTGAATCAGACGCCGGAGTTGTCGAACCGGATTTTGCGTTTCCTTAATCCGATCCTGCTGCCCGCGGTGGTCTCGGCTACGGTGCCGATGGCGGTGACGATCGACGACGATACGTTCCGCCTCCCGACGCGGGACTTCGATCTGTCGAAGGTTAACGCGGACGTGCGGGTGCAGATGGGGACGATCTCGATCGTGCCGACGGTCTCGCCGGTCGACAAGATCCTGCCGCAGCTACAGGCGGTGGGTTTGGTAGACCGGGCATCGCTTTACGAAGCGCGGGTCTCGCCGATCGCGTTGGCGATCCGCGACGGGGTGTTCGGCTACGAAGAGTTGTCTTTCCGGATCGACGACGTCGAGCTCGCCTTCGGCGGCACGATCAGTCTGATCGACCAGACCGTGGACATGGGCATGACCATCGGCGGCCGGGAGATCGAACGCGACCCGCTGCTCAAGCGCCTGGTCGGTGAAGGCATCAGGATCGGAGGCACGGTAAAGAAGCCGCAGGTCAACCTCGCCTCGGTCTTTGACGCCTTCTCGCAGGAACGCCTACCGCAGACCCTCGGCGGGATCCTAGAAGGGGTGCTCCGAAAAGAGCTCGGCCGGGATGAGCCCGAGTCCCCGCCGGTCACGCCTGTTGATGACGAGAATACTGAAGAGGAGCCCGCGAGTGAAGAACCCGAGCGGGAAGAATCTCTGGAGGAAACCATCGGCGGGTTGCTCGGCGATTTCCTTCGACGCGAACTTGAGAAGGCGCAGGAATAGCGGGCGAACTGCTGGTTTCGTGTGAGTCGTAGGTGATCGCATCCATCGAGGAAGGTCAATCGATGCAGCAGGTCGTAGTAGAGCGGTTTGGCGGAACGGAAGAGTTGCAGCTGCGTGAGGTGCCTACGCCGACGCCTCGCGCGGGGCAGGTGCTGGTGCGGTTGATGTCGATCGGGATGAACCACGCCGATCTCATGGGCAGGCGGGGGGATTACAAGCTGTCGACTGGTGACCCGCCGTATACCCCTGGGCTCGAGGGTGGCGGCGTGATTGAGGCGGTGGGGGAGGGCGTCGATACTTCGCGGGTTGGGGAGCGGGTTGTTTTGGCCCCCCAAGTCACTCGGCCGCAGCGTGGTTTGGGTGGGACCTACCGCTCGCATTACGTTTGTGGCGCAGACGAGCCTTTCGTGGCGCCCGCGGGGATCCCCGATGATTGGCTCGGCGCGTTGTGGCTGTCGCACCTGACGAGTTGGGGGTGTCTGATGTGGAAGCACAACCGCCAGGGCGTTCTGATCAACGGCCCGCGGGACCAGGTCGTGGGGTTGCCTGCGGCGTCGAGTTCGGTCGCGCTGGCGGCTGCGCAAGTGGTTCGCACGGCAGGCGGTACGAGCATTGGCCTGACGACGAGCGAGGCCAAGGTGGCCGACATCCGTGAGGTATATGACCACGTCGTGGTGACGCACGACGCTGATGGGCAGATGAAGCCTTGGCACCGCGACCTCAAGCGACTGACCGAAGGCCGAGGCGTGGATATTTTTTTTGATCCCGTAGCGGCGGGCGACTACCTGAATACCGAGATCCGGTGTTTGGCTCAGCGTGGGGTGATTTACGTGTACGGCCTTCTGGGGAAGACGGGCCCTGTGGACGTGACGCCGCTCATCCGTAAGCACGCCCGGATTGAGGGATACGTCAACGACGAGCTCTTTGCGGCGGGCGACGCCGAGACGATGCAGGGGTGTTCGGCGGTGCTGGACTTGTTTTCTGCCGGCCGCTACACGCAGCGGATCGGGCAGGTGTTTCCGCTGGCGGATGTCCGCGAGGCCCACGAGGCCATGCAGCGTGGCACGCACGTCGGCAAGATGGTTTTGGTCCCCTGAGAACAGAAAGAAGATCGGCTTAGCCGCAAGCGGCCTAAACTAAGCCGCCTTCAACATCCGTAATCTGAAATCCGAAACACTACCCATGCAGTACCGACGATTTGGCCGAACCGAACTCCAGATGCCCGTGATCTCTACCGGGGGGATGCGTTACCAGGACGGCAAAGACAAGCCGCTGTCCGAGGTCGACCCCGAGAAGCACCGCAACCTCGAAGCGACGATCCGCCGATCGATCGAGGTCGGCATCAACCACATCGAGACCGCCCGCGGCTACGGCTGCTCCGAACGGCAGCTGGGCACGGTCCTGCCGACGTTCCCGCGCGACGAGATCATCGTGCAGACCAAGGTCGGCCCCGACCCGGACCCCGCGAAGTTTGTCGCCAACTTCCATGACTCGCTCGAACGCCTGCAGCTCGATCACGTCGACCTGCTCGGAATCCACGGCCTGAACAACGACGAGACGATCGGCTGGGCGATACGCGAGGGCGGCTGCTTGCAGGCCGCTAAAGAGCTGCAAAAACAGGGCAAGGTCCGTTTCATCGGCTTCTCGACCCACGGCGGCTGCGACGACATCGTTAACGCCATCCGCCGCGCCGATGCCCACGGCGGCTTCGACTACGTCAACCTCCACTACTACTTCATCTACCAACGCAACTGGCCGGCGATCGTCGAGGCGAACAAGCGCGACATGGGCGTGTTCATCATCAGCCCCAGCGACAAGGGCGGCAAGCTCTACGACCCCCCGGAAAAATTAACTCGGCTCTGCGACCCGCTGCACCCGATCGAGTTCAACGACCTGTGGTGCCTCCGCCACCCCGAGATCCATACGCTCAGCTTGGGCGCCGCCAAACCCAGCGATTACGACCTGCACATCAGCGCGATCGAAAAAATCGGCCAGACCGAGCAGCTTCTTCCGGGGGTCGAGGCGAAGCTCGCCGCGGCGATGCGCGAGGTCACCGGCGTCGACCACCCCGAGGGCATGAGTTGGGACGGTGTCCCCGAACACCACGACGCCCCCGGCGGGCACAACCTGCCGCTGATGCTCTGGCTGTATAACCTCGCCCGCGGCTGGGACATGGACGACTACGGTAAGATGCGCTTCAACCTCTTCGGCAACGCGGGGCACTGGTTCCCCGGCCAGAAAGTCTCGGAGTTCGAAAAGATCACCGACGACGAACTGCGCGAAGCGGTGAAAGCCTCGCCGTGGAGCGAAAAAATCCCGGGGCTATTGCGGGCCGCGGTCGAGCGGTTGAGCGGCGAGGAAGTGAAGCGGTTGACGCAGAGTTGAGAGAAGCGAGTCGCCGCGGCGGCCCCGGGTCAATGACCCGGGGCTAAATTTTTAGGACAAACCGCTGCGGAGGAAGTACTCCATGAGTTCGTGGCCGTGGGCAATGTGGAGGTCGCTGGCCTCGGCGTTTTCTTCGCTGAACTCGCGTTGGAGGACGCTGCGGACCTTGTGGCCGGCCATGAGGAAGGGGACCGGGGTCGGGTCGTGTTTGCGGGTGTTGACCAGGGTGTAGTGGTCGGGCAGCAGGAGGATGCGCCAGGGCTCGCCGGTGTCGGTTTCGCGTTGTTGGAGCGCTTCGTGGATGGGCCCGATGACGTGTTCGTCGATCGCGGCGACGGAGGCGACCTTGGTTGCGGGGTCGGCGGCGTGACCGGCCTCGTCGGGGGCTTCGACGTGGGCGCAGACGATGTCGTAGTCGTCAATCGCTTTGATGGCGTACTCGCCGGTCGCGGCGTAGTCGTTGTCGTGGTACGAGGTCTGGCCGGGCACGTCGAGGCGGTCCCAGCCGATGAAGGTACTGATGCCGGCAAGCAGGTCGACGGCCGTAATCATCGCGCCCTTTAAGCCGAAACGTGATTCGAACGACGGCATCACCGGCCGCTGGCCCTGACCCCAGGGCCAGAAGTGCGTCGCGGGCAGCTCGCCCATCTCGGCGCGGGTGAGGTTGATCTCGTGGTCGGCGAGGAAGACTTCGCTCTCGGCGATGAGCTGTTGGAGCAGCTTGGCGTCGTCGCCGCCGACGGGCAGGTGTTTGCGGATCGGCTCGCCGGGGATGTCGTGGGGCGGGGTCGATTCGAGCTCGGCCCAGCTGCGGGCCTCGCCGGACTGGCCGAGCCGGTCGATCATGATGTTGCGGTAGCTGACGCCCGGGTAGAGCGCGACGCCGTCGAGGTCGCAGCGCTTGGCGAATTCGGTGAGCAGGCGTTTGCTTTCGGTCGAGGAGATGTGCCCGGCGGAGTGGTCCTGCATCTTGCCGTCGATGACGGTGACGAGGTTGACGCGGAAGATCCAGTCGCGTTCGTCCATGTCGAGACCCAGCGCCGCGGCCTCAAGCGGGGCGCGGCCCTTGTGGTATTTCTGGGGGTCGTAGCCGAGCAGCGACATGGTGCAGACGTCGCTCCCGCAGGGCATGCCGTCGGGCGTGGTCACGGCGGTGCCTTGCCGGCCGGACAACGAAAGCTTGTCGAGGTTCGGCGTATCGGCGGCCTCGAAGGGCGTCTTGTCGCCGAGCTCGGGCAGGCGTTCGTCGGCGGCGCCGTCGGGGATGATGAGGACGTATTTCATGTTGGGGACTTGGGAGCTTGGGGACCTGGGGGCGTGGGCGAGCGGCGGGTATTTTCCACGGGCAGCTGACTCTTCAAATACTAACGGTTTCTATTGGTGTGATACCTACCGTGTTATCAGCCCAAGCCCCTAAGCCCCCACGCTCCAAAGCCCCTAAAGACTCAACGGCACGCCCTCAGCCTTCCACTTTTCGATCAAAAGCTTCAACTCGTCCGCGGCGGTGCCGATGCGTTGGGCGGCGTCTTCGAGGCTGTTGTAGAGGCCGGGGTCTTGGAGCACTTTGCCGACCGATCCCTCGCCGGCGTTCACCGCTTCGACCAGGGTGTTGACCTGCGTGACCATGCCCGCCACGTCGTCGGCCAGGGCGACGTAACGCTTCTCGAGGTTGCCCAGCGAGCTGGCGAGGTCTTCGCTGGCCCGGCGAGCGTTGCTAGCGGTGGCGTTGACGTCGTCGCGCAGCTGCGGGTCGTTGACGAGCGAGTCAATGCCCGCCAATACCTCGCGGAACTCGGTGAGTCGTTGATCGAGCCGGGCCATTACCGTGGTGAAGTTGCCCGGGGCTTGGCCGGCCTCGACGGCGGCGAGGTCCTGCGGGTCGAGCAGGCCGTTGAGTTTTTCGCCGACCGCCTGCCACTGGGTGCTGAGCTGGTCGAAGCTGTCGGCGACGCGGGTGAGTTCGCCGAAGATGCCGGCGAGCGCCCCAAAACGACCGGGAACGACGGCGCTGCCGTCTTTGTCGAGGAACGCCGAGGGCGGGCCATTCTGATTGGTGGTGACGAAGCGGATCGTCGGGCTGCCGCCGAGCAGCGGCTTTTCGATCACAGCCTGTGCGCTGACGGGCACGAGCGTCTCGTACTCGGTGATCCGCACCCCGACGGTGACGCCGGTGCCCAGGGGCTGTTTGAATTCGACGGTCTCGACCTGCCCGATGTCGATCCCCGAGAGCTCGACCCGGCTGCCGGGGTTGAGGCCCAGGGCGTCGTCGAGCTCGATGTTGACGACGTAGCCGCCTTTCATCAACGCCGGCACGTAGCCGAACAGCAGCAGCAGGAACATGAGCCCGACGAGGGCGGCGGCGGTGGTCATGCCGACGATGAGGTTGCGGTCGCGTTCGTTCATGGGGTGGGCTCGTTGGGCGGCGATTACTCGTCGAGAAATACCGACGGGGCGGAGCGGTCCTCGGCCAGCGGGGATTTTGGTGTTGTTTCTTCTTTAGTTTGCATCGCCGCGGCCGTGCCGTTTTCGGGAGACGCAGCGGGTTCGTCGTTCTTGAGATCGTCGCCGCGGCTCGGTTCGAGGTTCGGGCTGATGCCGTCCTTGAAGCCCATCCGGATCAGCTCAATATCTTGCTGGTCGGCCTGTCCGCGGATGAAGCGTTGGACTAGCTCGCTCTGGCTGTTGCGGAATGTGCACGGGTCGGAGTCGGCGGCGACCTGCCCTTCGTAGAGCAGCACCATGCGGTCGGCGACCTTGTTGGCCGAGTTCATGTCGTGGGTCACGACGATGCTGGTCATGCCGAGCTGTTTCGTCAGGGCGAGGATGAGCTCGTTGATGACGTCCGAGCGGATCGGGTCGAGGCCGGTGGTCGGCTCGTCGTAGAGCATCACCTCGGGCTCGAGGGCGATCGCCCGGGCTAGGGCGGCACGTTTGCGCTGCCCGCCGGAGAGGTCGGCGGGCATCTTATCTTGAGTCTTGCCCAACCCAACCATCTTGAGCAGCCGGTCGACCTTCTCCGCCCGCTGGCGGCGCGTCATGTTGGTGTGTTCGACCAGCGGGAACTCGACGTTCTGCCCGACGGTCATCGAGTCGAACATCGCGCCCATCTGGAACAGGAAGCCGATGCGTTTGCGCAGGTCGACGAGGTCGCGTTCTTTGAGTCGGTCTACGCGGTGTTCGTGGAAGTAGACCTCGCCGGCGTCGGGCTGGAGCAGGCCGACGATGTGTTTGAGGGTGACGCTCTTGCCCGTGCCGGATGGCCCGAGGATGACGGTGGTCTCGCCGGGGCGGAAGTCGAGGTCCAGGCCGTTGAGTACGGCCATCGGGCCGAAGCGTTTGTGCAATCCGCGGAGGCGGATGATCGGCTCTTCGGTTTTGGGGCCGGCGGTTGAGGTTGCGTTTGGGGTGTCGCTTTCCATAGCGCTTCGGGCTCCGATGCCTGCGGGCTACAGTCTACCCTCCGTATTCGTCAGCCACGGGCAAACGGCCGAGGTTTTTGGCTGCCCAGCGGTGGGGTTTTTCGCTACGCTCTGCTTTATGCAGGCAACGGGAACATCAGAATGAGCGACGGCCGATTCGATTGCCCGGGCTGCGGCAAGGCCTACCGCTGGCAGACGAAGATCGCCGGCCGGCTGGTCCGTTGCGTTTGTGGACAAAAGTTCCGCGTTTCGATGTCGCCGACGGGCAGCCCCGAAGTCGAGGGGCCGCTGATCGGTGCTGTACCCAGCGAGCCGCCGTCATCATCCGAACCAACCTCAACGCCCAAGCCGCCGGTCGAGGCCCCGCCCGAGCCGGACCCGTATGAGCTAGACCTACCCGGCGACGACCCGATCGCCCAAGAAGCGGCGTCCGCGGTCGGCGCTTCGCCGTCGAACACCTTCACCAACAACGGCAAATGCCCGTCGTGCAATATGCCGCTGCGCGAGGGCGTGGTGATCTGTATGAACTGCGGGTTCAACCTCGCCGAGGGAGCGATGGTGCAAACCGTGGTCGATCGCGGCGGGGCCGACGATGCAGAGGCGGGTACAACCGACGGCGGTGAGGATGACTCTTACGTGACTGCCCCCGCTCTGACCGGCGAAGAGCGGGTCGCGGCGAGGTCTCGGCTGCAGGACGGCCTCGCCGAGGACATGGCCCGCAAGCACCGCTTCCAAGGCACCGTCCTGCCGCTGATCCTGGTCGGCATCGGCTTCGTCTTCCTGATCGTCAACACGATGGTGTTGTCGCCCAAGCTGGCCACGGACTGGGGCCTGGCCTCGGCCAACGAGGCGCGGGTCCAAGCGTTGATCAACAGCGTCCTGCTTTTTCTGATCCAGATCCCCTGTCTGCTCATCGGACTCGTTCTTATTGCCAAATTATTCGGTTCGGCGTTCGGCACGCTGACCGAGACGCTTAAAAAACTTGCGGTCCTCGCCCTGATCGGCGGCCAGTTCGATCAGTTTCTTCAGTTGTTTTTCGCGGTGACGCTCGGGCTGGGGGCGGTCTTCTCACTTATCTTCCAGGTGTTCGTGTCGTTCGCCGTGTTCTGGATCGTGGCCAAACAACTCTTCGACGACCTGGAACACAACGAAACCGTCGGCCTATGGCTCGCGATGCTGCTGATCCCCGGCTTCGTGCTCGGGGCGGTACGGGTGGTGCTGTTTGGTTGATCCCGGTTTGGGAGGTTAACTCCGCCAGCCGCCGCCGGCGGACGCGGCGTGTTCTTCGGGGAGGATAGCGGAGGTGCCCATCGCCTTGAGCTGGTCGAGTTGGCGGTGGCCGATCTTGACGGTCATGGCGACGCGGTCGTTTTGGTAGTCGCGGTCGAGGACGGTGGCGCGGTTTTCGAGGAAGGTCAACGCTTTACCGTCGGCCTGGGCGAGGTCGAGGGTGAGCGTGATCGTGCCGCCGTGGAGGTGGTCGCGGACGGCTTCGACGAGTTGGTCGACGTGTCGGCCGGTCGCGGCGGACAGCGGGATGGCGTCGGGGTTTTCTTTTTGCAAGAGCAAGAGGTCGACGTTGTGGTCGACCTTGTCGATCTTGTTGAGTATGAGGAGGCGGGGCTGTTCGGTCGCGCCGATGCTGTCGAGGACCTCGTTGACGGTGCGGAGCTGGCGTTGGCAGTGCGGGTCGGAGACGTCGAGGACGACGAGCAGCAGCTGGCTGTGCACCGCTTCTTCGAGGGTAGCCTTGAAGGAGGCGACGAGGTGGTGGGGCAGGTTGCGGACGAAGCCGACGGTGTCGGAGAGCATGACGGTGTCGCCGTGGCCTAGCTTCCACTCGCGGGTGCGGGTGCTGAGCGTGGCGAAGAGCTGGTCGGCGGCGTAGGCCTCGCCGTCGGTGACCGTGTTGAACAGCGTAGACTTGCCGGCGTTGGTGTAGCCGACGAGGCCGACGGTGAAGTGGTCGGTGTTGCGAGCCTCGACCTCGCGGGTCTTGCGGGCCTGCAGCGCCTCGATGTCTTTCTTGAGCAGCGACTTCTTGCGCTGCACGATCCGGCGGTCGATCTCGAGCTGCTGCTCACCCGGCCCGCGGGTGCCGATGCCGGCGGGAGCGCCGCCGACGATGCGTTCGAGGTGGGTCCACATGGCGCGGAGGCGGGGGTAGGTGTATTCGAGCTGGGCGAGCTCGACCTGCAGCCGGGCTTCGTGGGTCCGGGCGCGGGCGGCGAAGATGTCGAGGATGAGTTCAGAGCGGTCGAGGACCTTGCATTCGCAGACCTTTTCGATGTTGCCGATCTGTGATGGCGACAGGTCGTTTTCG
This sequence comes from Planctomycetota bacterium, assembly GCA_038747275.1. Taxonomy (GTDB): domain Bacteria; phylum Planctomycetota; class Phycisphaerae; order Phycisphaerales; family Phycisphaeraceae; genus Algisphaera. The sequence continues at coordinate 12,240 of JBCDJW010000033.1, read as the reverse complement.
AGGATGACGACCTGAGCGTTGTGTAGTTTGACCCGCTCGGCGAGCTCCTGGACTTTGCCTTTACCCAAAAAAGATTTGGCCGAGGGCTTCTGGCGTTTCTGCAACATCTCATCCACAACGACCGCGTCCGCGGTGGCGGCGAGGGAGCGCAGCTCGTCCAGCGGGTCGTGGGGGTTGACCTCGGTGTCGGGCAGCAGGCAGGCGACGAGCACCGCCCGCTCCGAGGCGACGGCGAGTTTTTCGCGTTGACCGGTTTCCATTGCGGAAAGTGTAGCGTGGTCCGCGTAATTAGCCGCCGGTCAATGACCGGGGTGCCGCGGGTAAGGGTTATTTTTGAAGATTTGGAGATTCTTGTCGGCCCCCACTCCGTCCAATGGCGTCTTGTCGCGGCCGCCCCGGGTCAGTGACCCGGGGTTAAATTTTACATGGGGCCATGATCATGCGCTCTGGTACGGCGCGCTCGCGTTCGTGTCCCACTGCCAGACGGCCGGGACATATTCGAATACGTCGCCTGCGGCACGGACGTGGCCGACGCCGGGGAACGGCAGGTGGGCCCCGGCGACGGGCTTGCGCTTCTCGACGTAGTACTCCAAGATCCGCCGGCGGGTCGCGGCGGCTTCGACCGGGTCGGTGTCGAAGGCGATATGCCAGTCGGGGTGGGCGAACTGGACGGGGGCGAAGTGGATCAGGTCGGCGAGGTAGCCGAACTGCCCGGCCTCGCCGTAGAGCCCGAGCACGAGGTGGCCGGGCGTATGCCCCGGCGTGTGGTAAGCGGCGAGGGCGTCGTCAAGCTGGGTGCGTTTTTCGCTGAGCAGCTCGAGTCGGTCGTCGGGGATGTTGGCCAGGGCCGTCTTGGCGACGCCGGCGAGGACGGGCCGCATTACCTCGGGCACGCCGGACTTCGAGAGATCGGGCGCATCGGCCGACCAAAATGCCTGCTCGGCTTCGTGCATCACGAACTTTGCTTTCGGCAGCCAGTCGGCCTTGTCGTCGGTGGTCAGCCCGCCGACGTGGTCGAGGTGGAGGTGGGTCAGTACGACGAGGTCGATATCGCCGGCGTCGGCCCCGATGCGGGACAGGTGTTCGCGGAGCTTGCCGGTGGTTGGGCCGAAGGTCTCGCCGCAGCCGGCGTCGATCAGCATCAGCCGGTCGCCGGTGTTGATCAGCAGGGTATTAACGTGGCCCAGGACGTGGTCGGAGGGCACGAAGGCGTTACGCAGCGCCGCGTGGACTTCTTCTTGGCTGGCGTTGGTGCCGATGGTTGGGTGGGCCGGGCTGAAGGGGAACGAGCCGTCGCTGAGCAAGGTGACCTCGACGTCGCCGAGGCTGAGCCGGTAGAAGCCGTTGCCCTGAGTGAGTTCGGGGGCGGGCTTTATCGTGGCGTGGTGTTCCGCCGCGGCGGGGCGGGCGGGTGCGAGTGCCGCGGCGGCGGCGGCCCCGCCGAGGCCGAGGGCTTGACGACGGGTCAGGGCGGGTTGATCGGGGCGGGTCGTGTCCATCGGGAACCTCCGGTCGGTAGGGCGGGAAAAAACGTCTACCCCATCCTAGCCAAGGCTTAACGCCGCGGACGACGCGTCGCCACCCGCCGATCGACCGGCTGCTTCGCTGCCCACCGGGCAAATTTCGCGATCTCTTCGTGCGACCGCAGGGCCTCGAGCGTGTGGTACGCCTCGGCCAACTCCTGCTCGGTAAGGTAATGATGAACCGTCGCGTGGCACGGCCGACAGAGCATTGCGACGTGGGTATGCAGATCAATATCGGGGTGTAGCCGACGCGTCCGCGGCTTGTTGTGCCGGGCCCGGGGCACGAGGTGGTGCCGGGTCAGTTCTAGGCCCGATCGGCCGCAGAGTTGGCAGGCTTCATCGGCCATAAAGTGAGAATATGGGGTTCGGCCGCAGATTTCGCAGATGAGGGACCGATTCCAAGGCAAACCGCCACCGATTCGTCTGAAAATAAATCGGCGTAATCTGCGAAATCTGCGGCCAAAAAACCGCGTTCTCAGCTTGCAGGCCGCCGCGATCTCCGTTAATTTATGTGGCTCGGCGAAACCCGCCGGGGACCCTGAACCCGCTTTCCCCGCCTTTTACAAGGTTATCGTCATGCCACGAGTTTGCGAACTGACCGGACGCCGGACCGGAACCGGCTACACCTACACCCTCCGCGGTAAGAAAAAATACCTCGGCGGCGTTGGCACCAAGATCACCGGCAAGACCAAGCGGAAGTTCAAGCCCAACCTACAGAACGTCAACGCCGTGATGGAAGACGGCAGCGTCCGCAAGATCAAGGTCTCGACCAAAGCCATCCGCATGGGCCTGGTCACCAAGCCGCTAAAGCGGAAATACGCCTACAAGCCCGAAGCCGCGGCGGAATAACGCGGTTTTCGTCGGTTTTTCCGGCCAGCCAAGGGATACGGCTTGGCCACGGCGGTCAGGGTATTTTTTACCGGGCTTCCGCCGATCTCGGTTGACTTCGGGTTGTTGGGAGTCAACACTTCACTTGGTAATTTGGGTGGATTACGCGTCACGGCCGACCGCATTCCGCTCTACCCGCTCCGGTTTTTTTGGGAGCAAATCTGCTGAATTCCCCCGCGGAAATCGAGCCACGGACGACGCCGCCGAACGCAACCGGCAGCCCCGCATGAGACTCGGCCCGCCACCTTGGTTTTAAAGTTCGACACGGTTCACGACAAAACCGTCACGCCTCGCCTAACGCCCCGGAAACCCCGGTGCCAATTGCGATCAGCGTATGAACTCCCCGGATCTTTTCCGGAGGTGGCCCCATGAGCTTCCGCGACAACGGCGACAAAGAAAAAGTCCAAGCCGCCACCGACATCGTTCGGCTGATCGGCGAGCACGTCAACCTCCGGCCCAAAGGCAAGGAATTCCTGGGCCTCTGCCCGTTTCACGACGACAAGTCGCCGTCGATGCACGTCAGCCCGCAGAAGCAGATCTACAAGTGCTTTTCCTGCGGGGCGGGGGGCGACGCGTTCACGTTCGTGATGGATTACCACAAGATGGATTTCGTCGAGTCGCTGAAGTTCTTGGCGGACAAGGCGGGGATCGAGCTCACACCTTGGCGGCCCGACGGCCAGGGCGGCGACTCGCAGGGGCCGACCGAACGCAAGCGTATCGCCGCGGCGAACGACCAGGCGGTCAGCTTCTTTAAGTTATTACTTAAGCATGAAAAATACGGGGCCGAGGCCCGGGCCTACCTCGAACGCCGGGGCGTCTCGGCCGAGATGATCGAGACTTTCGGTATCGGCTACGCCCCCGACCGCTGGGACGGCCTGGTCACCATGGTCCGCGACCGCGGCTGGGACAAGCAGGGCTTCGAACTCGCCCAGCTCATCCGCCCCCGCAAGACCGGCGACGGCGACTTCGATTTCCTCCGCCACCGGCTGGTGTTCCCGATCTTCGACGCCATCGGCCGACCGATCGCCTTCGGCGGCCGGAAGCTCCGCGAAGAGGACGAGCCGAAGTACCTCAACTCGCCCGAGACTCCGCTGTTTAACAAGTCGGCCACGCTCTACGGCCTGCACGCCGCGAAGAAGCCGATCATCGACAGCAAGACCGCGGTGATCGTCGAGGGCTACACCGACGTGATCGCCTGCCACCAGGCCGGGGCGAACAACGCCGTCGCCGCCCTCGGCACCGCGCTGACCGCCGAGCACGTCCGCGAGCTCCGGCGTTACTGCGAGTTGGTCATCTTGGTGATGGACGGCGACGCCGCGGGGCAAAAAGCCGCCGACCGCGCGGTTGAGGTGTTCCTGACCGGCGATCTGGACGTTTCCATCGCTGTGCTGCCCGGCGGTCAGGACCCCGATGAGCTGCTAAAAGCGGGGGGGCTAGATGCGTGGAACGAGGTCTTGGACCGGGCGGAAGACGCCCTGGGATTCGCCTTCGGCCGGGTGCAGGCCAAGATGGACGACGCCGAGACGACCACCGGCAAGCAGCGGGTCATCGAGCAGTTCATGAACCAGCTCGTCGAGCTGGGCGTGGCCCGGATGGGCGACGTCCGGCGGGCGTTCGTGGTGCGTCGCCTGGCCGAGATGCTGCATATGAGCGAGTCGGCGGTGGACACACAACTGCAGGCCCGATCGCCGCGATCTTCTCGGTCGCTGGAGTCGGCGGGGCGACCGGCCGATATTGACGGGCCGGATAGTACTGGGGCGGCCGATTTTGGGCCCGAAAATGGATTGGCAGAACCACTTGCGTCGGGCGTTTCTCGGCATAGACTTCACGCTGTAGCAATAGCGGAAAGGCGGCTGATTGCAGCCCTGGTAAGACACAACAACCTTTTCGGTGCCACCCTCAGCGACGGCTCGGCCATCGATGAAGCGATCTCGCCCGCCGAGCTCGCCGACCCCGACCACCGCCGGCTGTTTGAGCGGGTGTACAACCGCCTCGCCGAGGGGCGGGAAGTGGCCCTCGCTGGCCTGTTGAGCGACCTCGCGATCGACAGCGAACACGAATTAATCCAGCTGGCGACGACCGCCGACCGCGAACTCGACCAAGCCCTCCCCGAACCCGACCCGGACCAACACGATTTCGACGACTTTGAGCCCGTAAAAGAACTACTGATGGACGCGGCCGCTGCCGTGATCCGCCACCGCAGCGAGATGCAAGTACAGGAGCTCAAGTCGCAGATCACCCGCTCGGACCCAGCCGAGCCGCCCGACGCCGAGAAGATCCGCCGTCTGATGGAGATGCGAAAAGCCAACCCCAACCCCGGCCGCATCGCCCGGCTCTGACTTCGACTGGTCTGCCGCCAGACCAGACCACCAAAAACAGACCAGTTCCAGACCAGTAACCAACCGACCACCCACCGCACACTACCCGCCACTCAGTTTTCGAAAAAGAGAGACCACTCCCTTGAAGCTTGACCCCCTCAACCCCGCCGTCCTTGAACTCATCGCCGCCGGCCAGCAGCACGGCGTGATCAGCTTTGACCAGCTCAACGCCCTCCTCCCCGACAACTACGTCGACCCCGGCAAGCTCGACGAGCTGCTCGTGCTGTTCGAACGCCTCGAGATCACCCTGGTCGACCCGCGGAATATCCCCGCCGCCGCGATGCCGACCAACCCCGTCGCCGCCGCGACCGCCATCGGCGAAACCCCCGAGCCGCCCAAGACCAAGGCCGCGATCGAGGCTGAAGAAGCCAAAGCCGCCGAGGCCGAGGCCGCCGCTCAAGCCGACGACGCCAAGGCCGAACAAGCTACCGAAGGCGACGACGAAGAAGACCAACGCGACGAGGGCGACGACGAAGAAGCCGAAGGCGAAGAGCTGCTCACCCAAGAGCAGGCCAAGGCCGAGATCGCCAAGGCCCTGTCCGAGTCCGGCCACAAGCGGATCGACGACCCCGTCCGCATGTACCTCACCCAGATGGGCGAGATCAGCCTGCTGACCCGCGACGAAGAAATTCGCTTGGCTAAGAAAATCGAAACCTGCCGGTACCTCTTCCGCCGGCTGGTGCTGCAGAACGACTACTCGGTCAAGACCTGCGTCGAGACGCTGGAGATGGTCCACGAAGGCGACCTGCCCTTCGACCGGACCATGAAGATCAGCACTGCCGAGGAGGACGCGAAGGGCAAGATCGCCGCGCGGATCCCGAACAACCTCAAGACCATCAAGCGGATGCTCGACCTCAACCGCAACGACTGGGACACGCTCGAGGCCGCCGGCCGGATGAGCAAGGCCGAGTCCGAGGCGCTGCACACCGCCATCGCCACCCGCCGCCGCAAGATGACCACGCTGATCGAAGAGCTGTCGCTCCGCACCAGCAAGGTCCAGCCGATGCTCAAGAAGCTGCGGTCGATCGTCAAGAAGATGAACGACCTGCAGAAAACGCTGGCCAAGGCCGACGAGTTCCCCGACCGCTACGACCCCGAAGACGTCATGGTCATGCGGGAAGAACTGTCGGGCCTGCGCAGCCTCGTGCTCTGCGAGCCGGAAGAGCTCAAGAACATGGTCACCGACGTCACAACCGTCTTCGACGAATACGAAGAAGCAAAGCGTGACCTGTCGGGCGGCAACCTCCGCCTCGTCGTCTCGATCGCCAAGAAGTACCGCAACCGCGGCCTGTCGTTCCTCGACATCATCCAGGAAGGCAACACCGGCCTGATGCGGGCGGTCGACAAGTACGAATACAAACGCGGCTACAAGTTCAGCACCTACGCCACGTGGTGGATCCGCCAGGCCATTACCCGCGCGATCGCCGACCACGCCCGCACGATCCGCATCCCGGTCCACATGATCGAGACGATGAGCAAGCTGCGCAACATCGCCAAGAACCTGCTGCAGGACCTGGGCCGTGAGCCCACCATCGAAGAGATCGCCGAGGCCGCGAAGATGCCGGTCGTCGAGGCCCGCCGCGTCATGAAGATCAGCCGCCACCCGATCAGCCTCGACCGCCCGGTCGGCGAGTCGGAAGACTCCTACTTCGGCGACTTCATCGAAGACGAGTCGGCCAGCAACCCGTCGGAGTCCGCCACCAGCGACATGCTCCGCAGCCGCATCGAACAGGTCCTCAAGACCCTGACCTATCGCGAGCGCGAGATCATCAAGCTCCGCTACGGCATCGGCGACGGCTACACCTACACCCTCGAAGAGGTCGGCCGCATCTTCAAGGTCACCCGCGAACGCGTCCGCCAAGTCGAAGCTAAAGCGATCCGCAAACTCCAACACCCCGTCCGCAGCCGGAAACTCGTCGGCTTCGTGGATGGCGACGAAGAGTTCGAGTAAGCCCCCCGGAAGTTTCAACTTCATATCCGGGAGTTGAAAGATAAAACCCCGAAGCCCACGGACGATCGCCGCGATCATCCGTGGGTTTTTTCTTGGTCTCTGGGTTTCTCCCGTAAAATCCGCTCATGCCCGACACGTTCACCACCCTCACCGAGCCCGACTTCGACCAACGCATCATCGAAAACCCCGCCGGCGTCCGGGTCAGCGTATTGGCCAACGGTTGTCTCCAGTGGATCATGGTCGGCCCAACGATGGTCAACCTCTTCGTAGGCCAACCCTTGAGTGGCGGAGTGATGCGGCTGCTCATCCGGCACCACCGCGACGGCCGTGTCTACTACGAGAATATTTTCGGCTCGGGGGTGAAACATACCGACACCGTGGTGACGGCCGACGAGCACGGTTTTTCGTGGACGGGGCGTTGGGAAGACCTGTCGTACCGTCTCGACCTGTTGTTGCACGAGTCGCGTCCCGCGTGGTGCTGGAAGCTGGCGGTGGAGAACCACGGCGAGGCCGAGGCGGTCGTTGATGCGGTGCTCGTCCAGGATGTGGGGATCGCCGATCGTGGGCAGATCCAGAACAACGAGGCGTACACGAGTCAATATATCGATTACCAGTTGGCGGAGCATTCCATCGCCGGGACGGTGGCGATGGCCCGCCAGAACCTGCCGCAGCACGGGGATCCAAGGGCGCACCCGTGGCTGATGCACGCCGCGGCCGACGGCACGGCGGGCGTATGCACCGATGCGTTCGATTTCTTCGGGACCGACCACCGCTTTTACAGCGAAGCCATACCGGCGGTACACCATCCACTGCCGACCCGGCCCCGGCAGTACGAATGCGCTTGCCATATATTGCAGGCCACCCCGCGTCCGATCGCCGCGAAGCACAGCGGCGTGCTCCGCTTCGTTGCGTTGTTCGAATCCGATCACCCTGCGGCCAGCAGTTCGGGCGACTCGGCGAAACTCGATGGCTTATTCGACGAAAGCGAATGGCCCAATCCTGGTCATTCGGCTGAGGCGTTTGGAGAACGCCCCAGCCGGTGGTGGTACCACACGGCGTTGCCGGGTCGGAGGCCGTCGGGCGAATTGCTTGATGCGTGGTATCCGCCGGAGGCCCGGCGGAACATCGAGAGCGATCCCGATGATCCCGATACATTGCTTTCGTTTTTTACGAGCGATGGCCGGCATGTCGTATTGCCGGCGAAAGAACGTTTGGTCGATCGACGGACCGCCCACCTCTTGACCGCCGGCCGGGAACGCCTACCCGGCGGCGACACGCTCTCGGTGACCGCAACCATGGCGGGTATCTTCGGCTCGCAAATCTGCCTGGGCAACACGAGTTTCAACAAGCTCACTTCGGTCAGCCGGGACCCGCTGGGTTTGATCCGAGACCACGGGTTGCGCCTTTGGGTACAACCCGTCTCGCCGCACGACGGTGAGTTTTACGGCGGCCGTCCGCTGTCCGTACCTTCGTGTTTCGAGATGGGGGTGGATCACTGCCGGTGGATCTACGACTTGCCGGGGCGTCGCAATGGTCGGCCGAGCGTATTGACTGTGACCGTCACCGCCGATCACAACGGTCCTGGACTGGATTACGAGTTATCGATCGAAGGCGAGCCTTGGGACGTCCGGCTGACGATGCAGACGGTTCTCGGCGACGTCGAGAATACCCACCCCGCTCAAGTGGCGATCGATGCAAGAGACCACGCTGTCGAGTTCAAGTCTTCGTCGGATAGCCTCATCGGGCAAAGGCACCCCGAGTCTTCTTGGCGGATGAAATTCGACGAACACACTCGCCGGTTGGGTGGCGATGAATTGTTATTCGATGACGCAAGACGCCGCGGTTTGCCGTTCGTCACGGCCGAGATGCGGGGGGCTAACCGCTGGACGTGGCGCATCACCGGCGAACTCGGGGCCGTGGCCGCGGGAGCCGACTCGCTCAAAGATCGCTTGATCTCCGACAACGGAGAAGTTCCAAGTCGATTTGGGCTATTGGGTTCAGACGCGGCTTCAGGTGTAGGTCGCTTGGCCGAAGCCCTGCCGTGGTTCGACCACAACGCGTCCATCCACCTCATCGCGCCGCACGGGATCGAACAGTACGGCGGGGCGGCGTGGGGCGTGCGGGATGTGTGCCAAGGTCCCGTCGAATGGTTGTTGGCTCGCGGTGAAACCCACACGGTGGAGCGGATTCTCGAAGACGTGTTTTCGCATCAGTACGAAGACACCGGGGCGTGGCCGCAGTGGTACATGCATCCGCCGTTCGCGAATATTCAGAGCGACCACAGCCACGGCGACGTCGCGGTCTGGCCGATCATCGCCGCAGTCAATCTGCTATCGGCAACGGGGGATGAATGCTGGCTGGATCGCTCGGCGGCTTGGACGCAACGCGAACCGCCGTTTGCCTTTACCTCAAACACCGCGACGATCCGCGAGCACATTGAGTTTGCGATCGAACAACTCATCGCCAAGTTCGTGCCCGGCACGGCGCTCTTGTCCTACGGCGACGGCGATTGGAACGATTCACTCCAGCCCGCTCGGGCCGAGATGCGTGAGTCGATGGTCAGCACGTGGACCGTCGAACTGTTCTACCAGGCGTTGCGCGGTTGGGCGGGTGTGATGCGTCGCGTGGGTGATCAGGAAGCCGCCGCCAAACACGAGGCCACCGCCGAGGCGGTCCGCGATGACTTCAATCAACGCCTAGTTCTCGACGGCGAAACCGTCGGCCTGTACCTGCACCACGACGATCCCGCGCAAGCCCAGGTGCTTCTGCATCCCCGCGACACCACCACGGGTGTGAAACACCGCCTGTTGCCGATGATCCGCGGGATCATCTCGGAAATCTTTACCCCCGAGCAGGCCCGGCACCACGCGAAGTTGATCGACCGCCACCTGCTGGCCCCCGACGGCGCCCGGTTGATGGATCGGCCGCCGAAGTACACCGGCGGAACCATGACGCACTTCCAACGCCTCGAGTCTGCGTCGTTCTTCGGCCGAGAGATCGGGCTGATGTACACCCACGCCCACCTGCGTTACGCCGAGGTGATGGCCAAGCTCGGCGAGGCCCAGAAGTTGTTTGATGCCTTGCTGACGATCTGTCCGGTCGGGCTCGAACACACCGTACCCAATGCGGCACCACGGCAAGCCAACTGCTATTTCAGCAGCAGCGACGCGGCATTTTTGAATCGGTCCGACTCGGAAAAATATTACGACGAACTGATGCACGGCAACGTCCCGGTCAACGGCGGCTGGCGGGTGTATTCCAGCGGGCCCGGCATCGCGATCGGGTTGATTGTCCGCCAGTGGTTGGGGCTCCGCCGAGACTACGACCACCTGGTGGTCGATCCGGTGTTGACCGCCGAACACGACGGGTTGGTGGCGCGGGTGTCGTTACTCGGCGAGATGTGTGAGGTGACGTACCGGGTGGCGGCCGACGGCAGGCCGGTACAACGGGTGTTGGTTGGCGGAATCGAAGTCGCGCCGATCGGGCGCGACGCGAATCCTTACCGCGTCGGTGGTCTGCGTTTTGCGTGTGAAGCGTTTGCCGAGCGCTTGCGTGCGGCCGACGGGCGGATCACGGTGGAGTGTTAATACTGCCCAGAGCTAAAGTAATTTGTGCGCTAGCATGTCTGTTGCCACACCTCACCGAAGGCGATGTGTGAGGTAAGGGAAGCACACATCGGCTGCGCCGAGGTGTGGCACCCGCGGGAAGTTACTTCGCAAGGGGCTCAGGCCGCGCGGCGTTCGTCTTGATCGCCTTCGAACAACCCGTGTTGTTTTGCGGTCTGGTCGGTGCCGAGGTTGCGGAGCAGTTTTCGGCGGTAGTCGCTGCTCGCCAACCACCACGGCCGTTTGAGCAGTTGGCTCCACAGCACGCGACGCTGCGCATCTTCGCTGATCTCCATCTCGGCGGCGGCGTAGATCCGCCGCGACTCGTCGCAGCTGCGCCACAACAGGTAGCGGTGGGTCGGTGCGAGGTGGGTGGAGTAGCGTTCGGCGGCTTCAATGAATTCCGCGCCGCACGACAGGCCGTGGGTCGCGCTGAGGCTCAACTCGTGATCGCGCACCGCTGCGAGGGCGGCGCGGGCGACGGCGGGTTTAAGATTGGCCGCGTACAGCCGGGCGTGCATCTCGTGGGCATAGGCAAGTTTAAATTGGCTGTCGAAACCACCCATCGCTTTGAGCAGGTCGGTGCGATAGAACACCGCGCTGCTGGCCAGAGGGCCCGAATCTTGCATGAGGAAGGCGGAGAGGGTGCGCGGCGGGTCCGCGGGCAGGTCCCCGAGGTGTTCGTCGAGTTCGTCGACCCGCACGGCCTGGCCGACGAGCCAATCACATTCGCCGTCATCATTCCCGCCGGCGGTGGGCCCTTTGAGTTGGTCGCCTTCGGTGCTGCCCATCGCGCGGGCGACCTCGTGCAGGGCGTAGGGCAGGTAGGCGTCGTCGGCGTCGAGGATGCCGACGATCTGGCCGGTCGCCCAGGTCAGCGCGGTGTTCACCGCCTCGGCCGAGCCCGAGTCCCAGGTGCTCTGCCAGTGGTCGATGTCGTTGTCGTAGGTGCGGATGATCTCGACGCTCTGGTCGGACGAGCCGCCGTCCATCACGATCAACTCGAGGTTGTCGTAGCCCTGATCGAGCACGGAGCAGATCGCGCGTTCGAGGTAAAGGTCTTGATCGAGGCTGGGGATGATGACGGTGATGCGGGGCGGGGTCAGCTGGCTCATCGCGTTGGGGTTCCGGGGGTTCCGAAAAAGCGGCGGGTAGGCCATGCAGGGCGCATAACCGTTACATGCCGTATCGTCGCGCGAACCGGCCGGCTTGATCGGGGGAACGAAGATTGTTTTCGGACGAGCCGGGCGCGCAATCGCGTCCAGCCAGACGCGTTCTTCTCGGACGCGAGGCCCTCGTTACCGTTGTGCCCGCTATTGGATTGATCTTTAGCGTTGGCTCAGATCGGTCGGCCGCTGGTCGCCAGGTTTTTCAGTCGTTCTTCCTGCACACTGGCGGCAAAGTCTTTGGCTTCGTCTCCGCTGGGCGGGGCGGGGGTCTCCCCAGCCGGAGCTGAGGCGAGGGCCGGGTGGACCGCGTCTTTCAGCGAGATGTCGGCTGAGCCCATGACGGGTTTCGCGCTGGGTGCGGTTGATGGCGTGGCCGGAGCGGGGCGGAGCGAGTCCTCGGTCGCCAACGGCGAACCCGACCGCATGCTATCGGCTTCTTGGAGCTTCTTGGCTTTGCGGACTTTCGCCTTCTTGGGTTTCTTAACCCGCAGCGGCCCGGGCGCGAACATCGCGGTGATCATCAGTCCTTGCAGCCCGATGAGCGGCAGCCGCAAGGTTTCGCTCGGCCCCGCGGTCGCGAGCACCAGATAGAAACCCATGACCATGATCAAGAGCACCAGCCCCGCCCAACGCCGACGCCAAAGCATCAGCGTGGCTCCCAGCGCCATGCCCGCCACCATCGCCGCGTTGAGCGCGACCCAGGCGTTGATCACCCATTCGGTGGCG
>JBCDJW010000032.1:0-44274 GCA_038747275.1 Planctomycetota bacterium | reverse complement strand
GGGTCGTGCTCTCACACCCGCTACCCGTCTTCGCCTTGGTGAGCCGTTACCTCACCAACAAGCTGATAGGACATTCCCCGATCTCCAGGTAGCAAGCCTTTGCCCGCTGTGCCATACGACACTACGGGGTTATCAGGTATTACCACCGATTTCTCGATGCTATCCCTGGCCTGGAGGTACGTTAGGAATGCATTACTCGCCCTTTCGCCACTCTACTCGCACCCGAAGGTACTTTCGCGTTCGACTTGCATGTTTTAGCCATGCCGCCAGCGTTCGATCTGAGCCAGGATCAAACTCTTCGATTGTGTTTTGTTGACGAGCCGGCCTCAAAGTGCCGGCAGTTGTCTTCAATAGAAGGTTGACCTGTCCCTCAACGACCGATCCGGAGATCGATCATCGAAGTGGTCTACCCTCAGCCATCGCTTACGCTCCGGCTGAGAGACCTCGGGTCGGCTAAGAGCCCGAGGTAATTTGGGGTTTTACTCACTTTCTTTAACCGGAGAACCCTGTGAAGGAAGCTCTCCGGCGATCCACAAGAATGTGTCCCCGCCGTGACGTGTGAAGTGTCACGGCTGATTGGAGATTTATCCCGCATCCGAAAACCTGTGGCGGTTTACAGAGCGGGCACATCCTCGCGGCGTATTTCCCAACTGTTTACTTGTCAAAGATCGGCTGAGGCAAGTTTGTAACCGGCCCTGCCTGACCTCGGGGGCAGGCATGATTCCCGCACCGAATCGGTGTGGGGCGAGGCATCATACGGTTGCGATTCGATCTGTCAAGCCGTCTTTAATTCTAAGTGAAAGAATTTTTAGCGGTCTGACGGATTCGTGGGCCAGGGCTTGGCAGCCCGGCAGAATCTTGCCGAAGAGCTATTAAACCAAAACACCACCGCCGCGTCAACTTCGCGGAACGCCTATGCTGTTGCGGAACCTAAAATCAGACTCAGGAACCCCGCAAATGATGTTTTCACCCCCCTACAAGCCGTTTTTTTCGGTATTCGGCGTTTTTATGGTCTTCGGCGTGTTATCCACAGGCTGCACCGAGACAAGCTCACCTCAAGCGACGGCAGACCGGAATGTGACCGCGACCTACCAGACCCGGGGCGAGGTCTCGTCGTTACCCGATGCGGATAAACCGACTTCCGGCCTGTTTATCAGACACGAAGCCATCCCCGAATTCAAAAACCAAGACGGCGAAGTCGAGGGGATGGACACCATGACCATGCCTTTCCCCACCGACGACGGGGTCGATCTGGCTCCGCTTTCGGTCGGAGACAAAGTCGAGGTCACCTTCGAGGTCTTCACCCAGGGTGGGGTCCGGGGCTACGCCGCCACGCAGATCGACAAGCTGCCGGCCGATACCGAGCTGGATTTCTCGAGACTCGAAGCGGCGGGGCACGACCATGACCACCACGGCCACAACCATCACCACGATCACTAATTGACGGCCGGTGTTAGCGCGGCCGGCCTTGACGCCGGGCGTTACTGTGGCAAACTACTCTGCCCCATCCGCTTGCAGGCTGTCACTTTTTGCAGCCACGGTATCGCGGCCGGTTTTTACATAACCCGAGTGGACTATGTGAAGGTCGAGTTTTAGTCAGACCGCAACTCGCGGCTGACGAGCGAGGTCTTCCGTCACCCCCCTCTTCCGTTTTTTCAGGACTAGATCGTCATGAGCCTTACCGTCAAACCCGCCGACTCTTGTGAACTCGACCTCGTCTCGCTGGGCGAGTGCATGATCCGCCTCTCGCCGCCCGGCCACGGCCGGATCGAGTTCGCCAAGGAACTCGAAGTCTCCGTCGGCGGCGGCGAGTACAACGTCGCCTACGCCCTGGCCCGCCTCGGGCTCCGCACCGGCTGGGTCGGCGGGCTCAACAGCTCGCCGATGGGCGCGATCATCCGCAACCACGCCCGCTCGGCTGGGGTCGACGTGTCCAACGTGATCGAGCGCGAGTATGACGGCTTCGGCACCGCGGACCGCGTCGGCCTGAACTTCACCGAGGTCGGCGTCTCCAAGCGAGGCAGCGCCACCCTCTACGACCGCGCCCACTCCGCGACCGCCGGGATTAAACCGGGCGAGGTGGATTGGGACGCACTCTTCCGGGGGCGTGGCGTCCGCTGGCTGCACACCGGCGGCATCTTCACCGCCCTCTCGGAGAACACCCGCCAAGTCGTGGCCGAGGCCGTGAAGGCCGCCCACGAAGCCGGCACGATCGTGAGTTATGACTTGAATTTCCGGGGGCGCCTGTGGACCTCCGAAGAAGCCATCGCCACCACCAAGCCCCTGGTCCCCTACATCGACTGCCTCATCGGCAACGAAGAAGACTTCGAGAAGGTGCTTGGCTACCACGTTGAGGGCGTCGATATCGAATCCACCGACGACCTCGATACCGGCGCGTTCAAGAACATGGTCAACCAGGTCGTCAAAGACTTCCCCAACATCAAGGTCGTCGGCACCACGCTCCGCAGCGTAAAGACCGCCCTCATCAACGACTGGTCGGCGATCATGTGGAACGACGGCACGTTCTATCAAGGCCTCGACATGCCCCGCCTCGAGATCGAAGACCGCGTCGGCGGCGGCGACGGCTTCGCATCGGGCTTCACCTTCGGCTTCCTCACCGGCGAAGAGCCGCAACGCTGCGTCGACCTCGGCGTGGCCCACGGCGCCCTGATCATGTCGACCCGCGGCGACACCAGCCAACTCAACCGCACCGAACTCAACCGCACCGCCGACGGCGGCTCGGCCCGGATCGTGCGGTAAAATACCGCGTATGGCGACGCACAAACGGTTCAGCGCCGAGAACTTCATCGACGTCTTCCGCCGGCTTGAAGAGTACGGCGTGGATTATGTGTTGTGCGGCGGTTTCGCCTGCCTGCTCCACGGCGTTTCTCGCGTCACGAACGACCTCGATATCTGTATCCGCTTGACGGACGACAACGTCGATTCGTTCGTAAAAGCGATGGCTTCGCTCAACCTGCAGACACGCATTCCAGAGCCGATCGAAGCGTTCGCCGACCCCGAACGTCGGCGGGTATGGCGGGAGAAAAAAAACGCGTTGGTGCTTTCGCTCAACGCCCCGGACCGGCTGCTTCAGATCGACGTGTTTCTCGATTACCCGATCGGTTACGACGACCTGTCGTCCGACGCAAAGCAGGCAGAGCTAGGCAGCGTACCGGTACGCTTCTCTTCGAAGAAGCACCTGATCGCAGCCAAGGAGCGTATCCAGCCACCCCGACCGCACGACCTGATCGACCTCGAACAACTTCGGCAACTGCTTGAGGAGGAGAGCAATGACGACTGATTCAGACAAACGACGCGATCGAGGAGGTTACTCCCACGATCTACTCCATCCCGTTAAAGATTTCACCGCTAGCGAAAAGCTTGAATGGCTATGCATGATGCTGAATTTCCAACTTGATGCGATGTCGACGGCGGAACCCGCAGGCCCCGCGTTAACTGAAAATAACGATTGAGTAAAAAACGCTCGCCGAAATAAGTTATGCCCGACACCACGCCATCCATCCGCCTCGGCACGATCGGGTTTGTGTACAAGGACTGGGCCGGCGTGTTTTACCGCGAAGGTCTTAAGCCCGAGAGGCGTCTTGAAAACTACGCCCGGCAGTTCAACACGCTCGAGATCGACACGACCTTCCACGCCATCCCGCCCCGCGACCGTGTCCGAAACTGGGCCGCGGCCACACCCGACGACTTTACGTTCAGCGTGAAGACGCCACGCGACATCACCCACGAGGGGCTGGTCGGGGCGGAGTCGACCAACGCGATAATGCGGACGTTTCTCGACACGATGCGGTTGCTGGGCGACAAGCTCGGCGTGGTACTCCTGCAGTTTCCGCCAAGCTTTATCTCTGTGCGGCGGGACGACCTGATCAAACTGCTGGACGTGCTGGCGGACGCGGGGGCGGGTTTGCGTTTCGCGATCGAGCTGCGTCACGACTCTTGGTGGTCGGACGACACCGTCCGGCTGTTCCGTCAGCGGAACCTCGCGTGGGCCGGTTCGGACCAGCCGACGCCAGAAGTGGCGGGCGTTTCGCCGGACGACAAGCAGCAAGGCGGCGGCGTGCGGGCGCCCCGGCCGTTGATCGTCACCAGCGATTTCCTGTTCATCCGCTGGGTCGGCAACCACGACCAATACACCTCCGACGCCGTCGAAGTTGTCGACCCCACGCCGCGGCTGCAGTGGTGGGTCCGTCAGCTCCAACCTCTCCTGCGAGCCGACAGCCCGGTGAAAGACATCTTCGGCTACTGCGGCAACACCTACGCCGGCCACGCCCCGGCGACCTGCCGCCGTCTTCTCTCGCTGCTAGACCAGCCCGCCCCACCGCCGCTTGAACTGACGGACACGACGCAGGGCTCGCTGTTCTGACCGCCGCTTAGCCGAACTTAAAAATCGCAGCGGGCCCGCAACGCGAAGGAGCCGAAGCCGTTGGACACGTCCTGCTCTTCGAACTCGTCGCTTAGCCGTAGGAGCTGGTAGGTCGCATTGAAGGTCCACGGGCCGCGACGCCAATCGACCGCGAAGCCGCCGCCGATCTCGCCGTGGAACGGCTCCAGCGAGACCGCTTCGCTGGGGTTTCGTTCGTTGCTGCCTTCGATGAAAGTGTTCCATTCCACGTATCGGCCCAGCCCGCGGCCGAAGACATAGGCGCTCAACCCTTGCACCGGCTTGCCGGTCGCGCTGCCCGGGTCGATCAGCCGCGCCGGGCCGAAATCGTCCGGCAGATTAAAGCCGTACCGCAGCGTTGCGCCGGCGTTGACCCGGCGGTAGACGTTGCCCACGTCGACGCCGACTTCGGGGATGAGCTGCAAGCCCCAGGTCTGCGGCTCGAACACGCCGGGATCGCCCTCGACCGTTTCGCCCCAGAGCGCGATCCGCCACTTGCGGCGGAGGGTCAGGTTGTACGCAAACTCGTCGCCCAGCTGGTCGACCCAGTCCGGGTCGATGTCGTCGATGACGTCGTGGATCCACTCCTGGGCCTGCTCGGCGAGCGAAGACGGACCCACGACACCTAAGTCGATCTCGACGTGATCGAATACGTTTTGATACTCCCGCTGCCAGAACCCGCCGAGGTACAGATAGCCGGCAAACGGCCGGTCGTCGGGATCAAGGACCGGCGCGTTGATCTCTTCAGGCGTGAATATCTGCTGCACCAATGTGAGGCCGAGGGCCGTACCGTCGGCCGGCAGATCAAATGCTCGGGCAATACTGTCTCCGGCGTTTTCATGCCAAGCCACGGCAAACCCCTGGCCGGAGGTGTAGTGGCGGTCGGTTTTATCGATGACGTCGGCGAACGTACCGTCGTTTTCGAAAAAGACCGTGAGCGAGACCGAGCTTTCGTTCGGCGGATCATCGTCCGAATACGCCTTAAATTCGGACGCGATCGCCTCGGACGGCGTGGCTGCGATCGGGCCGGGCTGAGCGGTCGCGCTAAATGTACTCAGGCCAACCAATACGAACCATGCCGAAACGATCCAACGGTACGGCGGGTGAAAAAACGCGACTTGACTCATCAATTATCGACTCCGGTTGGCCTTATCGACGTAGGCCAATAGGTCAGGAAAGAACTCGGCAAAATCTTGGGAGAAGCCGTCATGCTGCTCAACCAGGACATTGACAGCGGAAGCCAGGTCGACGTCGCGGTTGAATCGCTCCCGTAAGCGGGCGGACATCCGCCGTAGGGTCAGAGCTATGCCGTCGACGGTCACGTAGTTGTTCAACCAGTCTTCACGGATCATCATCGCCATAATCGCTCGCATCCGCGGCGGCATCAAGCGGTCATACTCACCCATCTGCCGGTAGGCCCGGGCGATAAACTCGGGGCGGGGCTCGGCGTGGTATGCCGCCCACTGTTTGGAGAGGGTGTAGTCGTATAAGACATCGACGGTCACGCCGGCGTATCGGCCGTGACTCGGCCGGAGGCGTTCTCGGGAACGCTCGAAGACGGGATGTGCGTCGGTGAAGGCATCGACTCGGCGGTGGCGGTGTACGCCTTCGAGGACGACGGGATCGAGATCGGCGGGCAGCTTGCCGCGGTGCAGATCGGGCAGCAGGTTACCGATCATCGACGCGGGGTTGTCGTCGGCCAGGACCAGGTGGGCCAAGTAATTCAATACGACGCACTATGTGCGCCGTAAGGATTACCTGCAACCGAGCGTGACGATCGTGTTACGACATCGGATCAGGCCGCGAAGACCGCGGGCTCGACGATGTCGTGGATCGAAATCAGGGCGAGGTCCCAGAGGCGCTGAGTTTGGCGGTCGAGCCGGCCATCGCGGGCCTCGAACCACTGGTGCAGTTCGCCGAGGCGGACCCCGGCCCGGAATCGGGGGTCCGCACCCAGCAAGCTAACGATAAAAGCGGTCGTCAGCGCCCGGTCGCCGACGCTGCGGTCGTCGGGCGACGAGAACAGGCCATCGCAGTCCTGCAGCTCCGCCAGAGCGGCGTAGCCGCGGTCCAAGCCGCTCCGCAGTTCATCGCCGACCGTGGCGGGGTGGTCTGCCGCAACCCGGCTCAGGCCCGCCAGGACCGTCGCGACGACCAGAGGGTCCCGGCCTCCGTCTTCGGAGGCCATACGCTCCGTACCGGCGGCCGGGATTTGGGGATCAGAACAGCCGTCGAAGCGTTGTTCGCACAGGAGCCGATCGACGAGTCGGCGGGAAAGGGCCGTGGGTCCGTAGGTCAGCTCGACCAGTCGGCGTAGCGCGAGAGCGATCGGGCCGGCAGGGCTCTGCCCCAGCCTCATACGGATCGAAAGCGGCAGCGACAGGCCGTTGTCGGACAGATCGCGGAGCAGACGGTCGTAGTCGCGGGTTTCGAGGGTGCGTTCGATCAGGCTGACACTTAGCATGGGAGGCTCCAAACATTTAGCAGGGTCTTGTTTGGGTATTAGATTATCCAAACAAAATCCTAAGTCAACAGCTTTGATATGATTTTGTTTGGATTAAATTTGGATCAGAGAGACAACTCAACATCAGAAGGATGTAAGCAGGGCAGGAAACACCAATCGGGCGTGCAAAACATGTGGGTAACCTGCCGTTTGCTGACGGTAGCCGAACTCCAACCGATATCAGCCGTTGTTCAATGAACGTGATCTAATCAGCGTCATCGGAGGTCGACAGGTCGATCCGAAATACAGAAACCCTTGATTTTCAGGCGTAAAAAAACCTCCGCCACAGGGCTCCGAACCTGTGAGCAGAGGCGCGCCACGGCATTTTCAGGAATTGCATCCAGCTGCCGAGCCTTTATCGTATCGGCCAGAATCATCGGCTGTCAACGGTCGATCCTTGGCTTTTGATATATGTTTTAAAATTCACTATTTAAATGACTTACGTTCATATTTCCGTGATTCCGCAGAGAATCGTACAAGTGCCGTAGGTCTCGGGTTTTAAGCCAAACAAGCACCGCGATCTAGATGACGTGTACTCCATTCGTTTAGTAATCAAGATTCGAACGGTTCATCCATGCACCAAAATCAAAGCATTCAAGTCGCCGTCGGCGTCGTGATGAAACAACAGCTTGATGAAGATGGCTGGCAGGTGTTGATCTCGCAGCGTAGCGATAAACAGGTACTCGGTGGACTGTGGGAGTTCCCGGGGGGAAAACTCGAACCCGGAGAGTCGGCGGAGGCGTGTGTAACGAGAGAGCTGCGCGAAGAACTGGGTATCACGGTGCGGCCGACCGCGAAGATCGATCCGATCGAACACCGTTACGACCATGCACACGTTTTTATTCAGCCGTTTTATTGCGAACACATCGGTGACGAACAACCTCAGGCCGTCGAAGTGGCCGATTGGAAATGGATCGCGGTCGATGATTTAGGTGAGGTGACGTTCCCGCCGGCGAATGCCCCCTTGATCACGCAGATCAAACGAGACTACGGCCGCTAAGAACGTGAAGTGAAACCTTGAAAGGGATTCCGGGCTGCATCCGGCATTAAACCACGGCCGAGCCCGGCGAAGCGAACCAGTCGGCAACGTAGGCCTGGGCGTCACGCTGACGGTCACGGGGGGTGAGGACGCGGGCGACGGTCTGGCGGAAAGTTTCGAGGATGTTGGTAACCCGGCCGAGCGAAACATTGAGTACGACGCCGATCTCGGCGGGGGTCAGCTCGTCGGCGAAGAACAACAGTACGACGTAGCGTTCGGTTCGCTCCAGAGCCCCCAGACATTCTTTCACCCGTGCCGCGTCCTTGCTGCTCATGGCTGATCCTTCTGGTTTAGCGTTTTCGATATGCAGGCCAAAATTTCTCGGTAATGTCGTATCGGAAAGCGGAAACGGTTTGCCTTGAATTTTTTAGGCAAGAAAAAACGGCCGAGTTGATCGGCCGTGCAGGCATAGATGTTTCTGCCTAGTTTTTCGCCAAGCTACGTCTTCGGCCAAGTGCAAAATCGACTAAGAGGTTTACAGGGCTCAGGCGGCGACCACGCCGAGCTCTTCTTTGAGCTGGGCAACCCACTCCTTGATGCGTTGTTCGCTGAGCTCGGGCTGGCAGTCATCATCGAGGGCGAGGCCGCAGAACTGGCCGTCGATCACGCCTTTGGACTCTTCGAAGTCGTGCGACTCGGTGGAGGTGAAACCGATCTTGCCCTCCGCCCCCTTCTCGAGCATTTTAAGGTAGACGAGGCCGATGGCGTCTTGGTAGGTGTCGGGGTAGCCGCCCTGGTCGCCCATACCGAACATGGCGATCTTGGTGCCGGACAGGTCGATGTCGTCGAGCTCGTCGTAGACGTCCTGCCAGTCGTACTGGATCTCGCCGACGTCCCACGTGGGGATGCCGCAGAGGATGAAGTCGTAGCCGTTGAGGCCCTCGGCACCGACCTGAGCGATGTCGTCGTAGGTCTCGAAAAAGTCTTCACCAAACTCGTCGCGGATCAACTCGGCGGCGGCTTCGGTTTTTCCGGTACAGGTTCCGTAGAGCAGAGCGGCTTTCATCGGTTCGGGGCCTCGGGCGGGGTTGGGGTTTAAAAGTCGGCGGCAGCGCCTCGGCTGCGACGTCGTGTCAGGAGTTTAGGCGAGCAGCGAGAAAAATGCATCTCGCCGGGTCGGCTCATGCGGGCAAAAAAAGCCCCGGCGACTCAGCCGGGGCTTTGGTGGAGATCGGTAGGATCGTAAGTGAGGTTAACTCAAGCGAACGCCGGGCGGGCTTCGCGGATACGCACGGCGCGTTTGCGGTTGATGCAGCGGCGGACGGTGCGTTTCATCCGGCCGGCGGCTTTGTCGATCGCCGCGAAGTGGTCGGGGGCGTCTTGCTCGACCATGACGCTGTCCCCGTTTTTGAGGATGGCTTCGATGGCGCAGTGGATCGTGGTGCCGTGTTTGGGGCCGTGGTCATCGGTGAGGCGGATCTTGACCGAGGCGAGACGCGACTCGAAGCGGTCGAGGGCCGCGTGCAGCCGGGTGTGGGCGTGCTGATCGACGCTTTCGCTGATCTGAAAGTTGACGGCACGGACGTGGATTTTCATACGCTGCTCCTAAGATGGGAGGAAAGGGAAAAGCGGTGCAGGCAATTTCCATTATGCGATTCAGCCGGTCGCGATCCAAAGGTTTTTTGGCGGCTCGCGAAGTTTTTCTTTCGTCGCCCGATAAATTGCGGGATTCTGCTTAGCGGCTGAGGCACAGGGTTCAAATCGGCCTGCGGTTGGGTTAAAGTCGGCGTAAACAGCAAACCTGCCGATCTCTACATGTCGATAAAAGCAGGTAAAGACAGCGTTTTATTCCGGTTCCTCTGTTTTGAAACGTGACGCCGCCATGCTGAAAATGCTCGTGATCAACCCGGCCCCCGATACCACGCAGACTCTGGCGGAGCTCTTGTCCGCCCAGCCGGACTGGGAGGCGGCCACGGCGGCTTCGATCACGCAGGGGCTGGACGCCTTGGCCGACCAGACGTTTGCGATGGTCATTGCCGACCTGCAGCTGGTCGTCGAAGACGATACCGCCCACCTCAAAGCCTTGACCATCGGCGACGCGTACCGCCCAGTGCTGCTGACCGGGGCCGACGGCACGGTCGATCAGGTCGTCAATGCGTTAAACGCCGGGGCGGCCGGCTTCATCCACCAAAACCGCCTCGGAAACGAACTGGTCGACCACGTCACCCGCGTGCTCAACGCCGCTCAACGCAACAAGACCCAAGCCCGCCTGCTCGAGTGCATGACGTCGAGCACCAGCCAGTTCGCCGTCGAAAACGACCCGACGCTGCTGCCCGCGCTGCTCGTCCGTTTCCAGACCAGCGTGGGGATGTTCGGCGTCTGCGACGAGGCCGACTCGACCCGCATCGGTATGGCCCTCGAAGAAGCGCTGTCCAACGCGCTGTACCACGGTAACCTCGAGGTCTCTTCCGAGCTGCGTAAAGAAAGCCTGGCCCGCTACTACGACATGGCCGCCGACCGCCGCGAGCAGTCGCCCTACCGCGAACGCAAGATCCACATCACCGAGACGATGACCACCGACTCGGCCACCTTCGTCATCCGCGACGAGGGCCCGGGCTTCGATACCGCGAAGCTCGACGTCGAGCCCGACCCGGATGACCTCGAAGCCCTGTCGGGCCGGGGCCTGATGCTCATGCGGGCGTTTATGGACGAGGTGATATACAACGACCGGGGCAACCAGGTCACGCTGGTGAAACACAAGTCGGGAAACGACGGTGAGGGGCTGACCCTCGCGGCATAAAGACCCCGGCTAAAGTGGCGGCATGAGCCAGCCACTGCCCGCGGACTTCTGGAACCAGCGCTACGCCGAAGACGAGCCGGCCTACGGCGACGAGCCGAATGCTTTTCTCGCGGAGCAGATCGATCAACTCAGCCAGCCATCGGCCCGGGACAAACCCGGGCGAGTGTTGTGCCTTGCCGAGGGGCAGGGCCGCAACGCGTTGTTCCTCGCCCGGCTCGGCTGGGAAGTTACCGCGGTCGATTTCTCCGCCGTCGGGATGCGGGCCGCCGCCCGCGTGGCGGAGCGAGAAGACCTACCGTTGCAAACCGTTGTCGCCGACCTCGCCGAGTACGACCTGGGTGTTGGTCAATGGGACCTGGTCGTGTCGATCTTCGGCCACGTCCCGCCCGAAGCCCGCAAGAAGACCCACGCCCGCATCGAGCCCGCCCTCCGGCCCGGCGGCCGGTTCGTACTCGAAGCCTACACCCCATCTCAGACCGCCCGCGACACCGGCGGACCCGGGCCGGGGGCTGAGGCGTTGTGCATGACCGCCGCCGGCCTGCGTGAGGAGCTCGTCGGGCTCTCGCTAGAGCACCTCGAAGAGACGCAGCGCATCATCCACGAGGGCCGTTACCACACCGGCCTGGCCGACGTCGTCCAAGTCGTTGCCGTCCGCCCCGATAAGTAAAACCACCGACAAGAAAGTGCTACCGCCCCGCCGAAAACGTCGATACGCTGACGCAGGGGTTCACGATCGCCTGCTGTCGATTTTCAGTTTTACCGTCACGGAAACCCACCATGCCCAACGGCAGCCCGATCAAGGTCACACGCAAAGATCAGAAGTTCAGCGCCGACGACAAACGCGTCATCGCCCGCTACTTCCAGGTCGGCGGCGAGCAGCGGGCCAAGAACGTCCTCAACCGCGTCGCCGCCCTCTCCGACGCCCAGGTCCGCGAGCTGCTAGACCAAGTCATCGCCGACTTCGGGCCCCGCCACCGCAAGATCGAAAACACCTTCGACCGCCATTTCGGCTACATCCGCCACCACGTCGACGAACTGGACGCACTCTCTCTCGAACGCAAGCTGCTCATCGGCTCGTACTTCACCATGGAGTACGCCATCGAATCCGCCGCCCTCTTCAACCCCAGCATCGTCCCCCACCCCGACCAGTCGGGCGTCGATGCGGGCTCGCTGCGGTTCATCATGTCGCTCCGCGCAACGGGCGAGGGCCACGTCTCGTCGATCGTCTTCCGCACCGGCGTCGTCGACGCCGAGGGCGAGATCACCTTCGCCCCGATGACCAAGTACGCCGCGAAGATGCGCGTCAACCAGGACCGGCAGTACGAGAAGAAGCTCTTCTACCTCAAGCTCATCGAGATGGCCGCCTACACCGACGCCGCCCGGGCCGTGCTCGACGAGATGCCCGACTGGTTCACCTACCAGCAGCTCGACCACAAGGTCGCCGAGATCAAGCAGCGGCCCGACCACCCCCGGCCGTTCAACGAGACCGCCGAGAACATGCTCTGGCTCGCCCGGTCCAACTACCGCCTCATGGTCCCCGAAGAGTCGGACCCCTCCGAGATCGTCATCTTCCCGACCTCCGAAAACGAGTCCCGCGGCATCGAAGACGTCCGACTCACCCACTTCACCGACGACGACGGCACCACCACCTACTTCGGCACCTACACCGCCTACAACGGCTTCCGCATCCTGCCCCAGCTCTTCGAGACCGCCGACTTCTCCAACATCGAGATCCACACCCTCAACGGCCGGTACGTCCAGAACAAGGGCATGGCCCTTTTCCCCCGCAAGGTCAACGGCTTCTACCACATGATCTCCCGCCTCGACGGTGAGAACATGTTCCTCATGCAGTCCGACAACGTCCACTTCTGGAACGACTGCCAAAAGCTCGTCGGCCCGCTCTACCCCTGGGAGTTCGTGCAGATCGGCAACTGCGGCCCGCCCATCGAGACCGAGCACGGCTGGCTGCTGCTGACCCACGGCGTCGGCCCCGTCCGCCAGTACTGCATCGGCGCCTGCCTCCTCGACCTCGACGACCCGTCCAAGGTCATCGGCCACCTCGACCAACCCCTCATCATCCCCAACCAGGACGAACGCGACGGCTACGTGCCCAACGTCGTCTACACCTGCGGCGCCCTCGCCCACGCCGGCCACCTCGTCATCCCCTACGCCATGAGCGACAGCGCGACGACGTTCGCCACCGTGAAGATGGACGAACTGATGCACGAGCTGACGAACAACTCTAAAAGTTGCCCGATACCCGATCGACGGGTTACAGCGCGGTAAAAAAATGCTATGCGAGCAAAAGCCACCGCTGAAGTAATTGGCGACATGCCCCCGTTTTACAAACTCGCCTATCTGCTTTGGGGCCGGGAGGTTGATTTTGATTCGGATGGTGACTCCGCCTATCCCGCAGCCGTAAATTGGCGAGAGCTAACGCTATCTAAACGACCCGGCCATACTGAGCGCATCGATATCTATCCTTTCTCGCAAGATAGCGATATGGTCGTTCTTGAAGCAACTTCGCAAGAGATGCTCGACAAAGTACTGGTATATCTTTCCGACCAAGGTGCGATCGCTGTTATCGATTAATTAATCATGCGCCGCAGCTTCACCGCACTCACCGCCGCACGGAACGACTCGTCGACCGCCGTCGCCAGCAACGCCCCCCAGAAACCCCACGCCGCCCCCTTAAGCGTTAGCAATCCGGTGCCCAACGCTAAGCCCTGCGACGCGAGCAGCAAGTAAACGAAGAACGTCACCACGCCGACGCTCCGCAGGCTCGAGCCGGCGATCGTGTTGATCATCCGCACGACCAGCACCCCCGCGACCGCGACGCCAAGCCACCACGGCGAGCCGATCTGTTCGAGTTCTTCGAGCGGGATGAACCATCCGAACAGCCACCCCGGGAAGACGAGCAGCAGCAGCAACCCGGGGATTATACTGATGTAACCCAGCCGCAGGTTATGGTGGTGCCATAACGCGATCCGCCTCGGCTGCCGGCCGCCGTGGGCCCGGCCGATCATCGCGTTGTTCGCTACTACGAACCCCCGCACCGCCAGCATCAAGAAGTTCTGCACCTTGATCGAGACATGGAACAAAGCCAGCGGCACCGCCCCAAACGGCGACAGCCACACCGTAATGACGAACACCCCCACGAACCACAGCGACCACTCGATCGTCGTCGAGATGCCCAGCCGCAAGATCGTTGCCACCGTTCGGCCGAACGCCGCCGGGCTCCGCGGCAGACTCAGCTCGAACGCCTGCACCGAACACGCCAGCATCACCAGCAGGTAAGCCGTCGAGCAAAACACCGCCGAGACGCTCGCCCACGCCGCCCCCCGCACGCCCATCGCCGGGAACCCCAGCTTTCCGAAGATCAGGACGTAGTCGCCCACCAGGTTCACCGCGACCATGATCAACGAGGCGATCAGCACCGGCCGGGTCTTGGTGTACGCCCCGAACGTCGCCCCCGCCATCCCGCCCAGCGCCGACACCAGCAGCCCGAACACAAACACCCGCGAGTAGTCCAGCGTGAGCTGCCGTACCGCTGGCTCGAGGTCCATGCTGCCAAACACCAAGCCCAGCACCGATCGGCAGGTCGCGAACAACGCCAACCCCAGCAGCACCCCGAAGATCAGCCCGTGCACCGCGACCCGCCCCGCCGTGGCCCGGTCCTGCTCGCCCAGCCGCATCGATACGCAGGTGCTCAGCCCGAACGACAGCGAGTTGCCGACGATGAAGAAGATCGTCATGAACGTGCCGGCCACCCCCACCGCCGCCAACGCGTCGGTCGAGATCTGGCCGACCATCACGAAGTCGATGTTGGTCAAGAGCGCCTGCGACAACGCCGACAGCATCACCGGCCAGGCGATCGCCATGATCCGCCGATTCACCTTCGGCGAGCCCAACGGGCGTAGGTTTTTGGGCACAGAAGGGCGATCCATCGCGGCGGGTTATAGCAGACTCGACGCCGGACCAAAATTTAGCCCCGGGTCAATGACCCGGGGTGCCACGGCGTCCGACCGACCTATACGGCCGCCATTTCCCACCGCGCCTCCGCATCCGCCAACGACCGCCGCGGGTCGACAATCGGCCGCAGCCCGCCCGCCGTCCAGGGCGTATGTACCGCTTCGTCCCCCACCCCCGCCAACTCGTCACCCAGCCAATGACGCACATACGCCCCGTCCGCGTCGTACCGCCGGCCCTGACCCACCACGTCGAACCCCCGGAAACCCCGCGGGTCCGCCCCGACGCCCGCGGCGTAGGCCCAGTTGCCCCAGTTCGCCGCGGGGTCGTAGTCCAGCAGCTGCGACTCGAACCACCGTGCACCCCACCGCCAGTCGACGTCGAGGTTTTTACAAAGAAAACTCGCCACGTTCTGCCGGCCGCGGTTGCTCATGAACCCCGTCGCCGTCAGCTCCCGCATGTTCGCATCGACCATCGGCACGTTGGTCCCCCCGGAAAGCCACGACTCGAAATGTTGCGGCCGGTTTTCATAGCTCAACGAACGCTCGGCCGGCCCGCGGCGGTGGAACAGCCTCGGGCCGTGCTTAAGCAGGTACAGCCGGAAGTACTCTCGCCACAGCAACTCGAACCGCAGCCAGTATGTCGAATCGTTCGAAACCCGCTCGCTCTCGTAACGCAGCGTCTCCTGCACGACGAAGCGTGGCGACAGGCAACCCGTCGCGAGCCACGGCGAGAACTTTGACGAGTACGCCTCCCCGAGCATGCCGTTGCGTGTCTCTTTGTAGCGTCGCAGGTGGTCGCCCTCGAAGACCCAGTGCTGCAGCCGTTCAAGCCCCGCCGACTCACCGCCGACAAACGGCAGCACGCCCCGCAGGTCTTCTTCGGGATCGGACCGGCCCAAGGATTCCAAAGTGGGGATGTCACCCGCCTCGAAATCGTAAGCCTTCGGCCAGGGTGTCAAACTTCCGGGGGCGGGGGTCGGCCGGGGCAAAGCGAACTCCAGCTTCTTCTCTGCCTTACGCCGCCAATTACTAAACACCTCCGGCAGCTCCCGCGCGGCCTCCCTGACGTCGTCCATCTCGAACAGCGTCTCGGCGGGCAGCAGCTCGAAATCCCCGATCGACCGGTCGTTCTCAAACACCCGCCGCAGCCTCTTCTCTACGGCCCGCTCTTCGGTCCCCGGCTCTTCAACCGCCCGCAACGCACTGGACCCCGTCTGCCGCATCAACGCCAGCAGCTCCGTCTCCGGCTCGCCCACCCTCACGATGAGTTCCGAGCCTAGACTACGCAGCCGCTCGCGTAATGCCGCCACACTCTCCAATAAAAACTTCAGCCGACGATCCCCGCAGCGATCGAATCCCAATTCATCAGTGGTCAGCAGCTCCCGCGGGTCCAATACCCACACACCCAATATTGGCCCATCGACCCCATCGAACAAAGGCTGATCGTGGACGCGGAGCTGCCGACGGAACCACAGCAGACAGCTTGAAGACAACGTTTCGTTCATCTCCGTTTATAGGCCCGAACCCTATCGCAGGCGACTCGTTGCTTACGTCTGCGGACTTCGGCGTAAATCGCTCGAATAAAAAATCGTGTTTTCAAATAAAAACTATTGAACCGAGTGTCATCGCCCGATATCTTTGCCGCACCCATAGGGCGATCCGCCCGGGAGGTATCACCATGCGAGTCCTTGAACGCTAAATCCTGTCTGGTTGTTGACCCGCCGAAGCGGCTTGATGTCTTTTGATAAACGCTTAGTCCGCCGCCTCCGAACGGTCTGATTCCACATCCAACTCCAACACCGCCCGGATCAGGCTGCGCGATCGCTGCGTAGCTTCTGCCCGGGAGACGGGATGTTTTGCCATGGGCAATAAAACTCGCCGCGACGCGGCCTGGCGCGATCTTTGCGTCGACTTTGAACTCGAAGACTCTGAACTCCAAGAACACCACGACACCCACGGGCTGCATCGGCACCGCCAACGCAGCCAGAAAAAACAGAAAGACGTCTGGCGTAGCCGTCGGCTCTGCGGCCAGGTCCGCAAGCTCATCCAGATGGGTTTGGCCGACTGCAGCAACCCGCGGCTGCAATCTCTGGTCGTGATCACCGTCGAGCCAACCGATCGCCGGGCGTTCCTCGAAGTGACCGTAGCCCACGCTTGTGCCGACGAAGCCAACCACAGCCCGCACGCGCGGGAGGTGATGGCCCACCTCGCCGCGGCCACGCCCCGGCTGCGCCACGAGTTGGCTAAAGGCCTGAGCCGGAAGAAAACACCGCAGCTGATATTCCGGCTGCAGAACCGGAAGGAACATAATGAAACTTTCGATTGAAAAAACTTATACCCAAAGCGAACCCGCACCGATCCGGCGGTGGGTCGGCGCGACCCCGCCGGACAACGTGCTGGCGTCGCTCGAACGGATGCGTCGGCTGCGTGACGCGGTCCGCGTGGCGGTGATGCCGGACGTGCATCTGGCCAAGGGCGTGTGTGTCGGCACGGTCCTCGCGACCCGCCGGGCGATCTATCCGTCCGCGGTCGGCGGCGACATCGGCTGCGGGATCGCGGCGCTGGGTTTCGACGCGCCGGCGTCGGTGATCGATTCGCCAGTCAAAGGACGAGCGATCCTCAAGACACTGACCCGGCTGGTGCCGATTTCGCGCTATGCCAAGCCGCTGCCGCTACAACTGAACGACCGGCGGCGGTTGAGCCTCGGCCGACTCGACCACGCGTTGCAACGCACCGGCCGGGCCCAGCTCGGCACGCTCGGCGGCGGCAACCACTTCCTCGAGCTGCAACGCGACACGGCCGACGGCTCGCTTTGGGCGATGGTCCACTCAGGCTCCCGCAGGCTCGGCCAAGCAATCAGCCGACACTACATCGAGGTCGCTCCGGAGCGGAGCCACGGCTTACCGCTGCTGGACGCCGACAGCGATCTTGGGCGGGCTTACCTACGCGACCAACATCTGGCCCGCGCCTACGCTCGCCTGAACCGCCGACTGATGCTCGACGCCGTGGCCTGGCTGCTGCGTGAATACTTCGGCATCGCCCCGCGACCCGCGAGCTTCGTGCAGTGCGACCACAACCACGTCCGCCGTGAGTTGCACTTCGGTGAATACCTCTACGTCCACCGCAAAGGCGCTGCCCCCGCATTCGCGAACCAACCCGGCCTCATCCCCGGCTCAATGGGCACCGCCAGCTACCACGTCCTCGGCCGCGGCCACCGCGAAGCGTTGTGCAGCAGCTCCCACGGCGCCGGCCGCGCCATGAGCCGTACCGAAGCCCGCAGCCGAATTAGTACCGGCCAATTCAAACGCCAGACCCGCCACGTCCACACCAACCCTAATCAGCATGCCCGCCTCCGCGAAGAAGCCCCCCAAGCGTACAAAGACATCCGCCAGGTTATGCGGCACCAAACGGAGCTGGTCAAGATCCGTCGAGAGCTTGAACCTGTGCTGACGTACAAAGGCTGTTGATTTTCAGATAACGCTTCTCAAAGTAGCGCAACCGGATCTACATCCACGGCGGTGTGGGTATCACTGATGAGTTGACCGGAGTTGCGCAGCGTCGTTAATAGCTTCTGGATCGCAGGTGCGCCCTGCGGCGGTGAGGCGATAAGTTCGATGTGTTGGCGGTAGTGGTCAACGAGTCTAGCAATAGGACAGACGCTGGGGCCGCGGAGGCGGACGCCGAGGTTTAGTTGGTCGTTGGCTTTGTGCAACGCACGAGCGAGTTCGTGGGCGCGCTTTTTGTTGGCCAGGTCGTCGGTGTCGCGGAGGACGATGCGGGCCATCCGGCCGACGGGAGGGAGGCCGGCGTCGGTGCGGGTCTGGAGTTCCTGTTCCGCGAACGAGACATAGTCGTGTTGGGCGGCGAGTTGGATCGCGGGGTCGTTGGGATTGAACGACTGGACGATCACGGTGCCGCGGTGCATGCCGCGGCCAGCCCGGCCGGCGACCTGGGCAATGAGCTGGAAGGTTCGCTCGCTGGCGCGGAAATCGGGAAAGTTCAGCGAGGTGTCGGCCGAGACGACGCCGACGAGGCGGACGTTGGCGACGTCGAGCCCCTTGGCGATCATCTGCGTGCCGAGCAGGATGTCTGTCTCACCGCGGGCGAAAGCATCAAGCGTCTGCTGGTAGTCCTTGGCGGTGCGCATCGCGTCGGCATCCATCCGAGCGAGCCGAGCCCCCGGAAACTTCCGCTCGATTTCTTCTTCGACACGCTGCGTGCCGAGGCCGAAGACGGTCACGTTGCGGCCGCACTCGGGGCAGAGGCGGGCGAGCATCTGCTCGGCGTTGCAGTGGTGGCAGCGAACGAGGCCGCCGGTGGGCAGCGCGGCGTTGCGGTGATAGACCATCGTCACGTCGCAGTGGTCGCAGCGCATCATCCAGCCGCAGCGGTGGTCGGGGCAGGCGATATAGTTGGCGTAGCCCCGGCGGTTGAGCAGCAGGATTGCCTGGCCGCCGGCTTCGAGGTTTGCTTTTAACGCCGCTTCCAGTCGGTGCGACAACAGATGGATGCCTTTGCGTTCCTGCCGTTCCTTGGCGAGGTCGACGATCTCGACCTTGGGCAGGACCGCCCCGGGTACGCGGTCGGGCAGTTCGAGCAGGCCGAAGTTCCCCGCCTTAGCGTTGTGGTAGCTCTCGAGCGACGGCGTCGCGCTGCCAAGCACCACCGGGCAGCCGGCGAGTTGGCCGCGCTTAATCGCTATGTCGCGGGCGTGGTACCGCGGGAGCTGGTCCTGTTTGTACGACGACTCGTGTTCTTCGTCGACGATGATCAATCCGACTTTTGGAAGTGGAGCGAAAATCGCCGATCGGGCTCCAACTACGACGCGCGCGTGGCCGTCGCGGATGCGTTGCCACTGGGCATGGCGCTGGGCGGCGGTCAGACCGGAATGGAGCACCGCAACCTCACCGCCCCCGGAAGCGCCGCCGAACCGCGAAAGAAACCGCCCCACCGTCTGCGGCGTCAACGCGATCTCGGGGACCAGCACGATCACCCCGCCTCCGTTGTAGTCTTCTTCACTTCCGTCGGAATTACTTCCGGGGGAAGCGAACAAAGATTCGATCGCTCGCAGGTAGACCTCGGTCTTGCCCGAGCCGGTGATGCCGTGGAGCAGGTGGACGCCGAAGCCTTGGCCGACGGAAGCGCGTAGGCTTTCGACCGCTTTGGCCTGAGCCGGGGTCAATTCCGGGGGGGTGGCTGCGGACACCGCTTGCTGAGCCCGTAGGTCGAGGTCCGAAACGATGCGCTGCTGCTGGCGGGTCTCGAGCAGTTTTTTGTCGAGTAGTTGGTTGACCGGCGACGTGGACTTCGCCCCCGCGGCGTCGGCGAGGTCCTTGGGATCGATCCACCCGTCGCCGACGGTGTGAGCGATCGCCGCGTCCAGGACGGCACGTTGCAGCTTGGTGAGCTTCGGCAAGCTATCGACATCGAGACCCGGTAAGGCTCTGACCTGCGTGCGTTGCCGCGTACCGGTGGCTCGCTTGACGGCTGCGGGCAACAGGCTGCCGAAGGTCATGCCCAGCGGACAGCAGTAATACGCCGAAACCCATTTGGCCAGCGTCACCAAATCATCCGGCAGCGACGACGCGGACCGCTCCCGCGAAGCGATAGGCTTGATCCGTTTGATACCGGGGTCCGCCTCGTCAAGCAGCTCGACCACCACGCCCGCCGCGGGCTTGTTGCCTCGGCCCAGCGGCACGGTGACGCGGTCGCCCACCGACAAGTCGGCCAACGTTGCGGGCACCGCGTAAGTGAAACCGCCCTCACCCGAATCGATACTCCGTTCCAGCGCGACCCGGGCATAGCCCGTGTTGGGCAGAGCTAATCCTGAATTTTCATTGGATGTCCCCGATCCAGCGGACGGGAAGAGAGAAGTTTCGGAGTGGGGGTCAGGCGACACACCCCGAGTTTAGCCGACAGTGCTGGCGGGCTCATCACGGACCGAACAAGCCGGTGACGATCGGCTCGGGCGGATTCGCCGGCTTGGTTTCATCGGATTGGTGCGCCCCGGTTTCGTTCACGTAAAGCGGAAGAACCACCGGCTTCCCAGAAACGCTCGCGTTTTCGAGATTATCGACGGCCCCCACATCCGTAACGGCTTCAACCACCGCAGAAGTCGCATCGGCCTGCTTCGGTTGCAGCGAAGGATCGAACACCGCGAGCAGGCCTAAACCCGCGATCACGGCCACGGCGAGCAACCCCATCCAAGAATCGGGCGGGGTCGTATCGGCAGGGCGTGGATCGGGCATTGCGTTTTCCTGGAACGGGTTCGGGCGGGTTAAATCAGTTGTCGAAGACCCAGCTCTGATCGTCGCGAGACGAGGCGCTGCCGCCTTCGCCCGACCGACGATCGTCCGTCTCGGCTTCCGCCTCAACGATCTTGATCTGAGCTGCGCCCGCGGCCTCAGCGGTGTCGTAGCCGTTGCTCGTCACCTTCGACACCACCAGCACGATGATCCCGGCGAGCAGGCCGCACCAGATCTTGCCCTTCAGGCCCACCGGCGAGGCCTCAGGCTGCAGGACGATTTGCGAATCGTTGCCGCCGTGCTTTTCTTCAAACATCGACATCTCGTAGCGCTTGATCATGGGTAGCCCTCAGTGGATGGTGGACGTACTGGTTAAATCAACGCTTGAAGCTTCGAATTCAGATAAAGCACCACCAAATCGGATCGGGCGATTGATAACCCCCGCGGACGCTCGGCCGAAAGCCCCTCACGATCCGGTAAGATCGTCCCTATGGCTACGCCGATTTCGCCTCCATCCAACCCCGCCGAGCAAGCCGGCCGCTCCGAAGGCTCAAGCTCGGCCAGCCCAAAAAATAAACGCGGCTCGGCCGCCGGCTCGAAGACCGACACGCCCGCCATGCGGCAGTTCAAGCAGTTCAAGGCCGACCACCCCGGCTGCGTGCTGTTCTTCCGGATGGGCGACTTCTACGAGATGTTCTTCGACGACGCGGAGCTGGCCCACCGCGTGCTCGGCGTCACGCTGACCCAGCGGACCGAGGGCGTGCCGATGGCCGGCGTGCCGTACCACAGCGTCGAGGGCTACCTCCGCCGGATGGTCCAGGCGGGCTATCGCGTAGCGATCTGCGACCAGGTCGAAGAGGCGTCGCAGGCCAAGGGCGTGGTCAAACGCGACGTGACCCGCGTCGTCACGCCCGGCACGCTGACCGATGAGTCGCTGCTTTCTGACGAGCAGGTCAACCCGTGTGCTGCGGTAGTTTTTCACGGGGATGACACGGCCTCGATCGCCTGGGCGGAGCTCAGCACCGGGGCGTTTCAGATCGCGACGGTTGCAGAGGGCGAGGTCGGCGACGAGCTGGCCCGGATTAACCCCAGCGAGCTCTTGTACTGCGAGACGGCCGACGGCGAGGCCCCGCCGCGCGTCGCCGAGCTACCGCTGGACTGCCCCCGCACCGGCCGGCCCGGTTGGCAGTTCCGTCTCAACGAAGCCAACGAAGCGCTGCGCCGGCAGTACCGCGTCGCCACGCTCGGCGGCTTCGGCCTCGCCGACGATGACCCCGCCCTCGCCGCCGCGGGCGGGCTGCTGGCGTACCTGCTCGAAACGCAACGAAACGAAGACGGCGTCCTCGCCCACCTCCGACCGCCGCAGACGTTCATTCGGACAAAACACCTGATCGTGGATCAGGCGTCGCTGGCCAGTCTTGAGGTCGAGCAAACTTTGCGGGCCGGGGATGCCGAAGGCTCGCTCTTGGCCGTGCTACGCCGAGGCGGTGTTTCCGGGGGGTGCGTGACGGCGATGGGCAAGCGTCGGCTGCGTGACTGGCTGTGCTACCCGCTAGCCGACCGCGGCGCGATCGAGGATCGGCAGCGCGTCGTGCAGTCGCTCGTCGACGATTCGCGGTTCGCCGACGAGTTGGCCGGGGCGCTTGACGGTGTCCACGACGTGCCGCGGATCATCGCCCGGTTGGCTGTCAGCCG
The DNA here is from genome assembly GCA_038747275.1 of Planctomycetota bacterium. Classification (GTDB taxonomy): domain Bacteria; phylum Planctomycetota; class Phycisphaerae; order Phycisphaerales; family Phycisphaeraceae; genus Algisphaera. Next base: position 21,679 of record JBCDJW010000032.1, on the reverse strand, counting down.
GGCGTTGCCGCGCGACCTCGTCGCGTTGGGTAAGAGCGTCGGGCAGGCCGAGGCTTTGGCGGAAGTCTTGGCCGAGCGGCCGTCGGTCAAGCCGTTCCACGAAAGACTCGCCGCGGTGCTGCCCACGCTTGTCGACCTGGCCGACCGCATCGGATCGGCCTGCAAAGACGAGGGCGTCCCCGCCCACCTCCGCGAAGGCGGCCTCTTCCGCGACGGCCACGACGCCCAGCTCGACGAGTACCGCGGCCTGCAACGCGATTCCAACGTCTGGCTGGCCAACTACCAGAAAGACCTCATCGAAGAGACCGGCGTCACCTCGCTCAAGGTCGGCTACAACAAAGTCTTCGGCTACTACATCGAGCTCTCGGCCGTCAACAGCCAGAAGATCAAAGACGACGACCAACGCTTCGCCCTGTGGACCCGCAAGCAGACCCTGAAAAACGCCGAGCGTTTCATCACGCCCCAGCTCAAGGAGTTCGAAGGCAAGGTGCTGAGCGCCGAGGGCCGGGCGGTCGCGCGGGAGCAGCACCTGTTCGCTGAGTTGTGCGGCGTATGCGAAAAACAGATGGAGACGCTGCACGCCTTCGCCGATGTTGCGGCCGACCTCGACGTGTTGCTGTGCTTCGGCCGGCGTGCCGCCCGGCACCGCTACGTCAAGCCGACGCTCACCGACGAGCCGGGCCTGCACGTCGTCGCGGGCCGGCACCCCGTGCTCGACGAACTACTCGGCGATCGGTACGTGCCCAACGACGTCACCCTGCGGAGCGAAGCCGACACCGACGCCAGCCTCGCTCTCATCACCGGCCCGAACATGGCCGGTAAATCGACCTACATCCGGACTGCGGCGCTCATCGCCCTGCTCGCCCACACCGGCAGCTTCGTCCCCGCCGAGTCCGCGACCGTCGGGCTGTGCGACCGGATCTTCACGCGCGTCGGCGCCCACGACGAACTGCACGCCGGGCGGTCGACCTTCATGGTCGAGATGACCGAGACCGCCAACATCTGCCACCACGCAACCGAAAAATCGCTGGTCATCCTCGACGAGATCGGCCGGGGCACCTCGACCCTCGACGGCCTAAGTTTGGCATGGGCGATCGCCGAGCACCTAGCGGACATTGGCTGCCGGTGTTTGTTCGCGACGCATTACCACGAGTTGACCACCCTGGCCGATCCAGCCGTAGGCGGCGAACGGGCCGCGAAGATCGCCAACCTCAACGTCAGCGTCCGCGAGTGGAACGACGAGATCGTCTTCCTCCACCGTATCGTCCCCGGGGCGACCGACCGCAGCTACGGCATCCACGTCGCCCAGATCGCCGGCCTCCCCGCCCCCGTCGTCAAACGCGCCAACCAACTCCTCGGCGAACTTGCAGTAAACCACGAAGGCTTAGCCCCCGCCCCCGCAAGCCAAGGTAAAAATAAGAAGAAACCTGCTGCCCCGACCGCTTCGTTCGACATGCCGCTCTTCGCCCAAGCCCCTGAACACCCCGCCGTTGACGAGCTGCGTAAGCTCGACCTCAACCAGATGACGCCGATGCAAGCCTTCGACGTGCTACGCAAACTCCACCAGCAAACCCAAGACGATCCCCCGGAAACGACGTGAGTCAACCAAACCCGCTCATCCTCACCGGCCTACAAGACCGCCCCGTCACGGCGATCGATTTGCCGACGGTTCCGGGAGTAGGCGGCGAGTGCGTCTTCCTCGGCCGAACCCGCGCCGAAACCCACCCCGACCACGGCCCGCTCGCCCGCCTCGACTACGAAGCCTACGCCCCGATGGCCGAAAAACTCCTCGACCGACTCGCCCGCGACCTCGCCGAAAAATACGACTGCCACGCCATCCGCATTGTCCATGCCACCGGCCCCGTCGCCCTCGGCGAAGCCAGCGTTGTTATCCAAACCCTGACCGGCCACCGCCCCGAAGCCTTCGCCGCCTGCCGCGAAGCAATCGATCGGCTCAAAGCAGAGCTACCGATCTGGAAACAAGAAATCTGGGAACACGGAGAAACTTACTCACCCGCTTCCACACGCCCCTTACCACCTTCTTCATGAAATTACTTCTAACAAATGCTTAGCTGGAAACGCTACGAAAGCTTAAGGTTTGACTGCTTGTATCAGCACGGTCACTTCTCCCGTCGTTCCCAACCGAAAATGTACTTCATAGTCCGCATTCAATCGGTAGATATCGGTGCGTAAAATCGCGTTAGTGGATTGCGGATTAGTCGTCAGGTAATGCAACCCACGGTTATGCCGAAGATCACTTAGCGAAGGCCACTGCCCATTTAACTGATAATAATTGGAATATTGCTGCGTAAGATCCGCCGAAGAATTCACGCCGGTTTCCAGATCAAGCTTAGCCGTAAGGCGGTGAGCACCTCTCTCAAGAGCCATGAAAGAAAGCGCAGAAATCAACACAACAATCGTGCTGAGATAAACACAATGTGTCCAAAATCGGACTCGATTAGATTTGATTGGGGTCGGCGGCGGGTCTGCAAGCTCGTCCATGAATCACATCGGCTTAGTCTCGACCGTCGCGTCGTAGACCGCCAGCAGCTTTTCTTTGTCGAAGATCATCTCGTTGCGTGACATGCCGACGACGTCGTAGGTGTAGGTCAGCTCGATCGCGTCGACGGGGCAGGCTTCTTCGCACATGCCGCAGAAGATGCAGCGGAGCTCGTCGAGGTCGAACTTGATCGGGTACTTCTCGCGGTCGTCCCAGGGCGACTCTTTGCCCTCGATGTGGATGCAGTTGGCGGGGCAAGCGGTGGCGCACATGAAGCAGGCGACGCAGCGGACCCGGCCGTCTTCGTCGCGGTTGAGCCGGTGGACCCCCCGGAAGTTGTCGACGTGCAGGCCGCCGTCTTCCACGGCGTGGTGCTCGCGGCGGTCTTCGGGGTATTCGAGGACGCGGTTGGTGCCCTTGCCCGGGCCGCGGATCGCTCCGGTGAGGTGACGTAGCGTCGTCCCCAGGCCCTTGAATACCTCGGGCAGGTAGAACGACTCGGCCGCGGTCAGCGGCGGAAGATCAACGTTGACGGTGTCGGCTTCGGTTACGGGCATGCCGTAAGTATAGGTACCAATCGGCCCGGGTAGTAGCGAAACGCTGGGCCGGTGTCAGAAGTCGAATCCGCTGAGTTCGGCGACGGTAACGATGCCGTTGTAGGCCCCGTGCAGCACGATCGCCAGGACCAGCCAGCGCAGCTCGATCGGGCCGCGCGGGGGGCGACGGCGTTCGGCGATGACCTTCTTCCAGACCGCGACCGCCCCGACCGCGGCGACCGTGGTGCAGCCGACGTGCAGCGCGGTGCAGACCACCCACCGCCAGGCGATGATCCCCGGCGAGGGATTGGGGATGTAGACGTTGAGGTAGATCAGGTTCTCGATCACCGCAAACATCAGCCCGCTGCCCGCCGCCGCGGCGTAGATTTGCGCTCGGCTGCGCAGCAGGTACGGCCGGACCTCGATGAGCAGGGCGATCAATCCGATCTTCATGACTTCTTCGACCGCCGGGCCGATCACGACGAGCGCCATCAGCCCGCCGTAGGTCGCGATCAACGCCCCGAGCACCGCCCACGGCCCGCCCAAAGCCATCACGCCGAGAACAACCGTCCACGACCGCGTCGCCGAGGTTTGCGCGATACTTTCGGTAAGCCAGGCGCTGTAGCCGGTGCCTTGGGTGTCGGTGGTCGGGGCGAGCAAGGACTTTTTGCCGCACTCCGGGCAGGGGTCGCCGACGTTCGTGCCGCGGAGGTTGTAGCCGCAGGCATCGCAGGACCAGTCGCGGTCGATGCGTTCGCCGGGGCGGACACGTAACGCCGGCTCGTCGAACACGTCGTGGTGGGCCCGAACCCCGGGGCTGTCGGGGGCTTGCTGCGCCAGCCGGTAAGCCGCCTTGGCTTCGGTGGGGTCGGGGCGAAACCCCCGCAAGCCTTGGCCCGAGAGGTGCGGCTCGTTCTCGATCCCGGGCTGGTGGGAGGGTTTATCGCTCACGGGGTTGACGGGGTTTAACCGTTGGCGGCTCGGCGTTTCACGGCGGTGCCGTAGGCGAAGACCTCGACCTGCATGTTGCCGCCCCGCTTGCCCTGCATCATGGAGATGTTGGAGAACTGTAGGCGGACGTTCCAGACCTCGTTGGCCCCGAGGCGGGCGGCCGACTCGCGGAGCCGCATCAACGCCTCGCGTCGGCCGCGCTGCATCAAGCGGTCGGCCGACCGCGCTTCGCCCCCGACAAGGTTGCGGAGCTTCATCAGGAACGACTTCCAGTAGTCGGTCGCAATAACGACCTGACCGCTGATCATCTGGGCGTGCACCACCTGCTCGGGCCGGGTGACGTGTTTGCGGTTGTCCAGCGGCACCGGGAGCTGGGCCTCGCGTTCGTCGAGCTGTCGAAAATGCTTACGCTCGGCCATGCCGCCGAAGATCAGCCCGACGGGGAGCATGACGATCTGCCAAACCAGTTGGATAATCGCGTCCAAAATCAGGCTCCTTCGTCGAGTACCGCGGCGCCGGTCGACTCGGGGCTCGCCAGCGGAGCTAGGCGTACCGCGGTGCCGTAGGCGTAGAGCTCGGCGGCCCCGGCCGCGACGGCGCTGGTCGTGAAACGGACGTTCAGCACGGCGTCGGCCCCGAGCTGCTGGGCCTGGGCAAGCATCCTTTCGATCGCCTCCCGACGGGCTTCGGTCAGTAGTTCGGTGTAGCCCTTGAGTTCGCCGCCAACGAGGTTCTTGAAGCTCGCCGCGATGTCACGGCCGACGTTTTTGGCGCGGATGGTGTTGCCCTGCACAATGCCGAGGGTCTCGGCGACCTCGTAGCCGGGGACGGTTTCGGTATTGACGACGATCATTCACAACTCCGGAGGGGCGAAAAGACAGGCAAGCACTAACAGATAACTCGAAAAGCGTAACAACTAACGCGGTCCCGTATCAGCGAGCGGAAAACAAAAACTCGCAACCACGCGATACGCCGGTCAATCCCCCCGCCAGAAACGCGGCAGCAAGAGTACCGCAACGGCGTAGATCTCCAGCCGGCCGAGCATCATGAGCAGGCTCATGAAAGCGAGCGACGGCGTGGAGAACCAGCCGTAGTTCTGGGTTGCCCCGATGCCGTTAAACCCCGGGCCGATATTGCCCAGCGTCGAGAGGCTGGCGGTCGCGGCGGTGAGGAAGTCGATCTCATAGCCCCCGGCGTGGGTCTCGAACAGACCGATGACCAACGCCCCGCCCGAGACCAGCAGCAGGATCAATAAACAGTAGGTCAGTGCGTTGACCTTCATTTCGTCATCGACGACCCCGCCGCCGACGCGGAGCGGGCGGACGACCTGTGGCCGGAAAGCGCGTTCGAGCGAAGCGATCATGACCTTGATCGCGATCCAGAAGCGGATGACTTTGATCCCCCCCGCGGTCGATCCGGCGCAGCCGCCGATGAACATCAGGCCGATGAGCAGCGCCCGGCTAAGGAACGGCCACTGGTCGTAGTCCGAGGTGGTGAAACCTGTGCCGGTGTGCAACGCGATCGTCTGGAAACCGGCGAAGCGGAACGACTCGAGGAAGGTAGCGTGAACCGTTCGGCCGGCGGTGGTGACCAGGTCGGTGCCCATGATGTTGAACGCTACGACGACGATCACCAGCAGCTTCAGGGCGAGGTAGACCCGCAGTTCTTCGTCTTTGTAGGCCGCCTTCCACCGGCCGCGGACGATCAGGAACATCAGTCCGAAGTTCACGCCGGCCAGCAGCATGAACACCATCGAGATGACGTCGAGCGTCGCCGAGTCGAAGTGGCCCATGCTGGCGTCGCGGGTGGAGAGGCCGCCGGTCGAGACCACCGAGAAGGCGTGGCAGACGCTGTCGAACCACGACAGACCGGCGAGCTTGTAGGACGTGATCGCCGCGACGGTAATGCCGGTATAGATGAACCAGAGGATGCGGGCGGTCTCTTTGATACGGGGACGGACGCCCTGCTGCTGCGGGCCCGGGGCCTCGGCGTTGAAGAGTCGCTTACCCCCGACGCCGATCATCGGCAGCACCGCGACGAACAACACGACGATGCCCAACCCACCCAGCCAGTGGGTCATCGATCGCCAAAGGAGTAAAGCCTTGGGCAGGGCACCGATGTCCGACAGCACGGTCGCCCCGGTCGTGGTCAGCCCGCTCATCGCCTCGAAGTAGCAGGCGACGAAAGAGTCGAAGACGTGTCCGCCGTCGCCGCCGGGGGTCGGTCGGGTCAGGGCCCAGGTCCAGTACGGCATCGCTGCGACCCCGGCACCGATGAACCAGCTCATCGCGACCAGCAGCATCGCCTCCCGGCGGTTCATCATCTCCGGCTTCTTCCCGCCCCGCCCGATCAGCCACAGCGTCCCGCCGACAACGACCCCGATCGCCGCCGAGAAGCCCATCGCCATCACTCCCAGCATTTCCCCCCGCCCCCTTCCCGCCCAGACGATCCACTCCAGCGCCACGATCACCCCCATGCCCCCGCCGAGCACGAGCATCAGGATGCCGATCTGTCGCAGGACGTGGCGGTAGTTCATGGGCTATGTGGTAAGCAGAAAGTCGCGGGGGGGCAAGTATCAGACGCCGATCCGAGCGGCCGCTTGCCGGGTGATGACTTCTGCCTCAACCCCCGAAAATTTTCTTGAGGTCGCGGGCGCATTCCGAAGGACCGATGACCACGACCATGTCGCCGGCCTTGATGGCGTCGTCGGCACCGGGGACGAACACCGTCTCGCCGCGGCTGATCGCCGCGATGATCGTGCGGGCGGGGAACTCGACCTCCTTGAGCGGACGATCGATGACCTTCTTCGCCAGGCTCGGCACACGGATTTCGTAAACATCGGCGATACCCTCGGCCAAGGGGGCGAGAGGCCGCACCGTCGCGCCGCTGAGCAGCCTTTCGATCTCGCTGACCGCGGTCGAGCGCGGGCTGAAGGCGTGGTCGAGGCCGATGTGGCCGATCAGGTGCAGGTACGTCGGCCGCTGCAGCACCGCGATCGCGCTCTTAGCCCCCATGCTCTTGGCCCGGGCGGCGGCGAGGATGTTGGTCTCCTCGTCGTCGGTGCAGGCGACAAACGCGTCGATTTGGTCGACGCCCTCGTCGAGCAGGATGTCGGAGTTGATTACGTCGCCGTTGATCAGCGTGACCCACGGCAGCTTCTCGGCCAACTCTTGAGCGCGATGGACCCGTTGAACAAACAGCCGGACCGCGAAGTTTCGGCTGCGCAGCTCCCGGCAGAGCCAGACGCCCTGGGTTGAGCCGCCCATCACCATGACCTTCAGCCGCCCCGCCGCCTCCGGTTTAAAGAGCTTGATGGTTTTCTCGAACGCTTTGGATTCGCCGATAAGCGTGACGATGTCGCCGGCGTTGACCTTGGTGTCGGCGGTGGGCAGGAAGGCGTCGTCCTCTCGCTCGACCGCGGCGACCAGCGTCGAGGCGGGCAGCTTGAGGTCCTTGAGGGCCACCCCCGCCGCCTTGGCGTTATCCGAAACCGTGATGCTCTGCATCTCGATCGCGCCCTTGGCAAAGTTTTCGACCGCGTGGGAGCCGGGCGAGCGGAGCGTGGCGGCGATCGCCTGGGCGGTGGTGTATTCGGGACAGACCAAATGGTCGATGCCGAGGTGGTCAGCGTAGTTGAGCCCCTTGGCTTCGAAATAGGCCGAGTGGTGGACGCGGGCGATCGAGCGCTCGCAGCCCACCGCCGTCGCCACCGAAGCGGCGAGCAGGTTGATCTCGTCGATATTGGTTGCGCCAATGAACAGATCTGCCTTCTTAGCACCGGCTTCGATCAAGACGTCGGCCTGAGTGCCGTTACCTACGAGAGAACGCACATCCATCGCGTCGTCGATCTCCGCCAAACGGGCGGGGTTCTGGTCGATGATCGTGATGTTGTGGCCCGCCGGCGAAAGCGTCTCGGCCGAGTGGCGACCGACCTCGCCGGCACCGCAAATAACAATATCCATCAACTCAGCATAGCCCATGCCCCCGACCGCCGCAGCGCAGACCGCCAACTCTGTTGATGAAGAAAACCGCTGACGCCTGCAGACGTCAGCGGTTTGAATCGTTAAAGATCATGCATCTTTCAGTTCAAACTGAAAGAAACCAGACTCATCGACAACGACGAAGCATCGCGAGCAATCCAAGCCCCGCGAGGGCCGCGGTCGACGGCTCGGGCACGACTTCGAAATCGATCAAGAAATTACTCACCTCGGGGCCGGTTTGCTGAATCACAAAAGTAAACTCGCCGGGCCCGATGCTTTCAAAGCCCGTACCGCCCGAAATCCCGCCGTCGCTGATGGCGTCGAGTAGGTTTGTCCCAACAGTCGACGGGCTAAAAAGTGCGCCGCCGAGATTATCGAAGCCCGTTTCGGGAACCGTCCCCGTCGAGCCTTCGATCAACGCGAAGAAACCCGGATCGCCGTTCGCGTTCTCACCGGGGTCAGCCTCGACAATGACTTCAAGCAGATTGATCGCCGCAAGCGTCTCGCCTTCTTCGATCGTAAAGGTATAGAAATTACGGACATTATCGACCAACGGGTCAACGGAGACCGTGCCGGCCACCGTGTTGCTACCCAAGCTGAAGTCGAGCTCCGTCGGAGCCGAGCCGTCGCTAGAAGCGAAGCCGTTCACACTGTCGTCGAAAGTATTCGCGCGGGTCGCTGAGAAGGTATCGATAGCGGCCACGTAAGGCGGGTTCGCGGCGGGGCCGGGCAGATCAAACGTGATCTCTCCGATCAAGCCGCCGAGTTCACGGGAGCTGAAGCTGAATTGCTGATCGCCGACGCTGCCGCTCTCGATTTCGAAATCTTCAAGCAGAAGGCCACCCGAAGTATCAAAGATATCAATAGTCGTTGCCGCGCCGTTCGCCCGGTCGGCACCGAAGAACGAGACCTCGGTGACGCCTTGGCTAAACGAGATCGCCCCGTTCTGGTCGCCGTTGTTGGCCCCGCCGGTGATGGTGTTGCCGCTGGTGCCGGTGAACACCGCGGAACCACCACCGGTATTTACAAATAAGAAGCCGGTGCCGCCGGCCTGGTAGCTCGGGCCATCAAAGAACTGCTGCTGCTGGCCGCCGCTAAAGGTCACCTGCAGGTCGCCGGACGACAAGCTCACGTCATCAAATGCGCCCGCGGCCGGGGCGTCACCGTTGATCGGGCCGGTCACGAAGCCGTCGGCGGTATCGAAGCCGGTGTCAACAACGCTCTGCGCATTTGCGGACACACCGATACCGGCCGCTAAACAGGCCAGCACTATTTTTTGTTGTTTTGATTTCAAAGCCGATGCGGTGATATGTTTCGATCCCATGCCTTTAAGGCCTCCTTAGCGATGTACCGTTTTTCTGAATCAAACCAAATCGTTTTGGCTTATTCAAAACAACATCCGACAAGGATTTATTCGCAGAAGGATCGGATTATTTTCGGACGCAAATTTGCTTTAAACACTGCCGGTTTCCTGGCTGCTGTTGTAGCCAGCGAGACGTAACACAACTCATAATTTTGCAACGTCGACGTGAATCAAATGCCGTTTCAAAACGATTCGGATCGATCCGGTAAAACAAAAGCAGTAAATCACTGTAAACAGTGCTTTACTTAATAGCATTCTGACCGTGCCGATGCTGACCGTCTGAACCGTAAACCGATCAATCAATCGAGGATTTCTGGCTTGGGTGGGGCTTCGGCGACCGTCGGGCCGGGCACAATACCCAATCCGCGGAGTCGGTCTTTGACGACTTCGTCGTCCCCGTCCTCGTAGAGGGCAAAACGCAAAGCCTGGATCGCGTTGGGCGTGTCATTGAAAGATTCGTAGAAGTCCGCGATGGCGAGGTACGGTTTTGTATCGCCGTCGAGCGCAAAGAACGCTGCTTTCTGGAGCGCGGTTTTTTGACCGTCGGCGTCCCCGACCAGGCCGAGGTATTTCGCTTTACGGAGGAAGTCGCCCGACGCTTGATTGTAGGTGGCGATCTGGTCGTCGAGGAAGCCGTAGAGCGTCTCGAAACGCTCCTGCCGGTAGTACGACTCGGCCAACGAATCGGCGATCCGCGCCGTCCAGCTGGGATCGTCGGGCCGCAGAGCCAACGCCTGCTCCAGCGGGGTCTGCGCGGGGATTGGCTTGTCGAGTTGTAGCAAGGACACGCCGAGGTAGTACTGCGAGCGGTAGTCGCTGGGCTTCTTATCTACCGCGACCTGGAAGTGCTCGGCCGCGGTGACAAAGTCCTGCTGACGGTAGCTGTCGTAACCCATCTCGCGGAAGACCACATTGTTCTTGCAGCCGACCAACGCCAGGCTGCCGACCAGGCCTAGGGCCACAGCAGCGGTACGGAGAGTCTTCATCATCGGGATCGAGTCCTTCGGGGTTGTGTTTTGCTGAAACGGACGCCGCAAAAAACGCCTCAATCCAAAGAGAATAGACCCCGCCTTCCGGCCCATCAAGCCGAACGGGATATGCCGAGGTTATCGCCCGCTAGGAGCCGGACCGCACACGACGGTGTTACCCTGTCCGGATGGTGGAACTGCCCTCAACCCTGCTGCGACACGATGCCCCGCCCGGCGGTCTCGCGCCGCACTACGACTGGCTGATCCTCGATCCCGCGGCATACCGAGACCCGGGCCTGGGCCTGTGGACCGCACGGGTTCAGACACATTGGCGGGACTGGGGCGGGCTGGAGCGGATCGAGCTGGCTCCGCTGCCGCGGCACCGACGCCGGTACCTCGACTGGGCGGGGCCGTTATCGGATCGGCGCGGCTGGGTCCGCCCCGCCGGGCGCGGGCTTGTGCAGCCGATCCTTTGGACCCCCCGGCGTATCGAGCTCTCGCTGAGCCTCCCCACTCAAAAAAATGACTCCACCCGACTATCGGTGTCGCTTCAATCCCTCGGCGGGCGTTGGCTCGGGACCGTCACCCACCCTTCGTAAAACAAAATTCCTCGCCCCGGCTCCGGCCTTAGGCCATAATTAGCAATATCTCACAAGGGTATGCGTTCTGCGTATCCGCCCCTTTTCTTTTTTCATTTCTCAAAAGCCGGAAATAAACGATGACCGACAAAATCAACGAAGACGACCTGCTCGCCAACGCCATCCCGATCGACCTGAGCGGGGAAGACCTGCTCGATGAGCCCGGCCCAGCTCACCCTTTTGCCGGAGGCACCCAAGCCCCGCCCCCGGAAGCACCCCCCGCCCGAACCGAAGACGACCTCACTCCCATCGAGATCGATGAGGAAGGGATTACCGGCGACCCCAACCAGAAATCCCAAATCCACGTCTTCGGCGAGGCCCAACGAAAAGCCCACGCCGACCACTGGAACCGCACCCCGAACGCCACCGGCACCGGCGCGATCCACGTCAAAACCTTTGTCGCCAAGCTACGCCTCGACGCCATCGACAACCTCGACGAACAGGTCAACACCTGGCTCGACGCCCACCCCGAATACGAGGTCAAGTTCGTCACCACCAGCGTCGGCAAACTCGTCGGCAAGATTAGCGAAGACGCGATATTTATGAACGTCTGGGTTTAATCTTGTGGCTCACCGAACAGTGCTGAATATCAATCGATAATTGTCGTAGCTACGCTATCACACACCAGAAATTCCCCAGATGCGTAAAAAGCAGCACGGCTCCTTGGCAGTAGCGCCTGGCCTTGTTAGTATCCCGCAACGACAATGGGTTCTAACGGCAAACCTTTTGCCTCGATGCAACCTACGGGCGATTAGCTCAGCTGGCTAGAGCGCACGCTTCACACGCGTGAGGTCACAGGTTCGAGTCCTGTATCGCCCACTTCCCTAAAGCACGTCAGAGCCTCACGTTGAGGCTACCCGCCATCCGGCGGTGCTGACAGAAACGCCAACAATGCCTGCGGTAATTACCGCAGCGGCGAATCTGGAGCACCCCATGGCCAACAAACTCACCACCAAGCCCGTCCCCGCCTACCGACTACACAAGCCCAGCAGCCAAGCCATCGTCACGCTCCGTGACTCAAACCGCGGGCACCGACGAGACTTCTACCTCGGCCCTTACGGCACGCCCGAAAGCCGTAAGCTCTATCGAGATACGCTCGAACAGTGGGAGCAGGATGGCCGCACGCTCGACGGCCTACCCGACATACGACCCCGAGCCGCCTTTGCCCAGAGTGTGGGGGGAGTGGCGCTGGATTACTGGCTCTTCATCAAGGATCGCTACGGTAACCCCGACGAACTCCCTTCACACGCCCGAGACATCCGTACCACCATGCGCCTTCTCCGCTCGGCCTGCGGCAAGTCCCCGGCCGGCGAGTTTGGACCACTCCGCCTCGCGGAGATCCGGGAAACTATGGTCGGCCTTGGCTGGTCCCGATCTACCATCAACAAGCGAGCCGCTTTCATCAAGGCTGCCTTCCGCCACGCCGTGGCTCGAGAACTCGTGCCTTCAAGCGTTCTGGTTGCTCTCGACGCGCTCGGCAATCTGCCTCACGGCTACAAAAACCTCCGTGAACCCGAGCGGGTTTTACCCGTGCCGGCTGACCACATTGACATCGTTCTACCCCATCTCTCCTCCCCCGTCCGAGGTATCGTCCAGGTCATGCGGTACACCGGTGCCCGCTGCGGCGAGGTCATCCAACTTCGGCCGGCCAACCTAGACACCACCGGCCCCATATGGCGGGCCGAGATCCACCACCACAAAAACACATGGCGGGGCAAATCTCGCACCATCTGGTTCGGCCCCAAAGCCAAATCCGCCCTCGCCCCATTCCTGAACCGCGAACTTACGGCACCTCTATTCTCGCCGGCGGAAGCCGAAGCGGAGATGCGGGCCAAGCGACGAGCCAGTCGTACCACATCCGAGAGCTCGGGAAACCGCCCGGGAACCAATCGTCAAGATTCTCCTGAACGCAAGCCCGGCACGGCATATACGACCAGCAGCGTCCGCCGGGCGATCACGCGTGCCTGTGACAAAGCAGGGATCCCTGCTTGGACTCCCCACCGTCTCCGCCACACAGCCGCCACCGAGATACGCAGAGCCGCCGGCCTGGAATCCGCTGCGGTCGTCCTGGGTCACGGCTCGGCAACCCTCACCGATGCCATCTACGCTGAACGCGACGAAGCCACCGCCGCGAAAGTCCTAGGAATAATCGGATGATGAAGGAGAAGTGCGAGCCTGCGGTATTTGCTTTCACTCAACCTATATTGTTCGCATATGCATATATTGATGGTTTTGTTCGCTTTGCCACACCCTGGAAATGATAACCCTCAAGTCAAAACTCGCAATCCGGTAGCCAACTAATTTCATACTACCGACACTCTTATGTCACGGAAAAATAATCATGCCAGACAGCACCGACTACATGATTTGGGACCGCCGGCCCTTACGGCTCAAATCCTTCGGAAATCGGTGGCACCACGTGCTGAAATCAACTGACGTCCTGGTTCCTGGATCACATGTATTAGGTCCCAACCATGAAGAGGTTTGGGTTGTTAGCCGCGAGGAAGCTGATTTATTAGAAGGCATATTCCCACAAGGCGAACCTGTACTGCTCGACGGCAGCGGGTATCAACCAAGTTGGCCTGACATCGAAGCGGTGCTCTTGGAGAACACTGAGTACGATATTCACACGCTCCGTGAACTCCAAGTACCAGCATTGCTGCGAGTGCTCAGTGCCGTAGCAACTACCGGAATGATCGAACACGAAGACGGCGAGACAGCGTCATCAAAAAATATCACTTTCAATCGAAAGAAGCGTGTTATTTTTGCAGAACAAGCGGTCGAGATCATGAAGCAGCAAAGGAAAAAGTTCGTTGAAAATGCTGTCGACAGTGAATGGATAACTTCGGCAGATATTGTCAAAATTGGCAGTATGCCAATTAAAGCCGTTACGCTCCGAGGATACCTACGCAGTGTGTATCCAGAGAACGACAGACCTTTCCGATCCGACACGAGCGGAAGCCAACGCGGATACACATTCAACGCTGTTTAGTCGACGCGTTGCACTACCCGTTGCAACCACGGCTCACACATCGGGTTCCCAAACGGGTGTGAGATAGGCGAAATTTACGTCGCAAATTGAACCGCGACTAAAGGTATTGCCATGCTCACGAACTATGAACCTAATGGAATCAAACCGGCGCCCATCATTTCCCTCGACGACGATCTGATCGGCCAATCAGCTATCGGCCGGCGCTACGGAGTCTCACCCGCCAGCGTCAGTCGCCACATGACCCAGGGCGTCTCCATCGGTGGCCAACGCCTTAAGCTACCAAGCATACGAATAGCTGGGCGCAGGTATACAACTGAGGCATCGCTGCAGTGGTGGTTTACAGCACAACAGCAACTAGATCAAACCATGTGCCAGCAACGCGATTCTATTAATGAAACCACCTCCTCTGAGGTAAGTTTAGCCGCCTTAACGAACGCCGCTCTCGAAGAGCTGGCCGAATCAGAGGGCATCTAGCAATCAACTAGGCTTTGGCCCTTTATCGAGACCGCAACGTCATCTAAACAAACCGTACAGGCTTGTGGCTGGGTTCCCAAGCCCCTGCGCTATCACTACGCCTGAATTCCAGGGTTAATACAACACGTAATAGTACGGAGATCATATTTATGGCGGATCACCCAATAGAAAAAAGCACTGTCAAAGCTCCGAAGGCTCAGGAGAAGCAGGTCGCTACCTCGCCGCCTGCTCCTAAGATGTACCACCAACGCTTACCTGCTTGGATCCACACCGATGTTGGCCAGAGAAAAGTAGGGCGAACCTACCTTTCTACCCTTCAGTTCGCCGCCAATGCTGGCGACCGTGATCAGCAGGGTAACATCATCGACATCTGGGGTGGATCACGCCTCGCCAAAAGAGCAGGGATAAGCGCGCGTACTCTGCAGAGACATATCCCAGTACTAATTGCAAACGGATATCTCGTCATCACGCGTCTAGGCGATTCATACAACGAAGACCCAACTAAATATACGCACATCTACGCAATCCCACATAAGCCTGGGGGATTGGATCCTATAGCCTTACCGCGGCCATCAGGTATCGTTCAAATCCCCGTTGCCGGCGAGTACGATCAAAAAGATAGACAAAAGTACCGGCCGATGCATATCAAGGCCGGCGGTCAATGTTCGATGTGGACTGAAGAAAAACGCAGACAAGAATCTCTCGAACAAGACCAGCCAACTGTTCACAAAGACTATTCACCCGCTCCCGCGTCAGAACAACAGGCCGAGCGTGATCAGGAAATACTGGACGCCAAGTCGGTCACACCCCCTACGTCACATCGTCGTAACCCCCTACGCCAACCTGACGTATTCATACCATCCCCTTCACCATCCCCCTTTGTGAAACAAAACCATGATCATGAGGGTGAGATCAGTAAATCGATCGCCCCAAGACACACGTGTAGTCTGAATTCACCGAAGAAGACTAAGCCGCACAAACCTTGGCTTACAGGTGTCCACGTGTCCGACCTTAATAGTATCCCAAGCCTGCTTAACCACCTCCAACGAGCAGTCGAATTGAAACTGGGCGGGTTGAAGTCCGTGAATAACGAAGGGGATCAACTCAAAATCGTTGCCATGGCGGTGCACGCCCAGAGGAAAGGTAAAAAACCTGCCAACCTATTTGCATCCAATATTAGCCAAGCAGGCCAGAATCCATTTCTCTGGAGAAATATCACACAGGAAGATGAAGACGAGGCTCGGAGAAGACTTAAGGACTATCGATACATAGACACTTCACACCTTCGAACGCCACCTATCGCCTCAGGCTCTCCCCCCGCAAAACTCAAATTTCGAGATCTCTCCGAGAACGCAAAACGTGTACTTGCCGCCCTACATGCGACTCGGTGCGACGCAGGCGAGGAGATTGAGGCATGGCGGGCGCTTCGCGGGCAGCATCCGAAAATGCGACGTGAGGAATTCGAAGCAGGTTTGTGCGAGGTTCGCAAAGCTTGCCTCTATCCGCAAATGTAGATAGTTCCCTGTTGATACCGCTTGGCAAGGCTGGTATCAGCCTTGGACATCACTGCTCGCGACGGGTCCTTTCTTAAGGGCGAGGGCCGACCAAGCGGTGCAGATCGATCGCAAAACGCTACTAGAGCGTCCGTCCGTCCCGAGAAAAAAACGCGAAAGACTGCAACACCCGAGAGCATTGAAATTGCCCACAGCTCCACCCATCGTAAGCGCCCTCCGTGCCAACGCCATTCGCATAATGACTCCCTAACGAACAGTTTTCCGCGCGGCCATTGGTGGCCTCGCCGGAGAACTGCCCCTACGGAGAAACAACTGTCGACCGCAAAGTACATAACGTTAGTGCTTTATATCCCAAAGGTGCCGGCGGAGCCTCTTGCAGCGCCGACTTCCCCGTCATACCGATTTCCGATTACCTACAACACCTAATTAAAGCTTGGCCAGCGCTGCCGAATTCGGTGAAATGGGAAATTACCTCCTTAGTGGCGAAAGTCGGGCCCTCGGCCTGAAGCCCGATATCTCCTTGATGATGGTATGCTTGAAGTACAACTCAACCTTCCCGCGCGACGCGGGTTGGCTCTTTCGTTCCGAATTTCCACACTCAACGATGCCCAGAGCCCAACGTCGCCGGTTGCACCGCTTTATGTGCGTGCGCCCGGCGGACTTGCTGGGCATAAAGGCTGTGGAAAGCCTGGAACGAAAGTGAGTCCGTCGGACCCACTTACGTGAAAGGTGCTTTTTTATGTCAAAGTATGCTGAACACAAAAATTACAACACGTTATGCGTTTTTGGTTGGATTCTTCTAACGTCAGGAGTAACGGCGTTCATAGCCGGAATCCTGATCGGAGTGGTAAGCATAATCGTAATAACCGATCGCCACGAATACTCCAGCGAGACTCCCAAAATGCTTAGCTACGGTGCACTGCTGCCTGCTGTAATATCGATCGCCTCAGGTATAGTGATTGGCACATTGGGGGGTATCTCGCTCGCTATCAGAGATATCTCTATGAACTCGATCGTCTTACGCAACAAAACCGCATGATCTCCGTACGCACACAATTACAGCAAAGTAGTGTCCGTTTGATTACATAGTGTAATGACGCATCATCCTACCCGCCATGACCAGCAAAGCCCGCAGCATCTATTCACTCCGACCCAAGATCCGGTCTCGGCGGCTCATCGCACCCGATTCGTACTACTTAGGGACCAAGCCCGCATACATCTCGATCTGCTTGGATATCTTAAACCACCCCAGATCATCGATCGTCGCCACCACGACCTTTGCCAGACGAAAGCTAAACTCCGGGATACTTGGTAGCTGTTCGGCGCGGACATAGATCCCCGCCAGAGCCACCAGCTGCACCTCGACTCTGGCGATCAGCGCCTCGGCCTACAGCAAAGTCTCAAGCTCTACGTGGAACTGCCCCTGCCACGACTTGTCGGCCTCGACTTCATCCAGCGTCCATGACAGCAGGCCCAGCGCAGCCTCGCTCGCCTTGGTCCACCCGCGCTTATTCGCGATCCTCGATGAATTCGCATAAGCGGCCAGACTATCTGCCCGAGCAACGCTTCGAAATATTGCAACTGATGCGGATGCGGGACTGGAACTGTGAAGTCGCTGCCAAGCGACTTATTCTCCACGCTAATACCATCCGGAAGTGGAGGCAGGCCATCGAAGGCAAGCGTGATACTGTTGGTCTGCTGGGCCAGCCTCGCTGGAATCGAATCGACGATATCGTGAAGTGGGCGACGCACGAACTGCGGCGGCTGTGCCCCAAGCCCGAGTTCGGTACCCGGACGATCGCCCGGCACCTGGTCCGAAATTTCGATCAAGGTGAGTCGGTCTTGGGTGCAGTAGAAATTAAGGGAGCTGCAACCGACGCCGACTAAGCCCAAACAGCCGAATCGACCTGATCTGGTGCTCCCGGAAGGGCGAGACCCCGATCGACTATTAGCGCCGGGATCGATCAACGAAACGTGGCATCTCGATCTAGCGACGCTTAACGTGCTCTGGTTCAAGTTCACAGTCGCCGCGTTGATTGATGGGTACTCGCGCAAGCTGCTAGGCCTGCGGGTCTGTCGCGGTGAAGCTTCGTCTTGGCACGCCATCCAAATAGTCAATGATGCGGTCGATCGATACGGCCGACCGAAGTTCCTGATTACCTACAACGGATGTCAGTTCCGCACCGTATTCAGGGAGGCGATGAAACCTCTGAACATCCGTCCGGCACGGGGTCAGGTCCGGCAGCCTAACTTTAACGGGAAAATCGAGCGGTTATTTAAGACCCTGCGAATCTGGTTGCGGCCGACTCTGCTGCCCAACAGCGTTGCCGGGATTCAAGATCAACTCGAAAACTTCTAGAAATGGTACAACCACCACCCGCCGCACTCGGCTAACGGGGGCTTGACGCCGGACGAAGTCTGGAACGGCGACTTGCTGCCCGAACCTATCCCGATTCGATCCCGTGACCATCATCCACCGAACATCAAAGTACAACGGCGTTCTTGCCGAGGCGATCCCGGCCTTCCGATTGTCGATATCCGTCTGGCTGCCTGAAAAATCAACCTACCGGCACTCGCTTTTTATGAAGTGTGCGGGGTAGCTGCGTGCTCACTACGCTCTAAACTGATCTTCACTTGAGAAAGAACGTCTGATTCACTGCCGATTCTTCCTCATAGTCTTCGTGGCCGCTACAGGCTTCCACCGGCTTTTTGCCATTGAAAATAATGAACTATGTCATCTTCAAGCCCATCCTCCCATACGCAATTTGGGCCGCAACTAGCAATACCGTAAATCTGACCATCTCTGTTTAGCAAAACTAGATTTGTTCCCCAGTAGTCTTTGAGTGCATCTAATTCCCCACCTGCAGGGCTATATCTGAAGTACTTACTGTTTGCCTCCAGCCATAAAACTAAATCCGAGTTATCTGCACTGAGGGGCAACGTATTTCCATCAATCACCGCATTTTCGATGACTATATCGACTTCCTTAAGAAAAGATGCCGTAATGGCTTCCCCGTGGCTTGATGAATCATTGCACGAAAATAAAAATAGAAATACAAACAGTAAAAATAATTTACTTAAACACATGATTTATTTCTTCACGTAAATGCATTAGACAATAACCATCGCTATCGACAGGTATGGGCTCTGTTGGAAGCACTGGGCCTACGTCACAAGTAAATCGTATTTTATTATCAACTGCAAATTGTGATTTGTTATATGCGTCAGCAATGGCCTGACAACTAATATCTATTCCTACTAAGTCTGTTGCCCGATTTATATCATTACTATTGAGGGTAAATTGGCCAAAAGCATAGCTGCCCGTTAGCTGCATTATTTGATCAATAAATGTCCATGACGACCTCCAGCTCGACTGGACAGACCTCAAGTCAATGGGGCTAGCTGATAGCGATCCATCTACGCTAGACAAAATATCAATTCTGTCATACATGTATTGTGCAGCATAGGCAGCTCCTTCATTGTCTCTTCCGAATAGATCGCCGAAATTAGTTACAAAAAAACCTTTTTTCCCACCGAATCTTGCATGAGTTAGCTCGTGCACCCATGTTCCCGTATCTACAGCTCCATAACTGCTTGGTACGATCATAGTTGAGCCAAGTTTATCAAACAAAGCGGCGGCACCTTTTGACTTAATCTTACTATCATTGATTACAAATGCATTTGTATCGTGTACAGCAGCATGAATTAGTTGCGTACGCATAAGACCTAGGGAAGCTGCACTGTAGTATAAATATTTACCCCTATTCTGAAAAGAACTATTAATTTTCTTGGAAATGTGGGAGCGAATTTTAGATGTTACTTCTTGTTTTTTTTGTGCGATTTCAACAAGTGTTTCTATCGCCTCTGAACTTAATCCACTAGGGTCAACACCTCTACTTATACCGGCGTAATACGCATATGTATTCATCCCATCGACGTACCCCAGCGGGTCGCGTTGTACGAAGCGTCCCAGCTGCGGGTGCAGGTACCGTGCCCGGTTGTAGACCAGCCCGGTCTCCTCATCGTGCGACAGGCCCTGGTGACCGATCGTGTTGAGCGCTTGCCCCGCGTCAAGCCGTCGGCTGCTCGACACCGGCGTCAGGCACAGCGGGTCGCTGCCGTAGGCGCCGAACGGGTCGTCGCTGGTCACGTAGACCTGCCGCTCGCCGTACGGCGTGTACTCGTAACGCTCGACGAGGCGTACCGGCATCGGGCCCGAGCTGTCGAGCTGAAGCGTACCGGACAGCGCCGCGTTGGTGAAGCCGCGGACCGAAGCGGCCATGTACTGCCACCAGCCGTTGCCGATCATGTCGTCGAGCATCTGCGGCGCAACGCCCACCAGCCCGATCACGTTGTATTGGGCGTTATGCAACGCAAAGTACTCCGCGTCGCACTGCTGAGGGTCGGGGTCTTGCCCGAAGCCGGTTCCGGGGGTGGCGAACGGGTTATGGTTGATCGACGTCGCGATAAACTCGTCGATGTAGTCCAGGCCCCAGATCTGCTGCTTCAGCACCAGGTCGCTGCCGTTACGTGTTTCGATGGTTTGTTGACCGCTGTAGTAGTAGTGCTCCGTCGCGTCGAAGTCCGCCGAGTTCAACACCCGCTTGGTGACCCGCCTTCCTAAGCCGTCGTAGGCCACTTCCTGCACCACGCTACCCAGTTTGATCGCTCCCCCGGAACCCCCGGAAGGATCGCGATAAGCGTTGGTCACGGTAGCTAACCGGTTCCACGCGTCGTAGCCGTAGGCGAACGTCCCGTCGTAGGTCAGGTTGCCCGCCGCGTCGTGTTCGTACACCTGTGTCGCGTAGCCCGTGGGCTGGTTCAGATTTCCGTCGTACTCGGTGGTCCAGCTGCCGTTGGCGTCGTGGTCCGTCTCCAGCTTGAAGGTGCGGACGTACGCGGTGCCATAGGCCGCCCGGAAGCCGACCTTGCCGCCGGTGAGGATAAAGTTGGGGCTTTCGTAGCTGACGCCGGTGCCCGACCAGATCGCCTCGCTCGGCGCGCCGTTGTTGTCGATCGCCGCCTTGACCGTCACCGTCGTGCCGTCGCTCTCGACGCGGACCCAGAGGCGGTCGCCTGGGTTGGCGGGCGTCGGCATGTTGGCCGCGGTCTGTGTACCGGTAACTGCGGGGCCGCCGCGGCGGCTGCCGCTAGGCGCAATCGCGCTGCCCGACTTGTGGGCGATCTGGATCTCGTTGTAGATGCCTTCGTCTTCGACCCCGAAGAGGAACCGCAGCCGGTCGTGGTTGCGGCTCGCCCCCGAGCGGGTCATCGAGAAGGTCGCTCGGAACGGCTCGCCCCAGGCGCCCACCCGCGGGCCGACCAACAGGGTCGGGCGGTGGCGACGCAGGTCGGTGTTGGTAACTTTGATGCCGTAGTTCGGCACGGCGTCGGGTTCGTAGCGGTCCCAGCGTCCGGCCAGGGGCCGGCCGTGGTCGTTGGGGTAGAGCCAAGCGTAGGGGAACTCCGCCCCCGCGGTATTGCTGTAGAGGCCGACCCGGCCGCCGGGGAAGCCTTCGGGGAAGGTGTAGCCCAGGCCCGCGATCTGGGCGTAGTTCTGCAGGCTGCCGAAGTGCATGTTGTGGGTGCTGCCGGGGACGATGTTGCTCCGGTAAGACGAAACGACCACGGTCGGGCTACCGTTGGTGAACCGGACGATCTCCCGCTTGCCCTGGCTGTTGGCGGGGTCGTAGCTCACGCCGTGGAACCAGAAGTTGGCGGCGTCTCGGTAGCCGAAGACCAAGCCGATCCGCGTGAACTGGG
>JBCDJW010000031.1:0-53789 GCA_038747275.1 Planctomycetota bacterium | reverse complement strand
TCCCCACCCCGCGATCTATGCCCGAAGTCAACCTCCTCGCCGTCAGCGTCGGCAACACCCGCACCCGCATCGGTGGCTTTGTCGAAGGCAAACTCGCCGAGACCGCTACGTTCGTCAACGAACGCAACGGCAAGATCACCGACGCCATTGACCGCGCCTACGCCCCGCTCCGCGGCAAGGACGACGCCGTGGTGCTGCTGTCGTCGGTCAACCCCACGATCGCCGAGCCGATCCAGAAGACCTTGGCGGCGCACCTCGGCCACGACGTGCACCTCGCCGAACGCGACTTCAACATCCCCATCGGCCGACAGCTCGACCCCGAAGCAATGACCGGCGAAGACCGCCTGCTCAACGCCGCCGCCGCGTATGACGTGCTCAAGCAGGCCTGTGTGGTCGTCGATGCCGGCACCGCGATCACGGTCGACTTCGTCGACGGCGCCGGCACGTTCCACGGCGGGGCGATCGCCCCCGGCGCCCAGCTCATGATGGACGCCCTCAACCAACGCACCGCCCAGCTGCCCGAGGCCGAGTTCGGCAAGCCCGAAGCGGTCATGGGCCACAACACCATCGAAGCCATGAAGGTCGGGGTCTACCACGGCCTCCGCGGCATGGTCCGCGAGCTCGTCGAACGCTTCGCCGAAGAAGCCGGCCAGTTCCCCCTCGTCGTCGCCACCGGCGGCGACGCCCCGCTCCTGTTCCAAGACTACGACCTCATCGACCGTATCGCACCAGACTTGACGCTCATGGGACTCGCCGCAACGCTACGCATCGCGCGGGAGCAGGCAGAAGAAGCAGACTAATTCTTGTCGATTATCGATCCGGAGGCCGTTTTAAATTGTTAAAGCACGAGCTATCGAAAGATACGGCGGAGAACGTCAACCCACTGATGACCATCCGCGTAATTTGGGCAGCGATCCTCATGGGGTTGATCACGGTGGCTGGCATCATGGCGGTGATTGCCGGGGGGGATTCCTCGGAAGAACCCGCGGTCGGTGGTGCCGAGGGCTTGCCGATCGTTACGCTGCTGAGCGCGGGGTTGCTGCTGATCGCGATACCAATGGCGTATTTCTTGCGCAACCAGACCTACAAGAAAAACTGGGCGGGTGATGCGGTCACACCCTCGGGATACATCACGGGCAACATCCTATTTGTTGCTTTTCTAGAAGCCCCCGGCATCGTGTCGGCCATCGCCATGGTGGTCCACGGCGGTGTGTTTCCCCATGTGCTACCGATGATCGTGGCGGCGGGGATCATCCTGGCGAACTTCCCCACCGGCCGGCCGATGAACCCGGCCGAGCCACGCCTCGGCGTGAGTGAGAAGTAGCGGCCGATGGATTTACGGGCGACGGTAACCACAGCGAATCAACCCGGGGCGGTGGGGATTGTGCAGGTGTCGGGAGAGGCCGAGCGTTTGACGCAGCTGCTCAACATACTGACGGCAAGATCGGGGGTGCAATGGGACGTTGGCCGCCTGTGGCTTTGCGATTTTGCGGGGATCGATAGCGGATTGGCGGGGCGGGTGTCGGAAACCACGGCCCAGCTCATGCCGCACGGCGGGCTGCGTGTCGTGCAGAAAATTGAGGCGTGGCTGCGGGAACAAGGGGTCGAAGCGGAAAAGGAAATCGATACGCGGGTGAGGTATCCCGAAGCAGCGTCGCGGATCGAGGCGGATGTGCTGCACGCGATCGCGACCGCCAGCAGCCCGGCGGCGATCGACTTGCTTGCGGAACAGCCGCGGCTTTGGAAGGCGTGGCTTGAGACGAATCCGAAATCCGAAATCCGAAATCCGAAATCGCGGTCGCACCTGCTCACGCCCCCGACGGTCGTCGTCGTCGGTCGGCCAAACGTCGGCAAATCGACATTGCTCAACCGGCTGACCGGGCGGTCCTCGGCGGTCGTCGCCGACCTGCCGGGCACGACGCGGGACTGGGTCGGCGGGTTGGTCGAGTTAGTCCCGCCCGGCGGGGATGCCTCGCGAGACGCGGTTGCGGTGAGGTGGCTCGACACCCCGGGGCTGCGTAGCAGCGACGACGCGGTCGAGCAGCGTGCGATCCTCCAGGCCAGGGCGGTCGTGGAAAACGCTGACGTGTTGATTGCGATGCGTGACCCCGAGAACGGTTGGCCGGAGGTCGCGGAGTTACCGAGGGAGCCGGACTTGTGGGTGGTCAACAAGGCGGACGCGGGGGCGCTGCCGGAGGGGGAACGCGACGCGATACACATCAGCGCAAAGTCGGGGGACGGCGTATCTGAGTTAGCGGAAGCGGTGTTGGAGCGATTGGGCGTTTCTACGATTGAGCGAGGTCGGCCGTGGGTGTTTTCGCAGTGGTTGCAATCGTGGGCGGAGGGGGATCGCGATCCGCAGGAACTTGAGCGGTACGTCAGCGCATAAAAAACCGTCGATCTGTGATCGACGGCTAAACGGGGGTTTGTTGTGGTGTTTATTACTCTTCGTTGCCGGCGATGTTGTCACGCATGTCGGTGTCTGCTTGGATATTTTTCATGCGGTAGAAATCCATGATGCCCATGTTGCCGGCGCGGAAGGCGTCGGCCATGGCCTTGGGCACCTCGGCCTCGGCGAGAACGACCAACGCACGGTTCTTCTCGATGTCGGCCTTGTTTTCCTGCTCGAGGGCGACGGCCATCGCGCGGCGTTTCTCGGCTTCGGCCTGGAAGCGTCGCTTGTCGGACTCGGCTTGGTCGGCTTGGAGCTTGGCACCGATGTTTTCGCCGACGTCGATGTCGGCGATGTCGACGGAGAGGATCGTGAACGCGGTGCCGGAGTCGAGGCCTTTGGAGAGGACGACCTTGGAGATCGAGTCGGGGTTTTCGAGGACGGCCTTGTGCGTCTCGGCCGAGCCGATAGTGGTGACGATGCCTTCGCCGACGCGGGCGACGATAGTTTCTTCGGTGGCCCCGCCGATGAGGCGGGCGAGGTTGGCGCGGACGGTGATGCGGGCGCGGGCTTTGAGCTGGATGCCGTCCTGGGCGACGGCATCGATGGTGCTGCGGCCCTGTTCGGGGCTGGGGCAGTCGATGACTTTCGGGTTCACCGAGGTCTGGACGGCGTCGAGGATGTCGCGGCCGGCGAGGTCGATCGCGCAGGCGGTGTTCCAGTCGAGGTCGATCTTCGCGCGGTCGGCGGCGATCAGGGCGTTGACGACGCGCGGCACGTCGCCGCGGGCGAGGTAGTGCGTCTCCATCTGGTTCGAACTGATGTTGAGGCCGGCCTTCACCGCCTGGATGCGGCTGAGCACGATGGTGCGGGGGTTGACCTTCCGCAGCCACATCCCGATGAGTTCGTGCAGGCCGACGCGGGCGTTGGAGACGACCGACTGGATCCAAAGCCCGATGAACCGCGAGAGGAAAAACAGCACGGCGATCAGGAAGATCGCGACGATGATGATGACCACGACCGCCAGGCCTTGGCCGACGACTTGGGCGAGCAGGTTCGGTAGAGCGGTCATGTCGCGTTCCTCGGGGGTGCGTGTTTTGCCGGGGGATTCATCCCGGCCTCGTTGGACTGACGCTTAGTGTAAGCGCCGTTTTGCCTTACGGGCAACGCGGTGGGCACGCAAATATGAAAACGAGGGCGTATACTTGCTCAGCAAAGCAAAACCGCTTGCGAGAGCTGAGGATTTATGCGCGCGATCGTCACCGGCCAAGTCGGCATGGACAAGAAGGACTACCTCCGGGGCGTCGTCGATCTCGCGGGTTCGCGGGGCGACAACGTCACGCTCTACAACGTCGGCGACATCATGTACGACGAGGCGCCGGACGTGAAGCCGGGGCGGATCCTCGACCTCCAGCTCGGCCGGCTGCACGCGCTGCGCCGCTCCGCGTTCAAGGACATCATCAGTCAGTCTGAAGGCCAAGACAACATCATCGTCAACACCCACGCGACCTTCCGCTGGCGGCACGGGTTGTTTAGCGCTTTTGACTTCGATCAGGTCAAGGCTTTGAAGCCGGACGTGCTGATCTGCCTGCTGGACAATATCGAGATCGTCCACGCCCGCCTGCACCGCGACCACAATCTGGATGCGACGCTGAAGGACCTGATGGTTTGGCGGGAAGAAGAGATCATGGCCACGGAGATCATGGCCCAGGCGCTCGGGCTTCAGGACCGGTTCTATGTGTTGAGCCGTGGTCGGCATACCGACACGCTGGAGACGGGCTATCGCCTAGTCTGTAAGCCGGGGATGAAGACGGTCTACCCCAGCTTCCCGATGACCCACGTCGAGAAGCTCCCCGAAGTTTTGAAAGTGATCGACAAATTCCGGGGCGATCTGGCGGAGAAGTTCATCGCGTTCGACCCGGGCGACGTGGACGAAAAGATCTTGCTAGACCGGGCGATTGAGGCGGCCCGCGACGGGCAGGATTTTGTTGAGGTCGAGCCGGGTAGCTTCATGGGCGGTAAGCAGAAGCTGCGGGTGCCGGTGAAGCAGGTGCTCGACATCGCGGGGGACGTCGACGGGCAGATCTACTCGCGGGATTTCAAGATGGTTCGGCAGAGCGACATGATCGTCTCGCTGGTGCCGAACCTGCCCGACGGCTCGCCGGGGCTGTCGAGCGGGGTCGAGCGCGAGCTGCACCACGCCTTCGAGCACGGCAAAGAGGTCTACGTCGTTTGGCACCCCCAGAAGAACCCCAGCCCGTTCATCACCGAGACGAGCACCAAGTGGTTCCGTACGGTCGACGAGGCGATGCAGTACTTCGAGGACGAGGGGATGTTCCAGCAGACGAATCTGTTCGGGCATTGAGTAAGTTGATTCGTGTGCCGGGTCTCAAGTCTGCGGCCATTTCTCTGCGAGTACTGGAACAACATGATGCGTTCGAAGTATTTAGCGGTTTTGAGTTTGTTATTTATGGCCCTGGCCAGCGGTAGTGTCGCGGCTTCGGCGGAACCGGAGGAGCGATCCACCATGCGCGTTTATTTCGGCACCTACACCCAAGACCGTGATGAGGGGATCTTTCGCGGCGAACTGAATCTCGACACCGGTGAACTTACGGTCGCCAAGGGCTTCGGCGGCGTGGACAACCCGAGCTTCTTGGCTCTTCATCCGAGCGGGGATTTTCTGTACGCCGTGGCCGAAGCGGGCAAAAACGACGGCGCGACCGCGTTTTCGATCGATCCATCGACCGGCGACCTGACGCGGCTCAACACCCAGACCGTGGCGGGACGCGGGGCGTGTCACATCATCCTCGACCCCGCCGCGACCACCGCCATCGTGGCGTTCTACGGCAGCGGCAACATCGCCTCCTTCCCCATCAACGGCGACGGATCGCTGGGCGAGGTCGCGTCGCTTATCCAACACGAAGGGTCTAGCGCTAACAAGCGGCGGCAGGAGGGCCCGCACGCCCACTCGGTCAACTTGGACTCCACCGGAAAATGGGCGATCGCTGCGGACTTGGGTACCGACCAACTTCTCGTCTACGCCATCGATCCCGTAACCGGTACGCTCCGGGCGAATGATCCGCCGTTCATGTCGCTGCACCCCGGGGCGGGTCCGCGCCACTTCGCGTTCCACCCGAACGACCGATGGGCGTACGTGATCAACGAGTTGGACGCCACGCTGACCGTCATGGACTGGGACGTCGTAGCGGGTACGCTGACGGCTAAGCAGACACTCGGCACGCTGCCCGCGGACTACCCGGAGGGCGAGCGCAAATCGACCGCCGAGATCGTCGTCCATCCCAGCGGCAGGTTCGTTTACGGCTCGAACCGCGGGCACGACAGCATCGCGATCTTCGCGGTGAACGATAGCGAGGGCACGCTTTCGCCGATCGGCTTCGAGCCGTCGGGCGGGGAGGAGCCGCGGAACTTCAATATCGATCCGACGGGGCGGTGGCTGCTGGCTTGTAACCAGAATACGGACGACGTGCAGGTTTTTGCGATCGATGGCGAGACGGGGGGACTGACGCCGGTGGGTGAGCCGGTGTCGGTGCCACGGCCGGTGTGCGTTAAGTTTTTGGCGGCCGAATAATCGTTAGGCCGTAGATGTTTGTAAACACAAGAAGCACGCGGATCGAATCCGTGGGCTTCTCGCGTGGTAGGGAGGGCGGGTTTTTTAGTAGGTGTCGACCGAGGCGGTGGGAGTGGCGGCGGGGCCGTCGACGAAGACGTTGATTTCGGAGGCGACGTAGCCGGGGGCTTCGACGCGGAGTTCGTTGACGCCTGGCGTGTGGCCGCGGACGGTGAAGACGGCGACGCGTTGGCCGGGCTTGATGGTCAGGGTGATCGGCTCGCCGGGCTCGTGGTCGTTGAGGGCGACGCAATCGATCACTTCCTGGGCGGTGACGTTGCCAGCGACTTGCGTGGGGGCGACGGGCTGCACGGTCAGGGTCGTAGCTTGTTTGGGCGATTGGGGCAGCTTGATCATGACGCTCGTCCGACCGTCGCGGGGTACGTCGACGCGGCTGTTAGCGCCGATGCCGACGTTGCCCTGCAGTCTGATCTCGGGCGGGAAGAAGGTCAGGGTCTGGGCGAAGGGTTGGCCCATCGGCCTTCCTTTGGCGTTGAGCGAGGGGTCGGCCGAGACGGTGACGCGGTGCGGCTCGCGGCCGGCGGTCGGCTCGAAGACGAAGTCGTCGGCGAGGCGGGCGGTCTGGTCGGTGAAGACGAAGGCGTCGGTGATGTCGTTGCCGTTGATCGTGGCGGCGAAGCTATCGGCGTCGGCCCGCTTGGCGTCGAGGTTGACGGCGATGGGCTGTGGGGTGCCGAGTTTTTGACGGTAGTCGGGCCCGTCGACGGTGGCGACGGTCGAGGAGCAGCCGGCGGCGAGCGTCGCGGCGCAGGCGAAGCCGAGCATGATCGGGGCGGGGGTCTTCATCGGGGCGGTTTCCTGAAGCGGTGAGAAATCAAACGGGCTATTGCGGAGAGAAACCTAAGATTCAGGGTGCGGCGTGCAACCGATAAAAACCCACGCCTTGCGGGCGGGGGTTAAGGGGTGTGGGCTGTGCGGGTTGGCGAAGCGGATCGGCGTGGCCTAGGCCTCGGCGAGGGTCTGTAGTAGGGCGGCGTGGGTCTTGCAGCCCAGGAGGAAGCGATCGAGGCCCAGGTGTTCGTCGGGCGAATGGATGTTGTCGCTGTTGAGGCCGAAGCCGATGAGCAGGGTGTCGATGCCGAGCTGGTTCTTGAAGTCGGCGATGACGGGGATGGTCGCGCCCTCGCGGACGAGGGCCGGGGGTTGGCCGGCGGTCTGTTCGATGGCTTTGGATGCGGCGACGACCCAGGGCGAGTCGGTGGGTGTGGCGACGGGGTCGGCCTCGCCGTGGTTGGTGATCTCCCAGCGGCAGCCGCCGGTGTCGTGTTGGTGGAGCCAGTCGGTGAACTGCTGAGTGACTTTCCGGGGGTCCATGTTGGCGGGGATGCGGAAGCTGACTTTGGCCCCGGCGAAGGTGGGGATGACGGTCTTGGCACCTTCGCCCATGTAGCCGCCGTAGAGGCCGTTGACGTCGCAGGACGGGCGGACCCATCGGCGTTCGAGGGTGGAGAAGTCTTTCTCGCCGAAGGGGACGCTGCCGACGTCGCCGGTGAAGTTGTGTTCGTCGAAGCCGAGTTGTTGCCAGGCGTCTCGTTCGTCGTTGGTCAGCGGTAATACGTCGTCGTAGAAGCCTGGGATGGCGACCTGGTTGTCGTCGTTGATGAGTTTGCCGAGGACGCGGGTGAGTTGGGTGGCGGGGTTGGCGAGGGTGCCGCCGTAGACGCCGGAGTGGAGGTCGCGGGACGGGCCGTGGAGTTTGACGTCGAAGTAGACAAGGCCGCGGAGGGCGTAGGTAATGGCGGGGGTGTAGCCGGTAGGGGAGTCGGGCGAGTCCCACATACTTGTGTCGCTGACGACGCAGACGGTTCTTTCGTCGGCCTCGAGCAGGGCGGCGTGTTGTTCCAGAAACGCGGGGAGGCTGACGCTGCCGCACTCTTCTTCGCCCTCGATGAGGATGGTGGCGTGGCAGGGCAGGGGGGTGTTGGTGTCGTGGTAGGCCTTGACCGCTTCGAGGAAGCACATGACCTGGCCCTTGTCGTCGGAGGCGCCGCGGGCGAAGAGTTTGCCGTCACGCGTCTGTGGTTCGAAGGGCGGGCTGGTCCAGAGGTCGACGGGGTCGGGGGGCTGGACGTCGTAGTGCCCGTAGAACAGCACGCGGTTCTTGGCGTCCGCAGCGACCATCTTCGGCGTCGTCTTGGCGACCACGACGGGGTGGCCTTTCTTGCCTTCTGCACCCGTCGGCTGCATGATCTCGACGCTCATGCCGAGCTCTTCGCAGTAGGTCGCGATCCAGGTCGCGGCGGCGTGTACGTGCTTTTCGAACACCGGGTCGGTGCTGACGCTGGGGATGTCGAGCAGCTTCGAGAGGCGTTGCACCGCGTGGTCGTGGTCGGCTTCGAGACGGTCGAGGGGGGCGGTCGTGGTCATAGCGGAATTTTACCGCCGCCGTGTTGTGACGGTGGAAAAGAAAAACCTGCCGTGGATCGGCAGGCTCTTGCGGGTGGCGGTCATCCGGTGGTGCGGGTTCAGTGTTTGTGGCCGTCGTGGCTATGGTCGTGGCCGTGCTCGCCGAAGTACTGCTTGCGGAACTTGTCGAGCGATGCCTGCAGCGGGGCGATGGCGGCGGTGTCCGTGGTCTGCTTGCACTTCATGGCGTAGACGATGACCTCGTGCAGCGAGACCAGCTTGGCGAGGTAGGCCTCGTGCTCGGACTCGTCCTTGGGCAGCTTTACCCGCTGGGCGAGGAAGTAGTGCTGGGCCTCGTCCATGATCTTCTGGGCGTGGTCTTCTTTGGTCACGACCCACCGGGTGAACTTCTGCTGTTCCTCGGCGTTGTGGCTGCCGGCGAGCTCGCCGATCTGCACCATCGCCTTTTCGATGGTTTCGATGTGCTGGTTGAGCTCGGCGAACTTGACTTGGTCGTCGAAGATGCCGCAGGGCACCTGGCAGTGGGCGTCGGCTGGCTGCGGGGTCAGCAGCAAGGCACCGGCGGAAGCAAAGAACAGACAAGCCGCAACGATAGGTAGATTGGGGTATTTCATAAGTGCATTTTAGCCCGTTATCGTCACGCCCCGACACTTAGAGTTTGCCCCGAGATTTGGCGAAAAATGTCCCGCATATCACGTTTGGATTAGGCGTCGGGCGGCGGCCGTTCTATAACTCTCGTATGTCCGATGCGGCCACCGATACCCGGCGTTACGCCACGATGATCCGAGCCCTGGCGGAGCACGCGATCGGGCTCGCGGTCGATGCGTCGGCCCACCGACCCAAGCCGGGCGAGGTGCGGGTGAGCCTTACTGGCCTACTCCCCGCGGCCCGAAGACTTCTGGGCGAGGCGGTCGAACTGCCCGAACCGCCGCCGGTCGAGTCGGTCGAGGTGTTTACCGACGGCCGGGGTCAGTCCCGTCCGGTGTATCGCTCGCTGGCGGCCTACCTGTATTGCCGCGCGGGCGGACCGGTGTTTTCTTTCAACGAAAACGTCGGGCAGGACGTCTCCCGTCGGCTGTGGTCGGCATGGCATGAATTCGCACGGGGCGGAGACGCTGCTGAGGAAGTGGATCGCATTGTTGAGGCTAACGGCGACTGCCTTCATCCCCAAGCCTTCGACGAAACCCCGGACCACTGGACCTACCGCGAGCTCGTAGGGATCCACGCCCTGCAATCGCTGATCGAACTCACGGGAAGCCGCGACGACCTGTCCGACCGGCCCGGCTGGCGGCAACGCCTGGCCGAGATCACTCGCTACCACCAGTTCCACACCCAGCCCGACTACACGACGTATCAGCCGTGGGGCCTCGCCGCGTTTTTGTCGAACCCCGAGACGGTGATGTTCGGCGAGCAGCAACTGCACGACACCCAGTCGCACCTGCAGATCGAGGGCGGCGTCGGGGCGTTGCTGCCGGCGTTGTTGTTGGCCGATGCGTACGCCTCGCTCTCGGCTTAGGCCGGAGCCAGCCGATCATAGAAATAGGTAATTTCCACGGTGCGTGTCGGCTTAGTCAGCAGCTACGATGTCACCGCACGGGTTAGCTGTTTTTTGCATCTTGATCGAAAGGTCTCGCCCCTTGAGTCAGCCCTTCAGCCTCGAATCGTTCGGCCTCGACGCCCCGCACATCCAACGCAACCTATCGCCCGCGGCCCTGTACCAGGAAGCGCTGCGTTACGAGGAAGGCACGACCATCGCCGACTCGGGTGCGTTGATCGCCTACTCCGGCGCAAAGACCGGCCGATCGCCCAAGGACAAACGCGTCGTCCGCCAAGCCGCCTCGCAGGACGACGTGTGGTGGGGGCCGATCAACATCCCGATCGAGGAACACACCTTCGCGATCAACCGCAGCCGGGCGCTCGACTACCTCAACACCCGGCCGCGGCTATACGTCGTCGATGCCTTCGCCGGCTGGGACCCCGAACACCGGCTTAAAGTCCGCGTGATCTGCGAACGGCCGTACCACGCGCTGTTCATGTGGACCATGCTGATCCGCCCGACGCCAGAAGAATCCGAGAGCTTTGGCGAGCCGGATTGGAAGATCATCAACGCCGGCCAGTTCCCCGCCAACCCGCTGACCGCCGGCATGACCAGCCGCACCAGCATCGACCTGAACATCGGCGACCAGGAGTTCGTCATCCTCGGCAGCGGCTACGCCGGGGAGATGAAGAAGGGCATCTTCACCGTCATGAACTACCTCATGCCGAAGAAGGGCCACCTCTCCATGCACTGCTCGGCGACGTGCGACGCGAACGGCGAGAACAGCTCGGTCCTCTTCGGCCTCTCGGGCACAGGTAAGACGACCTTGTCGGCCGACCCCAACCGCCAACTCGTCGGCGACGACGAACACGTCTGGACCGACACCGGCGTGTTCAACATCGAGGGTGGCTGCTACGCCAAGGCCCTCGACCTCTCCGAAGAAAAAGAACCTGCGATCTTCCACGCCCTGCGCTTCGGCGCGGTGCTGGAAAACGTCCGCTACGACCCCGACGACCACCACGTCGACTTCGCCGACCACAGTATCACGCAGAATACCCGCGGGGCCTACCCCGTCGAGGCGATCGACAACGCCCGCATTCCCGGCGTCTCCGGCCACCCCAAAGACATCATCTTCCTGACCTGCGACGCCTTCGGCGTCCTGCCCCCTGTTAGCAAGCTCACGCCCGAACAGGCGATGTACCACTTCATCTCCGGCTACACCGCCAAGGTAGCCGGCACGGAGATGGGCGTCACCGAACCTGAAGCCACGTTCAGCCCCTGCTTCGGCGGCCCGTTCCTCGTCTGGCACCCCGCGAAGTACGCCGAGTTGCTCGCGGAAAAAATGAAGCAGCACGACACCAACGTCTGGTTAGTCAATACCGGTTGGGCAGGCGGAGGTTACGGGATAGGTTCACGGATCAAGCTGAAGTACACCCGCGCGATCGTCGACGCGATCCACGGCGGCCGGCTGACCGATGCGCCGATGCAGGCCGACCCGGTTTTCGGCGTCCACACGGTCACGACGCTCGACGGCGTGCCCGACGAGTTGCTTGTTCCCCGTAACGCCTGGGCCGACACCGCGGCGTTCGACGCGGCCGCCGCCAAGCTCGCGGGCCTGTTCAACGAGAACTTCAAGGCCTACGCCGAGGGCGTTTCCGAGGCCGTGCGTGCCGCGGGACCGAAGGGCTAGCCGGACGTTTCGGTCTCCCGGCTGTTCGATATCTCGTTCTCCCATTACGATTGGACGGGAGTTTTTCTGCGCCTGCTTTAAACCAAACTCTGCGCGGTCCCGCCGTGCGGACTTCTATCTACCGTCAATGTAAAGGACCTTGCGCATGGGCATCATCAAAGAGTTCAAGAGTTTTATCCTCCGCGGCAATATGGTCGACATGGCTGTCGGCATCATCATCGGCGCGGCGTTCGGGGCGTTGGTCAAGTCGCTGGTCGCCGACGTCGTCATGCCGCCCATTGGCGCTGCGATGGGCGGCATTGATTTCTCTGAGTACAAGTACGTCCTCGTCCCGGAGATCACCGCATCTCCCGGCGATACGGTGGAGCACCCGGTCACCGGAGTCACGATAGAGAAGAACCTTCCCGCGGTTACGCTGAACTACGGCGCGTTTATCAACGCCTGCATCACGCTGCTGATCCAGGGCTTCGCGATCTTCATCCTCGTTAAATTCATCAACGCGATGAAGCGTAAGGAAGAAGAGACCCCGCAGAACGAACCGAAGCCGGCGCAAGACATCGTGCTGCTGTCGGAGATCCGTGACCTGCTCGCAAAGCAGGAAAGTAATTGAGTCGCTTCACGAACGCGTGTTCACCGCACGCTGCCGTCGCCGTAGAGCACGGCCCCGTTGGGGTCTTTTTGGCCGTTGAGCGATTCGTAGAGCACGGGGGTGCGGCTGGGGTCGCTGCCGGGGGCGGGGGGCTCGTAGATGAAGCCGGGCCGATCGCCGGTGCGGGGGTTGGTCATGAGCTGTTCGATCTGCGGCATCACGCCGCGTAGCTCCAGCAGGCTCTCGGGGAACCGGCCCCGGTTCTGGTCGGTGTACTGCATGAGCGCGATACCGATCTGCCGCATGTGGTTGGCCGAGGCGAGGCCCTTCGCCCGGCTGCGGGCGTCGGTCAGCACGTCGAAGTACGCCAGCGGCGAGTTCGATTGTTTCGACTGTGGCTGCGGGCCGCCCGGCCGGTTCGAGGCGATCGGCGACGGGGCGGGCGTGCTGCCCCGCGAGGCTCGGCGGAGCTTGACCGTCGCCACGTCTCGGCCCGCAAAACTCAGCGTGTATTTGCCCGCGTCGGCGGGGCGGGGGAACAGCAGCGCCAGGTCTGTTCGGCCCCAGGGCGAAATGTTGGCCTTCTCTACCATCCGCATCGTCGCCCAGTGACCGCGGGCCCCGGGGTCCCAGCTGACGTTGAGCGTGCCGCCGCGGTAGTCGGCGGTGACGCCGGGGCCGTCGGCGTCGGGGTGGGTAATCGTCAGCCTGCCGGTCGCGGAGAGCCCGTTGATCGCGGGCATCCCCTGGGTGGTGCGTGACGCGGTGAAGCTGACCGTGCCCCGCGTCCGTCCTAGGGCGTACTCCGCTTCGCCGTTGACTACTCCCGGGATCTTTTGCTCGCGCAGATCGTCCGGCTTGGCCGAGGATGGCAGCAGCGCGCGGTAGTTACTGGTTTGCGCCCCGGCCAACTCGAGGTCGAGCGGCTGATCAAAGCTCGTAGTGACCAGCCGGCCAAGCGTGCCGCTACCCGCGGGCTCGCCGAGGCGGCGTAGCGTGAATTCGCCGGCCTTCAGGATATTTTCGTTGCCGGTGACTTGGCCCTGGTTGTTGATGATGCGTTGCTGCAGGCCGATCTCGATCAACACGAAGTCGCCGCCCGGATCGGCGGAGGTGACGAACAACTCGTCGCGGCCCCCGACAGAAAAAATATCGGCGCCCGGCGCTCCGGGGGTGAGCTGTCCGAGGGTGGGCCCCCGCCCTGGGGTGATGACCTCGCCGGTGGCCAGCACTTCGGTGATAAACACCGGCGAAACGTAACGCACCGCTGCACCCCGGCCCGGCCCGTTTACGTACCACAGCCAAAAACCGGTCAACGCCAGCGGGATCAGCAGCAGCCACAACGGCGTCACCGATAGCCCGAACAGGCTGATGAACTCGCGGTTCCACCATCGCGGGCGGTTCGCGGCTTCCGCTTCCTCGCGGAGGCGGTCCAGCCGAACGAGGCGCGGGTCACGCCACTCGTCGGTATTTGCGGTGTCGGTCGCGGTCTTAGGGTTGATCGGCGTTGCGATTTCCCGGGTAGTTTCCGGGGGCGGGGGTGCTTCCGGGGGCGGGAGGACGAGGTTGCTGTAGGTCCGCCGGTCTTCGGGCAGGATTTCGAGTTCGGGGCTGTCGTCGGGGATGCGGATCGGCTTCTTGCAGGCCGGGCAGGTCCCGAGGCGGCCGGCGTACTTGTCCGCCACCCGCAACACCCGGCCACACGATGGACAGTCCAGATCGATCGGCAAAACGCGATTCCTAAAGAGAAGCCCGACGCGGCGATCGGGCGTGTCGCTACATATTAACCGCCGTGGTTAGCGATCGACGCGTTGCGTTTGCCCGTTCGCTGGCCGATCATGGCTAAACGCATGTCCCGGCTGAAGGCCCCTAAACCCGAAACCCTGCTCGACTTGACGGCTCAACTGCACCGCGACGAGGCGGAGCCTTTGGATCGGCTGCGTCGGCGCGACCGAGAGATCGGTCAGCACTTGGGAATAGAACGATCGGACGCGACGCAGTCTGATTCAGACAAAGCTGGCCGATTGACCGCGTGGCTGGAGGAGATCGAGGACGCCCCCCGTATCGGTGAACGGCTGCGGGTTGTTGGGCTGATCGCGGTAGTGATCGGGCTGCTACTGGGCTACGCCACGGCGATGGCGTTGTTTTATTACGACGGCTCGACGCCGGTCAACGTGGTTCGTGTCCTCGCGGTGTTTGTGGGGCTGCAGGCGGTGACGCTGTTGCTGTTTGTTTTGGCCGTACTGCCGGGAAATATTCCGGGGCTGGGGGGACTCCGTGACCTGAGCCCGGCCAGGCTGGCGACGTTCGTTACGCGGTGGCTGCCGGGGGAGACGCGTGCGGCGGTCGAGCAGGTGCTGGGCCGGGGGCGGGCGCACCAGCGGGTCTACCGCGGGGTGCAGAACTGGCAGCTGCTGGCGTGGTCGCAGGCGATGGCGTTGGCGTTCAACCTTGCGGCGGTGGGCGGGGCGCTGCAGCTGATCGTGTTCACCGACCTAGGGTTTGGTTGGAGCACGACGCTGCAGGCCGAGGCCGAAGACATGCACGGGCTGACCTCGGCGGTGGCGTGGCCGTGGTCGGGGATGTGGGAAGCGGCGGTGCCGGAAGCGGGACTGGTCGCCGAGACGCAGACGTACCGGGCAGAGAATTTTCGGCTGGGCGTGAAGGCGGAAGACTCGGCGAAGTGGTGGCCGTTTTTGGTGATGGCGATTATGACGTACGGCGTGCTGCCGCGGTTGGTCACGCTAACACTAAGCCGCCTTCGGCTTAGCCGGGCGGTGGTGCGGGCAGTCGCGACGACGCCCGGGGCCGACCGCGTACTCGATCGGCTCACCGCGGCGGTGGTCGAAACGCGGGGGACGGAACACGAAGCGTCGGGCGGCGGAAACGGTGACGCGGCCGGCATCGCATCGCAGCCTTCCGCGGCGGGCTGCGTGATCGGTTGGGCGGGCGTAGATGGTGAAGATGACACATTGGCGGCGGGTGGGGACCGCTCGCTTGAGGAAGACCGACAGGCCATCGCGTTGGCCGTGGAGCAGAGCGGGGGGCGGGCGGTGTTGGTTCGAGTCAAGGCGTGGGAGCCGCCGGTGCTGGAATTCTTGGATTTTCTAGGCGATCTCCGCAGCGCGTTGGGCGACGGGACGCCGATCGAAGTCCTGCCTGTTGGCGAGGGCGACTGGGCCGTTTGGCAAAAGAAACTCGCGAGCGTCGGCGATCCGTGGATGCGTCTGGTGAAGGGCGATGGCGAAGGGGTGGCGTCATGAGCGAGCCACGCTTCGCGGTGGTGGGCCACCCCAACAAGGGCAAGTCGAGCATCGTCGCGACGCTCGCGGCGGACAGCGCGGTGCGGGTCGCGCCCGAGCCGGGGACGACGACGCGGTCGCGTGAATTTCCCATGTCGGTCGACGGCACGACCCTGTACACGTTGATCGACACGCCGGGGTTTCAGCGGGCCCGGCGGGCGCTGGACTGGATGAAGCAGCGCGAGACCACGGCCGATCAAAACGCCGCGGTCGTCCGCGACTTCGTCCAGCAGCACGAACGCACCGACACCTTCGTCGACGAGGTCGAGCTGCTACGCCCGCTGCTCGACGCGGACAACCCGGCGGGGATTCTTTACGTCGTTGACGGGTCTGTCCCATATGGCCCCGAGTACGAGGCGGAGATGGAGATCCTCCGTTGGACCGGCCGGCCGAGCCTGGCGCTCATCAACCCGATCGGCGAGGCGGACCACGTCGAGGCGTGGGGGGCGGCGCTAGGCCAGTACTTCAAGATCGTGCGGGTCTTCAACGCGGTCACGGCCGAGTTCGACAAACGGCTCGAGCTACTGCGGGCGTTTGGCCAGCTCAAAGAAGAATGGCGGCAACCGTTGGAGCAGGCGGTGTCGGCGCTCGACGCCGACCGCCAGCGTCGGCGACGCGAATCGGCCCGGGAGATCGCGTCTTTGCTGGCCGACGCGTTGACGCTATCGGTTACAAAGAAGGTCGGGCCGAACGAAGACACCAAGCCGTTGCAGCCGGCGCTGCTCGAAGATTTCAAGGGCCAGCTGCGTCGCCGGGAGAAGCGGGGCCGGGACCGGGTCGAGTCGGTCTACGACCACCGCGGGCTAGATCGGCGGGAAGGCGACCGCGGGGAGGACCTCGACGCGTTTGCGGGCGACCTGTTTTCGCAGGAGGCGTGGCTGTTGTTCGGGTTGCGTCGGCGGGATCTGGTGCTGGTCGGCGCGGGGGGCGGGGCGGCGGCGGGCGGGATGGTGGACCTGGCCGCGGGCGGGACGAGCCTGCTACTGGGGGCGGCGATCGGCGCGGTGGTGGGCGGGACGATGGGCTGGATGGGGGCGGGCCGGCTGGCCGAGTTTAAGCTGGTGAACCGGCCGCTGGGCGGAAGGTTGCTGCGTTGTGGGCCGACGCGGAACCCGAACTTCCCGTTCGTGCTGCTGGGCCGAGCGAGGCTGCACCACGCGGTGGTCGCGGGGCGGACGCACGCGCAGCGGGGCGCGTTGGAGGTCGACGAGACGAAGGCTGGGGCGATGAACCCGTTGACCGACACGCAGCGTGACGTGTTGGCCAAGGCTTTCCGGGGGTTGAGCAAGGCGGGCGACGACGCGGAGAAGCTCAGTGAGGCGACGGTCGAGCTGGTTGAGGTTATCGAGTCGATCCTGGCGGAATGAGCGTGGCGCGGTGCGTGGCGTGGAGGCGGTTGACGCCGGGCAGGCGGTAAACCCGCGGCATCCGGGCGTAGGCAATGGGCGAATCGCGGAGGGTCTGAGATTCAAGGATTTTCAGGTGCGGCGATCTTACGAAAGTAGAACACAGCGACGCGTCGAGGTGGCGGAGACTGTCGTGAAATCGTTGCAGCCAGAGAGCGGGACGGGCGTAGGCGTCGAACAGGATTGTCGCGTGGGGGAACGCCGCGGCGAGGCGGGCGAAAAGTCTTTCGACTTCGGCAACTGGCAGATACATCAACAAACCTTCGGCGACGAAGCAGTGCTCGCGTGAGCCGACGGTCTTGTGTAACTCACTGATCCAGTCGTCGGCGGTTATGTCCGCGGCTTGCGTACTGATGGAATCGGCGGCGGAGAGCTTAGCTCTTTGCTGCAGTGTGTTATCGCGGTCTATGCCGACGAAGTCGAGGTTAAGCGACGACAGCCGGACGCAACGCGTGCTGAAGCCCACGCCGAGCTCGACGACGACGCCACGGCTGTTTGTGGGTTCGTTCGCCCATTCGGTTACCCAGCGGTCGATAAGGCGGGCGCGATCACACACCGCGACTCGGGTGGCGGCGGCCTGTTCGAAACGGCGGGTATCGCGTCGCAACGTGTCGAGCCAGGCCGTGGCGGTCGGGTCTTTGAGTAGCGGTTTTTCGGCGGTTTGTTCAACGGCCCGTGCCCACAGCGCGGCGACGGCGGTCCACGTCATGTCGTCGATCGGCGACGCCTCCGGTAAAGCTCTTTCCGGGGCCGGGGGCTGGGTGGAGTCTTCAGCCATCGAGGTGTTGCCGGAGCACGGCTTCGATCGTGGGGTTGAGCCGGCCCCAGCGGGCCGAGGGTTTTTTGTTCACGGTGATGAAGTCGTTCACAATCATCACCGAAACGATCGGCCCGGCGGCGAATACGGCCTGTGCCAAGTCGTCCCCGGCATCGACGGCCTCGTCGGGGGAGCGATAACTCCGCGTCGGCCCAGGGTTCAGAGGCCGGTCGGCGATGTACTTCATCGCATGGGGGTTGGGCGTGTCTTCGATCTCGATAGCGGCGGCGGGCATTGCGGAATAATGACAGATCACCGGGAAATTACCAGCGGTGCGAGTGGATTCGGGTTGCGATTACTCCGATGAAGTTCTTGTAAATACTGGGGATGACATGCCGCCGAAAAACGATGAAAAGCTCCGGAGCTCGCTGAACCTCACCGAGAAGCAGTGGCAGACGCTGATCGCGACGCTGGAGGCGGGCAAGGGGCCGACCGTTCCTGCGACCCGAGATCGGCGTGATCTCGATACCGTCCGCTGCAGCCACGTCCGCCGGGTCGCATTGCGGATCGTCCACCCCAGCGGGAACAAGACGTCGCACCTCGTGCGGTCGCGCAACCTCTCGGTCGGCGGGATGAGCTTCATCCACCTGAGCTTCCTGTATCCCGGCACTGCTTGTCACGTTGCGTTACAGACCCGCCACGGCGAGAGCGTTGCTTTCTCCGGCAAGGTCGTCTGGTGCCGACACGTTTCCGGCCAGAGCCACGAGGTTGGTTTCCGCTTCGATCAGCTGATCGAGCTCGACGAGTTTGTCGACCCGGAAGCAATCAAAGAGGCCGCGGCGGCGTGATGGTTTAGATCGTCGAAGCTTCTTTTGCGGGGCGGAAGAGCGTGGGGGATTCGAGTTCGAGGAGTTGGCGTTTGGTGTCGACGCCGCCGCCGAAACCGGTGAGCGAGCCGTCGGCACCGATGACGCGGTGGCAGGGGACGACGATCGACAGCGGGTTGTTGCCGTTGGCCAGGCCGACGGCCCGGCTGGCGGTGGGTTGGCCGAGGCGGTCGGCGAGTTGGCCGTAGGAAATAGTTTCGCCGTAAGGGATCAGGCGGAGCTGTTGCCAGACGCGGAGTTGGAAGTCGGTGCCTTTTGGTTCGAGCGGGAGATCGAAGGCTTGCCGATCGCTGGTGAAATACTCGGCGAGTTGTTCTTTCACCGCGGCAAAGACGGGATGGTCGTCTGGGTTTTCGACGGACAACGCTTCCGGGGGGAGCGCGGTGATCTTTTGGCCGTGGACGAAGTCGATACGGGTGAGGTGGGTGGTGGTTGCGATCAGGCGGAGCTCGCCGACGGGGGAGGGGAGGGTATGGTGATGAAGCGTAGCGGTTGGCATCTTTGCGATTGTAGAGATCGATAGTGCTAAGCGCTTTAATTGTCTGTCGCCTGCGCGGCGGGCGGCAGGGGCTTCGCCCCTACAACCCCAAAGACATCCTGCATTGCCTGTGAAATGGGGGTGAAGGGGGGAACCCCCTGCCGCTCGCCGCGCAGGCGCTTTCCGAAATAAACACCCACCAATAAAACTTATGTCGATTCGTGAACCTGAGCTTTGAGCCAGTCGATGAAGTCGGTGGCGACGACGTAGAGCCCGTCGCGGATCTGGTTGAGGCCCTGGTCGCGGTCCCAGAGGACGACGGGGTATTCCAGGGCCTGCATGTTGAACGGGTCGGAAGCGGGGTCGGCCCGCTCGCCGATGCCGACTTCGCCTTCGAGTTCGACCGTCTGGTCGCTGCCGGCAACGGTGCGGGTGCGGGTGTCGAAGCAGTATTGGTCGCCGTTGCCGTCGTCGCAGAAGGCGATGAGGAAGTTGGGCAGGGGCGATTCGTCGTGGTCGCGTTCGATCTCGTTGGCGATGACGAGGTTGCGTCGGGTGACCATCTCGTGGTTGCCGACCCAGTAGAGGTCCCAGTCGGGCAGCAGCACTTCTCCCGCCCGCTCCATGAATTCCATGTAACTGGGCGGCAGCGGTCGGCCGAGGATAGAAAGGGCTTCGGCCAAGTCTTCGTCGCTCGGCGGCGAAACGGGCTCGGCGAAGCCTTGGGCTTGGGCGACGAAGGTCATACTCTCGATCGCGACGTCGAGGGGACTCATTTTGGGCATGGCGAAGTTCTCGGACACGGACGGACGCATAACCCCTAAAAGCGAACACGGATGGATGCCTTCCGGTAAACGTATCGGCCAGACCGGCGGCCGTCATCAACCGTTTTATGCTGGCGTTTCGTCGGCGTCGGCTTGTTCTTCGGCGGCGAGTTCGCGGCGGAGCCGGCCGTGGCGGGGGATCTCGCCTTCGGTGATGTAGAGCACGTCCTTGGCGATGTTGCAGGCGTGGTCGGCGATCCGTTCGAGTTGCCGGCTTACGTTGATGTAGTGGACCATCTGCTCGGTCTGGTGGGGGTGGTCACGCATGAGCTCGATCGCCCGGCCGTACATCGAGGCGTGCATGATGTCGACCTCGTCGTCGAGGACGCGGACCTGGTGGGCGAGCTCGACGTCGATGTTGACCACGG
This sequence comes from Planctomycetota bacterium, assembly GCA_038747275.1. Classification (GTDB taxonomy): domain Bacteria; phylum Planctomycetota; class Phycisphaerae; order Phycisphaerales; family Phycisphaeraceae; genus Algisphaera. The sequence continues at coordinate 33,543 of JBCDJW010000031.1, read as the reverse complement.
CATCCAGGGCGTGACGCAGCATCTGTTCGACCCGACGGGCCATCGCGTTCATGTCGAACGGATGCTCGCTGACCTCGCCCTCGCCCGCCAGGTATTTGGCCTGCGCGGCGATCGACTTGGCGTGGTCGCCGATGCGTTCGAGGTCGTTGTTCATCTTCAGCACGGCGACAACGTAACGCAGGTCGAACGCCACGGGCTGGTGCAGCGCCAGGGTGTGCAGGCATTCTTCTTCGACCTCGATCTCAAGCAGGTCGATCTGTTTATCGCCTTCGATGACTTTTTGGGCGAGCTCGACGTCGCGGCTGACGACCGCTTGGATCGAGCGGTGGACCTGTTCTTCGCATAGAGCGCCGAGGTTCAGCAGCATCTTCTTGAGGTTGTTGATCTGGCGTTGGAGGAATAGGGGCATGGGCGTCTTTCGCGGTAAGGGCGATGTGTTGGTGCTGAGGTTAACCCGATAAGGCGGCGTTGCAAGCGAGGCCGTTACACGGTCTCGGCCGGATCGGCGGCTTTCGGTTGGGTGGCGGCGGATGTTACTTCTTCGGCCAGCCGGAAGGTCAGGGTGAATGTGCTGCCCCGGCCGAGCTGGCTGGTCACGCTTGCTTTTCCGCCGAGGCTCTCGGCGATGTGCTTGACGATCGAGAGACCGAGTCCGGTCCCGCCGAGCTGTCGACTGCGGGCGCGGTCGGTGCGGTAGAAGCGTTCGAAGATACGGGGTAGGTGCTCGGGCTCGATACCACGGCCCTCGTCGGCGACCGAGATCACGGCTTCTTCCGCCCGGCGGTGAGCGGTGATGCGGACGGCGGTGTTTTCAGGGCTGTATTTGATCGCGTTGTCGATCAGGTTGACCAACGCCTGCTCGAGCAGCGACGCCACTACGGGGATCTGCAACGACTCGGCTTTGACGTCTAAGGTGATCGACTTAGCGTCGGCCTTCGCCTGGCAGGTCTCACAGGCCGCGCGGATCACCGGCGCCACCGGATGCGGCAAGATGCTGTCGTCGGCCGAGGCGTTTTCCTGTTCGAGGCGGGTGAGGCTGAGCAGGTCTTCGATGATGGATTCGAGTCGGCCGGCTTGCCGGGCGATGATACCGGTGAAGTTTTCGCGGGGCCCGGCGGGCATGTCCGGATCGTCGATCAGGGTTTCGATCGCGGCCTTGATCGCGCTGATCGGGGTCTTGATCTCGTGGGAGACGTTGGCGACGAAATCTTGGCGGACCGACTCGAGGCGGCGCAGCCGGGTGACGTCGTGGAGGACGACGACGGCCCCGAAGCGTCTGCCCGAGGCGTCGCGGACCGGAGCGGCGTGGGCCTGGATCGCACGGTCGTCCGTGCTCGAAGCGGAGGCTTCGGGGCTTCCGGTGTTTCCGGGGGCTGCGGCAATTCCGGGGGTGAGGCGGAGGGTTAGTTCTTGCGTGGCGGGTTGCTGGGCTTGATCGCCCAGGGCCTCGGCGACGAGGGATTGGAGCGAAGCGTTGCGGACGATCTCCTGAATCGGTCGGCCGACGGCTCGCTGCGGATCGAGCGAGAGCATCCGCGCCGCGGCGCGGTTGAGGCTGATCAGCCGTTCGTCGGTATCGATGGCCGCGACGCCCTCAACCATCGACGCGAGCACGGCTTCGAGCTCGCTTCGTCGGCGTTCTACGACAGTAAGACGTTGGCCGAGCTTTCGGCCGTGTTCGATTTGTTCCGACAGCTCCGCTTTGAGTTTCTGTATGCGGCTTCGCCACACCAACGCCGTCACACCCGCCCCGACCAGGGCGACGGCCAACAGGATGGTGAGCGTGGGGTACATGGTGGATTCGTTGTCGTGATTACAGTCGTGCCGGTTTGATGTAAAAAACTTTAAGAAGACTATCCGCTTTAATCGTATCGCCCGTCGGCATCTTCGCTGAGGTTTTTGTATCGACTTCGGATCAATCTCGGAAACGGTAGCCCACGCCGCGGACGGTCTCGATCCGTTTGCCCGCCGAGGTGCCGAGCTTACGCCGCAGGGCGACGACCTGGACGTCGACGCTGCGGTCGGTTACCGCGGCGAAGCCTTCGTGCAGCGAATCGATGATCTGTTGGCGGGTGAACACGCGGGCGGGCCGGGAGACGAGGAGGGTGAGCAGCTTGAACTCGGTCGCGGTGAGGCCGACCGCCTCGCCCTCGGCGGTGACTTCGTGCCTTTCCAGGTCGATCCGCACCCCGGCCGACTCCACGATCTTTTTCTCCCCGGGATCGGCGTCCGATCGTCGGAGCACCGCTTTGATCCGGGCCATCAGGATGCGTGGCGAGAACGGCTTGGTGATGTAGTCGTCGGCCCCGAGCTCGAGGCCCCGAACAATGTCGGTCTCTTCACCCTTGGCGGTCAGCATGATGACGGGGATGTCCGCCGTCTCGGCCCGGGCCTTCAGGCTGCGGCAGACCTCCAGCCCGTCCATCGACGGCAGCATCAGGTCCAGCAGGATCAGGTCGGGCGGCGACTGGCGCACCAGCTTCAACCCGTCTTCGCCGGTCTCAGCGGTGAGGACTTCGTATCCCTCTCGGTCGAGGTTGTATTTCAGTAGTTCAAGCAGGTCACGCTCGTCTTCAACCAGCAGGACTCGGAGATCAGGCATAGGATTAACCCTTTTTTTGAAGCTGAAACCGACATCTCTTGCCGGGGTGCAGAATGTAACAGACCGGCTCACATCCCCCATATTCCTAATGAAAAACTGACATACCGCATGCGATGACCGCCTGTAGCTCGGATCGATCGGCAGCAACGAGCGTCTTTCGCGGTTGGAAACAGCAAAATCTCAGTTCTAGGATCGCTCGCTGAAAAATTCGGTTTACCACCGGTCGCTGCCTCGGTCGCGCAGCCTCAGTAGCCGGGCAATTAATCAGGAATCTGCGAGGTTGACTGAATGTGTGCACAGAATCCGAATGGGCAGCTTTGATTTTTGTTTAAACCTCATGTCGGCTTACGGAACAGCGGTTGTCCGTAAGCATCAGAAATATTTTCCGTTACCCCTCCGTCGAAAGGAATCCATGATGAAGAAGTTTTTTGTGGCCGCGGCAGCAGCCTCCCTCGTGACCCTCGGTGCCAACGCCGAGACGATCACTACCGCTGAAGTCGAGGCCGCCCAGCGGGGCTGGGGCCAGGGCATCGTCGACATCGGCAAGGCCGACGACCCGCGTGCGGCGGCGATCGCTCACCTCGACGAGTTTTACGCCTTTGATCACGGCCAGGTGCTGTTCAAACCAACGCTCGCCTCCGACGACCAATTCCGCGGCACCAAGAAAGAAGCCCTGTCGTACTTCATCGGCCAAGACCTGGCCGAAGACAAAGGCTTCGCCCTGGCCCCGTACACGGCCGTCGCCTGGGAAAATGAAGGCATCATCACCGACGGCGACTCCGCGATGGCCATGGGCAACTACTTCTTCACCAAAACCAACGGCGACGTCGTCAAGGTCGAATATTCGTTTGGCTACGTGAAAGACGAAGAAGGCAACCTCAAAATCAACCTGCACCACTCGTCTCTGCCCTATACGCCCGAGTGATTCTAAAGCTAAGCGGAAAAATTTAGGGGCCGAAATAAACGAATGCTCTCCGTGTTTAAAAAATAGAGCTCTAGTAAATTTTTGATCAACTCGGTTGCGTAAAAAGAAATAGCCCGCGGTAATAACCGCGGGCTTTTTACATTTACTGGGTTTTATGTGTTTAGAAAAGAAGCTGGAACTGGGCCCGCAGAGCGAACTGTTCATCGTCGCCCGCGGCGTTTTCTTCGAGGCCGAATCCGTCGCTGACCGAGGTCAGTTCGTCGAAGCTGAAGATGCCGTCGACGGTGAACTTGGCCTTGTGCTTCTTGAAGAAATAGTTGACGCCGACCGTCAGCAGGCTGTTTTCGGTATCGTCGAAGTCGACGTATTCGTAGCGGACGAAGGGCTCGATCTTGTCGTCGATGGTGTAGCCACCCTGGAGCTGGAGACCAAACAGGTCGTCGTCGCCGGTGTCGGCGAAGTAGACGGCGCCAAAGGCGCTAATGCCCGCTTCATTGTAGAGCACGTCGGCGGTGAATTGGGTGAGGTCATCGGTGAAGGTGCCTTCGGCATCGTCGTCGGCCTGGTAGTGGAACGCGCCGCCGATGTTGATGTTGCGGTCGTCGCCCGACCAGCTGGTGTAGTCCTTGGCAAACCCGCCTTTCGTGTCTTCGCCGATAACGTAGTCGACGCGGGCGGTGATGCCGAAGTCGACGGGGGTTTCGTTGAAGTCGCCGTTGCCGCCTTCGCCGGCACCCTGGCCGTCATTGATCATGACGCGGACCTTGGCTTCGTCGACGGGGTTGAAGGTCGCCATCACACCTTCGGTGAAGCCGACGGTGAACTGCTCGTTCACGAACGATCGTTCCACGGTTTGTTGCCGGCTGGAGCTGGTCAGTTCGTCGAAGCTGAACGGGGCCTTGAACCGGCCGCCTTCGATCTTGATGCCGTTGTCAAACTTGTAGCCGAGCTTGATGGCTTCGAATACGGCGTTGTTGCTGTTGCGGTTGCCGGAGATGGTGACGCCGTAGCTGATCTTGGGGTCGCCGATGTTGCCGCTGAACTTGAACTTGGTGCGGCGGAGTTGGAAGCCGGTCAAGGTGTCGTCTTCGCCGGCGGTTTCCTCATCGCGGAAGTTGGCGATGTAGCGGACTTGCGACTGGAAGCCGAAGTTCAGGCGGAACGCGCCGTCGGGGCTGGCGAGGAAGAACTTGCCGTCGTGGCCGGCCGAGAGTTCTTCGGTCTGGTAGTTGATCCGCGAGCGTGCGTCTTCGAGGGCCGCGTTGGTCGCGGCCTGAAGGTCGGCGGTCGCCTGGGGCGTGCTGCCGCCTTTGACCTGGGCGAGCTCGGCCCGCATCGCGGCCAATTCAGCCTTCATGGCGTCGAGTTCGCTGGTTGCTTGGCCCGAAGCCAAAATAGGGGTGAACATCGCCGCGGCGAGAGCACCTGTAGTCAGTTTACGTTGCATGAATCAAGTCTCCGTTTGGATGAGGAGGGGGAGGGCAGGCCACCCGGTTCGCTCCCCGGACGTCCGGGGTCATTTCCTAAGGTGGCGGAGGGTACGGGTCGTTTGTGAAGATAAAACGACTGTTTTGTTAGAAGATGATTAACGATGTAAATCGTGAGTCGACGCCTTAACCCTCTACCCCTATCGGATTAGCGGATAGCCGATGGGTTATCGGGCGGGCGGGTGCGCGGTCAAGAATCAGAGGTGTCAGCGGCCGACGGATCGGCGGGTGCTTCGGTCGGGCGGGGGTGGTCGGGGTCGATTTCACGTAGGTAAGCCCAGGTGTACAAGCCGGTTCGATGTCCATCGGAAAACTCGATCCGCAGCGCGTAGTTTCCGATGAGTTCCGCGTTTTCAGCGTGGAAAGGGCGGTCGTTATCCACTTTGGCCGCCGAGGCGGGCAGGACCGTCAGCGGGTTTTTGGCTTGGGCTTCACGCAACGCCTTGGCCTCGGCCGAGGGCGAGTGTCGGCGGAGGTAGCCGACGGGGTAGACCGATAACCGCCCGTCGCTCCAGGTCACGGTCAACGCTTCTTCTTTTTTGAGGTCCAACGCCGTCGGCCGAATCCCAGGGGGCAAGGGCGTGACGACCTCGCCGAAGTCGTCCGAGCCCTTGTGGCCGTCCCCGGAGGGGCCGAATTGGATGGGTTGGTGGGCCATGCCTAAGCGTATTCCTCCAACTTGAATCCCGCCGCCCAGTTCAAATCCTTATCACCGATCCTCGACGAACCCCCGCGTCTCGTCCCGCATCCCCCGGGCCCGTTCGATCAACGCCCCGGCGTCCTGCTCCGCCGCTGGCACCTCTTCGGTCAACTCGTAATGCCACGCCACCCGCGACTCCGCCCCCGGCAATAGCTCCGCCACCAGGTCTGGCCCCGGATACTCCCACCACGGCTGCTGCGCCTCCCCCGTCGTCCACCGCGGCACGAACCCGTCCTTCTCCAGCCGCACGTCGTACGTCCCGTACCAACGGAACGGCACCTCCAACGGCGTCCGCCCAACCTCTTCGTCGTTCAACCACACCAACGCCCCCGCCGGCTCCGACGTGATCGAGATCGTCCGCTGCACACACCCGGCAAAGCCTCCCGCCACGACGAGCAGGCAAGCGGCACGAACAACATATTTTGCAACGTGATCCATCGCCGCATTTTATCGACCGCAGCTTTAACACGCAGGCCCGGTATCGCGTGATTTTTCTAGTACGCACCGAATAGCAAGCCGTATCAACACGAGAACCCGGGCCGTCTTGCGTAAACCGGCCGCCGAAGAAAGGGTGTAATTTTGTCAACAATCCGTAAGCAATCTGCCGGGGTTTCTTCAACTTGTTTCGGGATGGATTTGCTAGGATTGGACATATGTATTACCCAAAAAATACCCGCCGAGAATTCATCAAAAAGTCGTCCGCCGCCGCCATCGGAGCTGCGACATTTATGCCGGCTTACCTATCTCGCAGCGGCCGGGCCGAGGCGGCCCAGGCCTCGCCGAACGAGCGGGTCAACGTCGCGTTCATCTCCAGCTCCGGCAAGGGCTACCGCAACCGCAAAGCCTTCCTCGCCAGCGGGCTGTGCAACGTCGTCGCGTTGTGCGACATCGACCTCGACTGCGAAGGGGCCCGCAAGTCTGCCGCCGAGCACCCCAACGCCCGGCAGTTCACCGACTTCCGCCAGATGTTCTCCGCGATGGGCGACGAGATCGACGCCGTCGTCGTTTCCACGCCCGACCACTCCCACTTCGCCTGCACCATGCTCGCCATGGCGTTGGGTAAGCACGTCTGGTGCGAGAAGCCCCTGGCCCACACCTTCGGACAGTGCGAACGCATGATCGACCTCGCCGAGCGCAGCGGCGTCGTCACCCAGATGGGCAACCAGGGCCACTCCGGCCCCAACTATTTCCAGTTCAAAGCCTGGACCGAGGCCGGCCTCATCAAAGACGTCACCCGCATCGACGCCTACCAGACCCAGGGCAACCGCTGGAACGGCTGGTACAAAAACATCCAGGACTACCCCGTTGAACCCATGCCCGACGGCATCGACTGGGAGGCCTGGACCGCGACCGCGCCCGTCCGCCCGTTCAGCAAACGGCTGCACCCGCTTAACTGGCGCGGATGGTACGAGTTCGGCTGCGGCAAGCTCGGCGACTGGGCGGCGCACGTCATCGACACCCCGCACCGCTTCCTCAAGCTCGGCTTCCCTGAGAAGATCACCGCCCTCGACCTTCAGGGCCGACACCCCCTGATCTACCCGACCGCTTCGCACATCCGCTTCGAGTTCCCCGAACGAGAAGGCCTGCCCGCCTGCGAGCTCAACTGGCACGACGGCCCCGGCAACCGCCCGGTGATCGCCCCCGAATACCTCGACCTCAAGAGCGAACAGCCCGGCGCGGAAAACAACTTCAGCCGTGACAACCCGCCGCCCCGCAGCCACTACGTCGGCCGCATCCTCTACGGCAAAGACCTCGTCTTCCGCGGCGTCTCCCACGCCGAGCCGATGCGCATCGTCCCCCGCGAAAAATTCATGGACATGCGTCGCTCCCTGCCCCGCTTCCCGCAGAAGCAGTCGAATCACTGGAAAAACTTCCTGCTCGCCTGCAAGGGCGAAGAAGAAGCCCGCTCGCCCTTCAGCGTCGCCGGCCCGCTGTCCCAGGTCCTCTGCCTCGGCATGATCTCCCAACGCCTCGGCGGCGAGCTCGCTTTCGACCGCGAGACCAAGAAGTTCACCAACAGCGAAGAAGCCAACGCCCTCCTCGACCCCGCCCCGCGTGCGGGTTGGGATGAGTTCTACCGGATGTAGGTCCGGCTGCCGGACAAATTCCATAACACTTGTCCCCGTTTAAGCCGCCGGCCCTGGCTTCTACAGAGAGAGCCGCCGAACTGGTCTGGATCCGGTGGTCTGGTCTGGTGCTAGACCAGTTTGGCCGAACCAGTGTGGAAGGTTGATCAGCCTCAAGAGCAATTGTATTTTAGTAATTTGTTTGGTTTTTTCAAGGATTTTACACTATTGCGGGGCTTCGTCCGCCCCAGAAGACGTGCCGGTATGCAGGTAACTCAGTTGCCGCTATTCACCGCCTCACAACCCGAGCCGGTGTATCGTTCCACTACTGCTGAGTCTTCATTAGTGGATTGCCAGATCCATTAAACATACCCGACAGCATTTATCCCTCCCCATATCCGAATCCTATTTACTGATAACTATCATCGTTCAGATCGGGTAGCTCGGCTGGGGGTTCGGGCGGCACAGGAAATAAGATCCAATCGCCGTCGAGAGGGTTTTCTACATCCAACCGCATCGCGGCGTCGTTGTCGGGTTCCATGATCGGCGTCTCGGGTTCGGCGCTATCTTTGTCCCATCGCCAATCGGTATTTTCGATCATTGGCCAGTTCCCGCCATCGTCATCGCTATCTGCTCCGACGCTGTAGACCACGGGTTTATCGCCTCGGACGGTGTAGCGTAAAGAATTACCGGTTACGGGGTCTTTGGGGATTGTGTCGAGGTAATCCGGCGATAGGCCCCCGAGATTAATAGGCCATGTCCCGTTATCGCGTTGGTATCGGTATGACGCGATCGTAACCAGCGTGCCGTCGCGTAGTGTGGTGTGTTGGATCAATGCCAGCCTGATCCTTGGCCACGGGGCGGAAAATATTTCCCAGAAATAACGTAGCCGATCAAAACGGCCTGATTCTCGCAGGGATTTCTCGTATGCGGAGTAAGGCTGCTCCCACCAAGACACTTGCAAATCGTCTTGCACCAACTGCTTCAGGGTCTCGAGACGACGCTCCGCGGAAGAACGGGTGGGAAGTGCCGTCCAGAGCAACGGTGCGAATAGCGATAGGGCGGCACGCCTTGTTCTGGACAAAGGGGCGTACGTGCGTTCGTCATCGCCGAAGCCAAGCATGGCAAGCCCGTTCGGGGTAACCAACTCGGGGCCGATGCGGCGGGCATGGTAAGAACGTTGGATATAGTCGTCGGATTCGATAAACATCAGATCGATATCGATGTCGGGCGGCGGAGTGTTATTGATCAAGGTTTGGAGTGCGACCAAGGATTCAGCCTTTAACAAATTGGGTGAGGTCTGGAGCGTGTCGAGAATCACGCTGTAAGCCTGGGCGCGGAAGCTCATCGAAACGAGTTGAGACATGGCCACGCCGGGCTCGGCGACGTGTTGTGACATGCGCTGTAGGGTTTCGATGTTACTCAGCAGCCGGTTAATATCGCCTTGCTCGGCGGCGAAACGCGCATCCGCAAGGATGAGATTGGCCAAGCGTCGGACCGCCCCTAAATACGAAAGGTCGAGGTGGGCCCAGATCGGCATCGTGAGTTGGTCGTAGCTGGGTGTCGTGAATGCCGGGTTTAAGGGCTCTTGCCCCAATACTTCGGCGTCCAAGCCGGTCTGCTGTCCGAAGTATCCGAGTGCAAGCCCCAGGCCGGGCATCTCTGCGGCCGCGCGGATGGCTTGGAGTTGGCGTTCGTTCTCCGTGAGGTATTCCTGCATCTGCGGCCAAAGCGGATCTTGCTTCCGCATCCCATACCACAGTAAGTCGTTACCCTCGATTTCGGTTGGCGGCAGGGCGAGAAGCACATCTCGGTACTTCGGCCAGGCGCGATCTTCTTCTGCGAGAGCGGTGGCACGGGCGTTGATAGCTGCCAGATGATTTGTCTCGAGTTTTGGTTCGCTGAAATAGAAGCAAGGCATCGACAGCAGGACCACGACAAAGAGCATGCGGGTGGTCCATCGGATACCCCGCCCGATGGCCCGGTCCACCGGATGGCGTTTCTTGATCGACTCTTGACGGTAGCGGCGGGTGAGAGACTTACGGGCTTTTCGGTCTGCTAAGGGATAGGGCGGTTCTCCCCCTGCCGCAGCGCACGTTTGAAATTCGATAAGGAGGTCGTCGAGGATTCGGCGGCGTTCCCAGAAGCGGTTGGTCACACCACGCGCAACGCGATCGATGTATTTAAGCTGCTCGCTTGGCAAGTCGACTTGGCGTAGCCGGCTCGGGAGGCAAGCCACGGCGAATCCGCGCCCCGTTATGCGTCCGTGCACTAAATCGATAACCGGCGTACTCAGCCAACGACACATCCGAGACCAACGGTTCGCTGATTTCCCGGCGTCTTGATCCATGTGGGCCTCGGAGGGGGTGGTGTGATTCGAGTCTGCCTACAGGACGTAGCGGGCCTCTTGAAGGTTTCATTTAGAATCATGCGATGGACAAGAAACTATCACACGTAGATGGCCACGGCCGGGCGGGGATGGTGTCGGTGGGGGACAAACCCGTGATGCGGCGGCGGGCGGTGGCGGTGGGGGAATTTTGTGCGGCACCCGGGACGATTGATTTGGTGATGGAGGGGGACTTGCCGAAGGGGGAGGCGTTGAGCGTGGCGCGGGTGGCGGGGGTGATGGGGGGGAAGAAGACAGGGGAGTTGATCCCGTTGTGTCACCCGCTGCCGGTGGACTTTGTGAATGTGTCGTTTGAGCGCACGGCACCCGGGGTGATCACGGTGACGGGGGAGGCGGGGATCGACGCGAAGACGGGGGTGGAGATGGAGGCGTTGACGGCGGTGACGGTGGCGTGCCTGACGCTGTACGATATGACCAAGGCGGTGGATAAGGATCTGCGGATCGAGGGGGTGCGGTTGGTGGAGAAGACGAAGGAGCGTATTTAGCCCCGGGTGAATCGCCCGGGGGTTGGGTTGATCGGGATGAGTAGCCGTGGCGGCCCCGGTTCGGTGACCCGGGGCTAAATTTCAAGGCACGCTGAGTAAGGTGTTAGTCGAAGTGATCGTCGTCCGTGTCGCAGAGGACGGCGTCCATGGCGGCGCGGATGGCGTCGGGGGTGAAGCCGCGGCGGGCGAGTTGGCCGTAGAGGCGGCGTTTGATGGTGTCTTGATCGAGGTGCCGCATCGAGCGGATTTTTTTTTGGGCGAAGGCGGTCGCGCCATCGGCTTGTTCGTCGGGGTCGGCGGTGGCTTCGGCGACGAGTTCGTCGATGAGCTTGGCGTCGAGGCCTTTGGCGAAGAGTTTTTGCTTGAGCAGCATCGGGCCGGCGGGCTTGGAGCGGGTGAGGTCGCGGATGAGGGCTTGGCCGAAGGCGCGGTCGTCGAGGAGGTCGAGCTCGGTGAGGCGGGCGATGACCTGGTCGATGACGGCGGTAGGTGGGGGCGGAGGCGGGGGTTCGGGCTTCTGGAGCTTGCCGTCTTTATCGCGCTTTGGTTTTCGGCGGGTCGGCGTGCGCAGCTTCTGGCGGATCATGCCCGAGCTCATCGCTCGGCGGGCGAGGCGGCGGGTCGCGGCGCGGAAGGCTTTGTCGTAGACCACGGCCTCGGCGACGGCGGCGGCGAGTTCAGCGGTGTAGGGTGAGCCGATCTGGAGGCCGAGGTCGGCGATGAGTTTTTGGGAGAGGGTGCCGACCGCTTTGCCGTCGACCTTGATGGTGGAGCGGAGCGGGTCGCGGTTGGTCGGGCGGAGGGCGGAGATACGCCCGCCCCCGGAAGTGCCCTTGCTGCCCCCCGGGGAAATCTCTTCATTTGCGCCGTCTGCCGAATTGCGTGTGCGTGTTTTTTTGCCGGGTGAAGATGTGCTCGTTTTCACGTCGAGGATGCGTTGGGCCTCGGCGCGCCGGCGGTTTTGTTGGTCTTCGGGGAAAAGGGGCATGGCGGTTAGATCATAAGGTGGAAAAACCCGTTGATAATCCGTTGACGCTGACCGGGTCAGCCCTTAGTCTTCACATTGAAACATCGCGCGGGGCGTTTCGGGCCTGCTGGGCCTTTGGCACTGAGAAGTACCCGTTGAACCTGATCCGGTTAGCACCGGCGGAGGGAACGCGACACGATCCTTTTTACGAAACGTTTTTATTGCGTTTCGACGATCAGGCGTCGTTCCGCGTTCTCCCGTCTCGACCCCCGAGCCACGGACGTGACAAGGACGACACCATGATTCAGCCCAACCCGAACTACGACCCTACCGACCCGACGTCCGATCCCGTGCTCGACAAGGGCTACGTCTTGCCGCCGATCGGTGGCAACCCGGGGACTTCGCCGAACGTGACGACGCCCGGGAGTTTCGCGAACCCGCCGTGCATCAAGCCGGGGCGGGCCGGGGCGTCGACGTTCAGCTCGCCGAACTCGACGGGCATGCCCGGGCTGCCGACGAAGACGGCCTGGGACTTCATGCCCGAGGACTGGGTGTGTCTCGATGAGGAGGATTACGAGCGGGCCGAGGCGTGGCGGGCCCCTGGGGGGTTTGTGCCGATCACGCAGCTGGAGAGCGCACGGCTCGGCGTCATCACGCCGGAGATGGAGCGGGTCGCGGAGCGTGAGTCGCACCTGACCGCGGTGCAGGTGCGCGACGAGATCGCGGCGGGGCGGATGGTGATCCCCGCCAATCGGCAGCACCTCAAATATGACCTCGACCCGATGGCGATCGGCCGGGCGAGTAAGACCAAGATCAACGCGAACATGGGTGCGTCGCCCGTGAGTAGCTCGACGGACGAAGAGGTCGACAAGCTGAAGTGGGCCGAGCGTTGGGGCGCCGACACGGTGATGGACCTGTCGACCGGCGGCGACCTCGATGCGACGCGTCAGGCGATCATCGAGAACAGCAAGGTGCCGATCGGTACGGTGCCGATCTATTCGATGATCATCGGCCGGAAGATCGAAGACCTCACCCCGGAGATCGTCCTCGACACGGTCCAGCACCAGGCCGAGCAGGGCGTGGACTACTTCACGATCCACGCCGGCATCCTCAAGTCGCACATCAAGCTCGCCAAGAACCGGCTCATCGGCCTCGTCTCCCGCGGCGGCTCGCTGCTGGCCAAGTGGATGCTGCAGCACAATCAGGAAAACCTGATGAATGTCCACTGGGAAGCGATCTGCGACATCATGCGCGAGTACGACGTGACGTTTTCCATCGGCGACGGCTGTCGACCCGGCGGCCTGGCCGACGCGACCGACGACCTCCAGCTCGCCGAGCTGGTCGAGATCGGCAAGCTCACCGAGCGCGCCTGGCGCCGCGGCGTGCAGGTCATGGTCGAAGGCCCGGGCCACGTTCCGCTGGACCAGATCGAGTTCAACATGAAGGCCCAGCGGCAAATCTGCCACGGCGCGCCCTTCTACGTCCTCGGCCCCCTCGTCACCGACGTTTTCCCCGGCTACGACCACATCACCTCCTGCATCGGCGCGACCAACGCCGCCTACCACGGCGTGTCCATGCTCTGCTACGTCACCCCCAAGGAACACGTCGGCCTGCCCAAGAAAGACGACGTCAAGCAGGGCTGCATCGCTTACAAGATCGCCGCCCACGCTGCGGACATCGCTTTAGGGATTCCGGGGACGCGTGACTGGGACGACGACCTCACCCGCGCCCGCGCCGCCCTCAACTGGGAGAAACACTTCGATCTCGCCTTCGACGGCGACACCGCCCGGGCCTACCACGACGAAGACCTCGACGTCGACACCGATTTCTGCGCGATGTGCGGCCACGACTGGTGCAGCGTCCGTATCTCCAAGGAGATCCAGGAGTGGGCCTCCGGCAAGGCCGAGGGCTTCGACCGCGGCAAGACCAAAAAGTCCCCCGGCCTAACCCCCGAGCAGCAACAGATCCTCGAACAACGCGGCCACCTCTCCCCCGAAGAGATCCACAAGCTAGCCGCCAAAGCCAAGGGCAAGCTCACCGCCGCCGACGAATCAGGCAAGGCGTCGTGCCACAGCGACTACGTCGACCCCGACGAAGCCAAAGAGGCTGTGCCGAAGGAAGCGTTGGTCCAGCTCAACACCGCCGAGGCCCACGGGTTATCGAAGAACGATTCGATTATCTGAAATATTTACGCAAATAATTCTGTATCGAATCCGATCGATTAAAAGGTCGTATATAACCCTTGAAATTATAAAAGGGCTTTGTGTGGCATGTATCATCGTGGGATGAAGCGTCGCGACCTCGAAAAGCACCTGCGGGAACACGGCTGTGAACTGCACCACCACGGCGGTCGGCATGACATCTGGATCAATCTGAAGACCCAAGCCCGGGCCCCGGTGCCACGGCATAAAGAGATGCCGAAGATCGGCACGGTTCGGGGCATATGTCGGCAGTTGGGTGTTCCGTCGCCGGTTTAAGCGATGGACTGGATTTGCGAGATGAGCTTAGCGCGGGATTCACGCAGCCCTTCGAGTGCGTCTTGGGCCATCTCGAAGGCCTCGGCGATGGTTTCGGCCTCGGTGATGAGTTCGGGGTCCATCGGCGAGGTGACAACGTAGCCGCCTTCTTCGGCTTCGGTCAGCGTGAGGACAAGGCTACCGTTGCTTACGGTGTAGTTAGTGGGGGATTCGATCACCATTTACCAATTATATCGGCAGAAGTGGGCTCAGCCTAGAGCGGGGATGACGTTCCGGGGGCTATTAGATTGCCATACAATCTCCCGCATGATCCAACCCAACACCTATTTCGACGACCACGTCCGCTCGCTCGGCTACGAAGATGCCGAGGGCAAGGCGACTGTGGGTGTGATGCTGCCGGGGGAGTACACGTTTAACACCGCGGCGCCCGAGACGATGTCGGTCGTCACCGGCTGCATGATGGTCAAGCTGCCCGGCCGAGACGCGTTTGCGCAGTACCCGGCGGGGTGGCAGTTTGATGTGCCCGGCGATAGCTCGTTCGAGGTACAGGTCGAGACGCCGTCGGCCTATCTTTGTCGTTTCCGTTAAACGTTCAGCCGTTAGCCCCGGGCTCTGCCCGGGGTGGTTGGTGGGCGTGCCCCCCGGGCCGAGCCCGGGGCTAACGGGAAGGTATTTTCATACATTTATGTTGATTTAATCGTCTGTTAACGAAAGGCAACAACCGCCATGCAGGAACTGATTGCGAAACTTACGTCGGAACTGGGGATCGATGCGAAGCAGGCCGAGGGTGGGCTTGGTGTGGTGATGAAATTTATCAAAGAACAACTCGGCGGCGATGAGTTCGAAAAAGTGAAAGCAGCGGTGCCGGAGGCGGAGGCGTTGGCCGACGCGGCCCCCGAGGGATCCGAAGGCGACGGTTCCGGGGGTGGCGGGTTGATGGGGCTTGTCGGTTCGGTTGCCGGCGCGTTGGGCGGGGAGAAGCTCGAAGGCGTGGCGTCGATGGCGGGGAGTTTCGACAAGCTCGGGCTGGACGTGTCGATGGTGAGCAAGTTTGTGCCGAAGGTCGTCGAGTTTTTGGAAGCCAAGGGTGGCGGCGATCTGGCGTCGATGATCGAGAAGCTGCTGGGCGGCAAGTAACCTGCGATTCACTTAAGCGAGGCGGCTGATGTCTTCGGAGACGATCACTTTCCCGGCCGAGGACGGCACGCCGCTGGCGGGTCGGTTGGACCTACCGGCCGACGGCGTCGAGGTCATCGGGCACGCGATTTTTGCCCACTGCTTCACCTGCTCGAAGACGCTGCACGTCGTGAAGCGCGTCGCGACGGCGCTCAACCAGCACGGTATCGGCGTCCTGCGTTTCGACTTCACCGGGCTGGGCGAGAGTGGCGGCGCGTTCGCCGACTCGGGGTTCGTGCGCAACATCGCGGACCTGATCGCGGCGGCGGCGTTTATGGAACGCGAGGGCCGGCCGGTGGGTTTGTTGGTCGGGCATTCGCTGGGCGGGGCGGCGGTACTGAACGCGGCGGGCGAGTTGCCGGCGGTGAAGGTGGTGGCGACGATCGCGGCCCCGGCCGACCCGGCCCACGTCCAGCATCTTTTTCACGCCGACGGTTTTAACGACGAAGGGTTGGCGGACGTCAGCATCGGCGGCCGGCCGTTCACGATCTCGCGGCAGTTCGTTGAGCAGCTTGAGGGACACCACACCGACGAGCGGATCGCGGCGCTGCGTCGGCCGTTGTTGGTTTTCCACAGCCCGACCGATCAGACGGTCGGCATCGAGAACGCCGAGCGCATCTTCAAGGCGGCCAAACACCCCAAGAGCTTCGTTTCGCTGGGCAACGCGGATCACTTGATTTCGCGGGCGGAAGACGCGGCGTACATCGGCCACGTCCTCGGGACGTGGGCATCGTTTTCTCTAACCACCGCGGCCGGCGGAAGTGAGGCGTGAGGTGAATGTGAGCGGTAGCAGCCAACCCAAACCGCGGGTGTTCGAATCGGTCAGCCGGCGGGCCTACTGGATCGGCATCGGCGTGATCGTGGCGGGGCTGATCCCGCTGTGTTGGTGGGCGGGGTGGTACGCGGTGAAACAGGTGGAGGAGAACGCCGCGGCGCAGGTGCAGACGAACGATCCCTTGACGGAGATCCTGTATTCCCCGTTAGGCAACGTTGTGGTGCTGCTGGTGTTCCAATTCTTTGTGGCCAACATTTTGTTCTGGTCGGCGGCGTGGGTGCGGCTGCGCTTCCGGGGCTAGACTCCGGCGATGCGTAAGCGTGAGACGGTGAAACAACTCGGTCGGCCGACGGCGTTGCTGGCGTTCGCGGCGGCGGGGCCGGGCGTGGGTCTGGCGGTGGGCCTGGGTTTGGCGATCGCCAACGCTGACGCGCTGCGGGCGGGGGGGGGCGGGGTCTTGTTGCTTCTGGTCGTTGGCGGGCTCTTAGGTTGCGGGTTATGGCTGATCCCGACGCACCTGTTGTCGCTGGTGTGCGGGTGGTCGTTGGGTTGGCCCGTGGGCGCGGCGGTGGCGCTGGGGACGGCGACGCTGGCGGCACCGCTGGGCTACGTCGTCGGCGGGAAGCTGGCGGGGCGGGGGGCGCTCGACTGGGCGGAGCGCTACCCAAAAGGGGCGGCGGTTTGCGAGGCGATCACGCGGGCCTCGTCGTGGCGGGCGGGGTATCTGGTGGGTCTGCTGCGGCTGTCGCCGATGGTGCCCTACGGGGCGACGAACGTGTTGGCGGCGGCGTTCGAGGTCCGCATGGGCGCGTTCATCGTCGGCACGGCAATCGGCCTCGCTCCGCGGGTCGCGGCGGTGGTGGGGTTGGGCGCGGGGCTTGAGCAGTTCGAGATGACCCGGGCGGGCGGCTGGGTCTGGCTAGTTGTGGGAATTGCGTCCACGGTATTTCTGATCGCGTCGTTGGGGTGGGTGACGCGGGGGGCGATCCGCCGGGCGGCAGAGGCCGGGGCGACGCCGACAAATGCGGAGGTGGCGGCGTAATGAATCACGCATGACGGTGTGCCGGTCGCGGCCGGCGCGATAAACTCTGCGGATGTCGAATTTTTACCACGCCGTACATTTCTGGTTACGCCACGACCTGACCGACGAGCGCCGCGAAGCGTTTTTCGAAGGACTCAAAAAGATTTCGGACAGCCCCAACGTGGCGTCTTGCCGCGTCGGCATCCCGGCGGGGACCGACCGGCCGGTCGTCGACAACAGCTTCGACGCCCAGCTGCTCTGCGTGTTCGAAAGCAAAGAGAAACACGACGCCTACCAGTCGGCTGAAGATGAGGTGCACACCGCGTTTATCGAGGGGTTTAAGGAGTGCTGGGCCCGCGTCGTGATCTACGACTCGGTTGAGGCGTGAATAGGCCGTCGGCGTACGCCGCGGACACCACCCATTAAGAATCCGCCGATCAAAACCATCGCACCCAACGACGGTTCGGGGATCACCACGGCCGAGCGGAAGTCGGCGTCGCCGTCCGCGTTCCAGGCGACCGCGGACACGACCGTACCAATGGCTAGGCTATCGGGCAGGATGACGCCGACGCTAGACGACGACGGCCCCACGGTAACGATCGGAGCACCGACGCCCAGGTCCCAGAGGACGCGTACCGGTTGACCGGTGATGCCGTCGAACGTGAAGGTCAGCGTTTCCCCGGCCTCGGCTTCCAAGAAGTCCGCGGCGGGGAAGTCGGCGGGGTCGAGCAGGTTGAGGATATCGATCCCGTCGAAGTCGCCGCTGGCGTTATTACTCAGCACGTTGCCAATGAGATCGATGTGGTCGTAGGTTGCCGCATCGCCGTTGACCGCGATGCCGTTGCGGCTGTTGTTGGTGATGGTGTTGCGGTCGAAGACGATGTCGGTGAGGTTTTCGTTGAGGCGGACGCCGTCGCCGACGCCGGGGTCGGCGCTGGTGGTGCCGTCGAAGAGGTTGCGGGCGAGATAGATTTCGCGAGCGCCGCCGGCTTCTCCTTGGAGCTGGACGCCGAAGGTCCCGGCGTTTTTGATTTCGTTATCGACGACCAGGACGTTTTGCGTGACGCCGCTGCCCGAAAACGATAGGCCGATATCGACCCCGCCTCGGACCTCGTTGTCGGCGAAGACGACGTCGCTTGAGTCGACGATCTCGAGGCCGAAGAAGGCGTTGTCGCGGTCCGGGTCGCCGGTGACGGTGTTGCCGCGGACGGCGACGCGGTCGGAGCTGTCGACCGAGACCCAGCTGTCGACGGTGTTGCCCTGGACGACGCTGTTGTCGTTGCCGTTGAACAACTCGATACCGAGGTCGTCTTGGCTGCCGTCGGCGAGGCCGGATTTGGAAACGGTGTTGTTGAGGATCAGGAGGTCGGTGCTGTTGTCGTTGGTGAGGATGCCGCCGCGGCCGGTGCGGGCGACGTGGTTTCCGGCGATGACGTTGCGGGACGAGCCGTTGGCGACGCGGATGCCGGCGGCCCACACCGAGTCGGGGTTGATGTCTTCGATGATGCTGTTTTCGATGACCGAGTCGGTGACGTTGTCGGTGAAGAAGACGCCGAATTGGCTGCTGTCGGGCAAGCTGTTGTTGCCGATGTTGCGGATGGTTAGGCCGCTGAGGCGGACGCCGGTGATCGTTCCGCTCTGGCCCCAGGCCTGGAACCCGTAGGTGTTGCGGTTGCCGTCGGCGCCACCGCCGTCGAGGGTGAGGTTTTCGACGGCCAAGTTCGATAGTCCGCCCGAGGGGCCGAGGGCACGGACGATGGCTTCTTGTGAACCGGTGGCCCGGATGACGCTGTCGGGGCCGGCACCGCGGAGGGTGATGCCGGACTCGAGGTCAATCGTCTGGTCGAAGGCGTACACCGTATCCGCCGCGAACTCGAAAACCGTCCCGGCGTCGGCGTTCTGGATCGAGGTGTTGAGCTGGGCCGCGGTCGTGCCGGCGGCGACCGAGATCGTCGCGGCGTTTACCGACACCGAGCACAGCGTCGTACACGCGGCCAAAGCCCCGCAGAATCTACGCAAAGCGACCGCTCGCCCCAAAACCGTAAACTGCACTTGGCCCATTTTCTCAACCCTTCCCTGGCTCCCGAAACAACAGATCACTGCACCGGCGTTGCACCGATCAATGCATACTACCGGGCAATCCTTTTCGAGCAAGCATATTTTCCTAAGGGGGTGGTATGAAATTGGTGCTATAGATTCGGCAGTTTCAAGCCTAATCGTCGACGAAGTTAGCGGTTACGTTCTTTACCTCAGTATTTTTGGACAAAGCAAGCATGGCAGGACTTTTTGACGGCACCCCGCTCGAACAACCGGTGAGCTGCGAAGCCTGCGACAAAATCGAGGCCGATTGCGACTGCCCGCGTGCCGCCGACGGCCGGGTACGTCTGCCGCAGGATCAGGCCGCGCGGGTGCAGCGGGAAAAGCGTCGGGGCAAGTGGACCACCGTCGTCACGGGCCTCGACCCGCACGCCACCGACCTGCCGGCGTTGCTAAAGCAGGCTAAGAAGCAGTGCTCGGCCGGGGGGACGGTGAACACCGACGGATTTGAGATCCAGGGCGACCACCGCGACCAGCTCGTGCAGATGCTTAAACAGCTGGGCTACCCCGCGAAGTTTTCCGGCGGATAAGGCTTCGGGTTTCGCCGCCGCATCCGTAAAATCGGTGTATGGACGTGTCCTCGATCAAGGCGGTCCTGATCGACATCAGCGGCGTCTTGGTGGTCGGCGGCGAGCCGACGCCGAACGCGGTCGAGGCGTTACGCAAACTCCGGGACGCCGGCCGCCGTCTCCGCTTCCTGACCAACACCACCCGCAAGACGCGGGCCCGGCTGGTTGACCAACTCGCTGACCTCGGATTTGAGATCGAGCTTGATGAGGTCTTTACCGCGCCGCGGGCGGCGCGGCGGGTGATCGAGCAGCAGGGGCTGCGGCCTCATCTGTTGATCCACTCCGATCTGCGGCCGGACTTCACGGGCCTCGATACTGGAAAGCCTAACGCGGTGGTGGTGGGCGATGCGGGCGATGGTTTCACTTACGCCAGTCTGAACGAGTCGTTCCGCGTGCTGGCGTCGGAGGCTGAGGCGGGGCCGACCGCGCTGGTCTCGATGGGCAGCAACCGCTACTTCCGCGACGGCGACGGCCGGCTGTCGCTGGACATGGGGCCGTTCGTGGCGGCGCTCGAGTTCGCCGCCGGGGTCAAGGCTCAGGTTACCGGCAAGCCAGCGGCGGCGTTCTTCCGCGCAGCGTTGCAAGACGTCGGCGTCCGGCCGAACGCGGCGGTGATGATCGGCGACGACCTGCCCAACGACATCGGTGGGGCGGCGGGGTGCGGCATCGCGGGCGTGTTGGTCCGCACCGGCAAGTTCCGCCCGGCCGACGAACACGACGTGAGCGTCCACCCCGAAGCGGTCTGCAATAACTTCGCCGCTGCGGTGGAATGGGTGTTGAATCAAGGGCGACGATGAGCCAGAGCCTTTGCGAGTCTATACAGGGGAACGCGATACAATCCTTGTATGGCCAAGCAAGACCTCTCGCGTTACCAACAGGGCGTCGTCAAGCGTTACTACGAAAACCACGACACGATCCAGAGCAACAAGCTCTCGGAGCTGATCTCCGAGCTGTGGCTGGCGGAAGATAAGAAGACGCAAACTAAGCTGT
The DNA here is from genome assembly GCA_038747275.1 of Planctomycetota bacterium. Lineage (GTDB taxonomy): Bacteria > Planctomycetota > Phycisphaerae > Phycisphaerales > Phycisphaeraceae > Algisphaera. Next base: position 12,799 of record JBCDJW010000031.1, on the reverse strand, counting down.
GGGGTAAGGCCCAAGTGGCGTTGATGCGGATGGGTGTCGACACGACACGGGTTAGCCAAGTTGTGTCGAAGCGGGACATGGAAGCCTTGGCCCAACTCGTGCAGAAAGCCGACGCGGGGAAGGCGATGGGTCAGCACCGGCCCCCCGGAAACACCCCCGGCACGGTGAAGCGACCGCACAAGGGGGCGACGCCGCTCGACGGCTCGGAGATCAAGGCGGCGAACGCGAAGTCGATGGCCGACCAGCCCGGCGGGGCGCGGACGATCGGCGAGATGCGGGCGCAGGCCGCGGCGAAGGCGGGCTACGACTCGCTGGAAGAAGATAACCTCAAGCGGGCGCTCAAGGCGTTTCGGCGGAAGCTCAAGACGATCCGCCGGGACGACGAGTCGAAGCTGGGCAGCAAGTACGTCACGTCCGGCAGATCGTCGCAGATCAGCGCGGTGACGCCGCCGAAGGAGTACCCGATGGCGGTGTGGAACAAGCTGGTGGAGTTGGGGCGGTTGAAAAAAGGTGGGCAAGGGACGTTTGAGTTGCCGTGAATCTGCGGTGAACCAGAAACACGCGGGACGCTTCGCGCCGCCCGCTAAATGGTTGGTTAAGTAAGTTGGGGTGTATGTCTGAGCGCAAGGGACTGACCGCGAAGCTGCCGTTGAAGCTGTTGACGCCGTTGGCGTTGGTGCTGCCGGTGTTGGTCGTCGTGGGGGTGACCGGCGTAGTGGCGTACTTCCAGGGTAAAGCGGCGGCGTCTTCGCTTGGGGTGAGGGGGGTCGAGCAGGTGCACGGCCGGATCGGTGATCGGCTGCGGGCGCTGCTCGACGGACCGCCGCGGTGGCACGCGTTGGTCGAGGCGAACATCCGCAGCGGCGACCTCGACCCGGCGGACCTGCGGTCGTGGGTGGATCCGGTCTATCAGCAGCGTCACGCCTTCGACGAAGCGCTGGCCGGGGTGACGTGGGGCGATCCATTGGGCAAAACGTTTTGGGTATTCCGATACCCGGGCAAGCCGTTCTGGGAGTTCGGCATCCTTGACGAGCAGACCGGCGGCAAGTTGATCGAGTACCCGATGGAGCCGTTGACCGGGGCGGTGGACTTCGACGCGGGACGGGAATCGGAATACGACCCGCGGACCCGTCCTTGGTACCAACTGGGATCAGAAGCGGGGGCCGAGGGTGCGTGGGGCGAGCCGTATGTCTGGCTCGTGGGACAGATGGGCGGGGCGCGTAACCTCGGGCTCCCGTTCGCGGCGGCGGTCCTGGACAGCGCGGGAAATATTCAGGGTGTGCTCGACACCGAGATCGGGCTGGCGGAACTTTCGGTTTTTCTGCGGGGTTTGACGATCGGTGAGAGTGGCTTGGCGGTGATCACCGACCAGAGCGGCCGGTTGATCGCGACCTCCACCGGGGCGACGCTGGCCGACGACGAACTCAACCGCATCGCGGCGCTCGATAGTAGCGACGGCGATATCCGGGCGATGGCCGAAAAGCTGAGCGGCTTGCTGCCTGAGGGGAAAGGCATCCCGCCGGCACAGTGGACCGGCGAGGTCGAGCTGGAGCGTGGCCCGGCGTTGATGAGCGTCAGCGCGTTCAAGCACGGCCGGGGGTTGAACTGGACCGTGATGACCGCGGTGCCCACCGCCGACTTCACCGCTGAGGTCGAGGCGATCCGCGGACGCGGGCTGCGGATCGTGCTGGTGTCGGTCGGGATCACGCTGCTGCTGGGGATGGCGTTGGCGGCCTGGCTGGTGCGGCCGGTCTTGCGGCTAACGTCGCACGCCCGGCAGGTCGGCGAGGGCGATCTCGATACGACGCTCGAGCTGAACCAGGCGAGTGAACTGGTCGAGCTGTCGTCGGAGTTCAACAACATGACCGCGGGGCTGCGCGAGCGGCTGCTGCTGCGTAAGTCGCTACGCCACGCCAGCGAGGTGCAGCAGAGCCTGCTGCCCAACGCCGACCCGGTCCTGCCGGGCTTCGAGATCGTCGGCCACTGCAACTACTGCGACGAGACCGGGGGGGACTACTACGACTATCTGGCCGACGGCGAAACGGATGAGCGCGGCGCGGCCGTGGTCGTCGGCGACGTGATGGGCCACGGCATCGCCGCCGCCATGCTCATGGCTACCGCCCGCGGCGTGCTGCGGTCCCGGTCGCACGACGGCGGCAGCATCGCCGAACTGTTGACCCACCTCAATCAACTGCTGGTCGACGTTACCGGCGGCATGAAGTTCATGACGATGCTGATCGCCAACTTCGATCCCGCCCCCGGGAGCGAGAACCGCCAGATGCAGTGGGCCTCGGCGGGCCACGACGCGCCGATGATTTACGAGCCCGGAACTGATTCCTTCCGCGAGCCGGACGGTGGAGGCCTGCCGTTAGGCGTGATGGAAGAAGAGGTCTACGAACTCGCCGAGCCGGAAAAACTGACGCCCGGCACAATCGTGCTCATCGCGACCGACGGCATGTGGGAGACCCGCAACCCCGACGGCGAGATGCACGGCAAAGAACGGCTGCAAGAATCGATCCGCCGGCACGCGAAAAAATCCGCTGCCGAGATCCGTGACGGCCTACTCAACGACTTGCATGCTTTCCGCGGTGTCGGGCCGCAGGACGACGACGAAACATTTGTAGTAATCAAAGTGGCCGAGCGGATCGACTAGGCAGGTGATTCTGGGCGGGATTCAACACACGAAGCGAGCTAGCGTTCCAGCCTGAGCAACAACACATGGCTGGGATCCAGCGTGACTGGCGATTGCACCGGCTGCCCGGTGAGCACGTTCACGAATGACGCGGGGCCACCGTCGCGTGGGGTTAATGCGATGTCTGCGGTTTCTTTATGGGCGTTATTGAGGGCGACGTAAACATCACCGGTTTCCGGCAATTCTGCCTGCTGAGCGAATAATCCCCAAGCCCGCCCGGGTTTGCCTTTGCGGTTGGCGGTAATCGTAATCGCGGCTTTGGTTTTGTACGGCGCGAATAAAGTACCGAAGCGCTGCGACATCGATAAGACATCATCGATCGGCAGCGTTCTGAACGTATCGAGATTTGGGGATTCTTCTCGTAACTGCCCGAGTTCGTTTTTGGCGAAGTTGAGGCGGTCGGTAACCGAGACGAGCTGGCCTCCGCTTTCGATGAACCTGGAAATCGCCGCCAGGCTTTCGTCAGCGATAAATTCAGTCGGCGTCACAAAGACGATCTGCTCGGCTGGGTCGAGGTTCATGATCTCACTCGGAGTTGTAAACCCCACGTCGTAGTTTTGCAGCTTGAGCGCTTCGTAGACGTCACAGAGATGGTGGGTATAGGCCTCGCTCTGGATCGCGGCTTCCTGACAGTAGAGCAAAATAAATTGACGGTGTTTCGGAACCATCGCGGCGATGATTTCGGCGTGCGCGTTGAGCTCTTTCATCGTCCTGCCGAAGGTGCTAACGGCGATCGGCTGGGTGGATAGCTCGCCGATGTAGTCGGCGGTCTTGCGGAACGACCCGTCGCTCCGTCGGCCCCACACCCAGGGGCTCATGCCGCTGAGGCCGTGGGTGAAGGCTTGCCAGACCGCGGCCCGGCAGTAATCACGGCTGAGGTTGTAGTCTCGCCAACTCACGGCGCTGTAGCCGTGCCATTCGCTGTCGTAGAACGGGCTGCCCGGGCGGATGCTGCGGGTAAAGTCGAGGTACATCGCCTGGCTGAGCCAGTCGTAGTCGTATCGCGAGAGCCACCCCCGCTTGGGGTCGAGCCCTTGTTCGTGCGGGCCGTAGAACCGAGCGGTTCGGGGCGCGACCCGCAGGTCGGCCCCTTGGATGTCCTGCAGCTTGGTGAGGTACTCGATGTCGATGCCGTGGTCGTACATCGGATCGACCAACAGGTGCCCGAGTAGCTTGATCGAGACGGGGTGGCCTTTACCGTCGTAGCGTTGTGCTTCGTTCTTCAGAAAGGTGAACCATTCATTAACGCGGTCCATGTTGAATCGGCACCAGTCGTACCAAACCGGGCCGCCCCGCAGGTCTAGCGAGATCGGGTTGGTGGTGTCGAGTTCGTCGAATGCGGTGTAAGTCGTGCCGTAGACCGCGTTGAGTTGTTTTACCGTTTTGTACTTGCGCTCGACCCAGTCGCGGTATTTATCGAGGGTGAATTCGGATAGCCCGTTTTGGGATTTCCAGCCACCCCGGCGGATCGAGAAATGGGGCTCGTTGGCGAGTAGGTGGACCATCGGGTGTTCGCCCAGGCTTTCGCTGGTGGGCGGGATGATCTGTCGGTAGAGGTCGCTGACCCAGCCGCGGATCAGCGGGCTGTCGATGTCGTAGCGGGTGAAGTGTCTAGCACCCTTCAAGACTTCGGTATGATTTTTCTTCATCCAGCCCGCGGCGTCGTGGCCGGTAAGGAAAACGTAGGGCGAGAGGTTTTTGGCGACCTGCGCGTGGGTGTCCTGTTGGCGTGCCTTCAACTGTCCGGCGTTGATCTCGCCGTTTTCTTTGAGGAAGGGGAGCTGGTAGTAGCCGCCGCCGCGTGTACCCAGCGCACGGACGAGTTCCATATCGTCGTGAGGCAGCCAAACCATCGAGTACGGGAAAACGATCCTCCCGTCGAGGTGGAAGTAGCCCATTTCAAGCTTCAGCTTCCCCGCGAGAAAATCCGGCGGAGGCGTCAGCACGATCTCGCCGGCCAGTTGTTGTTTCAACTGGGCGATGGCGTAGTCTGCTTCGTCGATACAGTCTCGTAGTTCTTCGAACGCGAGTTTGTCTGCCGCTTGCGGGTCGGTTTCAGTTCGATAGGCAAAAGAGTTGAAGAGCTCGCGTACTTCGTCGGCGTTGTCATAGTCGTATTGCGCGGCGCGCAGGTAATAGCGAATCACTGCTGCGGAGACTTCGGCGTATTCCGTGGCCAGGCCGTTGGCTTTGGCTTCAGCGATAAGCTGATCTAGGCGGTTGAGCTTGGCCCTGACTTCATCTTGGAGCTGATTAAATTCCGCGGCTTCTGCCGCGAAGATATTGTTCACCCCGACCGCAAGAGCCAGCAACAAAAGCAGCCTGATTGCCTGATTCATAGCGGCTTTTCCGGTGCTTAGGCCAGACGCTGCTGGACTTCGATCAGGTGGTAGCCGAATTGGGTTTTCACCGGTTCGGAGACTTCGCCGATGGGCAGGTCGCTAAAGATGACGGCGTCGAACTCGGGGACCATGTCGCCTTGTTTGAATTGGCCGAGTGAGCCGCCGGCCTTGCCCGAGGGGCAGGCGGAGTGTTCTTTGGCGAGGTCGGCGAAGGCGGTGCCGTCGGCGATCTGCTGCTTGAGGTCGAGGGCTTCGGCTTCGCTGGAGACGAGGATGTGGCTGGCGACGGCGCTGGGCATGGCGGGGCTTTCGGTTGGGGGTGGGGAATAAGAATTTAGAGCGGCTGGATCGTAGCGTTATTTAGGCAGGCGGCGAAAGCGTCGACCACGGCGGGATCGAACTGGGTGGCTCGGCCTTCGAGGATCGCGGCGCGGGCTTTGTCGGGCGGCCAGGCTTCTTTGTAAACGCGGGGGCTGGCGAGGGCGTCGAAGACATCGACGACGTGGACGATGCGGGCGGGCAGAGGGATTTCGTCGCCGGCGAGCCCGTCGGGGTAGCCGGTGCCGTCGTGGTTTTCGTGGTGGGAGCGGGCGATCTGGCGGGCGGTGGCGAAGAAGGGGTTGTCGCCGAGGATGCGTTCGCCGATGAGGGTGTGTTCCTGCATCTCGGACCGCTCGGCGTCGGTGAGCCGGCCGGGCTTCTTGAGGATGTGGTCGGGGACGTGGATCTTGCCGACGTCGTGGAGGATGGACGAGTAGCCGAGGCGCTCGGCATCGTTTTCGTCGAGGCCGAGTTGCTGGGCGACGGCGGCGGTGTAGGCCTCGATCCGTCGGACGTGGTTGCCGGTGTCTTCGTCGCGGGCCTCGCTGGCCACGGCGAGCATGGTGATCGCGGTCATGTTCGCGTCGTGGAGCTGGCGGGTGCGTTCGCGGACGCGGGCTTCGAGCTCGTGGTTGTCGCCGCGGAGACGGAGCGCCTGGTCGAGCATCGTGTCGGACAACTCGGCGATCTGCTCAAGGGTTTGCTGCTGCTGCGAGAACTCGAAAACGGTGATGACGGCGAATTCGGCGTTTGATGACGAAGCGGCTTGCTCGGGGAGTTCGAGCGAGCGGACGCCGAAGACGACGGGCAGGTCTTCGCCGTCGGCCCGCTCGATGAAGAGCTGGCCCTCGGCGGGATGGTCGAGGTTTCTTAATAGGGCGTTGAGTTTTGCTTCGGGGGCGCGGCCGCGGGTGTAGGTCTGGCCGATGCGTTTGCCGACGAGCTGATCGGCGGGGCGGCCGTACATCGCGGCGAGGCGGGGGTTGACGTGGGCGTACACGCCGCGGCGATCAATTAACGCGGCCCCGCAGTGCAGCGCATCGAGCAGCGGGATGAGTTGGGGCGGCGGGGCGTTCACGGCCGATGCATCATAGCGGAGCATTCCTTGATGCCGACGGGTAGAAGTCACGCCGCGTTACAATGCGGATATGGAATCACGTCTGATCGCCGTCGAAGAAAAGATCGCCCACCTCGAACGCTACCTCGGCGAACTCGACGGCGTGGTCCGCGAACTACATGACCGCATGGACGGCTACAAGTCCCAGATCGATCGGCTGCGCGACGAGTTCGGCGAGCATCTGTCGAACGCCGACGACGCCCCCGAGCCCGGCAGAGACGATCAACTCGAAGACGATAAACCCCCTCACTGGTGACCCGCCCCAGTCGGCAGTTTTTGGCCCCGAGGTCTTAGCTGTTTATCTATATATTTCCTTCCGCCACTTATGGCTGACCTCGTTCTTATCTTTGCGAACCCTTTTAGCGGCACCGGCCCGAACCGGGAGCGGGTGCTGCGTCTCGAAGAGGTTTTAAAAGAGCGCGGGTTGTCGCCCCGAGTGATCTGGGAACACGAGGGCCGAGTCGAGACGCTGCGTGAAGCGGGAGAAGCGTTGCGTTGTGTGGTGGCGGCGGGTGGCGACGGCTCGGTCGCGGACGTGCTCAACGACATGCGGACGGCGGGGCGGTTGGAGGTGCCGTTCGCGACGCTCCCCGCGGGTAACGAAAACCTCTTTGCTCAGGAGTTCGGCTTCACGGGTTCGCCCGAAGCGATCGCCGGGGCGGTGGTCGCGGGCCGGACGCGTCCGGTGGACCTGGGGGAGGCGGCCGACCCGACAGCCCCCGACCAGCCCGGTCGGCTGTTTACGCTGATGGCCTCGGCGGGATTCGACGCGGACGTGGTCCGCCGTGTCGACCGGTGGCGGAGCGACGCGGCGGGTGGGGGGTTAAAACGTGTAAACCGAATGAGCTATCTGCCTCGGGTCGTGGGGTCGATCAAGGGGTATCGGTTCCCGGGCCTGACGCTCGAGGCCGACGGCCGAGTGGTGGTCGGGCATCAAGCCTATATCTTCAACATCCCGCAGTACGGCGGCGGCTTACGCATCGGCCGGCACGCCCGATCGGACGACGGGCGGTTGGCGTGGGTCGTGTTCCGCCGGCCGGGTTTTTTAAGGCTGCTGCTCTATCACGGCCAGGTGATCCTCGGCCGACACTTCGACAGCAAGACGGTCGTCCACGGCCGGGCCGACCGCGTGACCCTGCGGCCCGGCGATGGATTTTCCCCGCCGATTCAGATCGACGGCGACCCGGCGGGGGATACGCCGCTCGAAGCCCGCGTGCTTCCGGGGGCGTTGAATGTGATCGACCTGCGGGTCGAAGAGCGTTGAGGTTATTGATTTATCCGGAGACGCGGTGCGTTAGTCGAGCGTGACCTCGACGTCGGTTTCCTTGCTGTCGCGCCGGACCGTGAGCGTGAAGGTTGTCTGGTCGGCGGTGCGTTCGAGGGCGTTGAGCAGGTCGTCGGTGTCGTCGACGGGCCGGCCGTCGACGGCGGTCAGGATATCGCCGAGGATGATGCGGCCCTGCTGGTCGCGGAAGGTGGAGCGGAGGCCGGCCCGGTCGGCGGGGCTGTCGGTTTCGACGCGGAAGATCAAGACGCCGGTGATATCGAGTCGGCGGAGGACGGACGCCGAAAGCCGCTCGTCGAGCTTGACGCCGAGGGCGACGGTGGGCGGGGCGTACTGGCCGTTTTCGATGAGCTGAGGCACGACCCGGCGGACGGTGTCGATGGGGATCGCGAAGCCGACGCCGGCGGAGGCCCCGGAGGGGCTGAAGATCATGGTGTTGACGCCGATAACGCGGCCGGCCGAGTCGAGGAGCGGCCCACCGGAGTTGCCGGGATTGATGGCGGCGTCGGTCTGGATGGCGTGGTCGAGGGTCCGGCCGGTCACGGTCTGGATCTCGCGGTCGAGCGACGAGACGACGCCGGTGGTGAGCGTGTGGTCGAGGCCGAAGGGGTTGCCGATGGCGTAGACGCGTTGGCCGACGCGGAGGCTGGTCGATCGGCCCTGAGGCAGGCCGGTCAGCGTGGCGGGTTGGCCGGCGTCGGCTTCATTGGGGTTGCCGTTCTGGATCTCCGGGGCGGGCGGAAGCCGGTTCGCGTCGATCTTGAGCACGGCCAGGTCGTGGTCGGGCGAGACGCCGACCAATTCGGCGTCGAGTTGGGTCTGGTTGTCGAGGGTGACGGTCGCGGCGTTGGCCCGCTGGATCACGTGGAAGTTGGTCACGACGTGGCCTTGGTCGTCCCACAGAAACCCCGAGCCCGACCCGGCGGGGACTTCGACCCGGCGGCGGGACCAGGGGTCGAACCGCCTTTGCACCACGTCGACGTTCACGATCGACGGTGAAGCGGTCTCGAAGAGGCGAACGGTGTGCAGCTCGTCCGGGAGCAGACCGCCAGACTCGGCGGCCTGGGCTTGGGCGGCTGGCGTCCGATCTTCGGCGGTGAGCCAAAGCTGGCCGATCCAAGCCAGCACAAAACCAAGGGCGAGATACGCAAGAGGGCGTCGGCAGCGTGCGTTCATTTAACGTGTTCTCCGAGAACTCGGGGAAAGGTCTTCAGATCATACGGGCGGTTTTTCAAGGCAGATGTCCGCGGCGGACTACGGCGGGGCGGTTTCGGGCCAACTTTAGGACGCCGAGCGGAGCCGTCCGCAGGCTCCGGGCGGCTGGGCGTCAGCCCTGTAAGTACAGTAATTCGAATATCTTGTGGATAAAGCCGGCGTGTGTGAGTGTTGGTCCGTGGGATGAAACGGCAAAAATGGGGCCAATAACCCGTTCGGACTTAAATTTTTCCTGAGTCAACTTGTGGCGGACCCAGATATCGGCTACAGTGCTGTGTTCGCGGCGTGATCGGGACTCGAACCCACACAACCTGACAATAAACATTCACCCTGGCTTTAGCGCGAGGAACTTGATGCTTCTAGATTCAGTGCGTGACTTCTCCAAACGCGGAGATGCTCTTCCCATTCCTAACCTGGTGCGTGTGCAGCAGGTGGCCTACGAACGGTTCCTGCAAGAAGACCAACCCATCGACGAACGCGACGGCCACGCCGGCCTCGAGGGTTTGTTGCGTGAGGTTTTCCCGATCGTCTCGTACGACGGGAACATGCAGCTTGAGTATCTGTACTACAAGCTCGACGAGGCGCGGTACACGCCCGACGAGTGCCGGGAGCTGCGGCTGACCTACGGCATGCCGTTCCGCGTGGCGGTGCGTCTGGTCCGCAAAGACGTTGCGGAGATCCCCGAAGAAGAGATCTACCTCGGCGAGATCCCCATCCTGATGGGCGGCGGCGAGTTCATCATCAACGGTGCCGAACGCGTCATTGTTAATCAGCTGCACCGCTCGCCGGGCGTCGACTTCTCGATCGCCTCGGCCGAGGCCGACCGGCCGCTGCACTCGGCCCGTGTGATCCCCGAGCGGGGCTCGTGGATCGAGCTCGAGGTCAGCAAGAAAGATGTGCTGCAGATGCGCATCGACCAGTCGACCAAGATCCCCGCGACCACGTTCCTGCGGGCGCTCGACGAAGAGTTCAGCACCACCGACGCCTTGCTCAAGACGTTCTACAACGTCGAGAAGATCAAGGTTAAGGACGCCAAGCCCGAGCACTACGTCGCCAGCCCGATCATCGACACCGAGACCGGCGAAGAGCTCGTCCCCCTCGGCGCCCAGATCGGCGACAACATCGAAGAAGTCCTGGGCAGCTCGCTGAAGGTCATCGAGGTCATCTCGAACGCTTCGGACATGCTGATCCTCAACACGATCGCTGACGAAAAGCAGGCCCACCTGCCCGACGGCCTCGACGTGACCGAACACGAAGCGGCGCTGCTGGCCCTTTATGCCCGTCTACGTCCTGGCAACCCGCCGCAGGTCGACAAGGCCCGCGCCCTGTTCGAAGAAAAATTCTACGACGAGAACCGCTACCGCCTTGGTAAGGTCGGCCGGTTCCGCATCAACCGGAAGTTCGACATGGACGTCTCCGAAGACGTCATGCATATCCGGGCCGAGGACTTCCTCGAAGTCATCAAGTACATGCTGGATCTGCGGAACAACCGCAACAAAGCCCATATCGACGACATCGACCACCTGGGCAACCGCCGTCTCCGCACGCTCGACGAGCTCGCGGTTGAAGAGCTCCGCAAGGGCTTCTTGAAGCTGCGTCGGACCGTGCAGGAGCGGATGTCGGTTAAGGACCCCGATGAGCTGGCGAAGGTCGCCGACCTGATCAACTCCAAGTCGATCTCCAGCGCGATCGACCACTTCTTCGGACGTGGCGAGCTGTCGCAGGTCGTCGACCAAACCAACCCGCTGTCGCAGCTCACCCACGAGCGTCGCCTCTCGGCCCTCGGCCCCGGCGGCCTGAACCGTAAGCGGGCGGGCTTCGAGGTCCGCGACGTCCACATTTCTCACTACGGCCGTATCTGCCCGATCGAGACGCCCGAAGGCACGAACATCGGCCTGATCGCGTCGCTGGGCCTGTACTCCCGCATCGACGAGTACGGCTTCCTCCAGACGCCGTACCGCCCGGTCAAGAACGGCAAGGTGTCGAAAGACGTCACCTACCTCCGCGCTGACGAAGAGATGAAGATCACGCTCGGCCCGACCGACGCGATCGACGAAGACGGCAAGGTCATCTCCGGTAACGTCCTGGCCCGCGTCGACGGCGACCTGTCGCAGGTCAACTCGAACAGCCTCGACTACATCGATATCAGCCCCAAGCAGATCGTCGGCGTCTCGGCCGCGATGATCCCGTTCCTTGAGCACGACGACGCCAACCGGGCGCTCATGGGCTCGAACATGCAACGCCAGGCCGTGCCGCTCATCAAGACCGAGCCGTCGTACGTCGCGACCGGCATGGAAAAAGAGATTCCGAAGTACTCGGGCATGGTCGTCCGGGCCAAGCGGGCCGGCACCGTGACCTACGTCGACGCGATGAAGATCGTCGTCGACAACGCCGACGAGTACGAACTCCGCAAGTTCGTCGGGCTTAACGAGCGTACTTGCCAAAACCAGAAGCCTATCGTTCGCCTCGGCGAGAAGGTTAAGGCCGACCAGATCATCGCCGACGGCGCCGCGACCCACGAAGGCGAGTTGTCGCTCGGCAAGTCGGTCATGGTCGCCTTCAACACCTTTGACGGCTACAACTTCGAAGACGCGATGGTCATCAGCGAACGCCTCGTTAAGGAAGACGTCTTCACGTCGATCCACATCGAGTCGTTCGACGTCGAGATCCGCGAGACCAAGCTCGGCCGGGAAGAGTTCACCCGCGACATCCCCAACGTCAGCGAGAAGATGCTGTCGATGCTCGACGACCAGGGCATCATCCGCACCGGCGCCCGCGTTACCCCCGGCGACATCCTCGTCGGCAAGGTCTCGCCCAAGTCCAAATCCGAGCTGACCCCCGAAGAAAAACTGCTCCACGCGATCTTCGGCCGGGCCGGTGAAGACGTGAAGAACGACTCGCTCGAAGTGCCGGCCGGCACCGAAGGCATCGTCATCGGGGCCAAGCGGTTCAGCCGCCGGATGCACCTCAACGATGACCAGAAGAAAGCCCTGCGTCGCGAGATGCGGGAGTACGAGCAGGAGATGGACGAAAAAGCCGTCTCGCTGTTCCGCGAGTTTGTTGATCAGGTCAACGAGATCACCGGCACGCAAATGGTCGACCCCTCGACCCGGCAGAAGGTCGCCCAGAGCGACATCGCCGAGGTCGTCATGGAGCAGATCAGCGACTTCAACCTCAAGTGGGTGAAGGGCAACAAGGACGTTAAGGAACAGGCAGAAGTTCTTTACGACCAATTCTGGCCGCGTATCCAGGCCGTCGACAAAGAGAAGCAGCGCCGCCTGGCCCACATGAAGCGGGGCGATGAGCTGCCCTCGGGCGTACTCGAGATGGTCAAGGTTTACTTGGCCACCAAGCGTCCTTTGTCGGTCGGCGACAAGATGGCCGGCCGCCACGGCAACAAGGGCGTCATCGCCCGGATCGTACCGGTCGAAGACATGCCGTTCCTCGAAGACGGCACGCCGGTCGACATCCTGCTCAACCCGCTGGGCGTGCCCTCGCGGATGAACGTCGGCCAGATCCTCGAGACCCACCTCGGCTGGGCGTGTGCGGTGCTGGGCTTCCAGGCCGTGACCCCTGTGTTCGACGGGGCGACCGAGGCCGAGATCCACGAGGTTCTCGAAGAAGCCAACGCCTACATCGATAAGCGGATGGACGAAACCAAGGGCGCCCACGGCGACCGCGAGCTGCTGGCCAAGATGCCCAAGGGTGCCAAGATCCAGCTCTACGACGGCCGCACCGGCGAGCCGTTCGACGAGAAGACCACCGTCGGCTTCATGACCATCATCAAGCTGCACCACCTCGTCGACGACAAGATCCACGCCCGGGCG
>JBCDJW010000030.1:0-55076 GCA_038747275.1 Planctomycetota bacterium | reverse complement strand
TACGACGTCCGCGTCGGCACCCTCTTCAAGATCTTCACCAACGCCCCGACCGACGGCGGCCAGTCCATCGTCGACCCCAAGAAATTCGACGACCGCAACTTCGTCACCGTCGACACCCAAGACACCAACCGCGACCACGTCATCGTGCCGCCCAACAGCTTCGCCCTCTGCGAGACCGTCGAAGAGTTCGACATCCCCCGCGACGTCCTGGTCATCTGCGTCGGCAAGTCGACCTATGCCCGCTGCGGCATCATCGTCAACGTCACCCCGCTCGAGCCCGAGTGGCGCGGCAAGGTCACCATCGAGATCAGCAACACCACCCCGCTGCCCGCCAAGATCTACGCCAATGAGGGCATCGCCCAGATGATCTTCCTCCGGGCCGAGCGGGTCTGTGCCCAGTCCTACGCCGACAAGTCCGGCAAGTACCAGGACCAAACCGGCCTCGTCTTGCCCAAGGTGGACTAACCACCAACTGGTCTGCCACCAGACCAGACCACCAAAACCAGACCACCCCCGGCCCCCGGAATCTCCCGGAAAAATGAGAACCCAAACCAAGTTATGACGCCCCGGCCAACGCTTGCGTCCCCAAATCCGAAATCAAAAATCCCCCCATGCCCTTCGAATCCCTCGAACCCGAGCTCGCCGCCCACCTCACGGCGATCTGCCAAGCCCAGACCTCCGGCCACCTCGAGCCCCGCATGGTCTTCCGCCCCGGCACCGGCCTCATCGGCATCAGCCGTACCGGCGGCGACGAACAAGTCATCGCCGACGACCTCGAACGCAACGACCTCCGCGCCCTCGCCACCCACGACTACGTCAGCCTCGCCACCCCCCGAGCCCACTGGTTCGTCACCGCAACGGCGAAGGCGCTAACGGAGTTCCTCGAAGACTGAACCCAAAACGATATACCCCGCCGCGGGCACGGACGATCCGCGGTCAACCTATTCCATAAAACCACCATTCATTCCAGACAGAGAGACCAGGGACCTACATGCAGATCAAACGGAAATTCACGGAAGCCGGCCAAGACGTATTCAGCACCGTCGAGTGGACGACGCGCTCGACGCGTATCGCCAACATGGACGGCAGCGTTGTGTTCGAGATGAACGACGCCGAGCTGCCTAAGGCGTGGTCGCAGCTCGCTTCGGACATCATGGTCTCCAAGTATTTCCGCAAGGCCGGCGTCCCGAGCGACGGCGGGCCCAACGGCCTCGCCACCCCCGGCTTCAACGAGGGCGACGAAGTTACCAACGGCCCCGAGAAGTCGGCCAAGCAGGTCATCCACCGCCTCGCCGGCTGCTGGCGTCACTGGGGCGAAGAGCACGGCTACTTCGACACGCTCGCCGACGCCGAGGCGTTCTACGACGAGCTCTGCCACATGATGCTGCATCAGCAGTGCGCCCCCAACAGCCCGCAGTGGTTCAACACCGGCCTCAACTGGGCCTACGGCATCAACGGCCCCGCCCAGGGCCACCACTACACCGACCCCAAGACCGGCAAGAGCAAAAAATCCGAAGACGCCTACAGCCACCCCCAGCCGCACGCCTGCTTCATCCAGAGCGTCGAAGACGACCTCGTCGGCGAGGCCGGCATCATGGACCTCTGGACCCGCGAAGCCCGCCTGTTTAAGTACGGCAGCGGCACCGGCACCAACTTCTCCAGCATCCGCGGCGAAGACGAACCCCTGTCGGGCGGCGGCAAGTCGTCGGGCCTGATGAGCTTCCTGAAGATCGGCGACCGCGCGGCCGGCGCGATCAAGTCCGGCGGCACCACCCGCCGGGCGGCGAAGATGGTCTGCCTCGACCTCGACCACCCCGACATCGAAAACTTCGTCTCCTGGAAGGTCCGCGAAGAGATCAAGGTCGCCGCCCTGGTCGAAGGCATGAAGCACCTCGACGGCGAGATGCAGGAGACCGCCAAGGAGCTCGGCCTCGTCCTCGACTACGACTTCAACGGCGAGTCGTACCAGACCGTCGCCGGCCAGAACTCAAACAACTCGGTGCGGATTCCTAACGGCTTCTTCAACGCCGTGCGTGAAAACAGCGACTGGGGCCTGGTCCGCCGGACCGACGGCGAACTCGCCAAGACCGTCAACGCCAAAGAACTATGGGACAAGATCGGCTACGCCGCCTGGCGTTGTGCCGACCCCGGCGTGCAGTACGACACGACGATCAACGAGTGGCACACCTGCCCGGAAGGGGGGCGGATCAACGCCTCGAACCCCTGCTCGGAATACATGTTCCTCGACAACACGGCCTGCAACCTCGCGTCGCTGAACCTCCTGACGTTCTACGACGCCAAAGAACGCAGCTTCGACATCGAGCGGTTCGAGCACGGCGTGTTGCTGTGGACGATCGTCCTCGAGATCAGCGTGCTGATGGCCCAGTTCCCCTCGAAGGAGATCGCCGAGCTGAGCTACAAGTACCGCACGCTCGGCCTGGGCTACGCGAACCTCGGCGCGATGCTGATGCAAGCGGGCATCCCGTACGACAGCGAACGCGGCCGGGCGATCTGCGGCTGCCTCTCGGCGACTCTCACCGGCCAGAGCTACGCGGCCAGCGCCCAGATGGCCAAGGAGCTCGGCGCGTTCCCGGGCTACAAGAAGAACAAAAAAGCGGGTGGCAACATGCTCCGGGTCATCCGCAACCACCGTCGCGCCGCCTACGGCGTTAAATCCTCCTCCGACGCCGGGGCGGCCGCGGTTGGTGGTTACGAAGGCCTCGAGATCAACCCCGTGCCGATCGACGCCGACAAGCTGACCGACACGGCTGAGAGCTACGGCACGATCGCCAACAGCGATGCGTTGCTCGCCTCGGCCCGCGAATGCTGGGACCGCGCCCTCGAGCTCGGCGAACAGCACGGCTACCGCAACGCCCAGGCCACCGTCATCGCGCCGACCGGCACGATCGGCCTGCTCATGGACTGCGACACCACCGGCGTCGAACCTGACTTCGCTCTAGTTAAGTTCAAGAAGCTCGCCGGCGGCGGCTACTTCAAGATCGCCAACCAATCGCTCCGCCCGGCCCTCGAAAGCCTCGGCTACAACGAGCAGCAGGTCCGCGACGTGCTCACCCACGTCATGGGCACCCTGTCCCTCGACGTCCCCATGGCCCCCGGAACCGGCGACGACCAGACCTTCGCCGGTTGGCTCATGGACAAGGGTTTCGAGAGCGACGACCTGGTCAAGATTACCGACGCCCTGCCGACGATCTTCGACATCAGCTTCGCGTTCAACGGCTGGACCCTCGGCCAGGAGTGCATGGAACGCATCGGCCTCGCCGAACAGGCCCAGGACCCGACGTTCAACCTGCTCAAGTCGCTCGGCCTGTCCGGCAAGCAGATCGCCGACCTCAACGCGGTCATCTGCGGCACCCAGACCGTCGAGGGCGCCCCGCACCTCGCCGACGAGCACCTGCCGGTGTTCGACTGTGCCAACAAGTGCGGCCCGACCGGCGAGCGGTTCATCCACGCCCACGGCCACATCCGCATGATGGCCGCCGCCCAGCCGTTCATCTCCGGCGCGATCTCCAAGACGATCAACCTACCCAACGAGGCGACCATCGAAGACATCCAGGACTCCTACGAGATGTCGTGGGAGCTGGGTATCAAGGCCAACGCCCTGTACCGCGACGGCTGCAAACTCAGCCAGCCGCTCAACAACAAGGCCAGCGACGAGGACGAAGAAGAAGAGCTGCTCGAGTCGGCTGAGGATACCGAAGCCGTTGAAGCGGCCCAGGAAGAAGTCGCGGCCGACGTTGTGGCCGCGGCCACCGCAAGCTCCGGGGGGGGCGAGGTTCGCACCGTTGAGAAGATTGTCGAGAAGGTCGTCGAACGCCCGATGCGTCGCCGCCTGCCCGACACCCGATCCAGCCGGACGCACAAATTCAACGTCGCCGGCCACGAGGGCTACCTCACCGTCGGCCTCTACGAAGACGGCCAGCCCGGCGAGTTGTTCATCACCATGGCCAAGGAAGGCTCGACCATCGGCGGCCTGATGGACTCGCTCGGCACCGCGATCTCGGTCGCGTTGCAGTACGGCGTGCCGACGTCGTCGCTGGTCACCAAGTTCAGCCACCAACGCTTCGAGCCGGCCGGCATGACGCACAACCGCGACATCCCGTTCGCCAAGAGCCTGGTCGACTACATCTTCCGCTGGATGGGCATGGAGTTCGTCCCTGGCTACCGCGAGGCCAACGCCCCGCAACGCCCCAGCGAACAGCCCAAAGCAGAGACGCCCGAACCCAAGGTCAAGATGTCGGCCGTGGTCGAAGGTGATGCCCAAGCCGAAACGAAGCCCGACAGCGTGAAGCCCGCTGAGGTCGAAGCCAAAGACGACAGCCCCTCGACCGCCGGGGAACGCGGCTGGGGCTTCGCGGTAGGCAAAGTTAAAGAACAGGCGTCACCCCAAGCCGCCGCTCCCGCCGTCGAGACCGAGCCCGAAGTCGATCCGTTCGTGAACGGCGGCAACATGCTCAACGAAGCGATGAGTGCGATGCAGTCGGACGCCCCGGCCTGCGACGTCTGCGGTGCGATCACCGTCCGCAACGGCAGCTGCTACAAGTGCCTGCACTGCGGCGTCTCGATGGGCTGCTCGTAAAACCATTCCCGCCGGCCCACGCCCACCGCGTGGGCCGGCTTTCTTACCCCGCCCCTAAACCGGAAGGCAAGCAACTCGGCAGGTTCAACCAAGGACGACCCAGCGCAGGATGCCGTCTAAGAACCGAACCCCAATCTCTCTGAAAGCTTCGCACGACGCGACGTAGAGGGGCCAAGGCCGGCCCCCGCCAACCCCGCTTCCTTCTCCCTCCCCCCGACCGGACCCACCACCGGTCGGGGTTTTTTATCTGGCTCGTTTTATGGCGTCTTCTCGCGGCAAGAAACGCAAGAGGCGATAAACTGATTGGCCGTGGATCGTGGCGAAACGAAACGATTAGCCTTACATTCACACCCAAAGCCCGCGTAGCTCAGCTGGATAGAGCACGGCTTTCCTAAAGCCAAGGTCGCAGGTTCGAATCCTGCCGTGGGCATACGAAAAAACCCCGCTCGACGCGGGGTTTTTTGTTGATAGGTTGGTTGTGTCAGTGGGTTAGATAAAACGGTTGATGATCGATTCGAAGAGCTCTTGCTTGCCGCTGATCTGGTCGGGCTCGCCGAGGCTGGCTCCGAGGTCGGCGAGTTGGGGCAGGCTCAGGTCGCCGGCCTCGAACTTTGCGCCGTTGCCGGCGTCGAACGAGGCGTAGCGTTGTTGACGCAGGGCGCGATATTCGGAGTTTTCGAGGATGGCCTCGGCGATCACCGCGGCGCGGGCGAAGGCGTCCATGCCCGCGACGTGGGCGATGAACAGGTCTTCGAGGTCGGTCGAGTTGCGGCGGGTCTTGGCGTCGAAGTTGATCCCGCCCCCGGAAAGTCCGCCGGCCTCGAGGAAGACGAGCATGCACTCGGTTAATTCGTAGAGGTCGACGGGGAATTGGTCGGTGTCCCAGCCGTTCTGGTAGTCGCCCCGGTTGGCGTCGAGGCTGCCGAGGAGCCCGGCCCCGGCGGCGACGGCCATCTCGTGCTGCATCGTGTGGCCGGCGAGGGTGGCGTGGTTGAACTCGAGGTTGAGCTTGAAGTCGCCCAGGAGGTTGTGCTCACGCAGGAAGCCGATGACGGTCGCGGCGTCGAAGTCGTACTGGTGCTTGCTGGGCTCGCAGGGCTTGGGCTCGATGAAGAACGTGCCGGTGAAGCCGTTGGCCCGGGCGTAGTCGCGGGCCATCGTGAGGAAGCGGGCGAGGTGGTCCTGCTCCCGTTTCAGGTCGGTGTTGAGCAGCGACATGTAGCCCTCGCGGCCGCCCCAGAAGACGTAGTTTTCGCCGTCGAGGGCGATGGTCGCGTCGAGGGCGCCCTTGAGCTGGGCCCCGGCGTAGGCGACGGTGCCGAAGTCGGGGTTGGTCGAAGCGCCGTTCATGTAGCGGGGGTTGCTGAAGAGGTTCGCGGTGCCCCACAGGAGCTTGACGCCGGAGGCGGCCTGCTTCTCTTTGAGGTATTCGACGATGGCGGACAGCCGGCTTTGCGATTCGCTGAACGTGTCGGCTTCTTGGATCAGGTCGAAGTCGTGGAAGCAGTAGTACGGCACGCCGAGCTTGGTGATGAACTCAAACGCGGCGTCGGCCTTGTTCTTGGCGGCTTGCACCGGGTCGCTGTCACCGTCCCAAGGAAACGACTTTGTACCCGGCCCGAACGGGTCGGCCCCGGTGCCGCAGAAGCTGTGCCAGTACGCCACGGCGAACTTGAAGAGATCTTTCATCGGCTTACCGCCGACGACGCGGTTTTCGTCGTACCAACGGTACGCCAGCGGGTTGGCCGAGTCGGTGCCTTCAAAGGCGATCTTGTCGATGCCGGGGAAGTAGGTCTGGTCGCCGAGGGTGACGCTCATGGGGTTGGATTCCTTGAGAGGGTGAGTGATAAAAATCAGGTCTAGATTATGAGTCTTGCTGGAGTTGGTTCGCCAGGCAGTCGGCCCACCGCCGGTAGGCTTCGTGGGTTGCGGCCCGGGCGGCCTGATCGGGTTCGGTGAGGCCGACTTGTTGGAGCGTGCTAAAGGCCTCGGCGGGGGAAGCGTAGATGCCCGCCCCGATCCCCGCGCCGCGGGCAGCGCCGACCGCGCCGTCGGTGTCGTACAGCTCGATCCGGGTGTCGGCGACGTTCGCCAGGGTCTGGCGGAACAGCGGGCTGAGGAACAGATTCGCTCGGCCCGCCCGGATGACGCCGAGGTCGACGCCGGTCTCACGGAGGATGTCCATGCCGTAACGGAAGGAGAAGGCGATGCCTTCTTGCACGGCCCGAGTGATGTGGGCCGAGGTGTGGCGGTTGAAGTCGGCGTAGCTTAGGTGACCGCCGACCTCGGCGTTGCCGAGCATCCGCTCGCCGCCGTTACCGAACGGCAACACGCACAGCCCGTCGCTGCCGATCGGAGCCTGCTCGGCCAGTTCGTTCAGACCGGCGTAGTCGCGGTGGCCGCCGACGAGCCGCTTGGCCCAGGCGTTGGCGATACCGGTGCCGTTGATGCAGAGCAGCAGGCCGATGCGTGGATCGGCGTCGGCGTGGTTGACGTGGGCGAAGCTGTTGATACGCGACTGCGGATCGTACTTCACCTGGTCGCTGACGCCGTAGACGACACCTGATGTCCCGGCGGTCGCCGCCACCTCGCCGGCGTTTAGCACATTCAATGACAGCGCATTATTCGGTTGGTCACCGGCCCGGTAGGTCACCGGGGTGCCGGGTGCGAGGCCAAGCTCGTTGGCGGCATCTGCGCTCAACTTCCCCTGATCGCCAAATGTAGGCACCACCGGCGCTAGGACTTCCGCAGGAAACGCGTAGTGTTCCATCAGAAATTCGGCCGGGCCACCCGACGCGAAGTCCCAGAACATCCCCTCGGAGAGTCCGGAGACGGTTGTCACCACGTCGCCGGTCAGCTTCGCCGCGAGGTAGTCGCCGGGCAGACAGATCCGGTTGATCTTGGCGAAAACATCGGGCTCGTTCTCGGCGACCCACCGTAGTTTCGAGGCGGTAAAGTTCCCCGGCGAATTCAGCAGATGCGACAGACAACGCTCTTCACCGAGCGTCGACAGGGCCGACTCCCCGATCGCAATCGCCCGGCTGTCGCACCAAATAATGCTTGGCCTTAGCGGTTCGCCCGCCTCGTCGAGACAGACGAGGCCGTGCATCTGGTAGGCGACACCTATGGCTTTTACGTCTGCCCCGGCGGCCCCAGCGTCTTCCATCGCCGACCGAACCGCCCGCACGGCCGCGTCCCACCACGCCGCCGGGTCTTGTTCCGCCCAGCCCGGTTGCGGGGCATCGATGGCCATCTCGGTGGGGGGGTACTGCCCGCTGCCCGCGATGCGGCCGGTTTCGACCTCCACCAGGGCCGCTTTGATTGAAGAACTGCCGAGATCGATACCGAGTAGATACATGGGGCCGTGAACCGTTTAAGAGCTAGAGGTGTGGTCGGTTGAATGTCAGTGACGTGATCTGATAAGTGTTACTATTTTCTGTCTTACGGCAAAAGTTACCTTGACGATTTGTCCGAAGATTAGCACAATCCAAGCACTTAATCATTCTGACTTGCCAAAAGTAGACGAGGTCCGCGTTGTCGATCAAGGCCATCGGCCGTCACTATTTCGACCCCCAAGCCTGCCCGGTCACCGCCGTGCGGGTTAGCGCCGCGTCGGCCGATGATGCGGGTGCTGGCTTACCGTATTCGCACCCCCACGACCTTACCGAGGTCGAGCACGACCACGACTTCAACGAACTCGTCATCGTCACCGCCGGCCGAGCCACACATCATCTCAAGGGCTTCGCTTACCCCGTGGCGCTCGGCGATGTCTTCCTCCTCCAAAGTGAAGACCGCCACTACTTCAGCGACCGCGATGGCCTCGAACTTATCAACGTGATGTACGACCCCGAACTGCTCGACCTACCCGTCGACGAGCTCCGTCAGATCCCGGGTTTCAACGCGCTGTTTCTCTTCGAACCGATGTACCGCAAACGCCACCGCTTCGAGAGCCGGCTACACCTGCCGCCGATGGAACTACAGCACACCACCCGCCTCGCGGTCACTATCCTCGAAGAGGTGGAAGACCGCACCCCCGGCTACGCTATCGCCGCCAAGACCAGGCTTTTCGAGCTGATGATCTTCCTCTCCCGTCAGTACGACCGCACCCAAACGACCGAGGGCCGGTCGCTGCTACGCCTCGGCGGGGTAATCGGCGAACTCGAGAACAGCTACGACGAGCCCTGGACCGTTGAAGACATGGCCGTCGCCGCCCACCTCTCGCCCAGCCACCTCGTCCGCGTCTTCCGCAAAGCGACCGGCCAGACCCCGCTCAACTACCTCATTCAGTTGCGTATCCGCCAGGCCGTCCGCCTCCTCGAAGACAGTGACCTGAATATCACCCAGATCGCCCACCGCGTCGGCTTCACCGACAGCAATTACTTCGCCCGCCAATTCCGTAAGTGGATGGGCACCACCCCGACGCAGTACCGCAAAGCCCGCTGATTATTTCGCTGTACCGTTTACGACTTACGCTCGCCCTGTTAATATTTAGCTTGACCCAAACATTAATCAAACAAGGTGCACGGATGCTCCGCGAACTGCATATCTCCAACCTGGCGGTGATCGAAGACGCGACGGTCGAGTTCGAGCCTGGACTCAACGTATTCACCGGCCAGACCGGCGCGGGCAAATCCCTCGTCATCGGCGCCTTCGAAGCCCTCATTGGCCTACGCAAAGCCACCGACATGATCCGCCCCGGCGCGGCCGAGGCTCGTATCTCCGGCGTCTTCGAACTCGACACCCCGGAACTCGCTTCGGCACTTACGGCAGCGCTCGACCAAACCATCGAGACGGGTGACGAGATGTTGATTACCCGCAAGCTGTTTGCTTCCGGCCGATCGTCGCTGTCGGTCAATGGCCAACCCGCGACCGCCGCCATGATGCGCCGCGCCGCCGACCTGCTCGTCGATATCCACGGGCAGCACGACCACCAGTTCCTACTCAAGCCGTCCAACCAACTCACCATCCTCGACGCCTTCGCTGGCTGCGTGGATCTGCGTGAAACCTTCGCCGCTGGGTTTGCCGAGCGTCGTGATTTGTTGCACGAAAAAGAAGAACTCGCCGCGTCCGCGACGCTGCGTAAGCAGCAGCTGGAACTCTATGAGTTCCAAGCCGACGAGATCGACGCGGCCGAGCTACAAGCCGGCGAGTTTCCCGAGCTACAAGCCCGCGAGAACGTGCTGGGCAACGTCCAGAAGATCAAGGGCGAAGCGGGCGCCGCCCACGCGGCGCTCTACGACGCCGAGGGCTCGGTGACCGAACGGCTGCAGGCCATCACGCACCTGCTCATCGACCTCGCCGAGATGGACCCGTCGCTGGAGTCGATCACGGATCATGTGCGAAGCAGCACTCTTAGCTTGCAGGAAGCGTCTTTCGAGCTCGGCCGATACGTCGAACGACTCGAGCACGACCCCGCCGAGGCCGCCGAGGTCGCCGACCGCCTCAACACGATCAACCGTCTCGTGCAGAAGTACGGCGATGGTGCGCCCTCCGCCGACCCCGTCGAATCGGTCCTAAAATTCCGTGAGGAGTTGGCGGATCAGCTCGACCACCTCCGCGGGCAGAACCACGACCAGTCGCGGATCGATACGCGGATCGCCGAGCTGGATACCAAGCTCGCGACCGTCGGCGAAAAGCTGACGTTGGCCCGCCGCAAGGCCGCGAAGAAGCTGACGCCGCAGATCGAGAAACAGCTCGCCGAGCTGGGCATGGCCGAGGCCAAGCTGTCGATCGAATTTGATCGCGTGACCGACTCGCCCGCCGGCTTCGACGCCGTCGAAATCATCGTCCAGACCAACCCCGGCCAGGACGCCCGGCCGATCCGCAAGATCGCCTCCGGCGGCGAACTCTCCCGCACCATGCTCGCCATCAAGTCCGTCCTCGCCACCGCCGGCGACGGCCAACGCATCAGCGTCCTCGTCTTCGACGAGATCGACGCCAACATCGGCGGCCGCCTCGGCAGCGTCATCGGCTCCAAACTCCGCGCCTTGGCGAAGCCAACGGATTCCATCGGCGGGCGTAAGAAAACTCAGCAGCCCAACCACCAAATCCTCTGCATCACCCACCTTCCGCAGATCGCTGCCTTCGCCGACCGCCACTTCCACATCGTCAAGACCGTCACCGGCAAGGGCAAAGCCAAACAAACCAAAACCACCGTCGGCACCCTCGACGGCGATGCCCGCATCACCGAACTTGCCGAAATGATGGCCGGTGAGAAAATCACCGCGACGAGTCGAAAGCAAGCGAAAGAACTCCTCGCGGCGGCTGGATGAGATCACACAAATTGATGCCAATAAATGTCTATGGCCTTAGCCATATATTGCTTATCAAATTCATCTTCTCCGTATCTTAAAACATGTCGAAGAAAAGAAGCCACTGCAACCGACTGTGCGGTGTTGAGCGACTCATATCTTTCGATATCTTTACTACGGAGGTGATTCCATTTGCCTTCACTGGGCGTGAGGCTGTAAATCAAGTTTGATGCGGCAACTGAATCAGAGTGCTCGCCGCCTTGTAGGTACCAAGTCATGTACGCAGGCAGGTGATAACGCCAGCCGATGGGATCAAAAAAAGCGATCCCTCCGATCCCACAAACTTCAGCTAGGTCTTCGTGCCTGATGTCTTGCCAGCATTGATCGGTGTCTTTTGCCCGAAGGGGTGCTAGCCCTTTTTCGCTATGATGCTGGTCGATTCCTTCGGTTTCGTGAAGCGAAACCCCGCCGTCTCGATTCACGCCGCGAAATACTTTTTCGATCTCAGCTAAAAGTGCATCACGGCTTATCACCGTTAACGTATCAAGGTCTAACCAATCTGGGTCACGAAGTTCGTAGTCGTGTGGTGGTCGGACATTATTTTTGAAGTCTTCGGCGGCCGCAGCGAATTTAGAGTAATTACGTTGAGCTTCACGGAGTGTGACGCCGTTTGAAGATATCTGGCACGAGGGGTCTTCTGCAAACGGTGCGTCTTCCCAAAAACACACCGGGCAAATTTGATAGGTGCCCCCGGGTGGATCGTCGAGGGTGCGGTGGCCGCAACACTCGCAGGGATGCTTGGCCATTTCGCGGGGTTAGCTTTGCCCGACCGTCAACGACGTCGGTTGTGCTCCGACGGTGTGGGTCGGCTCGACGGTGATGCCGAGGGGGCGGCGGAGGCCGTCGGGGCCGGTGGGGGGGATGCCGTCGTTGTCTATGATGCGTTGGATGGCCATGACGCCTTCGATGAGGGTCTCGGGGCGGGGCGGGCAGCCGGGTACGTAGACGTCGACGGGGATGAACTGGTCGATGCCCTGGACGGTGGCGTAGGTGTCGAAGACGCCGCCGGTGCTGGCGCAGGCACCCATCGACAGGACCCACTTGGGCTCGGTCATCTGTTGGTAGATGCGTTGGAGCACGGGCAGCATCTTCACGCTAACCCGGCCGGCGACGATCATGAGGTCGGCCTGGCGGGGGCTGAAGCGCATGACCTCGGCCCCGAAGCGGGCGAGGTCGAAGCGCGACGACGCGGTGGCCATCAGCTCGATGCCGCAGCAAGCAGTAGCGAACGGCATCGGCCAGACGGATGACCGGCGGGACCAGTTGATCACCTTCTGTAGCTGCGTGGTCAGGATGCCTTCGGCGGGGAGTGCGGCTTCGATGCCCATGGGTTACCTCAAAAGCTGATGGATCAATCCGTACCCATTTATTCTAGGGTAATCACCCGGTCCGTCCACTGGTTCCTATCGGCAAGATGGCGTGTTGTCGGGGTTTAGATCGACGGGGTAGCGTCCGTGGATGGTTGAAGCACGGCCTCTTCGTCGACGTTGGCGACGATGGGGAGCGTGATGCTGAAGGTCGCGCCGCGGTCGGGGCTGGACTCGAGGTCGAGGACGCCGCCGAGCATGGCGGTGAGCTCTTGGGCGATGGTGAGGCCGAGGCCGGTGCCGCCGTGGGACTTGGTGACGCCCGGGTCGAGCTGGGTGAACTTTTCGAAGACGCGTTCCTGGTCGGCTTCGGGGATGCCGGGGCCGGTGTCGGCGACGGAGATGCGGACGTAGGCGGCCTCAGCGGGGTCGATCTTGAACGCTCCCGAGCGGGCGTTGGCGGCACGTCTCCCGTCGTTTTGTCCGTTTTCCGGGGGCGGCGGAGCGCTCTCCGCACGCAGGGTGACGGTCCCCCCGGCGGGGGTGAATTTCACCGCGTTGGCCAGGAAATTGAACACGACCTGTTGGAGCTTGCCGGGGTCGGTCTCAATCAGCGGCAGGCGGGTCTCGACCTCGACGAACACCCGGACGCGCTTCTTCTCGGCCTGCGGCCGGATGAGCGTGACGAGCCCTTCGAGCGTGTCGCTGACCGAGACCGTCGCGAGGCGGAGCTGCATCTTGCCCGCCTCGATCTTGGCGATATCCAGCAGGTCGTTGATCAGTTCGAGCAGGCGGCGGCTGCTGACGATGATGTTGGCGGCGTAGCGCTTCCGCTTGTCGTCGATCGGCCCGCTCAGGTCGGCGAGGGTTTCCTGCAGCACCTCGGCGAAGCCGATGATCGAGTTGAGCGGGGTGCGGAGCTCGTGTGAGACGTTGGCGAGGAACTCGCTCTTGACTTTGTTGGCTTCGAACAATGCGACGTTGGCCTCGGCCATGTCCATGAGCTTGAGGTCGAGGGTGTTGTTGGCGGATTCGAGCTCGTCCTGGTTGGCCTTGAGGTTGGCGAGCATGGTGTTGAACATGTCGGAGAGCTGTTCGAACTCGTCGCCGGTGTTGATGTCGGAGCGGATGAGCAGGTCGCCCTCGGAAACGCGCTCGGCGTAGCCGCGCAGCACGCGGACGGGCGAGAGGATGATCCGCGTCGTGATGTAATAGAACACCGCGATCGCCAGAAGCCCGGCGAACAGACCTGCTGCGACGATGTAGACGCGGTTGAGCGTCTGCTGCATCGCCGCTTCCTGATCGCGGAGTTGTATGAGCAGGATCTGTCGTAGTGGATCGGCGAGGCCCGCGGCGTCGAGGCCCGCCTCGAATGTGCCTTCCATGCGGGCGACGTCGGAGGCACGTACCGCTCGGGCATAGCGGTACGTGAACCGGCCCCCGTCGTCTTGCGAGCCTGCGGCGTAGTCGACCGAGTTCGGCTCCTGGTCGAAACGCTCAATCGCCGCGGCGAGGAAGTCGTCTTTAGCAGAATGGGTTTCGAGGTCGGTTTCGTCCACCAGCGTGAGCAGAACACCGGTCGAAAATGCGGGGTCGTCGGCCTCGTCGATTCGCTGCACGGGTTCGCCGAAGGTGATCTGCTCCGACAGCCACATCTCGGCGAGGTCTTTCGCCCGGCGTTCGGGGGCCTGCTCGACGAGGGTCTGCATCCGCAGGCCGACGACGGTTAATGCGGCGGTCATCACCAGCACCACGGCCAGGCCGAAGAGCAGCTGGCACTTGTTCGCGAGGCTGATGCGGATGCCCTTGAGCATCACGGCATTCTACCGGTTGGCCGCAACTTGCCCGGCCTCGCCTGCCGATTGTTTAGCTCAGTCGATCCTGACTTTGGCCACGGCTTTGATTACGTCACGCGGATGGCCCGCTTCGACCCAGCATCCCGGTTTGTGGCCGTCTTGCGGTAGGAGCAGGAAGAAGTCGCCCGGCTGTAGGGATATGTGTGGGGTTGTTTTGCCGGTGTACCAAGCCACGTCGGTTTCGCTGTCGTAACGCTCGGTCTCGACGAGACAATCGATCGACTGGACGTAAATCGATTCTGATCCGGCGAGGAGTATTTGGATATCGAGGTAGCGGCGGTGGGCTTCGTACCGCTTGGTGTCGGGGGCGACGGTGCGGTAGCGTTCGACGTTTACGAAAAGGTTTTCGCCGTCGACCTCGACCCGCCCGTTGGGGGTTTCTGGGGTCAATTGGTTTAGGCAGGCAAACGCGTCGCGGAGACGGGGGTACAGCCCAGCGTAGCTGTCGGCGTGGTCGAGGGTATCGTAGATCACGAGTCTTTGTTTTTCGTGGGCCGGTGCGCGGTTGCGGGTTTAGCCGGGCGGGAGTTCGCTGGCGTCCATGCCGGTGCCTTCGTCGGCCGCGGCGGCTTTAGCCAGGGCGATGCGGCGGAAGGCGCTGGCGTTGCCGCGACGCATCGCGATGACGCCGGTGCGGGCGAGTTCGATGATGCCGTAGGGCTCGAGGAGTTCGAGGAACGCGGCGAGTTTTTCTTCGCTGCCGGCCATTTCGATCATGACTTGGTCACCCGCAACGTCGACGATCTTGGCCCGGAACAGGTTGGCCAGCGTGATGATCTCTTCGCGTTTGTCAGCGTCGCCACCCCCGGAATTGGCTGTGCCTTTGGTCGAAACCTGCACCAGAACGAGGTCGCGTTCGACGTAGGCAACGTCCTGGTAGTCGACGACTTTGACGACCGGAACGAGCTTTTGGAGCTGCTTGCGGACCTGCTCGAGGACCGAGGAGTCGCCGTTGACGACGATGGTCATCCGGGACAGGTCGGGGGTCTCGGTTCGGCCGACGACGAGGGAGTCGATGTTGAAGCCGCGGGCGGCAAACATGCCGGCGACCTGGGCCAGGACGCCGGGTTCGTTGGTAACGAGGGCGGCAATTACGTGCCGCATAACGAGGTCGGTATCGCTCATGGGCGGCATGATACTCGCCAAATCGGGCTCAAGTGCGGCTTGCTGCGAAGAAACCGATATCGGATAGGGGAAAACTTGTGAAAACCAGGGCAATAGTTAGCGACAAGTTAATCAGAAACGCAGGAGGTTAGACTCTCTGGTAATGACGGCAATGGCAAGCCTTTGTTAAGCTTTATTAAACATAATCTTAAGGATTTGTGCAGTAGATATGGGTTATGGCGCCACACCTGCAGGCTTCATCTTGCTGAGATCTCTCACTACGGCCAGAATGTGGATAACTTCTAAGTCTCCGGGGTTTTAGGTGTTGTAAATTAGCAATTTATGAACCTTAAGGCCTGGCCTTTCAGTGAACAAATCGAACGTCGCCGAAGTTCGGCAGGATCTGTCTGCCTCCAGGGCTGACGGCGTACGGGGCGGGGAAGTAGATGAAGAATGCCCGGCCGACCAATAGTCCTCGCGGGACCACGTGGGCGTAGTCGCGTACAAAGGGGTAGCCCGGCTGCGGCTGCCAGTGCTCGGCCTCGGGGAACATCTGCTTTTCGATCCAGGGCTGGACGTCGGACCAGAACCGCCCGTCGCTACTGATCGGCGAGTTATCACCCAGCACAAAATATCGGCCGCGGCGGATAGAGATCGGCGGCACCTCCATTAATTCGCCGTTCGCGGCGCGACGCATCGAGCCGAAGGGGGCGATCTGGAGGTTGCTGCTCAGCGAGGGCGTGTACGAGATGTCGCGGTCGATCTCGACCGCATGCAGGGTGGCGGGGCCGCCGTGGACCCGGATCGCCACGTCGGGGCGGTCCCGCGGCGAGGCGCGTTGGATTAATTGATCAAACGACAGGTCGATCGCGTGACGGATCACAACGCTTTTGTCGACCCAAACAACCAGCTCTTGATCGACGGCCCAAAGTTCGAGCGACACGGCTTTGCCTTCTCGTAAAATTTGACCGGTATCGAACGAAGCGATTTCCAACGGTGATGAAATATCACCTCGCAGCAGTTGGACCGTACCGTTGTGGTTGAGGCGGGCGGTCACGGTTTCGACGCTTTCTTCGAAACGGTAGGTCGTGCTAAGTTCCAGACCAGTCTCGGTCGGCGATTCGGGTAAGAGGGTCGCGGCGAGACGGACGTCTTCGATTGGTTGTCGGCCGTAGACGCCCTGCCCGCCGCTCAATGCGTTGTAGGGATAGAACGTTCCGCGGCCGTGGTACTCGGTCCAGTTGAAAATGAGTTGGCCCGTGTGCTCTTCACCGTCGGGCGTATAGCGGTAGGCCCGCTTCCAACCGTCTTGAGGGTTGCCGATATCCCAACGGTCGACCTGCTCGCTAGGCGGCACCCAGGGGCAGGCCCAGTCGAAGCTCCGGCCGAGGCCGTTGGTTTCTTCGTTGCCGCCGAGCGATACCCGGCCGTGGTCCAGCGGGACGTAGCGGCTGTGGTAGATCGGCTGCCAGACGGCCCGCTGGATTTTTTCCCAGTGGCGGTTCTCGGCGGGATCGGTCTTGCGGGCGATCCGCCAGGGGGCGTTGGGTTGATCGAAGGGGCGGACGTAGACGTTGCCGTCGATCAGGTGCAGGGCCTCGTTGGGCAGGCCGGCGAGGCGTTTGATGTAGTTGGTTTTGGGGCCGGGGGTGCCGTTTTCGTTGAAAGCTTGGGGGTTGCGGAACACGACGACGTCCCAGCGTTTGGGCTCGGCGATTTGGTAGAGGTATTTCTGGACCAGCAGCCGGTCGCCGGTCTGCGTAGGGCTGGCGATGGGCACGGGCTGGGGGAACTTGCACATCGGGCAGGGGGCCGACTGCAGGCGGTTGGCGGTCAGGCGGTTGCCCTGGGCGGACTGATCGACGGCGAAGTCGTAGCCGCACTGTTCGCAGCGAAGCTGGACGTGCTGACCCAGCAGGGTCGGGGCCATCGAGCCGGTGGGGATGATGAACGCCTCGACCACGTAGGCCCGGAAGATGAACGCGAGGATGAACGCGATCACGATCGACTCGAACGTCTCTTTGATCGTCTCGTCGGTGGCCTTGATCGACGAGGGTTTTGCTTTGGCTTGGGTGGACGACAAATAAATTCTCGACAGTGGGCGGATTTTCGAATTGTACGAAGTAAACCGTAGGGGCTAAAATCGTGTCGTAGCGGAAAAGTCCGTTGTTGCCTTTTGTTGACGTCATAATTCTTATAAAGCCCACTATGGTTTCTGCTCAGTTCTTCGTCAGCGGTATGGTGATCCTCGTGGTTCTCCACGCCATGCTGCTCTCGACGGCGTACCTGATTTTGCTCGAACGCAAGACGGCTTCGTGGGTGCAGGACCGCACCGGGCCGAACCGGACCAACTTTTCTTTCGGGCTCGATGATCTGTGGAAGAAGCTCGGCATCAACGGCCTGTTCGAGGGCAAGAAGCACCTCGGCCTGGGGCAGGCGTTGGCCGACGGGCTCAAACTGTTTGTGAAAGAAGACTACACCCCGCCAGGCGTAGATAAAGCGTTGTTCCTGGCGGCCCCAGCACTCGCAGTCATCCCGGCGATGATCGGCTGGGCGGTGATCCCGTGGGGCGGGCTGTGGGACTTCCCGGGGCTGACGGTTTTCGGCTGGGAGATCGCCGAGGCGGGGCGGGTCAGCGTGGCGGTGGCGCCGGTGCAGATCGGGGTGATCTATATTCTCGCGGTCAGCTCGCTAGCGGTCTACGGCATCGTCGTCGGGGCGTACGCCTCGAACAACAAATATTCGTTCCTCGGCGGGCTGCGGGCGACGGCCCAGATGGTCAGCTACGAGATCCCGATGGGGCTTTGCGTACTGATCGTAGTGCTCACGTTCGCCACGACCGACACCCAGCTGATGACCAACCTCCAAACGGCGGGCGGCGGCGGGGTCTGGGGCATCGTGACGCACCCGCTGCTGGCGATCATCTTTTTCATTTGTGTCTTGGCCGAGTGCAACCGGGCCCCGTTCGACCTGGCGGAGACTGAGCAGGAGCTCGTCGGCGGGTTCCACACCGAGTTTTCGTCGATGAAGTGGGCGTTGTTCTTCCTCGGCGAGTACATGCACATGATCGCGGGCAGCGCGTTCTTTTGTGTGATGTTTCTTGGGGGCTGGAGCCTGAACCCGTTCGGAGCGTGGGTGCCGGTCGAGCTACCGACGACGGCCGAGGGATTGATCGGTGGGGCGCTGCTCGTGATGGCGAAGATCGGCGTATTCGCGGGTAAGGTCTTCTTGCTGCTGTTCCTGATGATGTGGGTCCGCTGGACGCTGCCGCGGCTGCGGTTTGACCAGTTGATGAAGCTGGCGTGGCGGGGCTTGATCCCGTTGATGCTGCTGATGCTGTTGCTGTCAGGTTTGATCGTCTTCATCGACCCACCCGCCCAGAAAGTCTGGTTGTTCGGTGCGAACGTGGTGCTGCTGGTGGTCGGCATGTTTGTCGGGCCACGCCTGCCCCAAGGGCCGCCCGTGAACCGCAAGATTCCCTTGGCCGGCTCGCGTTATAGCCCGCTGGAGGCCGAAGCGGGTTGATGTACGGCCCTACGTGCCTCTGCTAAACGGCTTATCCTCTTCCGGTCCGGAAAATCACAACCTCGGATCAAAATCGTCCCCGCAACCCTCATGTGTCGGTTCGTTTCAGAAGTTCTTAACGCAGGAATCACCCCGATGTCAGACCCCCACGGCCAAGAGTTCAAGCCCCTCGACCCCAACCCCGCCAACGCCGACGCCGATAGCCAACGCCAGGTCCGCGTCCAGTTCAACGAAGCCAACGTCGACACGCTCTACGCCAACGCGTTCCGCACGAACCTCGGCAACCAAGAAGTCTTCATCGACCTCGGCGTCAACCGCTTCCTCGGCGAGCAATCGACCGAGGGCGGCGACGGCAAGCCCGTCGGCTCTTTCCGCTTTGACGTCTCGCACCGCGTCGCGATGAACATGACGACCGCGAAGCAGCTCGCTCAGCACCTGACTCAGGTAATTCAGCAGGTTGAGCAACGCGGGCCGCAACAAAACGGCTAAACCTTCTGAGTAGACGGCGAGCGGTCGCGATTTATTAAAGAACTCGGTCCACGCGTCTTTGGACGTCGAACCGTGGTTGTGTCCGTCGTGATCGCCGTGATCGTGGCCTTCATGGCTCTCATGATTTTCATGCCGATCGTGGCTGTGCCCTGTGTGGTCGTCGTGTTGATCGTGGCCATGTCCAGCGTGATTGCCGTGGCCGTGGGCGTCGTGGTTGTGCATAGAGTGCTCCGCCATCGCCATGGCGTACGCCAGCATCACCCCTACGACGAGGGCTAGGGTCAGTTTCAGGCGGTCGTGGGAGTGGAAGTGCAGCTCGGGCAATAGGTCGCTCAGGGCGATACACAAAAACGTCCCCGCCGAGAACGCCAAAGCCAGGCTGACCACCGCGCCCGAATCGGCGAGGGTCGTTTGGCTCAACCCTAGACCAAACAGCACCACACCCAGCGGTACGGCCAAAGCGAATAGCCCGTTGGCGAGGTGCCGGGTCGGCTTCGCGAAGCCCGCCGCGGCGGTCAGCGTGATGACCGTTAGGGCGTCGAGCGGCTTATGCGAGACGATGACAAGGAATACCGCGAGCCCGGCCAGCGCGGTGCCCGCCGTTCCCGGGGGACCGGATTCGCTGGCGACCGCCGAGCCGAGGGCGACGCCCGCGATGAGGCTGTGAAGCGTTAGGCCGATCGCGGCCCCGGCCCACGACAGCCGTTTACTGGAAAGGGCGGGGCTTCCGGAGGCGTCGGGGCTTCCGGGGGTGTGGGTGTGCGAACTGAAGAAACGCTCGATGAAGAACGTGACGAGGAAGCCGACGAGCACCGTGATCATCACACTCATCGGTTCGACGGCGTACGGGCCGTGGCTGTCGAGGGCGTGCGGGATCATGTGCAGCATCGCGACACCCAGCATGAACCCCGCGGTCAGGCTGATGATCACCTGCAACCGGGTGTGCGTCAGGCGGATGAGGATCGGCAGAAGCCCGCCGAGGACCGACGCGGCGACGATCAAAGCACAATAAATCAGCAGAAGCGGCGTAGAAGACATAAGTCTGATCAGTCAATCCAAAAATCCGGGCCGAATTAGCCTAAACCCGCGGGACCGCAGCATACAAAACTCACAGCGAGAAACTTGGTAGGGCGGATATACTTCTCGCCATGCGTAAGGAATACGACATCCTGGTCGTCGGCGGCGGCCACGCGGGGGCCGAGGCGGCGTGGGCCGCGGCGAACCTGCTGACGGCTGAGCCCAATTCGGGCAGTGGCCGCGTCGGGCTTATCACCATGGACCCATCGAAGACCGGGGCGATGTCGTGCAACCCCGCGATCGGGGGCTTGGCCAAGGGCCAGATCGTCCGCGAGATCGACGCCCTCGGCGGGCTGATGGGATTGGCGGCCGACGCGACGGGCATCCAGTTCCGCGTGCTCAACGCCAGCAAAGGCCCGGCCGTGCAGGGGCCGCGCTGCCAGAGCGACAAATACGCCTACGCCGCCGAGGTCCAGCGCCTGCTCGGAACCCGCGACAACCTCGACGTCCTGCCCGGGCTGGTCGAAGACTTTGTCGTCGAAGACGGCCGGTGCGTCGGCGTGGTTTTCAAGGGCGGACACGGCCAGGGCCATCCGCAGGAAACCCAGGACTGCTGCGGCGAGTTCTCCGCGATCGACTCGGCCGACAAGTCAATCGTGTTGCGGGCCGGGGCGGTTGTGCTGACCACCGGCACGTTCATGCGGGCGCTGATGCACGCCGGCGAACAGAAAACCGAGGGTGGGCGCATCGGCGAAGGCTCGGCCGTCGGCGTCAGCGGGGCGCTCAAGCGGCTGGGCTTCGACTTGGGCCGCCTCAAGACCGGCACCCCGCCGCGGCTCGCCGCCGAGTCGCTCGACCTCGCGGGCCTCGAAGAGCAGCCCGGCGACGCGGACCCGCAGCCGTTCAGCGAGATGACGTTGGCAGCGCACGGTAGCGATAAGCCGCAAGCGGCTTACGAGAAAGTGGCTGGCCGCTTCCCCGTGATCGATCAACACATCTGCTGGATCACCCACACCAACGCCGCGTCGCACGACCTCATCCGGGCAAACCTCGACCGCGCCCCGATGTACAACGGCCAGATCGAGACCGCCGGCCCGCGCTACTGCCCGTCGATCGAAGACAAGGTCGTCCGCTTCGCCGACCGCACCTCGCACCACGTCTTCCTCGAGCCCGAGTCGTTGTCGACCAACGAGATCTACTGCAACGGGATCAGCACGTCTTTGCCCCTCGACGTGCAAGAAAAGATCGTCCACGCCTTGCCGGGCTGCGAGCGGGCCGAGATCCTCAAGCCCGGCTACGCCGTGGAATACGACATG
Source organism: Planctomycetota bacterium (assembly GCA_038747275.1). Classification (GTDB taxonomy): domain Bacteria; phylum Planctomycetota; class Phycisphaerae; order Phycisphaerales; family Phycisphaeraceae; genus Algisphaera. The sequence goes on along the minus strand of JBCDJW010000030.1, from coordinate 33,554 downwards.
GTCTGGCCGCACCAGATCGATGCGACCTGTATGACCAAACGAGTTCCGGGCCTGTTCCTCGCCGGGCAGATCAACGGCACGTCGGGCTACGAAGAGGCCGCGGGCCAGGGCCTGATCGCCGGCGTTAATGCGGTTCGTTTTACGCGGGGCCAAGCCCCCTGGCGCTTACGCCGCGACGAGGCGTACCTCGGCGTGATGATGGACGACCTTGTCACAAAGACGCCCCGCGAGCCGTACCGCATGTTCACCAGCCGGGCCGAGCACCGCCTGATGCTGCGCAGCGACAACGCCGATGCCCGACTCACGCCGCTAGGCCGCGAGCTCGGCACTATCGACGATGCCCGCTGGTCGGTCTACGAAGCCAAGCAGCAACGCCGAGCCGAGTTGAACGGCTGGATCGACGCTTCGGCCGTCGACGGCCAGCCGATGTCCAAGTGGGTCAACTCCGCGGGCGTCGGCCTCGACGAAGTCGCCGGCCGGCTCAACGGCCAGACCCGCTCGCCGAACTACCGCCGCGTCCTGCGGGCCGTCCTCGCCGACCGCCAGTACGCCGGCTACATCGAACGCAGCCGCCGCGAACTCGAACGCCTCGCCGAGCAAGAGCACCACACCCTGCCCCCGGAATTCGACTTTGGTAGCGTGCCGGGCCTACGCAGCGAAGCCGCCGCTGTCCTCGACAAGTTCCGCCCGACCACCCTCGGCCAGGCTGGACGCTTGGCCGGCGTTAACCCCGCCGACCTGATGCTCGTCAGCATCGCCGCGGGGCGGTAACAGTTTCGGGGATAACCATGTTTAAATCACTGAAACGAGGATGTCCGAGATGCCTGCCTCCACACCCCGATTGGGCCAAGACAGGCTACAAGATGACGTCGTGGACGCTACAGGAATTTAAGGGCTATTCAGCCAAGCAGTTGCCAAACGCGAACGCTTACCTCAAGTCTTTCAAGCAGATCAGACCTCTACGTTATGGCATGCTGACGCGTTGCAAAAAGTGTCATGAGCAATGGTATCGACACCAAGACGGGATAAATATCGAATGGGTTAGTCCTGACCGTCAGGACATTTTGGGAGCATGGGACCAAGTTCCTCAAGCGATTAGCGACGAGCATTTGCAAGTGCTGTTAAAGATACGGTCGGCCTACCGTGAACCCATTATCTGTCCGTGTGTAGCCGAAATTAATGGAAAAGTGATTGATCGCTGTTGTGTTCAGTTCCAGAATTCGCCGCCTCTATCCACTACAGTTGGTCGGACGCATTTGTTCTCAGAAGTGAACCGTCTGGGACTCAGTAAAAAAGCCGCGCCCGCCAGCCTGCGGCTGGCGTGGTGGTCAGCACACGATGTCGCGCATGGAACACCGGCCGCCATGGTGGAAGATTCATCGGGCCAAGTGCGATCTGTACACGCTCGACCTTTATTCGTGGTCAACTCAGAAGACAGTCGCAAGCAATTTAAAGCCTCGAAACAGCCATTCGAATGGGCGATACCCGTCGTTGGGCTGGTACCAGCAGACGAAATTACCTGGATTATTGCGGACAAGCCGCTCCACTACGGTCCTTTGATTCTTGAAGGTGTCCCGGAGCGTCAAGCGGCTGCGGTGAGTCGTGTCGGAACCGGCCAGATTTGACAACACATTGACGCCGATCAATCGCTATTCTTTGCATATGCCACATATCACCACGCCGCCGCGACCGGACGACTGCCTCATCGTGATTTTTGGGGCTTCGGGCGATCTGACCAAGCGAAAACTACTTCCCGCGCTGTATTACCTCTGGGAACGCGGGATGACGCCGAACAACTTCGGCATCCTCGGCGTGGCCCGGTCGAAGTACGACGACGATTCGTTCCGGCAGATGATCCACGACTTCAACCCCGACGGGTACGACCCGAAGAAGTGGGAAGAGTTCTCGCAACACGTCCACTACGAGGCGTCGGACTCGACCGACCCCGCGGCCTGGCCGGACCTGACCAAGAAAATCAAGGGCTACGCCCAGCAGCACGGCACGGGCAGCAACCTGTTGGCCTACCTGTCGATGGCCCCGCAGTTCTTCGAGCCGATCATCGAAAACCTCGGCGCCAGCGGGCTGGTGATCGACGGCAAGCGGATGGTGCCGATCGATAAAAACGACCCGACCTGGCAGCGGATCATCATCGAGAAGCCCTTCGGCAGCGACCCCGAGTCGGCGGTCCGCCTGAACAACTCGCTGGCCGACGTGTTCTGGGAGAACTCGATCTACCGGATCGACCACTACCTCGGCAAAGAGCTGGTGCAGAATATGCTCGTGCTGCGGTTCGCGAACACGATGTTCGAGCCGTTGTGGAACCGCGAGTACATCGACCACGTCCAGATTACCGCCAGCGAGACCGTTGGCGTCGAGGGGCGGGGCAGCTACTACGACTCGCCCGGCGGCGGGGCGATGCGGGACATGGTCCAGAGCCACCTGCTGCAGGTGATGTCGCTGGTGGCGATGGAGCCGCCGGTGAGCATGGACGCCGAGGACATCCGCACCGAGAAAATCAAGGTGTTCAAGGCCCTCCGCGTGCCCAAGGAAGAAGACATCCCTCACATCGCGGTCCGCGGGCAGTACGGCCCCGGGGCGATCGATGGCGAAGGCGTTGTGGGCTATCGCAAAGAGGACGGCGTCGACCCGAAGAGCCAGCGCGACACCTTCACCGCGATGCAGTTCAACGTCGACACCTGGCGGTGGGGCGGCGTGCCGTTCTACCTGCGGTCGGGCAAGGCGATGGCCGAGAAGAAGACCGAGATCGTCATCTACCTCAAGCCGACGCCGCACATCCTCTTCCGCGACCAGGCCCGCAGCCAGAAGCCCAACCAGATCGTCATCGGCATCCAGCCGAACGAAGGCATCCGCATCCGCTTCGAGGGTAAGGAGCCGGGCGTGGGGATGAAGATGAACGAGGTCGTCATGGACTTCGACTACGTCAAACAATGGCAGGCCAACCCGCCGGACGGCTACGCAACCCTGCTCAACGACTGCATGCGGGGCGACCAGACGCTGTTCAAGCACCGCGACGAGATCGAGAGCTCGTGGTACGCCTGCCAGCCCGTGCTCGACTACTGGGAAGACAACCCGCAGAGCGACCTGCCGAACTACGCCGCCGGTACCTGGGGCCCGCCCGCGTCGGATCTCATGATGCAGCGCGAAGGGCGTTATTGGCGAAACGAATAGAGCAAATTTTCGTAAGGCTTCGGGTAAGATGAGGACTCTGTTGTTTCCTTTTTGATCCCATCTGTACGGAGTTTCACGATGATTTACAGCTTCAAGTTTGGTGTGATGGCCTTTGTGTCGGGTGCTTTTGTGTGTCAGGCGGCGCTGTCGGCCGCGGATACCGAGCCCGTCGCTGTGGAGCGTCGCGGAGCCGTGGCGGTCGAGGCGGAGGACTACGCCGAACAGACCAAAGACGAGGTCCGGGCGTGGTACCGCGTCGACGCCTCCACCACCCCCGAGGTCACGCCCGACGGCGACCCGCCGCACGTCGAAGGCGCCAGCGGCGGCGCGTACCTCGAGATCCTGCCCGACACCCGCCGGACCCACGGCGACAAGCTGATCCAGGGCGAAAACTTCAGCCCCCAGCCCGGCCACCTCGCGATCCTGCACTTCCCCATCGAGTTCACCACCCCCGGCCGGTACTACGTCTGGGCCCGCATCTACTCCACCGGCAGCGAAGACAACGGCGTCCACGTCGGGCTCAACGGCGAGTGGCCCGCGACCGGCCAACGCATGCAGTGGTGCCAGGGCAAGCACGGCTGGCGGTGGGAGAGCAAGCAACGCGTCCCCGAAAACCACTGCGGCGTCCCGCACAAGATCTACCTCGACATCGAAGAGCCCGGCGTGCACACCGTCAGCTTCTCGATGCGCGAAGACGGCATCGAGTTCGACAAGTTCATCCTCACCCAGCAGAAACTCGAAAAGCTCGAAGGGCCCAGCCCCGAAGACGGCTGAAGATTTTCTGTGGCTTGTCGCTACGGAAAGTCGGCCGCCCCGGTGTTTGAATTCTTCCGGGGGGCCGTTACCCTGCCCGGATGATTAACCTCCCCGGCACCGTCACCGTCGCGCCCGACACCGAAACTCTTTTCGAAAAACTCGGCGACGCGCTGCTCGCCTCGGCCCTCGCCGCGGTCGAGCAACGCGGCGTTTTTCATTTGGCCCTGTCCGGCGGCGGGACGCCCGAGCCGTTCTACGTCCGCCTTGTCACCGACCCCAAGTTCCGTGCGTTGCCCTGGAGCCAGACCCACGTTTGGATCGTCGACGAACGCTGCGTCCCGGAGGACCACGAGAAATCCAACATCAAGATGATCCGCGAAGCGATGACCGACCACGCCGGCATCCCCTCGTCGCAGGTCCACGCCATGCCCGTGCTGGTTGATGACCCCGCCGGCGAATACGAGAAGACCTTGGCCGAAGCCTTCGGCATCACCGACGCCCCGAGCTACACCAACCACCCGGCGATCGACTTCATCCTCTTGGGTATGGGCGGCGACTGCCACACCGCCAGCCTCTTCCCCGAGTCCCCCGCCCTGCACGCGACCCGCTGGATCGATACCAACGACGGCGAAAAAGTCGTCCCCCCGCCGCGCGTCACGATGACCTACCCGCTCATCAATGCCGCCCGCCACGTCGGCGTCCTCGCCGTCGGTGCCGGCAAACAAGAAGCCCTGCAACGCGTCGCCGACCAGGCTGCTTCAGGCTCGCCCGATATCGAGCAGATCCCCATCAGCGGCATCAATCCGGTGAGCAGCGACCTCGTGTGGTATCTAGACGAAGCTGCTGCGGGTTAACGCACAATAACTGCCGGTTTAGCGGGAGACGCGAAGCGTCCCGCGTTCGGTCGGAGAAGGGCGGCTTCACCGCATCCGCTAACAGCTGAATTGGGGATGCGTTTAACCCGTATCCGTTGCTCATGCTCTGATTCAACTAATGAACCCGAAGTGTGGCGTCACCAAAGTTGGCTACCCGGGTGGGCGTTGTGGTGGTTAAGGTGATCGAGGCCGGCCTGCACGGCCGACTCGGTCTGCGACGTAAACGCGGCCACCGCACCGCGGAGCTTGGGGTGCTCGGCGAGCAGGTCGCCGACGTCGAACGGGGCGTTGAAGTGGACGGACGCGTGGCGGTTGGCCATCGGCGGGGGCATGCGGGTGAGCAGGTCTTCTTCGAGCTTCTCGACGGTCTCGCCGATGCGGTCGATGCTGGGCTTCTCGGCGGCGTAGCCCATTGGGTAGCTGGCGATGCGGTAGGCGAGCATGGCCTCGTCGGCCCAGGTCGCGGCGGCGGCGTGGTCGACCGCGCGGTCCGGGTCGATGCGCACCTCGTGGATCAGTCGGCGGGCGGCACGCACGCGATCCAATGGTGAGTCCTTGGGCTTGGGCGTGATCTCGAGTTTGGCTTCAAGTCGATCGAGCACGTTGACCGCCGCCTGGTGGATCAGCGTGCCGAGGTCGGGGGCGTCGGGCACGTCGAGGCCGCGCTGCTTGAGGTTGCGGTGCAGCGCGATCTCGGCGGCTTCGTAGACGGCCTTGATCGGCTCGGCGTGGAAATCGGCCGTCACGCCGAGCTGCTCGCCCAGCGGCTTGAACCGCTGGGTGATCTTCATCCGGGCGTTGGTCAGGTGCGTCACCTTGATCGAGACGGGTACCGCGACGATACGCCCCGCGGCGTTCTCGTCTTTCTGCAGGGCTTGCTGAGCCTTGATCGCGATGAACGCCGCGCCGTCCATGAACGGCGTGATGCGATCGTTGGTCAGGTAGACGTTGCCTTCGGGAAAAATGGTTAGCGGGAATCGGCCGCGTTCGAGCGTAGCCAACGCCTGCTTCATCGGCTTGGGGCAGCTCCCGTCGCGGTCGACGGCGAACGCGCCCATCCGCTGCATCGTGAAGCGGTGGATCCGCCCACGCAGAAACACGTCGTAGGCCGCCATCATCAGGCTGCGGAAGCCGGTCTGCCGCAGCGCTTCGAGGAAGATCGCCGCGTCGGCGTGGGTCGAGTGATTCGGTAAGAAGACCAGCCGATCGTCGGGCCGGAGCTGTTCGCGGAGTTCGTCGTGCCCCGTGACCGCGACCTCGGCGATCCGCTGGGTGTTGGGCAGGTGCCGGGTGCGGTTGTGGTATAGCAACAACGCCGACCAGAAACGCGAATACTTCGGCGGGAAGTAGCGGTAGGGTTGGTCGGAAAAATCCAGCATAGGTACCCCATCGGACAGATTACAGCGGACACGCTAAGCAAAACTCGTCCCGTTGCCGCGGCCGCCACGCGATAAATTTATCTTACCGACCGATATACGGCGGGCTCAAGCTCGGTTGACCCCGCCTGCGGCCATCATTAGATTACTCCGCTCGGCCCAGATCGACCTCCCCCAAACGCCGACGCGTGGCCGGGATATCTGGGGAACAGATCGACCCGATATTTTCGCTTACGCCCGGCAACGGCGGGCCTTACGGAGTTCACCAGCACATGGCTATCGAAACCCTCTACGATAAAGACGGCAGCATCGCTCCCCTCCAGGGCAAGACCATCGCCGTCGTCGGCTACGGCTCGCAGGGCCACGCCCACGCCCAGAACCTCCGCGACTCCGGCCTCACCGTCATCGTCGCCAACCGTAAAGAGTCGACCAACGGCAAGCTCGCCATCGAGCACGGCTTCGACCCGCTTCCCGTCGCCGACGCCGTCAAACAGGCCGACCTGATAGCCATCGCCCTGCCCGACGAGGTCCAGCCCGACGTCTACGAGCAGCACATCGCCCCGAACCTCACCGCGGGTAAGACCCTGCTCTTCACCCACGGCTTCAACATCCACTTCGGCACCATCACGCCCCCAGCCGACGTCAACGTGATCATGGTCGCCCCCAAGGGCCCCGGCCACACCGTGCGTTGGGAGTACGAGCGGGGCGGCGGCGTGCCCGCCCTCATGGCCGTCCACCAGGACGCCACCGGCGACGCCCGCGACCAGGCCCTCGCTTACGCCATCGGCAACGGCGGCGGTAAGGGCGGTATCCTCGTCACCAACTTCAAAGACGAGTGCGAGACCGACCTCTTCGGCGAACAAGTCGTCCTCTGCGGCGGCCTCAGCGAGTCCATCAAGAAGGGTTTCGAGGTCCTTACCGAAGCCGGCTACCCCCCCGAGCTCGCATACTTCGAGGTCTGTCACGAGCTCGAGCTGATCATCAATCTGATCAAGCGCGGCGGCCTGGACTACATGCGTTACAGCATCTCCAACACCGCCGAGTTCGGCGACTACTACACCGGACCGAAGATCTGCGACGACGCGACCAAGGAACGTATGGCCGCCGCCCTCAAGCACATCCAGGACGGCAGCTTCGCCAAGGCTTTCCGCGACGACTACGCCAACGGCTTCAAGTGGTTCAAGCAGCAGCGGGCCGACAACGCCGGGCACAAGGTCGAAGGCGTCGGCAAAGAACTCCGCCGCATGATGCCTTGGCTCAAGCCCGTCGAGCTGTCTGACGGCGGCCCGGTCGAGGTCTGATCTGCTATCGCAAAACCCTAGGATTTACCCGAAACGGGAGCCCCGCGGCTCCCGTTTTTTGTTGTGTCTACGGGAAGAATCGGTTTTAGGTTCGCATCGCCTTTTGGGTGCCTTCGGTTATGAGGGCCATTCCCGAAACAAAATTTGATATGAATGGGAATTGAATTGTCAGTTCTCAGGTTGATCTAGCTATGCCGTCATCCGTGACCGAACCGCAGGACCTTTGTTCGGTACGCCTCAAGGCGTTGGCCGACCCGACGCGGCTGGCCGTGGTGCGTCGGCTTTTGGACGGCGGGCCGGGGTATGTGGGGGCGATCAATGAATCGCTGGGGCTGGACCAGAGCCTGTTGTCGCATCATTTAAAAGTGCTGCGGGAGGCGGGGCTGGTTGAGGCCGAGCGGGAGGGCAAGGCGGTGCGTTACCGCCTGGCCGACGGGGTGGATGCGCAGCAAGCCGGCGGCGAGATGCTGGACCTGGGCTGTTGCAAACTGGAGTTCGACTGATCCCGGACGGGACGGAGCCGCGATGATGCGTTACGGGTTAGTGATCGGGCCGTGTTTGTTGATAGCGGTCGCGTTTGGTTTGAGCGGCTGTGAACAGTCGAGCTCGGCCGAGGGTGTTGACGACGGCGTGTTACGCGGCAAGCTGACGCTGACCGGGTCGAGCACGGTCGCGCCGCTGGTCGGCGAGATCGCCAAACGCTTCGAACAACGCCACCCCGAGGTGCGGGTCGACGTGCAGACCGGCGGGTCGTCCCGCGGCATCGCGGACACCCACAGCGGGCTGGCCGACATCGGCATGTCGTCGCGCAGCCTGAAGCTCGGCGAACAGGCCGGCGTCACCACGCACATCCTCGCCCAGGACGGCGTCGCCTTTGTTATTAACGCCGCCAACCCAGTGGCTTCGCTGACTAACCAACAACTCCACGATATCTACACCGGAAAAATCACCCGCTGGTCGGAGGTCGGCGACCGCGACGCACCGATCACCGTGATCAACCGGGCCGAGGGCCGGTCCGAGCTCGAGCTGGTCACCAAGTTTTTCGAGATCAAGCCTTCGGATATCCAACCCACTCTCGTGGCCGGAGAGAACCAGGAGTGCGTCAAGCTCGTCGCCGGCAACCCCGACGCGATCGCGTACCTGTCGGTCGGCACGGCCGAGTACGAATCGCAACGCGGCACGCCGCTGAAGCTCTTGCCGTTCGCCGGCGTCGAGGCCAACACCACGACCGTCAAGGCCGGCACTTTCCCGCTCGGCAGGCCGCTGGTTCTGATAACGAAGAACGGCCGGTCCCCGCTGGTCGATGCGTTTATCGAATTCGCGCTGACGCCGGCGGTGGACGACCTGATCGAGGGACAGTCGTTTGTCTCACCGCGTTAAAGACGGACTGCTGCTGGCGGTGCTCCGGCTGAGCGCGGTCGCGTCCGGCTCGCTCGTCGTGTTGGTCGCAGTTTTCCTCGTGATCGAGGCGTGGCCCGCGTTAAGTCCCGACGGAGCGATCGGTATCGGCGGGTTCGTGTCCGACCCGTCGTGGCACCCGATTGAGCAGAAATTCAATCTGGTCCCGATGGTCGCGGCGTCGTTGCTCGCGATGGGCGGGGCGATGCTGCTGGCGGTGCCGCTGGGGGTGGCGTCGGCGTTGTTCTGTTCGTGGTTCGCCCCAAAGTGGCTGGCGACGCCATACCGCCGGGTGCTGGAGCTGCTGGCGGGGATCCCGTCGGTGGTGTATGGCTTCTGGGGGCTGGTGGTGCTGGTGCCGCTGATCGGGAGGTTCCAGCCGCCGGGGGCGAGCCTGCTGGCGGGGGTGTTGATCCTGGCGGTGATGGTGCTGCCAACGGTTGCTTTGCTTAGCGAAGCGGCGATCCAGAACGTGCCGCGCAACGTCGTGCGGGGTGCATCGGCGTTAGGCCTTGATCGTTGGTCGACCGTCTGGCGGGTCGTGCTTCCGGCAGCGCGGGGCGGGATCGCCACAGCGTGTTTGCTGGCGGCCTGCCGGGCGATCGGCGAGACGATGGCGGTGCTGATGGTCTGCGGCAACGTGGTCCAACTGCCCGGCGGCGTGTTCGATCCGGTCCGCGCTCTGACGGCCAACATCGCGCTGGAGATGGGCTACGCCTTCGGGGACCACCGCTCGGCGTTGTTCGTAACGGGGCTGATCTTGCTGGCTGTTGTTGTTGTGTTGGTATTAGCGGCCGAATGGGTCGGCGGCGGGCGGGTACGCAACACCGCCGCCCGTGGCGTCGCGAACGGGGGTGGCCGTGCTTGAGTTACAACCGCCGAGCCGGCGATGGGGCGGCCACATCGCGACTACCATGGTGTGGTCCGCCGCTGTGTTGGTCGTGGCAATCTTTGTCTGGATCGTCGGTGATCTCTTGGCGGGGGGGCTGTCGCGGCTGTCGTGGTCGTTCCTGACCGAGGCCTCGCTGGACGCTGGCCGGGCGGGGGGCATCGGTCCGATGATCGTGTCGACGGCGTTAATCCTCGCGGTGTGTCTGGCGGTGTCGGTGCCGATCGGCCTCGCGACGGCGGTAATGCTCAGCGAATTCGTCCGGCGGGCCGGTTGGCTGTCTCGGACGGTGCGGTGGAGCCTCGACATCCTGGCGGGCGTGCCGTCGATCGTGTTCGGCTTGTTCGGCAACGTGTTCTTCTGCCAAGTGCTCGGCCTAGGTTTTTCGATTTGGTCCGGCGGGCTGACGCTGGCCTGCATGGTGCTGCCGATCTTCATCCGCTCGGCCGAGGTCGGCTTCCGCTCGGTCCCCGATGCGCAGCGGAACGCGGCGGCGGCGTTGGCCATGTCGCGGTTCACGACGCTCTGGCGGGTCTTGCTTCCGGGAGCGATGCCGGGCGTGATCGTGGGGCTGGTGCTCGGGGTCGGGAGGGCGGGAGCGGAGACCGCGGCGTTGATCTTCACCAGCGGCTACGTCGACCGCATGCCCGAGAGCCTGAGCGACTCGGGCCGATCGCTGTCGGTCCACATCTTCGACCTGTCCATGAACGTGCCCGGCGGCGACGGCAACGCCTACGCCTCGGCCCTTGTCCTCGCTTTCCTATTGCTCGTCATCAACCTCGCCGCCGCCCTGGTCGGGGCGCGGTTCCTCAAAGGCTCGGTAGTCAACGTATGACCCAGACCAACCCCGCTCCACTCAAGCTCGTCCAGGCCACGCCCGAGCCGGCCGCGCCCGAAACCTTGATACGCAGCTGCTGCCTATCGGTCCACTACGACGGCCGACCCGCGGTCCGCGACGTCGACCTCGAGATCGCCCGCGGCCGGGTCACCGCCATCATCGGCCCGTCGGGCTGCGGCAAGTCCAGCTTCCTCGCCAGCCTCAACCGCATGACCGACCTTGTCCCCGGCTGCTCCGTCACCGGCGCCGTCCGCATCGGCGACACCGATATTTTCGAGAAGCCCTGCGACCCCGTCACGCTCCGCCGGCAGGTCGGCATGATCTTCCAGAAGCCCAACCCCTTCGCGATGTCGATCAAGAAAAACCTCACGATGCCGCTGAAGGAGCACGGCGTCCGCAAGCGGGCCGACCGCGACGCTGCGGCCGAGGCGGTCCTCCGCGACGTCGGCCTGTGGGAAGAAGTCAAAGACCGCCTCAACGCCTCGGCCTTATCCCTTTCCGGTGGTCAGCAGCAGCGGCTGTGCATTGCCCGGGCGTTGATCCTGAAGCCCAAAGTGCTGCTGATGGACGAGCCTTGCAGCGCCCTCGACCCGATCGCCAGCGGCGTGATCGAGGACCTGATCCTGAAGCTGCGGGGTGGCTGCTGCGCCACGGAAAAAAGTGGCAGCGTCGACGAGGCCCCGCTGACCCTGGTGGTGGTCACCCACAACCTCGCCCAGGCCCGGCGCATCGCCGACGACACCGCGGTCTTCTGGGTCCGCGACGGCGTCGGCGCGATGATCGAGGCCGGCCCGACCGAGCAGATCTTCGGATCCCCCCGCGAAGAAGAATCCCGCCAATACATCCGCGGCATGCGGGGCTGAGGAATTGGGCGACGACGTTGTCGTGCGCACTAAATAAAAACGTTTTTCGAAAAAATCGCTTCCAGCGAAAAAAATTTATCTCCCGTCCGCAAAAGACCTTGCAACACACACTGGCAGTAGAACCGATGTTTTTCGCGCACAAACACGACGTTTCGCCCCCTGGTAGTCGGACCCCGGTGGCAAGCGAGAAGGTCGCAGGCAAGGCACCAAGCTCGCTCATATCTAGGTGTTCCGGACTGACGTGATGACGGGACGTGGCGATCTCTGGCAATCCCTACCTTGCCGGGCAGGACCAGAGTCGAAGCCCGTCATCGTTGGTCGAGGGCCCGTGGTTCACGGGTGGTGGTTTTCTAGGCGATCGCGGAGATAAAGAGGCGCGGAGACGCGGAGAAGAAAAATGGCATTGGATAAAAACCGAAACGTCTTCCTGCCTTGCTCCGCGCCTCCGCGTCTCTTTATCTCCGCGATCGTCTTAAAAACCACTACCCAACCGCCCACCCCCGCAGCCGGCCACGGCAATGGGTGAGCGGGGACCGCGGGCTCGCTCTTTGACAAGTTGAATCGTCGTGACACAAACCCGAGGATTTACGCCGCGATCTTTGGACACGATCGCGTTGTGTGCCGCCCGGGTAGATGTAAAGATTGTGTGAGTGAGTCACTAAGGAACCGGCTTATTCTGCGCCGGCTGCTATGTTTACGGCACGAACCCGTAAGGAATCGAAGGAGCCGCTGATGGTCGCTTACAAACAACTGCTCGGTCTGGTCTTGGCATTAACGTTGACGGCTGGCCCAACCACGGCCCAACAGACCGGCAGTGTGATTTTTCTGCACCCCGACGGCGCCTCGGCAGCAAGCTGGGCGGCGGCCCGGGCGATTAAGGTCGGCCCCGACGGCGAGCTGAATTGGGATCGTTTGCCGCACATCGCGCTGTACCGTGGGCATATGGCCGACTCGCTGACGGCGACTAGCAACGGCGGGGCGACGACCCACGCCACCGGCCGGAAAGTCCGCTCGAGCGCCTTCGGCAAGTACGCCGCGGGTGCGGACGCCCGGCGGCTGCTGGACGCCTCCGGCGGGTACGAGAGCGTCGGGGTCCAGGCGATCGAGGCCGGCCTTCCGACGGGCGTTGTGCAGAGCGGCTCGGCGATCGAGCCGGGCACCGCGGTGTTCCTGACCGAGGCCGACAGTCGCCGCAAGCACGACGAGATTGCGGTGGGCCTGATCGACTCGGGGGCCAAGGTCATCCTCGGCGGCGGCGAACGCCATTTCCTGCCCGAGGGGGTCGAAGGCAAGCACGGCCCCGGGGCCCGCCGAGACAACCGCAACCTCATCGAATACGCCACCGCCCAGGGCTACACCGTCATCTTCACCCGCGACGAGTTGCTCGCCCTGTCGGCCGACACCAAGAAGGTGCTGGGCCTGTTCGCTTCGTACCACACGTTCAACGACAAGCCTGAGGAGATCCTCAAAGCGCTGGAATTGCCCTACTACGACCCCGAAGCTCCGACCCTCGCCGAAATGACCGACTACGCCTTGCGACGTCTCTCGCGTGACGGCGAACGGTTTTTGTTGGTGGTCGAAGAAGAAGGTCCCGACAACTTCGGCAACAGCAACAACGCCTCGGGCATGATCGAAGCGATGGGGCGGGCCGACGAAGCATTCGGCGTTTGCCAGAACTACCTCGCAGATCATCCCGAGACGTTGCTGCTCACCGCGGCCGACTCCGACGGCGGCGGGATGCGGATGATCGGCCGACGTATCGATCCGTCGGAGCCGACGTCGGAACACATGTCTGGACGAGTCAACCCTCACGACACCAACGGGGCTCCGCGTGACGGCGTGGACGGGACGAACGGGCGGTATTTCCTCGCGGCTCCCGACCGCAACGGGCTGCGGCTGCCATTTTCGGTCGTGTGGTCGACGAAGCACGACTGTTCGGGGGGCGTCCTGGTCCGGGCCGACGGGCTGAACGCACATCGGGTGCGCGGCAGCTTCGACAACACCCAGATCGCCGAACTGATTCGCCTTACGCTATTCGGCCAGACCGCGGGTCCGGCGTATTCCGAGCGGTGAACCAAACGGAGATACATAAAAGTTTCGGCGGGTATTCAGCCGTGGTGCGATGAGATAGGTCTTGGTTATGAATCAGCAGCGTTTGTGGGGCCGGTTGTCTGGCGAATTTGTGGGTACTTTTTTGCTGGTCTTATTCGGGACCGGGGTGGTTCACGTCGCGGTGTTCACCGGGGCGATGGCCGGTTTGGGGCAGGTCGCGTTCGTCTGGGGCCTGGGGGTGGCGTTGGCGATCTACGCGACCGCGGCGGTCAGCGGAGCGCACTTGAACCCGGCGGTGACACTGGCGTTTGCGGTGTTTCGCGGGTTCTCGTGGAAAGACGTCGGGCCGTATATCGTTGCTCAGGTAGCCGGCGCGTTCGCGGCGGCGGCGACACTTTTCGGGTTGTTTCAGAACTGGATCGCCCGTTTCGAAAGGGCCAACGAGATCGCCCGCGGCGAACCCGGCAGCCAGCGGTCGGCGATGGCCTACGGCGAATACTTTCCAAATCCCGACGTGGCGGGCGTGGATGCGGAGGCTTTCGCGTTGGTCAGCCACCTCCAGGCGTTCTCGGCTGAGGTGCTGGGTACGGCGCTGCTGGTGATCTTTATCTTCGCGTTGATCGAGCCGCGCAACGGCAACGGGCCGACGGGCCGGGGCGTGGCGTTCCCCATTGGCTTCGCGGTGTGTGCGATTATCTGCGTCGTGGCTCCGCTGACGCAAGCGGGCCTCAACCCCGCCCGCGACTTCGGCCCCCGGCTGTTCAGCTACTTCGCCGGGTGGGGCGAGATCGCGATCCCCGGGCCGCGTAACGGCTTCTTTACGGTTTACATCCTGGCTCCGCTGGTCGGCGGGCTGATCGGGGCGGGGTTGTATGACCTACTGCTCCGGCGTCACCTGCCGCACGTCTCGGCGGACACAAAGCCTCAATCTGCGGAATAAGCTGGACAAACCCTGCGTTGTTAACATAGCCTCGCCTAATCGCATAGAGACTTTGTTAATTTTGTTTGGGAAACTATCCGTGAATAAACCTGCCGGAATCGCCGACGCCCCCGCCTCATCCAACACTAGCGAAGCGGCCAACTGTTGCCCGCCCGAAAACGAGTCGGGTAAACCCTATGACCTCGAGCACGAGGTCGTGACCCGCTACGCCGCCGGGGCCGAGGCGGTCGAGCCCGCCCTGTGCTGCCCGACGAGCTACGACCCCAAATACCTCAAGATCCTGCCCCAGGAAATCATCGAAAAAGACTACGGCTGCGGCGACCCGTCGGAGTATGTCGGCGAGGGCGAAACAGCCCTCGACCTCGGCAGCGGCGGCGGGAAGATCTGCTACATCCTCTCCCAGAAGGTCGGGGCGGAGGGCCGCGTCATCGGCGTCGATATGAACGACACGATGCTCGGCTTGGCCGAGAAATACAAAGCCGAGATGGCCGAGAAGATCGGCCACGCCAACGTCGAGTTCCGCAAGGGCCGCATCCAGGACCTCGGCCTGTCGTGGCACAAGGCTCAGGCCTTCCTGGACGCCAACCCGATCACCGATGTTGCGGGCGTCGCCAAATACGAGGCCGAGTGCGAACGCCTCCGCCGCGATGAGCCGCTGGTCGAGTCCGACAGCGTCGACGTGATCGTCAGCAACTGCGTGCTCAACCTTGTCGCCACCGAACAGAAAAAGCAGCTCTTCGGCGAGATGTTCCGCGTGCTCAAGAAGGGTGGCCGCTGCGTCATCAGCGACATCGTCTGTGACGAAGACCCCACCCAGAAAATCCTCGACGACGGCGACCTCTGGTCGGGCTGCATCAGCGGCGCGTTCCGTGAAGACCTGTTCGTCAAGATGTTCGTCGACGCTGGCTTCCACGGCGTCGAGATCCTCAAGCGTGAAGAAGAGCCTTGGCAAACCATCGACGGCGTTGAGTTCCGTTCGATGACCATACGGGCCTACAAGGGCAAGCAGGGCCCCTGCTTCGAGCGTAACCAGTCCGTGGTCTACGCCGGCCCTTGGCGCCAGGTTTGTGACGATGATGGCCACGTCTTCAAGCGTGGTGACCGCATCGCGGTCTGCGACAAGACATTCAAGCTGCTGACCAACCCCAACAGCCCCTACGCCGGCCAGATGATCCCGATCGAGCCGCGCGAAGAGATCGCCCTGGAAGACGCCAAGCCGTTCAACTGCAAGACGACGAAGATCCGCCACGCCCGCGAAACCAAGGGCCAGGACTACGACGCGACCACCGAAGCCAGCGACTGCTGCGAGCCCGGCTCGGACTGCTGCTGAATACGGTAAGCGTTACAAAGTTAAGTCGATTCAATCGAAGCCATCCGTCCAAGGATTTCTTGGGCGGTGTGGTCCTCGTTAAGCCGAGCGAAATCGGCGAGGTCCGCCCGGTGCTGATTTAAAACGTTTCGATACGCAGTCTCGCCCGCTAAATTCCGGGTTTCGCCGGGGTCTTCGTTAAGGTCATAGAGAGATTCATACTGCGGCCCAACGCTGTATACGCAGTACTTGTAACGGGACGTCCGCACCATACGCCCGTTCGCGAGAAATTTCTTGCCGTCGATTTCTGCCCCCTGGGCAAAACAATTCTGACCGACGACATAAGCCGGCGACTCACGGTCTTTTCCCCGGGCGTCGTCGGCTACGCTGCGTCCCGGAAGCCCGGGCGGCAGCTCGATCCCGGTGAGTTCGGCTAGCGTCGGTAGGGTATCGACCCCAAAGTTGACTAGAGCGTTGCTGTAACCCGGATCAATACCGGGAGCTTTTAAGATGAAAGGGACGCGGGCGGACTCTTCGTAGAACACGGTTTTTTGGTTCCACCCGTGGGCACCTTGGCAGTCGCCGTGGTCGCTGAGGAACAGGACAACGGTGCGGTCGAATTCGCCCGAGGCTTTGAGGGCATCTATCACCTGGCCGATCTTGGCGTCGACGGATTCGATCATCCGGTAGTAGCCCCAGAGGAACTCACGCCAGTCCGATTCTCCGAAGTCGCCCACAGGAAACATCGGCTGGGCCTGGTACGCGCGGCGGGCCAGTTCGATAGCGCTGGCCTCGTTTTCGGTGGGCGCATGATTCGACCGGCGCGGCGGGCAGCGATCGGTCGGAGGGGGAGTGCCAACAGGTCCGTCGGGCAACTCGCGGGTGCCCCGGGCCCACTCGCAGATGTTGTGGGGGTTGTTGAACGACGCGACCAGGAAGAACGGCCGATCACGCGGTGCTTCGAGAAAAGAACATGCGAGGCCGGGCGTGATCAGGTCCGCTCCGTTAGAACGGTCGGCGTCGGCGATCGTGTCGAACCCGTGCTTTGCGGTGTCGGCGTAAGGGATGGGGAAATGCCACTTGCCGAAGTAGGCCGTGTCGTAGCCGGCGTCGCGGAAGTAGGTACCCAGGCAGGGGAAACGGTCGGGCTCGTCGGGGGTATCGTTGGTCTGGAGGCCGATCTCGTGGGGATAGCGGCCGGTGAAGAGCGACGCCCGGGCCGGGGCGCAGAGGGGGTTTGGCGAATAGGCCCGGCGGAACATCACGCTTCGTTCGGACAATGCGTCAAGATGCGGAGTGTACAGGTGTTCTCGGCCCGAGACACAGCTCATCGCGTCCGCAGACTGCTGGTCGGTCATCAGGATCAAAACGTTGGGACGAAGCATTGGGGCGAGGCTCTGGCGGCTAAGGACGTAGGATCAGTTTATTGGGTAAAGAGGTCTCGGATTCGGCTTGATCGGATTGACTTGTGGGCAAGTGTTCGCCCAGACGCCGCAGGGTTTGGCAGATTGCTTCGACGGGGTCTGTATCGGTGAGCAGGGCGGTGAGGTCGCGGCAGAGGGATTCGAGGGCGGCCGGGGTGATCGCTTCGAGGGTTTCTTCGTCGGCGAGCATGATGGCTCGGCGTTCGTCCATGGAGAGGTAGATAAGTAGTCTTTGTTTTCCGGAGGAGCGGCGCAGTGACTGATCGAAGAAGACGGCGGACGCGGCAAGGGCGACGTTGTCCCGCTGCTCGGCTCGGGGGATGAAGGGACGGCGGAGCGGCCATAGGTGAGACGCCGCGACGGTGCTGGCGACGAAGCCGATGAGCAGGGCGACGGCCATGCAGGCGACTTTGGCCGTTGGCGTGAAGCCAGCCCAAGAATCGCCGCCCGGCACTGCATCGGGTAGGCCCAGCCATACGCAACCTGCCGTAACAATCCCGGCGAGCAACCCGAAGAGGTCCTCGGCCCGGTCGTAGCGGCCCGAAGCCGCCGCGGCGACGCAAACGATCTCAGTGGTCGTCTCTGCCTGGACCTGGGCGATCGTGGCGTCGATCCGTTCGGTGTCTTGGTCATCGAAATAACGCCGCAGCCTGCTCATGGTTCACCAGCTCCCGCTTGCGCCGCCACCGCCGCCGAACGATCCGCCGCTACTGCCCGGCGACCAACCGCCGTTCCCAATGTATCCCGAACCACGTTGGTTGTTGTTCTGATGGGCGGCATCCAAGGTCAATCGGTAGAGCAAAGCACCGAACAAGCCAAACGCTGCGCCCCAGAACACCCAAGCCCAGCCCGATCGGCCGCGGCGGAACAGCGAAACCGCGGTGAATATGCTCAACGCCGCGAAGCCCGCCCAGAGCGTGTAGGTCGAACGGGCGACTGGCCGAGAGGGGATAGGTTCGTCGCGGGCCATCTTGTCCAGCGCATTGACCCCGGCGACGACACCGGCGGCGAAATCCCCGACCCGGAACGCGGGCAGCAGGTGCTCGTCCATCACGCGGCGCGCGGCCGTGTCCTTACGGCCAAGCCACAAACGCCCGAGTTCGATCCGGGCGGCTCGGTCCCGGGTTGAGACAACCAAGAGGATGCCGCCGGCCCACTGCTGGCCGTCGATTAGCGGGTGGTCGTTGCCCCAGCGGTCGAAGAGGGTACGGGCGAAGGATTCGACCGTCATGCCGCGGCCGCCGAAGTCGGCCATCGAGTTGATCGTCACGACAAAGATCGGCACCCCCTGGTCGTCGAGCAGGGTGTTGCAGCGTTGTTGGAGCTGGCGGACCTGGGCGGGCGAGAGCAGGCCGGCGATGTCGCGGATGAACTCGCGGTCGCCGGGCCGTTCCAATGTGAGACGGGTGGCCGCCGCGGGGTACGTCATCAGGCACGCCAGCAGCACAAGGCACAACCCCCGAATGCTCCGATAGCAGGCGTTTGGCGACGTCATCACCCAAAACTATCGGCGATTCGCCCTTGCTGGGGTCAACCCGCAAAAGCCGAGGGTCGGAGCTTGAACAAGACGTCTAACCGTTTGGATTTACCTGAAACGAGCGGACAGCCAGGTCGAGATCGCGGTGTCGTACTCGGCCGTCCGGGTGAAGGCGGCGGCGGCGAGGGTCTGCCGCAGTTTCAGCGTGGTGGCCACACCGTGGTCGTTAAGTTCGTTGGTCACCGCGTCGTACTGCTTCGGATCGGTCACGATGGTGACGTAGCGATGATTCTTTGCGGACGAACGCACCATCGACGGGCCGCCGATATCGATCTGCTCGATCGCTTCGGGCGTCGTGACTTCGGGGTTCGCGACAGTATTTTCGAAGGGGTAAAGGTTGACCACAACCAGGTCGATCGGGGTGATACCGTGTTCGCTCAGCGACGCGGCGTGATCGGGTTTATCGCGGAGGGCGAGGAGGCCGCCGTGGACTTTGGGGTGGAGGGTCTTGACCCGTCCGTCCATCATCTCGGGGAAGCCGGTGACTTCTTCGATGCCGACGACATCGAGGCCCGCATCGGCCAACGCTTTTTTCGTGCCGCCGGTCGATATCAGGCGTACATGTAATTCAGCCAGACGGCGGGCGAAAGGGATCAGGTCGGTCTTGTCGGAGACCGACAGCAGAGCGGTCTTGATGGGGATCAGGGTATCCATTGGTACAGAGCGAGTCGCGATAAATCAGAGCAGCGATACCAAAAGAGCGTCGTAGTCGCGATTATTGGTGAGGGTCGATGCGAACGATCTCTCCGCCGGGGGTGACTAGCAACAGGCTCCCGTCGGGGCCGTTGATCGCGGACTGCAGTTCCCTAGTGGGAACGCTTTGTACAACGCGTCCGTCCGCCGGGTCGATCCGCAGCAATACTTGGTCACCGGTGGCGATGAGTTTGCCTTTGAGGCCGGTGATTGGCTGATAGGTCTCGGCGATCTGCCATTGGGCCTCCCCGGAGTTTGCGCTGACCGCGGTGAGGCCAACGCCGGGTTCGGCGAGATAAATCACGTCGTCGATTACCACGGGGGTCTCGCTGAGCGGGACCTCGGAGCGGTACGCGGGCCACGCTTCTAAGCCGGTGTTGCTGGCGAAGCTGTACATCGACTGGTCTTCACTAGCCACAACCATATTGAAGCGATCGCGGACCGGGGCGGCGGACAGGTCGCCGAACGTCGACCCCCGCCAGCGTAGTTCGCCGGAGCGGAGGGCCAGCATGGCGTAGTTGCCGTCGGAATCGGCGACAAACACCGTATCGTTGTCCTGAACGGGCGTGGCGAAGATCTGGTTTTTAAGGCCGTACGTCCATTTACGGAAGCCTTTGTTGACATCGAAAGCGTACGCCCAGCCGTTGACCGAACCGAAGATCGCGAGGTTGTCGACGAGCAGGGGCGTCATGTTTACGGGCAGCGGCAGGTTGAATAACTCGACGATGTCTCCGTTGCGGCGCTGGAGCTTGAAAAAGCGTCTGCTTGAGTTGATATAAATGTGGTTCTTATCCCCGACCGCGCCGACAAATACCTCCAGGGGTTCGCCGAGGATGGTCTTCCAGGCGGTACTTCCGTCGGAGAGGTTGATAGCGGTAACGACGTTTTCGGGCTGTTCGACGGTGACCAGGTGTTCGCCGAGCGGGACCACCGCTTCGATCGTTTGCCCGCTTTGGAGGTCGATCGATCGGGCCCAACGGAAGCTGTAGCCAAACTGGTTGGCGAACCCCGGCTCGAAGGCGAGCCCGGTGCGGAATTCTGCGCCGGGGGGCACCGTGCGGGTCTCGGTGGTTTTGGCCGCGTTGCAGCCAATCAGCACGAGCAGAGAAGCGAGAGCGAAAACAATCCGGCACCGATTCAGCTTCATAAAAAGTAACTCCAGGTCGCAGGCAGAACGCACAAGTATCAATGAGCGGTCGGGCTGGGTCAAGCGGTGTGTCACGCTTGGGCGTGCCGGGTTGGAGTGGAATTCATTGCTCGGAATACGAAAAACGCCCCCAGCGAGGGGGCGTTGACGTATTCGACTGATTTTTGTGGGTATCACGCCCCCGCCAGAGCGCTCCGCTTGTTGGCGATGGTCTGGATCAGCTGTTTGTGGGGGTCGGCAAACTTCGCGGTACCCTCGGCCATGAGTTGGTCTTCCATTTTTTGGATGTCGACTTCCTTGGCCAGTTCGTCGAGGATCGCCTGGTCAGGCAGGATGCGCGACGTGGGTTCGTAGGTCCGGCCGATCTCGTCGAGGGCGGCGTTCGTGGCGGGGGGGTTCGTCTGGATATCAGAGCCAGCGAGGGCGTCGACGTAGAAGTCTTTGGGCAGCTCAGGTTTCTTGGTGCCGGTGGAGGCGAAGATCATCTCCTGGTCGAGCTTGAGGCCTTTGTCGGCCCAGAACTCGGCGTTTTTGATGCCGATCTGCTTGGCGTTGATGATGCCGACCTGGCCCTGGAGCCCTTCGCTGAGGTGGGGCAGCTCTTTCTCGGTGTACACGTCGACGCGGGAGACGAAGATGGAGTAGACGCTCTTGAACTTGTCGAGGTCGCCGTAGCGTTGCCGGCCTTTCCACACCGCGTCGCGGGCGGCGACGTACTGGCGTTCGCTGAAGATCAGGGTGACGTTGAGCGTGATGCCCGCGGCGGCGAGTTCTTCGAGGGCGCCGAGGCCGGCTTCGGTCGCGGGGACCTTGATCATGCGGTTGTCGTGGCCCTCGGCCCACTGCTTGCCGAGCTCGACGTACTTGGCCGAGCGCTCCGCTACCGATAGCGGGTTGGCGGTGTCTTCGAGCAGGGGGTCGAGTTCGAAGCTGATCCAGCCGTCGTTACACTCGCTGTCGGCCCAGACGCCACTGTACTCTTTTTCCGCCTCGGCGACGAGGTGGTCGGTCATTGCCCAGGTCAGGGCCTCGTCGTCCAGGCCCTTTTCGATGAAGGTGTTGATCTGATCGTCGAACCGGCCGGACTCGATGAGGTCGGCGATGATGCTGGGGTTCGAGGTGCAGCCGGTGACCCCGGCGGCTTTGTTTTTGACGACCTCTTCGGGGTCAACCGAGTCCAGCCAAACGCGGGTTCCTGAATCGATGAGGGAGCGGAGACCGGTGGGCATAACGTAATCCTTGCGATTAAAAGTGCGGAAAATTGAACAAACAGGTTGTTGTCCAACGCAGTTTACAACGTGTTCGCGAGGATTGGGGCTTAGCCCGGAACCGGATTAACCCGCGGGCTTTTTCTGGGACTCAAGCCAGCGGTTTTCGCCCCCTTCGAGCCATTCCAAGAATTCGTCTGGCTCGGTGGCTTGCTCCAAACGGGCGAGTTCTTTGCCGTTCGCGTCGGTGATCAGCAGGGTGGGGAGGAACAAGACGCCGTGGCGTTGGGCGAGGACCTGGACCTCGATTGAAGGATCGGTGAGGTCGAGGTGGTAGGCGTCGAACCGCTTGTGGATTTCCTCAGCCACGTCGGTGCGGGAGAAGACCCGCGATTTCATCATCTTGCAGGCCCCGCACCAATCAGCGGTGAAAAAGACCAGCATCGGGCGGGCTTCGGCGGACTCGGCTTGTTCGGGGGCAGTGGGTTTCGTTGCCGCGATCGGTTTCGCGGAAACCGGCGCGACGACGGGGTTGATCGTATGGGCCAGATAGGGCTCCCACTGCACCTGGTCCGATTTGAGCGATTGGCGGACGAGATCGATGGTCAGGGCACCGGCCAACGCAACGGTCAAGATGAAGATTCCCATGACCACGCTGCGCATCTTTGCGAGCAGCGTATTTTTCTTTTTAGGGGTGGGTTCTGTGTTCACAGCGATATAACACCCACCGGGTAGGAATTGTTCCCTATCTCACGGGTTTACCGGGTGATAAGCCGTGTGGACGGCAGGCTTGGATTACAGGCTCGCATTGGCGACCAGCAGGGCGATAAACATCATCGTGGCGACGACCCAGCCGGTAATTGCGAGCCAGAACTCGGGGTGATCGGTCAGGGGCGGGGCCAGGGGGCCGGCGCTGATCTGGCCGTCTTCGCCCGAGGCGAGGCTGGCCAGGGCGCCGACGTCGAAGACTTTCCGGGCCTGCATGGGCGCTTCGCCCCGCTGGATCGATTCGAGGTCTTCGACCAGGTCGGCGGCCGTGGCGTACCGCTTGGCCCGGTCTTTGGCCATGCAGACCTCGATCACCTCGGAGATGCCGCTGGAGAGCGATTTGTTGAGGTGGTCGGGGGGGATGAGGGCGTTTTTGAGGTGTTTGTGCATCACCGACGACGGGTTCGGGCCGTCGAAGGGGACCTGGCCGGTGACCATGTGGTACATGGTTGCGCCGAGGGAGTAGATGTCGGCGCGGGCGTCGACGTCGACTTCGCCGCGGATCTGCTCGGGGCTGATGTAGTACGGCGTGCCGTAGGCCTTACCGGCTTCCGCTTCGGCGGCTTCGCGGTCGGACACCGCCCGGGCAAGGCCCATGTCGGCGAGCTTCGTGCGCTCGTCGGCGTCGGCGATCATGATGTTTTTTGGTTTGACGTCGCGGTGGATGAAGCCCTGTTGATGGGCGTGGTCGAGGGCCCGCGCGGTCTCGATACCGATGCGGACCGCGTCTGCTTCCGAGTAGACGCCTTTTTCGGTGATGTCTTCGAAGACGGTGCGGCCGTCGACAAACTCCATGACGAAGTAGTGGTACTCACCGCTCTTGCCGACGTCGAAAGCCCCGACGATGTGGGGGTGGTTCAGCTTGGCGGCGGCTTTACCCTCGGCGTAAAACCGGGCCACGAAGTCGGGGTTGTTGGTGAACTTCTGCGGCAGCACTTTGATGGCGACCATGCGGTCAAGCGAGATCTGCTTCGCCAGGAAGACGCGGGCCATCGCCCCGGCGCCGAGTTGACGGATGATCTGGTAGCCCGGGATCTGTGTGCCGGCCCTGCGTTCTTCGAGCTCGGGTTTGAGGCGGTCGATCTGCTTCTGGGTAACCAGGCCCTCAGCGATCAACATGCTGGCGAGGCTGGACTGGGCGTCTTGCCCCGCATGTCCGGACACCGACGAACCGGCTTTCACTTTCTCCATCAGGCGGTTGACGTCCTGCTGAGCGGCCAGGCCTTTTTCGACGACCAATCGGCCGATAGTGGAATCCAGATTGTTCTGAGCTGTTTCCACTAGAAGACTATCCGTGGCTTTGAATGGATCAAAAACATGCGTTTCCGAGCTAATACGATGCTTCGGATTTAGTCCGAGTGTAACCGGATTACACTACATAGGCGATACGGAACGTGATAAGTGAGATTTATTTTCTCGCGTGGGGCCTCGCGAAGTACTTTGATATTCCGATAATCGACACAAAATCCCGCGACTTTGTGATTTACATATCGAAACTTGTCTGGACGAACTTGACCGGGTTCGACTTGATTGAGTTCTTATTTATGGGCTTAGCCGCGGCGAAAAGCCTAGAATCACGCCGATGTTGTTGCTCTCACCAAACGACGGCGAAATACACGCGGACTTATCTCGGCGTCTGGAACAGGTCGAGTCGCGATTCAGCGCTGAATTACTCAGCGACTTGCCGAATGTTAATTCGCTCGCGGAACACGTAGAACGTTACCGAGGAAAAATGCTCCGCCCGACGCTGGTCATTGCCTCGGCGTTGGCGGCGTATCCGTCGCGTGAAGACGACGCCGAATTTAGCGACCACGTTGTCACGATCGCCACCGTGGCCGAGATGGTGCATATGGCGACGCTGGTGCACGACGACATCCTCGACGAGGCGGAGATGCGCCGCCGCGGCGCGACCATCAACCACCTCCGCGGCAACGAAGCGGCGGTGATGCTCGGCGACTACCTCATCAGCCACGCCTACCACCTCTGCAGCGCGGTTCCATTACCCGCTGCCTCCCGCGCGATCGCGGCGGCGACCAACACGGTTTGCGAGGGCGAGCTCCTGCAGCTTCACCACCGCAACGACTGGGCTCTCAGCGAACGCACCTACTTCGAAATCATCCGGCGGAAGACGGCGAGCCTCTGCGGGGTTTGTTGTCGGATGCCCTGCGTGTTAACCAGCGTGCGGGCCGACGGCGGCGACGGGGCGGTGGCCCAGACCCTTTTCGGCTTCGGCGAAAAGTTGGGCGTCGCGTTCCAGATCATCGACGATGTGCTCGACCTGACCGGGAACGCCGAGGAAGTCGGCAAAACGCTCGGTCGTGACTTGGCCAAAGGGAAGCTGACCCTGCCGCTGATCCGGTATCTGGAAACCGCTTCGCCCGAAGCGAAAGCTGCCTTTATTTCCGATCTTGATCAGGGCGGCGATGAGGAAGCGGTCGCTCGGATACGGCTCGCCCTCGAAGAAACCGACGGGATCGACTACGCCAGGCGTTGGGCCGAACGCCTGATCGCCGACGCGAAAACGTCCCTCGAAGAAGTAGTCGGCCCTTCACAAGCCCGGCAGCTCTTGCTCGATATGGCCGATGCGGTGCTGTCACGCAGGCACTAGTTTGCCCCAGCCTATCCCCTCGTCGGTCTTCCTGGATACGATTCGGCCCGATAAATAAAACGAAAATTGTTCATTACTTTCACGACCCGAAGGGTAGTATGTTAATTGGATAGCCACAGCCGAGTAGCTGGCCGATAGTATTTGTATCCGCCGTCCGTGCGGTAGGACAATTGTTAGTGCCCGGGGCGGATCACCTGCCATGAGCGAAGCCCGCAAGCGTCTACTGGTTTTTAGCGGAGAACCTTCTTCTCAATCCCCCGTTGAGGAGATATTGGGCGAGCATTTCGAAGCGACGGCCATCGACTCGGTTGACGAAGCTTTGGCGTTGCTCAGGAATGAAAACTTTGATGCGGTATATGCTGACACCAGCAACTTTCTGCCGCTCGAGCGTGCCCTCGTGGGTGATCAGTCCAGCCTGGTGCTGAACACCATCGGCGAGGGCGTATGCATCGTCGATGCCGAGGGGCGGATGACGTGGTCCAACAAACGGATGCGGGGGTTCAACCCCGACACCGTTGAGCACACCAAACGCATCTGCCGGCAGGCCCTGCAGATCTTCAAGTCTCAGGTCAGCACCGCCGGCGAGACCAGCCAGCGGCGTTCAAAGAAATTTACCTTCCAGGACAAAGAGCAGTATTTCGAGATGATCTGTTCGCCGGTCATCAACGACGACGGCCTGGTCGAACAAGTCGTCGCGGTCGTCTGGGACGCTAGTAGCGGCAAGCGGCTGCAGTCGAAGATCGACGCGATCGATGCCTCGGGCCGGGAGCTAGCCCGTATCCAGGGCGAAGCCGTGGCCAGCAAGTCGCCCGCCGAACGGCTCAAGCTGCTGCAAGAAAAGATCATCAACTACTCCAAAGACCTGATGCACTTCGACCATTTTGCGATCCGCCTGCTCGACAAGCGGACCAACAAGCTCGAAGTCGTCATCGCCGAAGGGCTACCCCCGGAAGCGTTGGAGATCGACCTCTACGCCCAGCCCGAGGGCAACGGCATCTCCGGCTACGTCGGCGCGACCGGCCGATCCTACATCTGCCACGACGTCGAGAAAGACCCCCGTTACGTCCTGGGTCTCCAACACTCCAAGAGCTCGTTGACCGTCCCGCTGATGCTCTTCGACGAGGTCATCGGCGTCTACAACGTCGAATCGGAAGACGTCGGCACCTTCAACGAAGACGACCGGCAGTTCGTCGAGATCTTCGGCCGATACGTCGCGATGGCCCTCAACATCCTCGACCTGCTCGTCGTCGAACGCTTCACCACCAGCAACACCATCACCGACAGCGTCGTCCAGGAGATCACCAGCCCGCTCGACGATATCGTCAACGAGTCTCAGCACCTCATGGAGGAGTACATCGGCGACGACGCGATGCGGCAGCGCCTCCACAAAGTCCTCTCCAGCGTCGAATCGATCCGCGACGCGATCAAGAACGTCAAGGCCGGCCCCGCCGCGGTCATCGGCTGCGACAAGGTCGACGAGCCCCAAGTCGACCCGCTGCTCAACAACAAACGCATCCTCATCGCCGACGACGAGCCCAACATCCGCAAGACGGTCAAAGAAGTGCTCAGCAAATTCGGCTGCGCCTGCACCACCGCCAAAGACGGCTACGAGGCTTGCACCCTCCTCGACCAAGACCCCTTTGACCTAGTCATCTCCGACATCAAGATGCCGTACCGAAACGGCTACGAGATCTACGCCGCCGCCCAGCGGGCCCGCGACGGCCTTCCCGTCGTCCTCATGACCGGCTTCGGCTACGACCCCAATCACTCGATCGTCCGTGCTTCGCAGGAAGGCTTGTCGACCGTATTGTTCAAGCCGTTCAAGGTGGATCAGTTCCTGGAAGAAGTACGCAAAGCACTAGACCCGCAGACGCAGGGTGCCGCAGCGGTAGAGTAAGTCTAGCCTCGCTTAACCGAGCGTCTTTTTAATCAAATAAAAACCGACTTCGCACCCGCATCCTTGCGGTTAGTTACTGTGTCATTCATGTCCCGCACCGCTCGCTCCGCTGCCACCCAAGCCTTGATCCCCGCCGTTGAGCGGTTCCCCGACCTGCCGCTTGCCGAGCCGGACCTTTCGGGTCTTTCGTCTGCCGACGCCCGGCTGGCCACGGCGATCCATCGCACGACCATCCAGCGTTGGCTTACGCTCGAACACCTGCTCAAACGCCACCTAAAGCAGCCCGCCCGGAAGCTGCCCGCCGAGACCTACGCGATCTTGCTCGGCGGCGCGGCGCAGCTCATTTTCATGGACCGCTTGCCGGCCTACGCCGTGATCGACGAGAGCGTCCGGCTCACTCATGCCTTCGAGGTCAAACGTACCGCAGGCGTCGTCAACGCCGTGCTGCGCAAGATCGCCGACAGTGTGGGCGGCCCGAGCGACGAGCCGTGGTCTCCCGCCCCCGGAACGGATCGCCTGCCCGCTAGCGACGGCACGACCATCCGGCTCAAGGGCAAGCTCTTACCCAAGCCCGACAACCTGCTCGCTCACCTCGTCGTCGCAACCAGCCACCCGATGCCCCTGCTGCAACGCTGGTTCAAGGCCCACGGCCGGGAGCGGGCCACCGCCCTCGCCCTGCACAGCCTCCGCAACCCGCCGACGTTCGTTATCGAAGACGAGCAGCCGCGGCGGTGGGGCGGTTCGCATGCAGAACTGGTCAAACACCTCGCCGCCGATCCGAGCCGACGCGTGCAGGACCCCTCGTCGCTGGCGTCCGTTGCGGCGTTGAGTGATTTCAACCTCAACCCGAAAACGATCCTCGATCTCTGCGCCGGCCGAGGCACGAAGACCCGGCAGCTCCAGCAGCTTTGCCCCGCCGGACAAATCACCGCCCACGACCCCGATAACGCTCGCCGGGCCGACCTCGAGCGGATCGAAAAGATCGCGGTCGCCGAGCCGCAACCCGGGCAGGTGTTC
The DNA here is from genome assembly GCA_038747275.1 of Planctomycetota bacterium. Lineage (GTDB taxonomy): Bacteria > Planctomycetota > Phycisphaerae > Phycisphaerales > Phycisphaeraceae > Algisphaera. The sequence goes on along the minus strand of JBCDJW010000030.1, from coordinate 5,469 downwards.
GACCTGATCGTCCTCGACGTGCCCTGCTCCAACACCGGCGTCCTCGCCCGCCGCCCCGGGGCTCGCTACCGGGCGACCGACGCGAACCGTCAGTCGCTGGTTGAACTTCAGCGTGAGATCATCAATCGTGCTTTACAACACCTCGCCCCCGACGGGTACCTGCTCTATTGCACATGTTCGATCGAAGCGGAAGAAAACGAGTGGCAGGCGAAATGGATCGCCGAGCAAGCCGCGGGACTAAAAATATTGAAAGAAAAAACGATCCTGCCTGCGTCCGGGGGCGTGTCCGGGGCAAGGTCCGGTGGCGTTTCCGGGGGTTCTCCCGAATCTGGCCCGGAAGGGGGGTCGGATTACCACGACGGCAGCTATCATGCGGTCATCGGCCGGGCCGTTAACTAAGCAAACACAAGGGTGTGCGATGCAGATTCAGATGGAACTCGCCCGTATTTTGATCAGCGAGACCGAAGACACGCACTACCTCGAGCTCCGCGAGGTCGAGCCGTCGTCAGGCGAGCCCCGCAAGTTCCCGATCCTCATCGGCTTTAACGAGGCGGCCGCGATCGAGCGCCGGCTCATGGGCCAGGTCCCGCCCCGCCCCCAGACCCACGAGCTGCTGGCCAGCGTCGTGGACGAGCTCGGCTACCGGCTCGACCGCGTGGTGATCAGCGACCTCGCCGACCACACCTTCTTCGCCAGGCTGTATTTACGCTCGAAAACCGACGAGGCGGATGAACGCGAGGTCGACTCTCGGCCGTCGGACGCGATCGCGCTAGGCGTCGCCCACGCGGTCCCGATCTTCGTCGCCGAGGCGGTCTTGGATGAGGTCTGCCGGACGCCCTAACCCCCGCCTGCGTGCCCCGGAAGTAACGCGCAGAACCGCGGCGGCGGGAAAAACTCGGGGGTAGTTTCCGGGGCTTCCGGGGGCGTGAATTTTTTGTTCAGGTCCGGTTTGACAGGGCGGGGCTTACCGTTAAACTGTGCGGCTCGCCTCAGCCAGCTCGTGCTGACCAGAGGTATCCGTACCGCTACTTGCTCAGGGTTATAAACCGAATGGCCGCAGGACAGATCCGAATCCGCATGGAAGCCTATGACCACCAGGCGCTTGACGCCTCGGCCAAGGAGATCGTGGATCACGCCAAGCGGACCAACGCCAAGGTTGCCGGCCCCGTGCCGCTGCCCACCCGCATCGAACGGTACACCGTCCTCCGCTCGCCGCACATCGATAAGAAATCGCGTGAGCAGTTCGAGATCCGGACCCACAAGCGGATCATCGATATCAAAGAACCCAACGCCCGCACGGTTGAGGCTCTGAACCGCCTCGTCGTTCCCGCCGGCGTCTTCGTCAAGATCAAAGCCTAAACATAAAGCCGCGACCGCTGGTCGCGCCGCCTTACCGACCGAAACTCAGCCATCTAACAGGGGCCCGTTCCTCTGCCTCACCGCAAGAACCGGCGAAAACGCCGCCCCCGGAGATCAACACCATGCCGAAAGCAATCCTCGGCCGAAAAATCGGAATGACCCGCCTGTACGACGACGAAGGCCAAAACGTGCCCGTTACCGTCATCGAGGCCGGCCCCTGTTTTGTCAGCCAAGTCAAGACCCAGGAAACCGACGGCTACGACGCCATCCAGATGGCTTTCGAAGACGTCAAGCCCCGCAGCTCGACTTTTCAAGTCATCGGCCACGACGCCAAGGCGGGCCTGTCGCCCAAGCGTTTCCACCGCGAAATCCGGCTCGACGAGTCGGAAGTGGCTGAGTTTGAGGCGGGTCAAGAAATCAACGCCGAGGCCTTCGAGTCGGTCGTCTTCGTCGACGTTACCGGCGTCAGCAAGGGCAAGGGTTTTCAGGGCGGCATGAAGCGTCACGGCTTCGCCGGCCAAGAAGCCAGCCACGGCGTCGAGCGGAAGCACCGCTCGCCCGGCTCCATCGGCGGCCGTTCGTCGAACCTCGGTACCGGTAAGCCCAAGAAGGGCATCCGCATGGCCGGCCACATGGGTGCCGAGAAAGTCACCGTCCGGTCGCTGAAGGTGGTCGGCATCGATAAAGAAAAAAACCTCCTGCTGATCAAGGGCCCGGTGCCCGGACCGAAGCAGGGCCTGATTTTTATTCGGGAGGCCAAGCGGCTTTACAAAGGTAAGGCCAAGCTCGCCGCGGCGGGGTAAGTCGGATGGTGGATCGGAGCTGGGTTTTGCCTAGCGTTTGATCTCCAGTAACGAAACTACCTCGCCACAACAACCGGGTCTCACCGAGTTCCTCGCGAACACGCTCCGCCATCAGGCAGGGCCTCCGGGGGGCGAGCACAACGCAGTTGCACCAAGCAGCCCGTAGGTAACGAAAATGATCGAAATCCCCATTTACAACACGTCGGGCGACCAGACCGGCACGACCAGCATCGACCCCAGCCTCTTCGGCGGCGAGGTCCGGCCGGCGTTGCTGAAGCAGGCCTTCGTCCGCTTCCACGCCAACCGCCGCTCGGTCAACGCGACCACCAAGTCGCGCAGCATGGTCAACGGCTCGGGCAAGAAGCTCTACAAGCAAAAGGGTACCGGCAATGCCCGTCGCGGCGATAAAAAAGCCAACATCCTCCGCGGCGGCGGCAGTGCTCATGCCAAGGTCGGCCACTCCTGGCGTCAGGACATGCCGACCAAGATGCGTCGCCTCGCCAACCGCAACGCCTTGCTCGCCAAGGCCGTCGACGGCGAAATCAAGCTCATCGATGATTCCGGGTTCGCCGAAGGCGAAAAGCCCAGCACCAAGAAATTCGCCTCGCTCCTTTCTTCCCTCAAAGTCGACCGCTCCTGCCTGGTCGCCCTCGCCGACGTGACTTCCGCTGAAGCCAAGTCTGCCCAAAACCTCGACAGCGTGGATACCACCCAGATCGACCGCCTCAACGCGTTCGACCTGCTCAACCACCGCTACCTCGTCGCCCACAAGGACGCCTTCGAGGCGTATGTCGCCAAGGTCACCCAAAACGTCAAGGCCCACGAAGCAGTTGCTTCCACGGCCGGGGAGGCTGCGTAAGCCATGCCATACATCGAAGCCACCGACATCGTGAAGAAGCCGCTCATCACCGAGAAAACCACTTGGGAGTCCGGCGACCGCAACCGCTACTCCTTCGAGGTCGCGATGAAGGCTCGTAAGCCCCAGATCAAGGCCGCCATCGAGAAGCTCTACGGCGTCCGCGTCGAACGCGTCTCGACCCAGATCCGCAAGGGCAAGTATTTCCGTACCCGTTTCGGCCCCGCCAAGAGCTCGAACTGGAAGAAAGCCACCGTCCAGCTCCACGAAGAAGACCGCATCGAACTGTTCTAAGCCCAATCGAATTTAGCCCTAGGTCAATGACCCGGGGCCGGAAAAAAGCCATGGCCATCCGTCAATACAAACCGACCACGCCCAGCCGGCGCGACGCTTCGGTCAACCTCTACTCCGAGGTTACCAAGACCAAGCCCGAGAAGACGCTCCTGTCCAAGAAGCGCAAGTTCGGCGGCCGCAACAACCAGGGCAAGATCACCGTCCAGTCCCGCGGCGGCGGCAACAAGCAGCGCTACCGCCGGATCGACTTCGCCCGTAAAAAGGATGACGTCAAAGCGACCGTCGTCGGGATCGAATACGACCCCAACCGCTCGAGCAACATCGCGCTGCTCCAGTACGAAGACGGCGAGAAGCGTTACATCATCGCCCCCATCGGCCTGACCGACGGCATGACCGTGATCTCCTCGGCCGAGAAGGTCGAGCCAACCGTCGGCAACAGCATGCCGCTGGGCAAGATCCCCACCGGCCTCAACGTCCACTGCGTGGAGATGGTCCCCGGCAAGGGTGCCCAGATGTGCCGTTCGGCCGGCACCTACGCCCGCCTGACCAACCGCCAAGGCAAGTGGGCCACGCTGGTCTTCCCGTCCGGCGAAGTCCGTCAGGTCTCGGTTGATTCCCGCGCCACCCTCGGCCAGGTCGGCAACACCGACCACAACAAGACCAGCCTCGGCAAAGCCGGCAAGTCGCGCCACCTCGGCAAGCGTCCGCACACCCGCGGCATGGCCAAGAACCACCACGAACACCCCATGGGCGGTGGTGACAACAAATCGTCGGGTAACCGTCCGCCCGCGTCCCGCACCGGCACGCTCGCTAAGGGCGGCCGCACCCGGAAGAACGGCAAGGCCTCGAACAAGCGGATCGTCCGCCGTCGGGTCAGCAAGCGTTACGGCCAACTGAAACTCAAGTAAGTAGAACACGTTTAGCCGTCGATCGCAGATCGACGCTCCTCACGGAACCAACCCATGCCACGCAGCCTCAAAAAAGGTCCCTACGTCGACTTCAAGCTCTACCGCAAGGTCGAGAAGCTGAACCAGATGGACCGCAAAGAACCCATCAAGACCTGGGCCCGCAACTGCACCATCGTGCCCGAGTTCGTCGGCCACACCTTCATGGTCCACAACGGCAAGGCCCACCTGAGCGTGTTCGTGACCGAAGACATGGTCGGCCACAAGCTCGGCGAGTTCAGTCTGACCCGTATGTTCCGCAGCCACACCACCGGCACCAAGGCCCAACGCGCCGCCGCCGGCCGCTAAACCCCGACCCCCGGAAGTTATTCACGCCGCTTGCGGCTTAGCCCCGAGACTTCGCAATGCCTTACACCAACGTTCACCGCATGGCCCGCATCAGCCCGCAGAAAGCCCGCCTCGTGGCGGACCAGATCCGCGGCAAGAGCTACGCCGACGCTCTGACCACGCTCGAGTTGTCCAAACTCCGTGCCGCCGTTTTGGTGAAAAACGCCCTGGTCGCGGCCTACAACAACGCCGACCAGGCCGAAGCCAACGTCCGCAGCCTGAAGGTCAGCGAAGCCCGCGTCGACGCCGGCCCGACCATCAAGCGGTTCCAACCCAAAGACCGCGGCCGGGCCCACCCGATCCTGAAACGCACCAGCCACATCACCGTGAGCGTCGACGAAGCGTAACCCCCGGAAACCTAAGCCCCCGGAAACCGAAACCTGATCCCGTTTAGCCGTCGATCGAAGATCGACGCTCCCCACGAAAGAGACCCACCATGGGACAAAAAGTACACCCCTTTGGCTACCGCGTCGGCATCACCGAAGCCCACCGCAGCCGGTGGTACGCACCGACCAAGGCCTTCTACGGCGAACTGCTCATCGAGGACCAGCGCATCCGCAACTACCTCGACAAGCAACTCAACCGCAAGCCCCCGTTCGCCGCGGTGTCCGACATCCACATCGAGCGCACCCGCGAAGAGCTGAAGATCATCATCAAGACCGCGCGTCCCGGCCTGGTCATCGGCCCCAAGGGTGCCGAGATCGACCGCCTCACCGCGGACCTGCAGCACCTGACCGGCCGTAACGTCTCGATCAACTGCATCGAGGTCAACAACCCCGACGCCGACTCGAAGCTGGTTGCCGAGTCGATCGCCGAGCAGCTCGCCAAGCGGGCCAGCTTCCGCCGGGTGATGAAGATGAAGGCC
>JBCDJW010000029.1:0-59643 GCA_038747275.1 Planctomycetota bacterium | reverse complement strand
GTTCAGCCTCGTCGGCCTCGCCAAGATGACCGTCGTCAAGAAGCCCGCCGTCAAGGGCGGCAAGCTCGTCCGCAACCCGTTCACCGGCGAAATGGTGCCCCAGAAGCCCAAGCCCGCCAGCAAGAACGTCCGTATCCGCCCGATGAAGGCGCTCAAGGACATGATCAACTAAACCAGGGGTTGATCATGATCAACCCCTTCCATCCGTGACAAACTTCGAAGACCCCTGGCACGCTCCGATCGCCAGGGGTTTTCTTTTTGACGCCGTCTCCAATATCCGATCAGGTACTATTTAATCTTAGAAACAGGACTTTTTGCCGTGACTACTATCCCCACCGAAACCGCCTCGACTCAAGCCGTCATCGATCGGCACGACACCTTCATGTCGATCAACTACGGCCGCTACCCCGTGGCGATCGTCGAGGGGCAAGGCCCAACGCTCCGCGATGCCGACGGCAAAACCTACCTCGACCTCTTCGCCGGGTTCGGTGCGCCCGTGCTCGGGCACTGCCACCCCGATCTTGTTGAAGCTGTGACCGATCAAGCCAAAAAACTCTGGCACGTGGGCAACCTCTTCCACACCGAGCCGCAGACCCGCGCCGCCCAATACATCAGCGAGCTCGGCTTCAGCGGACGGTCGTTCTTCTGTCATAGCGGTGCCGACGCCAACGAGGCCGCGATGAAGCTCGCCCGGCTCTACGGCAAAGCTCACCGCGGCAACGCCACCGGCGAATTCGGCCGATACAAAGTGATCTCCTGCACCAAGAGCTTCCACGGGCGATCGTTCGCCACGATGGGCGCGACCGCCAACCTCGCCGTCCGCGACGGCTTCGGCCCGCACCTGCCCGGCTACACCAACGTCGAATACAACGACCTTGAGGCAGTCAAAGCCGAGCTCGACGATGAGACCGTCGCCATCATCGCCGAGCCGATCCAGGGCGAAGGCGGCGTCAACGTGCCCGACCCCGATTACTTCAAACAACTGCGTGCGTTGTGCGATGAGCACGACCTCCTGCTGATCTGCGACGAGGTCTGGACCGGCTGCGGACGTACCGGAAAGTATTTTGCGTATCAGTACTGGGGCATCGAGCCCGATATCATGACGCTGGGCAAGGGCGTCGGCGGCGGCCTCGCGGTCGGCGTGATGTGTGCCCAGCCGCGCGTCGCTGAGCTGTACAACGCCAAGACCCAAGGCGGCGTCAAACACGCTACTACCCTCGGCGGCAACTGCCTGTCGATGGCCGTGACCGCCCGCATCTTTGAGGTCCTACAGCGTGACGGCTTAGTCGATCAGGCCGCTTCGCTAGGCGAAGCTGCGACGCAACGGTTACGGAGTTTCGCCGAGTCGACGCCCGCGGTCGTCGACGTGCGGGGCCGCGGCCTCTTTCTCGGTATCGAACTCAACCCCGACGCAGCAGGCGTTTGGTTCGGAAGCGCCGCCGAGGTGGTCAACCGCTGCCTCGGCGAAGGCCTGATGATCAACGGCACGCAGGGGAACGTGCTGCGGATCGCCCCGCCGGTCACCATTACCGCCGAGGAACTCGACCGCGGCCTCGACCAACTCGAAAAGGTAATCGCAGGTTGAGATGCCGCCACCCATTGACTGCTGTGACCTGCCTGATCTTCCTAATAACGGGAGTATTCGTCATAGGCTGCGAACAAGCCCCGCCGCCGATCGACGGCAAAATCCGGATCGTCGACCCCGGCCGACCCGCCGAGGAAACGGGCATCCTCCTGCCCGACCGCGACCCGGTGAAGTGGCTTTCTCGCCGGGTATCGCTTCCTCTCGAACAAGAAGTTGACGAGTCTTGGGACGTGATCAACGAGACGATTCTGGACGACCTCAGCCGGGCCGTATGGAACGGCAACGGGTTACGCGTCGGTATCCTGCCCGCCGCCCGTGTCCCCGCGTTTGCCGCCGCGTTGGGTAAGCCGCTCGAAGAGCGAGACACCCAAATCCTCAGCTACAGCTTCCTCGAAGACATCCGCGAATCCCCGCCGCTGCGGGCCGAATTCACCGCGGACCTGACCGTGCCACCCAACCCGGTGACGCTCGAGACGTTCACCAAGGGCAGACTGAGGATGCTCATGTCTTCCCAAAAGCTCGGCAACGGACTCACCCGGATCACCCTCGTTCCCCAGCACCACCGCCCCCGCACCACACTCCTGCCCCGGTCGCCGGAAGAACGCATCCTCGACGGCCGAGTCTTCGATGAACTCGCCGTCGAGTTTGATGTAAGACCCCGCGATGTATTGGTTTTGGGTTATTACCGCCCCGCTACCGCTGAACCCGTCGACGAAACACAAGAGGTAGCCGAAGAGCAACCAACTAACGGCGAAAGTCCAATCGTTTCCGAACCAGAAGTTCTTGATATAGAAATTGAAGAACAAGACACTTCGGAAACTGATGACGAAACGATTCTTGTCTTAAATTTAGGAATCGGTCTGTTCACCACAGGCCTTACCGAAGACGATCTTCAGTACCTTTACGTTCTTCGTCCCCTTCCGTAGCTCAACAAAGCTGTTTTATTTACTCAACGCCAACGAATCGACCGCGCCGAGGCTGCGGTAGATCTGACGTGTCGCATCAGATTTGTTCAACGTGTAGAAGTGGATACCCGCGACTTTGTTGTCGAGTAAGTCTCGGCACTGCTCAGTTGCCCAGTGCACGCCGACGTTGGCCACCGCGTCTTCGTCCCCACCGCACCGTTGGATCGCCCGCAGCAGCGCCGCGGGATAACGCGAACCGGCCGCGAGCTCCGCCATCCGCTTCATCCCCTTCCCCGAAGTGATCGGCATGATCCCCGCGATGATCGGCACGTCGATCCCCGCCAGCTCGCAACGCTCGCGGAAGTCGTAGAAGTCGCGGTTGTCGAAGAAAAGCTGCGTGCAGATGTAGTCGGCCCCGGCGTCCACCTTGGCCTTGAGGTAGTCCATCTCGAGCATTCGGTTAGGCGTGGCCGGGTGTCCTTCGGGGAAGCCCGCCACCCCGATGCCGAAGCCCCGCGGGTCGGGGTGGCCGCGGAAGTCTCGGATAAATTTCACCAGGTCCGCCGCGTGCTGGAAGTAGTCGTCGGCCTTCGAATAATTCTCGAGATCACGAGGCGGGTCGCCGCCCAACGCGAGAAGGTTGCTTACGCCAAGCGACGCGTAGCGTTCAAGGATTTCTTGGATATCGGTATCGGTGTGGCAGACACAGGTCAGGTGCGGCACCGCCGCGGTGTCGCCCGTTTTATGAATCCGTTCAACCAGATCGTGAGTCAGGTCACGCGTCGACCCGCCGGCCCCGTAAGTCACCGATACAAACGCCGGCTTGAGCGACCCGAGGTCGGCAATGGCGGTGTACAAGGCCTCAGCAGCGCTTTTCGACTTAGGCGGGAAGAATTCGAACGAAAACGTGGTTGAATGCTGTGTGAAGAGGTCTTGGATGTGCATGGCCGTATGAAACTCCATTTATCCGCTTATCCGGATAAAACGATGATACTGTCTGGAGTACCCCTCGTCAATGTGCATCGGTGTTTTGTTTCCATCCGGTAAGGTATGAAGCATGCAAGTCGACTTGATTATCCCCGCCCGTAACGAGGCCGAGAACCTGCCCGCTCTGATCGCCGCAATCGACGCGGTGCGGGCCGAAGCGGGCCTACGCCGGGTGGTGTTGGCTGACAACGGCTCGACCGACGAGACCGCCGATCTTGCCCGGGGCGGCGGCTTCGAGGTCGTCTTCGAAGAGCAGCCGGGCTACGGGGCGGCGTGCCTCGCCGCGATGTCACACCTCGAAGCCGACCCGCCGGACATGGTCGCCTTCCTCGACGCAGACCTCGCCGACGACCCGGGCCAGCTGCCGAAGCTCATCGAGCCAATCGCCCAAGGCAGCGCCGACCTCACGCTTGGTCAACGCCAAAAACTCGCCGAGCCGGGCGCCCTCGACCCTCACCAACGCTTTGGGAACTGGCTCGCCGTGAGCCTCCTGCGGGTCATCACCGGCTACGGCTACCGCGACCTCGGACCGATGCGTGTCGTCCGATGGCGCAGCCTCGAAAAACTTGCCATGGCCGACCGCACCTGGGGTTGGACCGTCGAGATGCAATACAAAGCCGCCCGCTACGGCCTCCGCCTCGCCGAGGTCGACGTGCCCTACCGCAAACGCCACGCGGGCAAGAGCAAAATCAGCGGCTCGCTCGTCGGCAGCTTCAAGGCCGGCACCAAGATCATCACCACCCTCGCCCACCTTTGGTGGACGACACCAAGATCTCAACTCACCCCCGAAACCGCTCACGAAAGTTAACCCAGAGTTATTCGTTTAGCCGCGGAGCCTGCTCCGCGATCGCCGCCATCTGCCTATTGGTTCAAGCCGCTTCGCCGCCCGCCAGCGTCTCGATCGCATACGTCTCGTCGTCTTCGCTCTGGGCGTAGTGCCACCGCGTCACCGCCAGCTCCCCCGCTTGCCACGCCAGCATGATCTCTTGTTCTTCGAACACCGACGGGAAGTCCACCCGGCCGAGCTCAAAATCACGCAGTTCCACACCCGCCAGATGCAGCTCGTCGATCAGCCCCCCGAGCCGATCCATCATCGCTTCGTACTCCCGCTCGGTCAGGTCACGCAGCGAACCTTCATCAAGGTTCTCCAGCTCGTTACGCAGCTCGATCACCTGGCCGTAAACCTCGGCGATGTCGACCGCGACCCGCGAGACATAAGGCAAAGCCCGGTTCGCTTCCTCCACCGAAAAATACTTTCGGCCCGGACGCGGGGGGCTCACTACGGGAACAATACTAGGGTTAAACATGAATCGTCTCGCGGCGAACGGGGCAGACCCTCCGGGATCAAACGCACCATCGGACGCCGCGCTAAACCGCGTGCAAAAACCCTCCCGAGCATTATCGGGGCTACACCGTTCACCCTCTTTCAGAAGTCATCTTTCCGCTTTTTGATCGCTCGTCGAGTACGCCGTTTACGCCTCACGTCGTTGTTTAGACACCGCCCACAATCCGTTGCCGCGCTCCGACCACAAGGCTGAACAGCAGCGGCACCACCACCAGCGTGAACAGCGTGGCGACCAATAACCCGCCGACTACGACACTCCCTAATCCTTTGTACAACTCGCTGCCCGAGCCGCCCATCAGCACCAGCGGCAACATGCCGCAGACGCTGGTGGTGGTGGTCATGAAGATCGGCCGAATCCGCGTCCGCACCGACTCCCGCACCGCGTCGCGTGGCGACATTTCTTCGATCTCTTCAAACTCACCCGGCGCAATCTCTTCCTTGCGGGGCCGCATGAAATTCAACGCCTGGTGCACGATCAATATCGCGTTGTTGACCACGACGCCGATGAGGATGACGAAGCCGAGCATGGTCAGCGTATCGAGCTGCTGCGTCGGGTTGTAGGCGTGCGTGATCGCCAGCCCGAGGAAACCGCCGACCGTGGCCAACGGCACGGCGAACAGAATCACCAGCGGGTAGAGAAAGCTCTCGAACAACGCCGCCATGACCAGAAACACGATCAAGATCGCCAAAAACATCCGGCTGCTCAGCAGGCTCTTGATTGAGTCTGCGTTTAAACCCGACCAATCGCCCAGCAGCGAACCTCGGACTTCCGACAGCTTGTCGGCACTACCCGCCGTGCGGGCGATCACGGTCGGGTCGATCGCGCCCTGATCCGAGAGCGTACCGACCGTATTCTCGATGTCTTCGATCGCCACCGCTAAAGGCATTTCCGGGGGCGGGGTGATGGCGAACTTGATCGACCGCTGCGTGTCGATGCGGTTGATCTGCTGCGGCGCGGTGGTCGGGATGAACTCGCCGAGCGCCGAGATCGGCAGCACCCGCGTTGCCCCATCGCTGTCGCGCACCGCCAAGGGGGTCGTCGGCAGTTGATCGGTGGTCAGGTCAAAATCGGGGTGACGGGTCAGCAGCAGGTCGATCGATTCGCCCTCTAGACGGTAGTCGCCGATCTCCAAACCATCGACGAGCGACTGCACCGCATCGCCGAGGTCGCGGACGCTGATACCCAGGTCGCCCGCACGGATCGGGTCGGGGCGGAACTGGACTTCGGGGCCGGCGAGGTTGAAGTTCAGCGGGTCGGGCTGCACCTCGCCGTAGCCGTAGCGCGGGGCAAGTACGTTATAGAGCGCGTCGGCGCTGCGGCGCAGCGCCACCAAGTCCGTGCCCAGGAGTTCCAGATCGATCGAGCTCGACCCGCTGGCCCCGCCGCCGAAGATCGATCGCTGGAACGCGAAGCCGATCGAGCCGGGGATGCTGCTCATCGCATTCTCGAGGATCGGGCTGAGCGGAGCGACGAGTTCGTCGTCGCCGCTACGAGCACCCATAAAAATCGTCGCGCCGCTGCGGACAAAGAAGTAGTTTTCGACCGGCGGCACCGCGGAGTAGTACTCCGGCTCGGCGTCGGGCGGGGCTTCGGGATTGGGGATCGCCACCGGCTGGATCGCGGTCGCCGCCTCGACCGTATCGACGTTCCAGTACGGCTCAACGGCAGGTTCAATGCGTTCGGCGATGCCCTGGGCCTGTTCGATGTTGTAGGCCGGGGGCGTAAGCATGATCGCAAAGATCAGGTTCTGGTTGCCGTTGGGCAGGTACGTCGTCGGCGGCATCAGCAGCCACGCCCCGCCGAGCGACGCCAGCGTAAACACGCCGACGACCATCAGCCGCAGCACGACCGTGAACGCCGAGCGTTCGGTCAGCCGGTGGATCAGCCCGGCGTAGCTGCGTGGGATCACCGACAACGCCTGCCCCAGGCGTTCGCCTAGCGGCGGCTTACTTTGCTTCGCATCTTTCGGCTTCACCGCCCGCAGCCAACGCGCCGCGGCTGAGGGGATCACCGTGATCGAGACAATCAGGCTCAAAGTCACCGCCGCGCAGATCGCCAACGCGATATCGAAGAACAGCTGGCCCGCTTCTTCCTGCACCGTCAGCACCGGGACAAACACCGCCAGCGTCGTCAGTGTCGAGGCAAGGATCGCGCCCCAGACCTCGCGTGCGCCCTCGTACGCCGCTCGCCGGGGTGGCTTGCCCATCTGGATATGCCGGTCGATGTTTTCGAGGACGACGATCGCGTTATCGACGACCATGCCGACCGCAAACGCCATCCCCGCGAGGCTGATCACGTTGAGGTTCCGCCCCGCCGCGGTCATCACAATGAAAGTGCCGATGACCGATACCGGGATCGCCAACGCGATAATCACCGTCGGCCTTACCTTGCCGAGGAAAACAAGCAAAACCAAAGCCGCAAGCACCCCGCCGATGACGAGGTTGGACTGCACGAGGTCGATCGCCTGATCGATGTACTCGGTCTCGTCGTAGACCTGCCGCATCTGGAGTTGGTACCGATCACCCTCGTAGGTCGGCAGGACGTTGGCGTTGCAGAACGCGATCGCTTCGCGGAGGCCGGCCATGACCTCCATGACGTTGGCCCCGGTCTCGCGGATGGCGTTGATGGCGAGGGCGGACTGGCCGTTGGCCCGGACAAAACTCCGGCGTTTTTCAAAAGTTGATACCGCCTCGCCCAGGTCTTTGACGCGGACCGGGCCGGCCTCGTCGTAGCGGACGACCGTGTTCTCGATCTGCTCGAGCGCATCGAACTGGCCGATCGTGCGCACCCGCACGTCACGGATGCCGTCGGCCAGCTCGCCCGCCGAGACGTTGACGTTCTCGAACTGCAGCGCCGTCCGCAGCTCGTTGAACGTCACGCCCCGCTCGGCCAAGGCCACGGGATCGATCTGTACGTGAACCTCTCTCTCCCGCCCGCCGAGGACGTTCACCCGGCTGACGCCCTCGACCCGCTCCATCACCGGCTTGACCCGGTCCTCGGCAAAATCAAAAACCGTCTGCAGGTCGAGCTCGGGGTCGGGCGAGTCGAGGATGATCCACGCGATCGCCTTCGACGGCTCGGCATTGGCGTCGATGATCACCGGCTCGTTGACGTCGTCGGGGTAGTCCGGCACCTCACGCAGCTTGTCGGAGACGCGGACCCGGGCTTCCTGGATGTCGGTGCCGATGAAGAACTCGAGCCGGATCGTCGCCTGGCCGGTGGTGGCGCTGGCGGTCATCTTCTTGAGGCCCGACAGGGTCTTGAGGAATTCTTCCTGCTCCTCGATGATTTCGCGTTCGACCTCTTCGGGGCTGCGGCCGACCCAGCTGGTCTCGACGGTAATGATGGGTTCGTCGACGTTGGGCGTGAGCTGGATCGGGATCGTGGTCAGGGCGAGGATGCCGAATAACACCGTAAGCACCACGCCGACGGTGACCTTGACCGGGTTCGAAATGGAGAAGCGGATCGGGTCCATGCGTCAGGGTCACGTCCCGGGGTCGGAAGTATTTTTTATGGTGGCCTCAGCGGGCGCCGCGTTGAGGATCGTCAACGGCTGGGTCGGAAACAAACGCTCAGCCCCTTCGATCACCACCTGCGTACCCTGATTCAAGGCCGGATAAGCCGCGCCGGGCAGCGGCTCGACGGCGTAGCGGTCGCCCACGCCGAACAACACCTTAATCGGTTCGGACAACGCCGCGGGCGTCGGCCCGCCCATCTGCGCCGCGTACCACACCGCCGCCCCGCCGGGGCTCTGCAACACCGCGTCGCGTGGCACCGTGATGTATTCGCCTTCGCGTCGGACCGGGACCCGCGCCACGACGCTCATCCCCGCTTTGAGTTTCACCTCGTGGTCCGGCAGACGGACCTTGACCGGGAACGTGCGTGACGCGTTCGTGCCGTCGGGGCGGACCGAGACGATCCGGCCGACGACTTCGAGATTGATGCTGTCGACTTTTACCTCGACCTCGTCGCCGACACTGAGTCCCGAGACGTAGCGTTCGGGCACGTCGACGACCGCGTCGATCTCGCCGACCGAGATCATCTCGACCACGCCGTCACCGGGTTCGACCCACTGGCCAACCTCGACCAGCGTCCGCGAGACCGCACCATCGAACGGTGCGACGATGACGGCCCGCTGCGTCTCGGTTTGGGCCCTATCGCGTTGGGCAAGGGCGGCGTTTAGCCGGGCCGTGGTGGCGGCGACGAGGGTACGTTGGTCCTGGACTTCCTTGGTCTTCGCCGAGCCGGCCCGGTTTAATTGTTCAAGCTGATCGAGGTCACGGCGGGCCTGTTCCAGCTCGGCCTCAGCGGCGGCGACGTCGGCCCCAGCGGCCTTCAGATTTAGCTCGGCCCAGACCTCGTCGATCAGCGCCAGCTCGGTCGTCTGCCCGGCCACCCGGTCGCCTTCGTCCACCGCCAACGCCGTGATCTTACCCGCCACCTCGGCGGTCACGGTTACGCGGCGAACTTCCTCCAGACGGCCGACCACCGGCACGCGGTGTTGCAGCGTCTGCATCTCGACGGCGGCGACCCGCACCGAAGCGGGCGGCGGCCCTTGGTCCGGCGGAGGGCCTTGTGCCTGGTCCGCTTCAGGTTCCGCAACTAAGCCCTGAACTAGCAGCAAACCCAACGCACCCAAAACCACCCCCGAGACGAGGCCGATCACGATCGCGGGCCAAAGCAGACGGCTGGATGAAGCATTCATCAAGAAACTCGGCAAAGGGAATCCCCCACGCAGGGTAGGGGGTGGCTGCGCCGACATCAATCCGCATCGATACGGTGTTACCCTAAGTCCAGCGTATGGTCCCCAGATTAATGTCCATCGCTTGATGGCTACTCGTCGGCGTATTCCCAGATGGTTACGTCGAGGCGTTGAGCACCCCACTGCAGCGCCCGCTCGTGGGTGGGGTAGAGCAGGTCGAGCCGGTGGCCCTTGATCACACCGCCGCGGTCGAGGACTGGGACCGGTCGGCCGCCGTTGTAACCTGGCACGGTAATGATCGTACCGAAGGGCAGCAGCGACGTGTCGGCTGCGGCGAGCTTCATGCCGTTGGTCCACACGCTGTAGCCCGAAGCGGTAACGCCGTCGGCCCAGATACCGCAGGACCGCTCGTCGGGGCTATAGGCCGTCGTCAGCATACGCACTGTTTTCACCGGACGAAGCGGTCGGCCGTCGAACGTCGGGGCCAAGCCCGAGCCGATGACCGGAACCGGCCGAGCATCGCCGAGCGATGGCCCCCGGTCTTCGGTGTCGCGGACCAGCTGTTCCTCGCGAGCAAGCAAAGCGGCTTCGGGCAGCGTCACATCCGGCAAGATCAGGTCCGGGGCCGGACGCGAGGGCGCAAACGCGAGGGCTTGCTCGAGTTCGTCAGCCTCGGCCGCCGCCGGGTTTTCGATATTCATCAGCTCGATACTGTCCCCGCTCCGCAGCCCCGACAAGACGCCCCACACCAGGGTCGTCGCGACAACGGCGGTTCCCGCGATAACCACAACACCTAAAGCCAAGCCGAAGGGCTGGGTCTCACGGCTGCCGGGCTGGTGGCGGAACAAGGGAGGCATAGTGTTTTAAGCCAGAATGATGGATTCAAATCTGCCCGCAAGCCCCGTTCTAGGACTCTCGCTTAGCTGCAGATGATAACCACCCGCGGACCCAACCGCACAGGTTAAGCTCAGAAAATTAAAGCCCCGCAATCCGCTGAACCGATATTACTAAGTTATTTCTTACGAGCAGGAGATCGGCGGGCCGTCAGAATGTCGCCCTGCTGTGAACCGATTGATCCGTTAATTTGACCACTAGCATCCCCCTCGGGGCCGCTAGAGGCCGTTTTTTTGCGTTTTTTCTTCTTTTTGTCGGCTTCGTTAGTCCGGGCTACCCAAAACACCTGGTCCGCGGCATACCAAGTACCTTTGCCGTAAGAGTCAAAAACCGGGCGGATCGCGACAAAAGCCGTGTCATCGTCCTCGCGAGCAACCTCGCAGATGCGGCCGGTGGTTTGGCCGTTAACGGTCACCACGGTGTCGCCAATCTCGATCGATCTCCCCGAAACATCGCAAATAGGTTCTTTCGTAAGCATGGTTTATGTCACATCTAATGGCGTCATTGCTGAAGTATAGGCGGCCCCGCTAAGGGGTTTCCCTTTGATTTCTCGGTTTGCAAAAAAGCTCTACTTCGAAGATAAAACCGCACGAAAACCGCCCCACCGCCCAAAACCCGGAGTCAAAAATGGAAACCACCCTGATTTTTCTCAAGCCCGATGCCGTACAACGCGGCCTGATCGGCACCATCGTTGGCCGTTTCGAGGCCAAAGGCTTGACCTTCGTCGGCATGAAGCTGATGAGCGTCCCCCAAGAACTGGCCGAGAAACACTACGCCGAGCACGCGGGCAAGCCGTTCTACGACGGGCTGATCAAGTTCGTAACCAGCTCGCCGGTGTTCGTCATGGCCATCCGCGGCGTGAACGCGGTCGCGGTCTGCCGGACGCTGATCGGCGCGACCAACGGCCAGAAGGCCGACCCCGGCACCATCCGCGGCGACTTCGGTATGTCCGGCGGCTACAACATGATCCACGGCAGCGACAGCCTCGAATCCGCCGAACGCGAACTCGCCCTGTGGTTCGAAGACGGCGAACTCGCCCCGATCGACAAGACCCTCGATCAGTGGGTTTACGATCCGAGCGACTTGGACTAGCGAGCGTTTTTTAAACAACCCAACTCGTACGAAACGCCGCGGAATCATCCCGGCGTTTTTTTACGGCGACTCTAACCACTCGACCTCGTACGCCAGGCCCACGTCCCCGCCCGTGCCGTCGCCCGGATCGTTGCCGTTGAAAACGTTATCCGCTTGGATCGCGTTGAACGCCCCGTCGTAGATCGCGATGCGGTGCAGCGTGCCTAACCAGGGTCGGCTGCCGCCTTCGACGTTCGCCAGGATCAACTCGTACGTGTTGTTCCAGTTATCGAGGTCGCCGCTCCAGGCCTCCACGACTACCAAATTACCGCCTCGATAAATACGGAGTTCTTCGTTGGTGCTGTCGTAGGTAAAGATCAGGTGTTCACGGGTGTCGGCCGACAGCACGTTGCCTGACATCGCTTCAGGGGTACCCGAACTATTGAACTCGGTGCGGACCTTCACACCGTACTGCTGCTGATCCTGCGTAAGTTCGAAGTTTCGGTTCGACGTGCCGTCGCCGTAGGCAATCAGGCGTTCGGGCACGCTCTGATTGGTCTTGCTGGGCGTGAACTCAATCTGAACGGTTAGTTCGTCGGACTCAACTACCGCGTCGTAGAGACGGCCGACCCCGCCGATCGACTTGATCTGGGTCGCCGCATCGATCGTCAACCCGCCGCCGCTTATCCAGGTGACGTGGTCGGGGTCAATGATCGTAAGGTCGAGCGGGGCCCCGTTCCCCGAGGAGTCGGCCACGGTCGGCGGGACCGCGGCTCGGGGCGTGGTCAGGGCGAACAAGTCGGCTGCTTGGCCAGCGTTGAGGTTCCGGTTGTAGAGGCGGACATCGTCGATCCGCCCGTCGAATGGGTCGCTCCAGTTGTCGCTGGACAACGTATTGGAATTCGCCTGATCGACGCCAAAAGTCCACGGTTCTTGATTCCCCGTACCGCCCGACGAGACGCCCAGCCCGCCCGCGTAACTCTCGCTGTCGACAAGAACTCCGTCGAGGTACAGCCGTAAACCACCCGCTCCAAAGCCCACCGCCACGTGGTACCACGTCCCGGCCGAGAGCCCGCCCGACGACGACACGGAAACGCTGGCGGCGTCGCTCTGGACCTGCGCCGCGACCGACGAGCCGTCGGCAAACACGCGGAAGTGGCCGCCATCACCGAAGCCGCTAGCGTCCTTGGCGACCAGCCCCTGCGTGCCGCTAAGGCCGTCGGGGCGGAACCAGAATGAGACCGACCCCTCATCCAGCAAATAAGCCGTTTGGTGCGGGACCTCGATAAAACTATCGCTGCCGTTGAAATCAACCGACGTGCCGCCGTCGCCGTGCCCACCAAGCCACACCGTTGGGGCGAACTCGTAAGTGCCACGACTGACGTCTAGCTCATCGATCGCGCTGCCGACGAGTTCGCTCTCCGCGGGCCCCTCACCGGTGGGTTCGGTCGGATCGATCTTGAGGTAGAGCTTATCGACGACGACCCCGTCTTCCCGCATCCAGAGGTTGAACGTGTAGGTACCCGCCGAAGGGATCTCAACTTCTACGTCGGGTATCCCGCCCGACACAAAATCGACCCACCGCCATGTGCTCGAGGTGGTGCCCATGCCGATGCCGGAGCCGGTGGTCAGGGCGACGCCGTCGAGTCCCACGTGGAAAGAGTTGTCGCTTCCGTTCGGCCCGATCGTCCGCACCCAGACCCGGTACGTGCCCGGCGTCTGGAACTTGATTTCGTAGTCCAGCCTCGGGCTCGTCGCTTGCGAATGAGCCGCGACGCCCGTGTTCGGCAACGGGCTCATCGCCACCCCGCCGCTGGGCGTATCGTCCGTGGTGGCTTGCCAAGACCACGCGGCGTAGCTGCCCGAACCCACGGTGGCGGCGGTATAGCTTTCGGCCTCGATGACTACCTCGCCCCCGTCTTCCAAAAACGTATTGGCGTCGGACACGCCGTCGAGCTTCCAGTGCGAAACAAGTTGCGGCGTAACGGGGCTGGGCTCGGCAAAGGTGTACTCAGCGACAATACCCGGAGTACCTTCGGAAGGCGTCGCCTCTTCAAAAACCTCTAATACATCAACGTCACCCAAAGCGAAGTCGTAGATTCGCAGGTCGTCCATCCGCCCCTCGAAACCGGGGTACCAGGGATCGTTGATGTAGATCGGCCCGTCGTTGCTGACCACGTCGCCCGTGAAATCGACCGCACGGTCCAAAACACCGTTTAGGTACAGGCGTAGTTGCTGGCCGCTCTTGACGTAAGCCACATGGGTCCAGTCGTCGACCGCGAGCGCCGCGACCGAGTCCGACCCGTGGTTCGAAGAGGTTGTTGTCGAGATACGAAAGTGGAGACGACTACTTCCCGGTAACAGCCAGATCGCAAAGGTTCGTTCATAATTAGCGTTGCCTTTGTGGATGACGCTTTGGTAAGCGCTCGTTGAATCTGCCCCTAGGTAAACCCAGAACGATACGCTGAAATCGGCGTTGTTTGAACCGACCTGGAGAGCGGGCGCATCGGCGATGGTTACCACGTCGTCGTCCCCGTCGAGGCCGATCGAGGTGCCGATCACCCCGGGATCGCCGAGCGTTACCCCGCCCGAATAAGTGCCGTCGTAGCCCGCGATCGACTCGTTGGCGGTGACGCCCGAAACCTCGTCGAAGCTCCAGCGGGCGAGGGGCGCGTTGGAAGCCCTCGACGAACTCGCAGCCCAGTCGACTGCTTGGCGGACCAGCTGACGACCGTTGGCGTTGAGCAGATTAATATCGAAATTGTCGCCGCCGATCGGCAACGTCACCCGCCGATTCGGCGCGGGGTTGCCGTCAATCATCGTGTCGCCGATATCGAGAGCCGCTAGCGTCGGGTAGGACGTCGCCGTGATGTGGGTCGCGAGGACGGTGGCCCCGCTCGATTGAGCGTTCGAGCCGACCGCGACCAGGTCGGTACTCGACGAGGCGATCTGCAGGTTACCCAGGGCCAGGCCGGCCGTGATCTCGTGGGTGTTGTTGCTGATGCGGATGGTGTTGCCGGTGTAGTACCCCCGGGAGTTGGCCATGCCCAGTTCGTCGTACATCTGGGCTTCTTCGTTGACCACTCCGAGCCATCGATTGTATAGGCGACTTGCGATATCGAACGAATAGGCCTCTTCGCTGATATAAGCGACCGACGCGTTCTCGGCCAGGGTCTGGTAGTCCGCTTCAGAAGCGGTATCGACAATCGTGAAGACCGTGTAGCCCCACGACTCGAACAAAGCCTTCTTGGCCTGGTCCTGCGTGCTAAGCACCGCATCGCCCACCACCAAAAGGAGGTGCGTCGGATCCACCTTCCCCCGTGGTGTGATCCGGTTTGAGACCCGGTGGACGACCCCGTCGAACAAACCCTCCACGGTCACGACAAACGGATCGGACAGGTCGCCGCTGAGGTCGCCGTCGTCTTCGTCCTCGAAGAGCACCCGAAAGCCGCCGTTGTTGAGCCGGCTGTAGGCCGTCCACACTCCGTGGGTTTGGCCGTCGCGCCACGCCGTGTCGGCCCGGACCTGCTCGATCACCAGACGCATCCCGTCCTCGGCGATCGCCCGGGCCTGCACCTGACGGGTCGAGTTGTACGCGATCGCCGTCGAGGTCGTCTGGCTGCTCAAAAACGTCAGCGTGATGATCGTCCCCACCGTTAACGCGATCATGACCAACACCATCGCCAACCCGCGGCGGCGGGCGAATTCAGCTTCGGTATTTCGTCGATTTCGCATCGTATCTTTCATCACGCTTGGCCTAGGTCGCTCAGTTTCCCCGGGGTTATTGCTCGTTTCGCAGTTTCGCGGTGCCGATCGCGGTGTCGGTCAGGTTGCCCGCGATCAGCGACAGCCGGTAACTCACCAACTTCGCGCTCTGCGGATCTGCGTCGTCCAACGTGACGTCAAACGCCTCGGCGTCGTTCACCCATCGCGTCTCGGGAAAATCTGCCGTACCACGCAGCGTGTCCGTGATCGTGTCGAAGTCGTCAGCCAGGGTGTAGGCCACGTCGGCCGTGCCGTCAGGGGCCGCGTAAGACGACAACGTCCGCGCTGCGGTGTCGTACTCGAGCAGCCGTATCTCTAATAGGCTGGGCGCGTCGTTTCCGTCGAGGTCCCGGCCCCACAGCACAAGCCAGGTCTGGTCCGCCGTCTGCCCGGCGTCGAGCACCCGCTGGCTACCCCGCACCGCGGCGTTGATCCGCATCGATACCGTCTTCTTTCGGGCCACGAGCTTACGCACGTCGCTGTCTTCGTCGGTGCCGTAAGCGACCGCCGACAGCATGCCCGCGATCGTTGCGCCGATCAACGTCATGATGCCCAACGCCATGATCAACTCGATCAGCGTCAGGCCGCGGCGACCGACGGCGGATCGTCTGCCGCGGCATAGAGATGTTGGCGTGATTGATTTCATTCTGCGGGCTCCGCCACGAACCGAGAGATCGCCCACGACCGCCCGCTCGGCTCGGCCACCGTCACGGTCACCGCGAGCCCGTTTCGCGTCCCGCCGAAGTCGGCAATCGCCGCCGTGTCGTAGTCCGCCGTGACCGCACGCGAGAAGACCTGGAACTGATCCGGATATAGCACCCCAGCCGGATCAGCCAGCGTCCCGACCGCCTCGGCGTAGCCGTCGAAGTCGTCCATCCCGTCGAACTGATCCCGTGTCAGTTCCCCGGAGTCGGGGCCGGGCGTCGTGTCGCCGCCGACGTCGGCGTACGGCAACGCCAGGACTTCCTCCATCAACGCCTCCGCCAGCGATAGCGCCCGCTCTTCGTGCAACGCGTTGTAGGTGTGGGCCTGCCCCGAAACGATGGACTGCGTAATCCCTACGACGACAAACGCCAACACCGCCGACGCCAGCAACACCTCGGGGAGGGAAAAGCCAGATCGATGCCGAAGGTTTTGTCTATGAGGTTGGGGACGTATCGCCGCCCGCATGTGCAGTTTCTCCTGTATCTCGATACCCAAACATCGGATATTTCCGCATCGCTTTTGACCCGGCCGCACCTTGCAAACCGCAGATCGCGGCGACCAACCCGATTCTCTGCTAGCCAAGCCCTGGTTATCGGAGCCGCACAACGAATCCAACGCTGCCCGTACGGTGTTTGATCACCAAACCCCAACTCCGCAACGGACGATGTATGTGCTGATGCAACGCCCGCTCCCATTAGTCCACTCGGCCGGCTACACCGTCGTGGAAGTGATCGTGATCGTCGCGATCCTCTCGATCGCCTCGGCACTGGTCATGCCGATCTTCCGTGACCAGGGGCCGACCCAACTCCGCAGCGCCGCCCGCCTCCTCGCCGCCGACCTCGACGCCGCCAAGGTCGAATCGCTCGCCCGCAGCGACGACCTCCGCCTCGTCGTCTTCGACACGGTAAATCACACCTACCACGTCGCCGCCGCGTCCGCCCCCGCGACGCCGATCACCAACCCGTTCGACCGTCAGCCCTACCGCGTCGCCTTCGGCAGCGGCCGGGCCACCGCCCTCGGCCTCGTCGAGATCCAGAACGTCGACCTTAACGGCGACGACGAACTCGGCTTCGGCCTCTACGGCCAACTCGACCAGGCCACCCCCGCCACCATCACCCTCGCCGCCGACGGCAACACCATCACTCTCACCGTCGACCCCGCCACCGGCGAAGCCACGATCGGGCCGATCCAGTAATCACTGCCCGTTTAGCGGGTGCGGCGAAGCCGCCCGCCATACACGTGAAGCTACGCGTCTCCCGCTAAACGTGGGGTGGGGACACCGCGGTGACCGGGTTACGCAACGCCCCGATCGTTTCGATCTCTACCGTTAACTCATCACCCGGCATCACCCACACCGGAGGCTGACGCACAAAGCCCACGCCTGGCGGCGTGCCGGTCAAGATCACCGTGCCGGGCAACAGCGTCGTGTCCCGGCTCAGAAAGGAAACGATCTCCGCCACCGAAAAGATCATGTCGCTGGTGTGGCTCGATTGCATCACGGTATCGTTGAGTTTGCCCGCAATGGTCAGATTCTGCGGATCGGCGATCTCGTCGTCGCCGACGCCTTTGGTAACGATGACCGGGCCGAGCGGGCAGAAGGTATCGAACCCTTTGCCGCGGACCCATTGCCCGCCGCCGCCGTGCTTCTGCCAACGCCGGGCGGAGATGTCGCTGCCGCAAGTGTAGCCTAGGACATAGTCGAGTGCTTCGGCTTCGGAGACGTCCCGCGCGGGCTGGCCGTCTTTGAGCCCCATCACCACGGCCAACTCCGCTTCGCTGTCCACCTCCGGCCCGTCCATCTGCGACGCGGGGATCACCACCGCCTCGCCCGGCCCACACAGCGTTGTCGTCGGCTTCATAAACACCACCGGCCGCGCGGGAATCGCTGCCCCGGTCTCGGCGGCGTGTTCGCGGTAGTTCAGCCCGATGCAGAAAATATTCGGCGGCGTAACCGGGGCCAAACGCTGCGTGATCTCAACCACCTCGCCGGTCAACGTCAGGTCTTCGAACCCATCACCCGCCAACAACTCGGCGGTGCCGTCGCCGAAGTCGCGGCCGAAGCGTATCTGGTGGTCCGAATCCAAAAATTGCGTCAAACGCATGACGGTTTCTCCAAAACACAGGGGTCGGTATAATCGCCCAACTGGTTGCGGGCCGCCAATCCGGCCCGCCGAAGGGCTTTTTAGGCCCTTCCCGCCCCGAAACCCGCGTCCCGGCCTTCTGACGCCGATCTCGACCGGGCCGTGACCGAATCACCCAGGAGCCACCGCGTGGCCGACTCTACGCCAATCCCCCGGGCCGCCGCCGCCTCGGCCGTTGAAGCCGCCAAAGCGAAAGCCCAGGAATCCGACAAAGACCTCCCCGTCAACGGCGACCGCCGCCGCACCTGGCAGGACATGACCCACACCAACGGCGAACAACCCAAGGCCAACGTCCCCGCCGGCCTCTGGATGCGCTGCCCCGCGTGCGGAGCCATGAGCTACCGCAAGCAGGTCGAAGCCAACCGCCACGTCTGCCCCGAGTGCGAACACCACTACCGCATCGGTGCCGACGAACGCATCAAACAACTCGTCGACCCCGGCAGCTTCGAGCCGATGTGGGAGGGCCTCGGCCCGAAGGACACCCTCGAGTTCGTCGACCGCAAGGCCTACAAAGACCGTATCGCCGCCGAGCAGAAGAAGACCGGCCACAAGGACGCCCTCGTTGCCGGCAAGGCGTTCATCAAGGGCCGCGGCGTCGTCCTCGCCGTGATGAACCCCGAATTCATGATGGCGTCGATGGGCAGCGTCGTCGGAGAAAAGATCACCCGGGCCATCGAACTCGCCACCGACCTCGATCGACCGGTCATCGTCGTCTGCGCGGGCGGCGGCGCCCGGATGCAGGAAGCCACGCTCGCCGTGTCGCAGATGATCAAGACCAGCGCCGCCCTCGCCCGCCACGACGACGCGGGCGGGCTCTACATCGCCCTGCTCACCGACCCGACCACCGGCGGCACCGCCGCGTCTTTCGCCATGCTCGGCGACCTCATCCTCGCTGAGCCCAAAGCCCTGATCGGCTTCACCGGTGCCCGCGTCATCGCCAACACCGTCCGCCAGGAACTACCCGAAGGCTTCCAACGCTCCGAGTTCCTCAAAGAAAAAGGCTTCGTCGACCGCGTCGTCCACCGCCACGACCTCCGCAGCGAGATCAGCCGGATTATTGACTACGCAGGGAAGTAACCTAAATTTTCCGGAGGGTCTATGTTCGAGAAAATTGATTACAAACTTCTCAATAGCCGCCAGAAAGAAAATTACAATTTTCAAAAACTATCTGCAGTGTTGGCGGATTACGGCTTTATCACACACAGACTTACCGATGACTGGAACGGTGCGGACTTGATCGCACAAGACATCCACAGCGACAGATTTCTGAAAATCCAGCTTAAGGGGAGAATGACTTTCGCGGAGAAATACCGTGGTAAAGATCTGTACATTGCTTTTCGTGATCAAGATGACTGGTATATCTATCCACACGACACCGTACTCGATCAACTTTTAGCTGAAACGACTCTCGGCCAAACTGATTCATGGCAATCCGGGGGTTATAGTTTTGCAGGCATGAGTTCTTCGAGAAAGGCTTTACTCAAGCCTTACCAATTAGCGGAGGTTTGAGCCATGCCCAAACTGCAAACTAGCGCCACCGTCCTGCTCGTCCGCGACGTCCACGCCTCTGCCGACTACTTCCGCGATTGCTGCGGATTCAAATACGACCGGTTCTGGGGCGAGCCGCCGAGCTTCTGCATGGTCTGGCGGGACAACCTCTGCCTGATGCTCAAGCAGACCGAGAAGCACGAGATGATCGTGCCGAACTGGAAGGTCGAGGACAAGCTCTGGGACGCGTATTTCTGGGTCGACGACGCCGACACCCTCTATGAAGAATTCCGGGCCGCCGGAGCGAAGATGGACTACGGCCCATGCGACCAGCCCTACGGCTGCCGCGAGTTCGGCATCCAAGACCTCGACGGCCACGACATCGCCTTCGGCCAGAATATGGATGCGTAAAGCGGGGCGAGTGTTCCGGATGTAACGGCTATCGGCCCTAAGGTTAGATCGCTTCAGCGTTTCGGGCTGTACCGCGGCCCCGCGGCCGACGATGTTTCCGTCAAGATGCGCATCGGCTCTGCCCTACTCATCACGGCTATCGCCTGCTTAGCGGGACTCCAAGCTCGCCCCGCTTCGGCACAATCCGCCGAAGCCAGCCAGACGCCGGCCCGCACGAAGATCGTCGCCGAGGGCAACCCGGTCGAAGGCCTCAACGTCTTCGCGTCGCACCACTACCACATCCACACGAACCTCAGCCGGGAAGAGACCGTGCCCTTCGGCCGGCACATGGACGCGGTGTTCTCCCAGTTCGAGCGTCGCTTCGCCGAGTACACCCAACGCAACGCCGGGCTGATGCCGCTGTACCTCTTCCGCCACCAGGAAGAGTACCTCGCGTTCATGTCGCACCACGGCATCGACGCCCGCGGCAGCGGCGGCATGTTCTTCATCACCCACTCGGTCCGCGGCCTCGCGACCTGGGCCCAAGGCCACAGCCGATCGCAGACCCTCCGCACGCTCCAGCACGAAGGCTTCCACCAGTTCGCCTGGAACTACCTCGGCCCGAACCTGCCGACGTGGATGAACGAAGGCCTGGCCCAATACTTCGAAGACGCCGTCATCCTCGACCACGGCATGGAGCTCGGCCTCGGCGACCCCGACCGCATCGAACTCGTCCGCAACGCGCTGCAATATAAATGGGCGGTCGATACCGAAGAACTGCTCTCGCTGGACAACAAGCAGTGGAACCAGCTGCTACGCACCAACGGCAGCCGATCCGAACTGCTCTACGCCCAGTCGTGGTCGATCGTCTATTACCTCATCCACGGCGACGACGGCCGATACCTCCGCTCGTTCGAAGTCTATCTTCGCCTGCTCTCCGAGGGCCACGCCCACGACAAGGCCTTCCGCTCCGCCTTCGGCTACGGCGCCGTCTCGGGCATCGAAGAACGCTGGCGACGCTTCGCGATGGAGCAACAGCCCAGCCCGGTCAACGTCGCCACCGAACGCCTCGAATTCCTCGGCTCTGCCCTCGCCTACAAAACCCAACGCGACGAGCCGATGCCCCACAGCTTCGCCGAGCTCCGCCGCGACCTGCAGTCCCGCGGCTTCAAACTCACCCGCACCCACCACGGCCTACGCGAAGAACTCCTCGCCACCAACGACCAAAACTTCACCTACCTCCGCCCCGGTGGCGAGCGGTCCGACTTCATCCTGCTCGAACCCTCGGGCCACGGCCTCCCCCCCCGCCTCGCCGCCCCCGGCCTCACCCCCGAACCCAACCTCGTCTGGGAACGGGCCGACAACGGCGAACTGGCGTTTGATATCGAATACCGGTAAAGCTTCCCATCGGACGAGGAATCAAACCACCAAGCAGTCCAGCGAGTTCAGCCCCAAAGGCTCTTTCGTAAAGAACGGCTCGGCGTACCGCGTGCTGATACGGCTACCCATGTAGCCGTTCATCTCGCGGACGAACTCGACCACCCGGCGGTTCTTTTCGGGGATTATGAACTGCGTCTCGTATGCCTTGATCGATGCTTCTTTCACATCCATCTGCTCGGTGATGTCGAGGCAGAACGACGGGTTGGCCACCCAACGCAGGTGCGTGCAGTAGTAGTAGATCATCCATTTGGGGTAGATCGGTTCGCCCGGGAGATCGATCTTCGTTAGCTTGGCGTCGAACCGCGCGTCCTCGACGATGCGGGTCACCGCGCGGTGATCGGGGTGAGCGTCTTCTTCGAAGGGCAGGAAGATCATCTGGGCCTGGTGCTCGCGGATCACGCCGGCCATCGCATGGCGGGCTTCGAGGTTGTGCTGCACCTCGCGGTTCTTCAGGCCGAGCAGACGACGCGTGACCTTACCTCCATTCCCGGAAGCTTCAGCTTGTTGGTTCAGGATTTCGGTCGCGGCGTTCCACTCGACCTCGCGCTGCTCGACCGAGCCGTAGGGCGTGGGTTCGCCGTTGGTCATATCGAGGACGAGCACGTGGTGGCCCTGGGCAGCGAGGCGGACGATCGTTCCGCCCATGCCGAGTTCCTGATCGTCGGGGTGCGGGCCGGCAACGATGATGTTCATACTTGGGGTCCATGACGTTTAATTACCGCAACACTTTAGCCCCGGGTCATTGACCCGGGGCCGCCGCGGCAAACAAACACCAATTTCACTCGGGCCGTTCAAACTTCCAAGGCTTGCCGTCACATTTCGTGCACGACGTCGGCGGCTGGAGACGTACCCGCTCGTCCGTCGGATCACCCATCAACGCCCGGCACTGCGGGCAGAACAAAAAAGTGCCGTCGTCGGCCATGTGCGCCACGACGAACCGTTTGTAGTCCGCTTTGTAGTTCCGCGACGCCGACCACAACGCCCCGCCGAATACCATCACGCCCGCAACCGCCGAGGCGATCTGCACCGCTGCCGAGCCCTGCTGGTCGCCGATCCATAGGCCGATCAGCATCGCGATCACCCCGGCCACGCCGACGATGCGCAGCTTCATGTCCCGCCGCTGGTACATCGGGTCGGCGTTCTCTTTCCAGAGACCGTGCACGATCTTGTAGGCCTGCCGGTTATTGAGGCGGGGCATCTTGGACGACGACGAATCGCTCATGTCTTCTAACTTCCGGGGGCAGGCGGGGTGAGTCAGACGGGGCCGCCGGAAGGCGCTGCGTCGAGGAGCCGATCGTACAGGTCGAGGATTTCGCGGTTCATCTTGTCCGCGCTGAAGTTCTCGATCACGTGCTGCCGGCCCCGCTCCGCAAGCCGAGAACCATACTCGGGATCATCCAGCAAGTCGAGCAACGCCCGGCCGAGCATGGGCGTATCCCCCACCCGCACCAACCGCCCCGTCTCGCCGTCCTTGATCACCGACGGGATCCCGCCCACGTCGTACCCCACCACCGGCACCCCGCACAGCAACGCCTCGCAAAGCGTCCTGCTCTGCCCCTCCTGATACGAAGGCAACACCATCACGTCCATCGCCGCCAGATGCTCGGGGATCGACGCCAACGGCACCAGCCCCGTGATGACCGTCTTGCCGAACGCCATATGCGCATGCTTCTCCAACTCGCCCCGGTGAAAGCCATCGCCGACGAAAAGTAGCCAAACGTCTCGACCGTCTTCTCGCAACATTGGCAACTGATCCAATAAGTCGGCATGACCCTTGAGCGGATCAAGCCTACCAACATGGCCGACGACCAAAGCATCCCGCGGAATATCATATTTTTCGCGCGCCGCATCACGACACTCGGGCCGCGGCGTAAAAGCCTCGACATCGATCCCACTGGGGATCACGGTGAACTTCCCAACCGGAGCGATCTGTTTCTCTATAAACGCCTCGACCATCTCAGGTGTAATCGCGATTAGGTGGTCGCAACGCTTCGCTGCATACTTCTCTAAGCGGACGTAGAGGTTATGTATGACTTTGGACTGCTCGTCGTGAAAAGGCAAGCCATGAACCGTATGGATCACTACAGGCCGGTGTTCTCGCGGGTGCCACGGCTCACCCGGCATATTCACCCCGCGGATGACTTTGGTTGTGTCTCGCCACGCCGCGGACCGTGCAACGATCCCCGCTTTACTCGAATGCGAGTGCACGATATCTGGATGCAACTCTTGAACTAACGCACGCATTTCTTTCCGACACCGCCAATCGTTCAGCGGGCTCAACTCCCGCACCATCGGCTTTATCTCGTGCAGCGTCGCGCCGCTTGCCTTGGCTTCTTCAAGCAGCGAGCCCTCGGGTCCGTGGATCGGGCCGTAGGCGAGGTGCACCTCGTGGCCCGCGTCGACCTGGGCCTTGCAGGACATCACCGTATTCTGCTGAGCCCCACCAAGGATCAGGCGGGTGATGACGTGGAGGATTCGCATCGCACGGCCAGTTTACCCGTACTTCACCCACTCCAGACACAACCCGTTCGGCGGCAGCGTCGGCCCGGCGAGACAACGGTCTTGGGTCGCCAAAATCTCATCAATCCGGTCGGGGGGCATACGGCCCATGCCGACATCGAGCAGCGTGCCCGCGACGATGCGGACCATGTTGTAGAGGAAGCCGCTGCCGGAGATCACGACGTGGATCTCACGCCCGGCGTCGGTCGTATGGGCACCTTGCGGCAGATCGGCATTGCTCTGCGGGATCGGCGAGCCGCTACCGGTGGGCAGCGGGTGTTCTTCGACGTGGCAGCTGTGGATCGTGCGGATAGTGGTCGTGCGGCCGTGGGCGGCGGCGGCGAAGCCCTCGACGTTGTGCGTGCCGATGAGGCGCTTCGCCGCGTCGTGCATCGGTGCCACATCGATGTCGGCCCACTCGTGATGCACCAGGTGCCGGATCCCTAGCGGGCGGTGGCGGGTGTGGTGGATGCGGTAGCGGTACTGCTTGTCGGTCGCGTCGCGGATCGCGTCGAAATCGTCGTTTACCACCTCGGCGTGACGCACGTCGATGTCCTTGGGCAGCCGGCTATTAATCGCCCGGCAGAGCCGCTCGACCGGGATTGTCGTGTCCGAACTGAAGTGACAGACCTGCCCGATCGCGTGCACCCCCGTATCCGTCCGGCTCGCCCCCAAGAGGTCAAACACCTCCGGCGGCTGCCGCAGCACCTGCATCATCGCCGCTTCCAACTCACCTTGCACCGTGCGCGGCCACGCCTGATCCGGCGGCTGCTGCTTCTGCCAGCCGTGGAAGGCGCTACCGTCGTAAGCGACGGTGAGTTTGTAGCGTTTGGTTTCCCGATCCCCGTCGCTCACGACCGCATCGCCTCGGCGGCGATCCCGCAGCCGCCGCACCAGGTCTGGTAGGCGATGGGGCTGATCTCGCTGGGCTTGATCTCGCTCTGGCCGCCCCAGAAGACGTTGGTGTAGCTGACGGGGATGCCGGCCTCTTCGAGGTGGCGGTCGATCGCGGCTTTGTGTTCGAGGACGCGGTCTTTCTCGGTGCCGTGGGAGACGCCCATGATGTTGACGTCGGAGAACTCGGGGCCGCCTTCGCGCCAGTAGGCGTGCGTCATGCAGTGGTGTCGGCCGACTTCCTGACCAGCTTCGAGCTCTTTGCCCTTCGGGACCTTCCAGTGGAACAACGCATTAAACTTGGTGACGCGTTGGCCGTCTTTGTGCTTCTTGACGTGTTCGAGGAATGTGCTGAATCGGCCGATGACGCGGCGTTCGTTGAGGCTGGCGGCGATGTCGCAAAAGTCTTCGAGTGTCTCGCCCGCTTCGGCGGCCCGCGGGGCCCAGATATCCTCCGCCAATTCACTCGGTTCGAACTCTCGCTTGAGGGCCATCAACACCCGCCACTCGCGGTCGGTGAGTTCCACGATCTTGGTATCTAGCACCCGGCCCGGCTCGTCGGTGCGGTCACCGGGTTCGAGTTTTTTTCGGCGCACGTGGCCGACGCCGAGGGCGAAGAGCTTCTTGGCAGGTAGTAGCTTGTACGCCTCGGCCCCCGTCTGTTCGCAGAGATACTCGCAGTGTTTCTCCATGCTGTAGGGCTTGGGCACCTTAAGCGTGGTCCAGAGCTTGTACTGGCTGCCGGGGGTTTCCTTGTCGGTGGTGCGGAGGACAACGTGGCCGGAAAATGGGTCCTGCCTGAACATGAAGTCGAACGCGGCGGTGAGTTTCTTCGGCGGTACTTTCCAGGCAACCAACGCCCCGGGGGCGAGGCTCGTCGCCATAAGCGTCTGCCGGACCCGGCGGATCGTCCCCGCCTCAAGCATCGCCCCGATCCGTTCGATCACGGTGTCCAGCGACAAGCCCGCCGCCTCGGCGATCTGGTTCAGCGGATAACGGGTAAAGCCCTGCACGCGGTCCTCAGAAACCGACAGCAGGCGGGCGTTCACAGGATCGTCGATATTGGTCGGGGCGGTAGCGATAGGCATCTGGAGAGTCTAGCCATTCCCCCCCCGCTCGATCCCTTAATCGACCGAGTCTTCTTCGCCCCCGGACGTCTCGGAAGCAGCCGACACCTTCTCGGCCGACGAGGTCGCGGCGAAACACACCCGCGGCGAGCCGTCGGCCGACACCGCGGCGTGAACTCGCCCCACGAACAGATCGTGGTCGCCCTCGACATCCATATGACAAGTCAGCTCGCACTCGAAATACGCCAACGAACCCGACAAGATCGGCACCCCGCCCAGCTTGCTCGGCAACAAATCCTGGCCTAGGAACGGATCGTCGCTGAGGTCAGACTCGCCAGAAAATTTGCGTTGCATCAGCCGTTCGCCCTCGCCGATCTGGCACAGCGCAAACTTCCGCGACTCGCTGATCAACGGCATGATCGCCTTCCCCTTAGCCACCGCCACGCTCAGCATCGGCGGCTCGACACATACCCGCTGGACCCAATGCACCAAGATCCCCGCCCGCCGGTCTTCGTGTTGCGAGGTCAGGACAAACTTCCCCGAAGGGATCAGCAGTTGGGCCTGTTCGACCTCGGGCGTAATTTGGCCGGAAGCGGCCGAAGAGCTGGACTTTTTTTGCGACATGCGGATTTCCGTACCCCAAACTCATTGCCGCAGGCGCCCCGGAACGCGGCCGATAAAAGATACGCCCTGCTCCGAGGCCACGCAACGCTCTACACTGCCGCCATGCGTTACGACGCCGTGATGTTCGACCTCGACGGCACGCTCGCCGACACCCTCCGCGACCTCGCCGAGGCGGCGAACCACGCCTTGACCACGGTCGGCCGACCCACCAATCCCCTCGACGCCTACCGCACCCTCACCGGCCAGGGGCTCGACCGCCTGATCGGCGACGCGATGGGTCTCGATCACCAACAACTCTTCAAAAAGGCCGTCGAAGCGTTCCACGACCACTACGCCCAGCACCGCTACGACCACTGCACCCCGTACCCGGGCATCCCCGAACTGCTCGACGCCCTGACCGCCCGCGGCGTCCGGCTGGCGGTGATGAGCAACAAACCCAATGAAGCGACCGTCGATATGGTCGAGCGTATCTTCGGCCGATGGAAATTCGCCGCCGTCCGCGGCCACCGAGCAGGCTATCCAGTCAAGCCCGACCCCAAAGCGGCATTAGACACATGTAGCGAACTCTGCGTCCCGCCCGAACGCTGGGCCTACATCGGCGACACCGACGTCGACATGCACACCGGCCGATCCGCAGGCTTCTTCACCGTCGGCGTCGCGTGGGGCTTCCGCCCGGTTCAGGGAATGCGGGCTGCAGGGGCAAACGCGATCATCGACCAGCCATCGGAGCTGTTACCGCTGATCCGCTAGCCGTCGCTACCGGGCGGCCCGTCGGCGAACGCCGCGGCGACGTCGGCGGGCAGGTCGTCGTGGGTGATCGGCGTGACCACCATGTTGCGGTAATAACACTCAGCCGCTTCGGACTGGATCTGGATCTGGCCACGGACCAGGGGATCGCCGTTGCCGTCGACCGCGTCGTGGAGGACGAGGACGATCTCGCCGTTGGCGATGTGGACCGCGTCGTTGCCGATCACGTAGAACTCGAGCGTGTTCCACTCGCCGTGCGGCGCATCCGGTTCGACGGCGGCAGAGGTGTAGCCGCCCGCGGTGTGAAAGTCGGGGCTCGCGGGGTCGTATTTCAGCCGCTTGCCGTCGTTGACCCACGTCCCGCGCATCTTGGCCTTGGGCCCGGCTAGCGGGATGAAGTCGCCCAGGTCGCTTTCTTGGACCTGATACTCGAGGCAGGACTTCCAGACCTTCCAGAACGAGCCGTGCTCGCCGTAGCAGTGGTAGAGGATGCCGCTGTCGCGTTTGACGTTGAGGCGGGGCTCCCACTTGCGGTCGCCCCAGCGGAACTCGGTGGTGAAGTGGTAGTTCTCGAAGGAATCGAGCGTCGTCAGGCCGCCGTAGATCTCGCCGGTGATCGCAAGCACGGGTTGGCCGTCCTCGTCGGTCGTCGTGGTGAAGACGTTCTTGACGTCGTTGTTCAGGCCCATCGGTTCGCCGCCGTGGACGTTGGTGCTCTGGAACGTACCTTCCGGCAAACCCTCGACCGTGGCGTGCGGCACGCCCATCCAGATTTCCCACTGCGACAGCTCCGCGTCGATCAGCGACACCGGTTCCCCCGCTACAGCCGACGCACCCAACCCGACGGCCACAATAAATGCACCCATATTTTTAAACATGCCTTACCTTTCCAAACCCAAAAAACCAATGGATTAGATCAAAAAACAATCAACTTGCAACGCACGACGCCCCGGCCTGCTCAACCCCAACGATCCAGTCCATGTAGCGGTACTCGAGGCCGTGCTCTTTGTGAAACGCTTGGAGACGGCTCAGAAACACTTCGTACAAATCCTGCTGCCAGTCTTCGGTGCCCTTCTGGCAAAAAAAAGCACGGCAGCCTAGCGGCCGGACGGCGTGCGATTGGCACATTCCGCCCACGTAATACGGACAGTCTCCGGAGCGAGCCGTGAACTGCTGCAGGCTGACGCCGTCGGGCGAACCGGAACTGACGGGCTGAGCCTTGCTTGAATCGACTTGCCGCAGGAACCACGCGATCTCCAGCCCAGTGGCATACAGCCGGTGGTCAAACTCAACAAACTTGCAGCAACGCCCGCTCGCCCAGCACGTCGGCCTCTTCGCCGCGATCGCCGCATCCAGCTCAGCGTATAGCGCTCTTAATCCACGGTCGACCTCCGGGCGCGACGACGCCTGACGCCACGACGACCAGAGCTCAACCTCGGATTCCTGGTCCAACCCAAACAAACAGATCGCTCCTTAAAGACCCCGAGGGTTCTTCGCCAATTCGATGCGGATCTTCTCGATGGGTACGAAGTTCCCGCCCTGCTCGTTCGGCAGCTTCATCCCCGGGCAGTCCTGGGCCGCCGCCGCCCACGCCCGCGGGCTGCTCAGGTTGCTGTCCCAGAACGGCCACGTCCGGCACTGAGTCGGCCGAACCGCGTAGATGCTGCACCGCCCGTTCCCCTTCGCGTCACGCTCGAGGAACACGCAGTCGTATTTGTCCCGCTGGTAACGCACCTCGTCGAGCGTCCACCGCCCGAACTTCCGCTTGCAGTACCTCTGGTAAAACTCTCGTAAATCAACCCCCACGGCGTCAGCCATCGCCTGCGCCTCGTCGTCGCCGAACCACACGAAGCCCGGTGCTCCCGTGCAGCATCCGCCGCACTGCGTGCACTCAAACCGCAGGCCGTCGGCGTACCACACGTCTTCTTGGGATTCTGCCGCCTCGGCCGTAGCCGTACCTTCCCCCAACACGGTGAGTTCAACGCCTCCAGCCAGGTTGTTCTGCGGGACCATACCCATTCATAAATTATATCGGACCCGCCCCGCCGAACTCCAGCATCGTCTCGACGTGGCCGCAAACCCCAGCTGCCAAAGCCTCGAGGTCGTACCCCCCTTCCAAGACCGACACCACCCGCCCGTCCGCGTGACGTTTCGCGATATCCAATAGGGCCCGCGTCATCTCGACGAAGCCGGGCGTGCTCACCCGCATCCCGCCGAGCGGGTCCGCCGCAGCGGCGTCGAATCCCGCGGACAACAAGAGGAACTGCGGCGCGTATTCGTCGAGCTTCGGCAAAACCAGCTCTGCAAACGCTTCCCTATAAGCCTCGTCACCGCTTCCGGGGGCGAGCGGGACGTTGAGCGTGTAGCCCTCGCCATCGCCCCGACCGATTTCGTTGGCGAAGCCGGTGCCGGGGTATTGGTGCTGCGGGTCTTCGTGGACACTGACGAACAGCACGTCCGCCCGGTCTTCGAGCAGGTGCTGCGTGCCGTTGCCGTGATGGACGTCGAAGTCGACGATCGCGACCCGCTTCAAGTCGTGGTCGGCGATCAACGACTCCGCCGCCAACGACACGTTGCCGAACAGGCAAAAACCCATGGACCGCCCCGCCTCGGCGTGGTGCCCCGGCGGGCGCACCGCACAAAAAGCGTTGCCCACCTCCCCGCTCATGACCGCCTCCACCGCTCGCATCACCCCGCCCACCGCGAGCATCGCGATCTCCGCACTCGCCTCGCACACCGCCGAGTCAACCACGTCGATATACGGCAAGCCGGACGCGCACTCCTCCACCACCCGATGCACATACGCCGGGCTGTGCAGCCGCTCCAGCCGGGCCGCGGTGGCCAAATCAAATTCCAAGTGCCGCAGCCGATGCCACAGCCCCGAAGACCGCATCGCCGCGACGATCGCCCGCAGACGGTCGGGCCGTTCGGGGTGGCCGCGGCCGGTATCGTGGTTCAGAAAACGCTCGTCGTAGATCAGGCCGGTGGTCATTCAGGCAAGGCTAACGCAAACCCCAAAATGCTGCGGGACATCTTTGCGTTACGCCGCCACCGCCGGATCGTCGCGATCTGCCCCGTCCACCGTTGCCGCGACCGCTTCGTGGTTCAGCGAATACTCGGCCAACGGTTTGTCGGCGAAGCGGTGCCCCTTGAGGTTGTAACGGATCGGCCAAACACTGAGTTGCTTGCCCTCGATCACCACCGCCCGCGGATTCCGCGGCGTCTGGTAAGCACCCGTGTTAATGATGTACCGCCCGCCCTCGGGGACGATCACGTCGGTACCGACGGTCAACGCGTTGGGGTCGTGCCAAATCCCCGCCCTGTGGATGTGGCCGAAGATAAAGAACCGAGACTCTGGCGCAAAACGTCGGGCAAAGCCCATCGCCCGGCGGGGGATCGTGTGCCAGTAGTACAACGCCTTGAAGACCTTGACGCCCTGCGACGACCGCCGCTCGATCTTCCGCCCCAGGCCGAAGCGTTCGAGGCCGCGGCGCAGCGCGTTCTTCTCCAAGCCCTCGTGCGGCTTAGTCACGAAATGGTCCCACTGCACGACCGAGGCGTGCTGGCACGCCGCGAGCTGGTGATCGATATCGCGGGCCTTGTCTGGGTCGAGCGACAGCACGGCGTCGGCGTGCAACGCTTGCAGGTGCTTGGCGTGATCGGTCCACGGCGAGATCGCGGGGTGCAAGATGTCGCCGTGGGTCAGAAATACTTCCCGCTCAGCCAACCGCAGGTACCGCCGATCGGTCAGCAGCGGGTCATGGTTGCCCGAGATGAACGTCAGCTTCACCCCGTCGACCTCGGCGTATTCCTGTAACGCCAGCACCTGCCGCGCCGCTTCGCCTCGCAACCGTTGATCGGCGATCTCGGCAACGTCCCCGTTGAAGATGACTTCACTCGCCCCCTCCCACAACGGCCTCAACGCCTCCGCCGACCCCGCGCCCCGGCCAGGGTTGGCCAGGTGGGTGTCCGACACGATCAAGATACGTCCTGCGGGCGCACTCATTCCCCTCCTATCGGGCAGGCTGAGCCCCGGAATAACTAGCGTATTATCGCTCCTTGAGCCGCAATCCCTCGCGTCACTGATGCGGTGGGAACTGATATTCCCGGCCGTGCGAAAACCCGCGGCGTTATCCTGTGGCCGGTGAAAAAGACCCCGCCCACGATCGAGCTCCGCTCCGAACGCATCGTCATGACCATCGAGCTGCTCGCCGAGCGGATCGACTACCGCCTGCCCGGCCGCGGACTGGGCCAGACGTGCCGCCTGCTGCGGACGATGGCGGGCAAAGCGGTGAGCGAGTCGCTCGAGGTTCAGAGGCCGATTATCTGGCTGCGGGCGATCAACATCTTGCTCGTCACGACGATGGTCGTGGTGCTCGCCAAGATCGCTTTTTCGTACCTGCACTTCGAAGACGCGCCCGATGCCTTCTCCATGCTCGAGGGCATCGACGCCGCGATCAGCACGATCATCTACCTCGGGCTGCTGATCCTTTTCGTCTTCTCCCTCGAAAACCGCTTCAAACGCCGCAAGGTCCTCGCCGCCGTGCAGGAGATGCGGGCCCTCGCCCACGTCATCGACATGCACCAGTTCGCCAAAGACCCCGAACGCCTCGTCCACCGCGAGCTCATCGTCACCGAGCCCGGCGGCACCCCGCAAGTCGACCAGCTCACCCCCTTCCTCATGGGCCGGTACCTCGACTACTGCAGCGAGATGCTCTCGCTCATCGGTAAGGTCGCCGCGCTCTACGCCCGCAACACCCAGGACGCCGTCGTCCTCGCCGCCGTCGACGAGATCGAAACCCTCACCACAGGCCTGTCCCGCAAGATCTGGCAGAAAATCATGATCCTCGACCAGATTGTGGCCGGGCAGTCGGTCTAATATATTTCCTGAACAATACCGCCACATCCTGGCACCAAATAGGTTTTTTGTACGAAAGGTAAAGTAGTAATGTTGAAGCTATCAATAATCGCCACCGCCACGGCACTATCCGCTTCTTTCTGGGCCCCGATCGCCCCGGCCGGCTCACCGGAGAGCGGCTGCTCGCTCTGCCAATCGCACGACAAAACCAAAGCCCCCGTGGCCGACCGCCAAGCCATCCTCGCCATGGCGGGCGAATACGCCGTGACGTTCCAGTTCCAAGAAACCGTGGGCCTCATAGCGAGTTACGAGCTCCGCGACCCGTACCACTCCTCCGCCACCGAGTTTGTCGAGGTCATCGAAGACACCGGCGACTTCATCGCCCTGCAGCACGTCCTGGTCATGCACCCCGAAGGCAAAGACCCCGTCGTCGTCAAGCACTGGCGCCAGGACTGGACCTACCAAGACACCAGCCTGCTCGAGTTCCGCGGCCACAACACCTGGGAAACCGTCGAACTCGCTCCCGAAAAAGTCGCCGGCACATGGAGCCAGGCCGTCTACCAAGTCGACGACTCGCCCCGCTACGAATCCTTCGGCAAGTGGACCCACCTCGGCGAACGCTCGGCCTGGGAATCCGCCGAGACCTGGCGCCCCCTGCCCCGCCGCGAGTTTTCCAAACGCTCGGACTACCACGCCCTGCTCGCCAAGAACCGCCACACCATCACGCCCGACGGCTGGGTACACGAGCAAGACAACCAGAAGCTCGTCCTCGACGACGCCGGCCAACCCCTGAAAATCCTCGCCCACGAGTCTGGCCTCAACGTCTACGACCGCACCGACGACGTCGACTTCTCCGCCGGCCGGCTCTACTGGGAACAGACCGCCGCCTACTGGCAAGACGTCCGCGAGATATGGGGCGACGTCTTCGAAGAAAATCAAACGTTCACGCTAGCGAAAGACATTGAAGGCGAAAAGCTCTACGCCTCGATGTTCAAGCTCGCCTCGGAGGTCAAAGCCGAAGGCCACACCGCCGAGACCCGCGACGCCGCTGAACAAACGGTCAAGTCTTACTTGCAAACAGCTAGCCGCGAATAACCCCCAGCAGTGATGCCAACACGGCGGCTGTTGTCCACAACTTTGGGCAGTAAAGTGTACGTATGCCCGAAGACGCCACACCCCCCGCGGATATAAAAGTGTCGGAGCCGGAAGCGAAAGCGGCCGACGACGACATGAGCAAACGAAAGCCCGCTAAGCCGAAGAAGAAGATCAAGCCGCCGGTCACGCAGGTGGTATTTCACACCTACCCGAAGCTGCTGTTCGTTTGGCCGATCATCGTTGCCGGGGTGTTGCTCTATCCGACGGTGGCGTGGTGGGATTTAAACGCCGAAGTCATCGGCTGGGTGTACCTGCTCGTCGTGGCGATCGTCGTCTTGACGATCGGGATCGACCTGGAGCGTGACCACGCGGTGTTTTGGCTCGTTGCGTTTCTGGCGTTGTTCTTCCTGGGCAAATACCTCGACGCTACTTTTGATCGGATCACCGTCATCGGCGACGCCTACCGCTGGCTGGCGAACCGCGACGTCGCGTACGACCCCGGCTTCGGCTTGTGTCTTAGCATCCTGCTGCTGCCGCCCTACGCCACGATGTGGATCTACGCCCGGCTGCAGCACCGCTGGCGAATCACGCACAACGAGTTCGAGCATTATTCGTGGGGCCGGGCCGACGACTCGCTCGCCCGCGGAGCCAAGCGGGTCCGCAGCACGTTCCCAGATCTGTTGGAACTCTTGCTCTGCGGCGCGGGCACGCTCGTCGTGTACTCGGCGACCGGCCGGACCGAGCTGCGCCGCATCCCCCACGTCCCGATGATCTTCCTTGTCCGCCGACGCATCAACAAACTCCTTGAGACAACTTCGGTGACGACCCGGCACGAAGAAGATCGGCTCAACGAGCTGCACGAAGAAGAGGCCGACACCGAGCAGGACGAAGAAGACGCCACCCCCGGCGAAGAACGCTCGGGCATCGGCGGCAAAGATCCGCTCTGATCAGCCGGTAATTTTTGCTCGGTCATCAAAATCTTGCTGATTAAATAACATACGGGTTTGCCCGGAAGCACAGACCAAAACAAAGTTTGTGCCCTTTCCCCTACAACAAACGGCAAAAACTGGCTATACTCCTTCAGCAACCGGTAGGTAATACCGATATTGTGTTTGGGAAAGATGGGCCGTTGAAAAACCGCCCGGATTAAACCAAGGGGATTGACCGTTAAATTCTTGTGATTGCCTCGGGTTTAACCAGCAAATCAGCTGGGATTTCCCGATATTTGACCTAAGACGACTTTATTATTCGACCCAACTGATGCGTTGGAGCGGCCGACGGCACAAGCCGGGCCCTCCGCTCGCCGTTCCTCTTTCCGAGTGTACCCATGACCACCCCGATTCGTTTCGCCCAGGGCGACACGGTCCGCCACCCCAAACGCCCCGAGTGGGGCATCGGCACCGTGCGTAGCATCCAAGCCATCGCCCAGCCCGACGGCACCCGCGCCCAGCGCCTCACCGTCGACTTCGCCAACCAGGGCCGGAAAAATATCAACACCGCCATCGCCCCACTCGTCCGCGAAGGCGACGCCAAGCCCGTCGCCCCGGCC
Source organism: Planctomycetota bacterium (assembly GCA_038747275.1). GTDB lineage: Bacteria > Planctomycetota > Phycisphaerae > Phycisphaerales > Phycisphaeraceae > Algisphaera. Next base: position 24,891 of record JBCDJW010000029.1, on the reverse strand, counting down.
AAGCCCTCGTCTCGGCGGAACACCCCGCAGCCCCCCCTGCCCCAACCCAAGGCCAAGACCGCCGCGGCCGTGGCCACCGCCGCTTCGTCCGAGTCTTCCTCAGACGATTCTTCCGGCGGCAGCGGCTGGCTCGACGCCATGGACCCCGACGGCGCGAAATCCAACGAGCTCTGGGACCTACCCGACGCCCTGAGCGACCCGTTCGCTTCCCTCCCCGACCGCCTCGCCGCCACCCTTGAGACCTATCGCTTCTCCACCGAAGCGCGGGCCCTCATGGACTGGGCCATCGTACAGACCGGCCTCAACGACCCGCTGTCCAAGTACAGCCGATCCGAACTCGAGCAGGCCTTCCCCCGCTACGTCCGGGATCGCGACGCCCACCTCAAAGAAATCGTCAAACAACTCAAACGCGAAAACAACTTCGCCGCCCTCAAAGACGCCGGCCGAGGCCTCTTCCCCGCCGCTCAATCAGCGTTGGACAAAGCCATCCGCAACTAAGCGTTAAGCCTCATCCAGAGATCTAAACAAAAGCAACACCCGCAGAAGGCTTTGCCTCTCGCGGGTGTTTTTTATGTTCGCGCATGTTTATTCGCTCAACGATATCCGCATCACCACCTCACCGTGATCGATCTCGCCGGTCGGCTCGAAGCCGAGCTTCTCATAAAACAGTCCGGGGGTTTCGGGGTGATCGGGCTGATACGACAAGGTCAATTCTTCGGCGGCCGGCAGCGTGCGCACATGCTCGACGACCGAGTTCATCGCCACCCGGCCATAACCTTTGCCTTGATACTCCCCCCCGATCATGAATCGCCAAACGTAGTAAGACGCCCGACCATTCGGCGCTTCGGGGTGGTCGGGACCCACAACATCCAGCATCACAAACCCCACCACCTTATCTCCCAAACAAATCGCCCTTGGCCACGCCCGATCCGGATACACATAAGCTTCCGCCAGCGAGTTCGAATTCGTCGCCACCGTCCCCTGCTGCTCGGGCTTCACCGTCAATTTGATCACGTGATACACGTTGTCTTTCGTAATCTCACGGAGCTCAATTGTTTCTTTCGTCATTGTCATTTTCTCGGCTGATTCACTGCGACACAGAAGCACTCGATAGATTCATCCGCAACGTACAATCTCGCCATGCCCCCGCCAAGTCCTGCCGACATCAAACGCGCCGCCGAGCTCCACGACACGCTGCACCGCAACAACCGGCTCTACTACATCGGCGAAACCACCGAGCTATCCGATCAGCAGTTCGACGAGCTGCTCCGCGAACTGCAAGACCTCGAAACCCAGCACCCCGAGCTGCTCACCCCCGACTCGCCGACGCAACGCGTCGGCGGCGCCCCCATCGATGGCTTCACCACCGTCGCCCACTCGTCGCCGATGCTGTCGATCGACAACACCTACAGCCGGGAAGAACTCGAAACCTGGATCACCCGCGTTGGCAAAGAAATTGGAGATACCTCCAACAAAGACAAAGATTCAGGTCTGTTTAGCCAGAACACTGAAGCGCCCGCGGCCACTCAGCTAATCCTCGAGCCCAAGATCGACGGCGTCGCCCTATCCCTACGCTACGAAGACGGCGTCCTCACCCAGGCCCTCACCCGCGGCGACGGCACCAAGGGCGACGACATCACTCACAACATCAAGACCGTTGCCGCTATCCCGTTAAAGCTGAGCGATGAGGCATTAAAAATTCCGGGGGTGATCGAGGTGCGGGGCGAGATCTATATGCCTAACGCGGTGTTCGAAAAGGTAAACGCCCAACGCGAGAAAGACGGCCTCGACCTCTTCGCCAACCCTCGTAACTCCACCGCTGGGACCCTCAAACAAAAAGACCCGTCCAAAGTCATCCGCGGCCTCGCCTTCATCGCCCACGGGCGGGGCGAATTGTCTTCCGATGCCCCGGAAGACTTCCACCAAACCCACGACCGCTTCCTCGCCGCCCTGCGACAACTCGGCCTAACCACGCACGACGAGTTCCGCGTCTGCGACTCTGCCGACGACGCCTGGGACTTCGTCCAAGCCTTCGACGCAAAACGCCATAGTCTTCCTTACGCCACCGACGGCATGGTCGTGAAGTTCAACCGCTACGACGTGCAAGACCAGCTCGGCACCCGCTCGAAATCGCCGCGGTGGTGCATCGCCTACAAATACGCCGCCGAGCAGGCCGAGACCGTTCTCGAGGCCGTCGAGTGGCAGGTCGGCAAGACCGGCAAGCTCACGCCTCGCGCAACCATGGCCCCCGTCTTCCTCGCCGGCACCACCGTCACCCACGCCAGCCTCCACAACTTCGGCGAGATGCTCCGCAAAGACATCCGCGTCGGCGACACCGTCGTCATCGAAAAAGCCGGCGAGATCATCCCGCAGGTAATCCGCGTCGTCCTCGAAAAACGCCCCGAAGGCACCCAGCCGCCCACCGCGCCCGACCGCTGCCCCGAGTGCGGCACACCCGTGCAGATCGAGATGGATAGCCGACGCGTGCAGGAACACGAGGTCTACAAGCGAAAAGTCGAACGCGAAAAAGCCCGGGCCGAGAAACTCGCCGCCAAGCCCAAGTTCATCGAGCCGCCCGAGCCCCTCGGCCCGCTCGACGAGACCGCACGCTACTGCCCGAACCCCGAGTGCCCCGCGCAGTTCCGCGAACGACTGACCCACTTCGTCGGCCGCAACCAGATGGACATCGACGCCCTGGGCGAAAAGACCATCCACCAGCTTGCCGACGCCGGGCTGATCGAAAACCTCGGCGATATCTTCCGGCTGCACACCAAACGCGACGAGCTGCTCGCCCTCGAACGCATGGCCGAGAAGAAGGTCGACAACCTTATCCAGGGCGTCGAAGACGCCAAGGGCCGGGGCCTGGCCCGCGTGCTCGCCGGGCTGACCATCCGCCACGTCGGTAGCAACGGCGCCCGCCTCTTCGCCCGCGGCTTCGGCAGCATCGAAGCGTTGACCGCTGCATCCCTCGACGACCTCGAAGCCCTCGAAGACGTCGGCCCGATCACCGCCGCTTCGCTCCACGACTTCCTGCACAGCGACGCCGGCCGACACGTCATCGCCGAACTCAAGCAGGCCGGCGTCGACCTGACCGAAGAGCAACCCGCCGCCCCGGAAGCGGCCGCAGCTGACTCGCCCTTCGCCGGCAAAAAAATCGTGCTCACCGGCACGCTCGAACACTTCAAACGCAACGACCTCAAAGCCAAGCTCGAAACCCTCGGCGCCAAGGTCAGCGGCAGCGTCAGCAAAAACACCGACCTGCTGATCGCCGGCGAGTCGGCGGGCTCCAAACTTACCAAGGCCGAGTCGCTGGGTGTTGAGGTGTGGGACGAAGCGAAGCTGATCGCCAACCTGCCGGCTTGAAGCCGTAAGCCTTTTCATATTGTCACAGAGCGAACCCGCGGTCCCCGCTCACCGCTGCCGTGGCCGGCGTGGGGGTGGGCGGTTGGGTTGTAGTTTTTTGAACCGCGAAGACGCGGAGGACGCGAAGCAAGGCAGAAGACGGTTTGTTTATTAAATCAATCCGATGCCTTGGTTCTTCTTCGCGCTCTCCGCGCCTTCGCGGTTCAACCAAAAAACCACAACCCGTGAACCACGAGCCCTCGACCAACGATGACGGGCTTCGATTCTGGTCCTGCCTGGCAAGGTAGGGATTGCCGAGGATCGCCACGTCCCGTCATAGACGTCAGCCCGGAACACCCAGATATGAGCGAGCTTGGTGCCTTGCCTGCGACCTTCTCGCTTGCCACCGGGGTCCGACTACCAGGGGGCGAAACGACAAGATTGTGCGCGAAAAACGCGGGTTTTTCGGCCGCGGGTTGCCACAAGATTCTTTGTAATAGCAAGATAATTTTTTTTCGCGGGAGCCGATTTTTTTGGGAATCGGCTTTGATTTGTGCGCATATTTTTGTCGCACGCACCTATGCTTGTAGGGCATCTTTTTTCGTCACGTCTCTTCGATTTTTCTGATCGCACTTCGTCTATGCCGAACTCCGAGATCTACATCGCAACCGCGGTCGAGACGGACGGGCCGATCCCGGGGCCGAACTCGCTGCTGAGCCTGGCGTCGGCGGCGTACCAGCGGGACCAGACGCTGGTCTCGTCTTTTACGGTGAACCTCGAGACCCTGCCGGGGGCCAAGGGCGACCCCGACACGCTGGCGTGGTGGAAGAGTAAGCCCGAGGCGTGGGCGGTGTGTCGACACGAGCCCGAGCCGATCCGCCGGGCGATGCACGAGTACGCCGACTGGCTGCGGAACCTGCCCGGCTCGCCGGTGTACGTCGGCCACCCCGCGGCGGCGGGGTACATGTTCGTGACCTGGTACCTGCACAATTTCGTCGGCTCTAGCCCGTTCGGCCGGGGGGCGCTCGACCTGCGGACGCTGGCGATGACGCTGCTGCAGAAGCCCTATCGCGGGGCGCGGATGCGGTATATGCCCGGGGCGTGGGTCATCGACTCGCCGCCGCGGACGTACGTCGCATTGGACGATGCGCTGTCGGTCGGCCGGCTGATGTGCCACATGTTCGAGGCGTGGAAGACGATGCCACGGCTGGTCTGCGAACTACCCAGCGAGCACGAAGTGCCGCTGCGGCTGGAAGAGTAACGCAGAAAAATCCCCCGGCTATACAATCACAGCCGGCTATAAATAATTAATTTTTAATTTAATATATTATAATTTGACCGACGAATTCTCTCCCTTACGACTAGGCGTCGAGCCAAAGCCCCGATAGCCATATGCGATAAACAATCTTTTTATTGGCATCGTCAAAAATACTTAACGCATCCCAACTTCAGGTTTAACGAGTGCGGTGAAACCGCCCTTGCCGAGGCGTCGATGAGTCGCGGAACGCTGCACGTTATCCGATAAACCTGCGGTTGTCACGGTCTAAAAAAGACCAGGTGATCACCAGCATTGCCTTGCGATATCAAATATCGACTTGCGAGAAGAATTGCGAAATAATATTTAATATTTTAATTAAATATTATTTAAATCAAAAGGCTTCGCTTCGCCTTGACTCACCCGCGTTTTCGTAATATAGTTGTTTAAACAACTAATATACACAACCAACAAGGACACAACGTCATGCCAAACCAAACCACCGATATCACACCCGCCATTCTCGAACTCCGCCCCGCCCACGATCGCGGCGTCACCCGCCTCGGCTGGCTCGACTCGAAGCACAGCTTCTCCTTCGGCGGCTACCACCGCCCCGACCGCAACGGCTACCACGGCCTCCGCGTCCTCAACGACGACCGCGTCGCCCCCGGCATGGGATTCGACACCCACCCTCACCGCGACATGGAGATCTTCACCTGGGTCCTCGACGGCGAGCTCGCCCACCGCGACTCCATGGGCCACGCCAGCACGCTCGGCCCCGGAAGCATCCAACTGATGTCGGCCGGCACCGGCGTGTCGCATAGCGAGTTCAACGCCCGAACCGACGCCCCCGTCCACTTCCTTCAGATCTGGATTCAACCCCGCGAACGCCGCGTTGCTCCCCGTTACCAGGAAGCCACCCCTGAACCCCCCGACCGTGACGGCCGGTTCGCTGCTTTAGCCACCCCCGATGGCCGGGACGGCTCGCTCGTCGTCGGGGCCGACGCCGAGGTCTACGTCGGCGACTTCACGCCCGGCCAATCGGCCGCATTCGACTTGCCTGCGGGCCGCGTGGCTTACGTCCACGTCGCCACGGGCGGCGTGGTGGTCAACGGCCAACCAGCCGAGGCGGGAGACGCGCTGACCGTCACTGCCGCCGACCGAATCGAAATCTCTGGCGGCGAGGTCCCCGGCCAAGCCCTGGTCTTCTCCTTGGCCGCTGGTTGAGCCCTCCTGTTGTTTTCGCATACCCGCCGTGCCCGGCCGATCGCCGGGCGCGGTTTTTTGTTGAGGTACAATTACCCTCATGATCCGTCGTGCGACCATTGCCGACGTCCCCGCGATGGGGCGAATTATCAACGATGCTGCGGAGTTTGGGCTGATGCTGCCCAAGTCGCTGGCGACGCTGTATGAGAACGTGCGCGAGTTTCACGTGGTTGAGGACGAAAGAACGCACGACGTCGTCGGCGTGTGTGGGTTGTCGGTGATCTGGGCGGGGCTGGCGGAGATCGTGTCGCTGGCGGTGCTGCCGTCGCAGCGGGGCAAGGGGCTCGGTAAGCAACTGGTCGAAGCGTGTCTAGCAGAGGCGGAGGAGTTAGGGATCGGGCGGGTGATGTCGTTGACGTATGAGCGGGCGTTTTTCGAGCGGCTGGGGTTTTCGGTGGTGGATCGGCAGGAGCTGCCTTTAAAGGTCTGGGCGGACTGCGTGCGGTGCCCGAAGAACGAGGCGTGCGACGAGATCGCGATGATCCGGGTGATTGAGGGGGTTACCGAGCCGGCGGAGGCGCCCGCGGTGCCGAGCGGGGGGATCGGGGCACCAGACCCGGTGGCGGTGCCGATCACGTCGACCGCCGTGGGCAGTGGCGGTAAGAACAAGCAGAGCGATTGATATCCGGGAAGCGTGATACCGTTTTGCTTACGTTCTTTAAAATATATTTAAGTTAAAACTATTTTTATGTCTAGCCTGCAGGTCATTGCGTTATCAAGAGCATTCGGACGGCATGATCAGCATGAGCGGGTTTGGTTAATTAATTAAATCTGTTCGCACACCGTATCGCGAGAGATTGTTTTCACAGGCGAGATGAGTGGGGCTAAACTTACGCCTCGACATGCCTTCCCTTGCGACCGCCTGGCACGAAATTGTGTGCGGGTCCGCGCCCGTTGGTGCGCTGGCCGAAGCGGTGTCGCGCGGCGACTCGGCCGCGGCGAGCGGGGCTCGGGGGTCGGTCGCGGCGTTGGCGGCCGGGGCGTTGGCCCAAGATTTGGGGCGGACGGTGCTGCTGGTGGTGGCCCACCTCGACGAGGCGGACGATGCCCTGGACGACCTCGAAGGGCTGGCGGAGCGGGTCAACGAGACCACGGCGGGGCTGGGCGTCGAGCGGTTCGGGGCGTTGGAGGTGTTGCCCGGCGAGTCGGGAGTCAACCTTGAGCTGTTGGCCGAGCAGCTGCAGGTGGTGGAGCGGGTGGTCGAGGGGCGTTACCCCACGGGGGAAGCGGATGACACATTTTCGGGGGCGGGGGCGGGGCCGGGGGTAGGGGTAGGGGGTCAAGTGATTGTGGCGCCGGTGCAGGCGTTGATGCAGGCGGTGCCGGGGCCGGAGGCGTTGAGCGGGTTGACGCTGACGCTGCGGGCGGGCGAAGAGATGCCGCCGGGTCGGCTGCTCGACTGGCTCGACCGGGCGGGCTACTCCCGGCAGGACGCGATCGATCAGCCCGGCGACTTCGCGACCCGCGGCGGGATCATCGACGTCTACCCCGTGGCGGGCAAGGTGCTGACCGACGCGGGGCAGCCGGGGCCGGTCTCGCCCGTCCGGCTCGACTACTTCGGCGACGAGATCGAGTCGATCCACCGCATCGACGCCGACACCATGGGCTCGGGCGAAAAACTCCAAAGCGTCGGCCTCGTCGGCGGCACCGAGCACCAGGTCCAGTCCGACCACGGCACCGCGAATATTTTGGATCTGCTCCCGCGGGACTTCGTGCCGGTGCTGCACGAAACGCTCGAGCTCTCTGAGCAGGCCCGCGGCTACTTCGAACGGCTGACCAACTCCAAGGGCATCACCCCGCCCAAAGACGTCTTCAAAAAACTCACAGATCGGCCGCACGTCGAGCTCAACGCGTATTCGCAATCGACCAATCCGCTCGCGAAACGTATCGACCTGCCCGTCGCCGCCCTGCCGACGTTTGATCAGGACGCCAAGGCCGCGATCCGCGAGCTCGGGCACCTGGCGGATGACCCGTATAACCGGGTCGTCGTGCTATGCGCGAAGCCGGCCGAGCGCGACCGGCTGGTCGAGCTGCTGATCGAACACGTCCCCGAGCAGTACAAGAAAATCGACGTGGTCGTTGCGTCGTTGCACCGCGGATTCGTGTGGGAGCAAGACGGCCAAACCCACCACTTCGTCCCGCACCACGAGCTGTTCCACCGCTACGAGACCCGCCGACGCGTGCGTCGCGTCATGTCCGCCGCCTCGGCCAGCGCTTCGGGGGGCGACGCCTTTCTTGACTTGGAGGTCGGCGACTACGTCGTCCACGTCGACCACGGCATCGCCAAGTTCACCGGCCTCAAAACCATGCGGGCCAGCCCCCGTAAGAAAGACCTCGACGGGAACGAGATCATCGGGTCGGGCAAGGCGGGTGGCGAATTCCTGACGCTGCAGTTCGCCGACGCGGCGCTGCTGCATGTCCCGGTGGCGCAGATCGACTTGATCCAGAAATACGTCGGCGGGTTCCAGGGCCGACCGCCGCTGTCCGTGCTCGGCGGCAAGCGGTGGAAGAAGCAGAAAGACTCGGTCGCGAATGCGGTCAAGGACTTGGCGGCCGAGCTGCTGCGGGTACAAGCGGCGCGGGAGACGCAGCCGGGCATCCGTTATCCGACCGATACGGCTTGGCAGAAAGAGTTCGAGGCCGAGTTCCCCTACGACGAGACGGAGGACCAGCTCGCCGCGATCGCCGCGATCAAGGCGGACATGACCGACGAGACGCCGATGGATCGGCTGATCTGCGGCGACGTCGGCTTCGGCAAGACCGAGGTCGCGGTCCGCGGGGCGTTCAAGTGCGTCGAGTTCGGAAGACAAGTCGCGGTGCTTGTGCCGACCACGGTGTTGGCCGAGCAGCACGAACGCACCTTCCGTAGCCGTTTGGCCGACTACCCGTTCCGCGTCGAGTCGTTGTCGCGGTTCAAGACGACCAAGGAGCAGAAGAAGACGCTCGAAGCGGTCGAGCGCGGCGAAGTCGATGTGCTCATCGGCACGCACCGCATCCTCTCGGATGACGTGAAGTTTGCCGACCTCGGGATGGTTGTCATCGACGAGGAGCAGCGTTTCGGCGTCGAGCACAAGAACAAGCTGCTGGGCCTGCGGATGACCGCGGAGATCTTGACGCTGACCGCGACGCCGATCCCGCGGACGCTGCACATGTCGATGGTGGGTTTGCGGGACATCAGTTCGCTGACCACGCCGCCGGTGGACCGCCGATCGATCGTCACCGAGGTCATCCCCTACAGCGAAGAGCGGATCAAGCAGGCGCTCGTCCGCGAGCTGTCCCGCGACGGGCAGGTCTACTTCGTGCATAACCGGGTGCACAACCTGCAGACCGTGGCGGACGACCTGCAACGCCTCGCCCCCAAAGCCCGCATCGTCATCGGCCACGGCCAGATGCCACCCCGCGAACTCGAAAAGGTCATGCTCACGTTCATGCGTCGCGAGGCGGACATCCTCGTCAGTACGACGATCATCGAGTCGGGCATCGACAACCCGCACGCCAACACGATGTTTATCAACCAGGCCGACCACTTCGGCCTGGCCGAGCTGCACCAGCTGCGCGGCCGGGTGGGCCGGTACAAGCACCGGGCGTACTGCTACATGCTGCTGCCGCCGGACCGGACGGTGAACGAGGTCGCGGCCAAACGGCTGAAGGCGATCGAGAACTACTCGATGCTCGGGGCGGGCTTCAAGATCGCGATGCGTGACCTGGAGATCCGCGGGGCGGGCAACCTGCTGGGGGCCGAGCAATCCGGCCACATCGCCGCGGTGGGCTACGAGATGTACTGTCTGCTGCTCGAACAGGAAACCAAAAAGCTCCGCCACGAGCCGATCATCGAGGCCAGCAAATGCCACCTCGAGTTGCCGCCGCCGGAAAAAGGCAACAAGATCCCCAAGCGTTACATCAAGTCCGACAAGCACCGCATGGAGGCCTACCGCCGGCTGACCCGCGTCGACACCTTGGAAGAACTCGACCAAGTCACCGAAGACCTCACCGACGCCTACGGCCAGCCGCCCGCCGCCGCCCAGAACTTCATCGACCTCATGGAGCTGCGTGTCGCCGCCAGCACCCAGCGCATCGACAAGATCCGCCTCGAACACCCCGACCTGATCTTCACCACCACGGCCCCGGACAAAGTCGAGGCCCTGTTCCGGGGGGCACCGGGCCGGGCGACCACGCTGGACAACCACCAGATCTACTACCGCCCCCCCGCCAACTACCTCGACGACCCCGCGACGCTGATGGCGGTTCTTCGCAAACTCATCGTGCGGCCGCTCCGCCCCTCTTCATAAAGCCGCGACCGTTGGTCGCGCGGTCTTTACTACTACCCCAATACAAACACAGGGCGCGGCCACCGGCCGCGGCTTTATGATTGCTAATCGGGTAAATATCAGCCGGAGGTATTGTGATTTGGATTACTCTGATTATCGCAGGGGCCGTATTCATCGGCGTGCCGATCGTGGTCGCGTTGGTGATGACGGTCCCGATGGCTCAGGCCGTGGTGACGCCGATCCCCGATGAATTTAGCCACCGCGTGCGGATTAAGGCCTCGCGGGTCGCCGACGACGCCGAGGTCGCGGCGCTGGGCTTCTCGTTCGAGGGGGTGTATGAGGTCGACTTCGGCATGGGCAAAGCGTTGTTCGTCGTGTGGCGGCACGGGCGCGACGCGACCTATCTGGCGGCTTACACCACCGATGCCACGCGGGGCCGGTGGATCACCGACCTCGTCAGCATTCTGTCCGTGCGGCCCCACCTGACGGTGACCACAAGCACCGCCAAGGAAGGTCATACCGTCCCGCCCCGCGCCGGCGACCATATGCAGACCTTTGATGAAATAAGCCTTAAGGGTCTATGGCAGCATCACACCGACGCCGAGGCGCACCTCGCCGAGAAACACGGGATCACGCCCGGGCGGGTCGAGATGCCCGGCGGCACCATGCTGCGTACCTACCTCCGCGACAGCTCGACTTACCGTTTGCAGCGGCCTTGGGTCTGGCTGACGGTGCCGTACCGCTACTGGATCGGCAAGCACCTTTTGCACAACAGGCCGATTACTAAACGGGGAGTCTAATCCGACGCCCCGGCGGTGATCGCTTCCTGCGACGCCAACCCGGCCGAACCCTTTCTTTACTCCGTCACTTTGATCGCGGTATGGCGTAAGCTATCTGTTCTCTCGAAAAGTAGATCGTTTCGAAAAGACTGATCGCAGTTTCTTTTTCTTCTTCGTCTCACACCACGGATTAACCATGAGTAACCCCGCCGCATCCGACCCGTCCTTCCGTTATGAACCCGACTGGGACTCTATCCGCAGCCGATACGAATGCCCCAGCTGGTTCCGCGACGCGAAGTTCGGCATCTTTGTTTTCTGGGGGCCCGCTTGTGTGCAGGCCGTGGGCGACGACAAGTACGGCGCGTGGATGTATACCAAGGACTACGCCCCGGCGGGCCTCAAGGTCCGCGAGTACCACGAGAAGCACTTCGGCCACCAGTCGAAGTTCGGCTACAAGGACTTCTTCCCGCGGTTCACCATGCATGACTACGACCCCGAGGCTTGGGTGTCGCTGTTCAAAGAGTCGGGCGCAAAATACATCGTCCCCGTCGCCGAGATGCACGACGGCTACGCGATGTACGCCTCGAAACACACGCGATGGAACGTTTGCGACATCGGCCCGAAGCGCGACGTGATGCGCCTGCTCGTCGATGAATGCCGGAAGCACGACTTCAAGGTCGGGCTGTCGTCGCACTTCGCGCTCAACCGCGAGTTCTTCCCCAAGTGGGACCCGACCTTCGATACGAACGACCCCGAGTTCTACGACCTCTACGGCAAGCCCTGCGACAAAGACGATCCGCCGACGCAGGAATTCCTCGACCACTGGTGGGACCGCACGACCGACATCGTCGAGCAGTACGAGCCGGACATCCTCTGGTTCGACTTCGGGCTGGACAAGCCGGGCTTCGCGCCGGTGCACAAGAAGATCCTAGCGTACTACTACAACAAGGGCCTGGAGTGGAACAAGCCGGTCGTCTTCCAAGACAAGAACATGAACTTCGACTCGTTCCCCGAGGACCTGATCGTCCTCGACATCGAGCGCGGTCGGCTGACCGAGAGCAGCCCGAACCCGTGGCAAACCGACACCGCGGTCGGCAAGGTCTCGTGGACCTACATCGTCAACGAGAACTACAAGACCTCGGCCTTCCTCATCAGCGAGTTCGTCGACATCGTCAGCAAGAACGGCAACCTGCTCCTGTCCATCGGCCCCAAGGCCGACGGCACCATCGGCGACGACGAGGCCCGCATCCTCCGCGACTTCGGAAAGTGGTTTGAAGTCAACGGCGAAGGCATCTACGGCACCCGCCCCTGGAAAACCTTCGGCGAAGGCCCCACCGTCTACGGCACGCAGAAAGTCCCCGAACACGACTTCAAACACAACCACCACACCGAATACTTCGACGAAGACCCCGACGCCCGCGACATCCGGTTCACCACTAAGGACGGCGTACTCTACGCCTTCGCTCTTGGTTGGCCTGAGGACAGCACGTTCCGCATCGAATCCCTGAAAGCGGGCAACGAGTATGAGACACGACTCATCACAGCGGTCGAGTTGCTCGGCGCAAGTCAGCCTTGTAAGTGGGAACAGAACGCAGACGCGCTGGTGATCGAGGCCGGTCCCGAACCGCCGTGCATCGGGGCTTTCGGATTTAAAATCAGGTTCAAAGATTGAACATTTTTTTGATACCGCTCGGCTCCATAAAGGATCGTCATGTCTCAAGCGCCGCCTAACTTTCTGTTCCTCGTCGGCGAAGACGTCGGCCGGCACCACGGCTGCTACGGCGACGACTTCGCCCACACGCCGCACCTCGATCGGCTCGCGGCCGAGGGGTGTTTGTTCCGCAACGCCTACACCACCGCCCCGGTCTGCTCGCCGGCCCGCAGCACGATGGTCTCGGGGCAGGACCCGCGTAAGCTCGGCACCCACCTGCACCGCTCCGAGTTGTGCCGGCCGCCGCGGGTGTTCACCGAAGAGCTTCGCGACGCGGGCTACTTCGTGAACTGGGCGAACAAGACCGACTTCAACTACGACGAGAACGCGGACAACTTCAAAAAGCGTTTGGCCGACGCGCGGACCGATTGGCGGAAAGACCTCGCGGCGGGCAAGCTGCCGGATCAACCTTGGCTGTTCTTTTACAACTTCCCGATGACGCACGAGAGCCAGCTCTGGCCGGCGGACGCGGTACCGAACGTGGCTAAACCCGACCCGCAGCGCGACGACGCCTCGCTCGACGTCCTGCCCGGCCTGGAAGTGCCCCCCTACCTGCCCGACACGCGGACAACCCGGGCGTCGCTGGTGCGTTACTACCGAAACCTCGAAGAACAAGACCGGCAGATCGGCCACATCCTCGACGACCTCGAGCGCTCGGGGCAGGCGGCGAACACCGTCGTTATCTATCTCTCCGACCACGGCCGGGGGCTGGTGCGGGAGAAGCGGTGGTGCTACCCCGCCGGGTTGCGGATGCCGCTGATCGTGCGGGCGCCCGGGCTGACCGAGCCCGACTCGGTGCGGGACGACCTCGTGTCTTGGGTCGATCTTGCGCCGACGATCTTGGCGTTAGCGGGTATCGATCGGCCGGCGGACTACGACGGCCGGGCGCTGCTGGGGCCCGACGCCGAGGCCGAGCCAAGTTGCGTGTTCTTCGGCCGCGACCGGATGGACTCGTCCCACGACCGCGTGCGAGGCGCAGCCGACCGACGCTACCTCTACTTGCACAACGACCGAACCGACATCCCCTACGCTCAGTGCAACCGCTACATGGAGACCAGCCCGGTCACCACCGAGATGCGTCGGCTGCACCTCGACGGCAAGCTCGGCTTCCCCGAAAACGTTTGGTTCGACGGCCCCAAGCCGCAAGAGGAACTTTACGACCTCGCGGCCGACCCGCACGCCCTGCACAACCTCGCGGGCCAAGAAGACCACGCCGTGACGCTGACGCGGCTACGTAAAGAAGTCTCGGACTGGTGTGAACGCATCGACGACAAGGGGCGAAAGCCCGAAGCCGTGCTAATCGATCAAGGCCTGATCGTCGACGACCGACCCGGCCTGATCGAACGCAAGGGCGCGATCCTGCCCGAACTCGATCCCGAAGGCTTATACGCCACCCGGTTCGACGCGGACGAGGTATAAACGCTGGCCAATGCTCCACCTCGCCCTCTACCACCCCGCGATCCCGCAGAACACCGGCAACATCGCCCGCACCACCGTCGGCATGGGGGCGCACCTCCACCTCATCCACCCGATGAAGTTCGAGATCACCGACCACGCCGTGAAGCGGGCGGGGCTCGACTACTGGCCGTCGGTCACGCTGACCGAACACGATAGCGACGAAGCGTTTCTCGAATGGCTCGGTGATCGCAAACCTTGGCTGATTACCAAATTCGGCAAGCACCGCTTCGACCAACCCGACTACGCCGACGGCGACGTCGTCATCCTCGGCAACGAAAACACCGGCCTGCCGCAGGAATGGCACGAGCGTTGGCCCGACCGCACCGTCACCATCCCCATGCCCGGCCCGCTCAACGGCGGCCCCAACATCCGCAGCTACAACCTCGGCAACGCCGCCGCCATCGTCCTCGCCCACGCCACGATCAAAATCAACGGATAGCCGAGTTACCGCCCAACGACATAAAACGGTTAGTCTGACCTTCGGCTGCTTGGCAGCTTTTATGCGTGTGACGGGCGTGGCAAGGGGACGTTGCGCGTCCGCCACGCCACGACCGAGGCCGAGACCACGGCGGCGAGCATCAGACTGGTCGCCAGCATCTCGCCGCCGTCTTCCAGCTGGATCAGCCCGCGTTGAAAGGGCAAAATTTTGGCCGCGTGCATGGCGTCGATAACCAGCCCCGCTGCGACCAACGCCCCCAACGCCAGTAATAGCCAAACGCTAAGCCGCGCCGCCGGCTGCGACGCGAACCACCAGCCAACCAAGATCATCATCAGCCACGCCCCCTCGATGATCGCGAAACCGATCAACTCGCCGACGTGGTTTGCGCCTAACGGCCCGATGTCGTCGACCCATCCCCCGCCCGCTAAAGCGAGGCCGATCTGCTCGTGACCCTGCATCGCGTCGTCGTATGTCAACGCGATGAACAACCCTGCCCACGCCACCAACACCCACTGCCGCCAACGCAAGGCCAGCCACAAACAACCCACCGCCGCCAGCGCGAACTTGAAGTACTGATACATCTCCGCAAAGCTGCCGTCCATGTCCAGCCGCCACATCGGCGGGACCGCCTGCAGCGACTCGTTGTTCAACACCGAGTACACCCCGACGAACAACACGTCTCCGCAAAAGAGCACCGCCAAAGCCCAGAGCCCCCAACGCAGCGGCCGATCGTGCACCTGTTCCGAATCCGAGCCCAGAACAAAGTTCGCAAACGCATCAAATATCGAAGGCTTCCGCAGGATTGAGGGTACGTTCATCTTAAGCTGCTCCGTCGTTCGTTTATCCGGTCTGCTATCAGAGACATCGGCGACTCAGCAGTTAAAACCGCAGTCTTAAGTTTTTTATGGCTAAGGGTTTCCAGCAGGATTGATTTCACAGGCGTACAAAAACAGAACCGCTAGAGCGATTGGACGCGGAAGCCTAGGCAACCCGATACGCCCGAGTACAAAGTTTTTTAAACCCGCCTGCGGTTGGTCATCCAAGAAGCACGTTGTTGAATCACTTCGCGGTAGACCACGGCGTCTTCGTCGCTGAAGCACACGAAAATCGCTTTGTGGGGAAACGTCGGGGCGGGTCGGGCGGCGAAGTGGCCGAAGACGTGGCCGAAGGCGATCTTGGCGGCGCGTTCTTTGGGGAAGCGGAAGACGCCGGTGCTGATGGCGGGGAAGGCGACGACGCGTGCCCCATGTTCGACCCCCAAGCGGAGACACTGCAGGTAACACGAAGCGAGCAAGGTGTCTTCGTGGAGGTAGCCGAGCTTGGCGGCCTCGCCGAGCGGGGCGCCGGGCATGGCGTAGGCGGCGGCTTCGTCCTGGCCCGCCTCGGGTTCCGGGGGCCAAACCGGGCCGACGGTGTGGAAGATGTTTCTGATGCCGCGGGCTTCGAGGTCGAAGGCGGGCGTGGCTTTGGCTAACCCGGTCGGGCAGCCGCCGAGCGTTCGGTTGTGTTCGAGCAGGCGCGGGCCGGCGGCGCGGTGGATCGCGCCGTCCACCCCCCCGCCGCCGAGAAGCGACTCGTTGGCGGCGTTGACGATCGCGTCGATGCCCCATGCGGGGTCGGGCCGGGTCAGGTCGCCGACGACCAGGTCGATTCGGTTCACCGGGTCGTTGAGCGCCCGCTCGACACCCTCGGCCTGCGGAAGCGAGACGCTGAACTCGTCGGGTTGGTCAGGCATGTGTGAAGTGAAATGAAAGGTATCGCCCTCAACCGTTATTGACGTCGGCCAGCGGGTCTCGCTCAGCCACGGGACGGTCGAGGATTTCCTTGAGGATGAACGCCCGCTGCAGGTCCTTACGGCTCAGCTTGCGGAAGTTGATCAGCGGGCCGGCGTTTTGGCTTTCTGCGACTTCACGCTGCCGGCGGGCGGAGCCCACCTCTAGGGCCGAGGTGTCTTCCACGGTGCGACGTACTTCTTTTTTAGGTTGCGCTGCGGGCTGAGGGGGTGACACGGGACGAGGAGCCGGGGGGCGCGAGCGCTGGGCCTGCTGGGTCGCTTGCCTCTGACGCCGGGCGAGGGCTTCGCGTTGCTGCCGTTGAAGCTCGGCCCGTTGCCGCGCGGCGTCGGCCCGCGATTGTGTTCGGGTAGGCTCCGGCCGGCGGGGGGCCGGCCTTTCGCTCGGCAATGGGTTGGCTCGCGGGTTTGGCTTGGCCGGGGCTCCGCGGGTTTGGGCCTGCTGCGCGGCGCGGGCCCGGGCGATGCGCTCGGCCATGCTCAGGTTTGCCATATCGTCACCCGCCCCGGCCGCGGTGCCCGGGCCGGCCGAGGTGCCGCGTCCTCCCCCGCGCTGGCGGGCCATGTCTTGCAGCTGGGCCCGACGCCGAGCCGCGATCTCGTCGAGCGACGCACCGCCTTGCGGCGAATCCCCGGCCTGTCGGCTAGCTTCGCGCCGCTTCTTCTTGTTGGCTTCGTTGATCGCGTTCTTGATCATCGTGCTGACGAAGATCACCGCGATGACGCCGTAGACCAGGAACTGGCCGAACGGGAAGCCCGATCCCGAACCCGAGCCTTGGGCGAGCGTCAATTCGTATGCGGTCATGGCGGTGCCTTTCGTCGGTCGTGAGCCCTGCTTCCTACTCAGCTAAGTTTACCCGCGTCGGCGTCCGCGGTCGGGGCTTTCGCAACCAAAACGCTTCGGCCGCCGTGGTCGAGGCTTTCGAGTTCAAGGCCATAGACCGGCGAAAGCACCTCGGGCCGTAAGACTTCCTCCGCCGGCCCCGCCGCCACGATACGACCTTTATCCATCAGCCAGACCTCGTCCGCCCACCGCGTCGCCAGCTCCAGGCCGTGCAGCACCACCGCCACCGCCATCCCCTCTTCCGCCATCGACCGGAACAGGCCCATCGCCTCGTGGGCGTGACGCAGGTCGAGCGCCGACGCCGGCTCGTCGGCCAGGATCGTGTTCGCGGTAGCCCCGCCCCCGCCCCCGGAATGATCGAACCGCTTTCTTGCATCGAATTCCGGGATCTGGCTTTGGGCCCACGCCCGGGCGATGAGCACACGCTGCTGCTGCCCGCCCGACAGCTCGTTGAACGCCCGGCCCGCAAGGTCCGCTAAACCGCAACGCTCCAAAGCCTCATCGACATATTTCTCGTCATCGAACGCGAACCGCCCCATCGCCACGGTCTGCCGGACGGTAAAAGCGAAGCTCGCCCCGCCCCGCTGCGGCACGTAACTGACCCGCCGGGCCAGCGGCTTACCCACCAGCAACGCTACCGGCTCGCCGTCTAGCGTCACCCCACCCGACCACGCCTTGAGCTGCCCCAGCATCACCCGCAGCAGCGTCGACTTTCCGCACGCGTTCGGCCCGAGGATCGCCGTCACCCGCCCCGTCCGCAGCGTCGCCGTCACCTCGGACAGCGCCGGCTCGGAACCCGGCGGGCCGTAACCGAACGTTACGCCCTCCACCAACAACGTCGCCGCGGGTTCCTGCCCAGTAGGTTCGGTTTTTATCGGTCGCTCGTTTTCTAACGCCATCGCAGAGCCCGCTCGCTTATCGGTCGGCTTATCCAGACATTCCGGGAGGGATTTTACGGTTATGCCGCTCAGGTCGGGGCCGAAACCCGTCGATGAACACATGAAGCGCTTTTTTAAACCGATCCGGCAGCGAGGCCCGCGATGTCCGACCACTCCCCCACTCACGAATCCGAATCCCCCTCGATCCCGCCCGCTCCGCCGGCGTCGATCAACCCCAACGAAGCCCTCGATCTGCTCGGCGACCTCGAGGCCCGCCTCGGTGCACTCAAGTCCTGGCAGGCCGAAAACGACAAGCACGCCGAGGCCGTGAACGCCCAGGCCCAGCAGATCGCCGAGCGCGAGCAGTCGCTCACCGACCAGCAGTCGACGCTCGACGCCCAACGCCAAGAACTCTCCGACGAGCAGCAGCAACTCGCCGAGCAGCGTGATTTGTTGGAGACCGAGCGTAAGGAGCTCGAAACCCAGCGTCAGTCGATCCTCGATCAGCAGCAGCAGCTCGACGCCGACCGCCAAGCCCACGACGACCACGCCGGCCAACAAAACGCCGAGCTCGAATCCCGCTGGTCCGAGTTCCACGAAAAAGAAAAATCGGTTGACCAACGCCTGGCCGAGTGCGACCAGCGGCAGGCCGAGCTCGACCAGCAGCAAGCGGAAATCGCCGAGCAGCAGCAAAAACTCCAAGAAGAAAAAGACGGCCTGCAGTCCCAGTGGGACGAGGTCAACGCCGCCCGCGAAGAGCTGAGCCAAGCCCAAGAGCAGCTCGAAGACAGCCGGCAGAACATCGACGCCGACCGCGCCGAGCTCGACGGCGAACGGGCCGAATTCGCCGAGCAACGCCAGAAGCTAAAAGACCGCAAGAAGGAACTGGCCAAGGCCCACATGGACCTCAAGTTCCGGCAGGACGCCCTCGAAGCGCAGCAAGCCAGCCTCGACCGCGCCCGCGCCGAGCTGACCGAGCAGGCCGGTAACCTCAACGACGACACGCTGATGCCGGGCTTCATCCCCGACCTCGACGAGCTAGACGCCAAGGCCAACCAGTCCGACGCCCACGCCCAGGTCGCCCAGCTCAAGGCCGAGCTCGAAGCCAAGCAGGCCGAGCTCGATCAGCAGCGCGAAGAACTCGCCCAGCAGCAGCAGGCCGCATCGAAGCAGATGCCCGCCGATCTCGAAGAACTCGAGCGTTCGCTCCGCGACCGCGAGGCCGAACTGTCACAGAAAGAAACGCTCTTCCGCGACAAGCTCGAACAGGGCAAGGCCAAGGTGCTCAGCGCACGCGAAAAAGTCCAGGCCGACGAACAAGCCGTCGCCGAGTTGCAGGAAGAGCTCGACGCCCAGCGGACCGAGATCGCTGCGCAGGAAGCCGCGTTGGCCGAGCGTGAGGCAGAACTCGACGCCCGCTCCGCCGAGCTCGATCAGCTCAAGCAGGACTTCGACGTCAAGGCCGACTCCGCCGACACGGTGATGGGTATGGTCGCGCCCACCGAAGAAGGCGGCGACGGACAAGACGCCGACCGCAGCGAAGAACTCAATCGCCGGGAAGAAGAATTCCGTGCCAAGAAGCACGAGTTCCGCGAGAAGCTCGAGCAAGACAAACGCGACCTAGAAGCCGAACGTGACGCGTTGGCCGAACGGTCCGGCGAGTTGGATGAACTCGTCCGCAGCCTCGAAGAACGCCAAGCCGCCGCGGAAGCCCGCGACGCGGAACTCGACGCCTGGGCCCAGCGTCTCGAAGAGCAATCTCAGCAAATCGAAACGAATACCGAAGCCAACGCGGAGCCGACTTCTGCTGACGAAGCCGCGCCCGACGTGACCGAACGCCTCGCCGCGCTCGACCAACGCGAGGCAGAACTCGATGAACGTCAGGCCGAGCTCGAAAAACGCGAAGCCGACCTTGCCGAGCAGGAAGCCGACCTCCTCACCCGCATCGACGCGGTGGGCGACGCCTCGCTCAGCGACGACGAAAAAGACCAGACCATAGCCTCGCTACGCGAAGAGCTCAACGTCGCCAAGGCCAAGTACGAGAAGCGCAAAGCCCAGATGGTCAAGGCCGACGAAGTCATCAAGAAGCGCCGCGACAAGGTCCGCAAGTACCTCAACCAGCTCCGCGAGCAGTCGGCCAAGATCCAGGCCGCCGAGTCGCAGGTCGAATCCAGCAGCGCCCAATATGCCGGCCTCGACAAAGAACGCCGCAACCTCATCGAGGTCAAGAAGTTCCTCGAGGACAGCGAAAAAGCGATGGTCCAGAAGTGGGCCACCCGCTCGACCGCCAGCCTCGTCGCGCTCATCCTGATCGCGCTGCTGGGGGCTGCGACGTTTAGCTACTTCGTCGGCAAGAAGCTGGCCGTGCCGGTCTGGGAATCGTCGATGGCGATCTCCGTCGACCCCGCGGCCCTGCCCGGCGGTGAAACCCCGCCGCAGCCGCAGGTCATCACCGCCAGCCCCTCGCCCGAGAACACCGTCGAGGTCGCGGTCACCGTCGAAACGGTCGACGAGGCCGCCCCGGCCGACGTGCCGCTCGAGGTCGAGTCGGCGATCGAACCGGGGTTTGATCAGCCGTTTGAGGCGGCGGTCGAAGCCGAGCCTATTCCGACCCCGGCAGCCGCTCCCGTCACCGAGGCCCCGGCTTCAACCAAAGACAAAACCCTCGCCCAGATCCGCGAACTCATCACCGCCGATCCGGTGATGAACATGACGCTGACCCAGCTCGACCAACGCGGCATCCGGCTGTTCACCAGCCCCGCCCAGCTACGCCAACACTTCGAAACCAACCTCGCCATCGCCGGCAGCCCCGCCCGCGTCGAGCTCAGCTACACCAGCGAGCAGCCGCAGTACGTTGTCGGCGTCCTCGACGCCCTGGGCAAGGCCGTGGTCTCCCGCCAGATGAGCCTCGACCGCTCCGCCGGCCGCGACGACAACAGCGTCACGATCCTGCAGTCTGCCGAACGGAACACCACCGCCGCCCGCGACGACACCCTGCTCTACGCCGGGATCAGCTTCGCCTCGTTGGCCGGGATCGCCCTGATCCTGGGGCTGATGATCCGGGTCGCGTTAAGCCGCTCGAAGAAGATCATGGAAGAGGCCGAGGCCATGCCCGCCCTCGCCACCCTCGACAAGCCCGGCACCTGGTCGCCCGTTGGCAGCGAACCCGCCGCCAAAGACGCCGCCTGAGCCCCCGGAAGCCCCCCCGGAAACGTCCCGGAATTCCTGCCCTCGACTCGGTCCGACCAGATAAAAACCGCTCTATTTCACGGGCCCGCCGACGCCTCGGCGGGCCCTGTTCATCTTGACAACCTGCCCACAAGTACTAGGCTTATGGATTCGCTCGCGGGCATAGGGCCCGCCGGCGGCTTGAGGTTGACCGGATGCAACACGCACACGCGATCCACGGCACGGAACGGCGCAGCAAGTAATGGGTGGCCACACCACCCAACCTTGCCCACTCCACCCTGCCCAAGGCCACCCCCGGACCCCCGGAAATTTCCGGAACTCCCGGGGTCCCCGGCTCGGCGAACACTCCCCAAAGGAGGCCGCAGCCATGGCCTGACCGCTTAGGCGCATCCCGTCACCCCGCCCCGGAAAGCCGGCAGGCAACGCCTGTCAGAATTTCCGGGGGGAGGACTCAAGCCACGAGCGTGATTCGCCTCGTGGTTTTTTGTTTGCCAAACCCGACGCCTCGACAACCCGATACAACCCGATCTTCAGGACATCAACAACATGAACGGCTCCGAAATGCTCCGCCTCGTCGACTCGATCTCCCGCGACCGCAACGTCGACAAAGAAACCTTATTAGAAGACCTCGAACAGGCGATGGTCTCGGCCGCGCGTAAGCACTTCAACGCCGTCGACACCGAAGACTTCTCCTGCGAGATCGACCGCCTCAACGGCGAGATCAACGTCTTCCGCGGCGAAGAGTACATCCCCCTCGAAGAGCTCGGCCGTATCCCCGCCCAGACCGCCAAGCAGGTCATGATCCAGCGCTTCCGCGAAGACGAGCGGGCCAGCATCTACAACGAATACATCGACCGCGTCGGCGAACTGGTCACCGGCATGGCCCAGCGTTATGAGGGCGGTGCCCTCGTCGTTCAGATCGGCCGGGCCGAGGGCTTCATGCCCCGCAGCGAACAGATTCCGGGGGAGCAACACCAGCCCGGAGAACGCGTCCGCTGTCTGATCCTCGACGTCCGCGACGCGGGGAACCAGGTCAAGATCGTGCTCAGCCGGGCCGACCCGAAGATGATCCAACGGCTATTCGAAGTCGAAGTCCCCGAGGTCGCCGAACGGATCATCGAGATCCGCGCCATGGCCCGCGAGCCCGGCCACCGCACCAAGCTGGCCGTCGCCTCGGTCGATTCCAAGGTCGACGCGGTCGGCGCCTGCGTCGGCGTCCGCGGCAGCCGGATCAAGAACATCGTCGACGAACTCGGCGGCGAAAAGATCGACATCGTCCGCTGGAACGACTCGTCGCAGCTTCTTATCCAGAACGCACTCAAGCCCGCCGAGGTCGTCGAGATCTCGCTGTGCTTCGAACTCGGCCGGGCGACCGTGGTTGTTAACGATGACCAGCTCTCGCTGGCCATCGGCAAGCGCGGGCAGAACGTCCGCCTCGCCGCCCGCCTGACCAACTGGGACGTCGACATCCTGACCCCGCCCGAGTTCACCAAGTCCCTCGACATCATGGAAGAGACGCTCAAGGCCATCGACGGCGTCACCGAAGAACAGGTCGACCGGCTCGCCGCCCTGGGCCTCATCAGTGTCTTCGACGTCGAAGAGGTCGGCCCTGAGTACCTCGCTGAGACCCTCGGCGTCGACGAGGCCAAGGCCCTCGAAGTCATCGGCGTCGCCAGCGACAAGGGCAAGGAAGTCGCCGAGCAGCAGGCCATCGAAAAAGAAGAGGCCGAGAAACGCAAGAAGGAAGAGTTCAAGGCCCAGCAGGCCGCGATGGCCGCATCCAGCAGCGGCGCGATCGACGACCTGCTCGGCGGAGCCGCCGCCGAGGCCCCCGCCCCGCCGCCGACCGACGCCCCGGCCGACGGCGAAGGCTCGATCATCGACATGCTCGAGTCCCGCGACGAAGCCCCGGCCGAAGAAGCCACCGAAGCGGAAGCCCCCACCGAGGAAGAAAAACCCGCCGCCGAGTAAGAGTAACTAGATAAAACCGACCGGCCGCGGCGTGTCGCCGCGGGCCGAACCAAACCCGCCTCGAACCGTTTGACCGACCGCAAAACCGGAGCGCCTCTTGCCACCGAAAACCCTACGAGTCCACCAACTAGCCAAAGAGCTCGGCGTCAACAGCAAGGTGATCGTCGCCAAGTGCGAAGCCGAGGGCGTCCCCGGGATCACCAACCACATGTCCGTGGTGAAGCTCGGCCTCGCCGCGACCGTGCGCGAATGGTTCTCCGAAGAAGCCGGCGCGGACCACAACGCGGTCGAGACCGCCGAGAAGGTCGACCTCGAAAAGGTCCGCAAGCCCGCCAAGCGCAAAGCTGCAAAAAAGAAGACCGAAGAAACGTCAGCCGAGGACACCGAAGCCAAGGCGGAAACCCCCGCCGAAGAAAAGCCCAAGCCTACGCCCAAGCGTAAACGCAAACCCGTCGAGCCGACGGTCGAGCTCGCCGAACCCGAAATGCCGGCCGAAGAAGCAACACCCGCTCCCGCCGAAGAACCGACGCCCACCGAACCCGTCGTCGAAGCCCCGCCGATGCCGACCGGCCCCGCCGGCGTGCAGAACGTCCCCGACCGCCCGGACATCGTCAAGCCCGCCGGCGAACAACTGGAAGCACCCAAGAAAGCCAAGCTTTCGGGCCCCAAAGTCATCCGCGTTGAGAAGCCCGAGCCCGACTCGGCCCCGCGTCCGCGTCGCGCCCCCGGCGGCGGCGGCCCGCGTGGTGGTGGCGGCGGTGACATGGGCGGTGGCGGCGGCAACGTCGACGGCATCAGCCGATCCCGCGGCCCGGTCCGCGGCGGCGGTGTGCGTGGCGGCGGCGGTGGTGGCGGCGACGACGGCGGACGCGGCAACAAACGCCGCGGCGGCATGAACAGCCGACGCGGACGCTCAGCTGACGCCCTGCTCACCGGCCCGACCCAGCTCTCCAAAGCCGACGCCGACGAACTCGACGCCCGCCTCAAGGGCTCGACCGGCTACATGAAGCAGCGTCGCCGCGACCTCCGCAACAAGGGTACCGGCGGGGCCACCGGCTTCCAGGCCCAGACCGCGGTACAAACCGGCGGCAAGGTCGAGATCGAAGAACCCATCACCATCAAGGGCCTGTCGTCGGCCACCGGCATCAAGACCGCCCAGATCATCAAGTTCCTCTTCAAGCAGGGCGTGATGTCCACGGTCAACTCCGCCATCGGCACCGAGGCCGCGATGGAAGTCGCGATGGAGTACGACATCGAGCTCGAGGTCAAAGAGCTCGAAACCGCCGAGGAAAAAGTCGAGAAGCAATTCGCCGCCCGCGAAAAGGTCGATGAACAATCCCGCCCGCCGGTCGTGACCGTGCTCGGCCACGTCGACCACGGCAAGACCTCGCTGCTCGACCGCATCCGCCAGGCCGACGTCGCCGACCACGAAGACGGCGGCATCACCCAACACGTCGGAGCCTATCGCGTCAGCATCGAGGGCCAGGACGGCGAGAAGAAATCAGTCGTCTTCCTCGACACGCCCGGCCACGAGGCGTTCAGCACCATGCGGGCCCGCGGCGCGAAGATGACCGACCTGGTCGTCCTTGTCGTCGCCGCCGACGACGGCGTCATGCCCACCACCCTCGAGGCGATCAACCACGCCAAGGCCGCCGAGGTCCCGATGATCGTCGCCCTCAACAAGATCGACACGCCCCAG
>JBCDJW010000028.1:0-60594 GCA_038747275.1 Planctomycetota bacterium | reverse complement strand
GCAGAACATCGACGCCACCGTCTTCTTCGTGACTCACGACCTGCAGGAGGCCACCTACCTCGCCGACCGCATCGTCGTGCTGGGCCGCAACCCCGGCCACATCGCCGAGATCATCGAGAACCCCCTGCCCCGGCCGCGTCACCCCGACCAGTTCCTCAATCCTACGTTCCTCGCGGTGCAGCAGCGCCTCGAAGAACTCATCCACCCGCCACAAAAAGTCGCGGAAGAAAAACCGTTCCACGTGCCGCGGATGACGGTGGTGGGCGACGACGTTTTTTGAACGAACCCGACCTGTTGAACACCTATGGGCCTGAGCAATCGCGAAGAAGCCGAACGCACCCGGACCCGCGTCATCGACGCGGCGCTGTCGCTGTTCTCCCGCCGGGGCTACGGCCACACCAGCCTCGAGATGATCGCCAACGAACTCGGCATGACCCGCGGCGCGATCTACGGCCACTTCAAAAATAAGCTCGACCTCTACACCCAGCTCATGCAGCTCAGCCAGACCCCCCTCTACGACATCATGGAAGACGCGTTACGGGACGACGGCCCGCCGCTCGAAGTCCTCCGCCGATTCATGGACCAGTGGTTTGATCTCCTGGAAAACAACCCCCGCCACCGCGCCTCGTTCGAGATCCTGCTGAACAAAACCGAGCTGACCGAAGAGCTGAGCGACTACCTCGAGTCCGAGTATTCGCTGACCCAGAGCATGGTCGACGGCATGGCCGAACTCCTGGGTCGGGCCGTGAAACAGCGAGACCTGCCCCGCAAGGCAGACGTCGGATTCCACGCCCTGGCCGCGTACAACATCCTCATGGGCGTCACACACACCTGGCTGTTCAACCCCCGCCTGTTTGCCATCACCGAGATGGGATCGCGGATGACCGAGCAGTTCTTCGGATCGCTGCCACAGCCCACTCCCGCATCCTCGCCCCGCAAGCGCGCCCTCGCGTCGTAAAATACCGATTCGCGACGACGCGTCGCCCCTTACCCCCTGAATCAAGTTTCACCCGGAGAAGTTAGATGCCCGACGAACCCCTCAAAGAGCCGCTCGACCCCCAGCAGATGAAGGGCTACCTCGCAGCACTCAAAGAGGAAACGTTGACCGAGACCCAGACGATGAAAAATATCGCCGAGGGCGTCGAACTCGGCCTGCCCGGGGCCGACTCGATCAGCGACCCCAACATCAGCACCTTCTCCCGCGGCGAGCTGCCCCACTACGCCGGCATCAACACGGTCATGAAGACCAAGTACCTCGAAGACGTCCGCCAGGTCGGCAACTACGACGTCGCCTTCATGGGCATCCCCTTCGACATCGGCACGACCTACCGCTCGGGCACCCGCTTCGGGCCCCAAGCCATGCGCCGCATCTCGGCTCTCTACACCAGCTACTTCTACGAGCTCGGCGTCGACCTCGTCGAGAAGGTCAAGATCTGCGACCTCGGCGACGTATTCACCATCGGCAACATCGAAAAATCCTTCGACCAGGTCAGCCGGGCCGTCAGCCACGTCTACGCCAACGGCTGCTTCCCCATGCTCATGGGCGGCGACCACTCGCTGGGCTACCCCAACGTCCGCGGTATCGCGCCGCACGTCGACGGCGACATCGGCATCATCCACATCGACCGCCACATCGACACCCAAGAAAAAGACATGGACGAGCGGATGCACACCTGCCCGTGGTTCCACGCCACCAACATCCCCAACGCCCCGGCCAAAAACCTCGTCCAGGTCGGCATCGGCGGCTGGCAGGTCCCCCGCCCCGGCGTCAAGGTCGCCCGGGAGCGCGGCAGCACCATCATCTCCATGGACGACGTCGACGACCACGGCATCGACAAGGTCGCCGAGATGGCGCTCGAAGCCGCCTGGAAGGGCAACGTCAAACAGGTCTACCTCTCCTTCGACATCGACAGCGTCGACTGCGGCTTCGTCCCCGGCACCGGCTGGCCCGAGCCCGGCGGCTTCCTGCCCCGCGAAGTCCTCAAGCTGCTGAAGCTCGTCGCCAAGGAAGGCATCTGCGCGATGGAATGCGTCGAGGTCGCCCCGGCCTACGACACCTCCGATATCACCGCCCTGCTCGGTATCCGCGCCATGCTCGACGTCTTGGCGACCTTGGTCGACGAAGGCCACCTGCCCCGGCAGAAAAAACACACCTCCGACGCCGGCATCGACGCTTGGAAAGGCACCTAAGGATTTCCGCTCCGCGGCCGGACGGAAGGCGTTTCGCAATCATTTAGCTCCGGGTCAATGACCCGGGGCCGCCGCGGTTAACCAAAACTATCTATTCGATAACCCTGGATGCACGAACTCTCCGTCGCCATCTCGATCGTCCAGAGCGTGATCGATGCCGCCGCCGATCAGCCCGGCCGGGTCTCCGCGGTCAACGTCCGCGTCGGGGCGATGTCGGGCGTGATCCCCGAAGCCTTGAGTTTCGCCTGGCAGCCCGCCAGCCAGGGTACCGCTCTGGAAGGCACGTCGCTCAACATCGAACCCGTCCCCGCGGCCGTCCATTGCCCGACCTGTGACCGCGAGGTCGAACTCCCCGGCCAACGACTCGTCTGCCCGCTCTGCCAACAACGCACCCCGCAACTCGTCCGCGGACGAGAACTCGACATCCTCTCCCTAGAGATTCACGATGAACCCCCAGCCCCCCACCCCGCGCATCCTTGAGGTCCGCACGCAGATCCTCAAGAAAAACGACGAGTTGGCCCGCGACCTGCGCGACCGCTTCCGCGCCGCGGGCTGCTACGTCGTCAGCCTCGTCTCCAGCCCCGGCACCGGCAAGACCGAGTTCCTCAAACAAACCCTGACCCAGCTGAAAGAGCGGACCGACCTACGCATCGCGACACTCGTCGGCGACCTGCGCACCGAAAACGACGCGGTGCGCCTCAGCGAATCGGGCGTCGAGGCCCGGCAGATCGAAACCGGCACGATGTGCCATCTCGAAGCCGACATGGTCGAAAACGCAATCCAAGAAGCCGGCTGGGACCTCCGAGACCTCGACCTGCTGTTCGTCGAAAACGTCGGCAACATGGTCTGCCCCTCGGGCTTCGACCTGGGCGAAGACCTACGCATCGTCCTGGTCTCGACCACCGAAGGCGAAGACAAGCCGCTGAAATACCCCACGATCTTCAACACCGCCGACGTCGCGGTGATCACCAAGATGGACCTCGCCGAGGTCTTAGAGTTCGACGACCGGCAGATGAACGCCAGCATCCAGGACGTCCGCCCCGGCATGCACGTCTTCAGCGTCTCGGCCAAGACCGGCGACGGCATGGAAACGTGGATCGACTGGCTCGCCCAACGCCCCGAGGTCCGCGCCGCCTCGTCTTCAAGCTGAAGCCGACGACATCCGCTCACGCACCGCCGCCCGCACGTCTTCGTCCAGATCAAACCGTAGAGAGCCGATCGCTGCGGTCGGCGTGCGGCGGTTCTGCACCGCGGCCACCCGGATCGTCGGCAGCGGGTCGCCCAGCAGCACGCCCAGAACCTCGGCGGACAAGCTACCGCGGTTCACCAACGCCCACCGCACGTCGTGGCTCACGTCGGAAGCCAGACCGATTTGTACAGACTCGCCGATCCCTTCGTGGCGCGCCACCTCCCGACGGATCTGCGGGTCGTTGTCCGTGGCCAGTCCGGCCAACACCGCCGACCGCGTCTGCGGGTGACGGGCCAAGACCCTATTTGCCCACGGCCCCAAGCCGGCCAGCCGGACCTGTTCTTCCTCCGACAGCGCTCGCCGCGGCTCCGTAAAACCCTGCAGGTCCTCTCGGCTACCCGCGTCCCGCAAGACTCCGAGTAAATCGAGTTGCGCTGCCCTGCGTAACGCCGCCTCGCGCAGCATCGGGTCGGCCGAAGTGAGCAGCCGTTCGAACGTGCCGGCGGCGGTATTGGGGTGGCGTGCCGCAAGCCATTCGCCCCAGTGCCCCCGCCGCGCTAAACGGTCGATTGCTTCTGCCGACAAAGCCGAATCGGTTTCGCCGAAACCCATCAAGTCAGACCGGGCACCCGCCGAAACCAGCAGGCGGCGATCCGCTTCCGCAAAATTCGCATGTACGGCGACGTACGCACGCACCGCCGACGTGCCGTCGCAGGCCAGCCGCCGCAAGACCGCCGCCGGTGCGTTGGGGTTTTGGGCCACCGCCACCCGCAGCCGGGTGTCGACCTCGGACGACAAGCGGTCCAACACCTCGGTGCTCGCACCCGGGTGACCCGCGACGCGGAGTTTGACGTCGAACCGGTCTAAATCCGCCGCGTATTCGAGGAGTTCGGGGTCTGCCGACGGGTTTTCGGCGATCGCCGCAATCATCTTCCAGTCCGCTGATTCGCGCAAGCGATCCAGACGCGGTCGGCCTACCGCCGGGTGCCGTGCCGCGAGGACCTTGCCCCAAGGCCCCATCCCGATCAGCGTGTCGAAGTCAACCTCGGCACCGGATGTAAAAGCCTCAGAAAACCCTGAGAGATCGGGCAACGCCCCCGCCGCCAACCACAAAGCCATCACTTCGGCGGGCATGGCCGGATGCCCTGCCGCTGCGGTACGCACCGAAGACACGGCGTCGGCGCTAAGCGACACCAGGCAAGAAGCCGGGCAACGCGGGTGTTCTGCTGCGCTCCGGCGGACCGCGGGCAATCCATCGCTGGCGAGTTCGACCAACTGCTCGACAGGCGTGTCCGGATGACGCGACGCGAGACGCCTGCCCCACTCGCCCAACGCAGACAAACGACGCAACTCGTCGCTCCCCAACTCCAACTGCCACGGCCGCATCCCCGCGAGATCACGGGTCGCACCGGCGGCATAGAGCAGTTCCAAGATGTTCGTCGGAAGCGCGGGGTTGGCCGCGGCCGCCTGGCGGACCCGCAGGTTTCCGTCAGCCGCCAGCTCCGCGAGGCGAGCGGCGGGGGTCCGCGGATCAGAAGCGAGTACTAAACGTTGCGGAGCCGTCCCCGCCGTTTCCGGAGCCGATCTCACGCTGTTACGAAAATCTGACAATCGATAATCTCTGCCGGTCCGTTGAAGACACCAAGTAAATTGCAAGATCGAGGATTACACCCCCGGATAGGAATAGCCATCAGTAAATCCCCAACCACAATGAACCAAAGAGCTGCCCGCAGAGACTTCAGCCTTCGGCGAGCTTTTCATCTGATTTTACATGGTTTTCGATACTTCCGGTATCGAACCACCACTCACAGACCTACAGGAATAGTTCGTGGCTATCCTTCGATACGTCCTTGCACTCGCGCGAGCGACGCTTGGCCTGACTTCAGAGGTTTTCGTGACGACGCGGTACACTCCCCCGGCGCTACTAACGCCAGAGTCGTGATTGATTCGCGTGCGACGGCAATTCCGAGGCTAGCGTGCTGCCGGTCGCGAAGATGACCGCATAGACCGCGCGGTTGGCTTGACCTTCGGCCGAAGCATCCGCGTCGGCGTAGACCTACCTTAATCAATCGATCTTCAGGATAATCTCTCCGTCACGTGAGACATCCATACGGGTCCTGCCGTCGCTGTGCTCGCGGAACGAGATCACGTCACGTTGGCTGACGCCGTCTTCCCCGGGCCAGGTCAACTCGTACGTGCCGGCTTCGGGCGAATCGATGTCGGGCACCGGATCGATCCCGTGACGATACGGGTAGAGCATAATCTTGAAGTTCGGAGAAACCGATCGGCTCGGGACGATCAATCGGCGATCCAGCTTAAACGTCCGTCCGCCCGGGCCGCTGTGCGCGTCCTTTTTCTCAAAGGTCTCGACCCGCGGCGAGGGGATGCTGTCGTAGACATCCAGCGGCGGTTTGCTGATATCGAGGACGCGAACCAACAGCAAAGGCTCGCCCTTCTCGGGACGGTAACGCAAGCCGGACTTCTTAATCGTGTCTCGGCCGATCACGATGTCGGTATAGACGTAATCGGGCGCGCCGTCGTAGCCGTGGCCGATGCCCCTTGGGTTATCACGGAAGGAGATATCGATCGCGGTCAAGTCGGGCTCGAGCATCATCGTCCATTCGTACAGACGCTGTTGGTCGTCTTTCTGGATATCGTCGACGATCAGGGAATAGGCCCGATCGCCGCGGATCAACCCCGAGGTGCGAAAAGCCCGTTCAACCGGGTTGTGCGGGACGCGAACCGTCCACGGGTCTTCGTCCCACATCCCCGAGTCGCGGAGGTCGTAGCCCTCGAAAGCCCGAACAACGTTGGGGTGGGTTTCGTGCTCCCATTCAACGCCGCTCGCATGAAACTTCTCCGCCATTTTGCGGTAGACCTTGAAACGCTCGATCTGATACTTCGGGAGGTCGACCCGCTGAGCCGACGCCGACTTCGGCCACCGCCACGCGTAGTTGTAAGACGTATCGCTCACCATAAAGGCGGCGTGGTCGTTCACCTGGATATCGAGGACCTCACCCGGTGCGGCGAAGTATCCCTGGCCCCGGCCGTCGACGAGGACCACGTTGTGGTGCTTCGACTCGACCGAGCGGAACCCCGCCGCCGTCCACGGCCGGCCCAGCGCCATCAGGTTAAAGGCGCCCCGGTCCGCGTGATCGTGCGTACTCATAAACGTGTCGGGCTGACACGTCATAAACATGACGGTCGCGTCGGGCGACCAGCGGTCGCGCGCGATGATGAGGCCTCGCTCTTCGTCCACGAACGTGTTCGGCAGCCCGAGCGACACGGCGTCCGGGTCTCCGCCGGGGACCCGGGCATCGGAACCGTCGGACGACGCCACCCCCGGGTCATCTGCGAACACCATCGCATCGATCATCGTGAAGTGCCCTTTGCCCCCTTGCTTCAGCCGATCTTCGACGGCCTTGGCATACAGCACGTCGACCTTGGGGTCATCGGGGTAGAAGAATTTACGCACCATGAGTTCGTGATAGCTGGGCGAGTGGTTTCCGCCGTCGCCCGGGCTGTTCCACCGGTTCGTATTCGGGATCATGGTGTGGAGCTGCCAGTCGGACACCGCCCGGTAACGGCCCATCGTGATCAGGTCTTCGCCGCGACGCGTCATCGCGGCCAAGGCGGGGCCGCCCCACAAGTAGCCGAACGACGTGTAGCCCACGGCCTCCGTGCTCACCCCGTTGGGCGTGTAGTTCCACGTGTAGTAGTCACGCAAAACCTCCACCCCCCGCTCGTAGATCCTCGGCTCGTAGCCTTCTTCTCCTTCGATCGCCAGCGACAGCAGAACCAACGAATTGCCGCAGTTAATCCAGTTCCACATCCGCAGGTGCGGCGGGAGACTCATGCCCAGAGTGAAAGTCCCCTTGGTGATCTTGGAGATCACCCGCCGGACCGCATCACGATCTTCCTCCGCCATGTAGGTCGCGGCCAAGTCGTAGGCGTAGCCCAGTTGCTGCCAAGCCACCGTCCCGTAACTGCCCAGTTCATGCGCCGTCTCCCACCGGCCGAAGTGATCGGGGTAAGGCCCGCTGCGCCAGCCATCGACACGCGGCTCGAGGTTGATCGCCCACTGGGCAAGTGCTCGGCCGACTTCCGCCCCCTGCTCGCTGTCGCCCCGCAGCAAGGCGTCCATCGCCGCCAGCTCGAGGTCGTGCAAAATCGGGACGCGGTTGTAACCCTGCAGACCCGCGGGCTGCGGGTCTTCGATCAGGGCGTCGAAAGCCGCGAAGTCTTTAGCGATCAACGCATCGATCGCTTGACGGGTCCAGCTGCCGGAAGCCCGGAAGCCCTTGTCCAAGCGATCGTTCATCATCCGCGTGAGCTTCTGGCCGATCTCGGTCTCGGCCAACCGCCGCCGCAAGTCGGGCAGGTCGGCGGGGCTGAACAAGATGCGCGGGTGCACCCCAGGCGGGGGGACCGGCGAGAGACGATCCAGCCGCAGCCCTTCGTCGTCGTAGGTCACCGGAAACTTCGGCGATGGCGATGGCGGGTACCCCAAGTCGCCGCTGAGCACCTCTTCCCCCGTAAAAAAAGTCTCGTCCGCAAGCTTACGAGAAGAATCGACGTCGCCGCCGTCCTGGGCCAGCACGCTTTCCGAGGGAAGCAGGCTCGAAACAACCGCCAGCAGTACTACCTGCCGCATTCTTGACCGCCAATTGGATCGAACGTTCTGCCAATATCGCTTACCTAAATCATTCTGCGGGCTGTTGTTTTTCATATGGTTAACTGCTCTATCGAGATGTCGGAAGAAAATATCGCGTGTCCAGCCCGAAAAGGCGAAAGTGATATCTACACCACTAGGTAATAGCTTTGTTCCACGCAACGTTTAAAAACTAAATAGACACATCCGCACGCTAGGGTTTCGTACCGTGTTTTTCACGCCGGCACACCGGGATCACAAGCCGCCAAAGGACTAATTTCATTCAAGAGGGTTTTACTAATTTGAACCGCAAAAACTCTCGATTTAAATCGAAGAACTCAATACTGCCGAGAAGGATGAAAACGTATTAAGTCATTTAACCGGGTGAATTTTTCATATTTTCGCACTCGAAACTCTTGCTGCTGACCTAGAGACTTTGTTACAATATGTTACTACTATAATCCACGCATTTTAGAAAATAACATGTTTATGCAGAAAATTCAACGTTTATTTCAATAGCATCAACCATCAACGCGTCCACATCCTCAATTAATTGTACATGTAACAATCAACTGCCGTTCGGGCGGCTCCGATCCGTTTAATATATAATTAGATTAGTAAAAGGAATTTACGATATCTTCTGATGATTTCTCGATAAATCTAGTCTGCGTGAAATATGAGTCCAAGCACTCCTACTGCTACCGAAGTTGCTGCAAAGGCCGGCGTAAGCCGTATGACCGTTTACCGGGTCATCAATCAAGACCCGAAGGTTTCGCCCCAAACCGCCGCCGCGGTGCAGCAAGCCATGCGGAACCTCAACTTTATCCCGGCGGGCCGTCGCAACGCGAAAGGCTTAGGGTTTGACGACTCCTTCCTGGAAATTAAGCACCGGCGTTTCGCTTTTTTGATCCCCGACATCAACGTCGCCGCCCTTCAAACACCGCTTACCGGGCGCTTGTTACACGGCATCGATACGGTATTGGCACCCCGTGGGCTGGACCTTTCGCTAACCCGACTGCCCGCCAAAGGTCAGCTGCCCGATCTGATCACGAAGCGCAATGTCGACGGGGTGATTGTTCGTTCCAATCTGAAGGACGACTACCCGGTAGCCAAACTTCAGTCTCTGCCCTGCGTCTGGCTCATGGAAAGCCGGGAACAGGCGCCCGCGGGCGATATCGTTCACACCGATGACGCCGCGATCGGGCATATCGCGGCGCAAATACTGCTTAAGCGTGAAATCCGTGACGTCGCCGTGATCAACGAGTGCGAGGGCCACGATTCCTACATGAAGCGGATAAACGCTTTCACGTCGGCGCTGCAGGGCACGGGCGCGAAGATCCATCGGATCGAGGCAGACAACGAAAAAATCGACCACATGGTCGCGTTGATCAAAGAGTTTGTGTCGAAAAACTCGAAAACCCAGGCGTTCTTCCTGCCCGGCACGATGCCGATCTTGAATCGGTTACACCAAGCGCTCATCAGCAGCGGCCGAGACCCGAGCAAAGCGACCGTAATCAGCGCAAGCTACGACCCCGAAGTGACCGATTCGATTCGCCCCAAGCCCATCCACGTCGATTCTTTGCCCGAAGAACTCGGAGAAGCAGCGGCAGAACTGCTGCTCTGGCGTTTGAGTCACCCCAACGCCGCCGATCGTCGTATCAGCCTGACACCGCGGGTTATCGGCAAACCCTAGTCGCTTGTAGCCAAGAGCAATCCCGCTCGTTCGTAGATCTCCGCTTCGCTCAGCGAACGAGAAACGATCGCCAGCCGGTATCTGAGCCGGATGGACTCACCGGCTTGGAGCTTCAGGGTTTGGTCGCCGACAAAAGAAAACGCCACCTGATCGCTGTCTTCCCGGATAAAAAAAACGTTCGGATACCTCGGGTTACCCGGGTCGTCGCAGAATATCAGGGTGGCCTCATGATCGGCGGTACACCTGCCGCAAGCCGCTATCCAAGGCCAACGACGGCCGTGCACGTCGGGGACCTCGAGGTAACGACCGTCGGCAAAAACTCGGTACCCAAGCTCTTTTTTGGGCCGCATAAAGCCGCGACACCCTCGAAACTGCAACCCGGTATAAGGCGATCCCGCCAGCCCCGACGCGGACGCGTAGGTATCAAGACTTAGGCTCTTTCCGCTTACGTTCTGTAGGTTAATATCAAAACTCAGAACATAGCCGTCCGAATCAGACTGAGAAAAATCGAACTCTATAAGACGCTGCTCGGACAAGAGCGTATCCCCCGCGACGGTCTGCCAGTCTAAAGCCTGCTTCAGACGGATGCCGTATCGATCGTGCGTTTTCAATAACCAACCGACATGGTTCTGACGGCCATGATTCGAACGGTCGAGGTATCCGTCTTCCCTTCGATAAGTCGGCCCGCCCCAAAAATTATGATCGTCCACCAGGGTGAGCGTCATACTCAGGCCGTGATGCCAGGGGTGGTCTTCCGGACGGAAGCCCGTCAGCGTCGCGCCGCTCAGGCTGCGTAGAGGATGAAAGTAAGGCTTCGGCGATTCTACCGCCGGGGTGTCCGGGCGATAGACGTAACGAAAGATATTCAAACCCCGATAGAAACCTTCAAGGGCACAGCCGTCGTCAGAAAGCCAGGCGATAGATTCAGAAGTATCGGATTTAGGCATGACACTCTGTAAGCAGGCTTACCATTCAAAGAACCGACGGTAAAACACCCGCCTGCGAGAATCGGCTTTTCAACTCGGCTAATACGCTGACCGAAGCGATCGTCTGGTCAAAAGAGATCAAATTTTCCACTCTATCGCCCGCGATCAACCGCTGCATCACGTCCCAGCGGTACGCACAGTTCGTCCGGTTAAAGGGGATTTGGGCTTCGGTCTCAATGATCTCCCCGCCGCTGTTTTCGCAACGCAACGCAAGCCGGATCGGATCGGCGTCCCAATGGTCCAGGCCGCCAAACGTCCGCTGGACCACGCCGTTCTCGAACACAAACTCAGCGGTCAGCAAGTCACGCTGCGGCCGGCTCCGCCAGCTCGCGCGTATCGTGGCGATCGCGCCGTTTCCCAGCGTAAGCGTCATCTGGGCGATATCGGGGGTCGGACGCCCCGTTTTCATCCGCGAGGCAGCGACTTGTATATCCACCACTTCACGATTGAGGGCCAAAACATCGTTTAAGCCGTAAATCCCAAGCCTAAAGATCGGCGCCACGGGGCATTTGGCGGGGTCGTCGTACCAGCAGCCATCGGCCGACTCCAAGGCCTGGTACCAACAATCGCTGCGGGCAAAGACCAGCTCACCCAGATCAAACTCTTCCTGCCAACGCCGAATCAAAAGCATATCCTCGCCGAGCACGGGCGACGGCGAGTTCAAAAATACGTGGCAACCCTTTTCGGAGGCACGCCGAAGGCTCGACTCGATCGCAGCCGGATCAACTTCCAACGGCTTCGTGGTCATCACGTGCTTACCTGCATCAACACACTGATCGATGAGATTCGCGCGCCCGTTCGGCCCGCTAAAAACGCCAATTACGTCCACCTCCGAGTCTTGAAGCATGCTTTCCAAGTCGGAATACCCCGTGCAGCCGAAGGCCTTCACTCCCGAACTCAGCCGCTCGGAATCGGAGTCGCACACCGCGCGAATATCCACACGCTTGCGGTCTTCACCGATGTATTCTCGGAAATACCCCAGCCCAAAACCCAGACCCAAGACCCCGATACGCAGCGGCCTCAAAGCAGGCGCCAAATCACGCGTCAGCTTCGTGTTACGCCCAACACCCAGGCTTTTAGCGGTGTCCGGGTATTTTTTTGGAAACTCGGGTTTAGCAGAAACTGACATAAAAAATCTCAAAATAACTAGTTAAAACAAGCCAAAAATCCGAAAAACCGACGGATTTTGAGTAAGAAAGACCGGCAGACCAGAAAGCTCCTGCTCAACAAAGCAGACTTTAACGACTGGCCCGATCTGTCACTTTACTGTAATGTTACACTCGCACAGCGGTCTATCAAGAATTTTTTTCTCTTCCCAAGCCATATTTATCGATCTTTTAGTTGCCGCATGGCGACATTGGCTAAACGCAGATAAAAAACTTAACTCAAGCATATTTCGTTTTCTACGAAGACGATTCGTCTCGCCGCCGACCGTGTTTTTGCTCTGATTTATGACCTCCGGCCAAAGCGGTCCGGCTTGATAAACTGCGGAGTGTTTTGGGCTGGGACCTATCGCTTTTATACGCCAGAAAATTAACTAGATGTAAAACCATCAAGCCGACATAACGCGGCTTCCCATCGCACGTGTCCTGCCCCTCATATCTCAGCCAGCGTCACAGTCGCTACGGCTCTTTTCTTGAAAAACGGAGAAGCAAACAAGGCGATTCAAGTCGCACTTTTAGGTTCTTCCTTAGTTGTGAATACCGTCAATCCTGCCAAATCCTTGGACTTGCCGGGCAGAATCAAGCTGCCGAGGTAACCAAAAAAGATGCAGGCGAACACCGCGAGGGGCGTATACGTCGACCAGTGCGCTTCGGTTTGTTTAATCCAAAGCGTCAAAACGATACTAACGAGTGCACCGAAGACGACCCCCGTCGTATTCGTGCGGGTGGTGAACATACCCAAAATATAGATCCCCAGGAACCCTCCACCCAACAAGGCAACCACGATGTTCCAGGCCGCGAACATCGAAGTGATCTCGAGCTCGGCCATATACCAGGCGGACCCGGTGCCAATCACCCCCGTGCATAACGAAGCGACCTTCATCAGGCGCAAACGTCCTTTATCCGTCGCGTTGGGATTGAACCGGCGGTAGAAGTCTTCGCCGATGAGCGTGGCCACGCTGTTCATGCTGCTAGACAGGGTCGACATGGAAGCCGCAAAAATCGCCGCCACGATCAAGCCCGCGATGCCGACGGGCAGCTTCTGGACGATGAAGAGCGGGACGACTTGGTCCATATCCATGGTTGGATCGAGGGTCTGCGGGTTTTCGTGGAAGAAAGCAAAAAGCGATAGCCCCGTGAAGTTCGCCAGCAAAGCGATCAGCAGCCCGCAGAACGCCGCCATCAGCGCCAGCTTCTTCATATCCTTGACCGGGGTCGCGTAGACCCGCTGGACCACCGGCTGATCGGCAGCGAACCCGATCTGCTGGAAGAAAAAAGTCAGCACCGAAAACCAGAACACCGGGTAGACCCAGTCGAGTTCCCAGATCGCGTACATGAATTTTTCGTACTCGATCGACGTGTTAACGAAACCCGATACACCGTCCGACAATGAAAAGACCGCCACCAAACACATCACCACGCAGCCCAGCACCATCATCCCGCCCTGCAGGACGTCGGTCCAGATCACCGCTTCGAAACCACCGAACGTGGTGTAGATGGTCGTCAGCAGCCCCATCAGAATGACGCTCGTCACGACGTCCAGCCCGGTGACCGCCGATATCGCCATCGAGGGAAGCAGCATCACCACGCTCATCCGGCCCAACAACTGGAAGGCGATCGCCTGGACGCTGGCCAACATCCGTAACGGAAGACCGTAACGCTGCTCGAGGTAGGTAAAAGTCGAGGTCAGGTTCAGCTTTCTCAGCAACGGATAAATCACGTACCCCTGCAAGTAAAAAGCCGGAACCATAAAGATGACAATCGGCGCGAGCCAAACCAGGTTGCTCCCGAAGGCGATCGCCGGGATCGCCATGAAACTAATTGAACTCGCCCCCGTCGCGAACATGCTGATCCCCGACGCCCACCACTTGACCCGACGCCCACCGAGAGCGAACTCATCGCTGTCCGTCTGCTGACGAGCGAACCACAGGCCGATCGCCGCCATCAAGATGAAATAGATAACGATAACGATGTAGTCCGTCGTAACGAGTTGCCTCAGCTCTCGGTTGAGCGTTACTTCCAGGAAGGCGCCGGGGCTCGATGGGCTGAACCAGTACACGGCCTCTCCCGCGTGACTGATCCGCCCCGGCGGCAACGAAACTGGCGTGTCTCCCGACAACAACCAGGTGTCGGTGATCAGGTGCGTCAGCCAGATGCTCGAACCGCTGGACCCTTCGGGCAAAGAACCCGCGACGAGGTCAACGATCTCGACGCCGCTGGTGTATCCGCCGATTAACGCCGCGTGGCTCTGCCCGGTGATATAGACCGCCGAAGCCGCCAGCGGCTCAGGTACTTCGGACCGTTGCAGCCAACCCGTCTTCAACGTCCCGTCGACGGGTATTTCGCGGTAAACCCAGTTCGATGCGGTAGGCGACAAAGTACCGCCGCCTCCGGAGGGCGGAAGCTCGAAGCCGCCCACCACGTTGATCTGCCCGAACAGCGAAAACACCACGGGGAGCACCCGCCCCCCCGCGGGCATCGGATCAAGCACTTCCCAAGCACCGGCGTTCGGATCGGAATCAAGGGCGAGCCGCCAAAAACCGTCGCTGGCAACTCCTTCCGACAGGCCCGTCAAGCCGCCGGCGTAGTAAAGGTGGCCGTCCAATATCGCCGCCCCGCCGTAAGCGACCGCCTCCGGCAGGTCCGGGCCGCGCTGAATATCGAGCCCCTTGCCGTCCCAGGCCAAACAATACACCGACGAGTAACACGCCTCCGCGTCCCGCCCGCCAATCAACCATAAATAATTACCTTCAGAAACAACCGCAGCAGACTTGATCCCGGCCGGTGCTTCAAACCGCCCTATTTCGACAAACTCGGATACCCCGTCTTGAGCTGCCTCATGCGATAACTCAAAGACCTTTAATTCGGATTGATCGCCCGCCCCCGCCGCCCCGTAAGGGCCCGCTATCCAAACCTCGCCGAGCTTAGCGAACCAGCCGCCCGGCTGGTCCACCAAGGGTGCGTTGATCTCGACTTCTGCGAAACCGAAGCTGCTCGTTAACTCTGAATCGCTGGCATGATCCGGCGGAACGCTCTCTTGCTGAGAAACACCCTGGCAAACAAACCCAATCGATACGGCCGCAACCGCGGCGACATAAAATGCAATTCGCATATTCATTATCTTTTTTTAATGGAAGCTATTCACAAAAATCACCAATGCTGCGTCAGATATACCAATTCAATTTTGTAACACGCGGGCATTTTTACCCTGTCATCGAAACAGTCTTAGGCAGCTGTGATTTCATAATTGCTTGAAGTTAAGCATTCGAAACACCACATCCGTAGAAACAAGACTGCCGACCTGAGCAATGATCGCAAACGTTCCACGCCAGCAGACATCGCCCGTATTTCTCACGTTGCTTTGCTCCATGCAACTCTGCCGCCCCTAAATTAATCGGGGCTATGTGATCCGAGCATCCCGCTCGAGCCTGTCTTTGCAATAACACGGCCAAGCGGATCACAATCGACGACTCGATCAACGCACAGCCTCGATTTTTGACCAAAGAAATTGATGCGTTCGCCCTGTAAAAACCTCCGAAGTACTGATCTCGATCATGAGCTCATCCCCCGCAACGTATTTCAAACCCAAGAGCCTTTCTGATATGTTTGCGAGCCATGTTTCAATGTAACACGCTTACGCCCATGTGATTTCGCAAAATAGCAGAATTTGTGTTTAATCGCAACGAAAACACGCGGGCAAAGGGGCTCCGTATTGTTACATAAAACAATCCTGGTGCTGCTGCGACCAACCCCGTGCCCGTCTACCGCCCGCCCTTTGGTGAGCGAGCTTCTGTACACCAAGACCAAATCAACAACGCGAGTATTCGTCTTTACCCTGTTCGCTACGCAGATTCGAAGTCGACTTTCCCTTCGGCCTGGCACGCCACTGACCCGCTTGATCAACCAAGCACCCCGCATACCTAGCGGCAGGGCCTGAGCATTGATGGGCACGAACGGCGATTCCCAAACCGTCCGATCCTGTTCTTTTTCCCAGACGGACCCGCTTCGGACGAATCATCTGTCTCAACCGTGTTTAACCTTGAGGTTCGGCGAATGGGTCAACATGAATAACGAGCTTTTTCACGTCCTGCTCTGAGATGACCACCCTCAAAACCGGGCACGCTGGCGCACGAGCCGTTTTTGTGCGCACAAAATAAATCGCATTTCTAACAAAATCGCCGGTTCGTAAAATTATTTTTCACCGGTGTTTCAAGGTGTTTTCACACGACACGCCCTCAAAAACCCCTTCCGGGGACGCACAAAAGTGTCGTTCGGCCCCCTGGTAGACAGACCCCATATCGGCCCCCGGGGGCGGCTCGTCGGTAAAAGGCAAAGACCGGCCCGCTCGACACCCCGGGATCGCCGGACTCGCGTTTTTTAAGCGTGAGGGTTTCGGCGTTCGTCGGTGAGCCACCTTGCCGGCAAGAAACACGATGGACCGTAGCGTAATCCCACGGCCACCCTCCGCACGCGGGTCGAGGGCGACGGCAACGAAAACGGGAACCGACGGGTGGGCCGATGCACCCGCGGCAGACCGAGCCGAGCGTCCGCTCTTTGAAAAGTTGTAATCGATACGTGACCAAAATCGCCCCCGCCGCGGCGTAGGCTAAGGCGCAACGAATCGATAGTCCCCGTCGTTTTCGTCGGCGATGATTTTCAGGATCGCTTCGCCCGCCTGGGTGTGAAAAGCGATCGTGTTGATCTGGACCCGGGCGCGCGGGTTGAGGCCGCGGATCGTGTCGGCAACGGAGACGTTGAATTGGCCGTCGGAGAGCAACCAGATCGTATCGGGCTTGATCTCGTTGAGAGCGATTTCGAGCGCTTCGGTCGGATTGGTACTGCCACCGACGCTGATCGACCGGATCCAGTCGATCTGTTCCTGCTGGTTTTTCGGGGTGGCAGACACAAGCTTGTCGCCGGGCATCGGGGTCGCACCGCTGCT
The DNA here is from genome assembly GCA_038747275.1 of Planctomycetota bacterium. Lineage (GTDB taxonomy): Bacteria > Planctomycetota > Phycisphaerae > Phycisphaerales > Phycisphaeraceae > Algisphaera. The sequence goes on along the minus strand of JBCDJW010000028.1, from coordinate 43,780 downwards.
GTAGAAGATCACGTAGAAGCTCTCGTGTTCGCGCAGCGAGCGGATGGACTTGATGAGTTCGAAGCGGGCGGCGTTGAAGCGCCCGCCGTCCATACTCCCCGAGCGATCGATGAGGTAGACGAAACGTGAGCCGCGGCCGGTTTGGCCGAAGAAGCTAGGCAAGCCTGATCGCGCCGAGCCGCCGCCGCTGCTCGGCCCCTCTGGCAGCTCCGTGAGGTCCGGCGCGGGGGCGGATAGATCGGTCTGGAAGCCGAGCCGGGGCGGTACGGGCAGGTTTTGCGGCGGGTCGTCGATGGCAGCGTTTTCGCTGGTCAAGGTTTCAGGTTGCACGGCCGTTTCGACAACGCTCGGATCCGCCGGTGCGACCACTGCGGGTGAGGTAGTTGCGGGGATCGAAGTTGCGCCGCCCGCGAGTTCGGGCGTACCCGACCCCCGGTTCCCGTCGTCGTCATCACCGCCCGCTCCCGAGCCCGAACCGTCCACTGCGGCTCCGTCGCCACTGCCCGCGCTCGCTACATCGCCCCGCGCCCCGTTGCCGGCGTCGTTCGGCCATAGAAACGTCGCCAGCACCAACAACAAAAGCAACACCGCCACAACCGCCGGCAGCCAGGACCGAGAAGAAGTCTGCTGCGGGTTATCAGCCGTCGGTGGCGAATTTACCGGGCTATTTTCGTAATCCGCTTTAGGCATATCTCTATTGGTGAGGTTAAAACCACCGATATAATCATGTTAGCCCAAAAGGCAAAATAATCCGGGCACGCCGCGGATTAGACCTCAGTGATTCTTTCAATTCTGCGGCAATATCTATGTCCCCACCTACCGCAACCGTCGCGACTAGCCAACACGATCCGCCATCAACGGGCGTAGATATACCGATCAAACGCGACATCACCTGCCCGCACTGCTGGGACTGTTTCGTCACCGGCGATATCCGCTGGATCGCCCGCCACCCCGAGCTGCTCGGCGACGCCATGCTCGGCCCCGAGGCGATGCGGCGGTTTCTGCCCACCCGCTTCGACATCGACGGCAACGCCATCGACGCCGGCGGAGAAGTCTGCCGCGACCTGGCCTGCCCGTCGTGCCACCTGCCGATCAGCCGGGGGCTGCTCGAAGCCAATCAGTACTATTTCTCCCTGATCGGCGTGCCGGGCAGCGGGAAGTCTCACTTCACCGCGGCGATGACCTGGCGTCTGCGGTCGCTGATGCCCGAGGCGTTCGGGTTGACGTTCACCGACCTCGATGTGGTGGCCAATCAGGTGCTGCTGAACAACGAACAGCTTTTGTTCTTGGATCAGGGCGACGCGGATCGGCTCGTCAGCATCGAGAAGACGCAGATGCAGGGCAGCAACTACGACCCGGTCCACCGCGGCGGGCAGACGGTCCAGCTCCCCCGGCCGTTCCAGTTCCACCTCGCGCCCCGACCTGGCACCCCACGTGGGCCTTCCGAGGCGGCGACCACCCGGGTCATCAACCTCTACGACAACGCCGGCGAACATTTCCTGCCCGGCGGAGACACGACGCTTAACCCCGGCACCCAGCACTTGGCCCGGGCCAACGCGCTAATGTTCCTCTTCGACCCGCTGCGGGACGCTCGCTTCCGCGCTGCTATTGAGCCGCAGTGCGACGACCCGCAGATCAAGCTCGACCGCGAGGCCGGCGCGGTCCGCCAGGACACCGTGCTCAACGAAGCGTGTTCCCGCCTGCGCCGCTACGCGAACCTGTCGCCAACCGCTCAACTGGATCAGCCTTTGATCGTCCTGATGGGCAAGGCCGACGCGTGGATCAACCTGATCGACGGCGTCGAGCTCGACGAAGAACCGATCCTACCCCCGGGCCCCGACAACACGGAAAGCTCTCGGCTGGACATCGAACGGATCGAAGACACCTCCCAGCGTTTACGAAGCTGGGTCGAAGCCATCGCGCCGGAGTTCGTCGCCCTGGCCGAGGGGCTACACAAACGCGTCGTTTTCATGCCGGTGTCCGCTCTGGGCGGCGCACCGATCCGCGACGAGAGCAACGGCCTGCTGCTCGTACGCCCGGGCAAGCTCAAGCCGCGCTGGGTCTCGGCCCCCCTGCTCTACGCCCTGAAGAAATGGTCTTCGACCGAGTTCGGTGCCGTAAGCCGCCCGCAAGACGCTTAACCAATCGCCTCCGGAGAAACGCCCGTAATGGCCTTGGAACTCTGCTACACCTCGAGCCCCCAGGGGCTGCTGCCCGGCGCGAACGGCTACTGCACCGTCGCGGCCAGCGAGGCGTTGACGCCGCAGATGATCCAAGCGTTGGAATCGCTCTCCGGATACCGGCCGATGTTCGGCGTCGGCGACCCCGAGGCCGTAAACAACCCGACCGCGTTTTCGAACGTCCGCGCCCCTGTCGCCGGGGTAACGCGAAGTGTCTTGTCGCGCGTCGCCTACGCCGGGGCCGACTACTCGGGGCGGATCAATAAATTCGCGCACCACCTGCTGCCCAGCGACGACGAGATTCAACACGTCAGCCCGGCGTGGGTCCTGTCCCAGCCCGGCGTCATGCGGGACTCGTGGGAAGGCTCACCCCGCCGACTGCCCCAGCCGCGGACGGTCCCGGCCGGCGAGGTCGATAGCAAGCCCTGTACCCTCTGGGAAGAAGCCACCACCGACGCGGGCTGGGCCGGCTTCTTAGTCGAGCACCACCTGCTCAACCCCGCCGAGCCGATCTATCTCGTCTACGACCCCACGCAGCACGACGCGTTGGCGTTGACCGCCGAAGCGATCGCGCTGCTGCCCGGCCGCCGACGCTGGGGCGTGACGTTCACCACCTACTTCACCGACCCGATCGCCGGCGCCGAGTGCGGCTGGCGGTGGGTCGTCACAGGTTCGGCGATGGCCGAGCGGATACTGGCCGGAGAAATCAACGGGCGGATCATCAACCTCACCGAGCCGCTGGGTCAGGCCCCGGAAAGCCGCTACACCCACGCCGCCCGCAACGGCGGTGAAACCGAGCCCGGCCCCGAAACCGTCGGCGTGGCCGTACCCGCCGCGCCCGCAACGCCGCCACCTTCCATCGCGCCAGCCGAACCGCTAACCCCGCCAAGTAATTTAGAAGTACAACCCAAAGTCAACTCTACTCCCCCGCCGCAAGCCCCCGCCAAACCCCTCATTGAACGCGAGCCGTTAACGCCGGCAACGCGCAGCAACTTGCCCAAGCTCGTCGGCGCTGCCGCCGTCGGTGCCGTTGCCGTTTGGGGCGGGTTCAGCCTGATCGGAGCCCCCGAAGGCGCGGTGGCCAACCGACCGCAGGCCACTTCCGTCGTGGAGTTGGAAAACGAGTTAGCGGATAGCCGCTCGTACGCGGCTCTCCTAGAAAAAGAAAACGAGTCGCTACGTTCACGTTTGAATTCTTTAGAAAACGTAACGGTCGTCCCGGGTCCAACGACACAACGCGAAACTGCACCCACGCCGAACACCCCCAAACCCGTTTTGGCGTTTTCGGAAACCGTTCCCATCCAAGCCCCGCGTAAATTCCTCCTTGAGGCTGACCCCAGCGATACCGCAACGGCGACCGCTCTCGAAGAAACCTCCGAAATATCCCAGATTACGCGGACCTACCGCTCCCTCATACCGCCAACCCTACAGCGGCAAAACGACGCCGGCCTCGGAGTCCTAGCCCGATTGAACGCTCAGACTCAGTCGCTCTGGCAAGCTTCTTCGTTCGACAAGCCAGTAACCGTTAGCGTTCAGACACCAACCGATACCCCGGCCGGCGGCATCTATTGGATGCAAAACACGAGCAGCGCATCGGTCATCCACCGGGCGCACAACTCGCTGGGTATCTCCCGGCAGCACACCCTGGGCGAGGCCCGAATAAACAACGGCGAGCTCGAATGGACATGGTTAGCCGAGGTCTTCCAACCCGAAGACAAGGCCTCGTCTCAGCCGCTTACCCAGCTCCACGCCCTCGTCAGTTACGCCGTGTTAACGGTCGAAGACGACGCGGGCCGCACGCTCGCCGAAATCCAGCCGTCCGAGCCCCGGCAGATCGAAGCCGCCGTCGGCCAAAGCGCGGCGGTCGTCCCCGCCGATGCCTTGGCTTTCCCCGCCGAGTTCAGCGCGACCTCGCTCCCACTCAACTGGAACTTTATCGCTAACCCTGCCGACCCCCCGCTCCGCCTCCGCGGCGTCGGCGGAGCAGAAATTATTCTCGATTACATCGACTCGACGGGCGAGTTTTCGCCCCGCTGGTCGGCAAAAAACGATCCACCATCTGTCGCCGATCGCCTCAGCAAAAGCATTGCGGAAGCCGATGGCCTGCAAGAAATCCTCGCCGGCTGGCGGGAACGCGAAGACAACTACGCCCGCGCCCGCGCCCGGCTCCCCCGGCAAGAGGGCAGCGAAGACATCGACCACGAACGGCGGGGCGAAGCCGCGTGGGAAGAAGACTTCATGGCTTACGACAAGTCCGCCGACGCCCGCGACCGCTACCTCGCTGACTACGCCCCCCAAGGCCTGGACGAAGTCCGAAGTGCCTACGCCAAAGTTAATCAGCGGATCGAGAAAGACCGATCCCTGCAGAAGGACATCGACGCGTTCGACAACGCCCGGCTACGCCTCAGCATCACCGCTTCCTCGGCCGACTTGGCGTTCCTGACGATTACCCCGGAGGTGCGGCCGTGAATGATTTTTCTCTTTCTACAAAACGATGGCATGGCTTGATCGGCCTCTCCCTGACCGCCGCGGTCTCGGTTGCGTTACCTCTGCAAGCACAAGACGCGAAGGAAATCGAGCGGCAGATCGAACAGATCGAGGCGGCCAAGCAGCTCACCGATCAGATCGAGCGAGAGCTGCAGCAGGCTTCCCAGCAAATCGAAGACGAACAACGCGCATTGCTCGATCGTTTGGGCCGCACGCACGACGACCTCCAAAACGAAAAACAACACAACCGCGAGCTGCAGCGACAGCTCGACCAACTCTTAGGTACGACCGAAGCGCAACCCCCCGCCGCCGAAGAAACAACCCCGACCCAATCGGCCACCGGCACGATTTTTGTCCCGTGGATCGAGCGCAGCATCAACGCACTCGGCCTCGTCCAAAGACAACGCACCACCCTCGCCCCGGTCCCCCCCGGAGTCAACGGCCTCACGCTGCGGCTGCACACCACGCCGGACGCTGACACCGCGACGAGCCCGATCAAGCTAAACCACGCCGGCCCGAAGGTCACGCTCGAACAGCCCGCCCCGACCGGCAAGCCGCGGACCCTCGCCACGCTCAGCGTCGCCGACGGCGAGCTGGCCTGGACGTGGCATTCGTTCTCGCCCTCGGCCGTGCTCGACGGCCTGTCGATGCTCGACGAACAACTCCGCTACGCCGTGATCGAAACAAAGATCGACGGCGTCGCGGTCGGCCGCTACCAGTTTGAACCGAACACGATCGTCTTGCCGCGTGGCGACGGCCCCGGCCCGCACCGGGCTTCCGTGCCGTCTCCCCCCCCGGGCCTTGAGGCATCTCTTGCTCACCCCGCGCAGGACGCCGGCTGGGTGCTGCTGGAAGACACCCCCAACCAGCTGGTCTGGGCGCGGAGCGACCGCAGCCTCGCGATGCGGTTCGACGGCGCGGACCTGACTTGGGAGTTCGGCCCGGGCATCGCGGCCCGGCTCGAAGAGATCAAACGCCAACGGACGCTCTGGGAGCAAGACCTGAATCGGCCGCAGAGCGGCACTTCCATCGACGCCCAACGCTCGGCGGATCACCTGCAAACCCTGACCGACGCCGAAGACCAACTCCGCCAAGCGTTAGACGCCACCCGAGGCGGAGCCGGCGACCTGGACAGTTTGTCCTTCGAGATCGTGGGACCCCGGCCTAACATGATCTTCCACCGCGTCACTTTCGCATCACCTTAAACCCGTTCTCACCCACAACCTCCTCGCCTCATGCCCAACGCCCGGAAAATCTCGCAGCGGATCAACGAGCTCCTCGCGCCCGACGGCCCCTCGGTGTCGTCGGCCGAGCTGGCGAAGCTTGCATCCGATTACTCCGAGCTGAGCCGCCGGGCCCACGAACGCCTGGGGCGTTGCCACGACCTCTTGGCCGAGAGCCTGCGGAGCGAAGCGGTGCAGGAGTCCGATCTCGAGCCGAGCCTGCTCAAGCAGGTCGCGGCACTAGAGATCAAAGACTTCCGGGCTTGGCACGCCTGCTGCCAGGAACACAAGCTCCCACTGCCCTGGCCGCTGTCCCGCTACGTTGCCGCGGAACTAAACCGCGCTTACGCCGCCGACCAACTGGTCGCCCCCCTGCTCCAGGAATACCGCTTCCGCTGCCTCGCCCGCCGGCCGCTGGCCGAGCGTATCGCGGCGCTGCGTGGCGTGGCCGGGCTCGACAAGGAAAACCACGAGTGGCACGAGTCGTTGATCCTGCTCGAGACCCATCGGCTGAGCGAAATCCCCGCCGAGCTCGAGAAGGCGCGCGGCAACGCCGACGCCTTACGGGCGCTGCAGCGCGAACTGCTCGACGACCGCCGCCGCGTGCCCGTCCCTGCGTCGATCCAGAAAGCGGTCGATGAGGCGTTGCGCGACACGCTGGTCCGCCAAGCACAACACGAGCTGCGCACCCTGCTCCCCTCGCTCAACGAGGCCTACAGCGCGATGGACTTCCGCGTCGCCCAGCGGCTGCTCAACAGCTGGGACGCCACGCTGAAATCCGTCGGCCAATCCCACCTGCAGCTGCCCGACGACATGCGGGAGCCCGTTCAGCCGATCATGGACTGGGTTCAAACGACCTCGCAGCAGCAGCAGCAAGAGATCGTCTTCCGGCAAGAGTGTGGCCGGCTACGCGACCTCATCGATTCGCCGACGGACCTCAACGAACTGGACCGGGCTGAACAAACCGTGGCCAATTTCGGGATGGCGATCCCCGACGCCCTGGCGGAAGACACCCGCCGGGCCCGGCAACGCCTGATGCTCGACGCGTCGCGCCGCCGGCGCAACCGGCTGGCCGCGGTCGCGGGGCTGGTGGCCGCGGCGGCGGTGGGCGTGGGCTTCGTCATCAACCAACAGGTCAACGAAAAGAAGGTCACCTCCGCCCTCGCCGAGGTCGAACGCGGCCTCCGCGAAGGCAACTTCGACACGGCCAACGAACGCATGGTCGTGCTGGCCTCGTCCTACCCCTCGGCGCTCAGCCGCACGGACGTTATCGAAGTTAAGACCGACCTCGACCGCGCGCTCGACGACGAGGAGCAACGCCTCGATCGATACGCTTCGCTCTTCTCCCGCCTGATGGACAAGCCGGGGGGTGAGCTGACGGATGAAGACGTCGACGAACTCCAGTCCCTCGCCCGCTTGGCCAAAGAAAAGACCCAGGCCCAAGAACTCGCCGGTCGGCGTGAGGCGTGGGTCCTTGAGCAGCAAAGACAACGCGAGGCCCGAGCCCTCGCGGACATCGAGGACCTGCGAAACCAGCTAAACGAAATTCAGCCGGCACATATCGACCGCGAACCCCAAGCGGTCTTAACGGTACTGAACGATCTCCGCAGCGACATCGCGGACCTCCAGGCCGAGGGTGGCTGGAACTCGGCCACGTCTTCCGCGTTGGACGCAGCCGCCCGACGGGAACGCTCGGTGCGTGAAGCATTGGACTTCGTGCTCGCTCAGGAAGCTCAAGCCCAGCAGCGCTCTTTGTCGCTGGAGCAGGTCGTCGCGGCGTCGGGCACGGCCGAGGGCCTATCCGCGGCGCTCGGCCGATACGCCACGAACCACGCCGACGACGCTGGCCGCGCCCAGTCGTTCGAACAGGCCCGCCGAGACAAACAAGCCTGGCTGGCGATCGAGGCGTGGCAGCAGCTCAACCTCGATCAACGCGGGCCGTCGGACCTGACCCAGGTCGCGATGCTGCTCCGCGACCTCGACGCATACCTTTCTGCCTATCCGCGCTCGCCGGTCCGAGAAACGGTCGAGGCGTACCGCCAGCGGTGGGCCCAGGCGTTGCTGGTGTCTTCCGATTCCGGGCCCTGGCTAGGAAGGCTGCCGGAGGTGTTGCGGGCGCCGGTGATCCGCGACCTGAATGTGATCGATACCTCCGAAGATCGGCGTTACTACGTCGTCGGCCAAGGCAACCGCCGCGAAACGTCGCTCGGCACGATTATCGACGTCATCCTCACCCCCGACATCACCCAACCGGAGACCGTCAAGATCCCGGCCGGCACCGCGAGCGAAGTCCGGGCCAGCGCGCAGGCCAAGCTCGCCGCCGACCTGCTCGCGCGGATCGCGGACTACGAGCTCTCGGCCTGGCCGACGTTCCACCTCGACCTAGTCGAGGCCGTGCTGGACGCCCGAGACGTCGATACGGTTCTGCGTTCTGTATTGGTCACGATGATCATCGACGAGGCCGAGAGCACCCTCGGCCGGGTCCACCCCGACCTCGCGCAGTTCCGCAAGCTCCTGAACGCGCAGAACGAAGACGGACTCAACTGGCTCAACCCCGACGACATCATCGCCGCGACCGTCCGCGGGTATCAGGACCGGATCATCGCCGAGCGTCGGCCAAACTTTTCTGAGATCAAAAAAACTATCGCCGCCGCGACCGACGCCGTCACCGAGCGGTTCGGCTGGCGGCTGGCCGACGCCGGCGTTTTGCTGCGGGAAAACAGGGTAGCGAACGTCTCGGGCCTGCCCGAGTCGCTCTCCGAGCGGATCGATTACGACGCCTACGTCGCGTTCGCGCCGGGCGATAGCTCCGCGTACCGCCTCCGCGAGATCGGCAAGATCCGCGGCGGCCGTTTGAGCCTCAGCCAAACCCAGGCCGCCGGGGTTCCGGAAGGCAGCATGGTCTTCCTCTTCCGCACCCCCGAGAAGACGAGTCTTGCCCGGCGATGAGAGATCGGTCTTGAGCAGCCCCGAAGCGTATTACGTCCGCCTGGCCCGCTCGGTCGAGGGCCCGCTGTCGCGGCAGGAACTCCTGCACAAAGCCCAGCTCAACCTGTTTTCGACTTTCCACGAAGTGTCTTCCGATCGGCAGCACTGGGAACCGCTAAGCCCGGCGCTGCTCGAAAAAATCAACGTCTCGGCCACGCCCGAATCCGCCGCAGAAGAAGCCGGCGAAGGTGCGGACAGCGCGGATGAATTGGCGTGGCTCGACGCGTTAGAACGCCCGGCAGATCAGGCCGGCGAGGCGGACATCGCGGCGTATGGTTCCGCCTCTGCGTCGAGCGGAGCGGCGTCTTGGTTCCGGAATACCGCGTTGTCGGCCGGGTTGCTAATCGTTGCCGTGGCGAGCCTGCCGATCCCTCGGCAAGACGGAGCGTCGGGCGGGTGGTGGCACTTCTCCGGGCCTTGGGGCTGGACGCTGGGCGTGTGGTTTCTCGTGGGATTGATGGGTTTGGCCGTTGCGTTACTGCCGGCTCGGCATCCGCGCGGCAGGGTTTTATTGGGCGCAGCGGCCGGCGGATGGGTCGGCGGGTTGGTGTTGTTGCTGGAGAGCGGAGCCCTGGGCGCGGTCGTCTCGGCTTGCGCGGCGTTGCTGCCGATCGTTGCGTGGTGTGTCAGCTGTTCGATCGCCGGACACGTCGACCCGCAGCTTCGCCGATCGCTGAAAAACGTTTGCCCGCCCGCCGCGATGGTGTGGATGGCGGTCGGGGTGGCGTGGTGCGTCGGCGTGGTGTTTACCTTGTTCGATGACGCGTTGCCGTTGTGGTGGATCATGGTCACGACGGCGGTGTGTATCCCGGCCGGGCTCATCGCTTTGTCTTCCCGCGGGGACGATCGAACGGATTCAAGTCTGCAGGTATTGCTGCCGAACCTTGCGTTGGCGATCGGGCTGCTGTTGGCTTCGGCCGTGCTCGGCATCGTCCAAAACCTCGGCCAGCCCGGCGATTATCACCTAGTCCAACTCGTCACGGCGGCCGTGGGTATGATCGCCGTCGGCGGCGTTGCTGTCGCGGCCGGCCTCGATTTGTGGACCGACGCTTAACCCCTTCGATCACTCTCCGGAACCATCTCTTGACTTCTACTCCGTCGCCCCCGATCGCCGCCGATACCGACGTCGTCTTCGCCTGGTACCGCCAAGACCCCGAGGCCCGCCTGGGCATCGGCGGCTCCCGCTTCACCGGCGTGCGCAGCGGGGCCTGGCTCGTCGCGGCGGGTCTGGTGGCAACCGTGTTCTACGCCGGCCTGGCCGTGTTGCCCCTGGGCCGTTTCGTCGAGATCTTCACCGAACGGGGCGTGGTGCAGTACGTCACGGTGCTGTTTTTCTTCTGGGCGGTCCTGATCCTGTTGGTTAAGTCGATGAAGGTCCGCCGACAAGGGGCCGCGCTGAGTCACGACCGCTTGGTGCCTTCTGATCCCGAGTTTGTGCTTTCCCCAGGGACCGTCGATCAGGTGCTCGACGACCTCCGCCGGGTCTGCGCCGACCCCAGCCAATTCATTTTGTTTAACCGTATCGAATTCGCGTTGTCCAACCTGAAAAACATGGGGCGGATCGGCGACGTCGACGAGGTGCTGCGCTCCAAGGCCGACAACGACAGCGACGTGATGGAATCGAGCTACACGCTCGTCCGCGGCCTGATCTGGGCGATCCCGGTGCTGGGTTTCATCGGCACGGTGCAGGGGCTGTCCGGATCGCTCGGCTCGTTCGGTCAGGTGCTCGTCGACACCGACGATTTTGCGAGCATCAAGCCGGCCCTGAAGGAAGTGACCGCGGGCCTGTCGACGGCGTTCGATACCACGTTTGTCGCGCTGGTCGCGGCCGTACTGGTGCAACTCGTGCTCACGTTTGTCCGTAAACGCGAGGAAGACCTGCTCGACGGCTGCAACGAATACTGCCAACGCCACATCGTCGGCCGACTCCGGCTCACGCCTTTCGACCTGCCGCAGAAGGGCTGAAGCATGTCTCGCCGGTCCCGCCGACAACCGAACACGCCCTTCTCGCTGTTCGCGTTCCAGGACATCATCGCCGCGGTCACCGGCGTGATGATCCTGGCGACGATGCTTCTGATGCTCGAGCTGCTCACCCAGAGCTTCGCCGTCGCCGGCAACCCCGCCGCCGAGGTTGAGCCGAGCGAAACCGAGAAAGAAATCGAGAGCTTGGAAGCCGAGCGCGATCGGTTGCTGGAACAGATCGCGCAAAACCCAAACGATGCCGAAGCACGGATCATCACGCAGGCGCAGATCGATACGCTTGAATCCGGCCGAGACGCCCGCCGCCAACTCGCCGACGAATTAAGCGGTCAGCTGCTGAATGCTCAGGACGAACTGCGTGCCACCGAACGGTCACGCCTTACCCAGGCGGACGCATTGGCGACGATGGCCCAAGAGATCCGCGAGGCCGAGCAACAACTCGAGTCGGCCCTCAGCCGGACGCGCGTCACGCTGCTGGAAGGGTCGCGTCAGGACAAGCAGGTCTGGTTCTTGGTCTGCGCCGAAGAGTTGGCCGGGGTCGCCACCGTTAACAACCGCTCGGAATTTGCCGTTCTCCCGGAGCTGCCGAGCGACTCCACGGGCGTGCTTGATTGGGCGATCCGGCAAGCGCCGGCCGACAATATGTTTGTCTTGCTCGTCGCGCCCAACGGCATCGATCGATTCGATTCCTGGCAGCGAACGCTGCGGTCACGCGGTTTCGATCTAGGCTGGGACCTGTTGACGCCAAGCCTCGCCGAGGCGTTCGCAAAGCCTGAGACCGATGGGGTGTCGCCATGAGACGGGGTGCCTCGACTCAAAGCGGCAACGAAGCGCTGGAGCTGTTTCTCGACGCGATGAGCAACATGTTCGGCGGGGTCGTGTTTATCGCCGTCATCGTGGTGATTCTGCTCCAGTTCACCGTGCTTACCGACAGCGAAACCGAAAACCCGACGCCGGGCGTAGTGGCAACCCAATCTTACGTAGAGGCTTTACGGGAGGAAGTCGAAGTCCTGCGTCGGCTCGCTAACCCTGACCGTTCTCGAAACGCCGCGATCAACTCGGAACGCCAAACCGCCGCCGAGAAAATCGTCGCGGAGATGGAAACGTTGAACATCACCGTAGAGCGGTCCCGCCAAGACCTCGCTCAGCTTCAGCAACAACTTGAACGCGAAAGAGTTTCAAGCCAGGAACTACAGAACCGACGCGACCAACTCGAGGCCCAACTGCTCGAAGTGCGGACGGCCATCGATGCCGCTAGCGCCCGCCCGCCCGATCGGCTGCGTATCCCGCGGTTCAATCAAACCAATAAGAAAGAAGTGCCTTTTCTCCTCAGCGGCAATCGGTTAATTAGCGTGTTCGACCTCTCCACCCCGGGCCAGGTGGGGCCGGTGAAGCTTGAAAACCTGCAGATCGACGAACAAGGACAGACCGTCGCCGCCCGCCCCGGCCGCGGCTTATTGATCGGGGATAGCGACGACGGCCGCCGATCCGTATTGTCGCTTTTCAGCCAGCTCGACCCGTCGTCGCACTACGTCGCGTTGGCCGTGTGGCCCGATTCGTTCTCGCAGGCGGTGACGGTGCGCGACACGCTGATCGATCTCGGATTCGAGTACGGCCTCACCCCGATACCCGCCAACGGAAGCGTCCCGTTCCGGGCCGTCGGCGGCGTGCAATAGACGGATCCCATTACCCCTTCATGCCGCTGGTAGCCACACCTTCGATGAAGTAGCGCTGGGCGGCGAAGAACAAGATGACGCAGGGCAGCATGCAGACGAAGCTCGCGGCCATGAGGAGATGGGCGTCGCTGATGCCGTACTGACCGCGGAAGGCGTTGAGCGCCAATGCCAACGTGTTCTTCTCCGGGCTGTTCAGGTAGATGAGCGGGCCGAGGAAATCGTTCCACACGCCCATGAAGGTGTAGATCGCGGTGATCGCGATCACCGGCTTGCTCAGCGGCAGCATGAGCTGGAAGTAGATCCGCATATTGCTCGCGCCGTCGATCCGCGCCGCCTCCACCAGGTCCTCGGGGATCTGGCTGAAGAACTGGCGGAACATGAACACAAAGAACGGCCCGGCCAAACACATCGGCAGCACCAGCGGCCAGAACGTGTCGATCACCCCCAGATAACGCCACAACACGAACACCGGAATCATCGTCACCTGCGGCGGCAGCATCATCGTGCTCAGCATCAAGATAAACAACGGCTTACGCCCCCGGAAACGGAAGCGGGCGAACCCGAAACCGACCAGCGAGCTACTCAGCACCATGCCCACGATACTGAAGAACGTGATGAAGACGGTATTCGCCAGCGCGTTAAGAAAATCCATCCGGGCAAGGGATTCGGGGTAGTTCTCCCACTGCGGGCCGCCTTGGCCGAAGCCGATCCAGACCTCGCCGCTCTGCACGACCTGTTCGGTGCTGAGCGAGCTCTTGACCATCCACGCGAACGGCATCAGCAGGATCAGTGAACCCACAATCAGCAAGACCCACGCGGTGATGCGCAGCCAGTCCGTCGGCTTGCCGGGGGCGGGGAGATCCGCGTTAGCCTTCGGGTTTTGGGCCTCGGAGGCTTTCATGCTTTTAGCCCCTCGTAGTGCACCAGGTTTCGGCTGCCGCGGAACGCCAGGAGCGTGACCAGCAGGATCACCACAAACAACACCCACGCCATCGCCGAGGCGTAGCCCATGTTGTGAAACTCGAACGCCTGCAGGTAGAGGTACAGCACGTAGAACAGCGTCGCGTCGTCGGGCCCGCGGCGGGTCATCACGAACGCCTGGGTAAAGACCTGGAAGCTGCCGATGATGCCCATGACGAAGTTGAAGAAGATCAGAGGGCTGAGCATGGGCAGCGTGACGTTGATCAGGCGGTGCCACGCCGAGGCGCCGTCGATGATCGCTGCTTCGGTCAGGCTTTTGGGGATTGCCTTGAGCCCGGCGAGGTAGATCACCATCGCGCTGCCCACGCCCCAGAGGTTCATCATCACGAAGGCGGGGATCGCGGCCCACTGCGCGTCGTCGCCGAACCAGTTCGGGGCTTCGAGGTCGAGCCAGCCCAGCGGGAGGTTGAGCGCCTGGTTGATCAGGCCGTAGTCGTTGTTGAGGAGCGCCAGCCACAGCGCTCCGAGCACGACGCCGGTGATGACCGACGGGACGAAGAAGATCGTGCGGAACACCGCGATGCCGCGGACCTCGGTGTTCATCAAGATCGCCACGCCGAGCGAGGCGAGCTGCCCGATCGGGATCGCCAGTACGACGTAGTACGCCGTGACCCAGATCGATTTCCAAAACGGCGGGTCGTGCGAGAACATGTGCACGAAGTTACCCACGCCCACAAACTCGGCCTCGCTCAGCGGGGTCACCGCCGACCAGCGCGACAACGCAAGCAGCCCGGACAAGAACATCGGCCCGGCCGTGAGCGCGACGAAGCCAATCACCCAGATGCTGATAAAACCAAGGCCCGACCGTTCGTGCGCCCGGTCGAGCGCCCCCAGCTTCTCCCGCCGCGCCCGCCACCACACAAACGCCACCGCCGCCAGGATGACCGCCAGCAGCCCCGACCCGACCGACAGCCACGGCATCCGCGGATAGGTCTTGGTTTTCAGCGGCGACGATAGCTCGAACGCCCACCGCCGATCGATATTCGCCAGAGCGTCTTCGATCGACCGCGTACCCAGCCGGATCGCCGCGTCCTGCTCGGCCAGGAAGATGTCTTCGAACTCCCGCTGCCGGGGAAGCAGCTGAAAATCGATCGAATCCGTAATCTTCAAATAGACCGGCCCGTCCTCGAACTTCCGCCCGAGGTGCTTCATCTCGTCGCTCTCGGCGATCTTCTGGTTGATCGAGACCGACAGGCCATCGGAGCTGAGCATCCGCTGCACCGGCGGGCTGGAAAGGTACATCGCCAGGTCGACCGCTTCCTCGGGGTGTTTGCCCTTAGCGGCGACGCCCCAGGCCGCGGTCATGATCGGCGACCTCGGCTTGACGCCCGGCGTGTGGGGCATGGGGACGACCGCGTAGCGAAACGTCTCGATCGCTTCGGCGAGCTTCGAGGTCCACCGCCCCGTGGGGCCGATGGTGCCGACCCGGCCGGTGAAAAATTCCTCGGCCCCCGAACGGTTGATGCCGATGGCGTTGTAGACGACGCCCTCGTCGATGCGAAGCCGGCGGATCCGCTCGAAGGCGGCGATCAGGCCGGGGTTGTCGATGTCGGGGCGGGTGAAGTCGGGTTTACCTTCTTCGTCGAATTCGAAGAGCTCGCCCCCGTGGTTCCAGATGATCGCGATGAGCGGATCGGCCCACAGCCCCATAAAAGCCCCGAAGATGTCGTCGCCCAGCCCGTCGATCGCGCGGGAAGCGTGTTCGAACTCGTCCCAGGTCCAGCCGTCGTACGGCACGGGGACGCCCGCTTGTTCGTACAGGTCGACGTTCACATACATCGCCAGCGGCGTAAAGTCGCGGGCGATCCCCCAGAGCGGGCCCTCGCCGCGGGTCTGCGTCTCCGGGTCGAAGCGGAACCCCTTGAGCAGAACCGGATAGATGTCGTCTTTCCATTCTGCCCCCGCCTCCACCAACGGCTCGTCCATCGGCAGGACCAAGCCCAACGACGCAAAGTCCGGGACGAGGTCGTACTGCAGATAAAACAGGTCCGGCGGATCGCCCGCGGCGATCATCGTCTTGAGCTTCGACAGATAGTTGTTGTGGGCGACGTAGATCGGCTCGATCCGCACATTGGGGTGCTCGTCCTCGTACGCGTCGGCCATCTGCCGGATGATTTTGTTCTCGTGCTCATGGCCCCACACCATCATCCGAAGAGTCTTGTCGCGCGCCGCCTCGCCGCCCGCAAGCGTTCGGGTCGCAACATGCACGACCGACCAAACCACCAGCAGCCCGGCAGTCACCGCTAACAGACCGCTGCATACTTTTTTTATGGTCTGAAAAATCATCTAAAAATACGGTCTGGCGAAATGAATACGACGCTCCGTTTTAACAAAGGCCGAAATCAAGGTAAAGTGCTTTCTCTCGCTCAACCGTCTCTTCCGTTCTTTCCCGCTCAAGCCAAGTCAGGCCTTTCGCTATGAATCAAGTCCAAGCCACGCGGCAGCGGTGCATCCTGGTGTTTTTGCTTTTCCTCCACACCATGAATACCTATATGGACCGGGTGGCGATATCGTCGGCGAAGGGGAAGATGCAGGAGAGCATTGAGGGGTTGACCGACGAAAGGATGGGGATCGCTTTCGGCATCTTCGCGGTCGGGTACGCCTTGTTCCAGATCCCTGCCGGCTGGTTTAGCGACAAGGCTGGGCCACGATTGGGACTGACGATTGTGGTCGTCGCCTGGAGCCTCTTCACCGCGTGGACCGGGTTTGTGTACACCGCGATCGCGCTGATCGTCGTGCGTTTTCTCTTCGGCGTCGGCGAAGCGGGGGCGTACCCGGGCGCGGCGCGGGCGATGTACAGCTGGCTGCCCGCCAAAGAACGCGGGTTAGGTTTGGGCATCTTCCACTCGGGGGCGCGCGTGGGCGCGGCGGTGTGTCTGGTGCTGATGCCGATGCTCATCGATCTGATCGGCTGGCGGATGACGTTTGTCGCTAACGCGGCGCTCGGCCTGGTCTGGGGCGGGGCGTGGTGGTTCTGGTATCGCGACAACCCGCGCGACCACCCCAAGGTCAACGAAGCCGAGGCCGAGCTGATCGAGAAAGGCATCGAGGAGACCAAGGCGGCCGAGTCGACCGTGCCGTACATCCAGGTGGTGACCTCGGGCAACGTGCTGCTGGCCATGTTCCAGTACATCGCCAGCAACTTCACGTTTTTTATCAGCATCTCCTGGATGCAGCCCTACGTCAGCGAGACCTACGGCGCCGACAAAGCCTGGATGGCGTCGCTGCCCCTGCTCAGCGGCGCGGTAGCGCTGTGGCTGTCGGGCTACATGGTCACCGCCCTGCACAAGCGGGGGAATCCGGTCCTCTCGCGTCGGCTGCCCGCGATGATCGGCTTCGCGCTGGGTGCGATCGGCCTGCTACTCACGACCCAGGCGGTCGAGATGAACTCGGTCTGGGTCCTGATCCTCAGCTACTCGCTGGCGTTGTTCGGCGTGGAGATGACCCTCAGCCCGAGTTGGGCGTTCTGCATCGACATCGGCGGCTCCCGTTCGGGCTCGGTGTCGGCGGCGATGAACATGATGGGGAACATGGGCGCGGCGGTCAGCGCGATCGTCTTCCCGATCTTTGTGGCGAGCGTGACGATGCCGTTCTTCGCTCCCGAAACCGGCACGGCCAACTCGTTCTTCGTCCTCGCGGCGGCCCTCAACGTCATGGCGTGCATCGCCTGGGTCTTTATGAATCCTCTACGCGAGATGAAAGCGATCTCCCCCGGAGCGCTCAAAGCCCGCCTGACGTTCTTCGCCCTGATGATTTTCGCGGTGGTGGCGATCGTGATCCACGTGAGGTTCCCGCAGGCCTACCAATGGATGTTTAACTGAATCGATCGGGTGTCGTTTTGATTCGCTGCACATGATAGAGAGCAGTACGGATGAGCAGTCTCAAAGGCGTCGCGATCGGCGCGGGGTATTTCAGCCAGTTTCACTTCGATGCGTGGGCGCGGATCGAAGGTGTCGAGCTGGCCGCGGTTTGCGACACGAACCCCGACGCGACGGGGGCCGTATTCGCGAAGTATGGCGTGGCGGAGCAGACCTATATCGACGCCGCGGCGATGCTGGATGCCGAGCAGCCCGACTTCGTCGACATCATCACCCGGCCCGACTCGCACCTGGAACTCGTTAAGCTCGCTGCAGAGCGCGGCATCGATGTGATCTGTCAGAAAGCCTTGGCCACAACGTTTGACGAGGCGCGCGAGATCGTACATGTCGCCAAGGCGGCGGGTATACGGCTGATGGTTCACGAAAACTTCCGCTTCCAGCCGTGGCACCGCGAGGTCAAACGGCAGCTGGACGCCGGGGCGATCGGCGAGCTGCACAGCCTGAGTTTCCGCAGCCGGATGGGCGACGGCTGGCAGCCGGATGCTTATCTCTCACGACAACCTTATTTCCGCGAGATGCCCCGGCTGCTGGTGTTCGAGACCGGCGTCCATTTCATCGACACCTTCCGCTGCCTCGGCGGCGAGATCGACGGGGTCTACGCCACGCTGCGGAAACTCAATCCCGACATCGCCGGCGAAGACGCGGGCACGCTGCTGTTCGAATTCGCTGATGGTGGACAAGGGATGTGGGACGGTAACCGCTACAACGAGCCGACCTCGCCCGACGCCCGGTTCACCTTCGGCGAGATGCTCGTCGAGGGCCGCGGCGGCTCGATCCGCCTCTACGGCAACGGCCGGCTCACCCTGCAACCGCTCGGCGAAGCGGAGCGTGACCTCGACTATGCCTGCGAAGACCGCGCCTTTGCCGGCGACTGCGTGATGGCGACGCAGCAACACTTCATCGATCGGCTGCGTGACGGCCAACCGTTTGAGACCAGCGGGGCCGAATACCTCAAGTCGCTAGGGGTGGTCGAGGCGGTGTACCGCTCGGCGGCGTCGGGCGAACCCGAGCGCGGCATCATTGCGGGAGGTGCGTGACGTGCGGGTGATCGATCTGACGCTGCCGGTAAAGAACGGTGAGCGGGGCGTGGACATCACCACTGCCCGCCGGCTCGAAGTCGAGGGCTGGAACGCCACGACGCTGTCGCTGTACTCGCATAGCGGCACGCACATGGACGCCCCCCACCACTTCCTACCCGGCGGGCCGACGCTCGATCAGCAAGACCTCGCGGTCTGCGTCGGCCCGGCCACCGTCGTCGACCTCACTCCCACCTCACCGAAGCAGCTCCTGACCCCAGTTGATCTCGGAAAAGTCGCCAACACCATCCAACCCGACGCTCGGCTGCTG
The DNA here is from genome assembly GCA_038747275.1 of Planctomycetota bacterium. Classification (GTDB taxonomy): domain Bacteria; phylum Planctomycetota; class Phycisphaerae; order Phycisphaerales; family Phycisphaeraceae; genus Algisphaera. The sequence continues at coordinate 25,040 of JBCDJW010000028.1, read as the reverse complement.
CTGCGGACCGACTGGCACCAACGCCACGGCACGCCCGCCTACCGCGACGAACTGCCCCGCATCTCCGTCGAACTCGCCCACTGGCTCGTCGAAAAACAGGTCGCGATGGTTGGCGTCGAGCCGCCGTCGGTCGCCGACGTCAACAACATGGAAGAACTCACCGAGGTCCACCAGATCCTGTTCCGCGGCGGCGTGTTGATCGTCGAAGGCTTGGCGTATCTCGATCAACTGACGCAAGACACGGTCGAGTTCATCGCCCTGCCGTTGAAGGTCGTCGGCGGCGACGGCTCGCCGGTGCGGGCGATCGCGATCGAAAACGGGGAGGACGCGAAGAGTGGCTAACGCTGCGTCATCAACGCAAAAGCCCGGCCCGGTCCTCGGCTGCATCGCCGACGACGTCACCGGCGCGACCGACCTGGCGATCAACCTCGTGCAAGGCGGGATGCGCGTCGTGCAGGTCATGGGGGTGCCGAACGCCGAGACGCTGCAACAGGCCACCGAAGCCGACGCGATCGTCGTGGCGCTCAAGACCCGTTCGATCCCGGCCGCCGACGCGATCACACTATCCCTCGAAGCACTACGGGCCCTGCAAGGCCTCGGCGTGTCACGGTTCTATTTCAAGTACTGCTCGACGTTCGACTCAACCCCGGCGGGGAACATCGGCCCGGTCGCCGAGGCCTTGGTGGACGCCCTCGACACGCCGCAGACGATTTATTGCCCGGCCTTTCCGCGGGCCGGGCGTACGGTTTACCGCGGCCACCTGTTCGTGTTCGATCGGTTGCTCAACGAATCGGGCATGCAGAGCCATCCGCTGACGCCTATGGTCGACGCCGATGTAGTACGCGTCCTCGGCAAACAAACCAAAAAGCCGGTGGGCTTAGTCGATTACAACGCGTTGTCGCTCGGTGCTTCGGCCGTAAAAGAAAAGCTGCGCGCGCTGGCGGATCAGGGGCAAACCAACGTTATCTCCGACGCGTGCGACGATGCGCAACTGCGGATTTTGGCCGAAGCGGTGGCGGAACTGCCGTTGATTACGGGCGGGTCGGGCCTCGCCCGGCAACTGCCGTCGGCATATGAAGCTGAGGGGTTATGGAAAGCAGATAATGCCGAGCCGTACGTGCCCAACGCCCGCGGCCGTTGCCTGGTGCTATCGGGCAGCTGTTCGCAGGCCACGCGTAGCCAACTCCGCTGGGCGAGAGAACGTCTGCCGGTTTGGACGCTCGACGTCGGACGTCTGTTGAGCAACACAGACCAAGAAGCGGAGCGGGTTGCTGCCTGGGCGGCGCAGCAAAACCACCATCAACCGATCGTGATCGCTTCGACCGACGATCCGAATGCGGTCAAAGCCCTGCAAAAAAAACACGGTACGGACCGGGTGGCGGAGGCGATCGAAATTTTCATGGGGCGGATCGCGAAGACCTTGGTCGAAGATTTAGACGTCCGCCGAATCCTAGTCGCCGGCGGCGAGACTTCCGGGGCGGTGGCAGCCGCACTTGACGTGCAGGCCGTACAGATCGGGCCGGAGATCGCCGCGGGCGTGACGTGGGTGCAGACGCTCGGCCAAACGCCAGCCCTCGCGTTAGCGTTCAAGTCCGGCAACTTCGGCGAAGAAGATATTTTTGGCACCGCGTGGGAGAAGCTGCCTTGAGCGAACAAGAACTGCGGGAACGGATCGTGTTGCAGGGCAAGTCGTTGTTCGACCGCGGCCTGACCGGCGGGAGCTCGGGGAACCTCAGCGTGCGGCTGCCCGACGGGCTGCTCGTCACGCCGACCAACTCCTGCCTCGGCCGGCTCGACCCCGGCCGCATCACCAAGCTCGACCCCGACGGCAACATCCTCGCCGGCGATCCGCCGTCGAAAGAAGCCTTCCTGCACCGGTCGATGTACAACGCCCGGCCCGAGGCGCAAGCGATCGTCCACCTGCACCCGACGCACCTCGTTGCCGTCTCTTGCCTGGACGGCCTCGATCCGGCCGACGTGCTGCCGCCGATCACGCCCTACTACGTCATGCGCATCGGCCGGCTGCCGCTGGTGCCATACTTCGCGCCCGGCGACGATCAACTCGCCGGGGCGGTCGAAACCGCCGCCCGCGACGCCCACGCACTGCTTTTAGCCAACCACGGCCCGGTCGTGGCGGGCAAGTCGCTCGACGCCGCAGTCAACGCCACCGAAGAACTCGAAGAGACCGCGAAGCTTTTCCTGTTGCTACGTAACGAAAGCACGCGTTTTCTGAACGACGCGCAGGTCGCCGATCTGAACCGGCGTTTCCCCAACTGAGCCACCGTCTGTAGCATTGGACCCCTTATGTATATCGTCACCGTTACTTTCGAAGTCGCTCCCGAACACACCGAGGCGTTCCGCCCCGCGATCCTCGCCCAGGCGGCGAACTCGTTGAGCCGAGAAGAAGGCTGTCATCAGTTCGATGTCGCCTTCGACGCCGATAACCCGGCCCTATGTTTCCTCTACGAGAAATATACCGACCGGGCCGCCTTCGACCTGCACCTGCAGTCCGATCACTTCAAAGACCTCGACGCGACCGTCGCGTCCTGGGTCGTACGCAAAGAAGTCGCGACGTGGATCGAAGCGACTGCCTGATTTTTTCGTATCCGTTTCTGAATTCCCGAGATATTCCCGTATGAGTTCCTACCGCATCGCACTGCTCCCCGGCGACGGCATCGGCCCCGAATGTATGGACGCCACCCGCCTCGTCCTCGACCGCCTGCTGACCAAGACCGACGGCCTCGAGCTGTCGTGCGCCGCCCACCGCGCGGGGGCCGAGCTCTACCGCGAGACTGGCGAGACGCTGCCCGCCGCCGTGCTCGAACAGTGCCTCGACGCCGACGCCGTGCTGCTCTCGGCCATCGGGCTGCCCGACGTCCGCCAACCCGACGGCACCGAGGTGCAGCCCACGATGATGGTCGGGCTCCGCCGGGCGCTCGATGTCCACTCGGCCATCCGCCCGGTGAAGCTCTACCCCGGCTCGCCCTGCACCCTCAAAGACACCGGCCCGGGGATCGACTTCGTCGTCATCCGCGAAAACCTCGAAGGCCTGTTCGCCTCTTTCGGCGGCGGCAGCAAGGTCGGCGACGAGGTCGCCACCGACACCCTCGTCGTCACCCGCAAGGGTACTTCTCAAGTCGCCGACTTCGCGTTTCGCCTCGCCCGACGACGCAACGGCCGGCCGAGCGACGGCAAGAAGATCGTCACCAGCGTCGACAAGGCCAACGTCTTCCGCAGCATGGCCTTCTTCCGCCAGATCGTCATGGACGTCGCCAAGGACCACCCCGATATCGGCGTCGACGCGGTGTACGTCGATGCGATGGCCCTCTACATGGTGCAGAACCCCTGGGACTTCGACGTGCTGGTCATGGAGAACCAGTTCGGCGACATCCTCTCCGACCTCGCCGCGGGGATCGTCGGCGGCCTGGGCCTCGGGCCGTCGGGCGAGATCGGCGAGAAGCACGCGCTGTTCCAGCCCTCCCACGGCACCGCCCCGCAGCTAGCCGGGAAGAACGTCGCCAACCCGTTGGCCACAATCCTCTCGGCCGGCATGATGCTCGACTGGTTAGGCGATAAGCACAACGACGAGGTCTGTCTGAAGGCCGCCGTTACGCTCGAAGACGCGGTCAAGAAAGTGCTAGCTGACGGCACGGTGCTAACCGCCGACCTGGGCGGCAAGGCCTCGACGACCGACATAGCTGAAGCGGTGGCCGACGCTTTGGGTTGATCGCCCGGTGTCTTATTCTGCTTCTGCGGGCTGGTCGAACTCCGCCGGGTCGCGGCGCGTCTCTTCGCTGAAGGGCACGCCCTTACGCGCCGCCGACCGCCCCAACAGGTGCGCCCCCACCGGCGTGGTGATACACAGGAACACAATCGCCACCGCCGCCCGCACCGCCGCCGGTGAATCGCCGAGCCCGACCGCCGCGCCGACCAAGACCAACGCCGCCCCCAGTGTCGACGCCTTGCTCGCCACCTGCATCCGCATGTACACGTCCGGCATCCGCAGCACCCCCACCGCCGCCAGCAGGATCAACAACGTGCCCAGGCCCGCCAGAGCCAACGCCGAGATCAGCCAAACCATCTCCATCACGGCCGACTCCTCTCCATGTACCACGCCAGTGCGACCGTGCTGATAAACGCCGTCAACGCCAGCAGCACCGCCAGGTCGATCAACGCCGGCTGCCGATAGACCCACGCCAAGATCGCCGCCACCGCTACCGCCGCGATCACCAGCAGGTCCAACGCCACCACCCGGTCCGGCAGGCTCGGCCCACGCAGCAGCCGCACCGCCGAGCACACCATCGCCGCGCCCAGCACCGCGAGCAGCGTGTGCGCTGCCGTCAACGCCCAAGGGAAGTCCGACAGCGTCATCGCAGCAGCTCCATCACACGCCTCTCGAAGCCTTCCTTGATCTCACGGCAGAATTCTTCCGTGTCTTCCGCAAACATCGCGTGGACGTACAGCGTCTTGCGGTCTTCCGAAACGTCGAGGCTCAGCGTGCCGGGTGTCAGCGTAATCAAGTTCGCCAGCAGCGTGATCTCCGCATCGGTTTCGACATCTAACGGGACCGCGACCACGGCCGGGCTGCGGTTCGCCGCGGGCGTAATCACGTCGTAAGCCACCCGCAGGTTGGCGAGTATCAGCTCCCAGACGATGAACAACGCGAAGCCGATCGTCGCCGGCAGCTTGCGGAAGTAGCCGGTTCGGCCGGTCAGCGACGACAGCCAGAACAGCACCAGGTACGACACCACGAAGCCGATGACGAAGTGCGCCCAGCCCGGCGTGCCGACCATCGCCATCCACGCCAACGCGAGCAGCAGGTTGGTGAGGAACAGAATCATTCAACGCCCTCTTTCGCCAGCGGTGCTTCCATGGTCGCCCCCGTCGTAAACGTGTCTCGCGGGACGCCGACCGCTTCGACGTAGGCGTCGGGGTCGAGTAGTTGCTCCGCAGCGCGGTCGGCGTAACCCAAGAGCGGCTGCGGCCAGAGGCCGATCAGGGTCACGAGAATCACCAGCACCACCAGCGGGGCCGCGAATGATTTCGGAATTGGCCGGGCTTCGCTCGCCGCATAATCTTCAGCTTTTTCCGGACGGTTCTTCCAGAACGCCTCGTTCCAGATCTTCATCATGCTCATCAGAGTCAATAGCCCCGCCGCCAACGCCGCGGCTAGTACCCACCACTCCTGGGCCACGACCAACGCCTTTAATACCGCAAACTTCGCCCAGAACCCCGACGACGGCGGCAGCCCCGCCAGGCTCAACGCCGACAGCAGGAACAACGCCGCCAGCCAAGGTGCCGCCCCGGCCAGCCCGCCGATCGGCTTGAGCTCGGTCGTGCCTTCCCGCCGGTTGATCAGCCCCGCCACCAGAAACAACGCCGGCTTGATCGTGCCGTGGTGCACAAGGAAGACGATCGTCGCCGCCAGGCCCAGCGTCCGCACATCCTCATTAGGTGAGGCCAACAGGCCGACGCCCGCGACGATGTAGCCGACCTGGCTCACGCTGTGCCACGCCAGGATCCGCTTCATCTCGTACTGCGTCACCGCGCCCAGCACCCCGCTGACCATCGTCACCGCCGCGGCGATCAGCACTGCTGTCATCACCGGCCCCGCCGCCGCTTCGGGGAACACCACCGTGAACGTCCGCACCAACGCGTACACGCCGACCTTCGTCAGCATCGCCGCAAACACCGCGCACACCCCCGACGACGGCACGTGGTAGCTCGCCGGCAGCCAGAAGAACAGCGGGAACACCGCCGCCTTCAGCGAAAACGCCGTCGCAAACACCGCCGCCAACGCGAGCGCGAGCGTTGGGTTCTGCCGCTGCACCTCCTGCATCGCCCCGTGCAGGTCGGCCATGTTCAGCGTGTGGGCCACGCCGTACAGCACACCTGTGCCGGTAAGGAACAGCATCGATCCGACGAGGTTGAGCGCGACATACTTCATCGCCCCCTCGAGCTGCAGCCGGCCCCCGCCGAGACTCAGCAACACAAAACTCGAGATCAGCAGCACCTCGAACCAGACGTACAAGTTAAATAAGTCCCCGGTCAGAAACGCCCCGCTCACCCCCGAAAGCAGCACCAACAGGAGCGCAAAGAACCCGCGGTGCACGTCCCGCCGGTTCGCCTCGTGCAGGCTGAACAGGCAGACGAGAAAACCCATGACCGCCGCCAGCGTCACCATGATCGCGCTGAACCGGTCGGCCACCAGCGTGATGCCGAACGGCGCCGGCCAGCTGCCGACCTGCACCAACACAAACCCTTCGCGGTCGACCGTAAACAGCAACGCCAACGCGCTGGCCAGCAGCCCCCCCATGCCGGCCACCGCGACGCCGCGCTGCCACGCGACCGACCGCCACGCCAGCATCGCCGCCGCCGCCGCGAACATCGGAATTACGATGGGAAGGATCGGCAGCAGCATCACGTGTCCGACCTCCGCATCAGGTCGAGGTCGTCGCTCGATAACGCTTCACCCATCCGTCGGACCAACACCGCGGCGAACGACACCACCGCGAAGCCGATCACGATCGCCGTGAGCACCAACGCCTGCGGCAGCGGGTCCGCCGCGTCCGCCGGCGGCGCCGATTCGCCCAGCTCGACCAGCGGCGCGGGTGACCGCGTCAGCCCCGCGCTCAGAAACACCGCAAGGTTCGCCGCGTGGCTTAGCAACAATAACCCCAGGATCAGCTTGGTCAGGCTCCGCTGCATCAGCAGATAAAAACCGCAGGTAAACAACGCCCCGGTCACGATGGCCAGCACCACAAACAACTCAGTCGCCCTCCCCCATCAGCCCCACCAGGATCATCATCGCCGCCCCCAACACCACGAGGTACACCCCGATATCGAAGATCAAAACCGTCCCCGCCTTGCCGACGCCCGGCACCTCGGCCCACCACTGGCCGGTCATAAACGGCTGGCCCAGCACAATCGACACCGCCCCGCTGCCCGCCGCCAGCAGCAGCCCGATGCCCAGCAGCCGGTGCGGGTCGACGCGGATCAACCGCCGTGTGCCGCGGATGCCGAACGAAAGCGCATGCGTCGCGAACGCCAACGCGCACAGCAGCCCGCCGATGAACCCGCCGCCCGGCTCGTTGTGCCCGCGGATCAGCACCAACACCGAGAACACCACCAGCAGCAGAACCAGCAGCCGCGACGTCGTCTGCAACACCAACGCGTTCACGCCGCCCCCCCCTGTTTCTCCGGTCGATCTTTATCGATCAGCCGTGACCGCCGGCCGTGCCCCAACCAAACCAGCGACGCCACCCCGACCCCCGCCACCGCGACGACCACGATCTCGCCCAGCGTATCGAGCGCCCGGAAGTCGACCAGGATCACGTTAACCACGTTCCGGCCGTAAGCCTTCGGCACCGCCTGCGCCTGGTAGTAGTCCGACACCACCGTTGGCAGCTCGACCGTCGCCGACGCCAACACCAGAAGCGTCACCGTCGCCCCGCCGGCCGCGGCGATCAACAGGTCCCGCCCCCGCCGCGGCAGCGACGACTTCGCCGTCATCGCCGGCAGCCGCAGCATCACCAAAGCCAGGATTACCACCAGCAGCGTCTCGACCATCAGCTGCGTGATCGCCAGATCGACCGCCCCGGAGACGGCGAACAACACCGCCAGCCCGATACCCGATCCCCCAATCGAAGCGATCGCCGCCAGCCGCGACCGCGCCGCGACCCCGTACACCGCGCCCGCCACGACGAGTAACGCCAGGATCAGCTCGTGCGTCTGCCAAGACCCGAAGCCGATCGCTTCGTTTCCGCTCCGCAGCGCTGCCCAAGCCAACGGCCCCGCCGCCAACGCGAACGCCCCGACGACGATCAACACATAACGCCGCAGGTATCCCGACTGCAGCTTACGGGTGTGCCACGCCGCCCCACCCATCAGCCCCTCCATGAATAAACGGTACCCCCGGTCCGGGCCGAACCGCCCCAACGCCCTGATCGGCTCGGGAACGCTGAACCCCGGCCGCAGCACCCGGTACAGCACGTAACCCAGCCCCAACGCCCCGAAGCTCAGCCCCACAACGATCAACGACTCGATGCTCAGCCCAAACAGCAGCTTGAGCTTCATTTCCAACGGCTCGCCGTAGATCGACGACGCCATCGCCTCGCCCAGTGTTGCGTCGAACACCCCCGGGATTAAGCCCACAAATAAGCCGAGGCCCGCCAGCAGCATCGGCCCCAGGTTCATCGACAACGGTAGCTCGTGCGCCTTGTGCGGCGTCTGCTTCAGCTCGCCCCAGAACGGCCGCAACACCAACAGCAACGCCACCGCGACCATACAGATGTTCGCCACCACCGCCGTCGCGGTCAGCAGGACGTTCAGCGTCTCGGCGTTGACCTTGGCTTCGAGCAGCAGCTTCTTGCCGAGGTAGCCGAACATCGGCGGGGCCCCCGCCTTGCTCAGCGACGCGACCAACGCCGCCGCCGCCGTCCACGGCATCAGCTTCCGCAGACCGCCGAGCTTGGTCACGTCCCGCGTCCCCGTGGCGTGGTCCACGTTGCCCGCCGCCATGAACAACGCCGCTTTGTACAGCCCGTGGGCGAACAGAAACGCCACCGCCGCCTCGATCGCCTGATCGGTGCCCAGCCCCAGCAGCATCACCAGCGTCCCCAGCACGCTGATCGTCGTGTACGCCAGGATCCCCTTCATGTCCCGTTGGCCGACCGCCATCACCGCGCCGACCAACATCGTGATCGCCCCGACCGTCGTGACGGTGACGGCGAATAGCGTGCTCTGGCCCACGACCGGGTGGAGTCGGCCCAGCAGAAATACGCCCGCCTTAACCATCGTCGCCGAGTGGAGGTACGCCGACACCGGCGTGGGCCCCGCCATCGCCGAGGGCAGCCAGAAATGGAACGGGAACTGGGCGCTCTTCGTGAAACAACCCAAGAGCACCAGGATCAGCATCGGCGCGAACCACGCGTGACCCTGGATCGCGTCGGCGTGTTCGATCAGCGACGACACCGTCAACGCCTCGCGCAGCGATAAGCCCAGCGACGTGCCGATCCCGCCCAGCATGATGATCCCCGCCAGCAACGCCAGCCCCCCGCCGCCCGTGACCAACAACGCCTTGAGCGCCGCGTCGCGGTAGTCCGGCTTGTGGTGGTTGAACCCAATCAGCAGGTACGAGCTGACGCTGGTCATCTCCCAAAAAATGAACAACGCGACTAGGTTGTCGCTGATCACCATCCCCAGCATCGCGCCCATGAACACGAACAGGTAGGCGTAGAACTTTCCCAGCCGCGGGTCGCCGTGCAGGTAGCCCGATGCGTAGACCACGATCAACGCGCCGATCCCGCTGATCAGCATCGACATCGCCCCTGCCAACCCGTCGCCCCGCAGCGCCAGCTCGACCCCCAAAGACTCGGCCCACGGCAACGTCTGCGTCAGCCCCTCGGCATCGACGCTCGGCCACTGCGTCACCCAGAACACAAACACCGCCGCCGGGCCCAACGCGAGCAACCACCCGGCCCGGTCGCCTAGCCGGCGCGTCACCCAGGGCGACACCGCCGCTAAAACAAAAATACCCAACACCGTCCAAAACATTCGTCACAGCGTAGGCGTATTCACGCGCTCCCGCCACGCACGGACGGGTAATTCCTCACCGCGCATCTGCGCCGCGTATTGGCCCCGTCGGCATCTCTTCTCTCGGGGTCAATTCCCGCAGGCGGATGTTGCGGAAACGCACCTGCGGCCGGCTGTCGTTCGCGCCGATCGCATGGACCTGTAAGCCGATGTGTCCTTCCAATGACAGACCGTCCATTACGCGGGCCGCGGGGATGCCGTTGACGTAGGTATCGATCCGCGGGCCGCGGGCGACGACGGTGATCGTGTTCCACTCGCCGTGCCGCCACGCCCGCCGGGCGTAGGGCTTGTCGAACAGCGGCGCGATCCATCCACGGCGACCCTCGTCGAAGATGCCGCCGCTGTAGGACCGATCGTTCTGGTCGCCTTCGACTTGATACCCGCGCACCTTGCCGGTGCGGTTGCCGATGCCGCCGTCGACGTGGCTGCGGACCTGCACGCCGGAGTTGAGCGCTTTGTACGGCACGTTGATGTCGTAGGTCAGCTCGAAGTCGCCGTAGGACTTCTCGGTGACGAGGAAGGTGTTGCCGCCGCTGTTGGCGACCGCGGTGCCGACGATCTCGCCGTCGACGACTTCGTATTCACTCTTGCCGCCGCGGACGACCCAGCCATCCAGCGTCTCGCCGTCGAACAGGTCGACCGCCGGGCCGGCCTCGTACGCCTGCGGATGCAGCGGCGCGGCCCAGACGTTGCGGTACCGCGTCGGGCCGTCGGCGTTGCTGAAGTGCGATTGAAGGATAATCGGCCCGGTCAAGATCGACCGCGAGGTCGCCCGGTCGTGCAGCTTCTCGCCACGCTTACGGCCGATGCCCGTCCCCGGAGGAAGCTCGACGTCGTTATGGATCAGTTGGCCGTTCCAGTACACGGTGATGCGGGCGCTCTCGGTCTTGTTGCCGGCCTCGTCGAAGCGGGCGGCGCGGAACCAGACGTCGTAGCTCTGCCACTCCCCCGGGCCGGCCGAGGCGTTGACGTCGGGCGTCTTGAACTTATACAGCGACGCCGCTTCCCAGGGCTGGTACTGACCGATCGGCTTGTCCGCCGGGGTCGCGAGGACTTGCAACTCGTAGCGGTTTTGGATGTATAAGCCGCTGTTGCCGGTCTGCTCGTTGTACTCGCCGTTGGATCGGCCGGGGGTGTTCCATTCCATGTGTAGGCGGAAGTCGCCGAACTGCACCGCGGAAAGCAGGTTGCCTGTTTTCTGCGTCACCTCGACGCCTTGCTGCGGGTCGACCTCGATCAGGTCGTCCTGGGTCAGCCCGCCCTTGTTGGCCATCTTCTTCGGCTCCATACCGCTGTAGAATATCAGCGAGCGGTGCGACCGGCCGATGAGCGTCACCGCGTCTTCGGTCGGCAAGACCCCGAGGCCCACGCCGACATCTTGTCCACCCGCCTCGACGATCGGCACGCCGTTGATCGTGCTGGGTTCGATCGGTTCTTCGGTCGGGATGTGGTTGAGCGTGTAGAACACCTCGGTCGACCAGATCTCGTCTCCGTCGACCGATTCCGGCATGACGCGTAAATAAACGCAGCGATCGGTTTTCAGCCCGGGGACCACGATGCGGACACCCTTGCCGTCGGCGTCGGGCGTTGCGGCGGTTACGGTCAGCGTTTCCTGGTTGGTCTTCCACCCGCCGTACTTCTCGGTCGGGTTGTAGCCCCACTGCTCGGACTGGTAGTTCGCCGGGTCGGCCAGCCAATCGGGGTCGATTGGCTTGGTGAAGCGGAGGTGGAAGCCGTCGGGCGTCGCGCTGACGGACAAGAACTCGAACGTGGTCTTGCCGTTCGGCGTCATGCGCTGCAGCCCGAACTGTGTGCCGTTCCACGCCCAGTTTCCGCCGCCGCCGATGCCGCCGATGTATAGGCTGCCGTCGGGCCCCCATCGCAGCCGGTTGACGCCGCATTCCAGGCCCTGCGTGAAGCGGAACGCGGCGCCTTGCCACTGGCCGTTCACCTTCTCGATGAATACCCGGCGGATGCCGCCGTAGGTGATCTCGCCCAGCAGCATCTGCCCCGCGAACGGGCCGTCTTCGATGAGCAGCGGCTTGCTCGGCGAATTCAAGAACTCGTTGTGCGGAAGGTAGACGACCGGCTGGCTACGCAAGAGGTCGCCGAACACGCTGGGGTGCCCGCCGATCGGGAAACGCTCGGCCAGCTTGGGCACCACGTTGGTGCGGTTGTAGTGGCCGTAGAACCGGCCTTCTTGCAGGTGCGTCAACACACTGGCCGGGAACCAGGTGCCCTGGTTGTCGGCGTAGAAAAGATCGTCTTCGGGGCCGAGGCCGATGGTGTTTGGCGTCCGCATGCCGCCGGCGATGACCCGGGTGGCCTCGGTGGCGAGGTCGACCTCGACCAGCCCGCCGCGCATCGGACCGTTGACCGAAGCGTTGGTGCCCTGGCCCTCCCAGCCGGGTGGGGCCATGGCCGTCGACAACGCTGCGTAGAGCTTACCGTCGCGGTGCTCGAGGCCGAAGGTGAACTGGTGGTAGTTCCAACCTTCCCAGCCCTGGCCGACGTGATGATGGGTCTCGAAGAAGCCGTCGCCGTCTGTGTCGGTCAGGCGGGTGATGGCTTTACGCTGAGCGACGTAGAGCACGCCGTCGACCACGCAAAGACCGCTGGGCTCGTACAGCCCCTCGGCCACCGGCACCAGCTCGTACGCCTCGGCGTCGTCGCCCGCCGCACCACGGACCTCATACAGCTTGTCGGGCTGCTTGCTGTCGATGTCGGGCAGCGCAACGTTGCTGCGCTGGATCGGGCGGAACGTACCGACGATCAGCCGGCCGTCGTCGAGGAACGTCATCGCCCCGACGCTCGGCCGACTCTCGGGCGGGCGGATCGTGGTGATCGAATAGGACGGGTGCAGCCCCGCGACCGGATTCCCGTCGCCCGGCGCCCGGGTGTTGGTCAGCCGCTTCGGGCCGGGGGAGGTGACCCGCGTCGGATCGGCCCCGGTACGGAACTGCCCCGCCGGCACCGTGAGCCATTCGTCGCTTCCGGCCAACTTCCACTCGAGCTTAAGATCGGACGCGTTGTCGTCGACCACCAGCTGGGAGATAGCCATATTGACGTAGTTATCCCCGCCCCACTTCACGTGAGTCGGGATCGTGCCCGGGCTCTGCTGCGTAGTGGTCTCCCCGCGGACGCCGCCCCAAACCTGGAAACGCAACGCGCCATCCCCCACCAAACGGACCTCGTGCCGACCCGGCTCGGGGCATTTGAGCCCGATGGCGATCTCAAGAACTTTGAGTCCCGGGACCTCATTGGCCCAAGGCTTCTCGCCTTCAAAGTCGAGGTTCTCATAAACCTGTTCAAAGTTCGGCGTCTGCCCCGAGGCCAGACGCGGAACATTTTCGAGCTCGCCTTCAAGTTGGTAGACCTTGACCGCGACCCCCGGCTCGAATTGATTACCCGAAGCGCAGATCGAAAACGTCAAAAGCAAACCAGCAACAACAGTCAGGCGAATAGACGGCAGGTGGGGCAGGCGGTTCTTTTTCATGGGACGAAATATACCTCATAATCCAAGAATAAAACAGATCCAGGGCGAAAGCATGACCTCCCCCCAGGACCCCGTTATTAGCGAAGCCCCCTGTTCATAAAACAGAGATCGATTTCGTAAACCGTGGCCGGGATCCAAGTTTGCCGATCAAGTCGTCAGAACTTCTTTGTAGAGATCGAATTAAACGCTCGAAGCTCGGCTGGCGTGTTGGCTTGGTCCAACCGCTCGGGTAGCGGTATAGCCACACCGTCGATTGCCTCGAACAGCCGCCAAAGCGAGCCCTCACCCTCAGCCAGCGCCGTTTTGACTTGAGAAATACAACCGGTATGCAAAACCCCGGGCAAAGGTTGCCATTTCCCTTCGAGATCCACAAAAGCCGCCCCGGAGGCATCTCGGGCCGCGGCGACCAGCATCTCGATCCAACTCGCGGTCGGCGACAGCCAGTCGCACGGGGCGAAAGCCACCAGCCCCGGCCCCTCTCGGCGGAGCCGATCCGACAACGCCGCCTCTACCCCGCCCAGCGGGCCCAAGTCGGCCTCGCGGTCGGCGATCGTTACCAGTCCCAGATCGTCGTACTGGCCCGCCTCGCGACCAACAACCCGCACCGAACTCGCCGCCGGAGTCAAACACTCCACAACCCGATTAACCAAGGGCTGACCGCCGAGGCAGACACGGGCTTTATCCGTGCCAAAACGCCGGCTCCGGCCCCCGGCCAGGATATAGAGCGGTACCGCCTCGGCCATACCCAAAAATATAAACCGCACGGCCGGCTTTCGCCGGGCGAGCGGTAGAAAAACCGAATCAGAAAGCAAACGTCAGGTCGACCGTGACCTTGTTGCGGTCGGTCAGGTTCGCTTCCTTACCATCAAACAGCGCGACCTTGCACAGCAAGGTGAGGTTGTCGGCAAGCTTCTTGCTGAAGACCGCGTCGAGCTCCTGGCCGAGATCGCCGATGCTTTCGTTACCCGAGAAGTAGTGGTAGACGATCTTGCCCTTCATCTTCCATTCCTTGGGGAACGGGATGCCGTAGTAGACGTAGAGGTCTTCGAGGCCGTCGTTCGGGGTGACGAGGAAGACGTCGGCGAAGCCGTTGAACTTGTGCAGCGTGGCGAGCGGCGTGCGGAAACCGAAGTTGCCGTCGTCCGAGCCCAGCACTTCGTAGCCCACGCCGAAGGTTCCGTACTCCGGCACCTTCAGGCCGAGGTCCACGGCGTAGTACTGCGCGGTGTAGTCCACGGGGTTGTCGCCGGTGTCGGACTGGGTCGCGAAGCTGCCCGCGTAGGCGAGGGACATACCGCTGTCGCCCAGCGGCTTGCTGCCGGCCAGGCGGACGCCGAAGGTGTTGTTCGAGTTGGGCGCGGCGACCGACTCGGTGCCGAGGTCGAAGAAGTAGCCGAACACGGTTAGCTTGCCGACCTCGGGAATCTTGAATGAACCGTTCACGAACGAAGCGTTGGTGTCGTCGAAGTCGGCTTCTTCGCCGAAGATGCGGTTGACCTTGCCGATAAACCCGGCGGTAACGTCGAGCCCATCGATCCCCAGGTTGGTCCAAGCCCGCACCGAGTCGAACGTCTGGTTGTCCTGACGCCAGCCAACGTGGCCGACGAAACGCTGATCGTCGAGCGCGATGACCTGACGGCCGGCCTTGACCTTAAGCCCGGCCAGTTCTTTATTGGTGTACTGAAGCCAAGCTTCGTTCAGCTCGGTCACGTTGGGGTCGGCGACCACCGCGCGGCTCAGGCCCGCGGTGCTCTCGCCCGGCCCGTCGTTAAACAGGTCGTCGTCCGCGGCGCGGACGTCTTCGAGTTCGACGTAGCCGGTGAAGCCGCCGAAGTCTTTGGTCAGATAGCCGAGGCGGGTGCGGACGGTGTAGGCCTGGGCGGTGTCGAGGTTGTCTTGATCGACGATCTCGGCGCGGGCGCGGACGTTCAGCTTGACCTTGCCGCCGGACATCGCTTCCTGCAGGCTGGTCGGGACGTCGTCGGCGATCGTCGGAGTGTTGTCGTTGGTCTGGGCCAGCGACAGAGGCGCCGCGGCACACAGGCCTAGGGCCAGACAAGACGATCCTAAGCGGGTAAGGGGAAGACTACGATTCAAAGCAATTCTCTCTTTCAAAAAAACTCGCGCGCGCAACACAGGCCGTGCCGGCGAGCCGGGGGGGAGCAATAGTCCGCTCCGTTGCGGACGAATGAAGTTTGGTGATCTCTTTAATGGATCAAGATGGAGCAGGGGCGTGGCCGTGAGGTTCGGAAGGCGGCTCGGCCGACGGTTCACTACTCACACTAAAGGTCTGGTCGTCGAGTAGCCGATCGGGGCCCATCACGATCGGCCGGGTCGATTGAGTCAGGGTCCACTTCTCGGGGTGAACGCCTTCGGGTTTGTGGTCAATTATCGGATAAGCCAAGCCCAACTCTGCACTGGCCTCGCGGTATGCCTCTGGGCGTAAGACCTCGGCCGCGATGCTGTCGAATTCTTCGGGCGCATAATCCGCCTCATCGATCTGCCCCGCCGCCGTCATCTGTTCGAGGAACCAACGGCCGTGGGACACCCAGGGGAAGTTCGCCGCGTAGCGGTGGAAGACCATGAAGTCAGGCATCTCTACCAACGGGCCGTCCTGGGTAAAACGCAGCTCGCCCAGCATCGACGGCCGCACCGCCTCGAGCGGCACGTCGAGGTAACGCTCGGCCGCGATCATCCGGGCCAACTCGTCGCGGTTCGCCGGCTCGTCGCACCACGCCGCCGCCGCAATGATCGCCCGCAGCACAGCCCGGTGTGTCGCGGGGTGTTGCTCGGCCCAGGCCTGGGTGACGCCCAGCACCTTCTCCGGGCCGTTGTTCCACAGCGTGTGCTTGGTCATCACGATCCGGCCCCAGCCGCGCTGCACCGTGATCGAGTTCCACGGCTCGCCGACACAGAACCCGTCGATCGATCCGCTCCGCATCGCCTCGGGCATGTCCGGCGGCGGCACCACCGACAGCTCAACATCGAGGTCGCAGTCCACACCCGCCGAACGCAGCCAGTGCCTCAGCTCGTAGTGGTGCGTGCTCGTCGGAAAGACGCACCCGAATTTAAGCGCGGGCTGCCCCGCTTCCCGGCGGGCAGCGACGATCTTCGCGACGGCGAGGGCCGAATTGGTTTCGGCCAGGTCTTCGTCGCCGACCGCCGCGTCCATCTCGGCGAATAGAGCCTCGCTAACCGTGATTGCGTTACCCCCCAGGCTGAGGCACAGCCCGCTGACCATCGGCACCACCGGCCCGCCGACGCCGAGCGTCGACGCCAGCGGCATCGGATAGAGCATCTGCGCTGCGTCGTACACCCCGAACGCCGTCTTGTCCCGGATCGCCGCCCACGACCGCTCCCGCCCGAGCGTGACGTGCAACCCCTCGCTCTCGAAAAACCCCTTCTCGTAAGCCGCGACCAGCGGGGCACAGTCGGACAGCGGCACGAAACCGATCTGCAGGTCTACCTTCTCTGGATGTGTTTTGTCTTGCTGACCCGTCATCTCTCGACTCCTTTCACGGCGCCCATCCCGGCGTCCATCAACGCCGCCGCCTGTACGATCTCCTCGGCCACCTGACCCAGGCGTTTCTTGTGATTCATCGCCGCCTGTCGCAGAAGCTTGAACGCTTCCTCTTCGCCGCAGCCCCGCCGTTTCATAAGGATGCCTTTGGCCCGGTCCAGTGTCTTGCGTTCCTCGAGGGTCTGCTTGGTCTTCTTGAGTTCGTCGACCACGCACTGGTGCTGATTGAACTGGGCGATCGCGGTCTCGATCACCGACGTCACCCGCGCGTTTTCGACCCCCTGCGTGACGTAGGCCGAGACGCCGGCCTGCACCGCGGCGCGGATCGTCTCGCGGTCTTCATCGCTAGCGAACATCACCACCGGCCGGGGCTGCTGGTGGCGGATCGTGGTCAGCTGTTCGAGGGTGTCTCGGCTCGGCGAGCCGGTGTTGATCAATACGAGGTCGGGCTCGCTGTCGGCGACCACGGCGGGCAGCTGCGTGTCGCCCGCCGAAACGGCAACGACTTGGTAGCCCGCGTGGGTCAACGCCCCGGCCAAGGTATGGGCTCGGCCCTGGTCGTCGTCAGCGATCATGATCCGTAATGGCGTGTCTTTTTTACTCATGCGGTCTGGGTCTCCGCGATGAGGTTAGCGAATGATTCGCCCGGCGCGGGCATCAGCCGACAGGCGGCGTGCTTGAGCTCGGGCTGCTTCGAGGCGGCGTCGACGTGGCGGTGTGTGGCGTAGTTTGCCGCCGAGGCGGGGTGTAACGTGTCGCCGAAGTGGAACGGCACAAACACAAGACCCGGCTGGGCGTTGTTGGTGACCGAGACCTCGGCCAACGTTCGGCCGTGCCGCGTCTCGACCCACGCCATGTCGCCGTCGACCAGGCCGACGTCGCCCGCGTCGGTCGGGTGGACCTCGGCGATCGGGTGCGGGGCAAGGCGGTTCAGCTCGGGAACGCAACCCGTCCTACCGCGGGTGTGCCACTGGGTGGCGACCCGCCCGGTGGTCATGTTCAGCGAGAACTCTTGGTCGACGATCTCGGCGGTCGGGGCAAAAGCCGCGGGGCTGAGCTGGGCCTTGCCGCTGGGCGTGGGGAAGACGCCGTCGAGGTACCGACGGAGCGTCGGCTCGTCGTCGCCCTCGGCGAACGGCCAGTGCGTCCCGCCGTGTTCTTCCAAGCGTTCGTTGGTGATCCCGGTCATATCACAAAGCGTTCCGGCCGTGAGTCGGCGGAACTCGTCCCAGACTGCGTCGCTGTGGTCGAAATCAAATCCGTGGTAACCCATCGCCTTGGCGACGTCGCAGACGATCTTCCAGTCGGGCCGGGCCTGCCCCGGCGTGGGGATGGCCGCGTCGCTGCGGGTGATCAGGCGTTCGCTGTTGGTCATCGTGCCGCGTTTCTCGCCCCACGTCGCAGCGGGCAGCAGCACGTCGGCGTACTCGGCGGTCTCGGTGTCTTTCAGGCACTCTTGCACAACGACCAGCGGCGTCTCGCGGAGGCCGTGTTGTGTCACGTCGAGGTCGGGCATGCTGACCGCGGGGTTGGTGCAGGCGACCCACAACACGCCGAGCTCGCCCCGCGCCGCGGCGTCGAACATCTCGACCGCCGGCCGGCCGGGCGTGGGCGTGATGCTGCCCTCGGCCAAGCCCCACGCATCCTCGACCGCCGCGCGGTGCGAATCAACCGCGATTTTGCGGTAGCCCGGCAGTTGATGGGCGAGGTAGCCGACCTCTCGGCCACCCATCGCGTTGGGCTGGCCGGTCAGCGAAAACGGCCCGGCCCCGGGCTTGCCGACCTGCCCCAGCAAGAGGTGCAGGTCGATCAACGCAGTGTTCTTGTCCGTGCCCCGGCTGCTCTGGTTCGTGCCCATGCAGTAGCAGCTGAGCAAACGTCGCTTGTCGCCCATCCACTCCGCGGCCAACTCGATCTGATCCATCGGCACGCCGCAGGCCTCGAGCATCGCGTCGACGTCGAGTTCTTCGAGTTGCTGCTTCAACTCGGCGAAGCCCTCGGTCGAGCGTTCGATGTAAGCGTCGTCGAAGTCGCCGCGGTCCATCGCCACCTTGGCCAGCAGCCGCAGCAGCGCGACGTCCCCGCCGGGCTTCACCGCCAGGTGCAGGTCGGCGAAGTCGGCGGTCTTGCTCCGCCGGGGGTCGACCACGATGATCTTCGCCCCGTCGTGCGTCGCGCGACGCTTGCGGATCCGGTTGAACAGCACCGGGTGGTTGGCCGTCATGTTCGCCCCGATCAGGAAGAACGTGTCGGCTAGGTCCATGTCTTCGTAGCACGTCGGCGGCCCGTCGCTGCCGAAGCTCTTGACGTAACCCACCACCGCGCTGCTCATGCACAGCCGGCTGTTGGTGTCGGTGTGGTTACTCCCCAGGAAGCCCTTAAATAGTTTCGTGAACAGGTACGACGCCTCGGTGTCGAGCTGGCCCGAGCCGTACCAAGCGACCGCGTCGGACCCGCGGGTCGCCAGCGTCTGCTTGATCCCGTCGGCGACCTTGCCGATCGCCTCGGCCCAGGTCGCCTCCCGCAGCGGACCGCCCTTCTCGTCGCGGATCATCGGCACGGTCAGGCGACGCGGCGTGTCGTCGGACTTAAACAAGAACGCACCCTTCGGGCACATCATCCCGTAGTTCGGGGCCGCCTCGGGGTCGACGTGGATCGACACCATCTCCCGGCTCTCGACCTTCACGTCGAGCACGCAGCCCACACCGCAGTACGGGCACGTCGCCCGTGCGGTGCCGGTGCCGGTATCGTTCAGCGACTCGCCGAGTGAGGAGCCCGACGGGGCTCCGGTGACAGGGTTCGAAATGACGGTTAACGACGTGATGGCCACTACCCCATTAGTAAGACCACCGCCCGGACCCGATCGACCACGATCGTCGGCCAGGCCAGCGCGTAACTCAGACCCGCGGCCCGGACCGCGTCCACACGCTTCATCCCCGCGTCGCCCATTGCCTCGACCCCGTCGAGCAAGAGCGGCTTACCCAACGCCCAGGCCTGCCCCGGAAGCCCTTCCTTAGAACTCACCGAAAAAGCCAAGTCTTTGCTGGCCTCGGCCAACTCGGCGTGGCCGCCGTACACGCCCATGCTACGCGTCAGCGTGCCGGGCTTTTCGGGGTCTTCCACCCATATCTCGTGGACCCGCGCGATCGGCGAAGCCTCGGACGACAGCAGCAGCAGCACCGACCGCAGATCGGTCCGGCGCATCACGGGGATGCCCAAGCCGACGCTGAGCCCGTCGCTCTCGGCCCCCGACGAGCGCAGGAAACCTTTAGCGGTCGCTAGGTCCGGCACGATGCCGGGCAACGCCGTCTCCCAGATCTGCCCCGGGAGCCCGGCTCCCATCGGGAAGTTGACGTATTGGCTGATGCGGGAGAAACGCTCCAGCCCGGCGTAATAGTACTGATCGAGGCTGAGCTCGAACCGCCCTTTGGTGCCGGCCCAGAGCTCGATCGCGGCCTTCGCTTCCACCCCCCGGCGGAAGTACATCACCAGGACCGACTCGACTTCGCCCTGCAGGTACGCAGGCACGAGCACGGCGGCGGCGAGGCTATGGGTCTTCGCCGCTTCTTCAACGAGGAAGCCGAGCTCGGACAAGTCGTCGAGGATCATCGGTTGGCCGGTGGCCGCGACTTGGCCCAACGGGCCCTGATCGAGGGCGATCGTGCTCTGGGCGGGCACGCCGCGCAACGCTTCGCAGTCGCCGTAGAAACCCGACTGAAAATCGAAGAGATTCGACGAGGCGTTAGGCTGCCACAGCTCGGCCGCGGCGAGGAGGGTCTGGGTCATAGGGGGGCTCTGAATCATCAGCGGTCAATTTCCGTAAAACAAGGGATCGCTAAGTTCGGATTAGGCCGGGTTAGGGATCGATGCGTAAAGCTGTAACGGAGTTTCTTCTTCGGTCTGCCCGAACACCTCGTGCGGCATGCCGGGATTCTCGAACACGTCTTCGCGGGGTGCGGCGACTTTCGGCTTTTCGCCGGGCTTCTCTTTCTCGTTCTTCGCGAGGAAGTCGACGAGGCTGCCACGGAGGTCGTAGAACAGGTCGTCGGCGAGGATGTCTTTCCGCTTGCGGGGGCGTTCGAACGGCACGTCGAGTACTTGGCCGACCTTGGCCCGCGGGCCGTTGGTCATCATGCAGACGCGGTCGGCCATGTACACGGCCTCGTCCACGTCGTGGGTGATCAGCATCGTGGTGATGCGTTCCTTGTCGAGGATGCCGAGGATCGTGTCCTGCAGGTCCATCCGCGTCAGCGAGTCGAGACGGCCGAAGGGCTCGTCGAGCAGCAGCAGCTTGGGACGCAGGGCGATCGCCCGGGCGATGCCCACGCGTTGCTGCATCCCGCCGGACATCTCGCGGGGGTACTTGTGCATCGAGTCGGACAGGCCGACGAGGTTGAGGTAGTACTCGACGATGGCTTTTCGTTCAGCTTTCGTGGCGTGCGGGTAGCATCGTTTCACGCCGAGCATCACGTTCTGGTACGAGGTCATCCACGGCAGGAGACACGGCGCTTGGAAGACGACCGCTCGGTCCGGGCCGGGGCCCTCGATCACTTGCCCCTCGACCAGCACGTCGCCCGAGGTGATCGGGTTCAGCCCGGCCAGCATCATGAGCACGGTCGACTTGCCGCAGCCCGAGTGGCCGATGACGCTGATGAGGTCGCCTTTTTTAATGGTTAGGTTGTAGCCGTCGACGACCTTGATCGCGTCGCCGAGGGGGTTCGGATACGCCTTGACCAGGTTGACGATCTCGACGTACTTGGCGTCGCGGGCGGCCTGGTTGCTGGCGGTGGGTTGGAGAGCTTCGGGCATGGGTGTTTCCTAAGCGGAATACTTGCGTAACTTGGGATATCGCTTCCCCCGGGGGGGTTAGCCCACGGTGTTGTACTGGGTGCGGAAGTCTTTGGGCTGGAGGTCGGGCAGCTCGAGCTCGGCGTTGAACTTCAGGCTCTTGGCGTCTTCGTTTAGTTCCATCAGGAATCCCGAGACCTCGTTGCGGAGTTTCTTGAAGTCGGGGTTGAAGTTCAGCGTCGTGCGGTCGCGGGGACGTTCGAGGGCGACGGGGTAGGACTGGGCCAGGGTTGCCGAGGGGCCGGGCGTCAACGGGACGATGCGGTCGGCCATCAGGGCCGCTTCGTCGACGTCGTTGGTGATCATTACGACCGTCCGGCGGTCTTCTTCCCAGATGCGGATGATCTCGTCCTGCAGGACCGACCGCGTGATCGCGTCGAGCGCCGAGAGCGGCTCGTCGAGCAGCAGCACGTCGGGCTTCATGGCCAAGGTGCGGGCCAGCGACAAACGTTGCCGCATGCCCCCCGAAAGCTCGGCGGGTTTTTTGTATTCCGAGTTGGTCAGCGTGACCATGTCGATGTAGTGCTGGATGTACTCGGCCCGCTCCTTTTTGGGCATCTCGGGGAAGACCTGCTTCACCGCGATCTCCAGGTTGCCCGCGACCGACAGCCAAGGCAGCAGCGAGTAGTTCTGGAACATGATGCCCAGGCGTGGGCCAGGCTGAGTGACTTCTTCGCCGTCGAGCATGACCTTGCCGGTGTCGGGCCGTTCGAGCCCGGCGAGCAGCGACATCAGCGTGCTTTTGCCCGAGCCCGAGAAGCCGATGACCGCGACGAACTCGTTCTTCTCGATCGACAGGTTCGCGTTTTCGAGCACCTCGTAGCGGTTGCTCGGCGGGCCGTAGCCCTTGCTGACGTTTTGGAGTTCGAGGTAAGGCATTTCTTTCCTTTAGCCCCGGGCTCTGCCCGGGGCGGGCGGTCGTTCGTTGTGGGAAGCACCCCCGGGCTGAGCCCGGGGCTAATGAGGTTATCCGGGGGTCAGATCGTCGCGACCGAGCCTTCGAAGCTCACGAGGCGTTGGAAGATGATCATGATGCGGTCGAGCAAGAGGCCGATGATGCCGACCACGAAGACCATGCAGACGATCTTGGCGAACGAGTCGGTCGCCCCGTTGTTGAACTGGTCCCAGGTGAACTTACCCAGGCCTTCGGACGAGGCGAGCAGCTCGGCGGCGATCAGCACCATCCAGCCAACCCCCAGCGAGATCCGCATGCCGGCAAACACCAGCGGCAGGGCCGAGGGCAGCACGATCTTGAACAGCCGGCTGAAGAAGCCCAACCGCAGCACCTTAGCGACGTTGATGTGGTCTTTGTCAACTGAGGCGACGCCGAGGGCGGTGTTGACCATCGTCGCCCACAGCGAGCACATCGAGACGGTCAGGGCCGAGGCGATGAAGGCGATGTTGATATCGAAGTCGGTCACCATGTCGCCGACAAACGGGATCCACCCGGTGATCCAGTTGGTGAAGCCGGTGAGCGAGGCGAGCACGACGCTCTTGTCGGGGTCGGGGAAGAAGCCGCCCACCACGATCATGAAGATCAGCAGCCAGACGATCGGCGACACCGGCTTGAACAGCGCGATGAACGGGGTCATCGCGGCCATGAACGTCCGCGACAACCCGCAGCACACGCCGATCGGCACGGCGATCGAAACACCCACCAGGAAGCCCGCAAACACGCAGAGGATCGAGCGGAAAATCTGCATCGGCAGCGTCCACGGCTTGGCGTAGATCCGGTCTTCGGTCTTGGCCAGGCTGTTCTGCTCGCGGACGATCTTCCGCAGGGTTTTGTACACGTCCGCCCCGGCCGCCCCGGCGTAGGCGACTTCGAGCTCGGCCAACTCGGCTTCGCTCTCGGCCAACGACACCTCGCGGCTATCTTCACCCGCGACCTCGATCAGCTTGTCGATGTACTGCTTCTCGTCGTTGCGCTGCTTCTGTAGCAGTAGCGCCGCGGTGACCTCGGGGTACTTCTCGTTCTGGATCAGTTGGATCTCAGACTTAAGGCCGCTTTCCAACTCTTTCTGTGCCTCTTCCCAGGCGTCGTACGCGAGGTAGTCGGCCTTCAACTGAGCCCGGCCCTCGGCGTCCCCAGCGGCCATGGCCTCGGCGCGGGCCTTGATCTCGTCGAGGCGTTCTTTCTTCTCGGCTTTGGTCTCGGCCTTGATTTCATCGAGTTTGGTCTGGAACGGAGCGATCCGCTCAGCCTTGTCGGCCGCCTCGGCTTCGCGGGCCGATTCGACGCCTTCATTGGCTTCGGCCACGAGCGGGACCAGTTCGGCCTGCCGAGCCTCGGCATCCGCAACGACTTCCAGCCGGTCTTCACCGGTGAGGTTGTAGGCGTAAGCCTTGGTGTTCTCTTGGTCGTGTTGGTTGATAATCGAGCTCCAGGCACTCCAGGTCTGCGTCGGCGTGGGCACGCTGCCGGACTTGGTCTTGTGCTTCGGCGCCAAGAAGCCCCACACCGCGACGAACAGCAGCAAGGCCGCGATGGGCACCGCGCTGAACTGGGCGATCAGCTTCAACTGCTTCTTCGGCTCTTCGCCGTAGCACAACCGGACGTAGGGCTCGAGGAACCCGAGGGCGGTCACGTCGATGAGCTTGAGCAGAATAATTTTGAGTTTCTTGAGCATGTCGGGGTCTCGGAGCAGCGGGCGGTGAAACGGAGCGGAGCTTGTATATCCGGGGCATTAGTTCCGGGAGTTTAAAACCCTGCCGGGCGGTTAAGCCCGGGAGGGGAAGAGTATTGAGAGCGGGTTTATTTCTTGTGGCCGATCGCGTGCTTGGCGAGGTAGCCCAGGGGGTCCTTGCCGTCGTACTCGATGCCGTCGATGAAGTCAGCGGTCGCGGGCTTGTAGCCGTCGGTGTCCCACGGCACGTCCGCCTCTTCGATGAAACCTTCTTCGAGCAGCAGCTTGGCTGCTTCGAGGTAGATCGCGGGCTTGTAGACTTCCTTGGCCTGCTCGTGGTACCACTCGGCGGGCTTAGCCTCGGTGATCTGGCCCCAGCGACGCATCTGGGTCAGGAACCAGATGCCGTCCGAGTACCAGGGGTAGGTGCACTGGTACTTGAAGAAGACGTTGAAGTCGGGCATCGGACGCTTGTCGGTCTTCTGGAAGAAGAAGAAGCCGGTCATCGAGTTCTTGATGACGTCGAAGTCGGCACCGACGTAGTCGGGACGCGAGAGGATCTGGGCGGCTTCGATGCGGTTAACCAGGTTGCCATCGGCGTCGGTCTCGTCGAGCCACTTGCCGGCCTTGATGAGGGCCTTGGTCACGGCGAGCATGGTCTGCGGGTTTTCGTCGGCCCACTTCTTGCTGACGCCAAAGACTTTTTCGGGGTTGTTCTTCCAGATGTCGTAGTTGGTGGTTACCGGCACGCCGATGCCCTTGGCCACGGCCTGCTGGTTCCACGGCTCACCGACGCAGTAGCCCTGGATGTTGCCGGACTCGAGGGTCGCGGGCATCATCCAGGGCTACTGCGTCGGTGAGCCGTGGAACCAGCAGGCCGTCGCCCAGGGCATCGGCGTGCCGGTGACCACCAACTACGACGTCTGGAAGAACAACCCCGAGAAGGTCTTCGGCG
>JBCDJW010000027.1:0-62021 GCA_038747275.1 Planctomycetota bacterium | reverse complement strand
GGCGTGGTTGGCGGCATCGACGGCGACTTTGTGTTCGGTAACGACCTGAACGACAACGGCACCTTCGCCGCCTTCTTCACCGACTTCATCACCATCGACCAAGGGATCGTTGTTGACGGCGAACTGGTCTTCTCCGAACTCAACACGATCGCCGGGCTCGAGGTCGACTCGATCGACGCCTTCAGCAGCATCGACCTCAACAACCGCGGCGACTTCGTCTTCACCGCCAGGCTGCGCGACGATGACGGCAACCGGTTCAGTGCCGTCATCGTGGCGACCCTGGTCCCCGAGCCGACCTCGCTTGCCCTGCTGGGCCTGGGCGGGCTGCTCGTCGTACGGCGTCGGCGATGAGGAAGATGCACGCGTAAACTCAGACGACTCACCCATTAGGCAGAGACTAAGCCGCATATTGGGAAGGGACACATGAAACTCAAGATGTCATCATTTGTACGGGTGCCGAGCATCGCCGTGCTTGCGGCCTGCGTACTAATCCCCGCACCCTCGCACGCCGCAACCGTTGTTTACGAGACCGGTTTCGAGAGCCCAGGCTTCGTGCCCGGTGACCTTGTAGGCCAAGACGGTGTGGGCCAAGATGGTTGGACCGAAACAGGAGATGCGCAGAAGACCGTAGTGACCGCCGCCAACGGCATCGTGGATACGGGTTCACAGTCGTTAGGAATCATCGGAGACGACAGCAGCCGTTCTTCGATCGCCCAGCTGCCGATCCTGACGGTCAACCCCGAGGGGGTCGTAGAGATCACCACCCGTATGTATCTGGGGCCCGCCGAGAGCACATCTGCCCTCTGGCGCATCTTGGCGTTCGGTGGTGGAAACGGCAACGCGCTCTACGGCGGCTTCCGCCTGTTCTCGAGCAATGGGGAACTGCTCATCACGAATGCCGCTGGCGATACTCGTACGAATATCTTCCCGACGCGGAATCAGTGGCACACCTACACGCTCCTCCTCGACCTGGAGGACCAGGAGATCTCTGGATTGTTCAATGGGGTTCCCGTTAGTCCCACGCTTGACCTCAACTCTGAGCCGACCAGCCAGCTCATCGTTCAACTCCGCCCGGCCAACATCGAAGATGAATTCGCCTACTTCGACAACATCCGAGTGACCGCAACCCCCATCCCCGAGCCGACCGGCCTTGCGCTGCTCGCCTCCGGCGGTATGTTGCTGATCTGCCGCCGACGCCGTTGACAAAGGTGAAACCAAGTTAGGCTGTATTCTCGAACCGTAAGCTTCTAAATAATCTGTTGTTCGTCTGCTTGCTGAAGGCTTGGGATACTTGGCACGAAGGCGTTGAGCTTACCGGGGAGGATTGCGATTCGCTTTCGTAAGCTCGGCAGTTAGAGGGGCGTTCGGAGCATGGCGGAGGTTTTACCGTGCCGAGGAAATCCTTTGGCCGAGTCTTTTCGTGTGGCATCGGGTGATTTACACTTTATATTTTTACTCTACTCTCTCTAACCGACCAAGGTGTTGCCCGATGGCCAAAGCTCACGTCGACCCCGAAGACCTCGTCAAGTTCGCCAAGTCGCTGAATCAATTCAACCGCAACATGCAGGAAATGACCGGCAGCCTCAAGGGGCAGATGCGGCGTCTCGAAACCACCTGGCAAGACCAGGAACAGGCCAAGTTCTCGCAAGAGTTTTTCGATGCCCTCCGCTTCATCGACCGGTTTGTCGAAACCAACGACCAGCACGCCCAGCTTTTGGTGAAGAAGGCCCGGCTTATCGAGGCGTACCTCGACGCTTAGTTTTCGTGAGACTCCGTTCTTTTTTATTTATCCGTATCCCAGGTAGTTCATGGCTAAAGGCGCACGGGTCCAGTCGGTCCAGCAACTCAGCGACTTCCGGGCGTTCCTCGTCAAGTTCGCCGAGGGCGTCCGCCACGGCACGAGCGTCGCTGAAGGTGAAGTGAGTGGTACCGCCCGCTGGCTAAAGGACGAACACCCCCAACGTCTGCTCGGCGAACGCCGACGGGCCGAACGTAAGCTGCAAGACGCGACCGATGACCTACGTCGCAAACGCCTCCAGCCGACCGCCACGGGCGACCCGCCCTCGACGGTCACCGAACAGAAGGCCCTCGCCATCGCCAAGGCCAAGATGCAGTGGCTCGAAGAAAAACTCTCGGCCACCCAACGCTGGTCCCGGCAGTTCGATAAAGAAGCTACGCAGTACCAGGCCGCGCTGCAGCCCGCTCAGAGCATGCCCGAGTCGGTGATTCCCCGGGCGTTGGCTCGTCTTGAAGGGCACCTCCGTGCTCTGGAAGACTACCTGCAAGCTCAGAGCGAAGCGGCAACGGGGCTGGCTCGGGATTCGACGACGGCCGAGAGCATGAGCCGCGGGGGCGACGTTATCGAAGCCGACGACGACCAACTCGATAACGAGGAACAGCCATGAGCCTGGGCGTCGGTGCTTCTACCCTGAACGACGCCCGCAAAGCGCTCAACGCCCGTTGGGACGAGCTGCGCCGCAGCTGGGACGACGCCGCGGCCGTCAAGTTCGAGCAAGACTTCATCGTCCCCATTGACCACGACCTCAAACAAGCCATCGACGCCATGGTGCACGCCCAGCAGATCGTCCACCGCGCCAAACAGGACTGCACATGACCGCCCCCGCCCCCGAAAGTAATTCGACACACGACACGTCGGCACAGTCAGCCCCCTCGGCCGCCCTCTCGTCCATCGGCCAACGCCAGCTCGCCGCGCTCGCCGATCTCATCGACCTGTCCAATACCAGCGACCGTACCGAGCGTCTGCTCAACGCCGACGCTCAGCAACGCCAAGAATTCATCAACCGCCGCTACGAACAGACCACCGACCGCATCGCTACCCGCCTCGGAACGCGTCGTCACCGGCTGCAAAAAAAACAAGCGAAGCAGCGGGCCGCGCTAGAGGCCGACTACAAGCAGAATCAATCGAAGCTCGAAGCCGACGCCGCCAAGCTCCGAAAAAAAATCGAAGTCCAATCCCAAGAAGCACGGGCCAAAACCGACAGCGAAGCGACGCACGAGAAGTGGGTCGCCGACAGCATGCTCGAAGGCCGATTGAACGAGCTCAAGAAAGAATTCGAGCAAGACCGCGATCAGGTCGAGACGATGCGTAGCCACGCCCAGCGTCTAGACGGACAGACCATCGACTCGCTCAAGCGTTATCGACATCGCGACTTAGACCTACCCCACCTGTCGCTTTCCGCTCGAGACGACGAAGTATCGACCGACCCCGAAACTTCTTACAACCAACTCATCGAAGGCTACGCTTCGCGTGATGCCGACTTGAAAGGCTCGCTCCGCCGGCTCAAGAAGCTGTTGTTGCCCGCGCTCTTCATGAGCTTCTTGCCCTATCTGATTTGGTTTGCGTTGACCGGGGGGCTTGTCGCCGGGGCGGTTTTTCTTGGTCAAACCTTGGGCTGGACTTGGTCGCCGATCATCACCGGGGGCGGGGCGTTTGTTGTTGGCGGCGCCTTGATATGGTTCCTTGGCCGGCTCGCATTTGGTGTGGCCACCAAACAAGTTGCCGCCGCCTTCGCCGACTACCGCGGCAACCGGGAGTCACTTCTCCAGCATCTGGGGCGGATTGAAACCGTCGCTCAGGCCAAGCACGACCGCCAGGCCGAAGCCGCTCGGGCTGAGCGCGACGCCGCCCACGAAAAGACGCAAGCCAAGTTTGCGCCCTACTTCGAAAAAACGGATACCCGCCGTGCCGAGTCCGTTACCGAGCTTGAGAACAAGGTCAAGACTAAAGCCGAGGCGTTAGAAACAAATCATCGGCAAGCCCTCGATGCATTCGATACCGAAGCCGACACAACCCTGCAGCGACTGACCGACCGCATCGAACGCCGCACCGATATCGCCACCCGCCGACGCGACCGCGACCAGCAAAAACATGAGGCCGAGCACGGCAGCAGCAGCGCCTCGCTCCAGCAACGCTGGGAGGCCGGCCGCGACCGCCTGCTGAAAAGCCTCGACGAGATGCAGCGGCTCGAAGAGACGTCGAATAAACCATGGGCTGATGCTGCGTGGGCACAATGGACGCCACCGACGTCGCCCGCCCCGGCCGTCCGCTTCGGATCGATCACGCTCGACACCGAAAACCTGCTCGACGAGGAGGCCGCCGGCGGACGGTTCGACCTCGACCTGCCCGCGTCGCTGTCCGTCCCCGCCCTGCTCTCGGGGCCCGACCGTCGGTCGCTCTACCTCGGCACGACGCCTGAACAGCGCCCCGCGGCGCTGGCGATGATGCAATCCGTAATGCTCCGGCTGCTTACCACGATGCCGCCGGGGCAGGTCAAGTTCACGCTCATCGACCCCGTCGGACTGGGCGAATCCTTCGGCGGGTTTATGCACCTGGCCGACCACGAAGAGTCGCTCGTCAACGGCCGGGTTTGGTCCGAGCCGGCCCACATCGACCGCCGGCTGACCGACCTGACCGACCACATGGGGCAGATGATCCAGAAGTATCTGCGCAACGACTACGCCTCGATCGACGAGTACAACCAGCAGGCCGGCGAGCTCGCCGAGCCGTACCGCTTCCTCGTCGTCTCGGACTACCCCAACGGCTTCTCGACCGACGCCGCGGCCCGGCTCAACAGCCTCGCCGCCAGCGGCGCGCGCTGCGGCGTGTTCGTCCTCGTGCTGCACGACGTCCGCACCGCCCCGCCGTCCGGCGAGATCGATGATCTCAAGCGTCACTGCGTCGTCTCGTCGTTTGACCACGACACCGGATGGCGCTGGCGTCACCCCGTGACCGAGCGTTTCCCGTTCTCGCCCGACACCCCGCCGGGCGAAGATCTTGTCAGCCAGATCGTCGGCAAGGTCGGTCGAGCTGCAATCGAAGCCGGCCGTGTCCAGGTGCCCTTCTCGACGATCACGCCGGCCGAAGACAGCGACGACTTTTGGTCACGTAAAGCCTCTGAAGACCTCGAAGTCTCCATCGGCCGGGCCGGCGCGACCCGCCTCCAATCCTTCCGCGTCGGCCGCGGCGTCGCCCAGCACGCCCTGGTCGCCGGCAAGACCGGCTCGGGTAAGTCTTCGCTGCTGCACACGCTCATCACCAACCTCTGCCTCTGGTACCCGCCGGACCAGCTCGAGCTGTACCTGATCGACTTCAAGAAGGGCGTCGAGTTCAAGCCCTACGTTAACCACCGGCCGCCGCACCTCCGCGCGATCGCCATCGAATCAGATCGTGAGTTCGGCCTATCAATACTCAAACGCCTCGACGCCATGCTCGACGAACGCGGCGAGAAATTCCGCGAATCCGGCGTGGCCAACCTCGCGGGGTATCACCGCGCCGAACCCGACAAGCCAATGCCGCGGGTCATGCTCATCGTCGACGAGTTCCAGGAGCTCTTCGGCCAGGACGACGCGATCAGCCAGTCGGCCACGCAGCTGTTGGATCGCTTGGTGCGGCAGGGCCGGGCGTTCGGCATGCACGCCTTCCTCGGT
The DNA here is from genome assembly GCA_038747275.1 of Planctomycetota bacterium. Lineage (GTDB taxonomy): Bacteria > Planctomycetota > Phycisphaerae > Phycisphaerales > Phycisphaeraceae > Algisphaera. The sequence continues at coordinate 56,573 of JBCDJW010000027.1, read as the reverse complement.
TCGCAGTCACTCAGCGGTGCGGCCGGCCTACCCCGCGGGACGATGGGCCAGATGGCCGTGCGTATCGCCTTGCAGTGCTCCGAAAACGACAGCCAGCTCATCCTCGGCGACGAAAACTCCGCGGCCCGCCTGCTCACCCGCCCCGGCGAGGCGATCTATAACGACCAGAACGGCACGCTCGAAGCCAACAGCCTCTTCCAGGTTGCCTGGCTGCCCGACCACGAGCTGCGCGACAACCTCCGCACCATCGTTGAACGCTCGGCCGAGCGCGGCGTCGACCCCGCCGCCAGCAACTGCTACGTCTTCGAGGGTAACGCCCCCGCGCTGCTCTCGGCCAACGAGCCGCTCAACGCCCTACTCAACGCTCCAGACTGGCCCGCCGCGTCCGACAACCGTGCCCCCGCCGCCTACGTCGGCGAGCCCATCGCGATCGACGCTCCCACCGCCGTCGCCTTCCCCAAACTCAACGGGGCCAACGCCCTGATCCTCGGCCAGAACGCCGACAGCACCCTCGGCCTGCTCTGCTCCGGGCTGCTATCCCTCGCCGCCAGCCACCACCCCGTCACCACTTCCGAGGGAGCGAGGTTTGTCGTCTTCAACGGCTCGACCGAGCCCGAGCACGACGACCAGATCCGTCAGACCCTCGACACGCTGCCGCACGGCGTCGCCCAAGTCCCCTTCCGCGACGTCGACACTAGCCTCGCCGAGCTGCACGCCGAACTTAAACGACGTATCGAAGAGGGCGCGACTGACGCCCCGACCACCTTCATCGCCGTCTTCGGGCTCCAACGCTTCCGACAGTTCCGTAAGTCCGACGATGGCTTCTCGTTCTCCCTTGATGACGATGCGGGCGGCTCGGCCAAGCCCGACGAGCAGCTTCTGGAAATTCTCCGCGATGGTCCGGTCGTTGGCATGCACCTGATCGTCTTCGCCGACCGCGCCGCGTCGATCGAGCCGGTCTTCGACCGCCGGGCGCTCCGTGAGTTCGACAACCGCGTCATGTTCCAGATGTCGGCCACCGACTCGGCCCAGATCATCGACAGCTCCGAAGCCAACGATCTCGGCCCCTACCGCGCCCTGCTCTACCGTGAGGACCGCGGAACCATCACCCGCTTCCGGCCTTACGGCATGCCTTCCGACGACGACTTGGCCCGCTTCAAGAAAGCGTTCAGTCGGCCCTACCGCGGCAACCCGTCGGTCGGCGAATCCGTCTGAGTTTTACTCAACGCCGCGTTGCCCGCTTCGCGTTTCAACCAAACTGCGCCCAGCCCACCGCTCAGCAGCAACACCAAGACCTCGGCCGTCCGATCAATAAGCGCCGCCGCCGCCGCGGTCGCCGTCTCGATCGGCATCATCGCCGCCGACAACGCTGCGACCACCCATTCGCTCAAGCCTAAACCATTCGGTGTTAGCCCCACCAGCTTCACGACCAGGTTCGCCGAGGCGAGCAGCACCGCTTCGGTCCAAAGCAATTCAAAGCCCAACACCCCGAACACCAGCCACAACCGCCCCGCCGCCGCCGCCAAGTCCAACGCCCGCAGCGGCACCCACCACACGGCCGCCCCACCTACTCCAACAGCTTGCGACATAAATCCCAAGCGACCCTTCGCCCGCCCCCACGTCCACGGCAACAAAACCGTCTGCACCGCTAACGCCCCGCCGCACGCCCAAACACTCAGCCTGCTCGGAGCAAACGCCAGCAACATAAGACTCACCGTCCCCAACACCGCCACCGACAACCCCAAGATCACACCCAGCGTGATCAACGAGTCACGTACCGCCAAGCCGTGAAATTTTTTGAGGTACGCCGCCCGGCCCCACAGTCCCGCCCTAATCAACGGGATGTAGTTCAGCACCCCGCTCACCGCGACCAGCGCCGCCATCGTCAGGTAGCCCACCGGGCGGGTGACCGTAAAAGACCGCGTCACCGACCAGAACAGCCCGGCCGTCACCAAGAGGTTAATCGCCACCAAACCCAGTAACGCCGCCAGAACCCACGGCGGTGTTTGCGCGATCGCCGTAAAGTCTGCCCCGCGGACCGCGTAGCCCACCGCCAAACCGAGTAACACCAAACCAAGCACCATGCCGACCGCCTTACGCCATCGCTTAGTCGGGTTGTCCCGTAACGGTCGGTCCATTGAAGCATCGTAACCGACGCCGTTGACGGTATTAACCGTATCGCCTCTTACGGGCGTGGCGTATAATGAAATGGATTCGATTTGTGTTTCAAGACGTAACCATCTCCTCCGACTTTGGGGCCGACATGACCACACCCTCGATCGATACCGCCCAGGCCGCGAAAAAACCCGTGCCGTTTTTCTCCACGCCGGGCGGGACAGTGGCTTTGGCGGTGATCCTCTGGGTCGCTGCATGTATCTTGGCGGCGTTGGCAGTGATCGTATTGGAGAGCATGACCTTCGCCAACGAGCAAATGCAGTTGGTCATCACCTACCTCGCCTTCGGGCCCTCGACGGTGGCGATCGTGCTTAGCCTCGTGTTTCTGATCGTCGGGTCGGTCCGCTGGGCGATCTTCGGCCGGCGGGCTTTGCCTTCGGTCACACTCAACGCCAGCCGGCAGCTCGCCGTACTCGAGTCGATCAACCAGCGGCTGCTGCTCAGCGAGACCGCCAAGAAGATCACCTACCGGGCCGAGGACATGGCCGTGCTCCGCAGCACGCTCCGCGACGATATCAAACGCCACGAGTACGACGCGGCGATGGTCCTGGTCACCGAACTCGCCGGGGCCTACGGCCAGCTCGAAGAGGCCGAGGCCTTCCGCGCCGAGATCGACGAAGCCCGCGAGAAAGACCGGGAAGAAAAGATCACCGCGGGGATCGCTACCTTCGACAAGCATCTCGGCGACCGCGACTTCGACGCCGCCACCAAAGAAGCGGCCCGCCTGCAGCGTCTATTCTCTGACGAAGTCCGCATCGCCGAACTGCCGGGCCGAGTGGTCACGGCCAAAGACCAATACAAGCAGGAACTTGAACGCGCCTTCCTGCAAGCCAACGAACGCGAAGAAGTCGACCGCGCCCTGGACATCATGAAAGTACTCGACAAGCTGCTAACTCCCGAAGAGGCAGAGCCGTTCCGCGAGGTCGCCCGCGGGGTTGTCGGCAAGAAGCGGGATAACCTCGGCGTCCAGTTCAAGCTCGCGGTCCACGACAAGGAGTGGACCGCCGCCGTCCTCGCCGGCGAGCAGATCATCAAAGAGTTCCCCAACACGCGGATGGCCGACGAAGTACGTTCGCTAATCGATCAGTTGCGGGCCAACGCCACTGGGCAACGCAACGCTACAGCCGCCGCCGCACCCGTGACGCCGGTGAAAGACGACACCAAGCTCCCACCCGGCCCCGCGCCCGTCCCCGACCAAGCCCCCCCCGAAACTCCCGGAACCCCCGGGAACTCCGCCCCACCCGCCACCGGCATCTCCTTCAAGCCCGTCGATGAGTAATACCAAGCCCGCACCGTCTGTGTCCGACATCGCCGTTGAACCCTGGGAACTCGCCGGTGCCGAAGACGAGCCCATCCTCGGCAACACGCACCGCCCCCCCGGAACCTCTCCCGGAAGTGGTAACGATGCTTCGGCGATCCGTGGGCAAGCCATCATCTGCCACGGGTTCAAGGGCTATATGGACTACGGCTTCATCCCCCGCCTCGCCGACGTTTTAGCGCAGCACGGCATCGCCGCCCACCGCTTCAACTTCAGCCACTCCGGCGTCACCCGCGAGTTCGAAACCTTCGCCCGTCCCGAGCTCTTCGAGCGCGAGACCTGGACTAAGCAGGTCTTCGACCTCACCCGCGTCGTCGAACACTTCGGCGGCCAAAACGGTGCCCCGCTCGCCGTGTTCGGCCACAGCCGCGGCGGCGTCACCGCCCTGCTCACCGCGTCGCGACTTCCTGACAATCAAATCACCCGGGTCATCGCCGCCGCCTCGCCCGCCGACGCCGCCCGCCTCGCCCCCGAGGCCCGCGACCTGCTGCTGCGGACCGGTCGTTTGCCTTCGCCTTCGGGCCGGACCGGGCAAGACCTCTACGTCGGCCGGGACTGGCTGACCGAAATAGAAGCCGATCCCGAAGCCCACGACCCGTTGATCGCCTCGGCCAAGCTCGGCGGTCGCGTGGTGCATATCCACGGCGACGCCGACCCCACGGTCGTCCTCGATGATCTACACCGCTACGCCGACGCCAACCCCGAAGCCGAGACCGTCGTCATCCCCGACGCCGACCACGTCTTCAACGGCCCGAATCCGATGACCCGAGAGACCACGCCGCCGCCGCAGACCCAGGCGTTGTTCGACGCCGTGCTCGCAGGCCTGGGAGCCGAGTTCGGCATCACCGCAGATTAGTCTGCGGGGCGTTCGATACAGCCGAGGTCTAGCACCCACCCGCCGGGGAAAGCAAGGTCGACGTTCAACCGATCTCGGTCGATGAACGTCAGCGTCAACGCGTGCGTTCGCAGGGCGTCGACGAACTCGAGGTCGCCCCGCCCCGGCCCCGCGAACTCGGCGTTCTCGTACTCTTGAGCGTGAAAGTGGTAGTGCGCCAGCCCGGTGTACATCGCCTCGATCAACTCCGGTGGCGAAAAATATTTCTGATCGCCTTCCTTTTGTTTCGGCGGGAAAGCCACTGCAGTTGGTTTTCCTTGGGCGTCCCACGTTAATACCCCGCCGTGTTCGGTCGTCTTGTCGGCGTGATCGGCATCGGCCTGTGCGAACCACGCCGATACGACCGTTCTTTCGTTCATTGCCAAAACAACCTCATGAGCTACAGCCACGTCGGCCGCGGATAACGAAAGGCCACCCCCAGAAACATCGTCCACCGCCCGCCCCGCGGGGCGTTGACGCGCGAAGCGTTGACTACCGCGTAAGTGCGACTGCAGACCAGATGCCCGCCTCATTGGGCCGAACGGCTTGTGCCCCTTATCCAAACGGGCCAAGACCGGCAGGTGACGCAGCGCGATATGCCCACGCAGACGGGGGTGCACCGACTCCCGCAGCTTCGACCACGACACCCACCGTTCCGCGTCTTGGCGGAGAGCGGTAAGACGGTGCAGTTCTTCACGGTTCCGGGGCAAATGATCGACCGCCGCGGCCGCGGCCCGCAGGTCTTCGAGCAGCGGTGTATCCCCCGATTCTCCGTTTATTTTTTGCCGGCCGGCCGGTCCGTTTGAGATGCGGAACCAGACCATCCACGCGGCCTCCGCGGCTCGTCGATCGGGCGAGATCACGTAACCCCACAACGCCTCGCGGATGGCGGTCGGGCTGACAAGTCGACGAAAAGCAACGGCTTCGGGCCTCCCCATCTCGACCGCCGCTTTTTGTGGGATCGCCCAACGTCGAAGCAAGGCCGGGATCGCATCCTCCCGATCATTCGCGATCGCCCGCTCCCCGATCGCCTTGATCATTCCGGGGGCGTCGACCGTGACCAGCCAGCGGTCGGCGGCTCGCCAAAACGCCTCGGCGTCGTGTTCGATCAACCGGTCCATCGCTTGCGACCGCAGCGTCACCGGGTGACGGTCCGACCAGGCGAGCAGGTGCAAAGCCACTAACGCTTCGTCTGTCCCCTCGCCGTCAAGGGCGATGCTACGGATCGCATCGGCGCGGCGTGAATCGTTCAGGCTGCGGTCGAGGATGATCTCCGGTGTCGCGGGCCGTGGACCAGCTGTTCCGCATCCTGTCACCTGCGTAAACAAAAACACCGTCGCCATGATTGCGGCGGCGGTGCGTTTCATGATTCCAATCAAGCCCGACACGGCGTCACCGGTACTGCACGCGGTAGGACAACCGAACATCGCCGACGTCTTGCATCCACGTCCGCAGGGCGTCGGGCGAGAGGTCGGTCAGGTCTAATCCGTCGCCAGCCGACGACGATGCGCCAAGGAGGCCGAGCAGACCGCCTGACGTACGCCGTACCTTAGTGACGCGGGTTTCATCGGCGGGCAGATTGGCCATCGCGATGGCTTTGTCGACCGCGTCGTCGAGGTAGCCGATCTCGTCGATCAGCTTGTTTTCCAATGCTTCATTAGCGGTGTAAATATCGCCGGAGGCGAGCTTCTCGACCTCGGACAGGTCAAGACCGTCCCGCCCGTCGTCGACGACTTCAACGAAACGCGACCACGCGCTGTTGAGCAGGTTCTTCAGCACTTCTTCGTTTTCCAGGCCGCCGTTGGTTAGTTCGCCCTGGTCGTTGGTCCAGTTCTCGAAGAGGTTGTTGGCCACGGCTTTGCGTTCCGAGCCGTCGGCGACGACGGTGTTCATCTCGACGCCGATGAGGCCGATCATGTCTTCGAGCGCGGGGATCTGGGCGATGACGCCGATGCTGCCGGTGATGCCGGTCTGCTCACAGAAGATGTAGTCGGCGGGGGTGGCGATGTAGTAGCCGCCGCTGGCCGCGACGCCGCCGAAGCTGGCGACGATCTTGGTGTCGGGGAATTTATCTTTGAACTGGTCGACGGTGTTCCAGATCTGGTCGGAGGCGGTGACGCCGCCGCCGCCGGAGTCGATGCGGAGGACGATCGCCGCGGGCGGGGCCTTTTCGAGCGCCTTGAAAGACCTGCGGACGTATTCGTACATCTCGGCGTCGATGCCGCCCTCGACCGGGACGATGACGACGCGTTGGTCGGCCGAGGCCTTGCCGGCCGTGGCCGAGCGGTACTCGACCTCACCCGCCCCGGCGGAGACCACGGCGGCGTAGAAGATGCCGAAGTAGACGTTCAGCCCCAGCGAGATCAGCACGACCGACGCGAGGATCGACGTCAGGACTTTGCTGGCCACGCCCTTCTGCGGCGGGGCCGCGGGGTAGACGGGCGGCAGGTAGCCCGGAGGCGGGGGCGGCGGGCTGGACACGGCCTGGGTATCTACCGGCGGCCGGCCGGGGGATCCTGGGCTTCCGGGGCCTTCGGGCGAGGGAGGGGTGTTGAATTCGTTCATGCTTTACAGACTCCTGGCGATTTAAACCATCATAGACCCACGCGGGAGGCGGCGCACCTCGCCGGTGTGCGGCCCGGGGAAGCCCGGTGGTCGCGGGGGTATCGCAGCGATATCATCGGTCACGATGGCGAACCACCTTCATATCGATCCCTTCAGCGGCATCGCCGGCGACATGTTCCTCGGGGCCTTGGTCGATCTGGGCCTCGACCTCGACGCGGTACGCAACGCCTTGTCGCGGCTGCCGGTCAAACGCCCCTACCGTATCACGACCCAGCGGATCGAACGCCACGGCATCGGCGCGGTCGACCTCAAGGTCGTCCTCGAAGACGAAGACTCGGAAAACGACCACGACCACAGTCATAGCCACGACGACGGCCACACCCATACCCACGAACACGGCCATAGCCACCATCACCACCACACCGGCTACCACGACATCATGGCGATGGTCGAGCAGCTTGATACGACGCCGCGGGGCCGGGAGCGGGCCGGCCGGGTGGTGACCCTGCTGGCCGAGGCCGAGGCCCGCGTCCACGGCAAGACGCTCGACGACATCCACTTCCACGAGGTCGGCGCGGTCGACTCGATCGTCGACATGCTCGGCTCGGTCGTGGCCATCGAACTGCTGGAGATCGATACGCTGTCGTGCGGCGTGCTGCCGATGAGCAGCGGCTTCGTGAAGTGTGCCCACGGCCTGATGCCGGTGCCCGCGCCGGCCACGGCGTATCTCCTACAAGACCTGCCGACGCTCGGCGTCGACCGCCGGGGCGAACTCATCACCCCGACCGGCGCGGCGTTGGTCAAGGGCTTGTGCGAAAGCTTCGGCCCGCCGCCGGCGTTGACGCTGCGGAGCGTGGGCTATGGGGCCGGCGACCGCACCGACCCGAAGATCCCCAACCTCCTGCGGCTGTTCTTGGGCCAAGCCAACCACGCCGGCGACCACGGCCCGCTGACCACCGACCCGTCTATGGCCGTATCCACCCCCTAAGCCCCCGCCATGCAACTCATCCTGCTGGGGCTCGCGCTCGCCATTTTCATGCACGACACGCCTGAGGCTCAGGCGTTGATGGTGTCGCTGCCGCTGGGGTGGTTGATCACGGTGGTGGCGGCACCCAAGTTTCTTGTGGCGTTGGTTTACGCGTGGGCCTGCCGGCGGACCCGCAGGCGGCTGGGCCAAGCGTTCGGAATACGGAGCCTGTCGCGGCTGAACCGGCTGTCGGCCGTGCTGCCGTTTTTCGCGCTCTTGAGTTTTACGCTCGACCTCTGGGCGGGCCTGCTGCGTGGGCTGCGGGGGGCAGACGGGCTATCGCTGAGCGGGCCGCGGGACTGGGTCTTGGTCGACGAGGTCGCGGCGATGCTGCCGACGCTGGCGTTGCTCGCGTTTTCGCACTGGGCGTACTACCCGATCGACCGCCGGCTACGCGAGGCGGCGGTGCTGACCCGGGTCGACGAGGGGCTGCCGATCTACCCCGTGTGGACGCGGGGGCAGTACGTCGTGACGCAGCTGCGCAACTCGTTCGCGATGGTGCTCGGCCCGCTGCTACTGATTATGGCTTGGAGCGAGTCGCTGGTAAAGCTTCACGATCGCGGCGTGATCGGCGAGACGACACAGCTCTGGTTGATGCCGGGCGGAGCGGCGTTGGCGTTTGTGTTGGCCCCACTCTTGATGCGGAAGATGTGGGACACGGTGCCGCTGCCGCCGGGGCCGATCCGCGACAAGCTGCTGGACATGTGTCGGCGGCACGGCGTGGCGGTGCGCGACCTGCTGCTGTGGCGGACGTTCGGCGGGATGATCAACGCGGCGGTCATGGGGCTGTTCGGCCGGGTGCGGTTCATCCTGCTGTCGGACGGGCTGCTCGATCAGGTCGGCGAACGCGAGGTCGAGGCGGTGATGGCCCACGAGCTGGCCCACGTCCGGCTGAAGCACCTCTGGTGGCTGCTGGTGGCGGCGGGGGCGAGTCTTGTGGTGGTCTCGGCGGCGGGTGAGGCCCTGCTGTTGATCGGCGGTGATTGGCCGGTCTGGGCTCAGGGGGTTATGGCCGCGGCGGGGTTGGCGGCGTGGGCGTTGACGTTCGGCTGGGTCTCGCGGCGGATCGAGCGGCAGGCGGATACGTTCGGGGCCCGGCACATGACGAACGTCGGCGGCGATTACGTTGATACTGACGGAGAAGACCACGCGGTAGAGCCGCGGCGTTTCGATGCGTTTGGCGTCGAGTCGATGGCCGGGGCGTTGCAGCGGGTCGCGGACCTCAACCACATCGCCCCCACCCGCCGGAGCTGGCGACACGGCTCGATCGCGTGGCGGCAGCGGTACCTCCGCTCGCTCGTCGGCCATCCATTGAACCATCCCCCGATCGACCGGCTTATGCGGGTCGTAAATGCCGTGAGCCTCGTTGTGCTACTCGCGGCAATCGTTTGGGGACTGCTCGGCTAGACCGACCCGCTATGCTGTCATGCTTCCCACCTTTCGGGCAGCCCACCCCCTGACCCTACGGAATCACTATGCGTTTCACCAAAATGCACGGCCTCGGCAACGACTACGTCTACGTCGACGGCTTCGCCAACACGATCGATGCCCCCGAAAACCTCGCGGTCCGAGTCGCCGACCGACACTTCGGCATCGGCGGTGACGGCCTGATCATCGCCGCCCCCCCGGAAGCCGGTGTCGAAGCCGACGCCCGGATGCGGATGTTTAACGCCGACGGTAGTGAGTCGGAGATGTGCGGCAACGGGATCCGCTGCGTCTGCAAGCTTGTCCACGACCACAAACTCGGCCCAAACCCGACCGCGAACCCCATGAAGATCCAGACCGGCAACGGCGTGCTATCACTCGAGTACACGCTCGACGCCGACGGCAACGTTGACACCGTGGCCGTGGACATGGGCGCCCCGATCCTCGACCTGCCCGCGATCCCGGTCGACGAATCGAAGATCGACGCTCGCCTCGACGGGGCCCAGTTCGTCAGCATGGGGAACCCCCACGTCGTGATCTACGTCGATGATGACCGCCCGCTGGAAGACCCGATGCTCGGGGCCGAGCTCGAACGCCACCCCGCTTTCCCGAATCGGATCAACGTACATTTCGTGCGGGTTAAGAGCCGCAGCGAGGTCGAGGTTTACCATTGGGAGCGCGGCAGCGGCGCGACGCTGGCCTGCGGCACCGGGGCGTGCGCGGTGTGCGTCGCCGGGGTGTTATCGGGCCGGACCGACCGGACGCTTACCGCCCACCTGCCCGGCGGGCCGCTCAAGTTGGAGTGGTTAGAAGCCGACGGTTCCAAGGAAGATTCCGGGGGCGGCCACGTCATCATGACCGGGCCCGCCACGGAGGTCTTCACGGGCGACTGGCCGGCCGACTAAGATTGATTGCTAGGTTCAATAATTAGGTGAGAGAAAGAGAAACCATGCGTAGATTCACCACCCTCATCCTGGCTGCCGCTGCCCTCCTCACCGGCTGCGCCTCGCCCGAAGCGTGGGTGATCGTCTCGGTCCGCGATGCGCTCGACCGCGCCCCGGTCAGCGAACCCGTCATCACCGTCGCCCCACGCCCCGGCTCGCTCGGTAAACCCTCGGCCAAAAAATCCCAGCCCGCCAACGACTTTGGCGTCGCCCGCCTCCGCCTCGCTACCGGCCAAACGAATTACACCGTCACCGTCGACGCCCCGCAGTACGATTTGTTCACCTTCGACCTGCCCACCCTCGACCCCTTCTTCCCCTCGGGCAAATGGCTCAAAGGCACCAACGCCCGCAAGTACCAGCTACGCCCGGACAACGAATTGGAATTGATGGTGACGTTTGAGCCCGGCGGGTGATATTAATCCCTATCTCTAAGCAAGCAGAGACATTGTGACAAAAACGATTCGATGGCAGATTCGATCTTCAGAATTCTCTCCTCATTTTTAGCGTTCGCCGGATTAATCTGGGGAGTGTTATGCCTTCCGTTCTTTGTAATTAACCCATCAAATGCTCTGATGTTTTTTGGGCCGGGCTATCTCGTTACCGCAGGTTATATCTGGCGCTCCGTTTGGCCACCATCAACCAACGAACGCAAAATCCTCTGGACCCTATCTGGGATCGTACAAGGCGCTTGGCTTGTTCTGACTTTCGAAACTGCCGACAGTTTCTGGTCAAGTTGGAACGGCGGAAACCTAACTACCAAGATTGTTTTATCGTGGTGGGTTATAGCCTTAGCGGTGTCGGTCGCGGGTTTAATCGCGGACCAAAAAACCAAGAAAATTTTATAACCCAAGCAGTCGCTCAACAAAGTTAATATCCACCTCACTCTTTCGGAAATTGCCGTTCTTAAGCAGACGGATATGCAGCGGTATGGTTGTCTTTGTCGGCGAGATGTGGAATTCGCTGAGGGAAGCGGCCAGGGTGTCCATCGCGGCGTCGCGGGTTTTGCGGTGGACGATGAGCTTGCCGATCATCGAGTCGTAGTTCGGCGGGATGCGGTAGCCGGCGTGGCAGTGGGTGTCGAGGCGGACGCCCAGGCCGCCGGGGGCTTCGAACTCCTGGACGACGCCGGCCGAGGGGATAAAGCCTTTTTCGGGGTCCTCGGCGTTGATGCGGACCTCGATGGCGTGGCCGTTGACCTTGATATCTTTCTGCTTGAACGACAGCGGCTGGCCCGCGGCGACCTCGATGGTGGTTTTGACGATGTCGACGCCGGTGACCATCTCGGTGACGGGGTGTTCGACCTGGACGCGGGTGTTGACTTCCATCAGGTAGAAGTTCTTCTTGCCGTCCATGAGGAACTCGACCGTGCCGGCGGTGTGGTAGCCGGCAGCTTTGGCGAGGCGGGCAGCGGACTTGCAGAGCGTCTCGGCCTCGCCACGGGTGAGCACGGGGCAGGGCGCTTCTTCGATGAGCTTCTGCTTGCGGCGTTGCATGGTGCAGTCGCGTTCATAAAGGTGACAGACGTTGCCCTGGGTGTCGCCGATGACCTGAACCTCGACGTGGCGGGCATTTTCGATGAACTTTTCGAGGTAGACCGTGCCGTTGCCGAAGGCGTTTTCGGCCTCGGCGATGGCGGCCTTCATGCCCGAGCGGAGCGAGCCGTCGTTGTGGGCGACGCGCATCCCGCGCCCCCCGCCGCCGGCCGAGGCCTTGATCATGACCGGGTAGCCGATGTCCTTGGCGAGTTTGAGTGCTTCGGCCTCGGATTCAACGGCGCCCTTACTTCCGGGGGACGTCGGCACCTTGTTTTTGATGGCGAGCTGTTTGCAGGCGACCTTGTCGCCGAGGGTCTGCATGGCCTCGACGGACGGGCCGATGAACTCGATGTTGCAGGACCGGCAGACCTCGGCGAAGTGGGCGTTCTCGGCGAGGAAGCCGTAGCCGGGGTGGATCGCGTCGACGTTGGCGATCTCGGCGGCGGCGATGATGCGGGGGATGTTGAGGTACGATTCGTTGGGCGGCGGCGGGCCGATGCAAACGGCGCGGTCGGCCATCTTGACGTGCTTCGACTCGGCGTCGGCCTCGGAATACACCGCCACCGCTTCGACGCCCAGCTCATGGGCGGCGCGGATGATGCGGACGGCGATCTCGCCACGGTTTGCGATCAGGATGCGTGAGAACATGGGTTCGTCTGTCTCAATAAAGCCGCGACCGTTGGTCGCGCAGCTTTCTGGGGGTCGGCGCGACCGGCGGTCGCGGCTTTGTGAAAGCAGTTACGGCTTGACTTTGTACAGCGGCTGACCGAACTCGACGGCGTCGCCGTTCTTGACCAGCACTTCGACGATCTGGCCGGAGACCTCGGCCTTGATCTCGTTGAAGACCTTCATCGCCTCGATGATGCAGACGACGGTATCGGGCTTAACGGCGTCGCCGTCGTTAACGAACGCGTCGGCGTCGGGGTTGGACGCGGTGTAGAACGTGCCGACCATCGGGCTGTCGATGGTGATCAGGTCGGCGTCGTCGACGTCGTCGCTGCCAACCGCCGGAGCGTCGCTGGTCGGTGCCGCTGCGGGGGCGGGAGCGGCCGGGGCCGCCGCAGGCGCTGGAGCGGGGCTGGCGGGCACCATCTGCACGCCGCCGCCGGGGCCGCCCCGCTTGAGTTTGATTTTTTCGCCTTCGCCTTCCAGGTCGATCTCGGTGAGGTCGTTGTCGACCATCATCTTGATGAGCTGGCGGATCGTTTTGAGGTCGTTCATAAAAGCCGTCTCGTTGGGGAGTTCGGGTCCGCCGGCGTCGGTCGCCGATGGATGTTCCGGGGGTACGCGACGGGCATTCGGCCCGTGCGGAGCCCTAAATAATCGCGGATTCCAACGACTTGGGCAAGTCGGTTAGCACGCGGTGCTTACGCGGCGTCACCAGCACGTCGTCCTCGATCCGCACCCCGCCGATCCCCGGCAGGTAGATGCCCGGCTCGACGGTCACGACGTGACCCGGCTCCAGTACGCCGTTGCCGGCCAGCGGCGAGAGCCGCGGGGCCTCGTGGATGTCCAGCCCGATGCCGTGGCCCAGGCCGTGGCCAAAGTAGTCGCCGTAGCCCGCGTCGTCGATGACTTTGCGAGCCGCCGCGTCGACGTCGGTCAGTTTCACGCCCGGCCGAACCGCATCGATCCCCGCCAGCTGCGCATCGAGACAGACCCGGTAGATCTCCCGCATCTTCGGCTTCATCCCGCCGAGCCCGATCACGCGGGTCATATCCGAGCAATACCCCTTGTGCTTTGCGCCCCAGTCGATGAGCACGATGCCGCCCTTCTTCAGCTTCCGGCTACCCGGGATCGCGTGAGGCAACGCCGCGTTAGCGTCGGCCGCAACGATCGACGGGAAGCTCACCCCGTCGGCCCCGAGCGCCCGAATCCGGTACTCCAGAAACGCCGCGACCTCTGACTCGCGCTGTCCCGGCTCGATGAAATCCAAGAGCTCGACAAACGCCTCCTGCTGGATCTTCCCCGCCTTCTTGATCAGCCGGACCTCGTCGTCGGTTTTGATTGCCCGCTGCTCAAGCAGCCCGTCGTCGAACGCGTGGAGGCGTCGCTTGCCGAGCTTTTTGCCGATCGCGTCGTACTGGGCGAGCGTAAGGTGCGAACACTGCACCGCGATCTGCCGCAGGTTCCGCCGATCGGTGAGCTTGTCGAGTTCCTCAGCTAAACTCTTCTTCCGCATCACCGCGGTGACGTGCGGCGCTTCCTGCTTGATCTGTTCTTCAAACCGGCTGTCGCTTAAGACGATCGGCTGCCCTCGTTTCGCCGGTATCAGCGTCCACGAATCGTCCCCAACGAAGCCGGTGAGGTAGCGGGTATCGATCGGGTTGGTGATTAGTAACGCGTCATACCCCGCGGCACGCAGGCGTTGCCTCAGCAAATCGGTTCGAGCGGAGAGAATTGACGGCGCGGAATTTTTCGGCATGCCGCGATAATAGCAGCGGCCAGTGCCCGAATGCCGTGTCGGGTTTGTAGACTTTTCCGCCGACGGTTTAGAGGGTCTGCTTGAGGGCGTGCTGATTTATTTAGCCCATCATGAGGACCTCGCCGGTTTGGTGGTCCTGGACGATGGCGGAGACGAGGCCGTTGGCGTCGTATTGGATATCTAAACATGAAGCCGCTTCGCTGGCGGGGTCAGGCACTATGGTCGGGCCGCGGATTGCGAACCTAGGTTCGGGTTAGACCGATATCTCGACCGATCTTGGGGCGACTTCCAGGCCGATTTATGAGACTGATTCTCACCTGTAAAACAAGGGATTTCTACGCTTCGTGGCCGTGGCAACGGGCTTTGAGGTCTTCTATAGTCTTCCTAGAAGAAAGGTTTGAAGTTCGATGACCGAAACCAACGATCCGCCGAAGATCCAGATCGATAGTGACTGGAAGGCAGAGGCCCAGGCAGAGAAGGAAAAACTCGCCCAAGCCAGCCAAGATAATTCCGAATCCTCGTCCCAGAATAGCCCCCAATCCGAGAGTTTCGGCGGTCTCGGTGGTGGCGAAGCTTCCGGGGGAATGCCCCCGGCCAACTTTGAGACGATGCTGAGTTCGTTCATCACCCAGGCCCTGTTTGCCATGGGTGCCATCCCCGATCCGCAGACCGGGCAGCCCGCGGTCCACCTGGACCTGGCCCGCTACCAGATCGACCTGCTTACGGTACTCGAAGAAAAAACCAAGGGTAACCTCACCGACGACGAAGCCAAGATGCTCTCCGGTGCGTTGTACGAGTTGCGCAGCCGATACGTGCAGGTCGCCAACGCCCAGCGTGGCGGCTGAGCCGAGTATCCGGTATGTCGGAAACTCCGCTAGTTAATTTCCGCCAACTGACCAAGCCCCTACGCTCCAACCGATATTTAATAACTACAACGCCGCGGCCTCCCCGGGCCGCATCCGAAAGGCGAAAAACGACTTGACCGCCATCGACGCCAAACCCGGAACCGCCGCCCACCTTTCACCATCGGCACTGCTCAGCCGCAATCACTTCGTGCTGCGTCGGCTGCACTCGCTATCGGGCGTGATCCCCATCGGGATGTTCGTCTGCGTTCACCTGTTCACCAACGCCCAGATGATCTGGGGCCAAGACACCACAACCGGCGAGGGCACGTTCCAACACGAGGTCGACTTCATCCACAAGATGCCGTACCTCTTGTTCATCGAGATCTCGCTCTGGGGCGCGATCGCCTTCCACGCGATCCTTGGTCTGTTTTATACCTTCACGGGCAAGGGCAACCTCAAGCATTACTCATACGGCGGCAACATCCGTTACATGCTCCAACGCGTCACCGGGATCATCGCGTTGGTGTTCATCTTCCTGCACATCGCGACGCTGCGGTGGCGGTGGGATATCTTTGGTTGGTACACGCCGTTCTACGGCGAGGGTTACCAGGCGGCCGCCGCGGTCGAAGGAGGCAAGGTGCCTGCCGATCTCAAAGACGTGCCGATGTCGTTGCCGTTGACGGCGTATGCGTTGCAGTTCAGTTGGGTCGTCGTCGTGTTCTACGTGATCGGCACGCTGTCCGCGGTGTTCCATTGGTCCAACGGTTTATGGACCGCGGCGATCAGCTGGGGGCTGACGATCACGTCCGGCTCGATGAAGCGTTGGGGCATGGTGTGTGCCGGAATGTTTGTTGCGTTGACCGCGTTTTTCAGCGTGGCGATCTACGCGGCGATGACGTTCGACTTCGCCGACATGACCGCGGAGCAACGAGAGATGTTCCTGCTGATCGTTGAAGACCCGGCGGTTGAAATCATGCTGCCGGCGGAGGCGGACGCGAGTTTTTAAACAAACCGGCGCGGTTTTACGCGTCTTGGCAGATAAAATACAGGTGCGAATCAGTAACGAAGCACCCGATTTCGAAAGCGAGTAATTTCATGGTAGCGAATGCTGAACCCAGAGTGATCGTCGTCGGCGGCGGCCTGGCGGGGCTTTCCGCCGCGGTCCGCGTGGCCGAGTCGGGCACAAAGGTGGAC
This sequence comes from Planctomycetota bacterium, assembly GCA_038747275.1. Classification (GTDB taxonomy): domain Bacteria; phylum Planctomycetota; class Phycisphaerae; order Phycisphaerales; family Phycisphaeraceae; genus Algisphaera. The sequence goes on along the minus strand of JBCDJW010000027.1, from coordinate 40,246 downwards.
CTGTTCTCGCTGGTGCCGGTGAAGCGTTCGCACAGCGTCTGCGCTCAGGGCGGGATCAACGCATGCAACGACGTCGCCCGACAGCAGGGCTACTCCGAGTGGCAGCACATGGACGAGACGCTGATCGGCGGCGACTTCCTCAACCACCAGCCGCCGGTCTACGAGATGACCCACTGGGCGCCGAACATCATCGACCTGCTCGACCGGATGGGCGTGCCGTTCAACCGGACGTCCGAAGGCATGCGCGACCTGCGCCTCTTCGGCGGCTCGCTTTTCAAGCGTACCCACTTCGCGGGAGCCTCGACCGGGCAACAACTCCTCTACGGCCTCGACGAACAGACCCGGCGGTACGAGGCCGAGGGCAAGATCAAGAAGTACGAATTCTGGGAGTTCCTCTGGCCGGTGATCGATGACGATGGCGTCTGCCGTGGCATCGTCGCCCAAGACATGCGGACGATGGAGATCAAGGCCTTCCGTGGTGACGCGGTGGTCATCGCCACCGGCGGCAACGGCCTGATGTTCGGCAAGTCGACCATGTCGGTGATCTGCACCGGCGCCGCGGTCGCCCGCTGCTACCAAGCCGGGGCTTACCTCGGCAACCCCGAGATGATCCAAGTCCACCCCACCGCCATTCCCGGGGAAGACAAATGCCGGCTCATGTCTGAGTCGGCCCGCGGCGAAGGCGGACGCGTCTGGGTCCCCCGCGAAAAAGGCGACGACCGTCACCCCACACAAATCCCCGAAGAAGAACGCTACTACTTCCTCGAAGAAAAATACCCCGGCTACGGCAACCTCGTCCCCCGCGATATCGCCACCCGTGAGATCTTCTGGGTCTGCCAAGAAGGCTACGGCATCGGCGGGCAGAACCAAGTCTACCTAGACATCACGCACCTGCCCAAAGCGACGAAAGACAAGCTCGCCGCGATCCTCGAGATCTACGAGAAGTTCACCGGCGACGACCCGCGCGACGTCCCGATGAAGATATTCCCCGCGGTCCACTACTCGATGGGTGGGCTGTACACGATCTACGAACCCTACGACCCCGAGCGGGACAACTATACCCCCGCCGAGACGCCCAAGCGCAAGCCCAACGAGGGCATGCTATACGGCGACCCCAAGAACATGATGACCAACATCCCCGGGCTCTACGCCTTCGGGGAAGCCAACTACGCCTACCACGGCGCGACCCGCCTCGGGGCGAACGCCCTCTTGTCCTGTATCTTCGACGGCCTCTACAACGGCCTGTCGGTCCACAACTACGCCCAGCAGTTCGCCAAAGACGGCGACCTCGCCGCCGCCCTGCCGGATGAACTCTTTGACAAATACGTCGAGCAGGAAAAAGCGAAGGTCAAAAAGATCACCGAGGCCGACGGCAACCACAACCCGTACGAGATTCACCAGGAACTCGGCCTTGAGATGACCGCCACCTGCACCGTGGTCAAGGAAGAGCAGCGGCTGTTGCAAGGCCGCGAGAAACTCGCCGAACTCAAGGAACGCTACGCCGACCTCAAAATCAGCGATACCGGCATGTACACCAACCAGAACGTCAGCTTCGCGCGGGCGCTCAACGACATGCTGATCTACTCCGACGCCCTGCTCGAAGCGTCGATCGCCCGGAAAGAATCCCGCGGCAGCCACTACCGCAGCGACTACACCGAGCGCGACGACAAGAACTTCCACTTCACCGCCAAGGTCGGCTGCAACCCCGAAACGACCCGCCCCGAGATCGAGTGGGAAGAAATCCCCAGCCCCCTCGTTCCTCTCCGCGCCCGGACCTACGGCAAGGTCGACAAGAAGGAAGAGGAGAAACCTGTTGCGGAAGAAAAACAGCAAGAGGCCTCGGAAAGCCGCGAGGTGATGGAATCCATCGCCTCAGAGCAAACCGAAACCTCAAAACCCGAAACCGCAGAAGCCGGATCCGCAACCGCGTAAATCCCGCTGCAAGACCGCCCGATTTAACTCCCTAGACCCGTAATCGCACAATACCATGATTGCACCCGCCGCCCCCACCAGCTTCCGTATCCGCATTAAGCGTCAAGACGGCGCAGACCAGCCCTCATACTGGCAAGAGTTTGAGGTGCCGATTAAGCCATCGCAGAACATCATCAGTGTGCTGCAGTACATCGCGGCCAACCCGGTTACGACCGACGGCGAACAGATCGAGCCGGTCGTCTGGGACTCGGGCTGCCTCGAAGAGGTCTGCGGCGCCTGCACGATGGTCGTCAACGGCCGGGTGCGGCAGTCCTGCTCGACTCTCGTTCCTGAATTGATCAAAGAGGCCGACGGCGGCCCGATCACGCTCGAGCCAATGACCAAGTTCCCCGTCGTCCGCGACCTGTTCGTCGACCGCCAACGCATGTTCGACAACCTAATCAAGGTCAAGGCCTGGGTCCCGATCGACGGCACCCACAGCCTCGGCCCCGGCCCCAAAGAGAGTCCCGAAAAGCAAGAAGAACGCTACGCCATCAGCCGGTGCATGACCTGCGGATGCTGCCTCGAGGCCTGTCCCCAGTTCACCGAAGACAACGAGTTCCTCGGCGCCCAGGCGATCGCCCAGGCCTACTACTTCAACGAACACGAGACCGGCAAGAAGCTCAAGGGCGAACGCCTGGACGTCCTCATGCAGCCCGGGGGCGTGAGCGACTGCGGCAACTCGCAAAACTGCGTACAGGTCTGCCCCAAAGAGATCCCGCTGACCGAAGCCATCGGCAAGGCTGGCCGACAGCTCACTATCCACGCAGTTAAAAAATTCTTCACCGGTAAGTAGCGGCCCCCTTTACTACATTCCTGTAAAACTTTATCTGATTCTTTAAATAACTTCGTAAAAAAGAAAACGCCCGCAAACCATCTGGCTTGCGGGCGTTTGTGCGTGGCGGTGTGCTATGTCGATCAGGCTGCGTCTTGTCGACGACGGGCGACCAGAACACCGGCGGCAGCAAGCAGCAGGGCCGCGGTGCCGGGCTCGGGGATCAGGAGGATAGAAGTGGATAGGTCGCCAGCTCCCGTAAGGTCGTAGAAGAAGGTATCACCCGTCTCACCGATGAAGGGATCAGGGATCAATTCCGTCGGCGTGCTTGGGTCTGACGTCAGCCGGCCATCGGTCGTGATATTGCCTGCCGCGATCTCGGTGCTAACAACAAAACGTGTCGATGGGACGATGGTGTTCGCTAAGTTACCGTTGAGGACCTCACTTAAGGGGTTGTAGGCCCCGTAAGCAAATTCATCTTCGTCCCCGCTACCGATTACCGCAGACTGGACGACCGCGGTAGCCGTACCGTCTACACCGATAAAACCGAACTGTTGCCTAGCGTCGGTCAGGCGATCGCTCAGATCGGTGTCGGTCGTTTCTTCACGGAAGAACTGCGAATTAGGACCCGACAGCGTAGAAAAATCAAGGTCATAGTCTATGGTGACATCACTTCCGTTAATGGTGACCGTGGCGGTGCCGTTAGGCGTGAAGTCGGGGAAGTAGAAATCGTCGCGGTTCTGCGTGGGGTTGCCGTCGGCCCGTCCCGCGCCCGCCGCGATGCTGGCTGCGGTCAGAGCACCCTCGGTCCGTACAGAAACGGCCTCGATTCGGTTGAGAAGGGGCGAGTGAAGGTATATGCCACCTACGCCGTTGGTCGGAGTGATTTCGTAGGTACCGTCACCCGAAAAATCGGGGATGTAAATCTGACCGGTGAATCGCAGCCAGTCCAAGTTTGTCCCCAGGCCCTCTCCGGGCCCGAAAACACCGTTAACCAGATCGTTCAACTCCGAACCGGCAGCAAAGGGGTTTAGCGCGTCGGGATTAATTACGCCCGGGTCGACACTAAAACCGCTTTCGGCGAGGCTCGACGTGAAATTAATCACCGCGCTGTCGGCCAGAGCCGCATGAGATGCACTAAATGAAACGATCCCCGCCGCAGTGGCCAAGGCTGTCTTCTTAAACATCTACTCCATCCTTCTCATACGGGCTCAAAAAGTATTCTTCAGAGAATTGAGAGGCGTGAACCCAAACACCTACATTCTTCTCGTCCGAATTGAAATTTAGTCTCAATGTAGCAAGGCGTCAATAAAGCCAGCAGAGAAAATCATAAAACATCGGAAAAATACTTAGCGTTTTGCGAAAAAGAGTATTTGATGGATACTCTGCCCTACCGGTCAGGGGCATAAAACGTTGGGGTCCGTAAAGTCACCCATGGCGTATTGTGAGACCAAGCCGAATCACGGATCCTTCAAAAACACCGCACATGGGGTTGATATGCACTATTTTCGCCGCTGCCGGCCGTACTCGATCTGCGATCGGATATTGCCCTCTTCGTCTTTTATCCAGATCAAAGTTGCGGGGGGCTGTAGTTTGGGAGCGGCGATGGTGGCTGGCAGGTTCGAGCCTTGTTTGGCCGGGATCAGCTCGAATTCGTGCTCAGCGTCGCGTCGGTCTGTGTAGGCGTAAAGCGTTTCGTCGGCCGAGTCGATCGCCCGCGGCCCCGCCTCGGTCCTCCAGGACAAGCTAAATCCGTGCGACTGTAAAGCCTCCCGCAGAGCCTGAACGTCAGCAGGCGTGTCCTGTCCTTTCCCGTGAAGGAAATTGAGGCCCGCCCCGAGGAACTGCAGCCGCCGCAACGCCACGCTGTAGTGGTCCGATTCGACTTCCCCCAGGAACTTCCGCCAACGCTGGGCAAAGCGACGATTATCGTCGCCGAAAGCGTCGCGCCAAGCCATGCGGTGTGCCCGGCCCTTGCTGATCATCACCAAGTAATTGCCGAAGGCGTTCTGATATCGGCCGTTGTCGCCGTGGATCAAAAAATGCACGGTGGCCCAGGCCTGGTCGTACTGGAGGCTGCCCTTCGCCGATCGGCTGAGCATATTCGCGTGCCACTGCCGCAAGTCGATATCGAGTAGTTCCTCGAACCCCAACGCCTGATTGCTTGCGAAAGCTTGGTTGATCTTGTCGATGCGGTCGGTGTCCACGATCCCCAGACGCACCTTATCGTCGACCACGATCGCCGAACCGAAGTACTCCGCCAAACCTTCGTTGATCCAGAGCGGCAGCTGGTCGCCGAGCTTGTGGTGGGCGAACTGGTGGAAGCCTTCGTGTTGCAGCGTGTTGAAGATCTGGTCGCGGGTCAGCCCCTCGACCCACGTCGAGATCGCCGACCCGCCGGGGATATCTCCGCCCCAAAAAAACATCCCCCCCGATGCTTGGGCGGGGATATCAAAGCTCGCCATCGCGTTGATGTAGTCGTCGCGGGTGCGTAGCAGATATAGGTGCTGCTTCCGCCGTTGCTGCCCTCGCAGCACAGAAAACCGCTGGCTGTACTTCTTGTAGATCAAGTCCATGTGGACGCCGTACTCGAGCGCCTCCTCACGGGTCAGGTTCGTGTGAATCACATAGGCCCGGCTCTCGTACTTCGACAGGCCGCGCGGCTTAGCCGACGCGTCGGGAGCCGCTGCGAGCGTCACCGCTCCAACGATTACCACCAAGGCGGCCGACAAAAATATCCGCTTCGCAAGATCAGAACACTCTGCCCAGAATATTCGCGGGTGGATCGACCAAGTCATACAAGCAGCCATTGCGGTCTCCAGAAACGTCCGATCTCAGCCCCGAAAAATCCCGGGCGGATAACGAAAATAACGCTTCCCAAATGATATCCCCGATCTTATTTTAATAAAGCCTGCGTTTGGTCCCTCGGGAGCACGCTATGTCTCAACAAGTTCGCCTGGATTCGGTCCGCCCCCTTGTCCGCTACGTCGATAAAGACCAGGCGGTCATCGACGCACACTTCACAACCCTGCCCGCGGTTGCGGGCTCGTCACGGCAGCGGCCCAACCGGGCGGTCAACGTCGCGGTGGAGATCGACGGGAGCGACGGCTTCCACGACGAAGGCGAGGCCCGCGTCCAGCTCTCCGACCACCGCGGCCGTTTCCGCTTCGAAGTCGTCCGGCCCCGGCGGTGGTGGCCGGCGGGCATGGGCGAGCAGGCGTTGTACAAACTCTCGATCACCGTAGCCGAGCCCGGGCTCGGGCGGGCCGAGCGGTCGGTGACGTTCGGGCTGACCAGCGTGCGGCGAGACCGCGTGCTCGGCGAAGGTTTCGACGAATCGCTACTGGTCAACGGCCGGATATGCGATATCGAATCCGTCGTCCCGGTTGACCACGCCGACGCCCAACAACTGCTGCCCGCCAACGGCGAATCGCTACTGCTCGTTCGTGACCACTTCGGGCCCGACGCGTTATACGATGCTGCGGATCGGGCGGGGATCCTACTGGTCCAGTGCGTGCCGATCCGCCCCGACGCCGAGGTTGAGTCGGCCGTCGTGCAGCAGGTCGGCCGGCTGTCTTCCCATCCCAGCCTCGCGGGGTATTTCGTCGGCCACCTCGGCGCACTCAGCGATTCCGTAGCCACGAAGCTGAAAAAAATCGACCCGACGCGGATGGTGTTGCGACGCTTCCCGCTGGGCGAAGTCGCCTGAATCGACGCCGTACCGAGTGCCCGGACCTTACCCAAGCGTTACGACCGTTACGGCTTAACTCAAATGATTATCGGCCGTTAAATTCTTTTGCGAACAGTATTCAACAGCCTTCTCATGCGGCCGATAAGCCGTTACACTCTCGTTATGGGAACGAGAGATGAGATGTTCAGGGCCAAGGTCCTATTGTTCATGCTGCCCTTGGTTTTGCCGATCGGCCAGCCGCCCGCCCGGGCGACCGATCAGGTTGCGCCTCAATCCATCGAATGCGTGACGCCTCACGACGACGCTGACCTGGGTGTGCAAACGCCCACGCTTTCGCTACCCGACCGCGACCAAGCGGACGACGCGACCTCGTAAGCCCGCCGCGACGTATTATCCATCTATGAAGCGATGCCACCTTACGCTTTCGGCCCGGACCATCCCGGTATCCGTGGCATTGTCTTTTTCCTTGCTGCTAACAAGCGGGGGCTGTTCCGTCTCCGCGAGCCCGCCCAGTGCAAAAGCTCAGATTTCGGGTACTTCAGCGATCGATGAATCGGTTACCGCCGAGGTCAACGAACCGACCGCCGAAGATTGGCTGACGCGTCTCGAATCCAACGCTGCCGAGGTCCGCTCTCTGACCGCCCGCGTCCGCATGACCACGATCGCCGCGCTGCTGGAAGACGAGAGCCAGCGCTTCGGCCCGCTGCGATATGCCGCCGCCGATGAAGAACACGCCGGTATGCGTTTCGCGGTACGCTTCGAGCGAGTCATCCTGGACGGCCAAGCCGAGGCGGTCGATCAGTCCTACGTTTACGACGGCCGCTGGCTGCTCGACGTCGATACCCAGGACCGCACCGCGACGCGTCGGGAACTGGTGCCCGAAGGCGAAAACGCAGACTTCGAAATCGGCGACGGCCCGTTCCTCCTGCCGCTGAACCTCAAAAAAGACCGGGTCCTGCAGAAGTTCGACGTCGAGTTGATCCCGCCCGCCGAAGGCGACCCGGAGTCTGACGCCGGCACCTTCCATCTACGCCTTCTCCCCAAGCCCCAAGCCGGGACCGACGCCCAACGGATCGACCTGTGGTTCGATCGAGATACGCTGCTCCCGCTGCGGGCCGCGACGCTCGAAGCCGACGAAGACCAGACGATCGTTGATCTTTTCCAGTTGAAGCAGAATACGGCAATCGCTGACGACGCCTTCGACACCGCTCTACCTGTCGGGTCGGACTGGCAAACACAAGTCGTACCGCTGGATTGAAGATTTCGTAACACGCTAAAAACCAATTAAAAGCGCCTTGATGCCGTGACATCAAGGCGTGGTAACTGACTTGAAAATATAAGTCGAGCCGAATCAGTCGCCGAGCTTGCCGTCGACGTGGATGTCCATCTGCGGGAACGGGATGCCGATGCCCGCTTCGTCGAGGTGCATCTTGACCGCGCGGGTGAGCTCTTCTTTCTTGCCCCAATAGTCGGCCGCGGGGAACCAGACGCGGACCGCCCAGTCGACCGAAGACGCCCCGAGCTCGCCGAGGAAGACCTGGAACCCTCGCCCGTCGCCGTCGATCCGGCCTTCAACCGACTCGACCGCGGCGGTTAGCACCTCGCGGGTCTTATCGATATCCGCCGAGTAGTCGCAGCCTACCGCGACGTCGACGCGGCGTTCGCCGTGGTGGCTGATGTTCTCGATGGTGCCGCCGAAGATCGACGAGTTCGGCACGATGATCCGGCGGTTATCCGGCGTGTCGAACGTCGTGGTAAACAACTCGATCTCATTGACCTTGGCGGTAATACCCGCGGCAGAAATAACATCGCCCACTTTGAAGGGACGGAAAATCAATAGCATCACGCCGGCCGCAAAATTACTTAGCGTACCCGACAAAGCCATACCCACAGCAAAACCAGCCGCAGCGAGGATCGCGGCGAATGCGGTTACCTCGACACCCACTCGTCCCAGAGCAGCGATGACGCCAAGCGTCACCACCGCATAAAAAACCAACTTACCGAAGAAGCGGGCAAGGGTTTCGTCGACCTTGGCTTTGCGCGTAGCGTTGCTCACGATCTTGGCGATGATTTTGCCAACGATAACAGCAACGACCAGGATAACGATGGCCAGAGCCAAAGGTATGACGTATTTTTCGATCAGCGGCCAAACTGCTTGGACGTCGCCACTTAGCACGCCGTCGAGTGCTTCTTTGGCGTCTTGTTGTACCTCGACCTGAACGGCTTCTGCATCGGCCGCTAAATCATCTGCGGGAGGATCAGCTTGGGCTAGTGTTAGAGTTCGAGTAAAAGTATTCATAAAGTAGTTTCCCTCATCATATAAATATGAATTGAATTATTAAGCACCTATCTGTGGTTAACTGTAAGCATAAACCCGTCATACATTTTCGCCAAGACTGCGACTAAACCGCCGATAACGCGTCGACAAGCCGATCGATCTGTGCGGGGGTGTTATAGAAGTGCGGACTCGCACGCAGCCGGCCCTCACGAACCACGATCACGACGCCTTGTTTCTGCAGTTCGGCGACGAGCTTTCGGGGGTCGACCGAGCCTTGTAGACGCTCGGGCAGGTCGAAGATCACGATCCCGCTACGCTCTGCCGGGTCACGCCGCGGGGAAAAGACGCGGTAGCCGTGCTGCTCTAGTCCGTCCGCCAGTCGGCCGGTCAACGCCTCGACCCGCGACCACACCCCGTCCGAACCGTCGATGCCGACACCAAGCAACAGCTCCAGGCTCGCCCCCAACGCGACGATCCCCGGGATGTTCCAGCTGCCCGGCTCGAACCGGCGGGCGTCGCGCTGAAACTCGAACCGGTAGTCGCCGTAGTTCCCCGCGTCGACCATGTTCATCCAGCCGACGACGTTGGGGTGCAGCAGCGGGCAGAGATCCTTACGGCAATAGAAAATCCCCGCGCCCTCGGGCGCGAGCATCCACTTGTGGCCGTCGGCCGCGAGGAAATCAATCCCCATCGCCTTCACGTCCACCGGAAGCACGCCGCAGCTCTGGATCGCGTCGACACACAGATACCCCCCCGCCCGGTGGATCATGTCGCTGATCGGCTTGAGGTCGATGCGAAACCCCGAGGCGTACTGGACGTGCGAGATCGCCACGACCCGTGTCCGGTCGTTCACCGCGTCACAGACCCGCTCCACGTCAACCCGGCCGTCGGCTGACTGCGGAACTTCGAATAACTCGACGCCCAGCCGCTTGAGGTCTTCCCAGGGGTAGCGATTTGCCGGGTACTCGACGTCGGTGATCACGACCCGGTCGCCCGCATGCCACGGCAGACCTTTAGCCACCAGCGACAAGCCCGCCGAGGTATTCGGCACGAACGCGATCTCGCTCCCGCTCTCCGCCCCGATGAGTTGCGCAGCCAGCTGCTTGGTCTCGTTCGCCCGGCGGTACCAGCCCGAATCCACGTAGGCCTGCGTCTCGGCAAGCTCGGCGTAGTCGCGCAGCGCCTTCGCCGCCGGGCCGCTGATCGGGCCGACGCCGGCGTGGTTGAAAAAATCCATCTTCCGCAGGATCGGGAAGTCGCCCGCGAATTCGGGAAAGGGTTGGTTCATACAAGAAGCGATCCTAAACTACATAGTGATGCTGCTCCAACGCACCGCCGGTTTTATTCTTTCGTTTGCGGTCTTACTTTTTGCTCCGTACGCCGTTTCGGATCAGGTCCAGCCGGTCTTCGACGAGCTACGAGATGCGGCGGAAAACAACACCACGCTCGAACCCGTACCGATCGCGCCGACGCTGTCCCGCATCTTGGACAGCCCTGCACTCGATAACAAAGCCCGCCGTCGGGCACAGCTCTTCCACGGCCAATGGGACGGCTTCACCCCGGAAAACGCCGACGAGACCGCGGCGCTCGCGTGGGCGCGATACCGTTTATCTGATCCGAGCGTGTTCAATCAAAGCGAAGACGTACGGCTAAAAGCCGAGGTCGCGTTGTTCCGCGGCGAAGCCGAACGTGTACTCGATCTTTTGGGCGAAGATGATTCGGTTAACGCAACTTACCTGCGGGCCCGCGCTCTGGAAGATCTCGGCCGGCTGGCCGACGCGGTCGATCTGCTGACGCCGCTGCGGCAACGCTTCCAGCACGAAACTATCGACGACCCGGCCGAGCTGACCGCCGCGGCTCAAGCCATCGTCCTCCTCGGGCACCTCGAAGGCCGGCCGTCGCAGGACTACCAACTCGCTCTGGAGATGTTCGCTCGGGCCTACCAGGAGCTCGACCCGCTGTACTGGCCCGCCCGACTGGCCGAGGCGCAGCTGTTGATCTCCAAAGACAACCGCAGCGAAGGCGCAGCGATCTTGGCCGAGGCGTTGAGCTACCAGCCGCAAGCAGGGGCGGTGTGGTACGCGCTCGGTCGGCTGCACGCCGAGGGATTCAACTTCGACGCCGCCGCCGAGGTCTCGCAGCGGCTGCGGGCCATCAATCCACTACACCCGTTGGCCGACCTTCTGGACGCCCGCTCGTTCCTCCGACAACGCGACGTGGCCTCCGCCCGGCGGGTGCTCGAAGCCGCCCGCAAGGTCCTGCCGAAGAACCGCGAGCTACTCGCCCTCGCCGCGGCGACCGAAGCACTGGCGTATGACGAACAAGCCTTGGCCGAAGCCCTCGAACACTTCGACGAGGTTTCGACCGGCGGCGGCAACAACGCCGCGGTCGGCTCGCCGTTGGCCCTGTATACCGCCGGCGAAGCCTTGAGCCACAACCGACAGTACGGCCCCGGTGAAGACCTGCTCCGCCGGGCGATCGAACGTTCGCCCAACTGGCCCGCCCCCCGGCTCGAGCTCGGCCTCTTGCTCATGCAGTCCGGCGATCTAGAAAACGCCCGCCTTGAGCTCGCCCACGCCCAGCGACTCGACCCGTTCCACAAACGCGTCAACAACCAGCTCCGCCTCGTCGAGAACCTGCTCGGCGAGTACGAAACCATCGAGACCGAAAACTTCATCATCCGCCACCGCCCGGGGATCGACGAAGTTCTGGCCCGCGACATGCCAGGCCCGCTCGAAGAGATGTACGACGAGATCACCGCGATCTTCCGGCACCGCCCCGCCAACAAAACCCAAGTCGACATCCTGCCCGACCAATCGACCTTCGCCGTCCGCATCACCGGCATGCCCAGCATCTGGACCATCGCCGCCGCCACCGGCGACGTCGTCGCCATCACCCCGCCCCGCTCCGGCCCCGACCAGGCCAACCCGTACAACTGGGTCAACGTGATGCGGCACGAATACGTCCACACCGTCACCCTCGCCCAGACCCGCAACCGCGTGCCGCACTGGTTCACCGAGGCCTGCGCCGTCAGCTCCGAAACCACCGGCCGGACCTACGACACCTGCCAGCTCCTCGCCTGGGCCCTGCACCAAGACAAGCTGTTTGACTACGACCAGATCAACTGGGGCTTCGTCCGCCCCAAGACCGACCGCGACCGACCGCTCGCCTACGCCCAGGCCGACTGGATGCTCGAATTCATCGCCACCCGTTGGTCGCACGACGCCATCGTCGACCTGCTCGAACTCTACCGCGAAGGCGTCTCCGATACCGACGCCCTCAAGCAAATCACCGGCTATACCGCCGACGCCTTCATGGAAGCATTCAAAGACTGGGCCCGCGGGCAGACCTTGGCCTGGGGTTTCCCCGCCGGTTACCAGGGCCCCGAGTTCGAGCAGCACTTTATCGCCGAAGAAAATCTCAGCGAAGCCCCGCTGGATCTACTCGTCAAAGGCTACGAAAACGGCGGTGACGCCAAAGCCATCTGGGCCAAGCTCATCGCCGAACGCCACCTCGCCGCCGGCAACCTCGACCAAGCCATCACTTGGCTAAACCAATACGCCGCAGCCCGCCCCGTAGACCCCTGGCCGCACACCGTCCTGGTCCGCCTCGCCTTTGAACTCGACCGCCCCGAAGACGCCCTCGGCTCGCTACAACTACTCGAACGCAGCGACAACTACACCTCCGCGTGGTCCCACCAACTCGCCCAACTCCACCGCAACGCCGGCCGCCTCGACGCCGCCCAGCGGGCCATCGAACGTGCCCTCTACTGCGAACCCTACCACGCCGGCCACCGTGAACTTGCCGCCACCATCGCCCTCCAACGCCGCGACCTCGCCGCCGCCGCCTTCCAAGTCGAGTCCCTCGAAATCCTCGAACCCGATCGGGCACAACACCCCACTCGATTAGCCGTCATCTATTCCCGCATCGGCCGCATCGACGACGCGAAAGCCGCGGCTCAACGAGCGATCGCCCTCGATCCCCAAGCCAACGTTCGTTCAATCCTGGATGTTCTAGAAAATAATTCGCGCGGCAGACAACCACGGTCTTGAGCTAAAGAGATCTGATCATCACCTGCTTCATTCGTCGTCATCCCCAAACAGGTCAACGACCTTCTTCTTCGCTACGGCCTGCTTGCGGTAAGCGATCAGAGCGGCAGCCAACTCGACGTCTTCGGGGCGGGTGATTTTGATGTTGCCCGGGTCGCCGTCGACGACGTGGACGGTTTCGCCCAGCGCTTCGACGAGACCCGCGTCGTCAGTGACGTGGGTATCGCTTTCGGCATCGAGGTAAGCGTTGCGTAAAAGCTCGATCTCGAAGACCTGCGGGGTCTGGATGGCGACGATGCCATCGCGGGGAATCGTTTGGACTACGGGGCGGGCCGCGGCGACGGGGCTGGTTTCGGGGCCGAGGATGTCGTCAAGCGGGTCGATCAGATCTTCCGAGGTACTTTCCGTGAGGCCGGTTTTTTTGAGTGTGCTGCTGACCGGCAAGCCCGGGATCACCGCGGGCAGACGTGCCGCGGCGGCAAATACCCGTTCGATCACGGCTTGCGAAACGACCGGGCGGGCCGCGTCGTGGACCGCGATGTGGGTCGCCCCGTCTTTCACTGCGCCCAAAGCCAGCTTCACCGTCTCCCACCGCTCGGCCCGGCCGCCCGCCACCAGATCAACCTCCAAAAACGCGAGCTTGTCTTCCCAGCGGAATCGGAAGTCATCGAGCCGATCGGGGTGGACGGCGAGGATGATCTGACCGACGTTGCCCACCGCGCGGAACGCCTCGATCGCGTGCAAGAAGACCGGCTTGTTTTCGATTTCAAACTCGATCTTACTGCCGGCCGCAGAACCCCCGGCGGCGAAGCGTTGGCCGACCCCCGCGGCGGGAAGGATGACGCAGATGTTCATGTGGTTGGCCCTGAGGACTTCTTTACTTCACCACGATCGCCGCGGGCATCAACATCAGCACCGGCTCGTCTTGCAGGAGCATCACGCCCTGCAGCAAGCGACTCACGCTCCGCCACGCCAGGGGGCCCAAGAGTTGACGGGCGGTCTGGGCGAAGGCGGGGAGCCTTGCTTCGAGCGGCGAAGCGGCCGAGGGCGAGGGGCTTTTTACCCCGAAGAGGCTGTTGAGGTAGGTATTCAGCGACAGCGGGCCGGGGAGGTTCACCACGTCGTAATCGCCCTCTTCGAGTTCGAGGCGAGCGGCGAGGTCAGCCAATGCGTCTTCGACACCGCCGAGCTTGTCGGCCATGCCGTTCTCGATCGTCGTCGGGCCGATAAACAACCGGCCCTCGGCAACCTCGCTGACATCGGGCAAGCGATCGCCGCGGCCGATCTCGACGCGGTCGATGAACTGGTCGTAGACGTTCTGCAGCGCCTTACGCACCGTGACCCGCTGGTCTTTGGTGAACGGCTCGACGGAGTTGAACAGGTCGCCGCCGGGACCTCGGTGACGACGGGTGATGTTGACGCCGGCCCAGTCGTAGAGACCGCCCATCGTAATCTTGCCACCGACCACGCCGATCGAGCCGAGGATCGAGTGGGGCTGGACGTAGATCTCGTCGGCCCCACTGACGATGTAGTATCCGCCAGAGGCCGCCATGTTTCCGACGACGGCGAACACCGGCTTCTCCTCGGCCACCTCACGCACCGACTGCCAGATCACTTCGGACGCCAACGCCGAGCCGCCCGGCGAATCGAGGCGGATGACCACACCCTTGATGTTCTCGTCGTCGAGGGCGTCCTCGAGGGCGTGGATCATCGTCCGGCTGCCGATAGACTGATCGCCGAATAGGCCGTCGCCCCGCGCTGATTCGCCAGACATGATCGGGCCGTCGGCGTGGATCACGGCGAGCGTCGACCGCTTGGTCTTGACCTCCGGCTCAGCAAACAGGACACCGAACATCGCGAACGGGTTACTCGTATCCATCGCCGCGGCAGTACTTTGGCCCAGCTCGGCGTCCCAAGTGAAGTCCGCTCCGAATTCGGCTTCGGTCACCTCGATCAAGTCGCGATCGACTAGGCGGTCCACGACTCCGCGTTCAACCAGCTGCTCATCGGTCAGCGTCCACGACTCGGCGAACAGCTTCTCAACTTCTTCCCGCGTCATTTCCCGCCCGTCAACGATGCGTTTGATCGTTTCTTCGTAGAGGCCGTCGAGCAGCGCATCGAAGTTTTCGTCCCATGCTTCGCTCGGCTCGCTGCGCATAAGTGTTTCGTCGGCCCCCTTGTACTTACCAACTTGCAGTAGGTCGGGCTTCACGCCGATTTTTTCAAGCATACCGGCGAGGTACATCTCTTCGACCGCGATCCCCGACAGCGTGACCGCCCCTTTATGCTGAAGCAATACCTCGTCGGCCGCGCTGGCGATCACGTAGTCCCGCAGCGAGTAGGCCTCGGCGAAGGTCATCACGGTCTTGCCCGCAGCACGGGCTTCGGCCAGGGCGTCGGCGATCGCAGTGCACTGCGTCAGGCTTAATGCTGGTTGATCGAACGACAACACCAAACCCTGGTACGCAGGGTCGTCTCGGACCTTTGCGATCTTGTCGAGCACACCTTGTAGCGACGGGCCGGCGTCGGTTTCCGCCACCCAGGCGAACGGCAGAGGCCCTTCGCGCAGGGTGTTGTTCAGAGCGATCCATCCGACGGTGCCCTCATCAACCGTCAGGTTGACTTCTTCGCCGTCAACGATATCGACAAAATTAAATTCTCCCAGGCTCGGTGAGCTGAAAACCAGCGAAGACAAAATGGCAACAACCGACCAACCGCGAAATCTAAACATTCGTAGCTCCTTCGTTCACTGATAATAAACGATAGGCTTTCCCGCGGCTGCGGGTCGCCCCGGGGTGTTGTCTCTATTCTGCGTCGCCCGAATCTTTGAGTTTCTTCTCGATCTTCTGGAGGCCGACGAAAACATCGTGCGCGGAGATGAAATGGGGCCGATTCGGGTTGCTCGGCCTAAGGATGGCGTCGGTGAGCAGCTTGATCCGCTTGGCGGTGGGCGACAACGCGTCGTAACGGATCAGGGGGATCAGCTCCGGGTTGCTGACGGGCTTGCTGATCTGCAGGGAGAGGTAGAACATGTCGACGCCGCGGTCGATCTTGCCGTGGGCCGCGACAAGAACGTCCGAGGTCAGCCGGCCGGCGTCACGCATCTTACCCATCGTGCGTTGGATCTGGCTGGTGTTCATCATCTCTTCAAAAAGCGAGCTGAGTAGCGGGCTTTCGTGGATGTCTTCGCCGACGCGGACCGACGACCCAAAATCCAGGAAGCAGACCCGGCCGCCGCTGATGACCATATTGTCCAGGCGCAGGTCGAGGTGGATCACGCCGACCTTGTCGTGGAGTACGCTGAGTAATTCGGCGGACTGCTGAGCGAAAGTCATCTGCGACATCGGCTCGCCGCCGAGGCGCAGCCAGCTCATGTACAGCCGTTTGATCGTTCCGTCGGGCGCTTTTTCGAATCCGAGCGCTTCGGGCACACGCCCCCGGAACTCCTCGGGCAGATCGCGGTGTAGCAGTTGAAGGAAGCCCGCCTCACGGGTCAAGAAGACGGGGAACACCCGCTTGACCAGCTTCTCCGCCCGGGCCAGCAAAACTTGCTGTGACGCTTCGGGAAAACGGCTGTGCAGACGGCTCACCACGCTGCGGTACCGCGGCACCTGCTTCATGACCACGTACTGGTCCCCGAGCTCGGGCTTCTTTATCAAACGAACATCAAACGTAAATCGGTCCGTATCCTCGCCCGGCAGAACCAGCGTCACCTTGCGGGCTACAAGGTAATGAAGCGATCGGCCGATACCCGGCAGCGGGAAACCCCAGACCTGTTTCGGGGTCGCTTCGGGACCGACCTCGAGGACATACGAATCATGGGCGGCGATCTCCTGGGCGTATCGCGAAAGACCCGCCTCGTCACCACTGACGACCAGCACCTGACCACCCCAGTGCAGCCGGCGGAACAAATCCGCTAACGTAGGCGTCTCGCCATCCCGGCAATATAGAAAATCCTCTGGCCGATCGGTCTGAGCCTCGGTATACGAAACCGCTCGCCCCAAATAAACCGGGTCTTCAGCGAAATATCGTCGCATGAGCCGCCGGGCCACGGCATCGGTACCGATCAGCGCCCGCAGCCTCTCGGCCAGGTTTTTCCCCGCGGCAGCCGGCCAAGAAAACTTCATAGACAACGATCTCGATACGCTCGACGCAGCTCGCTCAGCCGAACGGTCCGTCGGCTCGACACGGCGGAGAGCTTATGATTCGGAAGCGGGTCGGAGCGGCAAGCTGAGGAAGTCGCGCAGAGCGGAAGCGAAGCGTTGTACGGTCGGCGAGCCGTCGCGGATCGCGGTGGTGAGCGCGATATCTTCGGGGTCTTCTACGTGCCGCATCAGATAGACAATCCGCACCAGGTCGCTTTCGCTACGCTGCCCCTGATCCAAGATCGGCTGAAATTCGCTGCGGCTTTTCTGGGGGTCCAGATTCAGCATAAACAAAACCCACGCCTGATCTACCGGATCGCCCCGCTCAAACGCCGAGGTCAAGACTTCGATGCACTTACGCGATAGCTCACGGTCGATCTGTTCGGTGTCGGACAGGAAGTCCCCGAGGCGGGCAAGCCGATTGAGGGCGACGAATCGGTCACGGCTGGTGCCGGAACCGTCCGCGAGTTCTGACCACTGGTTTAAGTTCTCCGCGGTCAACAGAGGCACAAAACTTTGCAGCGAGCGGACGGAATCGACTGAGCCCAGCATCCCCGGCACGACCGCTCCGTTGGGCAAAATCCGCGGATCGGAAGTGAACGTAGTGTTGTACGTCAGCGTTCCGCGGTCCCCGGTCGCCAGCAGCGTGCCCAGAACGGATCGGTCGAGTCGGACGTCGATCGGCAAGCGTTCGCGGGGTTTAAGACTCAGCCGCCCGCCGCCGTCGATAACAATCGGCGGCAGTACACCGACCGGTTGGCCGCCGCTGAACGCCGAGACGGTGGCGAACGCCTGGTTGCCGACGCCGACGATCGGATCGATCGGGAGAGGAATATCGAGGCCGTTCTGCAGGAACAACTGAGCTTCAATCGGCTCAAGAAAATCGCTCCGCGAAGACACGAAGCGTGCCCGCGTCGAGACCCAGGGGTTACGCTCGAGATCGACCCGCCACAGGGTGATGGGCAAGCGGTTCATCGCGTCGAGGATCGCCTGGCCGTTGGGACCAGGCATGACGTCACGGCCGAGCGAGATCAGCTTTTCTGCCGCGAGCAGGCCGCCGAAGCTGGCCGGCATGTCGTGGACTACGCTGCGGAGGAAACGGGCCTGGCCCGCCTGGTCGCGTCCCTGCAACACGGCCAAGCCGTACGCCGCCACGCTGTCGTTCTCGGCGATCGGCTCGAACGCCTGACGGGCCCAACGCTCGGCCCCTTCACGCAGGTAAATGAACCCGGTCGCCCGGATGTAGCGGGGGTCGTTGCGGTCTTGGCCTTCGAGCAAGGCGGTGACCGCTTCGGTGTCCTCGCCGAAGACGGCGATAATCCAAGCCAGTTCGAGCGTCGCCTCAGGATCGCCCGCTTTGGCTTTTCCGTTAAGTTGTTCGAAGACACTGGCTAGAGCGGCTTGACCAATTTCGTTATCTCCTTCGATGATGCGTCGTCGCAGCTCGAGCTCGAGCGGTAATGCGACTTCTACACCCTCGGCCTCAGAACGATCGGCGATGTCTTTTTCGACCAGACCGATGAACTTTTTCGCCTCGCTTTTCTGGCCAGACGCAATCAGGCTGCTGGTCCACGCCGGCCAGATCGATGGCGGCAGCGGAGTGGCCCGGGGCAGTTTCGCGGCGACGTTGAACTGTTCGACCGCTCGCTCGTACGCACCGAGCCGATACAACGCGTCGGCCAAGAGCAGCCGGGCGTCGGAGTCCAGCGGCCGGGCGCGGACCACGTTGATCGCCGCCGCGCCGACGCTCAGCGGTTTGGCCTCGCGGTCGACGGCGAGTTGGTAGGTCAACATCGCCGCTTCGCCGTTGGCGTTGTCGCTGCGGACCGCGGTCTTGAGGTGGCGGAGAAAATCGGGCTTGTTGCCGATCTCTTGGGCGATCGACGCGGCGGCTGAGGCGAGGCGGGAAAGATAAGCCTTGGACAAAGACGCTTGCTCGGCCTCACGGATCTTTTCTTCCAAAACAGCCAGCCGGCCGTCGAGGGTTTCCAACTCGGCCAATTCGCTAAGCACCAGCCTTAAGCGGTGTGCATCCAACTCGGGCTTAAGTTCGACCACTCGCCGCAGCGCCGCGATCTCACCGGGCCCGTCGCCAGCCTGCTGAGCCATCCGCGCCCGCATCGTCCAAAGCTGGTCATCATTCGGGTCCAGACCGAGGGCCAGGTCCAGCAACACCTGGGCGCGGACGGCTTGGTCGTCGCGTTCGACTCCTTCTTCACCCCGGTTGTCGTTCAAAGACAGCATCGCCGCCCGGAGCAGTGTGTCGGCCACGATCTGCTCGCCGCTGATCTCGGTGTTCTCGTCTTGGCCCACGGCCGCAGACGTGATGACCAAAGCGAGGGTAAAAACGATCCCCCGGCAGAGGCGTGCAGCAGCGTGGTCACAGCGGAGCTTCAGTTTCATGGGGTGCTGGCCTTGGGTTTTATTCAACTAATACGGGTGGCGTTATTACGCTGAGTCACCGGCACGGGATCGGGCTACATCAAGCCGAGACGCTGATTAAGCCGGTAGCGAGGTCGGAGACGTTTTCGGACACCGCCTCAACAGCGGAATCGGCCGATTTCTGGGCGTGATCATGAATTTTTGCGACCAGCGCCGAGCCCACGATCGCCGCGTCGGCCACGCTGACCACGTCGCGGACCTGCTCGGCGGTGCTGATTCCGAAGCCCACCGCCATCGGCAGGTCGGTCACACCACGAAGCCGCGTAAGGCGTTCTGGGAGTTCCGGCGGCAACGCCTCGCGGGCCCCGGTGATGCCTGGACGGGAGACGACGTAGACGAAGCCGGTGCTGGCGGCGGCGATCTGCTCGGCCCGCTCGATCGGGGTCGTCGGGGCGATCAGCATGCTAAGGATCAAGCCGGCCTCGGCGACCGCGGCGCGGGCCGGGCCGGACTCGGCCAGCGGCAGGTCGGGGAAGATGAAGCCGTCGAAACCCGCGGCCTTGGCCTGACTGATAAACGCATCGAGGCCCATGCGGTGGACGATCGAGTAGCTCACCATCGCGATCAGCCCGATCGACAGGCTCGGCCGGGCCTCGGCCACCGCGGCGAAGACGTCCTCGACCCGCAGGCCCTCATCCAGAGCGCGAGACATCGAGGCCTGGATCACCGGGCCGTCGGCGATCGGGTCGCTGAACGGGATCCCGACCTCGCAGATCGACGCTCCGGCTTCCTGCGCCGCGTGAAGCAATTTGATCGACGTCGATAGGTCCGGGTCGCCCGCGGTGATAAACGGCATCAAAGCCTTGCCGCCCGAAGCCCGCAAATCAGCAAAAATCGTGTCGATCCGGTTCGCTTCCATGAGCCGCACAGTTTAGAGCCCGCCGACCCCAGTGACAATCAATCCGCCCGGCTCAGGTCTTGACCGTCTGCAGAAGCCACGCCGCCACCGGCAGGTAGATCGCCACCGGCAGCCACGCCACCAACGCCGGCCCGCCCACCGGCAACGCCCCCGGCGACATCTGCAACATCATCAGCCCCCCGCCCCACGCCCCGATGCACAGCCCCGCCGCCTTGAGCGACGAGGTCAGCGTGTCCCCCGGGAGCCGCCGCAAGAAGAACGGCAGCCCCATCACCAGCACCAACACGTTGAGCACCATCAGGCTGAACCGGCTGGAGATGATCTGCGAAACCTTGTCCCGCTGGTTGGCGTTTACGGCCTGGTTGTCGGTCAAGCCTTCCAGCGTCCGGATCGAAAGCAGGCTGGCAAACAAAGCATTACGCCGGGCCAATAACACCGTCGGCGAGAGGCCGGTGGCGTAGGACTCGACCCGCCGGAGGGTGCGGATGGTCGCCTGCTGCGCATCGGCCCGAGACAGCGGCTGCTCCGCGAAGCCTTCTTCGAACACCCAGGCTTTCTGCGAGTCGTCCCACGCCGCCGAGGCCGCGCGGATCTCGTTGAGCTTGCTCCCCGAATCGTCCCGCTGAACGATATGGACGTCGGTGAGCACCCCGGCCGAGGCGTCGAACTCCGAAGCGCTCAGCAGGTCCCCCCCGCCGGCCTGAGCGAAGTAGATCGCCTTGCTCTCCAGCCCCATCTTGGGTTTTTTCAGAGTCGATTTCGGCCGAACGAGTTTCGGCGCCAACTGCGGCAGGACGAACTCTTGGACCGGCAGCGTCAGAGCGCTGAGCGCGAGCCCCGTCACCAACACCGGCGCCGCAACGCGGAAAAGGCTCACCCCACTGGCGATCACCGCCGTCAGTTCGCGGTGCCGCTGCAGCCCGACGATGGTGAAGCCCATCGCGCCGACGATGATGAGGCCGTTGAAAAAAACGTAGACCAGCATCACCACCGGGACGTAGTAGTCGACGATGATCGCCAGCGTCGCCAGCGTCGGGATGCCGTACCAAGAGTCGCGGTGCCTTTCGCCCGCCTGCACAAATTCGTCCACGTCGACGATGAAATCCACAACAATAAAGAGCAGCATCACCGCCACGAACAACACGACAAAGTTCGTGAGGAACTGCTTGATGATGTAGCGGTCGAGGGTTTTCATAGCGGAGAGGGAACTTAACCAAAACGGGCGTATAAAGCCTTAGTTCCGCGATAGCTTCAGGTAAGACAAAAACAACACGATCAGCAGTAACCCGTTGCCGGACCACACCACCCCCATACCCAAGGCCGCCGGCTTCGATAGATCGTCAGCAAGGTTCAGCCCGCTGCTGATGATAATCAGCGTGACGATCGCCAAGAGGAAGCTCCAGAAGTAAACCACCAGCGGAGCCTGGCCCTTGAGCCGGATGCTGAGTATCGAACCGAGCAGCAAAAGCATCGCGCAGGAGACAGCGGTCGCGGCGCGCTCGTGCCGCTGACCGGTGATATTGCGTTGTAGCGATGCCAACACTTTCTCCATCGCGTTGACCGAACTGCCCACCGATTCCGACGCCGCGTAGGCGTCGCCGCCCGCCTCACGCAACAATTCCACCGCTTGCCGCTGATTCAGGTCGGCGGGCAGAAACTCGGGCCAGGTCAGCTCGCGGAACACCAGCGATTTGTTGCCAACCGTAACGCCGGCCGCCCCGCCCGACACCGTCACGTCGCGCAGCTCGATCACGATGTCCGGCTCTAGGGTCAGCGGATTCGTCCGCACCCGGACAAAGGCGGTGTCGGCCTCGTACCGCTTAATCGGGGTGCCGTCGATCCGCCCGTCGGAGAAAAACTCGACCCGGATCGGCCGATCAACCCGGGACGACAGCCGCAGCACGTCGCCGTCTTCTTCGACCGTCGGGACCGAAAGCACGTAGCGGTCCCCGTCGAGCGCACCGTGCAAAACCGCTTGGTCTTTCACCACCACGAAGGCCTTACGCAGGCTCTCGGTCGCCATCGCCGAGGCTAGCTCCTGCATCCGTTCGCGGACCTCGCCGGAGCGTTCGGGCTCGCGTTCGTACCGCGAGAGATCCTTCGCCGAGAGGAATTTTGGGTTGTCGCTCAGGGCGCTCTCCAGCTTCAGCGGGCCGATCTCGGTGAACGCCAGCCGCATGAGCACGCCCGTGGCCGGGGCGTAGCGGACCACGTCGCGCAGCTGGAACACGCCCCATGAGTCTTCGGTCTCGTTGTCGCCGTAGATCTGCAGCACCGCGTTCTTGGCGGTGGTGTCCTGCAGGACCTGTCCGCCTTCGTCGGTCTCGCCGACCACCACGCCCTCGAGCTCGACGAGTTGCGTCATCGGCAGGACCGACTCGGGCGTCGGTACGGGATCGAATTCAGTCGCCGCGTCGGCGTAAACCACAATGTCCTGGTCGGAGAATTCGAAGGCCTGCTGCTGATTAAGCTGGCTCACGAGCAGGCTGATCACGTCGCTCTGGACCGTCCGCTCCGCCTGGCGGTAAAAACCCGGCACGACGTAGTTGGCCAGATACAGCATCCCCCCCGTCAAGACCAAACCCAACGCCAACACCGGTGCCAACACCCGCAGGTAGCTGATCCCCGAAGCCGAGCAGGCCAGAATCTCGTTGTCCGTCGCCAGCCGGATAAACACCAGCGTGCTCGCAAACGCCCCAGCAAACGGCAACGCGAAGCCCAAAACGGTCGGTGCCGTAAACAGCACAAACTTGATCAGCAGCCCCGGCGACAGCTGCCCGTCGCTCATCGGCTGCACCGCCGCCGCAAAGCTCATCACCACGACCAATACCGTCGTGGTTAACGCCAGCAGCTTCAGCAACTCACGCAGGATGTATCGGTAAAGCGTCCAGGGCATCCGTGCCGCACAGTTTAGAACAAGTCCCCCCGGAACACCTCCCGCAAGACCTTGAAAGCCGCAGTTCTGCGAATCACGCCAAAGCCTGCTGCTGGATCTCCATCAGCGACTTGATCCCGTCGGTCGCCAGGTCCAACAGCGCGTTCAGCTCGTCGCGATCGAACGTGCCGTGCTCGCCGGTGCCTTGGACTTCGATAAACTGCCCCGCGGCGTTCATCGCCACGTTCATGTCCACCTCGGCCCGGACGTCGAGTGGGTAGTCGAGATCCAACGTCGGCACGCCGTCGATCACCCCAACGCTGATCGCCGCGACCGCCCCCGGCGAAAGCGCGGCGTCGAGATCGGCTAAGCGTCCCTGATTGACCGCCCACCGCAGCGCCTGCACCAACGCGACATACGCCCCGGTGATCGCCGCGGTCCGCGTACCGCCGTCGGCGACCAGCACGTCGCAGTCGCAGGTAATCGCCAGGCCCGGCATCTGGTCGAGGTCGACCGCGGCCCGCAGCGTCCGGCCGATGAGGCGTTGGATCTCGGTGCTGCGGCCGTCGTTGCCGCGCCGCTTGCGGTCGGGCGTCGAGCCGGGCAGCATCGCGTATTCGGCACTCACCCAGCCGTGTGCAGGTTCGCCGGTCTCGGGGTCTTTCTTGATCCAGCGGGGGACGTCGGCCTGAACACTCGCGGTGCAGAGCACGCGGGTCTGCCCGGCGGTGATCACGACACTGCCGGGGGCGCCAGCCGGAAAGGGTTCGATCGTGGTGGGACGGAGTTGGTTTGCGGGTCTTTCGCTCATGGGCGTTTGGTAACCGGCCTCGCCGCGTAACGCAAACGCGTCTTCGTCGGTTAAGGTGGATGTGGCTCAATTTGCCCGGCCACAGGAGTCTACCCATGAACGCTTGCTGTTCGCCATTCTTCCATTGGACGTGCACTTTCGCTTTACTGCTGGTTGTATCTCTGACCGGCTGTCACCGCACCTTGATGCGTCAGCCGATCATGTTCGATCAGACACTGGCCGATCCGTTCGACGAGCTGCCCGCTGACCAGCGGCACGGCCGAACCACGGTTTTCTACGCCACGAACCGCCAAGCGACGCCCGGCGATTCCGAAGGTCCATACGGCCGAAGCCGCGCCGCCGCCCTCACCCTCGGCCAGCTAAACGTCGAGATCGGCGACGACATCCCCTGGGATGAACTCGTCGAGAAAACCGTCGGCCCGCTCGGCACAAGACGCCCCCCGCTCCGCTTCGACGAGCCAGCCGAGTTCGGCCCGCTGCTCACCACCGCCCCGCCCCGTATCGTCCGCGCGGTCACCGGCGACGCCCGCGAAGACATCGAGGTCCGTTTCCTCAACCGCCACGACCCCGGCCGCGGCCCGATGCGGTTCGCCCAAGCCGTCAACGATGAGATGGCCGCCACCAACCACGATGAGATCTACGTCTACGTCCACGGCTACCGCAACTCGTTCAACGACGCGATCGAGTCGGCCGCCAGCCTCCACCACTACAACGGACGCCGCGGCGTGGTCATCGCCTTCGCCTGGCCGTCGCAAAAACACCTGCTCGATTACCTCGAAGACCGCGAGTCCGCCACCTTCGCCGTCAGCGACCTCCGTCAGTTTTTGGTTTTCCTGGCCGACCACACCGACGCCCGTCGCATCAACATCATCGCCCACTCGATGGGCACCTTCCTTACTGCCAATACCCTCCGCGAGATGAGGTTGATCGGGTTTAACAAAACCCCCGAAGAGCTAAAGGACCGCTTCCGTCTGGACAACGTCGTGCTCGTCGCCCCGGACATCGATGCCGACGTGTTCGGCAAGCGTTTCTTCCGCGAAGGGTTCCACCACGTCCCCCGCCGGCTGACGGTCTACAACTCGCCCAACGATCAGGCCCTGGCCTGGGCGAGCCGGCTGCTCTTCAACAGCGCCCGGGCCGGCAGCATCACCGGCAGCAGCCTCGAAGAGCACGAACGCCTCTGGCTCAAGGCTCATCCCAACGTCGCCCTCATCGACATCACCGGCCAAAAAACCTACGGCCTGGGCCACTCTCACCACACCGAAAACCCCGGCGTCGCCTCCGATCTGCTGCTGCTCCTGGCCCACCGCCTCTCGCCGGCCGAACGCGGTCTTACCCAGAACGCCGAGACGGGGGTGTGGCGATTCCCCGGCGGTTACGACAAAGCGGTCCAGCAAATCGCCGAGCGGTACTACCCGCTGATCGATCACGAGACGACGCAGAGCGAAGTCACCAAGAAGAAGATCAGCCCGCCACCGCCGCCGGCTTCACCATCTCCGGCAAAAGCGACCGCAACGCCGTGACGACCGCTTCCGACGGGGTATCGCGCCACCGCCGGCTGCCGTCGGCCGACTTGTCTCGCAGCCGATCGAGCGTCGAGACGATCTGCTGGAGCTGGGCCGGCTCGGGCCGGGCGGATTGCCAGATGCGGATCGACTCGTGCGGGGTGGGCCGCATGTCTTCGCCGGTGTAAGCGAGTTCTTCGAAAAGCTTTTCGCCGGGGCGGGGCCCGGTGATCTCGATCTTGACGTCGACGTCGGGCGCAAAACCCTGTAGCCGGAGGAAACGGTCGGCCATATCGAGAATACGGATCGGCTCGCCCATGTCGAGCAAGAAAACCTCGCCGCCGGAACCACCCTCGGAATCTGCCCCCGCGTATGCACCGGCTTGCAAGACCAATCCCGCCGCTTCGGGGATCGTCATGAAATAGCGGGTCATCTCGCGGTGGGTCACGGTGATCGGCCCGCCGCGGCCGAGCTGGTCGGTCCAGATCGGAATCAGCGAACACGCCGAGCCGAGCACGTTGCCGAAGCGAACCATGCAGAACGTCGTGTCGCTCCGCTGATTGAGGTGGCCGATGTACAGCTCGGCCAGGCGTTTGCTCGCGCCCATAACCGACGACGGGTTGACCGCCTTATCGGTGGAGATCATGACGAAGCGTTCGCAACCCGCTCGGTCGGCGGCGTCGGCGATGCTGCGGGTGCCGTAGAAGTTGTTCTCGACCGCCTCGGCCGGGTGGTTCTCCATCATGGGCACGTGCTTGTGCGCCGCGGCGTGGAAGACCACCGCTGGGCGGACCCGATGGATCAGGTCGTCGGTGCGGTCGGCCTGCGTCACGTCGTGCAGTACCGCTTCGCGGGGCTGATCGGGGTAACGCCGACCGATCTGGCGGTCGATCTCGAACAACGCATTCTCCGAACGTTCGACCAAGACCAGACGCGACGGCCGGAAGCGGGCGACGACGTGGGCGAGTTCCGAGCCGATCGATCCCCCCGCTCCGGTGATAAGCACGGGCTTACCCGTCACGGTACGCCGGATCGCGTCTTCGTCGAGCGGCCGGGGCTGGCGGTCGATCAGCTTCGCCGGGTCGACAGACCGGGTATGCCGAGCAGAATTCCGAGGGGTGGCGTGCCCGGCGAGCTGGTCGGCCAGCGGCGGGAGGTACCGCCACGTCACGCCCAATCGATCGAGCGTCGCGGCGATGGTGCGGAGCTGGTCGTCCATTACCGCGGGCAGGCTGACCAATACCTGCTGAACTTCGCAGCGCTGTGCAATCGTTTCGAGTTGATCGAACCCGCCGAGGACCGCCAGCGGCAGAATCGCGGGCTTAGGCAATAGACAGCCGAGCAGCGACGGGGCCGGGTCAAGCGTGAGCAGGCTCGGCAGAAGCTGACGGACGCAGAGCGAGGTGCCGACAAGCAGCGTCCCGGGCCCGTTGAGACGGCGTTGGCCCGCGGCCGAGCGTGGGGAAGAGGATCGGCGTTCGGTGAACAGCGGGCGGCGGGGGCTGGTTGAGCCGGGGTGGTCCATGTCGGAGTTATCGGCTCTGGGGCGTTTAGGACTCCAAAGCGGATTGGGGGCAATTTTCCGGTCGCAACGATTAAGTACGCCGGATTGACCGTCGATAGCTCAAATAAGGCAGGCAAGAATCGCCTGCCCCGGAGTAAAAGATGAACGATTACCGCTTCAACGCCAACCCGTCCGCCGTGCCCGCCCACCGTCATTCCGAAGCCCGGCAGCAGCCGCGGCTCAAGGTACCGGCGATGTACAGCCTCGTCCGCGTCCGCCCCGCCGGGGCCGACCGCTACTGCTGGACCGGCCACATCTACGACGTCAGCCTCAGCGGCATGCGGTTCGAACTCGACGAAGCCCTCGCCCCCGGAACCGACGTTGAGGTCCGCGGCATCCTGCCCGGCCAGGCCCACGTCACCTTCCGCGCCGCCGGCCGCATCGTCCGCTACCACGACGACAAACCCGAGATGGGCCCGACACGTATGGGGATGGCGTTCGATCACTTCCACAGCGAAGTCGACCAGGACCGCCTCGTCGACTACCTCGGTGACCACGGCCTGAAGATCGCCGCGTAAGACGCCGCAACACCAAAAACCGATCCTTACCAAACGCCCGACGAGCAATCCGCCCGCCGGGCGTTTTCGCATCTGCACCAACCAAACCCGGCGGAAATGACATGACTTGCGAGCTACCTCTCCGTTACACCTCTCTCTGGAGATCACGATGCAACGTGTCACCCTCGAACAACTCACACAACAGAATCGCCGACTCAAGCTCGCCCTCGCTGGGCTGGCGGGCTTGGTCGTTTTAGTTTTCGCCAGCGGGCAGGTTATTGCACCAAAAACCAGCGAGCCCGAA
Organism: Planctomycetota bacterium; assembly: GCA_038747275.1. Lineage (GTDB taxonomy): Bacteria > Planctomycetota > Phycisphaerae > Phycisphaerales > Phycisphaeraceae > Algisphaera. The sequence goes on along the minus strand of JBCDJW010000027.1, from coordinate 12,480 downwards.
GAATATCGCCTCGCCGTACCCGTAGAGAAATCAGGCGGCTATATCGTCCTGCTCCGTAACGACGGCAAATTCGTTCGCGTGACCTCGAGCGGGTCTGCCGAGGTTTTTACCGTCAAAGACAAATACGATAATTAAATCCGACTATTCGATCAGCCCGAAGAACCGCTCCGCGTTCGCGTCCATCGCGGCAACGAACTCGTCCAACGACAGCCCGCGCCGTTCGGCCAGAAATTCGGCGACGTAACGCACGTACTTAGGCTCGTTGGTCTTGATCTTGCGGTACGGCGCGGGCGTGAGGTACGGGCTGTCGGTCTCGATCATCAGCCGGTCCAGCGGCACGCGGTCCGACATCTCGGCCACGGCCTTGGCTCCGTTAAACGTCACGATCCCGGTGAAGCTGACCATCGCTCCGGTGGCCAGGATGCGTTCGACTTCGTCGGCCGTACCGGTGAAGCAGTGGAACACCAGCCGCTCTCCCGCAACGCCGTGATCGGCGATCATCGCCAGCGTGTCGTCGGCGATCTCTCGCGTATGGACCACGCCCGGCAGCGGCCGCCCAGCCTCGGCCAATTCCTGCATCAGCTCGAGCTGCGCCGCGAACGCGGGCCGCTGCTTGTCCATCGGCGGGTCGGGGTAGTGCCGGTCTAGGCCCATCTCGCCGATCGCGACGACGCGCGGGTGGGCCAGCAGCGAACGTAGGCCTTCTTTCAGAGCCGCGTGATCCGTGACGTTGCCGCTGTAGCCGGGGTGCAGCCCGGCGGTGAAGAAAACGTTTTCGTGTCGCTCGGCGAGGGCCGCGGCCTTCGCCGCATCATTGGGCGTCGTACCGACGGTGATCATGCGGTCGACGCCGTTGCGTTGCGCCGCGGCGATGACTTCGTCGACGCGATCGTGTAGTCCGTCGTAGGTCAGGTGGCAGTGGGTATCGATCATGGCGGGGGCGACCAAGTTACTGCAAGGCGATCGTCCGCGTCACCGGTTCGAGGCAGGCCGAATCGGTGCAGGCTTGGTACGTGAGCGTCAGGCTGCTGATCGGCTGATCCGCACGCACCACGATCTCGACCCGCCCCGAGTAAACGTCGAGCGGTTGGTTAGAGAATAAGTAAGTCTCGGTTTCAGCGGGCGGGTAAGCAACGTCCGCTTCAACACCCTCAGCCGAGACCGAGGTGGCGACCAGCGATTCGTCCGACGCGGGGTTGGCGTTGAGGTGGTAGCCCTGAGCCACGCTCAGGACCACGCGGTAAGCGTTCGCCTGCTCCTCGATTGGCTTGACCTGCACCACCACCGGCGGCGTGCTGCTGGTCGGCGAATCCGAAACCCCTGCCGCCTCCAGCACTACCGCCCAGTCCGGCGGGAGCTCTGACGTAGCGAACAACGCCGCCCGCGTCATATGCGTCATCGCCGCCCCGCCCTTCTCCATTGGCCCGGCAAAGCTCCGCAGGTCCAACACCGCCCGCCGGGCGTAAGCGTCTTCGCCAGTCAAGACGGCGAGCCGTAGGAGGTTATGCACCATCTGGCTATTGCCCGATGGGATCGCCCCGTCGTAGGTCCCACGGGTCCGCACGAAGAGGTCGGCCTGGTCAGCGAGCGTGTCGTAGTAACCGCCCTCGGCGGTACCAAACCGGTCGTAGGCCTGCTGCATCAAACGGATCGCTTCGTCGCGGTAACGGGTTTCATCGTCCGTCAGTGCGGCATGCAAAGCGAGCAAGCCGTGAACGAGGAAGGCGTAGTCTTCAAGAAACGCGTTGATCTTGGCCTCGCCTTTCCGCATCGAGCGGAACAGCCCGCCGTCGGGATCGCTCATGTTTTTGAGCACCGCGTCAGCCGCTTCACGCGCGGCGTCAACGTATCGCGACTCGCCGAGTACGTGCCCGGCCCGAGCGAGGCCCGCGATCGCTAGGCCGTTCCACGACGTGAGTACCTTATCGTCCGTGCCCGGCTGATCGCGGGTGTCACGCACCGCCAGCAAAGCCGCGTTGATTCGCTCTCGCATCCGCATCACCCCGCCCATATCGCCGTCGGCGAACTCGACGAGATGCGACATCGACTCGGGCATGTACAGCACGTTGACATGGGTGGCGTCGGGGTGGTGTGGGTCTTTAAAGTTTGTGCCGCGGTCGAGGCCGTACATCTTCAAGGCCAGCGGTATAAGACGTTCCGCGTCTTCCTCGTCCGCCAGAGCAGCCCTTACCTGCTCGGCGGTCCAGACATAGTTTTCTCCCTCCTTCGTATTCACTTCCGCGTCCTGAGCCGACCAAAACGCGCCCGACTCGTCGCGCATCTCCCGCAATAAATAATCAGCTGTCTCCCGCAAGACCCGGGCGTACAACGCCGCGCCGCGCTCGGCACCCCACTCCTCGTAAGCCTGAGCGTAAAGCTCAAGCAGTTGCCCATTATCGTAGAGCATCTTCTCGAAGTGCGGGACTAGCCATTGTTCGTCGACGCTGTAGCGGTGGAATCCGCCGCCGACCTGGTCGTACATCCCGCCCATCGCCATGCGGTCGAGGGTGTGCTGCAACTCGCGGCCGAGTGCTTCCTCGGGCTCCTGTTGGTAGACATCCAGCAGCAAAGCCACGGTGCTGGGGCTGGGAAACTTCGGGCCATCAGAGCCGGTGAAGCCGCCGTGTGCCGGATCGTACCTTTGGCGGAGTTGGGCGGCGGTACTCTCAACCATCTCAGCAGTGATCGCCCCGCCCCGGCCCCCGGAATCAGCTTGGGCGACTTGGTGACGGACCGCATCGGCAACGCGGCCGCCCTGCTCGATCACCTGCTCCCGTTCGTCCCGCCAGGCCCGACTCATCGCGTCCATCACCTGCGGGAAGCTCGGCCGGCCGTAGGCGGGCGTCGGCGGGATATACGTCCCCGCCCAGAACGGTAGCAACCTACCACCAACTTCCTGCAGCCTATCCCCATCTCCCTGCGAGGCTTCCGGGGGCATTTCCGGGGTTGGCGTGAGGAAGACAGACATGGGCCAGCCGCCGCTGCCGGTGAGCAGTTGGGTGGCGGTCATGTAGATGTCGTCGACGTCGGGGCGTTCTTCACGGTCGACTTTGACGCAGACGAACTGCTTATTCATCTGCCGGGCGATGACGGGGTCCTCGAAGACCTGCCGCTCCATGACGTGGCACCAGTAGCAGGTCGAGTAGCCGATCGACAGAAAAATCGGCACGTCTCGCTCGCGAGCCTCGGCAAACGCTGCCTCGCCCCAAGGCTTCCAGTCCACGGGGTTGTGGGCGTGCTGCCGGAGGTACGGGCTGGTCTCTTCGATCAACGCGTTGGTATATTTCCAACTGCCGTCGTCGTTTACCAATTGTGAATGATGAGGAGATTCAGCCATTACCTTGCTTAACTGTGATTCAATTGCGAGTCAATAAAAACGCTAACAAAACCTGAAGTTTCGTCGAAATTTCAAGAGTTTTTAGGCCCAAAGTGATCGCAAATCGTAAATCAATCCGATATATTTCTTCTTCTTGAAAGTCTTGATTTAATAAAAATGAAATACCGTGACCAGAAAAAGCTTTTTCGGGGCTTTACCCTGATCGAGCTGCTGGTCGTGATCAGCATCATCGCGCTACTCATCGGTATCCTGCTGCCCGCGTTATCCATGACGCGCACCTCCGCTTTGGCGGTGAAGTGTCTTTCAAACCAAAGGCAGATCGGTGTCGGGATTTATGCCTACGCGGCCGACAACGATGGTGCCATCCCGCGTGGCTCGAGCAGTGTGGGTTTCGACGGACTCACGCCTCCCCTAGTTCACGCCGAAAATACCGCCAACAACTACCTGTGGTTCGCGGGGTCCTATATGTCACATGGCACCTTGGTCAATGGATATATTTCCGAATTAGAGGTAATGGACTGCCCCGACGGCCCCAGCCCCAAGCTTACGCCCGGCACGCTGGAAGATGTCGGCGATACCAGTGTTTTCGCGGTTGCGGTTGCTTACACGTATCGCAACCTCGATGAAACCACCAACGACAAGATCGAAGACCTCGGCTTCAATCAGGCAGGTGAACGGGCATCGATGCTCTTGTGGGACGTCGCGATGGACGTGCCCCCCGTCAACGTCTTTGGTATCCCCGAGCAACTCAACCTGAACCACAAATCCACCGTGACCAACGCGCTCTATATCGACGGCCACGCCGAATCGACCCCGTACGAACCCGATTTTGTCCTGTTTCGCAAATCGGATTATGCGGCTCTTCCGCTTATGACCAAGCGGACCGACAACATCCTCATCCGCTTCGACCACGCCCAAAGGGGTGGCAGCCTCAGCAACGCCCCCCAGCTGCCTTAACCCTTCGCCAACGCCACCAAAATCTCCAGGCCCCGTTCCAGGGTCGCGTCGTCGCAGGCGTAGCTCAGGCGGAAATGGGTGTCTCGTTGGGAGAACACGCTGCCCGGGATAATGAGCAGGTTCTTAGCGACCGCCGATTCAACGAACTGCGTCCCGGTCATGCCTAACGCTTCGGGCACCTTCGGGAACGCGTAAAACGCTCCCCCCGGAACGGTTAACTCGTAGTACGGGCTCAGCGCTTCAACCACCCGGTCACGCTTGCGGGCGTACGCCGCGACGTGCTCGCTCATGTCCACGTCGAGCGCGAACGCCCCGGCCAGCTGCGTCATCGACGGGGCACACACAAAGCTGTACTGCTGCAGCTTGGTCATCTGCTCGACGATCGCCGTCGGGCCCACGGCGTAACCCAGCCGCCAACCGGTCATGCCGTAGGTCTTAGAAAAACCACGCATCAGCAGCACGTCCCGGCCGTGTTGAACCGGCGAGGGGAAGCGATCTTCGCCGGTGTACTGAAAGACGTCGTAGATCTCGTCGCTGAGCAGCAGCAGCCCACGCTCGTCGCAAAATTCGGCAACCGCCCGACAAACTTCCGGGGGAGCCGTAACGCCGGTCGGGTTGCTCGGGGTGTTGAACAGCACCAGTTTCGTCCGCTCGGTTACCGCCGCGGCCAACCGCTCGGGCGTCACCTGAAAATCGGGGTACGTATCGACGTACACCGGCGTCGCGCCCGCCAGCGTGACCAAATGCTTGTACATCACGAAGTAAGGATCGGGGATCAACACCTCGTCGCCCGGCCCGACGCAGGTCAGCATCGCCAACATCAGACCCCCGGAAACACCGGACGTTATGAGTAGCGAACTGTCGCCCGAAGCAAGCGACGGTCCCAGCGTTTCGGGAAACTCGGCCGAGAGCTCGGCGGTCAGCTTCGCCCGCAGCTCAGCGATGCCCTGGGTCTGGGTGTACTGGTTAAACCCGCCGTCGATCGCCTCGGCCGCGGCCCGCTTGATCGGATCGGGCACGTCGAAGTCGGGTTGACCGATCGAGAGGTTGATCGGGTCGTCGAGCTGCGCTGCGAGGTCAAACACCCGGCGGATACCCGAGGCGTCGATCGCCCTCAATCGGTCGGTGATGAAATGGTCGTAATCGAGCATGGCGGTATCTCCGCCGAGTCAGGCGATAACGACTAAGCGACAGCAAAGATGCCGGAGAAGAGCGGGGAGCTTACTCGGCGTCTTTCTTCTTCTTCGAACCCTTGCCGGTGACCAGCTTGCGGTTGCCCACCTTGCGAATGCCCAGCGGGTTGTCGGCTTCGGTATCGAACTCGCCGTTCTCGGCCAGCTTGGCGATACGCTCGGCCCGGGTCAGGACATTGCGGTGACGCGAGAGGCCGCCGCCAGATTTCAGGGATGCGTCGAGGCTCATGGTGTTTTCTCGAAAATAATTTTGGTTACGGATCGTTTTTCGTGGCCGGGTCGCCTTGGTAGCGGTCCCGGTAGATGTCGCTGAGGTCGGTGCCGAGGCCGCCCTGGCTTCTCTTCCATTCCCGTCCGAGCGAGCGGAGGGTGTATTCGTGGTCGACGTGGGCCAGGTTCCGAGTTTCCTCGGCGGTGTAGCCCCGGGTCACGTCGACCAGCACGCGGAATCGATCATTATTGGTGCTATCGAGAAAAGTTGCAACCCCACGCTCCGCCAGGAACTCCTGCAACGCCCAGACCCCATCAACCTCGCTCGGCGGGACCGTGACCAGCACGAAGTAGTTCAGCCCGGGAATCCGGGGGTCCTGGGCCCGATCGCCGCCCAGCGGCTGCACCGGCTCAACTTGAGCTAAGGGCTTCCACTCGACCACACTCGGGTCCTGCCCCGCCGCCAGAGCCTCATCTTGAACCTCTGATTCAAGTCCTTGAGGCCCGGTTTTATCGGCGATCTCAACGCTTTCCGACCCAGCAGACCGCCCCGCCACGTGCTGACCCGCCCTAAACACGACGGCCATCGTGATCACCCCCCCCAATCCAACCAACACCAAAACCGGCCAAGGCAGACGTAATTCGACCGCCGCAAGGCCCTTACCGCTTTTGCTGCTCCGTAAATCCGCTAAGCGTTCCCCAAGCCCCACTAGCCCCACTAGCCCCACCCACCCTGATTTCAGGCCACCCACTATCAAGCCGAAGAACCCCACGCTCCCCCCACGCACACGACTCACGCCCGAACGCGGCAGCGGCGCACCGCTTCCGACGTTGCGCATGATCTCGTAAGGCGGCGTCCGTCCGTGTCTGCGACCCATGTTCTCTACTTTATCGGTCTTTCGGGGTTGAGGAAACGAGTGTTTGGCAAAAATGCCTCAAACCCTGCCCCGCGTCAAATCCGGTTAGCGTTAAACCGCGTTTTTCTTACCGATCGCCTCGCCGAGCGGGAACGGAATCAATCGTCGCCCTGCACCCCGATAGCGCTGGCGACCGCGTGGGTCTCGATGTGCGAGATGCTAAGCCACCACTCGGTGATCCCCAGCTCCGCCGCGACCTCGGCACACTTGCCGTGCAGCGCCACCGTCGGCCGACCCGACGGCTCCCGCACCACCTCCGCGTCCGTCCACGCGATCCCGCCGCTCCACCCCGTTCCCAGCACCTTCAGGATCGCCTCTTTCGCGGCGAACCGTCCCGCCAGGTGCTCCATCCGCCGCTTGGCGTTGCCATCGGAATACGCCCGCTCCGCCTCCGTGAAGCAGCGCTGGAGGAACCGCTCGCCGTGGTCGGCGATCATGTGTTCGATCCGAGATTTTTCGACGATGTCCACGCCGTGGCCGATGATCCGCATCGCCCGATCATACGGCAAGCCCGCATTACTCACTTGGTAGCACGATCATTACGACGCGGTCGCAGAAAACTCCGCAATCCGCTGCAAAGACCGGTCCGCAGAGCGTAGACTTGACCTCAACACGTGAGAGGAATCGATGTCCGCCCCCGCCATCACCAACGAGTTGCCGCTCAACGCCTGCTGCCACGACTGCGACTATCCGCTGCACGGCCTGGAACGTCACGTCTGCCCCGAGTGCGGCCGTGGCTTCGATCCGGAAAACGCCCGGAGCTACAAGCTGATCATTGACGCCGCCGAAGCGGAGATTCAGCCGACGCTGGACATGAAAATGCTCACCTGGCTGGGGTTCGGCCTTTCTCCGGTCGTGCTGATCTTCGTACTCTATTTGATCGTCACCGCGGCCTAGCCACATCGATATCCGAAGGCCGACCGGCTCATCTGCCTATCAAGCCAATCATAAGTCAGGTCTGGCCGCCCTCTACGAAAAAACACCGCGGATGAAGCCATGCCAATTTATCTAGCCGAAGAAGTAATCGCCGACCGCGTCGCGCGTAACACTCTTCCCGAATTCGAAGATCAGGCATCGCACTGCCCCGCCTGCCACTACCCACGCCAAGGCCTCAACCGTGACGATTGCCCCGAATGCGGCACTGCGTTTACCCCCGTGCCGTTAAGCCCCGACGAACGGCAGCGGCTCCGGGGCAAAGCCATCCGCTTGGTCGTCGTGATCGTGGCGATCCAAATCCTCGTCTCGCTGATTCTGCTTGTGGTCATCGCACTTTAAGACGGGAGAGGACCTCGCCTGGAAGGCGTACTCTATAACCGACAGTACTCTCAATTTGGAGGTATTGCATGGGACCCGACCTCAAGAGCAAGCGGATGATCCTGCTTAAAGGGTGGCTTTTCCTGCTGGGCGGGCTGCTCGCCTCGGCGGCTTTGTTGACCGACTACTTCCACTGGAAGACCGCGGCTCTCCTGGCTGCAGCCGTGTGGTGCTTTTGCCGGTTCTACTACTTCGCGTTCTACGTCATCCAGCACTACGTCGATCCGGACTACCGCTTTGTGGGGCTCTGGGATTTCTTCAAGTACACGCTACGCAACAAGCCGAGCGAAACCCCCGAGACGCGCTAAACTATTGGTATGCAAGACCGCGACCTCGCTCCCATCGCCGAAAAAGTCTACGCCGGGACCCGCCTCTCCCCCGAAGACGGGATGACGCTGTTGCAAACACGCGATCTGCACACGCTCGGCGAGATGGCCAACCACGTCCGCCGATCCATGCACGGCGATACGGCCTATTACAACATCAACCGCCACATGAACTACTCGAACCTCTGCATCCTCTCGTGCAAGTTCTGCGAGTTCCACCGCAAACGCGGGGAAGACGGCGCTTACGAATATTCATTGGAAGATATCCGGGAGCAGGCCGCGATCGCCCGCGACAACGGCGCGACCGAGATGCACATCGTCGGCGGGCTGCACCCCAAGCTGCCGTTCAGCTACTACACCGACATGCTCAGCGCGATCCGCGAGACCGCGCCCAACGTCCACATCAAGGCCTTCACCGCTGTCGAGCTCGTCCACCTCGCCCGGGTGAGTAAGCGAGCGGTGCGAAAAGACTTCCACGGAGCGCTCCGAGGGGTACTCGAAGATTTACGCGATGCGGGCCTCTGCTCGCTTCCGGGGGGCGGGGCCGAGGTGTTCGACGACCGGGTCCACGCCGAGGCGTTCCGCGGCAAGATCTGCAGTGACGAATGGCTCGCCGTGCACCGCACCGCCCACGAGATCGGCCTGTTCACCAACGCCACCATGCTCTACGGCCACATCGAGTCGCCCGAGGACCGCATCCACCACCTCTGCATGCTCCGCGAAGAACAAGACTATGCGATCCAAAACGACCTGCCCGCCCGCTTCCAGACCATCATCCCCCTGCCCTTCTTCCCCGACGGAAGCGAACTCGAACACCTGCCCGGCCCGTCCGGCGTCGACAACCTCCGCATGATCGCCATCGCCCGGCTGATGCTCGACAACTTCGCCCACGTCAAAGCCTTCTGGATTATGCAGACCCTGCCGATGGCCCAGGTCATGCTCGACAACGGCGCCGACGACATCGACGGCACCGTCGTGTGGTACGACATCACCAAAGTCGAGGGCAGCGACACCCACCAGGAAGTCACCGTCGACGACCTCAAGCGCGCGATCCTCGAAGCCGGCTACACCCCCGTCGAACGCGACACGCTGTACCGCCGCGTCGAACGCGACGGGCCGAATTGGTCGATCGCCGAGGCCGATCCGCTTGTCGCGGTTTAACGCTCAACAGATTTTTTTAGCAGACGCGGCGAAGCCGCCCTTTTAAACAACGACAAACCGCGGGACGCTTCGCGTCACCCGCTAAACGCGAATATCGCCGTTTCGATGCGGTGCAATATCCTCGTCGTAAATGCGTTCAGCCCGTATGAATCATCTCCGGCAGGATCGTTACTTCCTCTTCATTCTGTTCGCCGTTCTCTTTTCGATCGGTTTTTCCACCTACGCCGCCGCGAAAGACCGGCCGAACTTCGTCGTCATCATCGCGGACGACTTGGGCTGGCGTGACTTGGGTTTCATGGGCAGCGACTACCACCGTACGCCGCATATCGATCGACTAGCGGCGGAGGGCCTCGCCTTCACCCAGGCCTACGCCAACGCCCCCGTCTGCGCTCCCACCCGCGCCGCGATCCTTTCGGGCATGTACAGCGCTCGCACCGGCGTCTACACCGTCGGCGGAAGTGGAAACAGCCGCCGATCATCTTCTGATGGAGTCGATATCAGCAAACTCTCTCTAACCACGCCCCGCAACCAATCGTCGCTCGACCCCGGCATCACCACGCTGCCCGAGGCGCTCCGCGAAGCCGGCTACGCCACCGGCCACGTCGGCAAGTGGCACCTCGGCCGAACCTCTGGCAGCACCGGGCCCACCGCCCACGGCTTCACCTCCAGCATCGGCGCGTCCCGCGGCGGCGGCACCCGTACCTACTACGCCCCCTACGGGCTCTCCGACCTCGACCGCACCGCTTCGGAAGGCGAATACCTCACCGATCGCCTCACCGAAGAAGCCGTCGACTTCGTCAAAGAAAATCAAGACCGCCCGTTTCTCCTTTGGCTGGGACACTACGCCGTCCACACGCCGATCGAGGCCGACCCCGAAGTCTTGAAACAGGTCGAACGCTGGCCCACCGGGCGGCAGCACGACAACGCCGAGTACGCCGCGATGCTCGTTTCGCTGGACAACAGCGTCGGACGCATCACGCAGACCTTGGATGAGTTGGGCCTCGCCGAAAACACCGTCGTCGTCTTCGTCTCGGACAACGGCGGCGGCCGACGCGTCACCGACAACGCCCCGCTCCGCGACAGCAAGGGCTCACTGTACGAGGGCGGCGTCCGTATCCCCTGCGTCGTGCGTTACCCCGGCGTTGTCGAAGCGGGGCGAGAGACCGACGAACCCGTGCTGCTGTTCGACCTCTACCCCACCCTGCTCGATCTTGCCAACCTCAAGCCAAACCGTCGGCAGCCGATCGACGGCCTAAGCTGGCGTCCGCTACTCGAAGGCAAGTCCAAGCTCGACGAAGAGCGTCCCCTCGTTTGGTACAACCCGACCTACAACATCAGCCGCCGCGGTACGGTCTCGAACGGGCCGCGGGCCGTCATCCGCCAGGGTGATTGGAAAATGCACTACGACTTCGAAAGCAAACAATCTCAGCTATACAACCTCGGTCACGACCTCGGTGAGTCGCGTGACCTCGCAGACTCGAACGCGTCGATCGTCAAGTCTCTGGAGCGTGAACTGAAGAAGTGGCTAAAGGCCACCAACGCCGAGATCCCGGCCGTCAACCCGAATCACGACCCCCAAGCCCAGGCCACCGATACAACGCGGCGGCGACGCAACCGCGATAACCGCAATTAAAAAACCGGCCTCAAGATGAGGCCGGCTATCTGATTCGTTTTTGGATCGATCAGGCGAGGATTACTCGCTCTTCTCTTCTTCTTTCGATTCAGGAGCCGCTTCTTCAGCAGGAGCTTCGGCTTCGGGGGCTTCCGGTGCTTCGGCAACCGCGGTGGCGGTGGCGTCTTCGGCCGGGGCTTCTTCTTCCTTGGCTTCTTCGGCCTGATCGCTTCCGGGGGCCTTGCGGAGCTTGGCGGCGAATTCCATCCGCTTATTAGCCTTGTCGCGGCGGCGGGAGCTGCTGCCCGAGACCTGGGGGCCGGCCTCTTCGCTGCCGACGAGTTGGATCACGCAGAGGTCCGAGCCGTCGCCGATGCGGGAGATGCCCAGCTTGATGATGCGGGTGTATCCGCCGCTACGGTCAGCGTAGCGGGGGGCGATCTCGTCGAAGAGGTGCTTAACGATCTTCGTGCCGCCGACGACTTCGCCGTACTTATTGCGGTCGACGTTCTCGTCGTCCTCGTCGCGGATCATGATCGAGTCGCCGCCGAGCTTCTTGATCACACGGCGACGCGAGGCGAGGTCGCCCTTCTTCGCGGCGGTGATCAGCTTCTCGACGAACGGCTGCAGAGACTTGGCCTTGGGGATCGTCGTAGTGATCTGGTTGTGGGTGAACAACGCAACGGCCATGTTGCGCCACATGGCGATGCGGTGGTTGGTTTTGCGGCCGAGTTTGCGGCCGTAGACGCCGTGTTTCATGTCGAGTCTCCTTTTCTTGACGTGGCCGGAAGCGAAACGTTCTTCCGGGCCTTGCCACTCGCCCGCTAAGCCGCAAGCGGCTGAGATCGGGCGGCAATGTGTAGGTCCGCACGCGGGACCGCGGCGTCGGGGGCCGCATATGAGATTTATGATTGATGATCTCTGATTTATGATTTCAAATCATCAATCATCCTTCATAAATCATCAATCAGATTTCAACCTCGGCGGGCAGTTCCATGCCCAGCTCGAGGCCGAGGTCGGACAGCTTACGCTTCACTTCACGCAGCGAGGTCTTGCCGAAGCTACGGACCTTGAGCAGGTCGGCTTCCTGACGGCTGACCAGGTCGGCGACGCTGGTGACCTTGGCCGACTCGAGGCAGTTGTTGGCCCGGACCGACAGGTCCAGCTCGGGCAGCGACATCTGCAGCTTGCGGATCAGCTCTTCGTCCACACGGGCGGCGGCGGCGGCCGACTCGCTGGCGACCTCGGTGCCCAGTTCGAAGTACTGCACGAACGGGTTGAGGTGCTTACGCAGGATCTTCGCGGCTTCCACCACAGCCATCTCGGGCGAGACGGTGCCGTTGGTCCAGACCTCGAGGGTCAGCTTGTCGTAGTTGGTCTTCTGGCCGACGCGGGTGTCTTCGACCTTGTAGCGGACGCGGGTGACCGGGGAGAAGGTCGCGTCGACGGGGAT
>JBCDJW010000026.1:0-63049 GCA_038747275.1 Planctomycetota bacterium | reverse complement strand
GGGCAGGTCAAGCCCTGATTACTCTTTAGTAGAGGAGCAGCAGTAGTGGCGTAGTGTGTAGGCTTATTTGCGGGCTGATATTTGGCGTATTTATTTGTTGGAGCATTGTCAGTTCAACAGTTACGTATTTTGTGGGTTCGGGTGTATCACGGTTTGTTTGTATGAACGAGCCTCCTCCAGGAGAGGTTAAAGCAGCTTCGCGATGTTCAGGTACGGTCCCTAAGTATGGGGATTTGGATCCTAAGGCCTGGGCTAGACCGGCAAGAAGTGATTTTGGCTCCCGAAGAACGGTTACTCGCCATAGAGGCTGAAATTCAGTATCGAATCAAAGCCTCCATTACAGTTACCAATTCCGAACATACCAGCTTTGGGTTCGAAAGCAGCAGGGCGGCCGTAAGCCTGTTCGAGTCGGTTGCCTCCGGAAGATCAGCTAATCTCTTCGAGATTTAATCGTTCGGATGGCAAAATAGAATCCGGTTTGGGGTGGTCCGCGGACCGTCAGCGAGTTAATCAAGCTGCGGTGTCCAGTGAGGAAGACGAGTGTTCTCCTTATGCTTCTGAAAGCGGGCATCATCCTACGGCCGCAACCAGATCGTTCAGGGAGCCACGGCTTCCGGCTACGGGATGATTTTTAGGCTGAATCTGAACACGCTGTTAGCCTGTGATTTCTTCTGTAAAGAGCATCTGGACGCCTGTAGGGCGGCATCAGGCTAATTTCTTGGTATTCGTCTACGTTGACTCAGGTAAGGTATGGCTATCGCCAGCAAGATATAGCCTGATCGATGATTGGGTGCTGCAGCAAAGACGTAACCTGCTTATGTGGCTTGAGAAAATGGGGTTAGAGGCTGCATATCTGATTCACGACCGGGATGCAAAATTCACAGACGTATTTGACGCATTCTTTGAAAACTAAGCGGGAACCGATGCTGTAGAACCATTTGTACCGGCTCCGATGCTAATGCGTTTGTGTAGTTGTATATCGCGAGTATGTAGCGTGAGTGCCTGTACTAATTTGGCTCCTTCGGCCTCCGCCACGCGAATCATTTCGCGCATGAGGATGTGGATTATCACAACGATCATCGTCTTCATCATGGCTTTGGTAATCAAACCATCGAATCGGTGGGTAAGCCTCAGTTGTTTTTGGCTGCGACTCCTGCAGTCGTGGCGAGTGTTGGTTGCAAATCCGGATTGGGTGGGTTAATCAGTCACTACTATTGACCCGCCGCTTGAATCGGCTTGCCGGGCTCTGTTCTTCGTATTCCAAAGATTGAGTTGATTCACCTGTTTGGTGAAATAGTGCTGTGTCGCTACTCAACTCAATGTTCTTGCCAGCTCTCCATTTGATGGATTAATTTGTTGTATATCACGGCCGACTTTGAGGGGATTATCGAGTGCCTACATTTCGCAATAGACGCGCTACCAGTTGGAGATTGCGGGAGATCCACCGTAACGTTGGCGTAAGCCTAAGATTATGAGTGCGCTGAATAGTGTGGCAACGCTACTTGGTTCAGGAACACTACTGTTTGGCGTGATGTTTAATTCCAGGTGTGCCCAGTCGAGGGGGCGGTCGTCGGAGAGCAGGATGTTGAGCAGGCCGTCTTGCAAGTAGGACAGTTCGCCGACGAGTTCGAGGGAGACGACCTGGATATCGTCTTCGAACATCATGCCCCAGGCCTCGCGGCTGCCGAAGATTATTTGATTGGCGGCGGTCAGTCCGTCGAGGAAGACGGTGTCGTTGTCGCTGTGCGAACCCAGCCGGCGGGTCGCGAGGGTTAGCACGGCCGAGACGACCTCTTCGTCCGACGCGAGCTCGTATTGGAAAGAGAACGGGATCAAACGGTTGATGCCCTCGTCGTCCGAGCCGACCAACGGCAGGCCGTTGCGCCAGCCGGGGATGTTTTCGACCGCGTTGCGCCAGTCGGCGTCGACGTAGAGTTCGTCATCGCTGCCGGGACCGTCGACTTCGAACCGATCGAAATCGCCCAGCCAATACTCACGCCTTTCGAGTTGCGGGTTTCGTTGGCGTTCGAGCAGTTGCTGAAGGTAGAGGCTGTCGGTCGGGTTGTCGGGGTCGTTGAACGCGATGCGTTGGCCGTGTGAATCCAGCGTGGCCGTGGCGGGGGTGGTCCCGCTGGAGAGGTCGCCGACGCTGCCGATGAGGAAGTTGCGGGCGAAGGGCGGGTTGGCGACCTGGAATTCGCTAGCGGCCGAGTTCCACACCACGGTGTGTGCGCCACGCCAGCCGTGCACGGTGGGGCTTGAGGCTTTGCGGGCTTCGAAGCCGCCGTCGTCGGTGATGTTGTCGTAGAGCGCGCCGGTGGAGTAGCCGGCGTGGGGCCCGCTGCGGACGAAGGAGTTCGTGCCCTCGCCGTTGAGGAAGACATTGGGCCCGCGGTTGAAGCCGTTGAAGGTTGAGTTGTTGATGAAGGCGCGCCGCGCGGAGTCGGCCTCGAGGTCTTTCATGAGCACGAGGCCGCCCTGGGTGTTGAAGGCGTATCGGCGGCCGCCGTCGACCCGCGAAACCGGGTCGATGTATTTGGCGTCTTCGACGGTGATCGAGCGCGACACCACGCCGACCGATACGGCGGATGCGCTGAGGTGTTGCCCGGTGACGCCGGTCGCCCAGCTCTCCTCGGCGTGGTTGAAAGCGATGAAGGTGCGGGCGTGGTCTTCGTCGGTGAAGATCGCTCTCCCGTCGGCGGTGCCTGTCTCGGACGCGTTGAAGACGGAGGTCCCGCGGATGTTGGCGATGCCGATGTGGTCGACGCGGTCGTCGCGGTAGAACTCGACCGAGCCGTGGGCGAGTCGGCTATCGATGCTGTGGGAGATCGGGGCGTGGAAGAACACGCGGTCGCCCTCGACGCGGGTGACCCGGCGTTCGTGTTGGGTGGTGAAGCGGTCGTTGGACGGGTTCCATTCCGGGTCGTCCACCCCCACCGCGTTGAACCAGGCTTGCGTGGGCGTGTGTTTGACGTTGATCCAGTCGCCGGCGGAGAAACGCGAGGCGTCGGCGACCCGGAGGCTTGTCGCGCCGGCGGGGACGACCTTGTCGAGGATGTTGGTGGGTGAACCGACGCGAGTTAGGTCGTTGGACGCGTTGCGGCGGCCGACGTCGATGATGTCGATGTCGTTGGTCGATGTCGAGCGGAGGATTGTGCTGCTGGCTGGGTTGGCACCGTCGCCGGCACCGAGGAGGATGACGCCGCTGCTTTCGATCCGCAGGGAGTTCGAGATGTCGTACTGGCCCGGGGCGAAGCGGACGATGCCGCGGTAGCCGTTGGCTTGCTGGGACATGCCCGAGACTTGTTCGATCGCGGCGTGGATCTGCGCGAGGTTGTCTCCGTTGGTGGGATTGAGGTCGACGATTCGTGAAGCGTCAACCAGCGAGAGCGGGTCGGGGAGTGCGGCGCCGCGTTGGTACCCCGCTTCGCTATAGTCCAGCACGCGGTCGCCGCGGCTATCCATCTGGTATACGAGTCCGGTTTGCCCTTGGTAAACCCAATGCGACTGGCCAACAGCGTACGCCGACACACAACACGCCAGCAGGGCGACAACCAGAGACCGAGATTCGGACATGTGCATCCTTCTGCTCAAATGTGATCCAAAAAAACTTTCGCCAAAAGCGAGACGGGTTTGCGTTGAGACAGCTGTTTAAAGCGGTTTAGGGTCGGAGTGCTTTAGGTGAAAATCTGGACCTAACAATATGATCTGTTAAGGTGGGTTGGAATTCATTGAGGGGAGTAAATTTTATTTTTTCTTTTATTTAATAAATTTTTAGATAGTTTATGGCTGGCGGTATGCCTCCAAAATTTTATGAGGTTTAGATTGATATGCAAGATTTTTATGCCGAAATTTCCGGCAGAAAACGTTTGTTTGAAGTGGCTGGGGCGGCGGCTTTATTGATAGGGCTGGGCTGAGGTAGGCTTGGTATGCGAGTGTGAAGTGGCGAAGATTGGAGTGTATGCTTGCCCTCAACAATGAACGAAAACCGTGTAACTCCGCAGCGACCGGCCGACCCTGAGCAGGCGATACGCAAGACCGTCGGTTCGGTCCCGGTGGGGGGGCGGTTGCCTTCGATCCGTGAGTTCCGCGACCGTTTTGGTCTGGGGCAGGCGACGGTGGTGCGGATACTGACCAAGCTTCGAGATGAAGGCCTGATCGTGGTCAAGCCGAAGTCGGGCAGCTACCGCTCGGAACCGCACGAACTGCCGATCTACCTTGTGTATCGGCACCAGACCCAAGACCTGCGCAGCCGAGGTTTCTACGGCGAATTTATCAGCCAACTGATCCTCGGGCTCACCGAGCACGGCCACGCGGTTCGGCTCCACGCCGTGTCGGACCGCGATGAGTTTGTCGATCTTCTGGGCAACATCGGCAGCACCAATTCACGTATTCTTACCTTCGGCATCAAGTCGAGTGATCTGGAATACACCCAGAACCGAGACACGGTGAACTATACCGCGGTCCACGTCTTGCCAGACCTGATCGGGCAGGTCCCCGCATCGGTGAATATCGACGACCGCCAGATCATCCGGCTCCAGCTCGAGCATCTCGTGGCGAAGGGGCACAAGCGGATCGCCTACCTGCACCGCTACAACGAGAGCAAATGGGTCCGGGCGGAGAGTATGCGGTGGACGTCGTTTCACGAAGAGGCGGTTCGGCTTGGGATCAGCCTTCGTCCGGAGTGGTTGCGCTTCGTCGGGCACGACCCGGCATTGATAGACGGTGCAATAGATGGAATCCTGGATCTCAAAGAAAAGCCTACCGCGTTGGTGCTTTCCGGCGACCGGCAGGCCCAGCACGTCTATCCGGCTATCAAAAAGAAAGGCGTGGCGATCGGCAAAGACCTCGCGGTGGTTAGCGTCAACGATATGGTTTGGTGCGAATACACCGACCCGCCGTTGACCAGTGTCCGGGTGTCGGTCTCGGCCGGGGTACAGCTGGTGACGAAGATCCTTGATCAGCTGGAAGCGGGAGACGACCCAACATCCGAGTTCATACTGCCCGAGCTTATCGAGCGCGGATCGAGCGACTGCGGTCTGGTGTCGTGAATTTGGTTGGTGGCGGCCGGGGATTTACTTAGCCGGCTGGGCGACTCCCGGTATGGGGTTGGGCTTGATTTTCACGGCCGGGACGGGCGGTTTCTTTGCTAAGTGGGTCGGTTGCCAGCCGAGGGCGTCCCAGGTCGGCTCGACTTCGAACTTTCCGTTCTGAGACGTGCCCAAAATGTAGTAGATTTCGTAGCCGGCTCCGGGGCGTTCCAGGAAGCGGACGCAGGCCTCGGCGACATCGAGGCGGTCGATCATATTGGGTGCGAAGGTTTCTTCCACGGCGTCGTACTTGTTGGTCAGCGTCAATGCATCGATAACGTAGCCGATGCGCAGCACGGTGACATCCATATCGTGCTTGCGGGAGTAATACTCGGCGATCTGTTCCTGAGAAGTCTTCCCGAGGCCGTAGAGCTCGTCCGCTTTGGGGGCAAAGTCGCGCATGCGTCGGACATACGGCGGGTAGCCGCGTACGGCGTCGACGCTGGAGATCAGGCACAGCTTGCGGATGCCCGCTTGCAACGCGGCCTCGAACAGGTTGATCGTGCCCACGCCCATCGTCCGGTAGACAAGGGCGGGGTCGGTTTCGTGTTTCGGGCTCATGTGGGCGATGACTAAGGTGTCGACTTCATTCACCATCGCTTTCACCGCAGACGGGTCAATCAGGTCGGCCTGCACAAATGGCTCAGAGCAACTCAAGGGTGCAATGTCCGTGCGTACGACCTCGTGGCCGTGGGCCAGGAAGGGCAGGTGCAGTTTTTCGCCAAGGAAGCCGGCGGCTCCCGTCAATAAAACTTTCATACGTTTTCGCTTTCGGCCGACCGCACGGTGGCTGCGGCGGGCATGGGGTTGGAAGTAACTACTTTTTGCTTGGGGTTATCCGCCCGCCCCCGTCGACGTTGCCACAGCAGCCAGCCACCGATGAGCATGATCAGACCGCCGGAGATCGCGAAGAGCAGGCGGTCCTCCAAGCGGTTGGGGATGACGATGCCCGCGAAGATGATGGCCCCGTAGGCGACGGTCATCCATCCGATCAGGGCGTACTGTTCGCGGTCACGTTCGTCCGGATCGACCTGGACTTCAGGGGTGACCGCGTCGGCCTCGACGGACGGCTCAATGACGTCTTCGGGCAAATCGCCGATCGGGGTGTCCATGTCGGCGAAAAAATGGTCGACCTCGCGTCGGAAGTCTGCCGTGGTCAGGTTCCAGAACAGCCGTGTGGCAATGAACCACACAAAAGTGCTGGAGATCACCGAGGTGTACGCCACGATGAACCGGAAATCCGCCGCCTCGATGCGGGACAACGGTGTGTCCAGGCCGATCACAGCGGCAAAGGACGAGACGCTCGCATCGTCCTTCAGCCAGAATATATTCACGACGATGCCCGCAAAAATCCCAACCAGGGCACTGCTCCAGGCGCTCCACCCGGGCGTTTTTTTCATGACGACCGCCATGATCATCGGGATCACCATGGGCAGTTGCAGGATGGGCGCGAGCAGCAGGGTGAACTCGAAAATATTCGCGTCGCGCTGCGCGGTCACGAGCAAAGCGATCGCGATGATCAGCATCCCGAACAAGCAGGTGAAGATCATGCCGGCCCACAAGAGCTCTTTCTCGGTGGCTTTTGGCCGTAAGACGTCGCGGTAGAAATTGATGACGACAAAGCCCGCGCTCTTGTTAAGTCCGGTGTCGAGGCTCGACATCTGCACGGCAAAAATGGTGCAAACCAGCAGGCCGATCATCCCCTGGGGCAGGACCTTGGCGGCGATGGCGACGTAGGCGCCCTCTTCAGCGCGGTTGAGTGTGGGGAACAGGGTCTCCATGTCGGCGATCACCCACGTCGAGGCCATGATCGGCAGGAAGACCAGCAGCGGCAGGAGCGGCGTGAACGCGTAAAGAATGACCTGCCACTGCGCGTGGCGGTCGTTCTTGACCTTCAGGAAGTACGACCCCGTGTCGTTGATGTTGGCGACCCGGAAGATCGTGGTGATGGCTTGGGTGATCAGCCAGGGGACCCAGATGATCTCCCGGCTCCACAGGTTGAAGTTCACAAATTCTTCGGGGAGCTTATCGGTAAACCCGCCCAGCCCGCCGACCTCCGGCAGCATCATCGTTTTGATGCACACCAGCGTGGCCACGACCGTCGTGACGAGGCCCTGGATAAAGTCGCTTGCGGACACCGCCCAAGCCCCGCCCAGGATGGCCATGAAAGTGATCACGACGCCGAGCCCGATCGCGGTGGTGTGGACCTCGATGTTCAGAGCTGCAGCAACAAACAGCGCGATGATGTGCAGGCCCACGCCGGAATAGAAGACGTTGATAGGCACGGTGATCCAGACCCAAACCTGCTCCGAGGCCCGGCCGTAGCGTCGGCGGACGGCGTCGGCAGATGTGATGACCCGCATCCGCCGGAAGCGTTTAGCGAAATAGAAATACAGCGGGGGGATACCCAGGATCGCCGCCATATAGACGATGACTTGATAGAAGCCGGTTTCGTAGACCCGCACCCCCGCCGCGGAGAAGGTCCACAGCGAGATGCTGGAGATGCACATGGACGTCCCGCTCATCCACCAGAGCATCTGCCCGCCACCCCGGAAGTAGTCGCTGCTGTTGCTGTTTAGGCGTTTACAAGCGATGCCGATCGCGATCATGAACGCGAAATAGACCCCGATAACTGTCCAGTCCCATTGATTGACCATGCTCTAGCCGGGGTTAGGCGATGAGATAACCTGGAAGCGTCCGGTCCAGTGCCGGTCGGCTGATACGCAGGTGAATTGGAGAATCGCAAGATGCTCACACTGCAGCCCAAACTGTACCTCACAAAAATCATATTGTCAAACGTGATTTGCTTTTCAGGGGCTGAAGCCCAGGTCATGCAGTTTGATTTTGTTCTCTAATTGATTTAATAATAATTTAGGCCTGCGCTTGGAGGCTGTGTTCAGTTTTCCAGAAATTGAGGCTTGCATCTTGTGGTTAATCGGTATAGACTAAAATCTGTGAGGTTCACGTTGAAGCGACGTAGGGCCCTCCGGCAGGCGAATGTACTTGCTGGACCTCTGCTTGTTCATTTCTTCCATCAATTTTCGAAAGTTCGATTCTTATGAGCTACTTTTACTCACCATCGGATGTTCGCCCTAATCGATCTATGCTTGTTTACGGCTTCACGCTGATTGAGTTGCTGGTGGTCATTAGTATCATTGCATTATTAATCGGTATATTGCTTCCCGCGTTAGGTAGTGCCCGGAAGGCGGCGCAGACGGTGAAGTGTGCAACTCAGCTCCAGCAGCTCACCCGGGCTGAGGCGGCATACCGTAACGACTATGACGGATATCATGTCATAGCCCGTGGTTTCCCCGGGGCGGGCAGTTCATTTGGGAGTTCTGATGCAAGCTTTGATGACTTGTTGTTATCTGGCTCTTACGACGGCCGTTCAGTTTCATCCCACCCAACGGCTACGTCTTTAAGGGCTCTGTCTTTTTTTGGAAATGCCTGGACTGACGATAATGCCGCCGGTGCAGACTTTTACCGGTGTCCGCTCGATGATTTTTCGCGACCCGCTTATCAAACGAGCGAATACGCTCCGAGAACATACGCCCTAAACCGCTGGGACAAGCGTGACGCGGGTCCTGAAGGGAATCACTCCAACAATACGGTTGGTATTTCTGGGATCAATCGAGATACCGGGTTGCATGTGAGTCGGCGTGATACTGATGTAACTCAGACTTCTGCAACACTTCTTTTTGTCGAAAATCTGGATTTGGTTACGGTGAGTGGTTCTTTGGTGGCAAACAATGGGCTGGGGCGTTGGAATGGCGGGATGGTTTGGAACAGTTTTCTGCACCCGCTGGATGCTGCGAAGCAGGAAGAAACAATCGGTCACCACTCTGTTGACGGCAACGACCCAACTCCAAACTGGGCTTATACAGACGGACATGTAGCTAATCTGGATCCTGCAATCGTCTATGAAACGAACGGTGGCTTATCGACTTTGTCTGACCAGCGGGGGACGCATTGGGATGCAAGGAAGTAACCTCCCTTTGCATTACTTTGTGTTTTTTAGAAGTTATTTCGCTTGATCTATGGCGGCTTGCAAGCGAATGGTGATGCTCTAATTTGGCATGGTTTTTAATCGTGGGCTTTATTTTCCGTGACTCGCGTTACGGCGTTGAAATGTGAACGCTATGTCTATACGTGAATATATCGATCGTAATTCTCAGGCCATAACAGTTGTTTGTGTCTTGGCGGTGGTTATTGCAGCGTGGCTGGCTTTTGGAGCGATGGGTGATAAGCGGGTGAATTCACGTAAGTGGATGTTCGACCTAAACGCTCAGCAGCTCGTGGTCGCGCCGCGTACAACGATTTCGCCTACCGATATGGGTTCGGGCGGTGTTTTTAATTATCCGGGTATGAAGTCGTCCGGATCGATCGTTGATGCTGCACTTTACAGCTGTGGTGATGTCGGTCCTGTTAAACACGGCATGACGCTTAAAGAGCTTGATGCGATGGGGGTCCACATTGGATACTTGTCGCGGTACACCGACCCGGCTCATGAGTTTATTCTATCCGGCGAAGATGTGATCGAAGAGTTGCCGATTGTGGTTTCGGATGTGAGTGGCCAGGCGTGGTATTCGAGTTCGTCTGATGCGAGCAGCGTTGTTTATGACCCCATTTCACGCCTGTGTGGGGGAGATGTGCCAAAGGCTCTGCGTCCATAGTTTGCATTCCGCTTTATTTTAGGTTGGGAAATCTTGCTAGATCTATTATCGAGCAAACCCTTCCTATGAAACAGACTGCTTGTCTACGATAAACCTTAATTGAGAGCACAAGGCCTCGGGTATTTCGGAATTGCCTGAACCCGGGTTTTGAGCAAGCCAACCTTACCCCGATCGCTTTAACTTGACATCGGTTATGGAATACTTCAAACGACTAGTTTTAGCAATGAAGCCAAACTCGATGCATTTGAGGGCCCTAAGGCTTACCTAAAGAAAAGTCCATAGCGCAGTAGGCTCGACCCGACGTCGTCGAGAAGCGTGAGTGTTGGAAGTAAGAGGCGGTGCACAGAAATGCGGGCCAAATAATCTTCATCGAAAAGGCATAGCCCAAGACCGATATGACGCGTCTACAGGGCCGAGCTCCACGCGACGAGTGTATAGTGCCCCGCGCTTACTGGTACGAATGCGCTCATCGCGGCTTTAGGGATCGACGGCATCTTGTTTCCCACCATCGTCAACGCGACGCGCAAATCCGATGTATTCGTAGCTTTTGTAAAAGAAGTGCTGACCTCGATTTCCTTCCGAGAGATGTGGTAGTAATGGATAACTTCTCGATCCATACGTGAACATATACGATCAAGATAATCGAAGCGGCCGTCGAGTTACTGCCACCTTGCTCCGCAGACCTCAACCCGATCGACGTGGTGTTCGCCAAAATCTAGAACCACCCGTATTCGCTAGTCTGCTGTGCCTGAAGGCAAATACAGGAGAAGATGTAATCGGTGTTAGGCGAGGTTAGCGCAATCGATTCGATGAATTGCTTTCGCCACTTCGGGTACCCCCTAACGATGGATTATTCCACATTATCCGTTAACGCGACGGGCTCGCTCCGAGGGGGCAGCCCTCACGCAGCTTAAAAAGCGTTGTCCCATGACTATGTGTAGATTGATCTAGGGACTGTCCTAGGAGATTAGCATGATCTGCGGGATTTCCCATGGCCCTGAAGCACAGCAAGCTCACTGCCTTACAAGTACGGCGAGCTACTCATGCTCTTTGTGGCGGGGACCACCGCTCGCACCGCGGCAGAGTTATTCGGCATCCATCGCAACACCGCGACGTTGTTCTTCCGGCAGGTCTTCGATGGTGAGATCGAGGTCGATGAGTTGTACTTCGGCGGAGCCCGCAAGGGCAAACGCAGGCGTGGTGCAGCGGGCAAGGTCGCCGTTTTTGGCTTGCTCAAAAGGGGCGGTAAGGTCAACACGCAGATGATAATCGACTGCCGTCGGGAAACTTTGATGCGGATCATCCGGCGGAAGATTGAGCCCGATAACGTAGTCTACTCCGACACCTTCGCTAGCTACAACACGTTGGCCTCGCAGCGTTACCATACGTGCGGATCAATCACGACCGGGTATTGGCGGAACCAGGCGGCCGCCATATCAACTGGATCGAGAACTTCTGGAGCCAGGCCAAGCGCCACTTGCGGAAGTTCCGGCGTGCCAAAAGAGTGTTTCTACCTGTTCTTGAAAGAGTTCGAGTTGCGGTTCAGCACGGGGGACATTGAAAACAACTCTAAAGTCATTGAAAAAACTCACCAAGCGGTAAAATTTTCAAGGACAGCACCTTAGGTTATCTGCATGCATTTCGGGCTTTTTTGGAATCTCGTTACCTGCAGCTTAGCTGGCAAATTGATTAACAAGGAGCAGGTATTAGTGGAAAAAATTACAGCCCGTGAAGGGCTGCAATTTTTGGAGGTAATAGCTGTTGATATTTTGATTTATGGTTTGCGGCGTTTGCGGGCCAATAAAAGCCCTAGGCCGCACGCGGTCAAACCGATCGATCCTGGTTCGGGAATGGGAGTGACCGTGATTTGAACCGCGTCTATGTGCGGAATTCGGTTTGCGGTTGATGAGCTATCGAAGAGATTCATTTCGAAGGACAAGGCTTTGCCGACGTCACCCGCTTGGATGGTGTAGGTAAAAGCTGATCCCTTGACTGCCGACAAGAGGCCTGTCGCGGCGCTCGGATCATTGCCCGAGCTGAAAATATTAACGGCGAAGTCCGCGTCTCCGCCTACTTCATCGCCATCTAACTCAAGGTCGAATTCCAACGTCCAGCCGGAACTATTGGGTCGGCCGTATGCCACATCAATCGTCACAACACTACCGATATCCGAGGCTTCCACTGTACCCAACGCTCGGTTCACGCCGATACTGGCGCTTGTTGCTGCGGTACGTTGGATTCTCAGATAGCCGTCGTCGGCGCCGTCGAGGTTTGCGCCGTCCGTGGAAACTTCTAGGGTTGTGGACTGGTTTCCGGGATTGAAATCGGTATACACGCTGGGCACGGCACCGCCGCCGGTGAAGGTGTCTGTGGTGCTGCCAATAATGGCACCTTGAGCGGTTCCGCTTAGTGCTATGAGGCCTATGGCTAGTGCGATCGGGGTAGGTTTAATGTTCATCATTATCTTAAGTTCCTCCAGTTGAGATGGGTATTGAGGCATCCGATCACACACGGATCGGGTTAGATATTGGATAAAAGGTAGTGGTTTGGACCAACTAAAGAGCACCGCTATATCTATACCTCACAATTTAAGCCAAAATTCGAAATGCGTCAAGGTTAATTTCATAAATTGAACGATATTTAGGTTATTTTATCTAAAATAAGGGGTCTAAATTTAAAAATATGACCATGAGATATCCAGTAAACCGCATTTTTGTGAGGTTTAGATTTTATTTGGTTGGATGTCTCGGCTTAATCCAAGTGGCCTGAGTCAAGGGACAGGATGTCGTTCATGATTTTGGCTCTTGCCGGCCCGGTTTCCAGTCGGGCAATGTGCACGCGGCTAAAAGAGTTGACTTGTTCGATTGCGAAACGTGATGACTCTGAAATTATTAGCGAGACGAGCCGCGTGTATTCGTAAATGATTTATTGCCCCCGAAGCTTTCATTGATCTAGAGCACCGCTTGGCTGGCGTCTTCGTCCCGCAACGGCCCGGTGCTAAAAATGACATACCTTTTCGTCATCCGTGACTGTGGTTTTCAGGCCTTCAAACGGCCGTTGCTTGGCCTGATCTTTGGTGCAAGGGCTAGAGAACGTGGGCTGCTAATCCAAGGCGTCGAGCTACTCAAGGGCGTCGAGCCGTTTATTTACGGAATGAGGTTTGGCGCGTTGTGCCGATCGTCCGCCCAAAAGTATTACAGCAAGAGCTGCGGTCAATGGAACGATATGTCCGAGGGGTTTTATGCTTAGTTCAAGATCGACGGCAAGGCGGTATTTACGGCGTGGTCAATTCTTGGGAGCGAGTATGACTTCGGCACTCAGGCCGTCGCGGCAGACGAACTCGATAACGGTTTTGCCGTTTTCAGAAAGAACAACCCGCGGTTGTTTAGAAAGGGTTTCCATGGGTTTCTCAAGGCTCTGGATTTCCCAGAGCCCCTGGAGCGTAACCCGCACGGTATTGGGTCGGCTGGGCCAGAAGAACCATTCGCGTTCGTAAACCGATAGTTCGATGCGCGAGCCGCCGGGAAGCCGGTCTTCTTGGCCGTCGTAGATGTTCAGGTCGGGGTCGGCGAGGGCGAGGCGGAGCAGGTCGCCTTCGGCCTTGGTGATCAGCGTGGCTTGTTTGTTGACGTGGCGGACGAGTCCTTGGTCGAACGTGCTGCCGTCGGTTGCGTATACGGCGTAGGCGGTGTCTTGCGCTTGTGGGAATGAAACGACGTGGGCGTCTTCGTCGGCCTGGAGGGTGAGGACGGGTGGTGCCTCGGATGCCATGCCCTGCGAGAATTGCTCCATGGCTTGCGGGTCGGTATCGGCGAGCATGACGAATTGGTAGCCAGCCGCTTTGGGGGCTTCGCCGTGGTTGATCCAGGCGGTCGCGAATCGGCCTGAGGTCGTCTTTTTGCCGTGAGGTCCGGGGTTTTCTTGATCGGCTAGGCTCAGGTGTAGGGTGTTTTCGCTATTGTTTTCTGGAACCCAGAAACCTGTACCTCGGGCATCGATGAGCCAGTTGGGCTGCTGGACAGGCAGGTCTGTTTGGTATGGATAAACGGTAACGGCTTGGCCGTTGAGCACGACGGGGCCGCGTTCCTCGCTTAGAGCGTTTTGGAAAAGTGCGGTCTCGACGGGGTATCCGGAGATGTCGCTGGTGATGCCGGTTCCGAGGCTAACGACCATGTTGTCGAGGAAGAAATAGGTTTTCTTGCCGGCGAAAGACTCGAGGCCGTATTTGTCGTGGCCACGGAAGGGGAACGTGAAAATGCCTGTGCCGAAGGAGCTTTCGACGCCCCCGACGAACGGCTGGTCGCTGAAGAGGTATTCGCCGCCTTCGTCGCGGACCTGGCTGAGTCGGCAGATGATCTGATCGTAGTCGAGGTGAACCGCGGTAGTGCCGGGATAGCGCCGCCAATCGAGGCCAGGATGCCAGGTGCCTTCTTCGGGCGTGAGGCTGTCGAGGCTGCCGGGGTAAGACACGTCGAGGTAGCCGTTGGCGATGAACAAGGGGTAGGCAAAGAACTGCGTGCCCCAGCTCTCGTAGGGGTAGACGTATTTGCCGTGGCCGCGGACGGTCGTCATCCATTTGTTCTCGTTGCGGGCGTAGCCCACGCTGTTGTACGACATCATCCGGAAGCCTTTGTAGTCGCGTCCCTTGATGACCGGGGTTGCGCTGACGGCGTCCATCATGTCGACCATGTCCGCGAAGTTCCGCGGCATCTGGTAGTTGCTGAAGCGGATCGTGGCGAATGCCTTGGGAGCAGCTAGTTTCTCGGCGAAGAGCGACTGCTCGTAGGCTTCCAGGCACTTGTGGATCCGCGCGACCGCATCTTCCGATGCGGCGAAGGTGGTGCCGCGGAGGATATAGAGCGTGCGGACTGTGGAGTAGAGGGCGCGGCCGCCGTAGCCGAAGGCGTGCCCTGCGTGGTGGAAAGTGCTTCCGTCGGGTTTAAAGGTTTCGTCGAGCGCGTTGGCGTAGCCGGTGCTGATATTGGAGAGGTACGAAGAGTAGTGCTGCAGGTCGCGTAGCTTCTCGGGCGAGTCGTCCATGAGCAGGGCGCAGATGAGCCGCTGCGTGAGTAGGCCCTGCAGGTCGTCGGCGTTGGCGGCGATCCGGCCGGGGACGTCCATGACCACGTCTTCGCGGTACACGCGGTTGAATCCGTGCAGATATTTTGCTGTCGCGATCGCTTCGTCCAGCCGGCCGTGTTCTTTTAACACGTCCCGCATGAGGAACAGCGACGGGGCGTATTCGCGGATGACGTAGGAGTAGTGATGGATCCATCCGAGGCCGGCCCCCTCGGCAAATCCCTGGTCGACGCCGTAGTCGAACAGGTCGATAAACATCTGCTCGAGCTCTTGGCGGACCGCTTCGTCTTCGCTGAAGTGCCGGGCCCGGGCGATGCGCAGCAGGATCGCGTTGAAGTCCCATCGCCAAGTTTGAATGCCTTTTCGCCACTCGTCTTGCGATAGGCCGATTTCGGAGAAGTGGTCGCCGAACACGTTTTTGTTCATCAAGGGCCGGCCGTAAATCTCGGTGCCTTCACGTCTGATCTCGAACTTGGCGAACTGTTTTCGGATCGCGTCGATTCTGGAAGGTGTCCAAGAATCCCGGAGTGCTTGCGGGAGCCAAATCGACTCTACGCGTTGCTCCAGGGTGCGGATGTCACGAAGTGATGGTTCGTCGACGGGGTACAGGTTGAACGTTGGTGTTTGTTTGCTGAGTTCGAAGAGCAGGTGCGGGTACTGCGCGACCAGTCGGGGGTGGCGGTCGATTTCGGGCAGCTGGGGGTTGGCGTTGACGGTGCGGGGGTTGGAGGGGACCGACGTCCCGAGCATGTCGAGGTAGAACGTGCCGGAGCCGGTGTTGGGCGCGTTGATGGTCATGCGGTCCATGTCGGGGTGCGGCGTGCCGCGCATGTCGCCGCGGTCGTAGCCGACGACGATGGTCCGCCAGCCCTTGAAATTCAGGTTGTAGTCGAATTCGCAGTCGACTTGATCGCCCCGTCCGAACTGGATGCGGAGGCGTTGCTGTCGCGGTTTATCGTTGTAAATCCAGGCAAAGAAAGCGCGGGGTGGTTCGAGTGCGCCCTGGTTGGGGTCGGCCCGAGACATCAGGGCTTCCGGGTCGTCGCCGGGCTTCATGGGTTGCTGCTTGCGGTAGCCGAGGTGGCCGTCGTAGACCAGGGTGGCGTTGCCTTGCCAGTCCCATCGGAGGGATTGGTGGCCGTGCTTCATGCGGTCGTGGTTGACAGATAAGGTTCCGCCGGAGCTGTGTATGTGGGCGGGGACGCCGTCTTCGAAGCTCTCCATGATTTTGGTAGCGGTTGGGGGGGAAGCCAGCGTATTTGCGATAGATTTTGTGGTACCCATAGCGGTAAGCAGCGACAGGGTCAGCAGGGCAGGAATGCGCATGTTTTTAATCCGTGGTCTTTAAGTCCATCGGCACGGTTTGGGTTAGATGTGTTCCAAACGCCGTTGTCTTGATACGAGGATCGTTTCTGCGGTCTAGGAGGGGTAGTTGATTAAATCGGAACGCTTCTGCGTATCGCACCATTCGTCGTTCGCCCGCACCAGCCAGCGGCCCAGTTCGTCTTTGAGCGTTTGGATTTCCGATTGGTCGACCTCGTCGAGCGAGATCGACGTTGTCTGATACGGATCGGCGGTGTTGTCATACAGCTCGGGCTTGTCGTCGGCGTGAACGAGGTAGGTGTAGCGGTCGGTGCGGACGCCTTTTTTGTTGCGCCCGTTGAGGTAGAGGGCTGACCGCGGCTTGGGCGCCTCGGTATAAACGCCGTCGCGCAGGCCGCTGGCGTAGTCGAAGCCCTGGACCGTGTCGGGGATCGATTGGCTGAGCCCGAGCAGGCTGAGCATCGTGGGCATGATGTCGACCGAGCCTAGCAGGAGGTCGTCGATACGGGGCTGGAGCACGCCGGGGAAACGGATCAGGTACGGAACGAGGAAAGATTCGTCGTAGATCAGGTTTTTGCCCATTTTGCCGTGGCTGCCGAGCAATTCGCCGTGGTCCGAGGTGAAGACCACCAGCGTGTTGTCGGCCTGCCCGGATTCTTTCAGGGCCTGCAGCACGCGTCCGACCTGTTGGTCGATGCTGCTGACCAGCGCATAGTAGATCCGTGCGGCCCGCTCGGCCAAGTTGTCTTTGGTCGGTGCGACGTTGGGGCGGTTCAAAGCTTCTTCCAGCGGCATATCGGCGTAGAGGGCTTCGTAGACCGCGCGGTCGCAGTCACGATCGACATCGGAATAGGGGTTGTGCGGCGGGTTGGGCGACCAGATCAGGCTAAAGGGCTTGCTGGCGTCACGCTGGCCCGACTCGTTCTTCAGGTAGTCGACGGCGATATCGGCTTCCTGTGTCGGGGTGAAGCGGCGAAAGCGGTGGGGGTGGCCGTCGGGTTTACCGTCGACCAGTTCGGGGCGGTTGGAATAGGAGAGGGGGTCTTTGTGGCGGTCGCCGATGTTCTGGAACCAGTAGCGGTTTCCGCGTCGACCAGGTCCCGGCGGGATGTAGGTATCGAAGGGGTTGGCGTAGTGGCCGCCCGGTTCTTCGGCGGTACCGACGTAACGGTTTTCCTTGTCGAATAACGGTTCGGTGCGCTCCCAGTGGGTCTTACCGACGTACGCGGTTTCGTAGCCCTCGGCCGCGAGGACGTCGGTGAAGCAGGTGATGCCGTGCTTGAGCCCCTGGGTTCGGCCGGCCTTGCAGTTCATGTGCATGACCCCGTTCTGGCGGGGATACATGCCCGACATCAGCATCGCCCGGTGTGGGCTGCACACGGGGTGGGTGCTGCAGGCCTGGTTGAGGACGACGCTTTCGCGGGCCAGGGCGTCGAGGTGCGGGGTTTCGACGGGGTCGGATACGCCGCGGATCGCGTGCTGGAAGGCGGGGGCTCGCCAAAGGCTGAGGGCGTGTAGCCGGTATTGGTCGGGGAAGATGTAGAGGAGGTTGGGCCTGCGACCGGGCTGGTCGGTGGGGGGCGGGTTGGCAGCGCGGGCTGAGGTGCTCGTGATCCCGGCGGTGGCGGCGTAAAGCCCTATCGCTTTGTTGAACTCTCGACGCTTCATGTGTTTAGAGTTTTGAGGGGTGACGCAGATATTTATAAAACAGAGGGGTCAAATCTACTAAGGGAATAGATAATTTAATCTGAACCTCACAAAATGGCAAATGGTTTTTTAAAACATTTGTTAGGTTGTGCTTTTAGCTTTATGTTTAGTTTTTTTTTCAACAAAAAATGTCTTTAAGCATGAGACGATCTAATCACGGCCGGTTGATTCTTGGTTTGACTGTTGATTGAGGATTCAATCGCGGCTATTCTGTGAGGTTCAGATTGGCCGGATGTGTTTCGTTAAGTACCTCGCTTCCTCGTTTTTCTTATTTGAGGTCATCTCTTGAGTAGAGCTTCGCTTACTACGTTTCTGATATTTGTGTTTTCGGCGTGCGTAAATCTGCATGCTTCCCAACCCAATGTGGTCGTGATCCTGACCGACGACATGGGCTGGGCGGATGTCGGTTTCCAGGGCGGCGATATCCCGACGCCCAACATCGACCGTATCGCGTCTTCCGGCGTGGTGCTGGAGCAGTTTTATGTCCAGCCAACCTGCTCGCCGACGCGGCACGCGCTGATGACCGGGCGGTACCCGTATCGATATGGAGCGCATATCTGCAACCTGCGGTCACACCACACACACGGGGCATCGCTCGACGAGCGGTTCCTTTCCGAGGCGATGCAGGACGCGGGTTACTACACCGCGATCTTGGGGAAATGGCACCTGGGGATGTACCGCCAGGCTTATTGGCCGACGTCGCGTGGGTTTGATATGCACTACGGCCTACTGAGCGGCAGCCTCGATTACTTCACTCACATTAACGACAAGGTGACGCTTGACTGGCAAGAGCTTCATGCCGACCGTTCGGTGTGGAAGCAGCCGCTGCGTGAAGAAGGCTACGTCACCGACCTGCTCGGCCAGCGGGCGGTGGAGCTGATCGGCGGGCACGATTTCGAGGCAAAGCCTTTGTTTCTCTACCTTTCGCTGACCGCGCCGCACACCCCAATGCAGGCTAAGCCCGAGGACCTCAAGCGCTTCGGCCGCGTCAAAGACTCCCGGAGGAGGACCTACTCCGCGATGATGCACGCGACGGATGTCCAAGTGGGGCGGGTCCTTGCGGCGTTAGAAAACCGCGGGGTCGACGACAGCACGCTGGTCATCTTCTTCAGCGACAACGGCGGGGCGGGCAGCAACGCTTCGAGCAACAAGCCGCTCCGCGGCGGTAAGGGGTCGCAGTTCGAGGGCGGCGTGCGGGTACCGACGGCGGTAATGTGGCCGGGCACGCTCGAGCCCGGGCGGCGTTTCTCAACGCCTCTGCACGTGACCGACCTGTTCCCCACTTTCGTCGGCCTGGCGGGTGGCGATCCGACCAAAGGCCTGCCGCTCGACGGCGTCGACTTCTGGCCGGCCTTGTCTGCAGGTGAGACGTTTCCCGAACGCGGTATCTACCACAACGTCGCCGATGCCTCCGGCCGGGGCTCGATCCGCAGCGGCGACTGGAAGTTTTTGGCGATGCGGACCGCCAAGGCCCCCGAGGACAGCGTGCCGCTCGCCGGGGGTAAACTCCACGGCCTGCTTTTCAATATCGCGGATGACCCCAACGAAAAAAATAACCGGGCTCAGCAACGCCCAGAGCTGGTCGAACAGCTGTGGGGCAAGCTCAAAGCGCGGGGCTCCGAGGTCGTCTCGGCGAAGAAATACTGCACTTCCGCTCCCGAGGGCTGGGAGCCGCCTCGCGACCATTCCTCTGCCGCGGAATAGTGTTCCGCTTAGAGGTTCACGTTATCCGTTTAACGAATCTAAAAAAGGTAACGATCCATGCGTATCAGAATCCGTTTCAATACGTTGTGTTTGGTGGCGGTCTGGGCTTTTTCGAGCTCGGCTCTGGCCCAGGATCGGGTGGACTATCCGGGCTGGATGAAAGATTTAGAGCTTCCCGATTATTCGTATGCGGGGTACGCCCTGGTACCCGAATCGATCGAGCCGCCGGACCTGCCGGTGATCCACGTGCGCGATTACGGCGCAATACCCGGCGACCGGAAGAGCGACAAGGCCGCAATCGCCAAGGCCATCCGCGCGGGGGAAGTAAAAGGCGGGGCGATCATCCAGTTCGACGCGGGCAGGTATCTGGTCGGCGAGAAAGAACAGGAGAAATCCGGGTTTGTCATCAACAGTCCCAACATCATCATCCGCGGGACACGGCCTTCGGCGGAGTCCCCCCGAGGCACGGTGTTGTACATGCGGCACTCGCTGGCGCCGGCCGACCCTAAGAAGATGTACTCCTGCCCGCCGCTGCTGAATTTTCAGCACAAGAGCAAGGGTAAACCGTTGACGTCGATTACGGCCGACACCGCGAAGGGCGGTTACCAGATCTCGGTTCAAGACCCGGGCCGGTTAGAAGTCGGTCATTATGTCGCCCTGACCATGCGTAACCCCGCCGCCACCCCGTCGCATTTGGCGGGGCTGGAACCGTGGTCGATCTGGACCAACACCATCGAGAAGGGGACCCGGGTCCGCGGCGAGCGACACCGCATCGTCGCCATTGACGGCTCTCAGGTCACGTTCCACGAACCGATCATGATCGACATCTGGGCGGAACACGGTTGGGATGTCGAGTCCTGCCCGATGGCGGAGGGCTGGGTGGTCGAAGACATGACGTTTGTCGGCGAAGTACCCACGCCATGGGTCCACCACAAGAATGCCGACCACGACAGCGGCTGGACGATGATCGGGTTCAACCGCGGCTTCGCGCCGGTGATCCGCCGGTGCAGGTTCGTCAGCGTGTCCACCGCGGCGTTTATCAACGGCAGCTACGGCGGCACGGCGATCGATAACGAAGTTCTGGGGCGGCGCGGCCACTACTCGATCAGCTCCGGCGGCGGCAGCTACGGCACGCTGATCGCATTCAACAAAGACCTTACTAAAGAGGGCCAGTGGCACGGCTTTGGCGCCAGCCACGGCGCGGTCGGGACGGTTATCTACCGCAACCTCAATTCCAAACGCGGCTTCGACCACCACTCCGGCACTTCCATCGCCTACGCCACGCTCATCGACGTCAACACGGGCGGCATCTTCGGCAGCGGCGGGAACTATAAAAACCTCCCCAACCACCTCCACGACCTCACGTTCTGGAACTTCAAGCAGACCCACGACAAACGCCATGAGAATTACGACTGGTGGTCACCCCGGCGTGGCAACGAGAAGTACAGCGGGACCAAAGTCGTTTACCCGCGGATCGTCGGCTACCACGGCATCCGCACCACCTTTAAGCCCGATAGCTGCTCGCATATCCACTCCCACGGCAAGCCGGTACAGCCAGAATCGTTGTTCGAGTTCCAAGTCAAAAATCGCCTCGGTTCGTTGCCTCTTTGGATGACTTCTGAGGAATCGCGGCAAAAGTAAAACTACCCGTAGATTCTTTTGTGACCTTTAGTGCCGTCGGTTTACTTAGACCAGAGAAATCTGAACGGCAAATACCGCGGATCGGTCAGATGTAATCGGTTCGATTTTTAGTGGGTCATGGCGTAGAGGTAGACGTTGGTGCCGATCTTTAAGGCTTCCTGTGATTGTTTTCGGCCGAACCATTCGGTGGTGACCCATCCGCAGTGAGCGTCGGAGGGGCTGATGTAGGCCATGAGTCGGCCTTTCAGGGTTACGCCCCAGCCGCCGTGGGGTTTACCTTGCATGTGGGGTTGTCCGTTGGGCAGGCGGTAGTAGCAGTGGAATATCGGGTGGTCGAGCGGCAGGCGTTCGACGCGTGCTTCGGGCATGATTTCGCGCATGACGTCGCGCATCCGGACGAAGAAGAAGTCCCAGGGGCCGTTTTGCCGCATGCCGTGCATGCGGTAGCCGTTGACACAGTCTTCGGCGTAGACGAAGCCGCCGCGCAGCATGTATTCGCGGAGGTTCGCTTTTTCCTTGGGGGTAAGGTTCGGGGCCGACTCGGCGTGCATGAATAACAGCGGGAAGTTGGCCATCGCGTCCAGGTCGTTCACGTCCGCGACGTTCCACATCTCATCTACGTTGGTCGTGGCCTGATCGTTGATGGCCTGCACGAGGGTGAAGTCGCCCTGCGGGTGGACGCTCCAGTTTTCCGTTACGCCGTTGTCGCAGCGGAACTTCATCCGCGCCCAGTGGATCAGGGCGCCTTTGTCGGGTTCTTGGCCAAAGCCGGCTCGCCGGGCTTCGTTGGCGAGGCTCTGGTCTCTGAACGATTGTCCCAGCAGGGGAGAGGTTAGGAAAGATGCGCCGCCGATGGACATCATCTTTACAAACGACCGGCGATCGATTCGTGGCTTACGTGACATGTGAAGTTCTTTCTTCCGTAGGGAATCGGACTTACACCAGGGTCCGGTAGTGGCGGAGGATCAACTCCCCGCAATAGATCAAAAGCAACGCGACAAAGACCCAAGGGTTGCGCCAAAGCTCGGCACGCTGGACCTGTGTGGTTGAGCGTTCGGTCCGCTCTAACAACGTTTCGAGCGTATCGATGTCTTCGACGGCGAGCATCGCGCCGCCGGTGTCTTCGGCTAGTTGGGTGAGCACCGCTTGATTGATTCCCGCAAATTCGGTTTCGAGGTCGGTGCGGCGTATGGTGAGGATCGACTCGGCCAATAAACGCCCGCTCGGTTCGGCGGCGTAGATTCGCAGGTGATCGGCATCGGGTGCCGGGAAGCGGGCGGTGATGGTGTTGCCGTCGGGGCTGGTGACGGTGTCGAGCGGGGTGGGCGGCTCGGGCTGGTCGTCACCGAGTGGTTGAGTAAAAAGCTGTATCGCTCCTTGAGAGCTGTCGGCGTTTACGGTGACGACTTCGCCGGGCACGGCACGGTAGCGGTCGAGCGCGAGTAGGGTTTTCTGGCTTCGGCGGGCGAGGTGCTGCACAAACTGCTGCCAGAATCGGTCGTAGCCGCGTTCGTGGTTGTCGGTCGTCATGCGCCACCGCCAAAGCGCGTCGATGCCCAGGAAGGCCGAGCTGCCGGCGCCGATGTCTTGCACGACTAATACAGGTTCCGCAACGGCGTTGCCGCGCGAGGACCCGGAGGTGGCCAGGACGGTCGCGCCGGGTTTAACGCTGCGGATTCTGGTGTGTTGGTCGTAGGTCTGCGGGGGGGTATCGAGGCTGGCCTTTTGGTCGGCGTCGCGCCAGATCGAACTGGCCAGGCCTTCCTGGGTCAGAGCGATCGCTTTGAGGTGGGACAGCACACCGCCCTGTCTGTCTTGGCGTCTGACGCGGTTGCGTCCAAAACTCTGCTCGTTGCCGACACTGACTCGGGAGCGTCTGGGGCCGAGGGTGGCGATGAATCGCTCGGCCTCGCGGTCCACCGCGTAGTAGGTTTGGTGGTTCGGATCGACCACCACCGGGAGGATTTCTTCGAGGAGGGTGCCGCTGAGTTGGGTGGCTCGGTTGTGGTTGCCGCTGAAAAACAGCACGCCGCCGCCGCGTTCGCGGACGAGCTTGAGCAGGCCCTGCTGCTCTTCACGGGAGAGCTCGTTCGGGGCGAGGTCGGCGAGGATGACCACGTCGTAGCTGCGCCAGGACTGAGCGATCGACGCGGTCAGGTCGCCGCCGGCCGAGCCGAAGCTTGCGGATCGGCCGGCCGAGGCGGTGTACTGGGCCGCCTCGCCATCGGTCTGCGACAGCAGGCGGTTCCGGGCCATGCGGGCGACGCTGTCGAGCTGGATAGAGGGGTTTTCGTTGAACGCCTGACGGAGGAACCGGTACTCCCAGCCCAGGGCACCCTGGACGTAGAGCACGCGGATGGTCGGCTGGATCGTTGCGTTGATGGCGGTGTAGGCGGAATTGAAGACATAGCCGTTGGCCGGATCACGCAGCGTGGCGCGGAGGCGGGCGGAACCCGGATTTTCGAGGCGGTGCTCAAACGCGGCGCGTGTCGTACCGTCGACTTGGACAATGACCGGTTGGGCGTTCAGCTTGACGACGGCCTGGGGGGAGGAGACGTCTTCGAGGACCAATTCGAGTTGACGCCCCGCCATGCCGCGGAGCCTCATCATGACGTTGAGCGGGAACACCTGCCGGGGGCGGACGGCTTCGGGGCTTTCGATCGACTCGATCCGTGCGAGCGGCGAAGGTTGATCCAGGCCGGGGAGACTGACCGGGAAGGTTAAGACGTTGTGGGACTTGAGCGCCATCACCGCGTCGGCGATCGGCGCCTGGTCGGTGTCCTGGCCATCGGTGATCAGCAGCATCGAGGCGCCGCGGGCGGGGTCGACCCGCTCGGCCAGGGCGCGGAGTTGATCGACCAGCCTGGTGCTCTGGTCCGCTTCGGCGGTCTCCGGGTCGGCTTCACCCGGGGCTGGGTTTAGAGATCGGAGGCTTGCCCCGACGGCGTACATCCGGTGGTCGACTTCGGGGTGCTTATCCAGAAACTCATCGACCGCCCGGATCGCCTGGGCGCGGCGCTCTTGGGCGTTGAGCAGCGAGAGGCTGGCGGATTGATCTACCGCCACCAACAACTCGGGGGTGTGCACCGAGGTGGTGGTTTGGGTTTCTTCGCGCACAGGTGCGAACAGGCAGATCAGCAGGACCAGGGCAAACGCGATGCGCAGGGCGAGCAACGGCCAGCGTTGGCCGGGGGTCAGCTCCGTTTTGCGCAGCCAGGAATACGCCCAGGCACAAAGCACCACGAGGATGGCCGCGGCGGCGACAAACTGCCAGACCGTTAGGCCGTGGGCCGATACCGTCTGGGTGGTGTGTTCGGTGGTAGCGATACTAAACGTCAATTCTTTGCCTCGGCGTTGCGGACCGCGTTTCGGGAGAGCGATTCGAAGTACAGGTTGACCAAGCGTCGGTATTCCGCGGGGGACTGGCCGGTCCGCTGCGTCGCGAGCGGATCGAGGGCCCGGGTTTGTGAGAGGGCTTGCCGGACTTCGGAGAGTGCGCCGATCACCGCGTCGAGATCAGGCGTCCAGTCGTGGTAGACGTCGACCGAGGCCGCCGTCGCCCCACCCTTCCCAAACGTTGTGTTCTTTTCAGCGGCTTTGGCTTCGCCCGGTGATGACTCCCGTTTGGCCTGCGTTGACTCGGAGTGGATCTGCTGTTCACCGATTTTTTGCGGCGGGTCTGTCGGAGCGAGGTCGGAGGTTTCGCCGCGTTTGGGTGGTAAAGATTCTCCCAGGTCGGCGGCGCGGAGCTGTGCGCTGAGCAACTCGCCCTGTGCGGCCAAGTCTTTTTCCCAGGCTTCTTGTACCGGTCCGGCGGCTGGCTTGGAACGTCGGGCTTGGCCTTCGAGTTGGTCTTTGAGTTGGGCGAGACGACGCTCGAGCGATTCGAGCTGTTTGGTGCTGCCCTCGAGTTCGCGCTGGGCCTCGGCCATCCGGTCTAGGGTTCGGTCGAGTTGTTCGTGTTCGGCGTCTGGGCCGGCGGCGGACATCTGCCTCAGCGTGTCGGCGGCTTCCCGGAGCGCCCCCGCGGCGGCGGTTCGGCGTTCGGCCAGGTTCCCGTCGGGGGTTGGGCCGGCCGCGTTATTGCCGTGGCGGCGGGCATCGATCGCTTGCGCAAGGCCGTCGATCTTGTCGGCGAGTGCTTCGCGTTCGGTGGGATCTAATCCCGCGTCGCCGCCGGTTGCGTTCGGGTTGGCGGCTTGTTGATCCGCGATCTGACGCATCGCGTTTTCGATCTGGCGTAGCTGGGCGTCGTGCAGTTCGCGGTCGCGTTCGTCGAGCGCCCGGTCGATGAGGTCTGCGGCACGGCGGCCGGCTTCTTGGCGGCCGGGAGTTTGCGATTCGCGGTTGGCTGTCTGGGCGGCGTCTTGTGTGGCTTGTTCACGCATCGCCTCGGCGGCCTCACGCAATGCCTGACGCACCGACTCGCCGGTAACCGCGTTCTTCGCCAGCTCGTCGAGACGCTCGGCCAAGGCTTCTTGCCGCTCCGATGTCTTGCTTGGCGAAGAGGCTTCGGCTTTGGGGGTCTGTTCCGAAGGTTGTTGTTTTTGGGCCTGGGCCTGACTCTGCGCGGATTGGCCTGACTGACCTTGGGAACCTTGGCCGCTACCCGAAGCGGCGGACGGCGAGGGGTTTTGGGCAGGCTTCTTCCCTTCGCCGGGCTTGTTTTTTTCGCTATCTGCTTTCTTGTCTTCCTCTTCTTCTTTCGTTTCTTGGTCGGCGGGCGGCGTGCCGGTGTCGTTTTGGTTTTGGGGCAGGTCGTGCTGACGCCAGTGTCTCGGGCTGGTTTGTTCTTCTTGCATCTGTTCCCAGTTGAGCTGGGCCTGCTGCTCGGCGATCTCTTCGAGCTCGTAATCGAAGGCGGTGATGTCGTCGCGCATCAGTTGGCGGTCGCTTAGGGTCTTGCCGTCGGGCAGGTCGAGTTTCTTCCCGCTCGGGGGCTTGGGCCCGTCGGGTCCCTCGGGGGTTTCGAGCCCGTCGAGGAACCGGCCGTAGACCTTCTCGAACTCGCGTAGCACTTCCACCAGATGGCTAAGTGATTGTTGCTGGTGTTGCAGTGCGTCGGGGTACTTGGCGTCGGAAAGATCGACGTTGGCCCGGTCCATGGCATCGCCCGCTTGATCGAGCAGCGTGAGCATCAGCGGGGTGGTGTTGGGCGATTCGACAAACAAAACGCGGGCCTCACGCATCACCCCGCGCAGCTGTTCCTGGTCCTCGGCGACGCGTTCGCCAACCAGGGCGTAGCGCTCGGAATTGGTGGGCAGCCCCGAGCTGGGCTGGAGCAGCCACCCGCCCCGGACGAGGCGTCGCTGCTCCTCGATCATCCACGCCAGGATCTTGAGGCAAGGATCGCCTTCGCCCATGGCCATCGGTCGGAAGAGGATGTCTTCGTTGAACGGGCGGATCTGCAGGAACTTCAATCCCGAGGCAACTGTGACCGACCCGGCCTTTTCGCCCGGATTGTCGAGTGCGGCGGTGGTTTTGTGTCGCCCCTCGATATGGAAGGCCAGCACGTCGTAGTCTTCCAGCGGCATCTCGTCGAGGTAGAACTCCGCTTCGCCGGTTTGCTTGCCGGGGGAGAGCTCCGTGTCGAAGGCGGCGGTGCGGTAGGTCTTGCCGTTGTGGTTCACGACGACGGCGAGGTCGGTCAGTCCGAATTCTGATTCGGTGTTGAATTCCACCAACACCGCTTCGATACGGGTAGCCCAGCCGTCTTCGGCGGGCTCGGTGATCGTGATGGTGGCGTTGACGCGGGGGTTTTCTTCCGCAGGTTTTTCTTCCGCGGCGTCCTCGGCTGGAGGTGGGGTAAACGAGCTCGGCTGCATCGAGACGTTGCCAAGGCCGGGGGCGGCGATGTTGAAACTGTTCGAATAGCTCTGCAGGAAGAAGAAGCACTGCAGCAGGATCACGACGACCCCGGTGAAGACCCAGGTCAGAGCGCTGCGTCGGTCGACGAATCTTCCCCAGGTTGAGTCACGCAGGCGATCGCCCGTGTCGGTGTAGACGGCGGAGCGTAGGGTGTCGGGGACCGCTTCGTGGTGGGGTTTGTGGTCACGCAGTTCCATCGAAGTGCTGAGTCGCCGCCCCAGCGAAGGCAGCTGCTGCTCGGCCTCGGCGACAAGCCGTTCCCGCCGGTCGCGCAAGCCGGCCATGACGATCACGCCGATGCTGGCGACCAGGAGGGTAAATAGGCCGATCAGGGTGAATCCCGACAGGTATGTGATGGCTTCGGGGCGGTAAGCGCTGATCGCGACGATGAGCAGTGCCTGGCCGATGATCAATGTGCTGCCGAAGGCGACGACGCCGCGGCCGGCGTTGCGGAGGCGGTGGGACCGGGCGGCCTGCCGGAGCGGGCGGTCAAGGTTGTCGAACCGGTCGGGGTTGAGTGAGGTCATGGTTAACGTTCCGGGTTATCCGCGTGAGAGTCGGTTGCCGAGCCACAGTTCAGTTGCCGCCGCAAAAGCTGCGAGCAGGAGCAGCCAGACGGTGATGTCGTTGCCGTCTTGCCCGGTCGGCGGGGCGGGGGCGGCCGAGGCGGCGGCCTGAGGTTGTTGCGCAGGGTCTTTCGGGGGGGTGAGGCGGTCGAACGTATCGACGGTGTACCGCCGGGGGTCGGACTCGTTGGGGTCGAGCGTCACCACTTTTCCATTGAACACGCCGGGCCGATCGTACACTTCGCCGTTGATACCGCGGTCGCCCACCAAGAGGTCGCCCGTGACTTCGGCGCGGCCGGTCAGCCAGGCAAGGGTCTGGTGGATCATCGGGAGGAAGGTGCTCTCCACCGGCCATGTCGATGCCTCGCGGTTCAGGTCCAGGCCGAGGGCCGCGACCCGCGCCCCGCCCACGCTGGCCACCCCCATAACCGTGTCGCCGTTGGCCATCTGGATCAGCGGCTGCAGCTTGGGCGCGTCGAGCGCCCGCCAACGATGGACCTCAACGGCAAACAGATCGCCCGAATGCGGTGCCGCGAAGGGTTTGAGGATCGGGTGGTACAGGTCGATCTGCCCGAATCCGCTCGAGGCCATCCCCCCGGCCAGCAACACCGAAGAGGTTAAGCGGTTCTGCCCCTGTCGCCCCCCGGCTACGCCGAGGGTTTGTGACTCCCATGAGTCTCGGCCGCGTGCGTTTTGCCCGACAATCACCAGCAGCGGCCGGCCTGCATCCAGGTGTGTTTCAACACCCTCGCGGACCAGGTCGTTGAACGTGAGGCCGTGGTCGATGATCAAAGCGTCGAATTCTTTGGCGGGGTCATAGGCCAAGATTGAGTACGGCTGGGCCGCGGTTTTTTCGTTGGCTTGGGCCTCGTTTGTTAGCTTGGGTTTGACCGCCATGTCCAAGAACGTGTCGTCGGTGTCGGGGTGTTTGAGTCGGCCGACCCGTAACAACTCGCCGGCGGGTACGTGGAAGTACGCGGCGTCGTCGGCGGGTAATTGCCCGTCCGCATTCGTCAGGCGGACCTCGCCCGAAAGATCGCTCAGGGATTGCGGCTCGACGATGAATTGGGTGGTGACCTGGCCGTTCACCGGGACACTGATCGTTCGGTCCTCGGTGACGACGTTTTGATTAACACCGGCGGTGAGGTGTACGTCGACCGAGACGGCCGGCCCGGAGGCCGCCGTGAGGTCGGCCGGCAGGTGTCGGATCGTGGCCTCCACGGCGACCGGCTCCTTGGCTTCCCAGAAGGTGCGGGGGGTCTTCACTTCGACAACCGCGAGGTTGCCCGTCGGGCTTTCGGCGACGCGGTGTTGTTCCAGGGTGATACCCGCGGGCAGCGGCTGGTTCCAGCGGACCGCGGACCACTCGGGCCGCGCGAAGTCGGAGACGAGGACGATTTTTTTGTCTTTGGCGTAAGCGTCTTCGAGCAGTTCGCCGGCTCGGCGGAGCGCGGCCTCGGCGTCGCCCGATTCGTAGGTCGGTTGCAGGGTGGAAATCGCTTCCGCCGCGGTGCGGTCCGAATTTTCGAAACCCCTGGCCACGCGGGACCAACGCCCCATGGTTACGACCGCGGTGTTTGTCCCGGCGTCATCGACCGCGGCACGGGCGCTTTTGAGGGTTTCGCTCCAGATCGAGTCGCCCCGCATGGACGCCGAGACGTCGACGACGACGACCGTGGCTTTGTCAGCGAGCTCGGGCGGGTCGGCCAACCACAGCCGGGCAAAACCGAACACCAACGCGAGGATCACGGCCACCCGCAGCATCAGCAGGAGCAGTCTCATCAGACGCCGGCGACGCGAGCTGATCAGCTGCGTTTTCATCAAGAAACGCAGCGTGGAAAAATCGTAGGGCTGCGCGGTTGACCTTTGACGCAGGTGCACGATCAACGGCCCCGCGATCGCGGCGGCGCCGGCCAGGTAGAGCGGCAGCAGAAGAGAAAAGCTCATCTCACCCCTCCCGCCCCCGCGCGACGCGCCGCGGTGTGCGGGCCCCGCGCCCTGGCCAATTGGTAAAGCGTCTGGAACGGAGATTCGTTGGTTACCGCCAAGACGTGGTGTACCGCTAGCACGGCGCAAGAAGATTCGAGATGATCTTGATGGGTTTTCAGGGCGTCGAGGTAGCGTTTGCGTACCAGAGAAGGGGAGACGGGCAAGCGTGTGCCGGTCTCCAGGTCACGGAAACGCTTACGGCCCTCGAATTCGAACGCGATTTCCTGGGGATCGACCACCTGAACCAGAACGAGATCGTGTCGTCCGACGCGTAACAGGCGGAGCGACTCAAACAACGGCTCGATGTCTTCGAAGCCGTCGGTGAACACCGCGATGAGCCCTCGGCGGCTGAGGCTCGCGGCCAAAGCGTCGAGCGCCGGAGCGATCGTATCGGGCGGAACGGTCTCCGCGTTCGGGGGCGTCGGCTGAGCGGATTGGGTTAGCGATTTTTCCAACATCGCCAATACACGATCGACGTGTAAGCGGCCCAGAGCGGGTTCGATGTGTTGGGGGCCACTGGTTGCGTCCGGCGTGAGTACGGTGAGTCCGCAGGCGTCGTTCTGCCCGGTGAGCAGGCGGGTAAACGCCGCGGACAGTAGTGCCGCGTGGTCCGCCTTGGAGCGGGGCGAGCCCTCGGATTGGTACGCCATCGACGCGCTGGCGTCGACGATGAGATGCGCCCGCAGGTTGGTCTCGGCTTCGTGTTGGCGGATGCAGAGCCGATCGAGCCGGCCCAGGACGTGCCAGTCCAAGTGCCGCAAGTCGTCGTTGGGGGTGTAGTTTTTGTACTGGGCGAATTCGCTGCTGAAACCGTGCAGCCGGCTGTGGTGTATGCCTTGGCGGAAGCCCTCGACGAGTATGTTGCTACGCCAACCGAGTTCGCGGTTGGAGGCAAGCAGGGCCGAGTGATCCGCCAGGTTGGCGGGTTCACGCACGCGGGCCGAGGCCGAACGGGCCGACGGGTCGGGGGCTCGGCGGCCGGAAACGAAGGCCTTGGCTTTAGCGCGGGCGCTGGTTTGGAAAGAGGGGCTAGCCATGAGGGGCGGTTCAACGCAGGTGCTGCG
Source organism: Planctomycetota bacterium (assembly GCA_038747275.1). Taxonomy (GTDB): domain Bacteria; phylum Planctomycetota; class Phycisphaerae; order Phycisphaerales; family Phycisphaeraceae; genus Algisphaera. Next base: position 32,345 of record JBCDJW010000026.1, on the reverse strand, counting down.
CGGCCAGTTCTCCGATGAGGGTGTCGACGTCGAGGCCTTCGGCCTGGGCGTGGTAGTTCAGCAGGACGCGGTGACGGAATACCGGCTTGGCGAGCGCTAAGAGGTCTTCGGGCTCGACGTGGTAGCGGCCCGAAAGGGCGGCGTGGACCTTGGCGGCGAGGATCAGCTGTTGACCGCCGCGCGGACCCGATCCCCAACGCACCAGGTGATTGACGCGTTGGTCGGCGACCGGCGAGGACGGACGGGTGGCTTGGACAAACCGGGCCACCGCCTGGATCAGCGGTTGGGAAATCGGGATCAGACGCAGCGTTTTCTGGATCTGTACCAGTGTCTCTGCTTCGACGACGGGCTCGATCGACAGCGGGGGGGATCCGGTCGTCGAGGCGAGGATCGCTTCTTCTTCGTCGAGGCTAGGGTAGTCCAGCGTGAGGTTGAGCATAAAGCGGTCTAGCTGGGCTTCGGGCAGCGGGTAGGTGCCTTCCTGCTCGATGGGGTTCTGCGTGGCGAGCACGAAGAACGGCTCTTCGAGTTGGTGCGTGGTCCCGCCGACGGTCACCGAGTGTTCCTGCATCGATTCGAGCAGCGCGGCCTGGGTTTTAGGAGGGGTGCGGTTGATCTCGTCGGCCAGCACGACCTGGGCGAAGAGTGGCCCGGTCGCGAAGCGGAAGCTGCGTTTGCCGGTGGCTTGGTCTTCTTCGAGCAGGTGGGTGCCGGTGATGTCGGCCGGCATCAGGTCGGGGGTGAACTGGATGCGGCGGAAGCTCAGGTGGGTCGCTTGCGCGAGCGAGCGGACCAGCATCGTTTTGGCCAGCCCTGGGACGCCGACGAGCAGCGCGTGGCCGCCGGCGAAAAACCCGACGAGTAGCTGGGTGATTACTTCTTCCTGCCCGATGATTTGGCGGCCGATCTGGGCTTTGAGTTCGTCGCCGACGCGGCGGGCTTCGCGGACGATGGCTGCTTCGTCGATCCGCTCCGCGGTGGCCGTGGCGGAGGCTGATGAGTTGGATTCAATGGTCATTCAAGGGTTCCGGTTTTTACGGGGTAATACTTCAGTTTGAGCGGCGGGTTTCGTAGACCAGGGGGGTGGCCAGGTGTGCCCGCCAAGCCCGCGCTTGTGCGGCGGCCGACGGGAGGTCGGCGAAGTCCGGCAGGCCGCGGTACTTGACACTGGCTTCGTAAACCAGACGGGATTCGACCGAGTCTTTTGCAGCATTTACGGAGGCTTCGGCCGAGAAGGCATAGCCCGTGGACAGCTGGTCCGGGGAGGCGGCGTAAAACACGGCGGGTGGATTGGGGAGTTGCCAATCGGTAGGCCAAGTAAGGATCAGCTGCTGCGTGAACGCTCCGGGGTATCCGCCGTTGGGGCGCGTGTTTTGGGCGGTGGGCAGCCGATCACCGTTCCAAGGCCCCGGTAGGGAGAGCAGGTGTTGGTCTTGGTTTAGCGGGGTGACCGCGTGGGGGAAGCGCAGCTCGGCTTTAATGACCTGCGGTGCATTGATCTCGCTCGTTTCGGCGACGATGTTGGTGACTTCGGCGGTGGGCCACGCCGTGTTACACCGGGTTTCGAACTGATTTATGAGTGTTTCGTTGCCGTATTTTTGGGTCGCACGCCACTCGTACGCCATCAAGCCCCGGAGTTCCCACACGGCGGTGCCGGTCAAGCCATCTTTTCCCGCCACCAGTTCAAGCCGGCATACGGAGTCGGCCAGGGGATTCGTGTGGTCGTCGCTGAGGGAGTCGGCTTCGTAAAACGCGGGGATGGTCGCGAGGTAGGGCTTTTCGGCCAGGACTAACGCCGACTGGCCTGGGTCTCCGGGGGGCATCATGCCGATCGGGGCGATCTCATCGGTTGCGTCGAGCCAGAGCGGCGGGCCTTCGCCCGTGCCCAAGGGATCGGGGACGACCGCCACGGCGTGGTTGAACTTCCATTGCGGGAAATCGGGGTCCAGCGGGGTCCGGTCGCCGCCGCGTTCCACCAGAACGAAGTGCGCTTCGATATCGAGCGACGCCAGCAACTCGACCAATAGATTTGCCTTTGCTTTGCAGTCGCCGTAGCGGCTCTGGATGACTTCGCTCGCCGGCTCGGGCCGCAGACCGCGCACGCCGAGCGGGATGGTGTTGTACCGAAATCCGTTGACCTGTTCGTATAACGCCGCGATCTTCTCGTAACGGTTTGATAAACCCTGTGTCCAACTGCGGGCGGCTTTGGCCACCGCGTCGGCGTCGCCCACGGTGTCGCGCATCATGCCCGCGTAAAACGACGACACCTGGTCCCAATCCTCAAAACCGCTCAGCAAGATACGCGGCGAATCCCGCGGATCGTCTACGGGCTGAACCCGTCCAACGGTCCACGCGGCGGCGGTGTAGGTCAGGCCTTGATCTTGGGTTTCCTCGATAGATCGGCCGCCGTGCGAAGCCAGCTTGTGGCGGAGGGGCATGGTCGGCGGGCGGGTGAGCCGGATCGATTGTTCTAATACGTCGGCGCCGGGCAGGCCCAACGCGATCTGGCCGACGTAAAACGGGACGGGCGGCTTGTTGGCGACGGTTTCGAAATCGTATTCCACGTATGCGCCCGGCAGCATGCCCGGCAATAGCATCGGCGGCGGGGCCTGATAGTCCCATTCAAGCGTATAGCCGTCGGGCCGGACGACCCGCAGGGCTTTGAGCCGTACCGCGGAGCAGCCGGTGGAGGTGCACTTGCTGGTCCATACCCCGTCGATCAGGCCGCGTCCCCTCAGGTCGTGGATCAGCATCGCGCCCGATTCGTTCCACAACGCGCTGCCGTCGGACTTGAGGTCCATCGCGATGTCTCGGCGGACGACCACCGCCATCGCGTTTTCTGTTTTCTCAATTTCAGACGCTTCTTTTAGCCGCCGGGCTTCTTCGGGCGTGTGCGCACGGATCTGGTACGGATCATCCGGGGCGGGGGCGATGAGGTCGCCGGGAAGCTTTGTTGCGTCGAATACCGCGGGACTTGGATCGGTGGCGTCCGCTTGTGTTTCTTCTGTGTATTGCTGGAGATCGACCCGTTCCCCATCCAGCCAAACCCCGGCGGTTTCCGTACGGACCAGCTTGCGTTCTTTGTAATAGCTTGCGACGTAGCGGTTGGTTTCTCCAGCGAGAGCAGCCAGATCGCCCCCGGGATCGGCGATCATCTGCTCGGCCATGATCCCGCCGAATCGGGGGTGGTTGAGCTGGCGTTCGTGGTCCGTTGCGCTGATGACATTAACGCCCGGCTTGGCCAAGAGGTCTACCAGGCCGCGACCACCGGGTCCGGGCAGAACGACCCACAACCTCGAAGCGGGTAAGGCTTGGGTCGCGCTAACCAGATCTTTTCCCGTCACCCGCGGGCCGCGGACATCGAATCGGTAACGCCCGTTGCGGGTCGCCCCCGAGCCGAGCATTACAAGATAAGCCTCATCTCCGGGCCGAAGTTCGGTTCTCCAGTCGTTGAGTGCCGAGAGCAGCTGTCCGCGAACGGTTCGATCGTCGGGGCTTGACGCCTCAATCACGCGGATATTTTTTGGCTGGGCTCGGCGGGCCACCAACGCGCTGACCCAGGCGTGTTCCTGGGTTTTCCAGTCCTTTTCGATGGCTCCGTCCGCGACCAGGCCGTGGACGATGATCCCGTAAACCTCACCCCGTGCAGCGCAAGGCGGCAGCAATGCAGCCAAGAGTAATAAGGGGATTATGAAGCGGGGAATCGGTTTCGATATCACAGACATGGCGTTTAACAAATAAATAAAACCCTGGATAGCGCAAGAACAAACAGGCCCGAATCGGCGACCAAATCACTTGAACGCTGATAAGACGTGAAAAGTAAAATTATTTTACAGGCGTCTTAAAAAAAATAAACGAAATTAAACAACAGCAATCACATTTGCGTCGTTCGCTATTCGCAAATATGAGAAATCAAATCGTCTATGAGGCGATCCGAAATCTGATCTGCCTGTAAAACGGTGCTTCGAGCATCGTCTTGTGCAGTGAAAGGTAGCCGTTTTGAACAATGATCTTGAAGTCCTCGACCGTTTCCGTTCGGGGGACGACCCCGAAGCCTTGGCGGTCCTGGTCGATCGTTACCGGGAGATGGTGTATGCGGTCTGCCGTCGTCGGCTCGGCCCAACCGACGCCGAAGACGCTGCGCAGGAGACTTTTCTGAAGCTGGTGCGAAATCCGGGTCAGGTGCAAACCAGCGTTTGCTCGTGGCTGCACACGGTCGCGACCACGACCGCGGTGGATTGGGGGCGGCGAGAGACCCGGGCGTTGCGTTCCGGCGCGTCACGTAACGAGATGCTTAAAAGCGTCGCATCTCCCGAGGGAGCAACGATGGATGAATCCGAATTGCGTACGGAGTTGGATCAGGCGCTGGCCGATCTTGACGAGCCGTTTCGTATGCTGGTTGTGGAACACTTTCTCGGCGGGCGGACGCAGAGCGACTTGGCGGCCGAGCAGGGGTGTTCGGTGGCGACCATCAGTCGTCGGATCAGCAAAGCCGTTGATCTGATCAAGGACCGTATGAGTGCCCGCGGCTACGCGACCGCCACGGCGTCGGGTCTCGCGGCGCTGTTGAGTACCCAGGCGGTCGCGGCGGATTTACCTTCGGGTCTGACGCTCCGCATCCTCAGTGCCGCCGGTACGGGCGGGGGTAGCGAGGCGCTGGCGGCGACCTCCTCGACCGGTACGACCGCCACGTCCTCGGCGACCGCGGGCGGGGGGCTGTCGCTGCCGGGTATGGGTGTTTTTCTCCCGGTATTTTTCGGCCTGTTGGCCGTGATTGGCATGGGGATATGGCTCTTCTTATCCCCCTCGTCGGCTCCGCCTTCATTGCAACAAACACCGCCCCCCGCGGCATCGATCAATCAGCAACCGCCGACTAACCCTCTGCCCGATCAATCGGGGATCCGCGTGGGCTGGATCATGGACGACCTGCCCAGCGGTGAGGTCACGACCGGTACCCCGGCGGTACAGCAGGTGGTGCAGCTGGCTACGGATGACCGGTTCGACGTGGTCCTGCTGCTTCCGCGGCAGATATCGCCGGAGTTCGAAGGCATTATTGGGTTTATGGCCAGCAGCCTTGATCGGAGGTATTTCGATAACGCTGATCCGCTGTCCGGCCTCGACGTCGTCGTGATCGCCCGGGCGGCGAACGAAGGTTCCGAAATCGCTGCACGGATCTGGTCCGAATCGTTTGCCGCCAGGCGCAGCGGTGTCGGGACCGTGCTACTTGCCCCTGAATTGCCCGATACCCCCGAAGTGCGTGAGATTGCGCTGACCCGCGAATCGATCGCTTTTCACCACCCCCAGGGGCACGGGCAGCGCATGCCCGCAACCGTTGTCCAGCCTCACCCGATCCTCGATAACCTCCCGCCCGGGACCGTGCTCGACGTCTGCGCGTGCGGTGCGATTACCGAAGTCGACCCCGAGGCCACGGTTTTGGCCTTAAGGGACACCGCAGGGCTTCCTGTGGCGGAGCAGGCCGCCGCCGCGAATCTCGGTGCCGCCCAGATGCCCCTTCTGATGATCCACGACCCCGTCGGCACCGATGTCGGGCGTCGTGTTGTCGCGCCAATGAACAACTACGCCATTAAAACGGTCAGCGAGCAATCAGAAGTTCAGTTCCTGAAACAAGCAATTCTCTGGGCCGGGCGTCAACCCCTAAAAAATACTCCGTAACGGATTATCGATGTTGGCGAATAGATACCGAACCGGTTGGTTGTCGTTCTTCAAATTACTGGTAGGCAAAGCTGAAGGCGAGGAAGCAAGAACGATCGGTACCGAAAATACAGGATAGCCAATTCCAGTACAGGGTTATGTGAGACGTTAATACGCCACGATAGCCATCAGGCGGGGGCTGGGTGTAAGCGCTAAACATAGAAGCGGTCCAGCGTAAAAAAGACGAAAAAATAAAAAAATTACGCTCAAATCTTGAAACCAATGCTTCCCGGAAACGTCTATTTAGTGGTTGCTAATCAGCGATTTTTTGACAAAATGATACAGTCATCGCCAATCCTTACGTTTTGCTCTGGTCTAGCCTGATTTTGTAGGTCTTTTTTGCTTGATTATTCCGCCGAATTTCACCCCTTCAGTCGTTCTACGCAAAAACTGGGGGGGGTGCTGATTGATGCGGGGGTGGTTACCGAGCAGCGATTAACAGCAGCGCTCAAGGCGCAATCCCTTACCGGTGATCGTCTGGGCGAAGTATTGGTTGCGTCGGGGTACGCCTCGGCAGAAGCGGTAACCGCCGCGTTGGCACAGCAGCGGGGTTTGCCTACCGAAAATTTGGATGAGGTCGTGCCCGAAGCCGAGGCGTTGGATGTTCTGCCCGCCGAGGTGGCGCTTAAGCACCGGGTTCTGCCGCTATCCGCCGACGACACCAAATTAAGAGTCGTGATGGCGGACCCGTTTGACGAAGAGGCGTTGAACGTGGTCAAGATGTTCGCGGGCCGAGCCCTGGAGCGGGCTTACGCACCGGCTCCGAGTGTCATCGATGCGCTAGGAAAATACTACGGATCAAACGCCAGCCGGATGATCGCCGACCTCAACGGCACGGCAGAAGACGCCGCGTCGGCCGACGAAAACGCTGGCCTCGACGACGCCTCGCCGGCCGACCTGGCCACTCACCTCCAGGAGCTGGCGCGTGAGCCGTCGGTTGTCAACCTGGTGAATCTATTGATCCACGAGGCGGTGGACTCGCGGGCCAGTGACATCCACATCGAGCCGTTCGAGAAGTCGCTGAAGGTCAAGTATCGCATCGACGGCATGCTCCACGAGATGAGCCCGCCGCCCAAGCACCTCCAGCCCGCGATCACGTCGCGCCTCAAAATCATGGGCGGGATGAACATCGCCGAGCGGTTCGTTCCCCAAGACGGACACATCGACCTGGCCACCGCTCGCGGCCCGGTTGATCTCCGTGTCGCCACCGTGCCCACGGTCTACGGCGAGTCGGTCGTCCTGCGTATCCTCGACCGCGCCACGGCGTTGATCGGCCTCGACAACCTCGGTATGCCCGGGCCGCAGCTTGCGGACTTCAAGAAAGAACTCGAATCGCCTCATGGGATCGTGCTGGTCACCGGGCCGACGGGCAGCGGTAAATCGACCACGCTCTACGCGGCCCTGACCCACCTCTTGAAGCCCGAACTGAAGATTTTGACCATCGAGGACCCGGTTGAGTACCGTCTCGACGGCGTCAATCAGATCCCGGTCAACCCCAAGCGTGGGCTTACTTTTGCCGACGGGTTGCGGGCGATCCTCCGGCAAGACCCCGATGTAATTATGGTCGGCGAGATACGCGACGGCGAAACGGCCGACATCGCGATCCGCTCGGCCCTGACCGGCCACCTCGTGTTCTCGACGCTGCACACCAACGACGCGGTGGGCGCCGTGGCTCGTTTGCTGGACATGGGTATCGAGCCGTTCCTCATCGCCTCGTCGCTCCGCGGCGTGATGGCCCAGCGGCTGGTCCGCCGGGTCTGTCAGCATTGCAAACAGCCCGCCCAGCCGAGCGAGTCTATCGTGCGCCGTTTGGGGCATCGCCTGGACGAGCACGCGACGTTCTACGAAGGTGTGGGCTGTCGCGAGTGCCGTAACACGGGTTTCGCGGGGCGGATGGGCATCTTCGAGGTGATCACGGTCGACGACGATCTACGCGAGGCGATCGCCCGGCGGTCGAGCACCACCGAACTGATTCAGGTGCTCGGGGAGCGACACATTCCGATGTGGGAAGACGGCTACCAGAAGGCCGCGGCGGGCCAGACAACGCTGTCCGAGGTGTTGCGTGTGACCCAAGATGTTTAGGAAGTGAATAAACGCTAAGAAGTGGTAAAGAGTTGCCGGACTTTATGTACAAAGCGATGGACCGTCAGGGCCGAGCGGTGGCGGGCGTGATCAGTGCCGCCGACCGGGCCACGGCGGTCAGTTTGCTGGGGCAACGCGATACGTTTGTGACCGATCTCGAGCCCGCCGACGGCAAGGCACCCGCCAAGGCTAGCGGCGAAGGGTTTGCGTTCGGCCTCGGCGGCGGCCGGGTCGGCGGGCGGCAACGGGTGACGTTGCTGCGGCAGTTAGCGGTGGGTTTGTCGGCCGGTTTGAACCTGGTCAATGCTCTAGAGGTCGTCGGCGATCAGGCCGAGAGCCCCGCGGTTAAGGGATTGATCCGCGACCTCGTCGAACGGGTGACGCAAGGCGACGCGTTGTCCGAGGCCATGTCACAGCACCCCGAGGTCTTCTCGACGATGCAAGTCAGCATGGCCCGGGCCGGCGAGACCGCCGGGGCCCTGGATACGGTGATGGCGTCCCTCGCCTCGTTTGCCGAGCGTGACCTTGAATTGCGGGAGAAGCTGCGGTCCGCCGCGGTGTACCCGCTCATGGTCATCGGCTTGGGGGTGGTCTCGATCCTGGTGATCCTGTTGTTCATCTTGCCGCGGATCATGACCGTCGTCAGCGAGACCGGCGGCGACCTGCCTCTGCCGACCCAGATCCTGATGGGGATGACCGATGCCTTACGTTCTCCCGCCGGGATCGCAAGTGGGTTGGGTGTGCTGGTTGCTGTAGGGCTCTGGTGGCGGTGGCAGAACACGCCCGAGGGAGCGTTGGCGATGGACCGTTTCAAGCTGAGGCTGCCGTTCATCGGGACGGCGATCCGGCGGGTGGCGGTGTCCCGGTTCGCGCGAACGCTCGGAACCTTGGCCGCGGCCAATATCCCGATCGTCGAGTCGATGCGTATCGTGCGCGACACGCTGGGCAACGAAGCCTTGTCCCGCGAGATCGACACCGCCGCCGACGGCATTGTCCGGGGCTCGGCGATCGCCGACGAACTTCGCGACACCGGCCAGTTCCCGTCGCTACTCATCCAGGTCATCGCGATGGGCGAACGCAGCGGTCGGCTGGATGAGTTGCTGATGAACACCGCCGACTCTTATGACAAAGAAACCAACGCGGCCCTGGAGCGGGTCATGACCGTCGTACCCATACTTTTTATCCTTGTTCTTGCTGCCTTCGTGGCGTTTATCCTGGCCGCGGCCCTGTTGCCCATCATGGGTATGGACCTCAGCACGCCGTGACCGATTTGTTCTGATCTGTCTGGCGGTATTCCTTTCCGTTTTGTTCGTTCCAGTGAAAGTCTTCTCCATGAAATCCTTTTCCCGCCAATCCGCCTTCACATTGATCGAGATCATGGTCGTTGTGATTGTGATCGGTATTATCGCTGCGCTAGTCGTTCCCAACCTGTTCGACCGGGCGGGTAAAGCCAAGCGTTCGGTGGCCAAGCAGCAGGTCGGGTCGCTCGAAACAGCGATTCAGCTCTTTCAGCAAGACTACGCCCGTTTCCCCGATTCCCTCGAAGAACTCGTCAGCCCGCCCGTCGGTGCGGACGGCGGCTCGCCCCCTTCCGTCAAGCAGAAAGACCTGATCGACCCCTGGGGCAACCCGTTTGTGTACCGCTACCCCGGCAACAACTGGACCTTTGATTTACTGAGCCTCGGTGCCGACGGCCAGGAGGGCGGGGAAGAAGAAAACGCCGACATCACCAACTTTTGATTCGCTTTGTCCACGAATAATTTTGCTTGAACTCTGCAATGAACCGCCGCGCTTTTACCCTCATCGAGATTATGGTCGTTGTCGCGATTGTCGCGGTTCTGTCGGCCATGGCGGCGCCTTCGCTTATGGGTTCATACCGAAAATCGAACCACCGCGTGGAGTCCCAGCGGCTATTCGACACGGCACGCTACGTCCAGCGGATGGCGGTCATTAAGCAGCAGACGCTGCGACTGGTGCTGCTGCCGCAAGACCCGGAACACGACGGCCGATCTAGCTACCGCCTCGAGATCGCCGCGACCGGCATCGACGAGCCGGAAACCTACAGCCGGGTGAATAGCGGGGTGGTCAAGCCCGTTGTCCTTCCCGAGGAAGTTCGGCTAGTAGACGTGAGACTAGATGCCGGAGCTTTTGCCGGTTCCTCTGGTCTGTTTGCTCTGCGTTTCTTCCCGGACGGCTCGTCGGATGGGGCGGTCATCCTTATCGGGGATGAAGAGCAGGTTAGGACTGTGGTTATCGAGCCCACGACGGGTCGGGTCGAACTGATCCCGGATCGCGTCGAGACGATGCCGAGCTTGCGGGAGGACCTCGATGCGTAGGAGTTCTCGCCAAGCTGCCCACGGCTTCACGATCGTCGAATCCCTGATCGCGGGGGTGATCCTGGCGTTGTTCGCGGCGGCGTTGGCCGGGACTTCGGCGCGGAGCACGCAGGCGTCGCTGCGGGCTCAGGACCACCGCAAAGCTGCTGAATGGCTGGACACAGTTTTTACCCGTATCGACATGATCGGCCCCAACCGCTTGGCGATTGAAGGCCCGGTGCAGGGCTCGCTGGACGATCGTTTTGATTGGTCCATGACGATTCAGGAAGACGGTGTTTTGTTCGACCTGTACCAAGTTTCGGTCGTAGTGAGCTATACGGGCGTTGACGGCCGACCCGCACAGGTTGTTGGCCACACGCAATTTCACGACCCGATCGGGCGACGCACCCTCTCGGCCAACTGGAAGGACTTGTAATGATTCCTACCCCAGCGACTTACCGAAAAAGAGATAGCCGCCCCGGACCTCAGCGGGCCGGAGGTTTTACGCTTATCGAGCTACTGGTCGCGGCGAGCCTCGTCGGAATCGTGCTCGCGGCGAGCGCGATCCTGACGTACCAAGTCAGCCGGGCCCGGGGTAATGTCGATAAACTCGCCGCGCACCACGCCGAGGCGGACGCGGCGTTACGTGCGATCACCTCCGCGCTTTCTCAGCAGTTTCGGAATACCCGTGACGATCCACCTGTTTTTGTTGGTGCTGATGAAGAGTACGACGGCCGACCCGCTGATCGCCTCCGTTTCTTCACGGTCAGCAACCGCGTCATACGGCCGGAACAGCCCGAGTCAGACGTCCATGAGGTCGAGTTCTATCTCGAACCTCAGAACGGCGAACCCTACCCCGCGTTGCTGCGGCGCACCGATCCGACCCGCAACGAGATCCCCGACGGCGGCGGCGTGATCGAGTTGGTAGCCCGCGGCATCGGCGGTTTTGATGTCGAGTATTTCGACGGCGCCCGGTGGCTGACGGACTGGCCGGAATTTCTCAATACATCCCCGACGGCGGTGCGGGTCACGGTCGGGGTATCGCTCGATGAAGAGGCCGAAACCCTTCGGCCGTATCGCCGATTGATTCATTTCCCGATGATGCCTGGCCTTGAGGGGGAAAGCGGCGGAACCTCAATCGAAAACGGGGTCGCTGGCGTTAACGCCGCGGGTTATGCGGAAGGGGGCGAGTCGTCATGAATCGTTCTGTTACTCGGCATAGAGCGCGGCGTGGCGCGGTCCTCGTCCTCGTGATGTGGCTGCTGCTTATCGTGGGTTTGTTGGCATTGGGTCTCTCCCAGTCGGCCCGGGTGTCGGCGTCGCTCGGCTACGGCGAGGTGGAACGGGTGCAGGCCCGGTGGTTGGCCCGGGCCGGGGTCGAGCAAGCCGTCGCGGCGTTGGCGTTCGACGGGATTGGCGGAGACGACGGGCGGGGTGACCTCTGGTACGACTCCCCCGAGATGTTTGAAGACGTCGCGCTAGCCACCGACTTCACGTTCCGCGTGACCGCTCCCTCGTTCGAAGACGCCGAAGATGCCTCTGCGCCGCGGTTCGGCCTCGACGACGAGGCCTCGCGGGTATCGGTTAACGCCGAGCGTCCGCGTCAGTTCCGCCGGATCCCCGACATCGAGACCGCTCAAGCCGACGCGATTCTCGATTGGCTGGACAACAACGAAGCGGCTCGGCCGGGCGGGGCGGAGCGTGGTTACTACAGCCAACTTGATTTCCCCTATCTCATCCGCAACAGCGCGTTCCGCACCCACCGCGAACTATTACTCGTCAGAGGGATTGACGCTGAGGCTTTTTTCGGAGAAGACGGCGACCTTGATGGGGTGCTCGACCGTGCGGAGAACGACGGCGACGAGTCGTGGCCGGCCGATACGCCCGATCGCACGCTCGAGTTGGGCCTTGCCGGCTACACCTCGGTGTACGCCTACGAACTCAATACCGACCCGCTCGGCGCCCCCCGTATCGACCTTTCCGAAACGGATACCGACACCCTGATCGAGCAGTTTAACTTCACCCCCGCGCTGGCCGAAGCGGTCGTCGAGGCCGGTCGCAGCGCGGATAATTTGTTCGACTTTGTAGGCACCCGCGGCGACGGCGAGATCGAAGACGAGCAGCAGATCGACGAGATCACGATCGAATGGCTCGCGGATTTTTGGGAATACCTGACCCTCGAAGAAGACGAACGCCTCCCCGGCAAGGTGAACGTCAATACCGCCTCGCGGGCCGTGCTCGAAACGATACCGCGTATGAGCGCCAACATGGCCGAGGACATCATCAGCTACCGCTCGTCCCAGGGTTCTTTTACCGGCGTCGGCGAGCTGTATAGCGGCAATGTTCTCACCCGTAGACAGTTCGAGCGCGTGGCCCCGTTCGTTACCGTCCGCTCCAACGTCTTCCGTGTCGTTAGCGAAGGGCGAACCCCTTCGGGCACCCGATACGCCGTCGCGGCCGTGATCGACCGCGGCGGCGACCAACCCGTGATCCTCGATTGGCGTCAACCTTGAAGTTCAAACGACCTCCCAAATCTGTTCTCGGCTTAGGCGTATTCGCCGGTACGGAGCGTTCCGTCACCGCCAGAGTCAAACTCGACGGCGATCGTGTAGAGGTTTTGTCTTGCGAAACCGACACGCCTTCCGTAACTGAATCTCTACCGCGTGGTGTTGCGCTGGGTCGGTTGGGCAGCGTGCTATACCGATTCGATTTACCGCCCGCGGATGCCGCCACAACCGAGAAGCTCATCGCAGCGCAACTAGAAACCCGTATCCCCGGGCAAGCTGAGCATGTGCGGTGGGGTTGGCAACGATCCGAAACGACGGACACGGTTGCTGTAGTTACCGTGGCTCGACGCCGGCTTGAAGCCCTCGCGGCAGAACATGACGCCGAACCGTCGCCCGGAGTAATCACTACGGCAACGTCGGCTCTGCACGAAGTGGTCAGGGAGACGGTCGCGTTGCCCGACCGAGACAACCTCCTGTTGATCGCACGGCTAGATCAAAAAATGCACCTGCTCCGTTACTGCGCGGGGCAGATCGAAGACCTTCAGACGATTGATTTTGATCAAAACACCGCCGACGAAGACTTGGCTTTGTTGGTTCGGCAAACTTTATCTGAAGCCAGCGATTCGAAAGGTGCTTTGCCGACGATTTTCACTTTGGTTGGTGACGTAGTCCCAAGTGCTGAGGCCGTTTCTGCCTACGAGAAAGCTATAGGCGCGACTTACCGTCGGGCCGAAGGTTTGTTTGAGTTAAACGAGCTAGACGGATTGCGCTCGGACCAGATAATCGCGGTCGGCGCAGCGATCGCGGCCGCCCGCCCCGAAAAAGCGATCAACCTCGCCGCTAGTGATCATTCGGTGACGGCCGGGATCAATAGTCGGCCTTCTTGGCGGCATTGGTCTGTCGCCGCGGTGGTTTTACTGGCGGCTTTGGCCCTCTGGTACGCCAGCGATGTAAAACAAGCTCAGCGTCTGAACGCCGCCGTTGAGGAAGCCAGCCTCGAGGCCAAGGACCTCACCGCCCTCAACACCGATCTGCAGGTCGCCCGCTACCTCGAAACCGCCGGGCCGACTTTCCTGGCCATCCTCGACGAGTTCAGCCACAACACCGAGGGATTCATCATCGACGAGATGCGTTACGAACGCGACGGGCAGTTCACGGTGAGCGCCGTCAGCCGATCATCGCAGCAGATCAACCGGCTCGCGGCAGAGCTTTCCAAGATGCGTACGTTGTCCTCGGTGCAGATCCGCAGCCAGGCAACAAAGGACCGAGACAAGGTTGAATATAAGCTTGTCGCGGTACCCTCTAAGCAATACTTTGCTCCGTTCGCTCCGCCGATTCCCGAGCCCGAGGTATCTGATCAGCAATCGGCGAGTATCGATTCCGAAGAGATGGGCGGTGGGTCATGAGTGCACGCGACCGGCGAGCTATTTTGATTGGTGCGGTATTGATCGGGTTGGCGGTTCTTTACCGCGTGGCGTTGACGCCTTTATTCGATCAATGGGGCCAAGCCCGAGCCGACGTCACCGCTCAGGCGGCAATGCTCGACCAGTTCGAAGGAAAACTGGAACGCCGCAGCGATATCCGCAAGCGGCTAGAGCCCCGTTACGGGCCCGGAGTGCATCAATCGTTAAGCACTGCAGACGAGGCCCGTGTCGCGTTTCCCCGTAGCGTTCAGCAAGCGATTCAGCAGGGCGGTGCGGCAACGAAGCAGGTCGAAGTCCAGGGCCTCCGCCGTCTGCGGGATCTGCCGGGTGTCGAACTACTTTCGCTAAGGGTCTTGGTCACGTGTAAGCCGGACGCGATCCCGGGGATATTTAGGGAACTTAGCCAAGCCGAGCTGCCGACGGTTGTGGAGTCGGTCAATCTCAGGATGCCGAACCGCGGCCAGCGACAGAAATGGGAGGCGACGCTCGTCGTGTCCACCCCGACCCTCGCGGGAAGGGGCAACCCATGATCGAGCATCTCTCGCAAGGACAAGGCCCCCGCGCCCTCTGGTTGGCCACCCTTGGCATAGCCGCGATCCTGGGCGCATATGCCGCGCTCGGGCTCACCGACTACTCCGCCGGCGAACGCGTCGACGATGTGACCAGCAAACTACGCCCGCGATCTACCGCGAGCAGCGAGACGGTTCCCAATCACGGCCAGGAGCAAGCGGGCCGTCAACGACTGCCTCGTACCGGTGGATCACACGCGGGAGATAACGGTCAGGCCGCCGACGCAGCGAAGCGTATCCGTGAACGCTATCTCTTTATGCCCCGCCCGCCCGAGGGCTTCCGGAACGTCCAAGGCGTCCTTGGCGACCGTGTCCTCTACCCCGGCGGCAAGTCTTTCGGGATCGGCGAAAACGCCATGGGTGCCACCGTCGTCGCAATCGGCAGCAACTGGGTCGAGCTGCTTCACGATGGCCAGACCATCACCTTGGATGTCTTCGGCGGTAACGAACGCGGCCCCGAACTCGTTCGCTGGGACGGTGAGACTCCCCCGGCTTCCGCAGGCCAAAACCACGACCGCCGTCAACGCCGTTGGCCCGATGGCCGCGGACGCCGCCAACGCTGACCTTGAAAAGCCCCAAGGCTCAACCCTGATTGATACCCATGCGTGAATCATCCGCTTCTCGATTCCAACCGTCCAAGGTTTTCATAATGTCTTCTACCCATCAGCCAAAGGCTTTCCTAAGACCTGTAGCAGGTTTATGCCTGCTGGTTTTGATCTTTACTGGGCCACCTCAAACGGCGCAAGAAATCAAACAATCGGTTACACCTCAAGATATTGTCGCTGACGCAAACAATCCTCAAAAGGAAACCGAAACGGAAGTCTCAACCGAGGATGAATCTGTATCCGTCGATGATGCCGCGGATCAGTCGGAAGATACCGAGCCCGCTGAAGAAGTCAGGAAGGTGTCGGTGTCTTTCCGCAATACGGAGTTGTCGCAGGTCGCCGGGTTCTACGGCCGAGAGCTCGATAAGCCCGTCCTCGTAGACCAGAGCATCGCCAACATCCGGCTGACGATCATGTCTAATAAAGAACTCCCGCTGCCCGAAGCGTTTGAGTTGATCGGCAACGCGCTGCGGCAAAAGGGAGTCCTGATGGTGGAGAGCCCGCGGCAGATCGAGCTTCTACCGATCGCCCAGATCCGCCGCATCAACCGACCGGTGGTTTCCGCCGAACAATCGGTCAGCGAATTGCCGGACCAGTCGACGGTGGTGGACAAGATTTTTGTCGTCCAACACTACGACGTGAACCGGTTGAAAGACCTGGTGATGCCGATGCTGCCGGAGTACGCGTTCCTCATGGCCGACCCTAATCTCGACCGCCTGGTGGTGACCGCCGCGGCGGGCGACTTGGCTCATATCGAACGGCTTGTCGACAGCCTGGACGTCCCCCGGGCCAACGACACCATCGAACGCATCTTCCCGATCCAGAACGGCGACGCCAGCGAGATCGCTTCGATGGTCCGCACCATCCTCGCCGGTACCCTAGGCAACGAGGGGCTCGCCGTGTTTACCACGCCGACGCCTCAGGGCAACAACCGCGGCGGGCGTAACCGGGGGGGACGCAACCGTAACACCGAATCCAGCTCTAACACCCTGTTTGTGGAGCGCAACGAGGCGCCGATCATGCTCCAGGCCGACCTGTCGCGCAACTGGATCATCGCCGCCGCGTCGCCGGCGGTGATGGACCAGATCGAGAAGTGGATCGTCGAGCTTGATAAACCGAAAGAACGTAACGAGCCTTACCAACTATTCGACATCAACCACGCCGACGTCGACGAATTGGCAAGCCAGATCAACGAAGCGATCAACGCGATGCCCGACGCCGATATCCGGGCAAACCTACGGGTCATACCCTTCGTCAAGTCGCGTCAACTCTTGGTTTACGGTTCGCAACGCGGCCGATCACTCGTACGTTCGCTGCTCGATCAGCTCGATATCGAATCCTCTCAGTTCCAAACGATCAAAGAGATCGTAATCAAGCACGACTCGGCCGAGAACGTCAAGGAAAAGATCGAAGAACTTTTCAGCACCCAGCAGACCAGCCGCAGCCGGTACACCTATATTTTTGGCAATCGGGGGCAGAACCGTAAAGAGATCACCGTCACCGCCGACACCCAACGCAATACGGTGACCATCATGACGGATCCCGTCAGGATGCGCCGTATCGAAGAGCTGATTAAAGAGCAGTGGGACCTGCCGATCGATCTGGATGACGTCAAGCCCAAGGTCTACGAACTCCACCACACCGATCCGGTCCAGGTCCAGGAACTGCTCGAAGAGATGTTCACCAAGTCGAGCTCGAGCAGTAGCTTTAACTGGTGGACCGACACTTCCACCACCGTGAGTAATACACCTGTCGGCCGTCTGTTCGGCGAGTTCAGTTTCAACGCGATGAAAGATTCTAATAAACTCATCGTGTCCACGAAGAACTCATCGAATTACGCCGTGATCGACGAACTGTTAGAAGAAATCGATCAGCCGCAAGACGCGGGCGTTCCGCTGGTTATCGAGCTCAAACACGCCAACGCCGAAGACGTTGCCGAACAACTCAACGCGATGTTTTCTGAGCCGGGCACCCCCGCGGCGATTACCCGAACCCAACGCGGCCTCAGCGACGCGATACGCCAGACCTCCAGCATCGGCGACGGGAACGGCGACAACCGAAACAACCAGAACAACAATCCGAACCGTAACAACCAGGGCGGCGGGGACAACGACCCGACACAGATGAATTTCTGGTGGAGTCAGTCCCGGCCTAACATCAGCGAGCAGCCAACGAGTAACCTGATCGGTAAGCCCCGTATTGTTCCGGTGACCCGGCGAAATGCCTTGATGATTATGGCCCCGCGGGCCCATGTTGAACCGTTCCGCCAACTCATCGCCGAGTTGGATCAGCCGGGCCAGCAGGTCGTGATCCACGCGATCATCACCGAAGTCCAGCACGACGACGAGTCCACGCTCGGCGTCCGTTTTGCTTCTGACCCCAACGTCTTCAACGACTCCCGCCTCGCCGATCAGGCCCTGGGTGGCAGCGCAAACCTCGACTACCTGGAAAACATATTCAGCGGCAACGGCGTGATCGACGCCAATCTGAACCTCAACGTTTTGATCCAACTGCTAGTCAGCAACCTCAACCTCAGCGTCATCAACGAACCCCGCCTCGTCACGGCGGACAATCAAGAGGCCCATTTCTTCGATGGTCAAGACGTGCCCGTTATCACCGGGGACCTGACCCTCGGCGATAGCGACGGCAATATTTCTCGTGAGTTTAGGTACGAATCTGTTGGTACTCGCCTCCACGCTCGGCCGCACATTACCCAAGACGGCGAAATCGATCTGAGGGTGAACCTTGAGCTCTCTCGGATCGTTAACGGCACCACCGTCTTCGGTAACTTCCTGTTTGATCGGCGTACCACAACCACTCAGGTCACCCTCAAAGACGGGCAGACCATCGTGATCAGCGGCATTATCGAACAGGAAGACTTCCAGGAAATCCGGAAGCTGCCGCTCTTCGGCGATCTGCCCTTAATCGGTGGTTTATTCCGCAGTACCGATACCGGGGTTCGTAACCGCGAAGTAATCGCTTTTGTCACCCCGCATATCGTCAAGACCGGTAGCAATACTGTCGACGACACCCAACGCAATCGAGAGTGGCTTGAACGTGTCCGCGGCGCGATGGCGGTTCCCCGTGATGCCGAGAACCGAGCAATTGAAGATCCTCCATTTACCTCGGCGGAAGACCGCGGGATCGCATCGGATGCGGCCATCGAAACGGCTCGAGACGGGGCCGATGATGAAAACTAGTTGCACGGCGATAGGCGGTATTTCTCCGCGACGGAGCCGATTCGTGCCGAGACACTCGAGGACTATTACACGCCGCCTCCGGGAAGTAATGATCCGAGTAATCAGCCTTGTATGCTTTTTAATGATCTTGGGTTTGATTGGTTGCGCGAAACAAAGCGACTGGGAGAGGGCTAATGCGCAGCCGTTAACAAACACAGAAAACGAAGGCTGGCGTGAAATTGCTCCCCAACGTAAGCCCCGGCATTGGACGGGTGGCGTTAGCGCAATGACAGCCGAACGCCCTGGCGTACCCAATGCCGGGCTTCAATTACCCCGGGTCTCACCCGATGGAAAGTGGATCGCGTTTCTGGATACCAATCGCCGTGTCTCTTCGGAGAGTTGGGTAACCGGCCGAGGCCTCGATTCGGTTTCTCTCTGGATACGTCGCGTCGAAGACGAAGGTCTCGCCCGGAATATTGCGTTGGGACATGTTGCATGGCCGACCTGGTCGAGCGACAGCACTACTTTATTTTTTGTAAGCCACGACCCCCAAACCGGGTGCGCGATCGGCCTACACGACGTCGCCTCTAACCACACCAAACGCCTCGCGGTTGGCATAAAAAAAATACTGACTCCAACATTATCCCCCGATGGCCGTCGCGTTGCGGTATCTGGATATGGCGAAGTTGCAGATCAAGCTCTTTTATTTGTGATCGATATCGAAACCGGGGGGTCAATACCCGGGCCGCCTCCGGCGTTGGGCGGCGCTCAGATTATGCCGCATTGGATCGATAACGATACTTTGATTTTTGCGGAATTAGATGACGGTGGCGGTGGGTTAATGCGTTGGGATTTAAACGCGTCGCATGCCGAGCCTATTGCGCCCTTGCGCATACCAAGTTCGATTTTCGATGCGATGCATATGCATGCGGGGATATTTGATCCGATTTCTATCGACCAACGTTTTTATGCTTATTACGCTCCCGAAAGCGACAGGATCGAGTGGATCGATTTGCACAACGGCGATCACATTTCTCTACAGAGCGGTGACAGGGCCGGCGCGTGGTGGGATAAAGAATGGTTCCTTGTGGCAGGAGGCGAGAAGTTGTCGCTCGTTAATATTCCAGAGCCTAATCCACAAGTCAGATCAGTTGTATCGGGTGAACCGCCACGAATGAACCTGCTGCCCGGACGTTGGGTTACCTTGTGGACCAGTTCCTATGAACATTCGATGTTGATAGCCGGGCCTGGCGCTTCATCGGATCAGTTTCGCTTACTTCAACTCTGGGTTATTACCAAGTAAAATTTATCCGGTGTGTTCTCTTTCATCGGAGTGTTTGGTCGGTGTGTTCTCTTAAATACATACAACGGTCTTTGGCTCAGCAGGGTAAATCCTGCGAGATATCACGATCACCAGACGGAAATCGGCTAAGTGATGTCTGTTTTGTCAGGTGTCAGAGAGGGGCATTTTCGATAGCGGTGTGTTCTCTTAAATACATACAACGGTCTCTGACTCGGAAGGGTAAATCCTGCGAGATATCACGATCACCAGCCGTAAATCAGCTAAGTGATGTCTGTTTTGTCAGGTCTCAGAGAAGGTTATTTTCGATAAGCATTGACTCCAAATGAGGTTGCGTGATGTCAGGCCGCTTGACCCTGACAGACCGATGCTGGGCAGGGGTATCCCTTGATGTCGACCCGTCGGAGGCTGTGGTGGGGAAGTAGAATCTGGGTTCGTTTAAGCTGCTTTTCGGGGGGTGTTCCGATTTGTTGGCGCCTTGCCAGTTCTACAGTTACGCGTTTCGAGGTTTCGGGTGAATTACGGTTTGTTTGTGCTAGTGGGCCTCCTTCAGGAGTGGCTACAGCGTCGCCGCGACGCCCAAGTTCGGTTCCTCCGTGAGGAAAACCGGATTCTACGATCTCGGCTCGATCAGCAGCGGCTGATCTTGGCTCCCGAAGAGCGAGTCCGGCTTCTCGCCATCGGGGCCGAGCTCCGGCATCAGGTCAAAGACTTGATTACGGTGGTCCAGTTCCGAACCTATCAGCGCTGGATACGAGAGCAGCAGGGCGGTCGTAAGCCAGGCCGAGTCGGCCGCCCCCGGAAGATTGGGCCGCAGCTACGTCAACTCATTGTTCGACTAGCTAAGGAGAACCCGGGCTGGGGCTATCTGCGGATCGTGGGTGAACTACTCAAGCTACGGTGTTCGGTCGGCAAGACCAGTGTGCGGCGTATCTTGTTGGAAGAGGGCATCAACCCGCGGCCACAGCCCGATCGTTCGGGGCGGCATGACTTCCAGCCGTGGGATGAGTTCCTTAGGCTGCACCTGAATACGCTGGTCGCGTGTGATTTCTTCTGCAAGAGCATCTGGACGCCCTTGGGTAAGCGCCAAGCCTATTTCTTGGCGTTCATTCACGTGGGTTCACGTAGGGTTTGGGTGTCTTCATCGACATATCACCCCAATGAAGCTTGGGTGCTGCAGCAAGGCCGAAATTTGCTGATGTGGCTCGAAGAGACGGGTCTTGAAGCCACTCATCTGATTCACGACCGGGACACCAAGTTCACGGACGCGTTGGATGCTTTGTTTAAGAACTCAGCGGGAATCGATAAAGTACAAACGCCTGTGCGCCCCCCGAATGCCAATGCGTATGCGGAATCTTGGATCGCGACGATCAAGCGGGAATGTCTGGACTACTTCGCTTGCTTCAGCTTCCGACATGTGGATCATGTCGTGCAGGCGTTCGTAGGGTTCTACAACGACCATCGGCCTCATCAAAGCTTCGGTAACCGGACGCTAGATTTGGCGGACCAGCCGCCATCGCGCTTAGTCCAAACTTCTGTGTCACCTACGAATGTTGGTTGCCGTTCCGACCTGGGTGGTTTACTCAAACATTACTGTCGGCGGGCCGCTTGAATCTGCCTGCCGGCTGTTGTTCTTCACATTTCAAAGATCAAGCCGAATCGCCTCTGCGGCGAATCGATGTTGTTTTGCAAGTCTGTTTTATCCGCTGGAGGGTCACCCTGCGATCGATTAATCTTTTGAAAACCGCAGGCGATTCGGAGGGAATTATCGAGCGCCTACAAATTGGAATAGACCGATGTTGCAGCTTGGCTCTAGACTGGGAGTGTGATGAGCGATTAGCTGGTTACAGAACCACAACAAGTTCTTCACGAGATTGTAGTTGAGCGTCGCTCTCTATTTGTGCCAAGCTAGAACTAGCTCCCGTGCATGCCATGCCGAATTTCGCCTGGACTCGGTCCGATGCCTCTTGATATGCCCGTCGGCTTAATTGGAGAAACTCTTCGACTGGGTAGGACTCCCCAGTTTTAAAGTATTCATGGATCACCGTCGAAGGGCTGTAGTAGTTCGCTTCGGTACGGTCAGGCCATTGGATTTTCAAAGTGGTTTCAGGCATTGTGTTCTCAGCAGATCGTTGCCGGGTGGTAAGAGGAGGGGTACATCAAAGGCTGCGTTTGCAGGTCCCAGAAACAAGAGGACTCTTGACCGTATTTGAGCTGAAGAAGAGGTTTTTCTTGGATAATGCCGATGGTTTGGCAGGCGATATCTCTTTTACCGAATCGCTGGCTTACCGTTGCTCGGTTGTCGGGCGAAACCGCTAACACGTATCCATAACTCGGGAAGCTTACGAGCCACCTCTCGAGATATATTTCATCGGGACTCGGTACGGCATCGAGATCTATAGATGCGCCAACCCCTGAGGTCTCTAGTAGCATCAATGCCGTTCCGACGAGGCCGCCCATGCTGATGTCTTTAGCGGCGTGAACCAGACCGTCTTCGGCGAGTTGGGGCAGGACCTCCAGATCGTCACGGAGCCGGGCAGGATCATCTACCCCAGAGCTCGCGTTCCAGAAATCATTGGGTTCGCGATACGAACCGCGGAGGTCGATGGCGGCCATCAGCAGATCGCCCGGCTTGGCGTCGAAGCTGGTGAGTAATCGCGGGCCGGCTCGGCCGAGAACGGCCACGGCAAGATGGTCTCCTTGGCTGCGTACGTTGGTATGCCCGCCGACGATGGGCACGCCGTATCGATCTGAAGCCGCCTGCATTCCCTCCCAGATCGCCGCGAAACGTTCGGTATCGCGGGCCCACAAAGCGTCGGTCACCGCGATCGGTCGACCTCCCATTGCGGCGATATCACTCAGGTTGACCATCACGGCGGAATAACCAGCGAACCACGGGTCGCTTTCGACAAACCCCTGGATCAGGCCTTCGATCGCAAATAAAAGGTGTCCTTCACCGTCGGGGATCGCGGCGCAGTCATCTCCGAACCCGGTGTAGGGTGTGCCGTTGCGTAGCGCAGTCTCCATCGCGAGGCCGATGTCGCGCTTGGACTGGAGGCCCGCGCGTTGTTGAAGCTTGGGTACCAAGTCTGCCAGCTTCGACATCAAGCGGCACCCCGGTCCATGATGATCTCGATCGGCCGTTGTGTCTCGACCGCAGGATAATGCTCGAGATCAGCCTCCATAAGTTCGTGCGGACGGCCATGAACGGTCAAAGCGCCGCGTTTGTCCCAATTCAACCGCCGAAACATACGGACGTTGGCGCGTTGCACATGAGCCATGAAGCGCTTACACCCCAAGCTGTGGGCGGTACAGACCGCTTTACGGATCAGGTGTGGAGCCATCGGAGCTACGCCGCGGTGATCGGGGCTAACTGCGAGGCGAGAACCAAACCATACCCCGGGTTCACGTTCGTCGATGCGGACGCACCCCACCACGTCCCCGACGGTTACGCCGAGAAGAGAAATTGCCACGATCGCGATGGAATTTTGATCGATCGGATCGCGGTCGTGGCCCGAGAAGATGCCTTGTTCTCCGCAGAAAACACGCTTGCGCAGAGCGAAGTACGCGTCGTGTTCCCAGCGGTTCTGGGCCACTTGGCACCGATACTCGCTGGGGCGAAAGGGCGGCGCGGGATCAAAGAACGGGGCCATCGGAGAGGCCTCCTTCCGGCGATTTCTCTTCGTACTGCGAGAGTGATGAGCAGGCTCCGCACTTCCCGCAGCCGGCCTTCATATCCGATGACTTCATCCCGGCGGCGTACAGCTTCGCTCCGACGTCGGCCAAGACGCTCTTCATAAAGAACGGATCGGGCCCCGGGTGGTCGGCGAGCGGGGTACCGGAGATGGGGACAAACGGGACGACGAATGGGTAAACCCCGAGGTCGACCAGCTTTGTAGCCATATCGACGATCGATTCGTGTGAATCGCCCAAGCCCGCAAGGATGTACGTGCTGACTTGCCCCCAACCGAAGACCTTCACGGCCGCTGCGAACGCATGCATGTAAACGTCGATGGGCACCTGGGCTTTCCCCGGCATGATCTTCGCCCGGGTTCCGGGCTCGACCGCCTCGAGGTGCATGCCCAAGGAATCTACGCCTGCAGCCTTGAGCCGATCAAACCACGCGAAGTCGTCGGGGGGTTCGCACTGGGCCTGGACCGGCAGATCGACGGAGCTGCGGATCGCAAAGGCCGACTCGGCGAGTACCCGCGCCCCGCGGTCTGTGTGGTTGGGCGTGCCGGTGGTCAGGATCATGTGCTTGACGCCATCCAACCGGACCGCGGCCTCAGCAACTTCTGCGAGTTGCTGCGGGGTCTTGCGTTTAATGGTGCGCCCCGCTTCGAGACTCTGTCCGATGGAGCAGAACTGGCATGCTGTTTCGGAAGGCTGGTAACGGATACAGGTCTGCATGACCGTGGTGGCCAAAACGTCCGCACTGTGAAGGACCGCGATCTTCCAATAAGGAATCCCGTCTTCGGTTTCCAGGCCGTAAAACGCCGGGGGCTCGGGGAACGACACCGCGCCCATCGGCCGTCCGTTATGCTCGAGGGTGAACCCGCCGGACCCGTCAGGTTTAATCAAGAAAGGCGATCGCTGTGCCAAACCGGTATGAACCGGAATCATGAGGGTTTGGCCATCGATGGTCACGGCTTTGTGGTCCGAGGGCCCGGCCCCGCCTCGGCGGCTGGGCGCACCGCTGTCTGAGGTGTCCAGACGTACGCCGATGGCTTGCAGCTCCGTCATCAAGTCGTGGCGGTTGTCGGTCGTCGAGGTATCGATCACGGGTAGACGCATATCAGAACTCACTACGATCAAAGAAAGAAACTAAGTCTCAGGTGCTCGCGACAGCAGGTTTCTTGGCGGCAATGTGTTCAACGAGATACTCGGCGTCGCGGGCCACGCCGGAGAACCGACCGGATCCCCAGGTGTGTTGCCAAGGCAAGCCGAGGAAGTACAGCCCTTTGATGTCGGTTACGCCTCGATGGTGGCGTGGGTAGCCACGCTCGTCGAGTAGGTCGGCGTTGATCCAGCGGAAATTGGGTTTGAAGCCGATACTCCAGATCACGGTGGATATCCCGGCGGCGTCTAGGTCCAGTTCAACCACCTCATCTTCAGGGGCCCAAGGCGGAGTATAGGGAGCTTCGACAGGGGCATCGATCTGGTGCTTACCGATGTGTTCGTCGATCGTGTCTCGGATCCGTTGAGCGGTGGCGTCGGCCTGATCGAGGTTGTCAGAAAGATCCGGAGCCAGGCTTATGAAGGTACCGCTGACGGATTCAAGTTTGCCGTAGAGCTTCATGCCTTCGAGGGCACGCATTCGCAGGTCGATGTCGCGGCCGCCGTCACGGCCAGTGACGTAGTGATTCGTTTTGGCGCGGACTCGGTCGCCTTGCGGGTGTTCATCGAAAGGCAGGTCGTAATAACCCATCTCGTCCAACCACTCGACGACGTCTTTGCCGCGGTAACGTCGATTGACCCGCGGGGCGTTGCCGACACATAAATGGACTTCACGCCCGCCGAGGTGCAGGTCTTCGGCGATCTGCGTCCCGGATTGCCCCGACCCCACAACCAGAACCCCGCCGTCGGGAAGCGACTCCGCGTTGCGATAGTTCACCGAGTGGAGTTGGTGGATGTGGGGTGGCAATGTGTTTGCGGTGGGCGGCACGATCTCGTCGTGGTAACCACCGATCGCTACGACCACATGGTCCGCCGTAAGTCTTCCGTGGTTGGTGAGCACTTCGAAGCCGCCGTTGGGCAAAGGGGCGAGGCGTCGGACCGCTACGCCTTCCTGCACGTTGGCGTCGAACGATTCGGCGAAACGCTCGATGTAGTCGACGATCTCGTCCTTCAACATGAAACCCTTGGGATCATCACCGTCGTACGAAAAACCCGGGAGTTGGCACTGCCAATTGGGAGTGACGAGGCAGAAGTTGTCCCACCGCTGGCTCCGCCACGCGTGGGCGATGCGGTGCTTCTCCAGTACGACGTGTTGGATACCTCCCTGATCGAGTAGGCGGCTGGCCGAGAGCCCCGCCTGCCCGCCACCGATGACGATGGCTTCAAGGTGCTCTGAGTCAAACGGGGTCATGATTTGCATGGTCTGGTGTCCCTTTGCGGAACGGTGGAGGAAACGGTACTCATAGCGTTGCGGGTTGTGGCGGTAGTGGCCATTCGCTCATCACCTGGGGCGGCAGAGCTTGGCTGGCCGAACTAGGGTTTGAGACGGAGGATTCGCCGGTCGTTGATTCTGTCTCGGTTGACGGATGGAGGGGAGTGGCGGGGCGGTTGTCCATGTGCAGGCTGAGGAGTTCCGGCCGGGCGTAGTGGCCGACGCTGTCCATCATGCGTTTGCGTTTGGTGATGAGCCCCAGGTCGAGGTCGGCGTACACGATGCCCTCTTCTTCACCCAGCGGATCGGTTAAGACTTTGCCTTCGGGAGAAATGATCATGGTCGAACAGCCGCCGCTCAGGGCGCGTTGTAACTGCGAATCGTCGGTCACCATTATCTTCTGCTCGTCCGAAAGCCGGCCGGTGGCGTTGACCACAAAGCAGCCCGACTCCAAGGCGTGGTGGCGTAGGGTGACCTCGGTCTGTTCGGAAAAAATGGGGCCGACGAGCGAGCCCGGGAAGTGGGCGCAGTGGATCTGTTCGTGTTGCGCCATCAGGCTGTAGCGGGCCAACGGGTTGTAGTGCTCCCAGCATGCCAGGGCGCCGATCCGGCCGACCGCCGTCTCGACCACCTTGAGCCCGCTTGCATCACCCTGTCCCCAGACCATCCGTTCGTGGTATGTCGGCGTGATCTTACGACGCTTAAGGACCAGCGAACCCTCTGCGTCGAACAGCAATTGCGTATTAAACAACGAGCCGTGGTCGCGCTCGTTGACGCCCAACAGCACCACGGTGTTTGTATTCCGCGCGGCCTCCGAAACTGTATCCACCGTTGGACCCGGCACGGTGACGGCTTCCTCGTAGAGCTGTAGATGCGGCTTACCTTGAAGAACCGGCGGTAGTACGAACGAAAAATAAGGGTAGTAGGGGACCACCGTTTCGGGGAACACCACCAGCTCAGCGCCGTTCTGACTAGCTTCTTCAATCGCCTGGACCACTTTTTGGGTGGTGGCTTCTCGGTCAAACAAGACTGGTTCAAGTTGGACTGCCGCAGCACGAACCATCGATATCCTCGCTCGCCTAGGGGTGGGTTGTCGCGTCAACTGAAAACCTGTCCATATCGATGAAAATATGGACAAGAAAGGAATTTACATCGTCCAGGTGTGGACCACGAAGGCGTTGTCCCGGCGGTGGAGCAGCTGAATATCCATCACGTCTTGGGGCGCGATGGGGGTAATGCCTTCGATGAGCGAGGGCTCCCCGTGACCGTAAAGGGCTTGGAGAGCGAAACGGCAAGCATAGACCTTGCCGCCTTCCTTGATGAACTTCTTGATCTGATTGTTCATCGCAAGGTGGCCGGGGAAGGCCTCGTCGCCCAGCGTCGGAAAGCCACGCTGGATGCCCAGTGTGACGCCCGGGCCATAGAGCAGGACCGTAGTTTCGAAGCCCTTACGGAGCAGCCGCGTAGCCTGCAACAGGTTGACTAGGCCGATCGATCCTTCGAAGGCCACCGTGTGGAATGTCACCAGGGCTTTCTCACCTGGTTCCGCTTGGACGTCCTCAAAGACCTTGTCTTCATAGTTCACAAAAAAGTCGCCGTCCTTGTGGGCGGGTTTCTCGACGGTGGGCATGGGGTCTAACCTTTCGGGGCAAGCAGAGGGCAAATAGCGGTCCCACTAACCAGCTAGTGGCACACGCTCTTACGTGAGTGCAAAGGCTGTGCCATTTACCTGACGATCGTCAGGTAGCATCTAGCTGCGCGCCTCTTACGCATCGTGACCAGATACGGGTTCAACTGCCCACAATGCGCCCTCTTGCTTACTGGGTTTTCTGGACTACCATGCGATCATGCCCAAGAGCACACGCGAGAAATTGGTAAGCCGCGCCGAGTATCTGGTTCGGCGTCGCGGCTACAACGGGTTCAGCTTTTCAGATCTATCTGAAGATGTTGGTATCCGTAAAGCCAGCATCAACTACTACTTCCCCCACAAAACCGACCTGCTTCTAGAAATGATGGTCGCGTACCGTGAGCGGTTCGTTCGATCCTTGGGGAAGTTCGATGAAAAGCACAACACGGCTCGCGAAAGGTTCAAGGCTTACGTGGCCATGAACCGCCAAGCCCTCGGGGGTGGGCATTCAATGTGCTTGTATGTCTCGCTGGGCTTAGCGGTCGAAGGCTTATCTGCGGAAGTTCGCGAAGAACTCAAAGTCTTCTACGCGCAAAGCATGGACTGGCTCCAAACGGTTCATGACTTGGGGCGAACCGATCGAACGTTGCCCAGCCACGGCGACCCTGAGCAATGGGCGAACCAGGTAATTTCTTCGCTGCAGGGGGCGCAGGTCAGTGCCCGCGTGAACAGCCGTCTAGAAATCTTCGATTTAGTGTCTAAATGCCTCATGACCACGGCTACATAAGCAGGGTTATGTCTAGTTCGATTATGGCTTCATCTTTGAAGATCAGGTTAGTGTGATACGAATTGCGAATAATCCGACGGAATTCATCGATCGCCTACATTACGGAATAGACCGCCGGATTCTCGAGCGCCTGCATCTCGGAAAACATCCCTAACGGATACACATCATTCATGGGTGAGGTCTACGTGGGGGACGTGGGTGTGGAGGTGGGAGCGGTGGTGGCCCAGGCGGTCTTGGAGGCCGTGCATGTCGGACGCTACCAATTGGGGCTTGGTTTAGGTGGGACAGGTCATCGTTAGTAAACCCCCTGCGTGGTGGTGGTGGCTGGCGTGGCGGTGGTGGACGTAGGTTGGCTTGGTCGACGTGTCGAACACTACCCAATCCGGGCGGTACGGCTTGGGAAAAATCAACGACCAATAGCGCCGAGAGAGCTAGGGTACAGATAACTATTAGCAGTTTCATTCGCTATCCTTCCGCAGCAAAAATTCGTCGATGGAGTTTAAGAGTTGCATTGTGTCATCAGCCACAAATGTGAATGCCGTGTCACCGTAACGGACACCAGATAGATGCCATTCAAGTGATGCAGAAAAACGTGGTTTTCCAGGGCGATCCACGTACTGGAGGCTGATACGTTGCGGTAGAGGGTGTACGCCTGCGGATACCCATAGTTGCCAATCAAGCCCATCCTGAGCGAAGGCAATATGGTGGCAGGCTTGGCCGTCTAGTAGCACAACACCGAGGTACTCAGAGCGTTTGACGTCAGCCAATAGCAGTGTGCCTGCATCTTCATAGATGAAGTCAGCATTTGGAAGCGATAAACCTAAATCAATAACCAAGACATCGGTCGCTTCGCCAAGAGATTCTGGAACCGAACACTGGAAGTATTTGCGTGAAATCGGATCAACCAGCGTCGCAGTACCATTATTGATGACAACAGCTCGAAGGCCGTTCTCGCCAAGCACCGTGGCGCGGAGTTGTCCTGGTCGCCGGACAGCGACTTCATGGATTTCATGTACCTCGATGAGTTGTTCTGACGGAAGCGCACGATCGTAATTCACATTGGCTACGAAAGAAAACTGCGATAGCCCGTCAAGAAAGTTCCCCATTGAGCGGACGATTTCCTCGCCTTGGATTTCCGTGGGTGTGCTTGGTTGTAGATCTGTATCGGTGGATTGTGCTGATGCTGGCGCATTGTTCAATACGATCCCTAGCAGCATAGTGATGATGATTTTGATTTTCACCTGTTTGCCCTTTCAAAGGATTATTTACTATCCATATGGATAGTAAATAATCAGATTAATATGAATGCACCAAAATTACAAGAGTTAATCTTGTGATACCGAAGTGATTGGTGGCAAATTTACCCTCTCTCGATCGCAGAAATGAGGTCTAGTTGGTGTAGGGGATCAAGCAGATACGACCTGTAAAAATATTCGATAATGTGGAATTGCCCAAGCCGACAACATGTCATTGGCGATACATTAATTTCCTCAGGTCAAGCATCTACACGAGAGGTGGGCTATAGCGACCCGAGCGTTTTTAAGGGGCTTGCGTGATCCAAGTTTGTACGCCGGTGTCGTATAGACGGTTCATCTTGGTGATTGTTTCGATAAGACGTAAAAACTTCGGGTTGTATAGGTCGCCGTGATTGCGGCATATACCTTCGGATGCTTGGACGATCCAGAAAGGCGTATCGTTGTATGCACTAGGTATTTTTTCGATCACGATCTCTCCATTCTCTATATAGGCTCTGTGGCTAATCAGAAAATCGAGATGGCCGTGTGCTTGGTTCGCCATCTCTGCTTGTGGCGGAAGGCCTTCGCCTAGGTCTTGGCGGAATGCTAGGGAATGATTTTGGAAGCGCTGGCCTACAGGATACGCGACTCGGGTGACCCAATCTGCCTCAGATGTCACCGAGACAATCACCGGCCCGAGAGCAGGCTCAATGTGACCATCAGGGTGACGCAATTCGGCTTTCGCTCCGGTGCGCTTAAGGTATTCAATCAGTTGGAACGCTGCTAGCCCATCGAGCGCCGGGTTCTGAAGCAAAATCAAATCCGCAGGCACCGGCACTCCATCGGGACCCGAAGCCAAGAGAAACGTTGAAAGGGTTGGGGCCAGTGTGCGGGCCAAGATCATCCCGCCCATCGAATGGCCGGATAAGAGGATTTTGGTGTCCGGGCGTTTCTTGGCAGTATCCGTCAGCCGGAAGAGGGTCTCACGCATCTGGTACGAAGCGACTCTTTCGGCCGCATTCTTCCTGTCCCAGAAAGAAAGAAAGCTCCATGCCGGTAGACGATTGGTCGCGCCGCGCCAACCGAGGTAAACGCCTATTACGTGGTCGGGCGCCGGAGCGCCCTCGGCATGTAACCCGGAGGCCAACTTGAGCATGCCGGCGCGGAATCTCGCGAGGTCGCTGTTCTCGCGGTCGGGGTTGGCGTTGTTCATCCACCCGTGGGTGTAAGTGACCAGCATGATCCCGCGAGAGGATTCTGCGTTCCTGGAGTGGATTAACTTAAGGGTATCTTCAAGTTGCTGTGGTTCCCAGTGCATGCCGAATTCATCGAATTCAATGATGGCAAGATCAACACCTGTCGTTTCCTCGGTGGGTGTCGCGAGCTCGGAGAGATACTTATCTTTGGAGCTGTTGTAAATCTGGTTTGATACACACCCGGGCAGTTGGATGCTTAGCATCAATATGCCGGTTGTATGAATGATCAATAACATTCTTCGCCAAATCATCGGCTACTCCCGTTTAGCACTATTATTCGTGCGTCGAATGACAACCGCAGTCAGGTCGTCTGGTTGCGGTGTACCTGCAGCAAAAGTTTCGACGTCATGTAGCAGGCCTTCAATCAACATTGGGCCGGCCTTATTGCCATGCCGCGATAATGAGGCCTTAAGGTTCTTAATTCCGAACTGTTCATTCTGCGGATTCGCCCACTCGAAAAAGCCATCGGTGATGAGAAGAAAGACGTCGCCTATCTCGAGTAAATACGAAGAGGTTTGCGGTTCTTCGTCCCAGTTCACGACGCCCAGAGGTAGGGCGTCGGATCCCATACTTTCGATGGATGCATCGCGTCCGCGATAGATCAGCAATGGACCGTGTCCCGCCGAGGCCGATAGTACGCGGTCATCGTTGGGGGCCACGATTACCGCGGCGAAGGTTACGAAGCGTCCGTCTCCCAGGTCGTCGACAAGCTCTGCGTTGAGGCGGTTCAATGCTGCGGCGATTCGATCCTCAACGCGTAGAGCGGTTTTGGCGTATGCACGGCAGAAGCAAGTGACCATGGCTGGGCCAAGCCCGTGCCCTGTTACATCAGCGATGCACACTGCGGTACGCCCGCCTTCTAGCGCGACCCAGTCAAAATAGTCACCCCCTGTTTCGTCGGCGGGACGATTCCACCCCAAGATCTCGTAGCCTGGCACGGCTGGCGATTCACTCGGCATCAGGCTTTGTTGGATCAGCGCTGCGGTTTGCAGATCTTGCTCGGTTCTGGCACGGGCTTCGGCCTCACTCGCTGCCGTTTCTAGGTACCTACGCATCCTCATTCCTACGATGCCTGCGGCGATCCCTGCGGCCAGAATGAATAACACCGAAAGCCCTTCGAGTGAAGGGGGTAGTAGTCTTGTTGCAGCGTGGCTGCCATCACCAAGGAACTTGGAAGTGACAAAGACCGAAGCCAGCCCGATCGCTGATACAGTACCGGCGACGAGTGAAACCCGTAACCTGACGTGAAGGACCGAGAGAACGATAAAAATTGCGTAGAGGTGGCTAGCTGGTCCTAGAGCTGCTGCTTCGAGCGAAATGTCGGTTGCAGATGCGGCGAAAAAAACGACCGTGGTCGGCGCTGTGCATTCTACGATCGCGTTAACGTATGCCCATGCGCCCGGTAGGGGCTTTGAATCGTCGCGCCCTCGAAAGAGCCACCACAGCGTTCCTGATTCATATAAGGTCAGTAGATGTATCGTCGCGTGTACCCCCAGCGGCGTATTTGAGAAACTCTGATTGGGGTCGGTCGCCAAGCGGAGTGCGTTAACGATCGATACGGCGATGAGAATGGCCAGCATGGCTATTGCACGGAACCGAACGGCTCGATTCATCGCTTGAACGAGTGTTTCTGGATTT
>JBCDJW010000025.1:0-64293 GCA_038747275.1 Planctomycetota bacterium | reverse complement strand
GCGAAAAAACCATGACCGCCGTCGCCCTGCTCATGGCCATCTTCAAGTCCCGCCCCAGCCCCTACGCCATCCTCGACGAAGTCGACGCCGCCCTCGACGAAGCCAACGTCGAACGCTTCGTCAACGTCATCAACTCCTTCCTCGACCACTCCCATTTCATCGTCATCACCCACCACAAACGCACCATGCAGGGCTGCAACCAGCTCTACGGCATCACCATGCAGGAGCGCGGCGTCTCCAAACGCGTCTCCGTCAACTTCGACCAGATCAACTCCGACGGCAGCGTCAGCAAAGAAACTCTCAACGCCAATGCCGCCGCCCAGGAATCGACCGCCGCGGAAGAGCCAAGTTCGCCCCCGCCTTCATCTCGCGAACAACTCGCCGCCATGCTCGAGTCCCGCGAACCCGTCGAAGTCTCAGGCTAAACACGGCCTGCGTCCTCCACTGTTCCGAGATACGTTCGCTACCCAACGCACGCACATACCCCCGTTTAGCGGGAGACGCGCAGCGTCCTGCTCCCGGATCATGCGCCTCCCGGTCAAGCGTTGCGTCACGCGATCCCTCGTCGCAACTATTCCTGTGGTAAACTTATTTTTCGTCCACTGAATCAAACCCTTCCCCCGCAAAGACCCTTCCCATGAGCCAAACCCCCGACCGCATCCTCACCACCCACGTCGGCAGCCTGCCCCGACCCCACGACTTGCTCGACGTCCTCAAGGCCCGCCTCGAAGGCCAGGACATCGACGAGCAGGAGTACCAGGACAAGCTCAGCCAGACCGTCGAGAACATGGTTCAGATCCAAGTCGACTGCGGCATCGACATCGTCACCGACGGCGAGATGTCCAAGCCCGGCCACGCCGTCTATATCGAAGAGCGCCTCGACGGCTACGAGCCCCGCCCCGACCACGACTTCCACTTTCACAAGACCGAACGCGAATGCTTCCACGAGTACTACGACGAGTACTTCGAACGCGCCATGCTCGGCGGCGCGATCGCGCCCTCCGTCCCCCTCTGCTGCGTCGGCCCTATCAAGTACACCGGCCACGAAGCCATCAAGATCGACATCGAAAACCTCAAGAAAGCCGCCGAGAAAACCGGTGCCAAGGACGTCTTCATGCCCTGCGCCGCCGTCACCGGCGTCGGCTTCAACGAATACTACAAAACCGAAGAGGAGTACATGTTCGCCCTCGCCGAGGCCATCGCCGAGGAACACCACGCCATCATCGAGGCCGGCTTCTTCCTCCAGGTCGACGACCCCTTCATGCCCCACGTCTTCAACGACGAGACCCTGACCGAAGACGAAAAAGACAAGAAGGCCCACATGTACGCCGAGGCCATCAACCACAGCCTCCGCGGCATCCCCGAAGAAAAAGTCCGCTTCCACACCTGCTACGGCATCAACCAGGGCCCCCGCGTCCACGAACCCGAGCTCCCCCGCATCATCGACCACGTCCTCAAGGTCAACGCCGGCGCCTACTCCTTCGAGGCCGGCAACCCCCGCCACGAACACGAATACCACATGTGGGAAGATATAAAACTACCGGAGGGTAAGAAACTAATTCCGGGGGTCATCACTCACGCCACCCAGACCGTCGAGCACCCCGAATACATCGCTGAACGCATCATCCGCTTCGCCGAGCGTGTCGGCAAAGAAAACGTCATGGCCGCCCCCGACTGCGGCTTCTCCTCGCAAGCCATGTACAAAACCGAGATCCACCCCAAGATCGTCTGGGCCAAACTCACCAACATGAGCAAAGGCGCCGAAATCGCCAGCGAAAAACTCTGGGGCTAAGTTCGCCCCGCGGATTTAAGCTTTGGTTACGTCACGTCGAGTGGGTACATAACCCCCGGGCAAGGTACATAAGGCGATCATTCGACCGGGGCGGCGTCCCGGACCTCGTACATCCGGTAGCCGATGTCCCTCATGCCTTCGACCAGGCCGTAGTGCGGGTAGTCGGTCAGGCTGACGATGCCGACGTTCCAGTTTTCTCCGTCGGGCCGACCGGCGGGGGATTGGTCGATGTATTGGAACCAGTGGGCCCCGACGATCTGTGGGTTTTCCAGGCCGCTGCGGATGTATTCAGCGAAGCGTTCGCCGCGGTGTGCCTGATTGGTGGCGCTGATCATGAGTCCGCCGAAGCCGCGAGCGTCGGCCGCCGAGAACGTGAACTCGCCGATCATGAGCGGGCGGTCGATGCCTTCGGGGAGTTTCAGGTCGCCGATCGTGCCTTGGTATGCGTTGAAGCTGACCACGTCGCAGTACTTTGCCGAAGCCCGCACGGCGACATCGTTCCGCCAGGCGAAACGCACACCGAGGTAGAGCTTGTCGGGTGCCAAAGCCTTGAGTTCTTCTTTAACGGTTCGGAAATAGGTCTCGCACAGCTTCTGGTAGAACGGTTCGAGGTCGGCCCGAGCGCGGTCGAGGTCCGGCGGCGCGTCTTGGCGTCGGACCATGTCGTCCCAGGAGGTGTAGTCGCTGCCCCACGCGGCGTTGAGCGCTTCGATATTGCGGTGGTTGATCTTGAGGTCGTCGATCAACGCGAGCTTAGCGGCCTGATCCGAAGGGCTGGTTAGCGCGGCCACGGCGAGTTCGGTCGTATTGCCCCAGCTCATCTCGTTGTCGATGTAGTAGCCGATGTTCCACGGGTCGGTGCGTTCCTGCTGGTACTCGGCGATGGATTCTCGTGCTGCTTCGCGGAAGCCCGGATCGAACACGTCGGGGAATTGGCCCCAATAGCCGGTAGAG
Organism: Planctomycetota bacterium; assembly: GCA_038747275.1. Classification (GTDB taxonomy): domain Bacteria; phylum Planctomycetota; class Phycisphaerae; order Phycisphaerales; family Phycisphaeraceae; genus Algisphaera. Next base: position 61,547 of record JBCDJW010000025.1, on the reverse strand, counting down.
CCCTCGATCGGGCGGGTTCCGGTGATCCAGACGTGAGTGGTGTACGCGGTCTTCTGCTGACGGTAGATCAGCGGGTCGCCCCAAGCCGCGATGGTGTTCATGCCCCAGCTGCGGATACGCTGGTGGGCGAGCTCGGCGAACGACTCCCGCCACTTCTCGCCGTACTTCCGCTGGAGGTTGGCGTTGTGGAAGTCATACATCATGAACGGCAGCTTGTCGCTGTAGAAGCCGTGCGGGGCCCAGCCGGCGTTTTCGATGTAGTGCTGAGAGTACGGGTCGCCTTCACGCGGCGGCAACCAGGCGAAGTAGTCTTCGCGGTGTTCGACGCCGGTGTAACCGCCGAAGCGGACGTCGATGCAGTCGGGGCCGTTGGACCAGAACAGCCGGCCATCGGGATCGACCAGCCACCACTTGTCTTTGTGCTTGGTCGTCCGGAAGTGGCCGGTAGCTTCGAGCTGTGGGCCGTCGAGCCAGCCGCCGTATTTATTGACGTTTGCAGGGCCGGGGTTGGAAGCAAGGTCTTGCGCTTCGGATTCGATCTGCGCGATCAGGTCTTGGTCCGAGCGGGCTTTGCCATCCCATTCTGCGTGGACGTACTGGCCGAACTTATCGATGAACGGTAGGAATTCTGACATCGCCAGAACCTTTACCTTTTCTTCGGCGCGGAGGTTGCTCAAAATCAACGATTCGTCGTGATAAGGCCGAACCGAAAACAGAATGACCTTTACGACTTTGCTCGGGTCGATCTTGGACTGCCCGGGTGTGTCACGCATGCCCACCAGCTTTGCTGAGCGATCAAGCGCCCAATCGGTGGAGTAGATCGGCAGAGAGATGGTCTGCTTCTGACCCGCGTGGACATCGAGGATTACGTGCATCCGTAGCTTCGCGTCGTCATCGGCTCCGGGGTTATCCGCCCGGAGGCCTAGGGTGATTTTCCTCGGCCCCTTGTTCTCTACATCGAGGCGTATCCAGCGCCAAGATGACAAGTCCCACGCCCCACCCGGAGCCCGGAGCGTAATACCCGGGTACCCGTTTTGCGCTGCGGGCCAAACTGCCTTAAGCGTCTCATTCTCCTGAGATAGCGATACAGCCGTGTTTTCGCCGGCAACCCCTTCGGTCGAAAAATCGGCATCAAATTTGATCAGCGGGATCGATTCAGCGGATTCACCTACTTCTTCTGCTAGCCCCATCTCGAGGAGTTGCTGTGCCTGAACACCAGGAACCGCGAGGCATACCAATAAAAATATTGTTGTAAGCGTAGTCCGAGGATAAGAGTGGGACATCGATTTGACCTCTGAGATACTTGTGAAACAAGGCTTGTTCTATTTAGGCGGTACGCAAATGGAATCGAGTTGTGGACATTCTTCGCCGAGGGAAATGAACAGGAAGAAAGGTTAGATATGCAATCAAATTTATTGTAGATTGTAAACAATATCCGCCCGAAATCTTATTTACTACAAATTTTTTTTAGAAAAATTTTTTGTATTCGCAGTCCTCAACTACGCCGAGCGACTCAAAGAGGCCGGCGTCGGTCTGCTTTGTAAGTGTCTTCCGAGTACGCGGTGAAAAAATGCCCAACAACAATAAGAATAAAATCGGGTTGCGGGGGTGACGAAGATTCTTGAATTTCGAACGACGGCCAAGCATTAGCTTGATCTTTTGTTGTAGCGAAAAACTTTTATTACGGCTACGAATAACAGCATGTATTTTACAGCGGCCTCGACCGGTTAATTAATTTGAGCCGCGGTGGACGGTGCGTTTGCCGAATTTGTTGGTGATGGCGTCGAGGGCGGTGTCGAGCTGTTTTTGTTTCTGCTTTTTGGGGTCGGGGAACAGCTCGGTTTGCTGGTTGGCGTTGGTCAGGGGGTAGGCGCTGACGCCGACGAGGCGGACGCTGCGGAAGCTCGACTCGGCCCACCCCCGGAATAAAGCCTTGGCGGTGGCGTAGAGATCACTGGTTACGTCGGTGGGGGTGTCGAGGGTGGTGGAGCGGGTGATGGTTTGGAAGTCGCCGAAGCGGATCTTGACGGTGACGCCGCGGGCGCGGAGTTGGTGTTTGCGGAGGCGGTAGCCGACTTGTTCGGATTGGTCGAGCATGACGGCGAGGATGGCGTCGGGATCGGTGAGGTTCTCGGCGAAGGTCTGTTCGTGGCCGATGGACTTGGCTTGGCGGTCGGGGACGACGGGGCGGTCGTCGAGGCCGCGGGCGAGGCGGAAGAACCGGCGGGCGTGGTCGCCGAGGGTGTGGGTGAGCTGGTCTTCGGTGAGACGGCGGAGGTCGGCGACGTGTTTGATGCCGTGCTGTTCGAGCTTGCGTTGGGTCGCGGGGCCGACGCCCCATATCTTGGCGATGGGCAGCGGATCGAGCAGGGCTTGGATGCCCTCGGGGGTGGAGGGGACGACGGTGAGACCGTCGGGTTTTTCGAGGTCGGAGGCGAGCTTGGCGAGGAACTTGTTGGGCGCGACGCCGACGGACGCGACGAGGCCATTGGTCGCCAGGAAGATTTTTTTCTTGAGGTCTTTTGCGACTACTTCCGGGGGTCCCATGAGGCGGGCGGTGCCGGTCATGTCGAGGAAGGCTTCGTCGACGGAGAGGGGTTGGACGAGGGGGGAGAAGTCATCCAGCACAGCGAACATGGCCTGCGAGGCTTCGCGGATTTTTTCACCGGGGACCTTTACGCAGATCGCGTGGGGGCAGAGGCGGAGGGCGGTGGCCGTGGGCATGGCGGAGCGGCAGCCGAACTTGCGGGCTTCGTAGGAGGCGGTGGTGACGACGCCGCGTTTGCCGGTGCCGCCGGTGAGGACGGCCTTACCCCTGAGCGAGGGGTCGTCACGCACAGCGATGGCGGCAAAAAACGCGTCCATGTCGACGTGGAAGATGGTGCGGCGGGGCTGCGTGTTTTGTGGGTTATTCACCGCCTCGGCCATGCCGTCATTTTATCCGGGCTCGGTTTATTCTCTCGAGGGCATTTGGAGTAGGGGAGCGGTCGCCGAGACCGGCCCGGCATCATTACACTGTTGCATTAGAGCCTCGCGCTGTCGGCGGGGCGTGTCTTATTTTTTTCTGCCCGGCGTTCGATCCGCGGCGTTTCCCGAATGGAGTTGTGTATGGCTGGCCAAACCGTCGTGTCGATCGAGGGCGACCGCTTTTTGATCAACGGGCAAGTAACGTATCCCGGTACGGCGATCGAGGGTCGGCTGATGAACAGCCGGATGGTGCAGGCGACGTTTGATGACCTGAACCCCGAGACGCGAAGCCGATGGGATCGGCCGGGTCGGCCGTGGGACGCGGAGCGGAACACCGACGAGTTCATCGCCCAGCTGCCGACCTACCACGCCCACGGGCTCTTGGCGTTCACGACCAACTTCCAGGGCGGCAGCCCCGAGGGGTATAGCCAGGAGCAGCCGTGGCACAACTCGGCGTTCGAGGCGGACGGCTCGCTGCGGGCGGACTACGCGGCGCGGATGGGGCGGATCATCGACGCGGCGGATGCGCTGGGGATGGTCGTGATCCTCGGCCTGTTCTACTTTGCGCAGGACGAACGGCTCAACGACGAGGATGCGGTCTGCCGGGCGTGCGACGAGGCGACGGACTGGCTGATCGGGCGGGGCGACCGGAACGTGATGATCGAGGTGGGCAACGAAGTCGATCTGGACCTGGTGCTGACGGATAAGCGGTTTTACGAACAGCTGAATATCCGGGTCGACCGCGGCGACGAGTTGATTCAACGGATACAGCAGCGTTCGGCGGGCAAGGTCGACAACCCGGCGGGTCGGTTGTTGGTCAGCACCAGCCAGTGCGGGCAGCAGACCCTGCACCCGCAGATCGCGGGCGTCGCGGACTTTATCCTCCTGCACGGCAACGGCGTTAACGAGCCCGCCCGGATCATCAAGCAGGTCGAAGACTCGCGGAAGGTTGCGGGTTACCGCGGGCAGCCGATCGTTTACAACGAGGACGACCATTTTGATTTTGATAAGGAAGAGAACAACCTCGCCGCGGCGGTCGCGGCCGGGGCGAGCTGGGGATACTTCGACTACCGCATGAAGGGCGAGGGGGATGAGCAGGGTTACCAGTCGGTGCCGACGGACTGGTCGATTTCGTCCGAGCGGAAGCGTGGTTTTTTTGGGGCGCTGAAGCGGTTGGCGGAGGGGCGTTCTTAACGAATAGTTATTAAGCGGGGCACTTTGTGCCGCCCGCTAAACGTTTGGGGTTAGGCGCCCTGGTCGTGGAACCGGAGGGATTCTGTGGGGCCGGATTCCAGGCCGCTGTCGGGCTCGGCGAGGTCGGCGGGGTCGAGTTGGGCTTGGCGTTCTTTGAACGTGATGCCGGGGTCGGGGGCGGGGCGGAGGTTGGTGAAGGTGGCCATCGGCTCGCAGCCCATCATGCGGGCGACTTTTGCGCCCCAGGTTGCTTCGGGCACGACACGCAGGGCGTCGGTCTGGACATCCAGAGGAAGGTGGATCAGCCGTTGGAAGTTGCCGGTGACTTTCTCGACGGCCTGCCATTGACCGGCGGCGTCGCGGGCCTCGACACGGAAGTCTTTGATTAATGTACCGGGCACGCGGTCTCGGTCGCTGGCCTGCGGGTAGGTGTGGGGCATGCGTTTTTCGTTGGCGAGGTTGCTGTCGAGCGCGAGACGCAGGCCCGGGACGTTGACGGGGCTGTCCCAGGTGAAAGTAATCGGCTGGCCGAGCGGGCCTTCGTAAGTGTGGCTTTTGTCGGGAAGGTCGCGATCGGTGCCGTCGAGGAGTTTGCTTGCGTGGCCTTTTTCGCTGGTCTCTTCGGCGTGGATTTTTGCGGATTGAGCGAGCGGGTCTATGCCGCGTGGTCGGCCGGGGAGCCAGACGTCTTGGTCCATCAGCGTGGTCTGTAGTTCCTTGAGGCGGTCGCCGGACGAGAGCGACGCGGGGGCGACGCCGTGGTGGACGCACAGCGCCGCGGCGGTGCCAGCGGCCTGACCAATAACGGCGCAGGTCGCCATCACGCGGGTCGACGACAACGCGGTGTGGGTGGTCGAGATGTTGCGGCCGGCGCACAGCAGGTTCGAGACGTTGTTTGAGTAGAGGCAGCGGTAGGGGATGTCGTAGGGCGACGGGGCCTCGTGGAACAGCGTCGGTCGGCCGGGGTAGTACATGCCGGCCGGGTGGTGGTCGTCCATGCTCCAACCGCCGTGGGCGATCACGTCGTCGAAAGTACCGGCACCCGAGCGGACGTCACGCTGGGTGAGGATGTGGTCGCCGACGTATCGGCGGTTCTCGCGTTTGCCGGGCAGGCTGCCGATGAATTCGATCGCCCAGTCCTCGGCTTCGTCTTTCTCGGGGGCGCGGTTTTTGATGTAGTCCCACACGCCGTAGGCGACGCGGTAGAGCTCGTCGCGGATCGCCTCGGCATCGCGGATGGTGTCTTGCGTGCCGCCGACCTCGATCCACCAGAAGTTGTGCGCCTTCACGCCGTTGATCCGGTGCGGCAGGTCTTCGGGGCCGTCGAAGCGCATCGCCCAGCTCGGCGGGACGAACTTCTGCGGCTTGCCGGTGCGGCGCAGCTGGATCAGCAGGGTGTTACCCATCGTTTTGCGGTCGGCTTCTGCCGGCGCGATGTCCTCGCCGAACTCGTCCCGCGACTCACGGCCCCACCGCGTCTCGGCGCCGGAGATCGGAGCGAGGATGCTGTCGCCGGAGCAGTCGATGAAGTGCTTGGCGTGCAGCGTGAACCAGGTCTGGCTGGTGAGTTGCCAGGCGGTGAGCTTTTCGAGTCGACCGCCCCCGGAACTTGCCCCGGAAGCGCTGCGATCCGTCTGACCGTCGCAGACGGTCGTGTTCAAGAGCAGGGTGAGGTTGGGCTGGTGGGCGGCCTTGGCCCAGAGGACGCTGTCCCAGACCGAGTAGCTGAGTCCGCGGTTGTAGTGCAGGTTGTCGAGCTGGATCTCTTCGAGCAGGCCGGTCTCTTTGTTCGTCTTGCCGTAAGCGCCGCATATCCACATGCGGACCTCGGAGGAGGCGTTGCCGCCGAGCACGGGGCGGTCCTGAACGAGGATCGTCTTCGCGCCGTTGCGGGCCGAGGCGACGGCGGCACAGAGACCTGCCATTCCACCACCCACGACGCAGACGTCAGCTTCGAGTTCACAGCGGTCAAAAAAATCTGTATTTAATGTTTTCATAAGATATATCTGTTCGAGGAAATTTTCGAAAATATGCCATAAAAACATTGATAAATGAATGATTTGATATGAATCAAATATGTCTTAGTATGATATTTAGATGGATATTTCCCAAATAGCCATCAACCATCCCTGCGGCAGCATGCTGACGACGCCCGGCTGGTGTCGGGACCGCGCAACTTCGTTGGCGTTGCGGGACCAAGAGCTGTGGTTGGTTTGGCGGGGGCGTGGTTGGATGAGCGACGGGGAGCATCGCTGGGAGCTTGCCCCCGGGTTCTGCGTGTGGATGCGTCCCGGCGGGGTCTACGACGCGGGCACCTCGGAACGAGACCCCTTGGGGATCAGCTACATCCATTTTGATGGACGATTTTCCTCGTCTCCGCCGGAGTTTTTCACTTCGAGAAATTTATCGCTGGTCGATGCGACGATGCGGCGGATTATCGAGGGCGTCTCGCGGCGGGGCGGGGGCGAAGTCGGAGAGCCTGCCGACGCTGGGGTCGTCGAGCGGACGCTGCTGGTTGGTGTTTTGCATGACTTGGTGGAGACCGCGAGTCAATCTGGCGGGAGCCGCTTGGCGTCGGTCTACGGGCCGATCGCCGCATCGATTCGGCACCACCCCGGCGACGCCACGCCGGTGGCCGAGTGGGCCCGGCAACTAGGTGTGAGCTCGGCCCACTTCTCGAGAAGCTTCCGCGACTACACCGGCCAGAGCCCGCAGGCTTTCCGGATTACCGCCCGGATCGAACGCGCCCGGGGCCTGCTGACCGAGTCGGCGTCCACGGTCGCGGAGATCGCCGAGACGCTGGGTTACGCCGACGCTTTCGTCTTTTCGAAACAGTTCAAGCAGCACGTCGGCGTCAGCCCGTCGGCCTACCGGCGGCGTGGCGGGGCCAGCTAGTGCTTGGTCTTTTCCCGTGAAGCTATTAGAACGCCGGGTAAAGCCTTGGTGGGGATTCAAAAAAACACTTGCATCGGTTGTCGAGGTAATATACCTTTTATGTCGAGGTATAAACTCGCGGAGATTTGCCGATGTCATTATCGAAAGAACTCGCCCGGGGCACGGTCATGCCGATCGTCCTGTCGCTTTTGGCCGAGCGGCCGATGTACGGCTACGAGATCGTGAAAACGGTCAACACCCGCAGCAACGGCGTGCTCGAATTCAAAGAAGGCACCCTCTACCCGCTATTGCACAAGATGCAGGGCCAGCGGCTGCTCAAGGCAAAGTGGCAGGACGGCCCGGCTTCCGGGGGCGGCAAGGCCCGCAAGTATTACGCCCTGACGCCCAAAGGCAATCGGCTGCTCGACGCGAGCCGCGAGCAGTGGGAGTCGATGAGCGGGGCGGTCGATGCGCTGTTGATGGGGGCCTGAGCATGGCCGAATTCCGAGAACTTATCGAACAGGCCACCCGTCGGCTGAGCCGCGACCGCGAGCTCCGGCTGGAGGTCTCGCGTGAATTGGAGAGCCATCTCGAAGCTTCGGCTGCCGAGTTCCTTGGGGCGGACTACAGCGAAGAAGACGCCCACGCCGCCGCGGTCCAAGCCTTCGGCCCCCCGGAAGAGGTGGCCGAGCAGTTGTGGGAAGCGAACCGCTTCCGGCTGAAGTGGCGGGCCCGGGCGTGGTGGCTTGCCCGGCTGACGCTGCTGCCGGCTTGCGTATTAGCGACGTTGATCTTCGCGGTCTCGGGGATCAGTACGGTTTCGCGGTCCAGCCAAATCTGGGACGGGGTTGACTACTCTTACAACCCGGTGATGCGCTGGCAGGAGCGTCGGCTCAAAGGACGTATGACTGCGGAGCAACGACTGATCTACTTCGGCGACGAATCGGCCGACAGTCGTACCGACCGCTGGCGGGCGGTACGGGACGCCAACCCGCAAGAAGTACTCGACCAACTGGAGCTCATCTCGATGATGCTGTCGGAGTTACCCGATACTGAGCGGGCGCCCGAAGCGTTTGCTGCGGGGCGTCAAGATTTGTTGGTTGAGCTAGAACGCGGGTCCGATTTAGACCCCGACAACGGGGTCTACTCCTTAATAACCGCGGGTTTGTGGTTGCTGCCGATCGCAGATGATTTCGATCACAACGCTGTTGATGCGACCGTGGTTATCGAAACACTTAGGTTCAAAGGCGGACAACTAGAACGGACCGAAAGCAAGGTATACCGCTGGCCGGACGGTGCCGACGAGCAAGCCTTGTCCTTGGCTTTAACGGCACTCGAAGAAGCGGCGAGTAAGCCCTATCTCACGATGCACGTTTCCGACCGGGTCCGCCGACGCTTGGCTCAGCTGCCAGCACCGCGGTCGATGCACGAATACCTCGGCCGAATCTCGCGGGAGGTCGGAACACTTCTACCGTCGCTGAGTTACTTCCGCACGGCCTTTCGGCTGGTAAGCGCGGCGGCCCTCCGGCGGGCCGAGTCGGGGGATCAAGAGGGGGCGTTATACCTGCTCAAACAACTTGACACGGTGTCGGCGAAGCTAGCGGCTTCGGCCGAGCCGCTAATCAGCCTGCTCGTTGCTCATTCGTGCGAACACCTCCAGCGTGTCGCCGAAGTGGCGGTCTGGCGGGCGTTGGGGGACGAAGCCGAAGCGGCCGAGGCGTTGGCTCGCAGCGACAGCCTCGCTGTGGTCTACGCTAATTATCGACAAGGCGACTCGGCAGAAGCAAGGGAGTTCGATGAGTACCTCATGCAGACTTCGGGCGCTCTGATGAGTACGCTGATTCCGGCGGTCCCGGGATACCGCGTCGACACCTCAGCGTTCCGCAAGGCCGAGTACGCGACGGTCGATCGGGCGGCGTTAACGGTGGGGCTGTTGGTTATCGTTGTGCTATCGTCGCTGATTTCGCTTTCAGGGGGTTATCAATCGTGGCGGAATCGACGTTCCGGCAACGGTCCGCTGTTGCTTTGGATCGGCTGGCGGCGTTTGGGATTGGCCTTAGCGGGAGGGGTCGGCTTGCCGTTGATGGGGTTTATGGTGTGGGTATGGACTCCGTGGTCGGGCCGGGCTTACGGGCTGAACTATACGCTTACGCCACTGGCGGCCTACCTCCCGTTGTGCCTATTTGCCGGCTTACTTTTATGGCTGCTAGGGCGGTCGGCGTTGCGGCAGCGGGCTTACGAGTTGGGGCTGTCCGTTCCAACGCCGCCGAGTAGGTGGCCGGCGCTGATACTCGCCGGTTTAATACTGGGGGTATCGTTTACGGTTTGGGGAGTGTTTCGCTGGAGTGCTGACGACGGGGGCGATGTTTCGTCGGGGTGGGCTCTGGCAAGCCTGATCGCGACCGCGGCGGCGTTAGGGTTTGCGTTCTGGTGGTTGGTCCGCGAATTGATCTGGCTGAAGGGGATCGAAAAACCGAGGCGGGCTTTAGGACGTGCGGCATTGGTCGGTTTAGCGGTGGCTTTGGGGTTAGGCCTGGTATTGAGGGCTTGGGTTGGTTTCGTGACGTATGGTGCAGTCCGCACGGAACTCACCTTGTGGGTCCAGATTATCGCGGCGGTATCAGGGGTAGGAATTAGTTTGTTATTCCTTGCGGGGACGCCGGGGCGTTTCAAGGTTTTTGCTGCGAGTATCGGAAGGTCGATATCGCCGATTCTGGCGATGTCCGGGCTGTTGCTAGCACTGACCGTCGGGACCGGCTTGAGCTTACGTGAACGGTCGTTAGCGAAAGAGATGGTTGCGCTGTCGCCGGTGTTCTTTGACCTGGAAATTAAAAACAGCAATGCGCGAGAGTTCAAAGCCTACTTGGCCGGTGAAGAAACGCGGCCGCCGCGACGGCCCTGAACACTGGGGCGGGCCCTAACGAAAACCGCCGCAGGTCTAGTGACCAGCGGCGGTTCGTTTATAGGGATGCTTCGGGCTGATCTCAATCAGCGGGTTTAGCCGCGGCGGGCTCGGCCGGAAACTCTTCTTTGGGCTTCTCCGCCGGTTTCTTGCGGTCGGGCGTGAGCATCATGGTCATGCGTCGGCCCATCATCTTGGGCGGCTGCTCGATCTTGGAGACGTCTTCGAGCAGTTCGATGATGCCGTTCATCGTGTCACGCGCCAGGTTCTGGTGGGCCATCTGTCGGCCGCGGAACAGCATGACGAACTGGACCTTGTCGCCGTCTTCGAGGAACGAGCGGGCCTTGTCGGTCTTGAACTTCAGGTCGTGGGCGTCGATGTTCGGGCGGAGCCGCATGCCCTTGAGCTCGGACTTCTTGGCGTGGGCCTTGGCCTTCTGCTCTTTCTTGGCCTGGGCGTACTTCCACTTGCCGTAGTCCATGATCTTGCACACGGGCGGCGAAGCAGTCGGCGACACTTCGACAAGATCGAGGCCGGCATCGCGGGCCCGGTTCTTGGCGTCGAGCGTCTCGACGACCCCGATCTGGTTGTCTTCTTCGTCGATCAGCCGCACGGGCGAAACACGGATCTGATCGTTAATGCGAAGCCGTTTGCCGGTCTCGCGGGGTTGGGGCTTAAAGCGTCCTCGGGCGATGGTAAGAGTCTCCGCAGTGAAAACAGAATTTGCGATCGATCAACGTGACCGAACTGCTTGATTGTAGCGTTAAAGCCTATAAAAACTGTGAGGAAAAGCAAGGGGCCTGTGTCTGGAGTGTGGCGTATTTAAAGCACGCTGAATTCTTAACTAGGGCGTATTGCTGGCTAAAGATTAATTTCCTGGACTTTGAAGTGGCTAAATATCACGGGGTATAAAAAAACCCCGACCGTGAGGCCGGGGTTTTAATATCAGTATCTTTCGATATCACTTGCGACGACGGGCAAGCATAGCCAGACCGCCGAGGCCGAGCAGGGCGAAACTACCGGGCTCGGGAATCGCGCTGAACTGCAGATCGAAGTTACGAGCAACGATCGAACCACCCGCATTGTTGACCGAGTTGTCAAACAAAACAGTCGCGGTGGGGGCGAAATCGGTACCTGCGGTGATGAATTGGAATGCACCGGTGGAGGCCGAGATCAGATCAATAGTAGTACCGTTGATATCGACGGTGCTGTCAAGAGCACCACCGCTACCGGCACCAGCTGCTGCACCAGTGAAGCCATCAAAGACGATCGCTTGGCCGAGGTCGGTGGTGGTACCAGTGACGCCAGTGACGCTGACGGTAAGGTCGGTCACGTTACCAAAACCGGTGTCAGCACCTTGGTTGAAGAGCCGTTGATTGTCGGCACCAGCGGTGTAAACGACAGTAAAGGTGACCGAGTCATTCGCGGTGGTGTCGCCGTCGAGGTCGAGGTTATTGACTGTGACGGTGATATCAGTGGGAGCACCAGGGCCAGCATTAATGGTTCCGGCAACAAAATCCGCAGAACCAAAAACACCTGTAGACCGCAAGTCAAGGGCTTCAACGGTGATTGTTGCGGCTTGAGCACCCATAACGCCGACGCCGGCGAGAGCCAAACCTGCACAAGAAGCAATAAGTTGACGCATATAAACCTCCTAAGATGGATATGAATTCGAGTACTTTTACTCTCAGACAGAAGATTACTCGATGCGTTGTTAACAATCAACCTTTATTTGAAAAAAATATGCAGCAAAAAATCAGCAGTTAAATATTCAACATAGACATCTCAGTAATAAAAAACCACGCAACGGAATTGAAGTATCCGTTGCGTGGCTCTACTTGTGTTAATTTAAATATTTTTGCTAAATTAGCGAACCTGACGACGCCCCAGCATGGCAGCTACGCCTAGGCCAATCAAAGCAAGGCTAGCCGGTTCGGGGATAGGGGTGACTTCGATGGTGAAATCACTCAGAGAGACCGGGCCGAAAGGTGCGGTTGCAACACCTCCTGATCCACCCGCCGAGGGCAGGGCTTGGATACCGCCTATGATTCCCCCGCCGTCCGAGTCGGTATCGAGGTCGGCGATTTGGCCGTTCGCGGTATAACTCAGGTTTAGAACAGGGTTTGTTCCATCATCTAATGAGGCAACGACAGACCAAGTATCTGCTGCAGTTTTGGTGAACGATGTAATCATCGTGTAGGTAGTGCCTCCGAGGGCGGATGCTGTACCCACAACCACTGAGCTCGTGCCGGTTTCGTTTAAACCTTGGTTTTGCCGGAATTCAACATTACCGGTTCCGGGATTGTAGAAGAGCCCTGCGGCCAAGCCTACGTTGAACGCCTGCACTCCTTGCTGGTGAGATAAGCCCTGCTGCAAGATGCCTTGCTCAAATGAAGCAATATCGTTCGAGGGTGTGGAAAATGCCCCGAGCGTTAGCACGGACGTAATGGTCGTATTTTCGCCGATGTCGGTTGACCCCAGCACATTGGTGTTGTGGGCACGAATAAAGGCTCCGACTGTACTAGTGATATTGCCAGCGCCGTCGGCCTCCCATTGGCCTTGAGCGACCCAACCGTCTTGGCCTTCGATGGCACCAGCGGTGAAGGTCGGAGCATCAAAGCTCGTGGTGTAGATCGCAGCGGATGCCGGTAATGACATACCTGCAGCGATTCCTGCGAGTGCGAATTGCTTGAAACGATAGGTTTTAATCATCTAAATACCTCCTGGGTGAATGAAAAAGAATCGAAAAGTGATTTAAAGAAATGTTTGTAGTTTTTCTAGCAACGCTTGCTGGATGTTTATGCTGGTTTTGCCGTTTTGTTGACGTGTTTCCAATTCCCTTCCAATATTTGCTTACTTATATAATCTCTTTCGCGACCGCCTGTCAAGCACGATAATATATGTTTACAATTAACATTAAGTATTTCATCAATATGCTGCCGCTTTGACCATGCGATATTTGTGCATTTGTAGAAGAAAAATGTAGCCAAAAGCAAGAATTATAACTTTAAAATAATAAAATTAAATAATTTATAATCATTTAGGGCCTGGCCAAGCGGCGCTGCTCGTTTTTGTCTTGTTCTGGTGACGCTCAGTACAACATACTTGAGTTACCTAGAAAAAATTAGCAGCAGATATACCGCAGGAGCCGCCAGCAGGATTGAGTCTACAACGTCCATCACCCCACCGAAGCCGGGGATGGTCTGAGCCCAGTCCTTCGCGCCGGCGTCGCGCTTGAGCAGACTGGCGACGAGGTCGCCGACTTGGCCGAGGAAGCCTAGAAGCATGCCGCCTAGCAGGGCATACCACACGGGGATTGCCGATTCGGGCGTGTAGCGGTTGCCGATCTGGGTGAAGACCACCGCCCAAAGGCCCGCGAAGAGCATCCCGCCGATCAGGCCTTCCCAGGTCTTGCCGGGGCTGAGCCACTCGATCAGCTTGCGTCGGCCCAGGAACCGGCCGGTGAAGTACGCGCCGATGTCGCAGGACTTCACGGTCATTACGATTGCCGCGATCGCCCACGCCGAGTAGCCCGCATCACGGATCAGCAGGTATATCCCCGGCAGGACGCCGAGGTACACCATCGCGAAGACCGCGTTCGCCCCCGCCGCGGCCGCGCCCTCGGTTTTCTTCGACAGCAGGCTGTGACGACAGAAAGCAAAAAATAGGACCGCCCCGGCCACGCTCCCGATGACCGCCCCGGCCGTCCGCGTCGATTCCAGCATCGGCAGAAAATAGATCAGCAGACAACCCGAAGCGGCTGCGAGGCTGAGTGATAGTCGGCTAACTTGCCTGCCCTTGGCGTTCAGCAACGCCGCGAGTTCGTTCGCAGCCAAGACGCCGACCAGCAGCAGCAGGCCCAGAAGCACCGTGCCCGGCGGCAGGCCGTTACGGCCCGCCGCGTCGTCCGCCCAGATCAGTGTGGCCAGCCCGGCGGTCATTAAAATCCCCGAGGGGATGCGGTGCTTCAACATAGACGGCCATGGTAACAGTTCGAGCCCGTTACTCGGGCGGCAACAACATTCGGTATCGGGGGGCAGATACGTGTAAGGAAGCGACTTTCGCTTGGGGCAGGTCGCCCCCCAGCGGTGGATGGCGTACCCTTTGCTTGATGACCAAGACCCGGCTCAGTAAGTGGCTCGGCCTAACCGTGATAACGCTCGGCTTGCTGGGCTTTGGCCCGGATTCGCTCACAGAAACTCCTGGGGAAAAGACGCCGGAATCGTCACCGCTAAGCGGGAATACGTCGGGGTGGTCACCCGATCTGCCGGTGGTCTCGGACGGCCGGCACCTTTGGCTCTGGGCGGACAAAGCCGACCCGAAAGATACCGAGCAAAAACTCACGGCGCTTTACCACGCGGATGTTTCGGACGAGCCTTTTTGGGAATCGGTGACCGATTTCGCGGGTCGGCTGACGCCGCGGGGCGTGGCCGCCGAGAACGACACGTTGTGGATGGTGTTCGAGGACGGCGGGGTTCAGGTCGTCTCGCTACGCCCGGCACCGATCGAGGGAGACTGGTACCTCCGTTCCCGGACAGAGAAATCGCTGCCCGGCGGGGCCACGGTGCGGGCCAGCATGGCGGCAGACGGTCGATTGTGGGTCTTAGCGAGGTTCGAGAACGCCGCGGCGGTCGCCGAGTTGGAGAAAAGCCCGGAGGCACAAACGCGGGGCGATAAGAACGTCTTCGAACACACTGATCGGCTCAACCTAGTGCTCGGCCTGCCCCGTGGGCTGCGGATCAAGGGCGAAGGCCCGGAAGAAACCGAAGAAGCTGAGTCAGCTGAAAGCGACCGTGCCGAATTTCGAGACGCGGCGGATGAATCCGTGCCTTTGAATAGCCCGCCGGAGGCAGAAGCAGAAACGCCGGAAGCCAGCGATACGGCCGACGAGTCGGCGGCCGAACTCGGCCAGCCGGCCCCCGATATCGGAAGCGGCCCCGATCTTGGCATGATCGAGACGCAACCGTCCGCCGCAGCAGCCCCGGTGGATCGGCTGCTAGTACTGGAGAGCGGTTATTGGCGGCTCGTGACGCTACCCGAAGCGTGGCCAACAAACCGGCCGACCCGTTTGATCACTCCCGCCCGCCCCGGCGATCCGCCGACGCTGCTCGTCAAAGGGGCCAGAGACGATGGAGACCTGGCGGTCACGGTGTTTCGGCCGTCCCAAATCGAGCAAGACACGTCGTCAAATTCCGACAACGATGAAGAGGTCGATACCGCGAAAGCACCCTTGGCTTGGTCAACGACAACGCTTCAGCTACCCGCGGCCGGGGGCGTGACGGGATTACGGGTGCGGGGCCAACTCCTGCTCGTCCAGAACATACCCACCGACCAAGCGTTCGCCGCACAGGTCTGGGCCGTCCGCGGCGACCGGCTGACTTCGATCGGCAAGTCGACACTCGCTGATTCCGACGGCGTCCCGCCACAAGGCCTCTGGTCCACTGTCGACTACGGCGACGCGGTCGGCCTCCTGGCCGGGCCACGCGGCGTCGCCGAAGCGGTCGTGAAGGCCGACGAAACCGAAGCCGAGCAGCCGCCCGGCCCGACGCTGACCGCGGTCGACCTCAACGGCCGGCCCACGCTCGCCCCCGTTCAACTCGAAGTGAAATCGATCAGCCCGCTGGCCCGCACGGCCGACACGCTGCTCTTGCTGGCGGTGGCGGTGGTCTCGACCGTCCTGCTGTTTTCGTTTTGGCGGCGGGACCCCACGACCAACAACCTGGAGCTTTCCGAAGACCAAGCGGTCGCCGACTTGCTGCGGCGGGGGCTGGCGGGGCTGATCGACATCGCCCCCGGGCTGTGGGTGGCGGCCACGGTGTTCGGTCTTCCTTACGAAGAGCTGTACGACCGCTGGCCCGGCCGGAGCGCCGGCGCGACGTGGGACACGATGCTGCCGGGGCTGCTGGCCGTCGGCGTAGTGGTGGGACACACGCTGGTGCTCGAACTGGCGACGGGCCGGTCGCTGGGCAAGTGGGCGACGGGGCTGCGGGTGGTCACGCTGTCGGGCGATCGGCCCAAGCCGTGGCAGATCGTCGCGCGTTGCCTGCTGAAGTCGTTCGACCTGATCGCGTACCTGTTGTTGCTCTTGCCGGTGATCAGCCCGCTGCGGCAGCGGCTCGGCGACATCGTCGCCCGGACGGTGGTCGTGGCAAAAGCGCCCCCGATCGAGGACGAAGAGGGGGGCAGTCCGGGGGGCGGCGGATGACCACGGGCCAAGAGGCGAAAAAGCTGGCAGTGGTCTTGCTGTCGGGCGGATTGGACTCGGCGACGACGCTGGCCGTGGCGAAGCGCGACGGGTTTACCTGCCACGCGTTGAGCTTCGACTACGGCCAACGCCACGCGGTCGAACTCGAGGCCGCCCGGGCTGTGGCCGAGTCGCTGGGCGTCGCCTCGCACCGCACCGCGAAGATCGACCTCCGCGCCTTCGGCGGCAGCGCCCTGACCGACGACGCGCTCGACGTGCCCAAAGACCGCGACGACGACGCCATGTCGGCCGACATC
Organism: Planctomycetota bacterium; assembly: GCA_038747275.1. GTDB lineage: Bacteria > Planctomycetota > Phycisphaerae > Phycisphaerales > Phycisphaeraceae > Algisphaera. The sequence goes on along the minus strand of JBCDJW010000025.1, from coordinate 45,109 downwards.
CCAATTACCTACGTTCCGGCCCGCAACACGATCTTTCTCAGCTACGCCCTCGCCCTCGCCGAGGTCCTCGGCAGCACCGACCTGTTCATCGGCGTCAACGCCGTCGACTACTCCGGCTACCCCGACTGCCGCCCCGAGTTCATCGCCGCGTTCCAAGACATGGCCAACCTCGCCACCAAAGCCGGCGTCACCACCACCAACGGCGACCATCTCCGCATCCACACCCCACTCATCGACCTCCCCAAGCCCGACATCATCCGCCTGGGCCTCGACCTCGGCGTCGACTACGGCCTAACCCATTCTTGCTATGACCCGCTCCCGCCCGATTTCGTCAAGCCCTGCGGCCGCTGCGACTCTTGCTTGATCCGTATGCGAGCGTTTGAACAACTCGGTATCCCCGACCCCGCGATGGTGCGACACCACGGCGGGGCATCCGCGACATGATGCTCGAGGAATCAGTTAACGCCATATCCTATTAGCGGTGTATTTAAACTTAATGTGAAACGCTTGAAGCTATGCAATACAAGATCACCGATTTAGATATTTCAACCGCTGATGCAGAAAACGTACAGCTTGAGTATCAAGGCGGTGACCTTTCACTTAAATTTACGGATTGGCAGGAACATACTTGTAAGCTTCGTTTTATCGAAGTTCTGGCTTTTCGTTGGGAAGACGAGTTCGATACGCCAGGCATCCGAGACGACAGTTGTTACCTGGTTGAAGGCTCACCTTGGCTTGCCCGCCAAGCTGAGCTCGCAGGCGAGGATGCAAATCACTATGTTCATTACAAGCTTTGTTTTAACACTTGCGGTGTATTGGATGTAGTTTGCAAGCCTTAGGCTCGTTAACCAGCGGCTGCAGGAGCTCAACCACCAACGACTGTAGCGAACTAGCTTCTGGGACTTCGGGGAACTCGGCCGGCTGGTCGCATTACCATTCCTTTCTACCTTGCAGTTAGAATTCGCCTCACACAAAGCGAACTTTCGAAAGCCCCTATGTCTTACCCTGACCCTGGACAACCGCACGGCCTCTCGACTCAGCTCATCGTCGGCATGGAGATCCACGTCGAGCTCGCGACCCGCTCGAAGATGTGGACCGATGCGCCCAACGTGGCCCACGCAGACTATTTCGAGGCCGAGCCGAACACGCTGCTCGACCCCGTGGTCCTCGGGATGCCCGGGACGCTGCCGGTGGTTAATCGTGAAGCCGTCGAGATGTCGGTCAAGGTCGGCCTGGCGTTGGGCTGCTCGATCTCTTCGCTGACCAAGTGGGACCGCAAGAGCTACTACTACCCCGACCTGCCGAAGAACTATCAGATCAGCCAGTTCGATCGGCCGGTGTGCTACGACGGCGCGTTCGACGTGCCGGTGCCGGACGAGGCCGGCAACGCGCCGGACTTCGACACGAAACGCATCCGTATCACCCGCGCCCACTTAGAAGAAGACGCGGGCAAGCTGCTGCACGATCTTCCGGGCGGCGGGTTCAGCGACGGCAGCCTCGTCGACCTCAACCGCGCGGGGACGCCGCTCTTGGAGATCGTGACCGAGCCCGACTTCACCTCCGCCGACGACGCGGTGGCTTTTGGCCAAGCCTTGCGGGACGTCTGCCGACACCTCGGCGTGACCGAGGGCATCATGCAGAAGGGCCACATGCGGTTTGAGCCGAACATCAACGTCGTCATCACCAAGCCGTCGGGCGAGGTGTTCAAGACGCCCGTGGTCGAGATCAAGAACCTCAATAGCTTCAAGGCGGTCCACGGCGCGATCGTCCACGAACACCACCGCCAGGTCGAGCAGTGGCTCGAAGACGGCCGGGTGATGGGGGCCCGCGCGAAATCGACCCGCGGCTGGGACGACAACAAGCTCGTCACCACGCCGCAGCGCGAAAAAGAAGACGCCGACGAGTACCGCTACTTCCCCGACCCGGATCTGGTGACGCTGAAGATCGGCGACGACTGGCTGGATCGCCTGCGGGCCGAGCAGCCCGAGCTGCCGTTGGCGAAGAAGGCGCGGTACGTCGGCGAGTTCGGGCTCAAGCCGATCGACGCGGACAACCTCTTGGCGGAGCCGGCGAACACGAAATTCTTCGAGGCCTGCGTTGACGCAGGCCGGGCCGACGGCGGCGAAGTTAATGAACCCCGTCGGATCGCTGCGGTCTTGCTCAACGCCGGGGCCAAGCGGGCGAACGAGGCGGGCGTCTTCCTCGACGGCCTGGGCATCACCCCGCAGCAGGTCGCCGACATCGTCGGCCTGCAAGACGCCGACAAGATCAGCGCCAGCGCCGCCGACAAACTCTTTGGTTTTGCGTGTGCAAGTGATGACCCCGCCGAGCAGCTCGCCGAGCAGCACGGGCTGCTCCAGGTCAGCGACGACGGCCAACTCGACGAGTGGATCGACCAGATCCTCGCCGACCCCAAAAACGAGAAGGCCATCGAGCAGATCAAGGGCGGCAAAGACAAAGCTATCGGCGCCCTGCTCGGCCAGATCATGAAGCTGTCCAAGGGCCAGGCGAACCCCAAGGTGGTCGGCGAAAAGATCAAGGCGAAGCTGTCGGGTTAAGTGGTTTGGATGAAGCGGCAGTTACTGGGCACGGGTTGGCGGTATCATCCCCGCCATGAATACCTCCTGCTTAACTATTTCGCCTGCACGCACGGACCACGATTTCAACTTCGATTGGCGTTTCGCGCTCGACGCAGCCGAAGATCAATCGACTATGAAGCCATCCGCCGACGCGGCGTGGCGGGATGTCCGGCTCCCGCACGACTGGAGCGTCGAAGGCCAGACTACTCAGGAAGAGGGCGGCAACGCCACCGCGTACCTGCCCGGCGGTGTCGGCTACTACCGCAAGTCGTTCGTCCTGCCCGCGTCGGCCAAGGGCCAGCGGTTCCGGATCGAGTTCGACGGGGTGTATTCCAAGAGCGACGTGTGGATCAACGGCCAACACCTCGGGCATCGGCCCTACGGCTACATCCCGTTCGCCTACGACCTCACGGATCATCTGACGTTCGGTGAAGACGCCCCGAACGAAATCCTCGTCCGCGTTGATCGCACGGCGTACATCGACTGCCGGTGGTACTCCGGCTCGGGCATCTACCGCCACGTCCGCCTCGTCGCGACCGACCCGGTCAGCGTGCCGCAGCACGGCGTGTTTGTGACGACGCCCAGCGTCACCGACACGCAGGCCCGCGTGTGCGTCGAGACTCAGGTCGAAAATGCCACGGACAAGCCCGCCGAGGTCACGCTGACGCAGACGGTTGTCGGCCCTGGCGGCGAAGCGGTCGGCACCGCCGAGCAGACCCTCACCGTCCCGGCCGACACCACCCGTACCGAGCAGCAGTTCGTCCTCGTTGAGAACCCCAAGCGATGGGACATCGACGACCCGCAGCTCTACTCGGTGAAGACCACCGTGACCCGCGGCGGCGAAATAATCGACGAAGTCTCGACCGCCTTCGGTATCCGCACGTTCCGCTACGACGCGAAGCAAGGCTTCTTCCTCAACGGCCGGGGCGTGAAGTTCAAAGGCGTCTGCCTTCACCACGACGGCGGGGCGGTCGGGGCGGCGGTCCCCCTTGACGTCTGGCGTCGTCGGCTGGAGAAGCTGCAAGAGGCCGGCGTCAACGCGATCCGCACCGCGCACAACCCGCCGAGCGCCGAGTTCCTCGACCTCTGCGACGAGATGGGCTTCCTCGTGCAGGACGAGGCGTTCGACGAATGGCATCACGCCAAAGACAAACGCAAGAACTACAAGCAGGAGAGCGAAGAGGACGAAACCCGCGGCTACAGCGAGAGCTTCGCCGAGTGGTCCGACCGCGACGTGGCGGCGATGGTCCTGCGTGACCGCAACCACCCGTCGATCGTGATGTGGAGCATCGGCAACGAGATCGAGTGGACCTACCCCGCCCAGCAGTACGCCGCCGGCTACTGGGAAGAGGGCCGGGCCCTCGACCCCAACGGTAAAGAGGTGAACTACTATTGGGACGTCCCGCCGCACCCCCCGGAAGAGATCCTCCGCCGGTACCAAACACAAGACCTCGGCCCGCACAACATCGCGGCCGTCGCCAAGCGTTTGGCCGACGGCATCCGCGCCGTCGACCGCACCCGCCCGGTCACCGGCAACCTCGTCATCCCCAGCCTCGGCATGGTCGCGGGCTACGGCGATGCGCTCGATATCGTCGGCACCAGCTACCGCCAAATCCTGACCGACTACCTGCACGAGCACTACCCCGACGTGCCGTTCTTCGGCAGCGAAAACTGGACGCAGTGGCACGAGTGGGAGTGGTGCGTCGACCGCGACTACGCCCCCGGCATCTTCCTGTGGACGGGCATCCGGTATATGGGCGAGTCCGGCGGCTGGCCGAACCGTGGCGGGGCGAGCGGCCTGATGGACTTCGCGGGTCAGCCCCTGCCCGCCTGGCACCACTTCCGCAGCTTCTGGAACCTCGAAGAACCGCACCTGCACCTCGAGGTCGTGCCGCAGGACACCAAGAGCTTCGAGCTCGACGGCCTGGGCCACCAGTCCGACCACGCCAACCCCTACGAGCTGGTCGACGGCGTCGTCCGCCGTCTCGATCGGGACGACAAGCAGAAGATGAAATGGAGCTGGCACGCCAGCGACCCGCACTGGAATTACGCCGAGGGTCAGCCCGTGGTCGTCGAGGCGTTCACGAACTGTGTCAGCGTCGAGCTATTTTTAAACGGCGAGTCGCTGAGCGTTCGCGATTTGGAAGACGTCGCCCCGGGCAACGACAAGTACCTCCTGCTGTGGCACGTCCCCGCGTGGCGGGCGGGCAAACTCGAAGCCCACGGCACCACCGCCGACGGCCAAACGATCATCCGCGTCTTGGAAACCGCGGGCGACGCCGCGGCGATCCATCTCGAGGTAGACAAAACCGAACTACCCGCCGACCAATACGCCGCAGCTCACGTAACGTTGCAGCTGCAGGACGCCGAGGGCCGACCGGCTCTGCACGCCGACCACGAAGTGACGTTCAACATCGACGGCCCGCTCCGCCTGCTGGGCGTCGACAACGGCAGCATCGCCTGCCAGGACCGCTACAACGTGCCGACCGTTAAGACCCACAAGGGCCGGTGCGTGTTGATGGTGCAGGCCTTGGACCAGCCCGGCGAAGCGTTCGTCACCGCGTCAACGATCGACGGAAGGCTGAAAAGCAACAAGGTCACGATACGAATAACCGCCTCTTGATTACTACTCGACAGCATTTGCCCGTTTGAAAGCAGCTTAATACAGACGGAATCCGCCGAAGCCACTTGCGCGTTCTCGAAAAATTATTGTCAGTAACTACTCAGGTATTCAAAGCCTGCTGTGCGTACGGTTTGCCGTACGCAGGGAAATGGAGTGTAGCTGTCTTACGGCACAAGGTGTCTTTTGAACGGTACACGTGCCCGCTAGAACGGTAGATAAGATTCATTGAGTTACGGCCATGGCTAGGCTTCGTTTTTATGCATGACCTAGCAACCGATAACGTCCGGAACATCAATGCATGGAAAGGAATGCCGCCGCGTTCAGCTTTTAGCTGATGTGATGCAGCTGTTTTCGGAGACGGTCAAGTGAAGCTACGGTTTATCACTCGGCGGTATTTTTAGACTGTTGAGCATCTGTGACACATCTTCAGGGACACCCGTGCCGTTGGCAGGGTCTGATCCGCAGGTGATTAGGAAACCTTGGCCATCGGCGATAAACACCCATTGATGCCAAACGATCTCGGTTTCGTCGTTGAGTGTGGTGACACAATAAACTGCTTTATGGCCAGCGATTTCAACGGGAATTAGGTCTTGATCAGATATCGTTCCTGGAAAACGCGTGGTGAATTTCAGCGCCAGGTCTCTGCGCAAATTGCCCCAGAATTTTATGAGTTTCTGTTCATCGCGCAGCTGTTTTGTGGATGCCGAGTACGTACCGACATGACCGATGTCCATGCCGGCCATGACTTCTGGTGGCGCTTGAAAGGAGGTTCCGCCATATCGCGGCGGTTGCTGCAACCATCCGTCAGCCAAGGTCAAGCGATACGCCGGTTTTAGTTCTGCCGGGGAAAATAACCAGTAGTCCCGTTCGTCATCGTACGCCCATGTGCTGTCCGTACATCGGGCCATCGCGTCAAAAAATTCACGACGTGTCGGGCGGTAGGAGTCCGGGAACGGAGAAAACAATCGGGTGGCGGCTATTTTTTCATCGTCGGTATGGATTACGATGTCGTCTACAGCATAGAGAAGGCTGCCGAAGTTAGAGAAACGGCCGATCATTTTCCCGCTCATCCGGCGGCTTAGGAAGTCTTCGCGTTTCTCGGGCGATACTCCGTGATCATGCTGCGTTTCCGCAGAGGCGGAGTTGTCCAGATTCGACACACAAACGCAAGCGATCAATAAAAGGAAGAGGATTCGCATAGCTAATCCTAGGTAAGAGTACATATCAGCGTGATCCGGAAACCGATTAGTTCTAACCCAAAAAGTTAACTTATACCTTATGCCACTGAGGGTGATTGACAATACGCACGATCCGGAACTCAAGCTGTACTTGAACCTGAAAGATCGCGATGTCCGCCGGGAGACGGGGCAATTCTTGGCCGAAGGCGAACACGTTGTTCGGCGGGCGTTCTTGTCCGGCCTCCGGGTGTGCTCGGTGCTGGTGATCGAGTCGAAGGTTGATCGGGTCCAAGTCATGATCGCCGAGGCAGGCGTCGGAGGCGTCGAGGTTTTGGCGTGTTCGAAAGACGTGATCGAGCGGGCGGTGGGGTTCCAGATGCACCAGGGGATCATCGCGGCGTGTGAGCCGCCGACGCCCCGGGAATTGAGTGAGGTGCTGGGGGGTGATTCGTCGGCGGAGACGATCGTTGTTTGTCCCGAGATCACGAACGTCGACAACCTCGGGCTGTTGGTGCGGGTGTGTGCGGGGCTCGGGGTGAAGGCGATGGTGCTGGGGCCGCGTTGTGCGGACCCTTGGTATCGGCGGGCCGTGCGGGTGTCGATGGGGGCGGTGTTTGTGATGCCGATGGTGCGGAGCGAGGACATCACGGCGGACCTGGATCGGCTGCGGGGCGAATTCGGGTATGAGCTCTTGGCGACCGTGATCGACGCCGACGCCGAGCCGCTGCGGGTGGTGGAGCCGCTTCCAGGCCAACGGAGAGCGATTTTATTGGGCAGCGAAGGTTACGGCCTGCCGTGCGAACTCGTATCGCGGTCCGACCGTAAAGTTCGTATCCCCATGCATGCGGACATCGATTCCCTGAACGTCGCGGTCGCGGCGGGGATCGTGATCCACCATGTTTGTGGGCCCTGAGGAAGTGGAATTTTTCTGGGCGGTTGTGGGTTGTAATACCCGTGTGCGCATGTCCTTGCGCGGTTGACACGGCCTGCAAAAATTGCTCCCGTCCTGAGCGTGGCGGGGTGGTCCGGTGAGCCTATGCTCACGAAATGAGAAAGGTGAATGATGCAACGACAGTGTGCCGTATTGGTGGGTGTTTTGGTGCTGAGCCTCGGTGCGTGTGGTGAATACGCCGGGGCCGAGACGGCCGAGACCGACGACGGAAAGGACATCGAAGTGGTGACGAACCCCGAACGCGACGAAAACGGCCGATTGGTCGAGATCGAAAAGACCACCGAAGAGTGGAAGGCCGAGCTTTCACCTACCGAGTTCTACATCCTCCGCGAGAAAGGCACCGAGCGAGCCTTCACCGGCCGGTACCACGACTCCAAAGAAGACGGCGTCTACGTCTGCGCGGGCTGCGGCCTGGCGCTGTACGACTCGCGGACCAAGTTCGATTCGGGCACAGGTTGGCCGAGCTTCTACGAAGCCATCGTTGACGACCACGTCAAAGAGCACGAAGACCTATCCTTCGGCATGCGGCGGGTCGAAATCGTTTGCGCCCGCTGCGGCGGCCACCTCGGCCACGTTTTCCCCGACGGCCCCCGGCCCACCGGCATGCGCCACTGCGTTAATGGTTACTCGCTGCGTTTTATTGATCGCGAAACCTACGAAGCGCAGCTGGCCGCGAACGAAGCTGATCCCGAAACCGATGCGGTTGAAAATGCGGGGTAAGGTATTAGTCGCGAAGATTCGTTTATTGACCGAGCCGGAGTATGGCGTGGTTGACTAGCTGCTTGGTGTCTTTGATCAGTCGGCTCGGAGCCAAACCGATATCGCCATGAATAACTGATCTTCCGTTTTGGTTTTCGAAGCTCAATCCGATGTCCGGGAAACGATCCGCGTCGTGATCTAGATCATCGACCTCTACGCGACGGGCGACGCTTTCGATCAATACGGGGAACGATTCTCGGCGAAGCGGGATACGCGGCGGGCCGACGCGGTTCTCGGCAAAGTGGAGCACGGAGCAGCGGTCGTATCCGACACCAAGGAGCAGAACCTCGGCATCGATTTCATAGAGTTTTTCGTAGGGTGAGCCGGCCCCGAAGCCGAAGGGCAGCGGGTGGTCGCGAACGATTTCGTGTGCCTGCGGGCCTTGGGCAGCGACGGAGACTTGCGGGTGTTTCGAGCGTACCGTACTGGGCATGGCGCGGAAGGTCTCCGCGACAACACCGACTTCTCGGGTTGGTGTTACATCAGGATCGAACGCCGGCCAGTGTTCGCGTACCGCCGGCCACCAAGCCCCGGGGATCGGCGGGTTCTCCCACGGGGCCGGGTCGGACCACTCCCCGCTGTGCGTCGGCATCACCAGAGTGCCCGCCTCACCGACGGCTGCCCGTAGCGCGAGGATCACGGCCTGCGGTCCGCCGACGACCCACCCGATCGCCGACAAAGACGCGTGAACCATCAGCACCCCGCCCGGCTTGATTCCAAGCCGACGAAAGTCGGCGACGAGCCGATCTATTGTGATCGGCTGGTCGCCGGTTCGGGCGATGACTTCGGCTTCACGGGACATGTCGAGTCCATGTGTGTTTAGCGCGCGTATTCGACGGTACGCATCTCGCGGAGGACGGTGACTTTGATTTCGCCGGGGAAGGTCATCTCTTCGCTGACGCGCTTGGCGATGTTGCGGGCGATGGCGTGGCAGGCCTCGTCGTGGGTGCCTTCGGGGTCGACGACGACGCGGACCTCTCGGCCGGCCTGGATGGCGAAGGCCTCGCGGACACCCTTCTGGTCCTTGGCGATCTGCTCGAGGTCCTGCAGGCGTTTGACGTAACGCTCCAGCGACTCGCGGCGCGCACCCGTGCGGGCGCCGCTGATGGCGTCGGCGGCCATGACGATCGGGGTGTAGGGCGTGGTCGAGGGGATGTCGTTGTGGTGGCCGGCGATGGCGTTGAGTACCGCCTCGTTCTCGCCGTACTTGCGGCAGAAGTCGGCGCCGATCTTGGGGTGGCCGCCCTCGACTTCGTGGTCCATCGCCTTGCCGATGTCGTGCAGGAAGCCGCAGCGGCGGGCGAGATCGCCGTCGAGGCCGAGTTCGTCGGCGATGACTTGGCAGAGGTAGCCGACCTCGTGCGAGTGGCGGAGGATGTTTTGGCCGTAGCTGGTGCGGTAGTGCAGCTTGCCCATCATCTCGGAGACCTTGGGGTGGATGCCGTGGATGTGGGCCTCTTCGCAGGCGTCTCGGCCAAACTTGACGATCTTCTTTTCGTACTCCTCGAAGACCTGCTTCGAGAGCTCTTCGATGCGAGCGGGGTGGATACGGCCGTCTTCGAGTAGGCGACGCAGCGTCTCGGCGGCGGCGGCCCGGCGGACGGGGTCGAAGCAGGAAACGATGACCAAGCCGGGCGTATCGTCGACGACGACGTCGACGCCGGTGGCGGCCTCGAAGGCGCGGATGTTTCGGCCCTCGCGGCCGATGACTCGGCCCTTCATCGCGTCGTCTTCGACAGGAACGGAGTTGCTGGTTGATTCAGAACAGTGCTCGCTGGCGTAGCGCTGGATCGCGGTCAGGGTGATCTTCTGGGCGATCTCCTTGGCTTCTTGCTCGGTACGTTCGGTGATCTGCTTGACGAGCTCGCCGGACTCGTGGGTGAGCTGCTGCTCGAGGACGGTCATGGCTTCGCGCTTGGCGTCTTCCTCGGAGAGGTGGGCGATGCGGAGCAGGTCGTTCTTGAGGTTTTCCTGGTGCTGCTCGTTGGCTTTTTTGCGCTCGGCGACGAGGGCCTCGGCCTCGGCGAGCTTGCCGTCTATACCGGCCTGGGCCTGCTTGACTTGGGAGTCGAGGTCGGTGAGGTACTTTTCTTTGGTGGCGAGGGTGTCGAGCTTCTTGTCGAGGTTGTCTTCGCGCTTGGTCAGCCGGCGTTCTTTGTCGGCCAGTTCGTTCCGGGCCGAGTCGGTTTCTTTGTCGAACTCCTCGCGGCGTTTGGCCTGCTCGTTGCGGGCGTCAAGCTCGATCTGCTTGGCGAGCGTATCGCCCTCGGCCTTGGCTTTGGCGACGAGGTCGTCCGCTTCACGCTTGGCCGCGCCCAGCGCGTTGCCGGCGACGAGCTTGAGGACGACGAACACACCGACGCCGCCGAGGACGAGGCCCAGAGCGAGCATACCGATGATTAAACCGATGTTTCCGAGGACGAGCGGGGTGGTGCTGAAGAGGGAGGAGTGGATCACGGGGAGCCCCTTTCCGGGCGGCCGGGGTGACGCGGGTGGGGGGGCGTCGTCGGCCGGGGTTGAGGCGCGTGGGTTCCGGGGGCGGGGCGGTCTGCGATCAGCGATCGATCAACGGGCAGTGAAACACGGGGCGCAGCGCGGAGCTGCATGGAGTGGTCGGTTGAACGTTTGGCCCCGGCGGGCATACGGGTTGGCTGCCGGAGTCGCCACGGGGGCGAATGTCCGGGAGGAGACGAGGGCAACAACGGGCGGGACGGCGGGGGACGCGGTCTCGGCCAGGGGTTGCAGCCGACTCATCAGCCAACAAAATATCGGTTCAAAATACGACATGAAAGCAGTGTTTCCCGTGCCGCGTCGCCTTTGACGCGGGTTCCGCAGGGGTTTTGTAAATCAATACCTCAACGGAAGATCGGGGCGATTCGTGGAGACTTTCCGGCCCGGAAACGCGCCGGGTTGAAGATGCCAAAAGGCATCGGAATTATTTGCTAATAGTAGCTCGCGCAAGCCGTTAACGTCAAGCAATTGGCGGTGGCGTCTGCCGGTTCCCGAAGCGGACCTTCCGAACGCCGGTCCAAACGAGGGTTTCGAAAAACAGCACCGCCGCCCCGAAGCCCACGGCCGTCAATATCCAGCGGTAGTCCGGGTCCCAGTGGCCAACGATCCGGATTACGCCTTCGCGTAGCAGCCCGGCGTCGTACAGCCCCACGAGTGGGGCGAGGACCGCGGCCGCGATCACCCAGCCGACCGAGGCGTAGCACGTCACTCGCTCGGCGAGGCGGAATGGCACCCGCCAGCCGCGGCGACCGCTGAAGAAGGTCACGCCGAGAGTCTCGATGTAGGTCATGACCAGCACGACCTTGGCCGCGGCCATGCCCGCCAGCCACGCGCCGAGCGGGTGGTAGCCGATGGCCAGCAGGCTGAACGCCCCCCAGCCGATGCCGACGATCAGCGCGATGCTCAGCAGGAACAACCTAGCGGGCGTGGCGGGGCCGTCGAGGCGCATCGTACGGTAGGTCTCGCCGGGGCGGCGGGCGATCGCCCACGCGGTGGCGAACCAGTTGGCAAAAGACAACCGGTTCTGCCAAGGCGGGCCGACGCGGTGGGTCGGGATCGACTCGACGATCGGGGTGCCGCATTCGGGGCAGACGGCGGCGGTGTTTTCGCTGGATAAACCAAACAGCCCGTAGCCGCAGACCTCGCAGAGCAGGTCGCGGGGTAGCGTTTCGGGAGGCAGAGCGGGTTGTTCGGGGGCGTGATCCGCGATGGCCAAAGTTTAGGTCACTTGGCTAAGGACGGAGTGTAACGCAGCCGGACGGTGGGCAGCTTCAACGCCTGGTGCTGCAGGCGGTCGGCGATCCGCTTCGGCTCGGCGGTCAGCGCGAACGAGACGAGTTCCGCCGGAGCGTCGGCCAAGGCTTCGCGGTGCAGCGGCAGATCGGGAACGGTCACCGGCACCCCGGCGGCCAACGCGTAACGCACGGCGAGCGGGGCGGGGTGGTCGGTCGTGACGGCGGCGTCGCAGCCGCGCAGCACCGACCAAGGCGTCGACAAACCGGCGTCCTGGATAAAACGCTCGGACTCGCCGTATCGGTCGAGCAGTGTCTGCGTCCGTTCCCGGCCGGTCTGCTCGGGATGCACCAACAGCTTGAGCGGCCGGTCGGCCGACATCGTGATCAGGTTCAACGTGATCATGATCTGGGCGGTCGACGCGGCGGCGGGGGGGTCGCTGAGCAGGGCGATCACCGGCGTATCGTCGTCGACTCCCCAGCGGGCGCGGAGCGAAGCACGGTCGCCGACGAGTTTTGCTTCTGCGTATTCCAAGCCGGGCAGTAACTCGGCTCCGACCCGGCTGGCTGCGACTCCCGATTCAATCAGCCGTTCACGCAGACTATTACCGAAAACGCGCCAGCGGAGCGTCGGCCGGTCGAGTCGAGCGAGTCGGCGGAGCTGCTTAGCCGTTGGGTGGTGCAACAGGTGCATCACGGCTGAACCCAGTCGACCAATTCGTTGTAGGGCGATCAGGCAGGGAATCGACCAGGCGTGCAGCTCACGTCCCCGCTCGATTTGTTTCATTTCTCTGCGTAAAGCCCACATTCCCCACCCCGCCGACCCGGCCGGGACCGAGACGCAGCGGTAGTTTTCCATCCCTGCGGCCTCGGCCGCGATACGCAAAGGTGTGCTGCCCAAGAGCAGCGCGGGCTCTTGGGTCTGCGCGATCAGGGCGAGCGTGGTGGGGTGGGCCTGCGGCGAGGCCTGATCGATCAGGTGAAGCGGCGGACGAGTCGGGGTGGTCAAAGCGAACTACCCGGGGCGTCTTTCTGCCACTGATAAAACAGCCGGGCGATGAGCAGGCCGGCGTCGTCAGCTAATCGGCGGGCTAAGTCGTCGGTGGTGGAATCGCCGACGTAACGCGATTCGCTCGACACGAATCGGTCTTTGATCTTCACTTCGTGGCCGGGCTGTGGGCTATCTGGGTCGGACATGGGCGAAGCGTTTGGCCAGATCCGTTTGCCGTCGGCGGCGTTGATGACTTTGACGTCGATCGAGGCCTCGGGCCGGTAGAGCGTGCCGGCGTGGTGGTACTTGGCGTAATTAATCTTCGCGTAGACGACTTGCTCGGCACCGACGAGTCGGCCGATCTCGTCGATCGGGGTCTGTGACCATTTTTCGCCCAACTCGGCTTCGAGCCTGACGAGCTTTTTGGGCTCGATGAACACTGCCTCGTCGAGAACTTCGTGGAACGTGAGGTAGTGCGTCGCTGTGGTGGCGACCTGCCGGGCGAGCCCGGGGTTGTTGAGTTGGTGGTGGGGGTCTTCGACCATCACGAGGGTCGGCACGTCGGCCAGGACGTGTTTCGGCTCGACCTTCTCCGGCCCCTGTACCGCTTCGACAAGGATACTGGTCGCCTCGCAGCCAATGGCAAAAACGAAAAAGCCAACCAAAACCCCTCGTAAAAGTTTGGTCACGGCCGTACCTCCTGGTAGTCGAAGAACAGCCCGCCCGCTCGCCGCGCGAAGACCCGCAGCGTTGCGGCCTCGATCGATTCGGCCTCGGTGTCGGCGCTGATCATGCCGAAGTTGCTGTCCTCGGGGAACTCGGCCCGCACCTGTTTCTGGAACGCGGCGTTGTCCGGGTCTTCGCCGTCGGCTTCGTGGACCGTGACGGTGCCGTCGATCACACCCTGCCAGACGCCGGTGTTGCGCCCTTCGTGGGTGCGATACTCGTTGAGGTCGATAATCACCAGGCGGTCGACGCCGAGCTCGTCGATCAGCCGGCTGGGGCGGGCGGTGATCCAGTAGGGGTTCTTGCGTTGGTACCGGGCGATCTCGGCGGGTATCGAAACCACGGCTTCATCAACGTTGCCGTGGATCGCGTTGCTGACCGACAGCCCGACGCGGTCCGTGGCCCGGGGGAAGCGGAACATCGTGTATTCGTCGGCCGCGACCATCACGGCGATACGCTTATCAACCATATCCAGGTACTCGGCCGGGATATCGACGGGTTTATCTTTCCGCGACGCAGCAGCGGCCCAGGCGATCACGTTGCAGCCGCTCAGCGGCAATACAAGGCCTAGTAGGAGGCCCATGGCGGCGGTTCGGCGGAGCAGCAAAGCGGTTGGGTGTAAACGCATGGCGATTGGGTTTGGGGTAATGCTAAAGCCGCGGTTTCAGCCGAGCAGGGCGGTCTTGAGGGCGGTATAGGCCCAGCCGCTGAGCAGCAGGGCGATAGCGACAATCACGATCCGCGGCCGCCATAGGGCGAGGCCCAACGGGGCGAGCGAGACGCCCGTGGCTAACGACCAGCCGCTGACCATCACCAGCATGGCCGTTAGTACCGCGAGGACCAGCCCGGCCGGCTGGGTGACAAAACTGGCGACGAAGTGGCCGTCGGCGGCGTGGGTAAACGCGGTCGTCATGCCGCAGGTCGCGCAGGGCATGCCGGTGGCGGCCTTGAACCCGCAGGGGGCCAAGCCGAGTTGGGTGTGGGTGCCCGTACCGGCGGCGTTGGCGGTCAGCGACGAAGCGGTCAACAGCACCGCCAAGGTCGGAACGAAGATCGCCAACGCGATGAGTCGGGCGGACCACGACCGAACGGGGGCCGGCGGGACGGGTGGGTCCGTCTGCTTTCCGGGGGCGGGGGCGGGGGCGGTGGAGTTGGGAAAATCCGGCGTCGTCATACAACCGATAAGGATACCCGGCGCTCACCGCAGGGTCTACGGGAGGCGGTCGGGTTACACTGATTTGTTATGGGATTCCGCATGACCGAAACACCGCCGCCCCGATCGTCGGAAGTGCCGGCAGAACCGCCTTCACACGATGAAGATGCGGAAGATCGCCCTCGGGCAAACCGCCGGCGCACCCTCCGGGGCCGGACGATCGCGGTCGTGCCGACGCTGTTTACCCTCGGGAATCTGTTGTGCGGGTTCCTGGCGGTGTTCGTGGCGTCGCGGCCGATGGACACGCCGATGGCGTTCGGCTGGACGCCGCTGACCTGCGCCGCGGTCTTCATCTTCGTCGGGCAGATCGCCGACGCCCTCGACGGCCGGGTCGCCCGTTTGACCCGCAGCACCAGCGACCTGGGTGAGCAACTCGACTCGATGGCGGACATGGTCACCTTCGGCGTCGCCCCGGCGTTCATCCTCGTCCAGATCATCGGCGTCCAGGCGCCCTACCTCTCCGACACCGGCGACACGTTCTACGACCGCCTCGGCCTCGCGATCGCTGCGATCTACGTCGCCTGCGTCGGCCTTCGGCTGGCCCGGTTCAACATCGAGATCGAAGACGCCTCGACGAAATCGCACCTGTTCTTCGACGGCCTGCCCTCGCCCGGCGCCGCCGGCGCGGTCGCGGGGATGGCCCTGCTGCACCAGCACGTCTGGGCTACCGGCAACGCATCGTTCGGGGCGAGCGTCGCGGCCTACGTCCTGCTCGGGGCGACGCTGCTGTGCGCCCTAGCGATGGTCAGCCGGGTCCGGTACGTACACGTCATGAACAAGTACGTCCGCGGCCGGGCCCCGTTCCTGACGGTGGCGATGGCGGTCGTGGTGGTGCTGCTACTTCTCGTCTGGCCCCAGCCCGCGATCGCGGGAGGCTTTGTGGCCTACGCCGTTAGCGGGCCGGCGTCTGCCGCATTACGTCAATGGCGAGGGCCTCAGGCTTAACAAGGACTTTTCAATGCCGCGTCAGGTCCTAATACTCACGAAAATTATGCCTGGCGTTGATATCGACCTCGATACCCAAGCGTCAACTCTGTCCGATGCTCTGGACTTACGACGATTTATCGATCCCAACTTTACCGGCCGAGGTTTACTTCATTGGGCTTCTTGGTACGACCCTTGGCTGATGTTTAACGACCTGTGCCCGGACCATTGGTCATATGGAATCTATGGGGCCAAAGTTGCCAACGAGGTGTGGCAACTCGATCTTTCCCGCGGCTGGTCTATTGTTGAGCGGGCCTGCAACGTTGACCAGCAGTGGCAAGAACAATCTCAGTTGTTGCAGAATCTTTGGTGGGCTTACTCTGCTTTCCAATCCCGGAACCGCCGAGCGGTTCTGTATTACGGCAGATCAGTTTTTGGAGGGATTTTGAGTGATGATGAGATTTTGGGGCGCGCTTAATTAGCCCGTACCGCAACAGTCTTCTTGGGGTGCAGGGGGTATCCCCCTGCCGCTCGCCGCGCAGGCTATTTCATAAACATTTCGTTGTAATCGAATGCCTCGATTTATTTTGAAGAGCGAGCGGACGCCTTCTAGTCTTCGTCGAACTTCGACTCGACCAACGCCGCGATCGCGGCGACGGCTTGCTCGGCGTCGGGGCCGTCGGCGGTGACCTTCAACTCGGTGTCTTTAGTTGCGGCGAGCATCATGAGCTGCATGATGCTCTTGGCGTCGACGACCTGAGCGCCCTTGGCGATCTTGATGTCGCTGCTGAAGCCGCTGGCGGTGTCGACCAACGACATCGCCGGCCGGGCGTGGAGGCCCAGGCGGTTGGTGATCGTCAGGTCGGCGGAGGCAAAAGACATCAAAAAACGGGAGGCTCGAGGCGGGGGCGGCGTAGCGGGGGAGTCGACTCAGAGTTCCTTGGCGTCGGCCTCGGCGAGGAGGGTGACGACGGCGTCGTGGTCGGATGCCTGGCGGAGGAAGCTACGGAACGTGTCGTTCTGCAGGTTGGCGAAGATGTTCTCCATCGCGTGCAGGTGCTGATCGGGCTGGTCGGCCGGGGAGAGCAGCATGAAGATGGAGTACACCGGCTGCTTGTCGAGGGCGTTGTAGTCGACGCCGGTCTGGCTGACGCCGATGGCCGCGGCGACCTTTTTGATCTGGTCGTGCTTGACGTGGGGGATGGCCACGCCCTTGCCGAAGCCGGTCGAGCCGTTCTTTTCGCGTTTGAGGATTTCGGCGATCAGCGTGTCCTTGAGGTCGGCCGGGGCGGCGCCGGCGGCGATCAACGCATCAATCAACTCGGCCACCACCTCGTCGCGGCTGGTGGATTGGAGTTCGGGCAGGATCGCTTCGGGGATCACAAAATCGCTGAGCTTCATGGAGGGGTCTCGGGGGAGGAACTTATCTCTGTGTTATACCAAACCGCCGCCGCGGGAGTGTGAACGTCCGGCGGCGGCGGGTTTATCCGGGCTGCGACTCACCGGCGTGCGCTTTTTGGTCGGCCACCGGCAGGACCATCTGGTCCGCCCCGGGGCGGGTGATGACCTGGTTTTGCGGGATGACCACGCCGCCGGACACGGCAAACTTGAGCGCTTCCTCGACGCTGATCGGCAGGTCGATCGTGTCGGTCTTGGGCACCGTGATGACGTAGCCGGTGAACGGCGTCGGGCTGCTGGGGACGAATACGGTGAGGCAGCGTTGCCCGGCCGTCTCCTCAATCAGCTTCATCGTGTCGCCCGTGACGAGGCCGACCGACCAAAGCCCCTTGCGGGGGTACTGCACCGCGACGACGCGGTTGAAGTTGATCTGGTCGTCGGTGTCGCTGGAGAAGAAGAAGTCCGTAACCTGTTTCACCGCCGGGTAAACGCTGCGGATGAGCGGGACGCGGGCGATCAGGTCCTCACCCATCCGGTAGAAACGCCGGCCGATGAAGCTGGTGACGATGAGCCCGGCGATGTAGATCAGGACGATCGCGAGCACGATGCCGATCAGGTTGAGGACGACAAACCCGCCGACGGTGACCGCGTCCCACTTGTTTTCGAAGGCGTACAGCCGGGCCTCGAAGACGATGTCGTCCTGCGACTTCTGCCACTCCAGCCGCTTGGCCCGTTCGATGCTGGGAGGCAGCTGGGTCAGCTGGAGCTCTTTCTTGACCCGCTCGAGCTCGACGATCTCCCAGTCCTGCTTCCGGGCGTCGGAGAGGTCTTTGTAGATATTGACGAAGTCGCTGTCGGTCGGCTGCGGCCAATCGGAGAAGCGGATCACCGCGGCGCGGACCCCCGAGTTGATCGGCCCGGCGATGTTCTGATTAACGAACTGATACGCGATCACCAGAAGCCAGATCGTCAGGGCGGTGGGCAGCACGATCGCCAGGCCGCGGAGGAAGAAGGTCTTGAAGTCTTTGCCGAAGCTGCGTTCGGGGATGTGGGGTTTGTCGGAGGGCATGGGCGGCGGGGGCCTTACCTAAGCGAGATCAAATCGGAACAGGCGCTTTTTGCCGGCGCGCAAAAGGACGTAGCCGTCCGGGGCGTCGGCAGTGGTCACAGTATGGCCGAAGTCGGCGACCTTGGCGTCGTGCACCCGTACCCCACCGCCCTGGATCAGCTTACGGGCCTTGCCGTTGGAAGACTCGAACCCCGCGCGGACAACCAATTCGATCAGGCCGATGCCCTCGGCGAGTTCGCTGGCTTCGAGCGTGGTACTGGGGATCGATTCGCCGGTGACGTCGACACCACCCGCGCCGCCTGAAGCGAAAGCTTTGGTCGCCGCGTCGCGGGCCTTGTCTGCTTCTTCTTCGCCGTGGACCAGCCTGGTGATCTCGTAAGCCAGCCGGATCTTGGATTCGTTGATCGCCTGCCCCTCGGCCGACGCAAGTTCGTTGACCTCGTCCATCGGGAGGAACGTGAAGTAGCCCAGGTACCGCCCGACGTCGGCGTCCGCCACGTTGCGCCAGAACTGGTAGAACTCGAACGGCGAGGTCCGCTCCGCGTCGAGCCAGACGTTACCCGCTTCGCTCTTACCGAACTTCCCGCCGTCCGCCTTGGTGACCAACGGAAACGTCAGCCCGGCGAGCTCGCACTTCCCCGGGGCGTGCAGCTTACGGCCCAGCTCGATGCCCATCACGATGTTGCCCCATTGGTCCTGTCCGCCGATCTGCAGCGTGCAGCCGTGGTGCTCGAACAGGTGGGCGAAGTCGTAGGCCTGCAGCACCATGTAGCTGAACTCGAGATACGAGATGCCTTGCCCGTCGCCGCTGCCGGAGGTCATCCGCTGCTTGACCGACTCCATGCTCATCATCCGATTGACGCTCATCTTGCTGCCGATGTCGCGGAGGACTTCCAGCCAGGTCAGCGGGCCGATCCAGTCGTAGTTGTTGAGCATGACCGCCGCGGCCGGGTCGTCGCCGCTCGGCGTGTTGTCGTTGGCAAAACGCAGGAACTTCCCGATCTGCTTCGCGATCGCCTCGGCGTTGTGCCGCAGGGTCTGCTCGTCGAGCATGTTGCGGGCTTCCGACTTGCCCGATGGGTCGCCGACCATCCCGGTTGCCCCGCCGACGACGACGAGCGGCCGGTGCCCGCACCGCTGGGCGTGGGCCAGCCCCATGATGGGCACAAGGCTGCCGACGTGCAGCGAGTCGGCCGTCGGATCAAAACCGCAGTACGCGGTGATCGGCGTCGACAACCGCTTCCGGATGCCGTCCTCGCTATCGGTACACTGCGCGACCAGCCCCCGCTCGGCCATCACGTCGTAAAAATTTTTGGTCGGGGTTGAAACGCTCATCGCCGCTGATTTTAACCGGTGACGAACCGCGTGCTTTACCGCACGGCATCGAGAGATTTCTAAGTCCGGAACCGCTCCCGTAAATCCGCTGGCACCAACGGACACGCCTCACTCGGTTTCCTAAACACCCGGTGCCGGACCGCCGCCACCCGGTCGTAACCGAAGTCCCGCAGCCCCCGTGGCACGCATCGGCCGACCGCCGACAACAGCCGCCACACTCCGCCCATCCGACGCATCAGGTGCAGCACCGCGTCTGACTTCATCAGCAGCCCGCCGCCGGGCGTCTGGACGATGATCGAGTCGGGCAGCTCGGCCCGGGTTTCTTCGGGGACCGCCCGAGCAAACGTCTCGCCCGCCAGCGGGGCGTAAACAAACTTCGACCCGTCCGGGTCGTACCGGAGCAGCCGCTTCACCCAGCGGTGACAAAGCCCACAACCGCCGTCGTAAAACACGATGTCGGCTTCATCCGGCAGGTCGCGTGCAGCGGGTTGTGCGGTGGACGTCACCATCAATAAATCATACGACCCACAGTCACACGTTTAGCGGGCGACGCGTAGCGTCCCGCTAGCCCCGGCCCTTCAGCTCCATCCCGAAGTAGTTCACCGCGTTGTTAAAGCTGACGTCTTGTACGACCTTACCCAGCATATCAAGGTCATTAGGCAGCTCGCCGTTCTCGACGTCCCGCCCCAGCAGGTCGCAAAGCAGCCGGCGGAAGTACTCGTGGCGGGGAAAACTCAGGAAGCTCCGCGAGTCGGTCAGCATCCCGACGAAGCGGGTCAGCAGGCCGAGGTTCGACAACGCGTTGAGCTGCATGGTCATACCCTCTTTCTGATCGAGGAACCACCAGCCGCTGCCGTACTGCACCTTGCCCGGCGGCAATCCGGGGCCGGCCTCCTGGTAGTTACCCGCCATCGCGGCGAACAGGTAGTTGTCCGCCGGGTTGAGGTTGTAGAGGATCGTCTTGGGCAGCTTCCGGTCGCGGGCCAGGGTGCCGAGGTGGCGACGCAGGCCGGGGCCTTGGCGGGCGTCGCCGATCGAGTCGTAGCCCGTGTCCGGCCCGAGGTGTTCGTAGGCCCAGTCGTTGTTGTTCCGTATCGCCCCGAGGTGGAGCTGGTGCGTCCAGCCCGCGGCGTGGTCCAGCCGCCCCAAGAACTGCATCATGAACGCGGTGAACAACGCGGCGTCGGCGGTGTCGATCATGCGCGGCCCGTTCGGCGTGGCGTTGTCGTCACCCTGGCGTGCAGCATTGAAGGCTTTGCGGGCCGCCGCCTCTGAGCAGGGCACGTTCGGCAGGCTTGTCAACCCGTGGTCGGACAGCCGACAGCCGTGGTCGTGGAAGAAGGCGTGCCGCTTGGCGAGCGCCGCGAGCAGGTCGTCGAAGTCTTCAATGCGTATCTCGGCCGACGCGCCGAGTGAATCGATCGTTGCGTTCCACGCCGCGAGGTCGGACAGGTCATGCACCTTGTCTGGGCGGAACGCCGGGTACACCGCGGTCTTGGCAAGGGTCTGGTTCTCGGCGAGTTGCCGGTGGTGGGCGAGGTCGTCGGCCGGGGCGTCGGTCGTGCCGATGACCGCGACGTCGAACTTTTCTAGGATCGCTGAAACAGGCATCACGGCGAGTTGGCGATTGGCGTCGTCCCAGATTTCTTTTGCCGTGTCGCCGTTTAGCGGGGCGTCGATGCCGAAGTACCGCTGCAACTCGAGGTGCGTCCAGTGGTACAGCGGGTTGCGGATCGTGTGCGGCACGGTCTGAGCGAACGCGAGAAACTTTTCGTAAGGATCCGCGTCGCCGCCGTAGCCGGTGCAGTACCGCTCCTCGACCCCGTTGGCCCGCATCGCCCGCCACTTGTAATGGTCGCCTTCAAGCCAAGCCTCGTGCAGGTTGGCGAACGTCCGGTCGCCCGCCAAGTCTTCCGGGGGCAGGTGGCAGTGGTAGTCGTAGATCGGCATCGCCGCGGCGTAGTCGTGGTACAACCGCCGGGCGGTTTCCGTGCCTAACATGAAATCGAGATCGAGAAAGGGCATCTGCCCATCATAGTTTCCGTCACGCTTGAGTTTTTTTCTCCCGCTGTCCTGCTGAGGTGTGAATCAATGAACAACCCGCTCCGCACATTTGTCTTTCTCCTGGGCCTCACGCTCGGCCTCGGCTTTATTCAGGCAGGTGAGGCCCGAGTCGTCGTCGGCGACAAGGGCTCCGATGACTGGGCGAAGATCCCCGTGCCCGCTAAGCCCGGCCCGGGCATGGGCTGGAAGCTCGACCGCGGCCTGTCGGTCGACTTCAACGCGCCCAACAAGAAACGCGCCCTCGGCCGCGGCTGGGTCGACCGCTACATCAACGGCTGGCGCGGCCCTGGCCTTGGCGAGTTCTCGTCGGACCACAGCACTATCGAAGACGGAAAACTCGTCCTCCGCGCCGAACGCAACACGTCCAACGGCCGGGTCTTCTGCGGCGTCGCGTCGTCGACCCGCCCGGTCGAATATCCCGTTTTCGTCGAGGCTAAGCTGCAGGTCAGCGGCCTCGTCCTGTCCAGCAACTTCTGGATGCTCAGCGACGACGACCACCAAGAGATCGATGTCGTCGAGTGCTACGGCAGCCCCAAGGACGAACGACTGGCGAACCGCTACACCACCAACTACCACATGTTCGAACGCAACCCCGACAACAACGCCATCATCAAAGACCACGCGCTGATGGCCAAGCACACCCTGCCCCGCGGCCAGAAGTTCCACGAAGGCTTCCACCGCTTCGGCGCCTACTGGAAAGACCCGTGGACCATCGAGTTCTTCCTCGACGGCAAGAAGGTCCGCACCCTCGAACGCAAAGACATCTACGACCCGGCCGGCGAAGGCTTCGTCCGCCCGATGAAGCTGATCCTCGACCTCGAAGACCACGACTGGCGTTCCCGCAAGGGGATCACACCGACCGACGAAGAGCTGGCCGACGAAGTACTCAACCCGATGTACGTCGACTGGGTCCGCGTCTACAAGCCCGTGAAACGCTAAGCATCAAGCCCCCGCGGCGCCAACTACCTCAGGCTCGGCCGTAGCTTCCTCTCGGCCGAGCTTTTCCATGCCCGCCCGCCAGAAGTCGCGGAACTGCTCGGCGTCGCGGATCGGCTGGACGTCCCGCTTCAGGCCCGGCCACGGCTGGAGGTGGGCCGAGTACTTGCTGATCCGCGTCTTGATCGTCCGCAACGCCACCGCTTCGTCGCGGTACTTGATGAGGTTCTCGAAGTGGTCGAGCACGAGCTGGGCCCGGTCGCGACGAGGTAGTGGCGGCGCGTCTCGACCGGTCGCCAAGCGATACGCCGTGTCGCGGAACAGCCACGGCTGACCCATCGCCCCGCGGGCGACCATCACGCCGTCGCACCCGGTCACCGCGATCATCCGCTCGGCGTCCGCGGGCGTCTTGATGTCGCCGTTGCCGATCACGGGGATCTGCGGAAACTTCTTCTTCACGCCCTCGACCGTCGCGGTAATCCCGTCCAGCCGAACACTGGGCTTGAACTTCATCGCTGTCGTTCGGCCGTGGACCGTAATCATCTGGATCCCGACATCGCATAGCCGGGCCGGCAGCGTGTCGGCGATGATGCAGCTGTCGTCCCACCCCAGCCGGATCTTCGCGGTCACCGGCACGCTCACCGCTTCGACGCACGCCTTCGCCACCTCGACCGCGTGCCCCGGATCGCAGAGCAGCTTCGATCCGCCGTGCTTCTTCGTCACCTTGTCGACCGGGCAGCCCATGTTGATGTCGATCACGGTCGCTCCGCGACTCTCCGCCCACCGCGCCGCCTCGGCCAAGATCTCGGGGTCGCTGCCGTAGAGCTGCATGCACACCGGATTGTCCTCCGGCGACGTCGCCGCCCGCCACAACGCCTTGTCGCTCTCCCGCAGCACGCTGTGCGGACACAGCAACTCCGTACACGCCAACCCCAACGCCCCATACGTCCCGTCCCCCACGTCCCGCGGCCCGCCCAGATCTTCGGGAGAACACGCCACCCCCGGCACCGACCGCGCGACCAACCGATACGCCAAATCAAAATACCCCGCCACCGGGGCGAGAAGCAGGTTTGTCTTCAGTTGGACATCGCCGACGCGGAGCATTCCTACAGTTTAACTTCTGCCTTGCGGCGGTTGGGTTAATTGCACGTGCAGGTAAAGCCGTCGCCGTCATACGCCACGGTCTCGTCTCCGGCCAACGCCACGCCAGTTGCCGCTTAGGAATTCGTCCCAACGCGGCGTCGGGCGAGTAAGCCCGTAAGGCCGACGCCGATCAGGGCCAGGCTTTGGGGTTCGGGCACGACATACGCACGGCCGTTGGCATCCCACGTTTCGCCTAAGACTTCAAAGTCCTCACCGCGGAGGTTAAACCGGCTGATCTCGGTAGGAACGAGCGTGCCGAACAGGTCTAGGCCTTCGAGCGTGGTGATCCCGAGGGGTTCGACGAACAGTTCGGACAACGTCTCATCGCCCACGCCGAAGGAGAGATCGGTCAGCGATTCGCCGTTGAGCGCGGCGATCAGGATCAGGTCGTGGTCGGTGAAGTCGGCGCCAAACAGGGCGGCTGTATCGCTGATGCGTTGGAGGCCAACCCGGGCTCCGTCGGGGGCCTCAGCCAGCAGGTCGTCGATCAGGGCTTGGGCGACCTCGGCTTCCACATCGACCAGGCCCGCCGCTGCCGGGCCATCGATCAGGTCGGGCAGCAGGGGGGTCGAAACATCGCCTTCGACAAACGGGTTGGCCGTGGTCTGGCCGCTGAAGGTCTCCAGCCGCCCACGGATATCGCCGGCCAACGAAACGGCGTTGGCCTCGATTAGTACCCGGCCGAGGCCGCCGTTGATCCCGCCGCCGCTGGCGATCAGGAGGGTTTGATCGTCTACCGTGACCAGGCTGGCTTCTAGCTCGATGGTGCCGCCCGCGCCGCCGCCGCCCGTGCCGCCATCTCCGCCGTCGCCGCCGCTTCCACCGGCCCCGCCGTCTCCGCCGTCGCGGCCGTTACGTGGGCTGCCGAAAAAGCTGGTGGACTCACCGTCTTCACCGCTGTCTCCGCCGCTGCCACCCGAGCCGTCGGTCCCCGCGCTGCCGCGTCCGCCGTCTCCGCCTCGTACGGAAAGGACGCTGTCGATCACGTCGATGCGTCCGCCGGCGACGAAGCTGATGATGCCGCCGCCGCGTCCGCCAAACCCGCCGTCGCCGCCGTCACCGCCGGCTCCACCCCGTCCGCCGTCGCCGCCGTCGCCACCCCGCAGGAACGTGACGCCGAGCTGCGAAGTGCCCCCGCCTCCGCCGCCGCCCCCGCCTCCGCCGGAGCCCCCGCCCCCGCCGCCTTGGCCGGCGCCGCCGCTGCCGCCGGCGGAGGCGATCCGGCCGGTGGCCAGATTCGTCCCGCCCGCGCCGTTCGACCCGTCGCCGCCGTTAGCGCCCCGTTCGCCGTCGCCCGCATCGCCGCCGGCCTCGGTGCTGCCCGCAGAGATGGCCGAGTTCCCGCCCGTGCCCGCGTCCCCGCCGTCCCCGCCGTCGCCGCCGCGCCCCAGCCGCGGGTTTTCCAAGAAGGCCCGGTCCTGGGAGTCGTTGCCGAAGCCGGCCGTGCCGACGTTGCCCATGCCCGATCGGCCGTCTCGGGCGGTCAGCCCGTCCGCGCCGGTGCTGCCGTCGTTCAGCGGGCTCCCGCCGGCGTTGCCGCCGCCGCCGCCGCGGTTGATCGATTCCCCCGCCGCTCCGCCGTCCCCGCCGGTTCCCCCGGTGGGACCGGCGGTCTCCGTTAACGCACCAAACGTGAAGTCGTCAAACCGGATGTCGCCCGCCGTGACGAACCGCAGCGGGGTACCCCTTACCACCATGGCGAGCCCCGAAAAATCGAGGTCGTAATCCACCGCAACGACCGTTCGGCCGATCTCCGGATCAAACGTACCCCGGAAAATACGCTCGCGGAACGGCTCTTGTCCCCGTTGAAAAGTGGGCGAATACTGATATCGGATTGATACAAAGTTGTTGTTGTTAGTGACCGTAATAACACCGGCGTCTGCCGTGGCCGCCAACACCCCCGCCGCGATCCCGCCGAGCCCGTAGGCCTTCGCTAGACACTTAAACCGCCCAAAGTCCCAAACCCTCATATCGCCGCTCCTCAATCCGTAATTTTGCAAGAGATGCTGTCTGATCTCGCTGTCCGCAAAAAGTCAGCAGAGATTCGCCAGTACTTGCAGGATAGCGAAACTAGGCTTGCTGTCTAGATTTACGTGCACCGTTTCGTACCCATGGCCGATGAATATTTGCCGGTCGGAAAGTTGAAAGTTTAGCGGTTCAAATGAACCGCTGGCGCTAAGGATGATGTGGAGGCGAACGATTGTTCGCTTTTTTGTGCGCACAAAATAAATCGCATTTCTAACAAAATCGCCCGTTCGTAAAAGTATTTTTCGCCCGTGTTTCAAGGTGTTTTCACGCGACATGCCCTCAAAAACCCCTTCCGGTCGCGCACAAACATGTCGTTCGGCCCCCTGGTAGACAGACCCAAATATCGGCCCCCGGAGGCGGCGTGGCGGTGAACGGCAAGGACCGCTTCGTTAGACACCCCGGACGGCCGGGCTCGCGTTTTTCAAAGCGTGAGGGTTTCGGCGTTCGTCGGTGAATCACCTTGCCGACAATAAACGCGAACGACTCCGCCCCGGAGAAATCCGGGGACCGCCCCCGGAATTTCGAACACTCCCCCTAACGGAGTGAAAAGATTCCGGGGGCGGGGGGCCGCCCTTAACGCGCGGGTCGAGGACGACGGTTTGAAGTTTCGGGAGGCGTGCGGGCCGATGCGCACGTCAACCGAGGGCCGAGCGTTCGCTCTTTGAAAACCAGAAGCAGAAGTGTTCCGTAATACAGGCACCGCCCACCGTTGGGATCGAAGAATTGATCCGTGGTGGTCGTTTCTATCTCTACCCACCGGAAATACCAGGGGCGATGGGGGTATCCGGGCGTTTTGTCGGCGGCACCAAGACGTTGTCGGAAATGACGGGCCGCAGCTTGTTTTTCGCGTGATGGGGTTTGTCGGCGTTGTCTCCTTTGGCCGGGGGGACGCCGAGCTCGACGCAGAGGTCGTGGACGCTGCGGATCTGGGGTTCGTCGGCGGTGGGTTTGAGGATGCGTCGGCGGAGCAGGGAGAAGTATCGGCCCTCGTCGCTGTCGCGGTCGTGGGTGACCAGGCCCTTGAAGTCGGCGTTGTCGTGGGGGCGGGTCATGTTGGTGGCCAGGGCGAAGAGGTCGAACGCCGGCGACGGCGGGTGGGGCAGGCCGGCGAAGACGTCGGAGCGGATCAGGTTTTTGCGGCGCTGGCGTTCGAGGTCGCGGGTGATCTGCGAGGCGGCGAGCATCTCGCGGATCATGGTCTCGATCGTCGCGGTGGTGGACAGGTCTTCGCCGACGCGGACGGACGAGCCGAAGTCGATGATGCAGACGCCGGCGTCGGTGACCAGCAGGTTGTCGAGGCGGAGGTCGAGGTGCAGGACGCCGGCCTGTTGGTGCAGTGCCCGCAGCAGCTCCGCGGCCTGGCGGGCGAAGTCGGTCTGGCTGATCGGCTCGCCGCCCTGGCGCAGCCACTTCAGCGACATCGCCCGGACTAATCCGTTGTCGTCGGCCTCCATGCTCATGACCCGCGGTGTCTTGGTTTTAAGGTCCGGGGGCAGGTCGCGCTGGAGCAGCTTGAGGAACGCGGCCTCGCGGGTCAGAAAGATCGGGAAGACCTTGCGGACGAGCTTCGCGGCGATCGCTTCGAGGCGGGCGGGCGGCACGCCGGGGCAGGTCTGCTGGAGGCGGGCGATCGCCTGTTCCATGGTCGGCACACGCTTGAGCACGACGAATCCGTCGGTGGCATATCGCTTATCCGCCTTGCCTCGGGCCCGCTCGAGGCGGACGTCGTACGAATACTTCGCGGTTAGGCGGTCAACCGAGTCGATCAGGACCTTGCGGGCGGTGAAATAGACGGCCCGTTTTTCGAGCAGCAGCCGACGCAGCGACGCGGGTAGCGGGAGGCGGTGCAGGGCGTCGAGCTTCTCGAAGCGGGGTTGAGTGACCGGCTCGGGTTCTTGTTCGATGAGCCATTCCGGCTGATCGCGGTAGTGGGCGAGCAGCGCCTCGGTCTCTCGCGGCTGGGCGGAGACGAAGACGAGCAGCCCGCCCCAACGAAGGCGGTCGAAGACGTGTTCGGGTTGGGCGTCGTTGAGGTCGGTCGCGAATTCGAAGTCGCGGACACCCGACTCGGCGAACTGGGCCTGCGACTGTGTAAAGCGGAGCCGGTCGGCCCGGCTGACCAGTACCCGCTCGGCCACCGGCGCGATGGCTCCGGCGAACGCCGCGGCTTCGACGGGTTGATCGCCCGGGCCGGTCGGCGTTACGGGTGGGGCAAGGGTGCGGGATGGGAGCCAACGTCGAGGCATACGAGCGTCGCGGAACTTTCTGGGTTGCGAGAACTACGGGCGGGAAGAGTCGGGGTCGGTCTTTTCGGATGTGGCGGGCTTCGGGGTCGGCCGAGGCTTTCGGGCGGCGCTGCGGATGGCGTGGTCGACGAGCTGGTCCATGACGTCGTCGGCGACGTGGACTTCCGGGGCGGGGGTTGGGCTCGGTGTGTCGGCTTGACGCTCAGCGGCGGCGGGTTCGGGGGCCGGCGTGGGCGTCTTTGGTGAAGACGAGGCGGAGCCGCGGGGCGGCGTGCGGGCCGGGGTGGGCTGTACTTGAGTCGGCGGTTCGTCGAAAGGATCGACGCTCGCTTCGCTGGTGGTTTCGGGTTGCCGTTGGGGGGTTGCGCTTTCGGCTTCGTCGTTCTTTGCCTCGTCTTCAACCGTGGGCAGCGGGGCGGTGAAGTGGCCCGATCCGGCGGCGACGCCGCGGCCGGACTTGGCTTCGATCGCGGCGGCGAAGATACCCGAGCCGGTGGTGCCCCCGGCGGCATGTCCCCCGACGGCGGTGGCTGAGCCACGCTTCTTGCCGGTGTCAGGCCGGCGGGCGTCGCTGCGGTTCAGGACGGTGCCGATGATGGTCGCGCCGACGAGGCGGAGGCGGGTGACGGCCTTGTCGTAGTCGGCCTGGGGCTGGCCGCCGCTGACGACGACGACGGTGCCGTCGGCCGCAGCGCAGCCGAGCATGCCCTCGACGCTGCCCGTGGCCGAGCCCGCGTCGAGGATGGTGGCGGTGTACCCGCCACGCCGCGAAACTTCCATGAGCTTGCGTAGCCAACGTGAAGAGACCCGCCCAGCCCACTCGGCCCGCAACGCCTCGGCCCGTCCCATCGCGCTGAGTACCGCCAACCCCGCCACCCGCGTCTGCACGACGCTCCGCCGCAGCGACACACCCTTGAGGATCGCGCCGAAGCCGACCTCGGCTTCTTCGCCCAGCGTTAACGCCTCACGGTCTTCGTCGTCGAGGTAGCCGAGCTCTTCGATGACGCCGTCGACGCCGAGCCCGTCGCGAGCCGCCTCGTCGTCCGTGCCCGAGCCGGCGGGTTTCTGCAGCCAGGCCAAATCGATCAGCAAGACCCGACTGCCGGACAACGCCATCGACGCCGCCAAACCCACGGCCACACTCGTCGCGCCGCTGCCCGCGGCGATACCGGTAACCGCGAACGCCCCGCCGGGAAGCTCGCTTTTGTCGGTCGGCCGCATCCGGCTTTCGAGTACGGCCCGCACCGCCTGGATCGACGCCACTTCGGTCGGTTGGCTTTCGCCGTGTGTTTCACGATCGGTTGAGGCTTGCGACGGGTCGGTCGTCGGAACCGCGCCGAGTACGGGCACGGACGAGCCGATCAGCCCGCCGTCGCGTGACCTTCGGACGCGTTTGTCGAAGAGGAATATGACGCTTAGTAACCCAACGCCGACGAGCAGCCCTGCCCCGGCCAGCAAGCCCGCGACGAGCGGTCGGCCGTCGCGATACACCTCGGCTTCGGGGGTGAGTTGTTGTGCGTCGAGTAATCGAAGTCCCGAGCCAGGATCGAGCGTGACTATTGCCGCTTCTTGCTCGGCGAGTTGTGCTTCGATTTGTTTCACACCGGCGTTGAGTTCTCGCCAAGCGGTGAGGCGGGGTTCGAGTTCGGCGACACGGGCGTCGGCCGCGGCTAAGGTTTCTTTTGCCGAGGCCAGTTGGCTTTCGGTTTCGCTCAGACGCACCGCGCGGAAGGTCAGCCCGGCCTCGCCGAGCGGGACGATGCGGGTATCCTCGGCCCGCTCCTGGAGCTGGGCTTCGAGCTCGAGGCGTTCGCGCAGCCGACTCGCGACCGCGGGGTTCGGCGGCCAGACGGCCTCGACCAACTGGGCGTTGATCCCCTGAATCCGTCCCCACCAGACGGCGGCTTCGGGGTCGAGCGCCGCGACCTGCTTGGGTTCCGGTTGGGGCAGGGTATTCAGCTCGCTTAGCCAACGGCGGATCGAGTCGGCGGCGCGGCGGGCTTCGGTCTGCGACCAGACGGCGGCTGACCACGCGGGGTCGAGCTCGGTGATCGGGCCGACGGGGGCTTGCGGGTCGTCGCGGTTTTCACGCATCGCCGCTCGGGCCTCGGCGAGACGGGCGCGAGCGGCGGCGGCCTCGGCCCGCGTCGTGTTTAACTCGGCCAATACTTCGGTAAAAACCTCGGCTTGGGCAGCGTCGGCGTTGAGCGGGGCCTGGGCCAGGTAGGCGGCGAGGATGTCTTCGAGCGCTGCGCCGGGCGTCTCGGGGTCGGTCGCGGTTGCGGTGAGGTCGAGCCGGGTCGTGGCGTCGTCGGCCCGCCGGGCTTCGATAGCCAAGTCGTGCGCTTGGGTTCGGCGGTCGCCCGCGAGGCGCCGGAGCTCGGCGAGTTCGCGTTCGATCACCTGGTCGACACGCAGCCCGACGAGGCGATCAGGGCTTACTTCTTCCAAGGAAGCAGGCGATGTTTGTGTGGTGCCGAGTTGGACCGCGGCCCGGGCTTGATAAGTCACTTCCCCCAGCCCCCACCAACCCGCTACGCCGCCCGCCAAGGCTCCGGCTACCCCCGCTAGGGCCAACCATCTGCCTCGCCCCGAGAGCCGCGACCACCAACGCGTGGATTGGCCCGCCTCGGACCCCGGAGACGCACCGACGACTCGCGGCCTGTTGCCCGAGGGCGTGCGTCGCCCGGTGTTTCCTCCGCGTTTGGTTGCCATCGGCGTGCACTCCTCCGAGGCCGACGAGTCCCGACCGAATCCTGGACCCGAAGACACGAGTTGTTCTTGCACCCTGATCAGAACGTACCGCAGGCCGCGCCAGTGAAGCTTAAGCCTCTCATACGCAGTATATCGTTGATGGCGTATCAAAGCTGCAGTGATTCACGATGGAATCACCTATCACTCTTTTACTTTTAGGTATCGATCCTCACGCCAACAAGTCCAAGCCCAAGCCGACACCGGTCTCTACGCCCGCGTTTGGCAGCGCACGGCTGTCCTCGGCTTCGCTGGGGCCGAAGGTAAGGTCGGCGGCGAGGTTGTAGGTTCTCAGCGCCTCGGCGAGCTGGCCGAGCTGGGCATCCTGAACGGTCTGCTGGACCTGAGTGCCGCGGGGCCGGGACAGCCGGCTGCCGCCAACGGACTCGATCAGCGACAGCAGGCTGTTGGCTTGGTCTTGTGTTGCTTGATTGACCAGGCTCTGGCCAGCCGAGCGGAGCAGGAGGCGTCGCGCGTCCTCGGCGGCCTGTTGGCCAGCGCGATTTTCCAGCGTTTGGCGGAAGCGCTGTGTCGCGGCGAGGCTGTTCTGATTAGCCCGTTCGACGCTGCCGACGGTGACGCGGACGAAGGTCTGGGTCTGCGCGATTGCGCTGTCGACCTGGTCGATGGCGGCGTCGATCGTTTCAATGGCCCGCGCACGGTCCCCGCTGAGCGACAGTTCGCCGCCGGTGGCGAGGTCGGCGAGGCGGTTCTCCGCGGTACCAAGATCCGCGCTGCCTATCGCGTTCAAGGTTAGCGTGGTGGTATGACGAGTGAACTTGGGGGTTGTTGCGAATGTAAACTTATCCGCCGATTCAGTTGCCTCCCGAGCATTCGGGGCTTCTGACTCCTCAGGGGTCGTGGCGGGTTCGGGAAGCGTTAAAGGCGATATCGTGTCGTTGGTGAAGTCTACTTCTGCGATCAGCGTGTCGTCTGCTTCGGGGGTGAATGCGCGCAACTGGTTGTTGTCGTCGTAGTAGAACTGCCCGTTGTCGTAGACGACGGTCACGAGGTTGTTGGCCGCGCCGGGGTGCGGCGGAGCGGCGGCGAAGCGCGAGTAGACAGATTCCCGCGAGTGAAGGATGTAGCCGGTTCCGGTGGCGTTGTCGCGGGCGGTGACGCCATCGTTGATCGGGCCTAGCGCGACCGGCGTATCGCCGGCCTCGTGGCTGCGGGTGAACTGCGAGCCGCTGATCAGGAATTCGCCCGGGTTGAACTGCCCCTTCCAGCGGTTCGCAACAAACGACAGATCGCCGTTGGCAAAGCCCAGTTGGACGCCGCCGAGCGTGGGGGCGGGCGGGGGTGTCGAAGCCGCCGGCTCCGTGGTTTGCGCTGCGCCGTTCGAGAACAATGGACGGCCAGCAAACTCGGCGGCGGCGTTAATCTCGTCGAGTTCGGACAGCAACGCGTCGATCTGCGGCTGAGCCGCGACGCGGTCGTCCTCGGCCACAAGGTTGCGCACCTCGTCAAGGATCGTAGCGGTGCGGTCGAGTTGCGACAGAACCTCGCTGCCGAAGGCCTGAGCGCGTTCGGCGTTGAGGCCGGCGGTGCGGAGGCGGTTTTCTTCGACGCGGGCTCGTTGGTAAGAAGCGAAAGCGGACGGGCCGTCTTTGGGCCTGACGGCTGGGCCGGCATTGAGCCGCTGGATCGTGGAATTTACGTCGCGGTAAAAGCTTTGTTGGGCGACGGAATTGGACGTAATGCTGCTGAGGGTGAGTGACATAAACCTGGACCTTTCTGTTGGTCCAAGGCATGCGATTCAGCGGCGAGGCGAGCGAAGGCAACGTGTCAAAAAAATGCGTACGGCTGCGCGACGGAACGAGACAGACGTGTCGCGTCGACGATGCGGTGGGGGCTTCTATTAAATATTCGGCGGTCTAAATTTTTTGTTAGACCTCAAGACCCAGACGGAAACCCAGATATGCGAATTCACCTATGAAATAAGGGAAATAGCGGTTACGTGATAGTTTGGGTGATTCGCCTACGTACTCTGTTATGGGCGGGGGATCGCCCGATACCGACGGGGGTGTAGCCCGTGGGTATTGCGGAGATCGAGGAGATGGTGGTTCTGGATAAGCCGGTTCGGGGCGTTGTCGAAATTAGCCTTTGGCTTGCTTGGCTTTGGCGTCGATGAAGTATTTTCGTGCTTCGCCGGCGAGGTAGAAGCTGCCGGCGACGACGATCAGGTCTTCGCGGCTGACAGCACGGGCGGCGAGCTTCAGCGCGGCCTCGAGATTGGGTGCGGTCTGGGCCATCTTGGGTGACAGCTCGTTGAACCGACGCATGAGGTCGTCGGGCTCCTCGGCGCGGGGGTTGGCCTTGGCGCGGGTGAAGATGATCTTGTCGGCGCCGAGGGCGATCTGCTTCAGCATGCCGTTGACGTCTTTGTCTTGGCCGCAGCCGAAGATCATGACAAGGCTGTCGTACTGGACGTGGGCCCCTAGCGATTTGGTTAGGGCAGTGATCGAGGCGCTGTTGTGTGCGCCGTCGATGATGACGCGGGGCTGGTCGTGGATGGTCTCCATCCGGCCGGGGAGCTGGGTGGCGGCGAGGCCTTCGATGACTTGGTTGAGCGGGAGGGCGAAGCCGTGGGCCTTTAGCTTGTCGAGCACGGCGAGGGCGAGGCCGCAGTTGAGCGCCTGGTGCTCGCCCTTGAGCGGCACAGGTAAGTGCTCAAACTTAGATTCTTCGGTGGTGAGGCAGACGCGGGTGTGCGGGCCGAGCTCGCGGTTGGCCTCGAAGCGGTAGGAGAAGTCGAGGTCCTTGCCGGTGACTTCGAGGGTCGTGCCGACTTCCTCGGCGACGGCGGCGAGGGTCTCGGCGGCTTCTTTGTCCTGGGCGATGGTGAGGGCGGGGACGCCGGGCTTGAAGATGCCGGCTTTTTCGCGGGCGATCTCGGGCAGCGTCTTGCCGAGCAGTTGAGTGTGGTCGAGGGAGAGCCCGGTGATCGCGGTGACGAGGGGCTTGACGACGTTGGTCGAGTCGAGTCGGCCGCCGAGTCCGGTCTCGAGGACGACGATGTCCACGGCTTCCTGCTGGAAGTGCAGCAGTGCGGCAGCGGTCATGATCTCGAAGAAAGTCAGCTGGTTGTTCTTTCCGAACTTGTGCTCGACGGCGGCGATGGCTTTGAAGAGCTCGGCGCAGTCGGCGTAGGACACCATGTGCTGGTTGATCGTGATCCGTTCGCGCAGGTCGATGAGGTGCGGGCTGGAGTAGCTGCCGACGGTGTAGCCGCAGGCCTGGAGCATGGAGGTGACCATAGCGCAGGTCGAACCCTTGCCCTTAGAGCCGGCGACGTGGACGATCTTGAGTTGGTCCTGCGGGTCGCCGAGCAGGTGGAGCAGCCGGCTCATGCGGTCGAGGCTGAAGGTGGGCTGGTCGTACTTGACCATCCGCTGGCGTTCGTGGTCGACGTGCTCGTAGAGCCAACGCAGGGCGGTGGTGTAGTTGGTGATCGACCCGGGCGCGTCGGCGGTCTTCGCGGCGGACTTGCTGGCCTTTGGTGTGGTGCGGCGTGATCGGCTGGTTGCGGGGGCGGTTTTAGGGTTACGCTTGGTGTTTTTGGCTGAAGAAGGCATAGCCAAACAACATAGCTGAAATGAAAATTAAGTCAAATTGATATTTTTAAGCTTATGAAATAAATGGACTTGCGTAAATTTTGCGGGTTTTTCTTGGGGCCGGCTAAAAGCTGGGGTAGCTTAGCCGTTCCATGTAAGATGAATGGTATTCAAGTTGTTTAAACCGTTGGCTTTACAATCATCTTTTGCCCGTTCATGTAAGGCTTTAGCACCTCAGGAATCGCCACGGTGCCGTCGGTGGTCTGGTACAGCTCGAGGATCGGGATTAGCAGGCGTGGGCTGGCGGCGACGGTGTTGTTGAGGCTGTGGCAGAAGACGGTCTTTTTGCCCTTGGGGTCTTCGGGGTCGCGATAGCGAAGGTTTAGCCGGCGGGTCTGGTAGTCATACAGCCGGGAGGCGGAGTGCGTCTCGCCCCAGCCCGAATCGCCGCCTTCGTCTTCACAGGTTTTGCCGTCTGCGCGTGAAGGCATCCAGCACTCGAGGTCGATCATGTCGGCGTTCTTCGGGCCCAGGTCGCCGGTACAGCACTGCAGCAGGCGGTAGGGCAGGCCGAGATTTTGTAGGAGTTCTTCAACGAAGCCTATCATTTTCTGATGCCAGTCGCGGCTGACCTTTTCGTCGGCCTCGCAGATAACGACTTGTTCGACTTTGTCGAACTGGTGAATACGGTAGAGGCCGGCGGTATCTTTGCCGGAGCTGCCCGCTTCGCGGCGGAAGCAGGTGCTGACGGTGGTATAGGTCTTGGGGAGTTCGTCGGCGGTGAGGATCTCGTCCATGTGGTAGGCCATCAGCCCGACCTCGCCGGTGCCGGTGAGGGCGAGACCGCCCTCGGCGGTTGGGTTGGCGACGTCGTAGACCTGCTCCCGGCCGTGGGGGAAGAAGCCGGTGCCGACGAGGGTGTGGTGGCGGACGAGGCAGGACGCGGAGAGTGGCGTGAAGCCGTGGGTCTGCGTCATCAGGTCGAAGGCGTAGCGGAGTACGGCTTGATGCAGCCGCATGCCGTCGCCGACGAGGACGTAGCTGCGGGAGCCGGCGATCTTGACGCCGCGGTCGAAGTCGACGAGGCCGAGGTCTTCGATGAGGTCGACGTGGGACTTGGGTTCGAAGCCGCGCTGCTCGGCGAAGGGCTTGGCGGGGTCGAAGGCGAGATCGCCCGAGGGGTTCCAGCGGCGGAGTTCGACGTTGTCCTCGGCGGACTTGCCGACGGGCACGTCGTCGTCGGCGGGCTGGGGGATCAGCAGCCAGAGCTCGTCCCGTTTCGCTTCGAGTTCGGCGAGTTCGTCGGCGGCTTCGGATTCGGCGGCTTTGATCTCGTTGGGGCGTGCTTGCAGCTCGGCCATACGTTGTTTCAGCTCGGCTTTGGCGTCACCCTCGGCTTTTTTGAGTTGGCCGGCGACCTGCCCGATCTCTTTACCGATCGCGTTCTTCTCGGCGGCGAGTTGCTGCTGCTTGGTTTGGAGGGCCCTGACCTCTTCGTCCAGCGATAGAAGCGCGTCGATATCGACGTGGCTGTTCTTGTTCGCGGCGCCGCGGCGGTACTTGTCGGGGTCGGAGCGTAGGTCTTTAAGGTCGATCATGCGGGGATGGTAATCGACCGGCCGGCGGTGTCGAGCCGGGCGGATCGATAGGCAAGTTCAGGCGATCGATTTCAGAACGGCCGACGGCGGAACACGCGGCGGAACGAACGCCGCAGCCGGGCGAGGCGGACCTTGCGGCTGAGGCGGCGGAAGGGCGGGTGGTAGGGCGCGGCTTCGAGGCCTTCGCGTAGCCGACGCTGGGCCCGGTCGAGGTCGCCGGCGTTGAAGTGGGCCTCCGCGAGTTGGAGCAGGGCGGTCCGGCCGCCGGGGACGAGGCTGAGGCAACGCTCGCAGTCGGAGGCCGCTTCGCCGTAACGGCCCAGCTTATTCAGGGCGATCGCCCGGCAGAGCAGGGCGGAGGCGTAGGTCGTGTTGTCGCCGATCAGCAGGTCGTCGGCTCCGGACAGCAGGGGGTTCAGCAGGCTTATGGTTTCGTGGTACATCGCCAGGTCGATCAACAGGCGGCCGAGATCGATGACCTGTGCCGCGGACTGGTTCTCGCGGTTTAGTTCTTCGGCGGCCCATTGGCGGGCGTGATCGCTGTCGCCGCGCTGATGGGCGGCGGCCGCGAGGCCGAGGTGGACCCCGGGCAGGTCGGGGTCGAGTTGCCGGGCGCGTTCGTAGCGGTCGATCGCCGCGGCGAGGTGGCCGTTGATCAGTGACAGGTCGCCGAGACGTTGGTGGGCGAAGGCGAGGGTGCCGTCGCACTCGAGCGCCCGGCGGTAGTTCTCGCCGGCCTCGGCTAAACGGTCGGCGTCGAAGAGCAGGTCGGCGAAGTCGAGCAGAGTGTCGACGTCGTCCGGATCGAGGCGGAGCTGACGCTGGTAATGAAGGCGGGCGCGCTGGGTCTGGCCGCGTTGCTGGTGGAGTATCGCCAAGCTGCGGTTAGCGTCGGGGTGGGCGGGGTCGAGTTCGAGGCATTCGTGCCAGCACCACGCGGCCCGGTCGAATTCGTCGCGGGCCAGGAGCGACTGAGCCATGTAGTCGTAGGCGATGGCCTGGACCTCTAGTTGGCCGTCAAACACCGGCGGTTCGTCGGGGTCGGTCGCTTGGTCGTTTGTGTCTTCCGCCTGATCGTCGTCTGATTGGCTCGAATCGGGGCCGTGCTGTCGGGCGAGGTAGAACATCACCTCGGCGTCGTCGTGGCGGTCGAGCATGGTGTAGGCGAGGATGCGGTGGACGTAACCCAGCTCGGCATCCGCGTCGAGGTGGTTGACCCGTTCCAGGGCATCGATCGCCCGCTCGGGCTGCCCCGCCCGGATCAGATCGATCCCAAGGTGCAGCAGGCCCGGCACGTCTTCGCCGCGCTGTTGCAGGGCTTTTTCGAACGCCTCGGCGGCCTCTTCGTAACGCTGTAAAGCATCCAAGGTCAGGCCGAGGCCGAACAGCCATTCGCCTTCGTCCGGGCGTTGGTCCAACGCCTCACGCAGCTCGGTCAGTGCGAGTTCCCACTTGCCGGCCCGATAAAATCTCTGGGCACGTTCGGCGTGTTCTTCGGCGTCTTTCCAATCGCTCATGACGTTGAATTTGGTCTTAAGCTATACGGTATCGAATTTCAGACAAAATCTCGGATCGATTCGTGGACACGTGACCGAGATTTCTTGCCGCATTAAGTATACGAACCCCGATACCTTCATGATGATTCCCGTAACCGACAAGCCGTTTTTTCGACAACGGAGGCCGATGGTGTGGTCGGCCAGAGGGTTGGTGGCGGGTGCAGCGGTCTTGTCTTTTGGGCTCGGGCTAACTGGGTGTCGGTCGCCGGAGATCGGCGACGAGCCGGTTGCCGTTGAGCTGCGTGAACTCCCGGCGGGTGTGGCCGACGCGTACCGAGGCCTTACCAGTGCGCGATTGAGTTTGGCGGAACGTACCGCGGCGGCGCGGACGCTCATGGCGATCGACGATTTCTCCGCCGACCGGGCGTTGGCCTCGGCGCTGGGCCGCGACATGCCGGAGGGCGTTTGGACAGCGGTGCTGCAGGCGGTGGCGACCGAAACTTCTGCCCCCCCGCGGGGGTTGTGGCGGCCGATGCTGAGCCTGCTGTACGTCGTCGACGAGTCGTTGGTCATCGATATCGCCGATGCGCTGGGGCAATACGGCGGTCCGCTATTTCTAGAAAGACTTCGGGCGACGGCCGCGTCCGAAACGCTGCCCACGCGGGAACGCAGCCGAGCGGTCACGGCCCTCGGCCGACAGCGTTCTAAGAAAACGGCCAAACTCTTGATCGAACTCACCAGTCTGACCGAGCCCGCCGATCTGCAGTCCGCCGCCTACGCCGCGTTGGCCACGCTGACCGGTATCGATCGGTTCGGCGAGGACCGCCAGGCCTGGGCCGATTGGTGGGAAGCGTCTCGTGGCCTCGACGCGTTGACGTGGCAGAAGCAGTTGGTCGATAACTTCGCCCGCAAGCTGGCCACGGGGCGGGTGATCGATCAGCAGCTGGCCGAGAAGCTGCGGGAGGCGGAACGCGAGCTGTACCAGGCCTCGGCCCCCGAGGACCAGGCCCAGGTATTGACCTACATGCTCGACAGCCCGCTGACGGCGACCCGGCTCTTGGCGCTCGACCTCGCTCAGACCCGCATGGTTCAGGGCGAAGCCTTCGGCGAGCCGTTGCGAGCCGCTTTACGAGATCATCTTGATGATGCGGACTCCGCGGAGGTGCGCTGGGTCAGCGCTGAGGTCTTGCGTGACCTGGGTGACGAGCCAGCCGCCGATCTCGTGGCCGCCCGCCTTAATGCGGACGAAGAACACGTCAACCGTGTCCGCGCCGCTTACCTCCAGCTGCTGGCCCGGATGCCGCGGAAGGAAGTAACCAACGCGGCCTACGACCTCTTGGAAGAGCCCGGTCTGCGGGCGGACGCGAGCGCGGCGCTGCTGGCGATCTCCCGGGCCCAGATGCTTACGCCCAAGCGGGCCGAAGCGGTGCGGAACCGGTTGCGAGGCTATCTTGAACGTGGTCAGCGGCCCTCGCCGGCGATGGTACGGCTGCTGGGTCGGGTCGGCGAAAACGCGGACTGGCAACGGATCGAAGGCTGGATCGACGACCCCGACGACGTGATCCGCCAGGCAGCCGCGCAGGCGTGGGCGAACTCGGAGACGCGTTCGTTGGCGGTCCTCGCGGAGCGGGCCGACGACCCGATCATCCAGCCGATCGTGCTGCGGGCCGCCGCCGAGCGGGGCCAAGACCCTGAGACGCTCACCAAGCTGGCCGCCACCCCCCCCAGCCAGCCGCAGGTCGTCCCGGTGTGGGAGCGGGCGCTGATCGCTTTAGCTGGCCAGGTGCCCCTTTCCGATGTGCTCCGCACCGCCCAACAGCTCAGAGCCGAGCGGGACGACACCTCATTGGTCGAACGGTTCTTGAGCGTAGCGATCGATCGCGGTCGTCCCGATGTCCCGGCTCTGGCGTCTTACCGCGAGCTCCGCCTCGCACGGGCGGATAACCGCGTCGCGATGAACCAACCCGACTTGGCGATCAGCGATTTCGAGTATCTGCTCGAACAAGACATCGCGTCGATGTCCGACCCGCAGCGCGACCGCCTGTACCGCGGCCTGATCCCAGCTTACCTCCAGGCAAACCGCATCGATGCCGCTTTCGTCGCTGCGCGGGCCTTCTTCGCCGACCCCGCCGACCCCGGCGGCATCGACCCCACAACGACCGACGACCCGCTCATGACAGACTTCGTGACCGCGGCCCACCGCGCCGCCGACCTCGGCCGACGCGAAGCGGCGCAGCAGCTCGGCGACGGTATCCGTCTCTTGTTAGGCCCGAACGAAGGCAGGATGAAGCCCGAGCTCGCCCAACAGCTTCGCCTGCTCGACGATAAGCTAAGCATTGAAGCTCCCCCCGATCAGCAAAATAATTAAGCAGAGTTATTTTGCGTAAAATAATTTGCCTTCGTGTTCTTCCTTGCGACGCTATACCTCGTAAATTCAAAAAAGCCTGGCTTATGAATCAATATTTTATTTGGTGTCTGGTTGCGATATGTTCTTCATTGAATTTTTCGGTCGACGTTTGGGCCGAAAAGCCGAACTTCATCGTGATCGTTGCGGACGACCTGGGTTATAATGACGTCGGGTTCAACGGGTCCGAAGAGATATCAACCCCGGTACTCGATCGGCTCGCTAGCAACGGGGTTGTTTTTAAGAATGGTTACGTGACTCACCCCTACTGCGGGCCGTCTCGGGCTGGTCTAATCACCGGGCGGTACCAGGCGCGGTTTGGCGTTGAGGTCAATTTCACGAACTCACACTTCGACCGCCACAGCGGGCTTCCGGTCGACGAAAAAACCTTTGCGACACGTTTAAAACCGGCGGGCTATCGCACCGGCGTGATCGGGAAGTGGCATCTCGGCGCTTCGTACCCGTTCCACCCCAACAACCGCGGATTCGATTACTTCTACGGCTTCCTCTCCGGCGGCCTCACGTATTTCCCCGAAAACGTGACGACGAACCACCCGCTTGTTCTGGATAGCGGCCGTCCGCATTACAGCGCGAACGAAGGGTCGTATTGGCCGCTCATGCGGAACAACAAGGGGGCGGAGTTCGACGAATATCTGACCACCGCGCTCAGCCGCGACGCGGCCCGTTTCATCCGGGAAAGCGATCAGCCGTTCTGTCTCTACTTGGCATACAACGCGCCTCACGGCCCGCTCGAGGCGCCCAAAGAATTCATCGATCGGTACAAACACATCGACGACCGTCGGCGTCGCATTTACGCGGCGATGATCGAAGCGATGGACGAGGGGATCGGCATGGTGGTCGAAGCCCTCGAAGAATCCGGGGATTTGGACAACACGCTGATCTTTTTCTTGTCCGACAACGGCGGTGTCCAGTCGAAGCCGGGCTACGAAAACGAGACCTATGCCGACAACTATCCTTACCGCGGCGGCAAGGGCAGCATGCACGAAGGCGGCACCAACGTCCCGTTCATCGCGCACTGGCCGAAGGGGCTGCCCGCCGGCACGGTCTACGACTTCCCGGTTTCGGCACTGGATATCACGGGAACGCTCGTCGCGTTGGGCGGGGGAGACACGTCGGGCCCGCCGATCGAGGGTGTTAACCTTGTGCCGTACGTAAACAAAGAAATCACTGGTCCGCCGCACGAGGCAATTTTCTTGCGTTTGCTCAACGGCGTTAATTGGGCGGTGCGGACCCCCGAAGCCAAGCTGCTTTTGCCACGTCCGTTCGCCGCTGCGCAAGAAGGCAAGCCCGAGCTCTACGACATGGTGAATGATCCTTACGAGTCGGAAAACTTGATTGATAAACGTCCCGAACTACGGGCCGAACTGGCCGAGTTGTGGAACAACTGGAATAGCGACAACATCGGCAACCGCTATCTCCAAGCGGGTGCGTATCAGCGTAATCGTTTGAAGTTTTACGATGATTTACGTGATGAATTGGATGCCAAGGCTTCTGAATATGCACCGGTAATTGTTGAGTAGCGGATCAGAGGATTGGCCGGTTCAGGTAAAAGACACGCCGAGGCCGGGCGATACGCCGGCGTCACATATTCTCCGGAAACCTGGGCCATCAGGGTCCCTTAAAGCTATGTCAGACCCTACTCAAGCAGAGATCATGGAGGTTTTAGGCGGGCTGTACGCGGAAGAGCCGCTGGGGGTGCGGCTGACGGCGAAGTACCGCCCGCTCATCGCGCCGATCGATCAGGTGGTCAGCCGATTGGCCGAGTGCCGGAGCGTGCTCGATATCGGCTGCGGCCAGGGTACGCTTCTGTTGACGCTCAATGCTTTCGGCTCGGCCGAGGAGATGCGGGGGATCGATTCTTCGGCATCGGCGATCCAAACCGCGGCTCGGGTCGCGTCCAAGGCAGAGGCAAGCGGTTGTACTTTCGAATGTTTGGATGCCGCCGACGACTGGTGTTTCGATCCGGTCGAGGGGGTGGGCATGGTCGATCTGATGCACCATCTTCCCCCCGAGGTGCGTGGAGACCTGATCCGAAAAGCAGCGGCGCAGCTCCGGCCGGGGGGGGTATTGGTTTACAAGGATATGTGCCGGCGGCCGGTGTGGCGGATGCTGCTTAATCGTATGCACGACTTGGCGATGGCCCGGCAATGGATCGACGAGGAGCCGGTGGCGAACGTGATCGCCTGGGCCACCGAAGTCGGGCTGGAGCTTATCGAGCAGAGACGGATTAACATGTTTTGGTATGGCCACGACCTCCTCGTTTTCCGCAAGCCCTCCGGGGACTCCATCGCATCGGAGTAAGCGGCCGGCGTTGGTGATTGTTTGTTTGCTGGGGGCTTTCCTCGCCCCGGCGTTGCCGATGATCTTCACGGGGTACGTCCCGGAGGGGCGGATCGCCAAAGATCATTACGCCTACCACCGCCAGGTCATTAACCAATTTGTGGACCAGTGGCCGAGCTTAGACTGGTCGGATTATCTCTCGGCCACCACGCCCGGCTACCACACGATGCTCACCCCCTTGGGGGTTTGGCTGGGGCCGGATTCGGTCTGGCTACAGGCCGCCGCGGCGGTTTTTACCGCGGCGCTGCTCGCGCTGTGGGGGGGCTGGCTCGGCCGTCGGTTGGCCTGGCCGTACGCGTTGTGCGCGTCGCTACCGCTGCTCACGTCCTTATATTTTTTCCCTTCGGGGGTGTGGCTGCTGCCCGACAACGCCGGTTGGTTGGGGGGCTTGGCGGTCTTGCTGCTTTGTTGGTCGGCAAAATACCGGGGCGTGGGTTTCTATGCGTCGGTCGGTGCGCTGATGCTGTACTTGGTTTGGGTCCGTCAGTCTCATATATGGATCGCGGCCGTCGTCTGGGTTGCGGCGTATGTGGACGCCGCGTCTTCGCGTTCGGACTTGATTGAGTCGCGGAGTAGCCGAAGCCGGCTAGTTGCTGTGAGCGGTGCGTTGATGGCGACCCTGCCGGCGGCGGCGTTGTTGGTGTATTTCGTTTCGTTGTGGGGCGGACTCACGCCGCCGAGCTTTGGCCGGCAGGGCGAAGTGGTGGTTACTGGGCCGAACCCCGCGACGCCGGCGTTGTTCCTCGCGGTCTGGGGTTTCGTGTCGTTTTTCTTCGCGGGCTATTGGCTTCCGAGCGCTTGGCGGGTGTTGCGAAATTCGGCGAAGGCCAAGATGGTTTTAGCCGTGATTGTTTTTGTCGGGATCGTTCTGGCGGTTGTGCCGCCTACTCAGGCGTGCGTGGAATGCGGCCGGTTCGGTGGCTTCTGGGGGCTGAGCCGGATCATTTCGGTCGCGGGTCGTTCGCCGATCCTGATCGTCATGGCGATCGGCGGAGCGGCGTGTATGGGTCTGATGCTGATCAGCCTGCCCGCCCGTCAGGCGTGGATCGGCGGTACGGCCGCCTGCGCCTTCGTCGCGGCGCAGACCGCGAATGCTTTCGCTTTTCAGCGTTACCTCGAGCCTCTCGTTCTGATTCTGGTTCCGCTGATCGCGACATCTGTTAATCTGCAAGAACTCAAGTTGCAGGCCTCGGGCCAATCGCGTTTTGCCTGGGTCGGACCGGCGGTGCTATCAACAACGCTCGCGGCTTTTACGATCCGTAGATTGATATAAGCCCGGGATTCCAAAACGATTTTATGCTTTGGGTTCAACTAAAAATCCTGTCTTCAAAGAATATGGAAAACCCGCGTTTGATTTAACGAAAGGCGGGTGAGGTCGAAGCAGGATTTTTATGCTGGGCTTGTCGAAGAAGTGACGCTGGTGTTGCGTTGCCGCAGCTTATCGTGACTAACGTCGCGGTTAGCGAGGTTCGGCGAAAACGAGCGTGGTCGTGGCCATGGACTTATGGTCTAAACATCGCGACAGTTAATTCGTAGCCATACTGGGACAGCGAGAACATCGTCTCCGACTATTTCCAAGCAGGTGTTTATCAATTGAACGTTGGAGGTTATACGACGAATAACGCACAGAACTCGATGCCGAGATGTTGAAGTGCGTGCCGCGAAAGCTTGAGTACGCTGGGCAGCGTCGTAAGGTTTTTAGGCCAGCGACAGTTTTGGTATGTTACAAAATATTTTCTAATTTATGTGATATCTGCGGGAAAAAACAAAACGGCGTCGTCTAAATGAAGGTAAGCGGTAAAGATGCCGCAGCGAAAACGACTTGCAATATCTGTCGATCCGTTCCCACTTTTAATTTGATATTCATAAACACGGAATAGTCATGAAGAATAATTTGTCCGCGTATGTGCCTGTTCTGATTTCGATTTTGGTCATGTCTCCACTGGCGGTAGATGCTTGGGGGCAGTCTGCTGACCGCAACCAGGTGATCGGGCAGCGGCTCTGCGATCTCTTCGGGGTGAAAGACACGCCGAGGCCGGGCGATACGTTGGCTTCGAATCTTCCGGAGCATGCGCGGGCCGTTGGTGTCCGAAATCCCGGTTTTGGTTTCACATACGCGGGCGGCTTAACGCCGAAAGGCGTATACATCGTTGCCGGGCTAAACGAAGGCCATCCAATTACGATGCGGGGGCAGACGAAGGGCTATACCGACCCTGTCGTTGGCTGGACTTCGCATGGATGTGCGGGCATGGAGACTTCCGACCCACGCACTTATCCCACGCGTCCAGACGGCTCGACGGGCTACATGTTGGCGCAGGCTAGGGAGAACTACTTGTACCAAGTGATTGAGGATGAGCTTTTACCGAATCACCGTTACGTGCTGTTGGTTGAGGTCTATGCTCGGGGCGATTTTGAAACGGTCAAGCGGGATGATATCATACTCGATCTACTGGCGGGTGACGGTACGACCATTAATTCCCTCGGGACCCACCGCTGGGTCCTCACGCCCGATGAGGAAAGCCGATTCTCGGTTGCTACGTTCAGCTTGGTTACCGGGCCGGATCAGCCCGAAGGCGACCTCATGATCCGCGTTGGGCTTAACACTGAACGCAA
Organism: Planctomycetota bacterium; assembly: GCA_038747275.1. GTDB lineage: Bacteria > Planctomycetota > Phycisphaerae > Phycisphaerales > Phycisphaeraceae > Algisphaera. The sequence continues at coordinate 422 of JBCDJW010000025.1, read as the reverse complement.
GCAGGTCCGCGTCAACTTCGACAATGTCCGTCTCTGGGCGATCGAGCGGCCGTAGACTTGCCTTACGAGCAAGGAATCAAAATTGACTTAGTGAAGCATCGTGTTCAATAAGGCTAAATAAAAAACGCGGCGACTTATTTGTCGCCGCGTTTTTTCGATATCGGTTTACTGATGTAATGCTTCAATCAAAGTTGACGTAGAACGTCTTCTTCTCGAGGTACTGCTCGAAGCCGTACTTGCCGTCTTCGCCACCGGTGCCGCTGAGCTTGTAGCCGTTGTGGAAGCCCTGGTGCTGTTCGCCGTGGCCGCGGTTGATGTAGACCTCGCCGCACTCGAGCTCGTCGACGAGGCGGAGGATGGTCTTCATGTCTTTGGTGCAGATCATCGCGGCCAGGCCGTACTCGGCGTCGTTGGCGTATTCG
>JBCDJW010000024.1:0-66081 GCA_038747275.1 Planctomycetota bacterium | reverse complement strand
CACCGGCTCGGGTAAGTCGGTCTGCATGAACTCCATCATCATGTCGTTCCTCTTCACCAAACGGCCGGAAGAGCACAAGCTCGTCCTGGTCGACCCGAAGAAGGTCGAGAGGTCGATTGTCAAGAGCATCCCGCACCTGATGTGCCCGGTCGTGACGGAGATGAATAAGGCGGCGCAGATCCTGGAGTGGGCCGTGACCAAGATGGACGAGCGATACGAGCTGCTCGCCGAGGTCGGCGTCCGCGATATCGCGTCGTACAACGATCTGGGCTGGGACGAGATCAAGGACCGCCTCGAACTCGGCGACGACAATGAAGCGGCACGCATCCCCAAGAAGCTGCCGTACCTCGTGTTCGTCATCGACGAGCTGGCCGACCTCATGATGACCAATAAGGAGGTCGAGGGCTCGATCGTCCGCATCGCCCAGAAGGCCCGGGCGGTCGGCATCCACCTCATCCTCGCGACACAGCGGCCGCAGGCCAACGTCGTCACCGGCCTGATCAAATCCAACATGCCGTCACGCGTCTGCATGAAGGTCGCCTCGGGCATGGACTCTCGCATCGTCCTCGACGCCAAGGGCGGAGAACTCCTGCTCGGACACGGCGATATGCTCTTCCTGTCGCCCCGCTCGTCCGACCTGGTCCGCGCCCAAGGCACGCTGGTCGACGACATCGAGATCCGTAAATCGGTCAAGTTCCTCAAGACCGTCAGCCAACAGTCGTTCGAGCCGCAGCTGGTGCAGATCAAGAACGGCGGCAACGCCGACGCCCTCGACGAAGAACGCGACCCGCTGTTCAACGACGCGGTCCTCGTCGTCCTCGAGACCGGTCGGGGCTCGGTATCGCTCTTACAACGCCGGCTGACCATCGGCTACTCCCGCGCGTCCCGCATGATCGAGCAGATGGAGGCCTCGGGCATCCTCGGCCACCACAAGACCGCTCAAGCCCGCGAAGTCCTCATCAGCCCCGAAGAGTGGGAAGCGATGAAGGAGATGATCGAGAACGACCTCGCCGAGAGTGAATCAGGCGAAGTCGCCACCGGAAGCGGTGATGCCGCCCAAGCCACGAACGCCGTGGCTGAACCGGAGGTTATAGAAGACGAGGCCGAGGATGAAGACACGGAAGTCGTGGATGAAGCCGCCGTCGAAGTCGAGGACGAAGAAGAAGTCGAAGACGACGAGGAATACGAGTACGAAGAAGTCGACGAGGCCGAGGAGGGCGACGACGACGAAGAATATGAGGAAGAAGACCCGGACGTCGAGATGGAGTACGAAGAAGTCGAAGAAGACGACGAGGAATGGGAAGAGGCCGACGAAGACGAGGAAGACGAAAAATAATCGGCCGACACAATCAGCGTTTCCATAAAGAAAACAACGGCTCTTGGAGCCGTTGTTTTTTATAGAAACATTGCATTATCCGAATACGCCATACCTACGCGGGCAACGCCTCAAGTTCTTCCGCAACCGCATCGATCAGTGGGCCCAAGGTGTCCTTGGTGAAGTCGAACTTGATCCCTGCGCCCTCGAAGAGCTGGGGCAGCGGCTTGGTGCCGCCGAGGGTTAGGCCGTCGCGGTAGCCCTGCAGGGCCGACTTCGGGTCGTTCTTGTATTTCAGCCAGAGCTGGAGCGCTCCGAGCTGGGCGATGCCGTACTCGACGTAGTAGAACGGGATGTGGAACAGGTGTAGCTGGGCGTGCCAGCGGTGGGCGACCGCGTCGTCGTAGCCCGAGTAGTCGAGCACGGGGCTGGTAAACCGGCCGCTGATTTCTTTCCACGCTTCGGTGCGCTCGGCGATGCCGTGGCCGGGGTGGGTGTATAGCCAGTGCTGGAACAGATCAATCGTCGCCATCCACGGGAAGAAGCGGATAATGCCTTCGAGCTGTTTGCGTTTGGCGCGGGCGGCTTCTTCTTCGGCGTCGTAGAACACGCCGTAGTGGTCGCAACCCATCAGCTCCATCGACATGGATGCGACCTCGCAGAACTCGATCGGGGCGTGCTGCATGAACGTCAGCGGCTCGGCCCGGCTGGCCCACATGTAATGGAACGCGTGGCCCGCTTCGTGCAGCATCGTGTCGACGTCCCGCTGAGTGCCCGCGGCGTTCATGAAGATGAACGGCTCCTTGACCTCGCTCAGCGACGCCTGGAAACCGCCGGCCCGTTTGCCCTTGCGGCTGTCGAGGTCGAGGTTTCGGCCGAACTCCAGCGTCGCGAAATCATCCGCCAGCGATGGCTCGATCTTCGCGAAGATCTCCCGGCTGCCCTCGACCATCTTCCGGGGGTCGTCTTCGGGGAACGGCCGAAGCGGCGATCGGCCCTCGACGTCCACCGCCCCGTCCCACGGCCGGAGCGTCTCGACGCCCAACGCCGCCTTCCGCTGCTCGTCCAGCTCCGCGACCCGCGGCATGATCACCGCCTCGATCGCGTCGGCGAAGTCCTGGCAGTCCTGGGGCGTGTAGTCGAAACGCTGCCAGCTCTTCCACGAGTAGTCGAGGTAGTTGTCGCAGTCGGCGTTCTTGGCCATCTGCTCGCGCAGTTCGAACATGTCCTGGAATATCTGGTCGATCTTCTCGTGGTCTTTGAGTCGACGGTTGGCCGAGAGCTCCCAGGTTTCTTGGCGGACCGCCCGGTCGGTTTCTTCCTGATAGCGGGCGAGCTGCTGGAGAGTTTGGGTTTTGCCGTCGTATTCGACGAGCATCGCGCCGATGGTCTTGTCGTATTCGCTATTAAGCTTGGTGACCTGCGTGGACAGCGGAACGTTCGCCTCGCGGAACAGCTCGAACGAGGCTTTCCACTCGCGGGTGAGGATGTCGTAGCGGTCGGGGTTGAGCCCGGACAGGCCGGGGGCGTCGAGGTATTTCTTTTTCAGTTCGTTACCGAGGGGTGCGAGCTTAGGAGCGATGTTCTCGACCCAATGGAGGTAAGCCTTTTCGATCTCAGCATCGTCGGTGTGGCAGGCGTGGTCGATATTCCGTCGGCTGCCGTACTCACTCATCACAGCCGAGAGTTCGGAATAGTCGGCAAGCCATTGCTCAACCGCCTCCCCGGTATCGAGTTCGCGTTCGAGCAGGGTCTTGAAGTACGGCTCAACCTGATCCCATTCGGCGGGATCGAAGTCGGCGGCGACAAAATGGCGATTCTTTGTGGGGCTTGTAGTCATGGCGAAAGTATAGAAGACACAGTTGAGGAGCGGCCGTGATACGTCAGAAACCGGCGTTCAAGTCTGGCGCAATTAAAAACCCGGCAAACGCCGGGCCCTATTCTCCCCTGCCCGATGGGTAAGGCGGTTTAAGCTCTACGGCGACGCAGCATGCCGATACATACCGAAGCAGCCACGGCCAGGCCGGTGCCCGGTTCGGGGATGCTGTAGATCGTCGTGGTGCCGCTGACCTCGTTGGTGACCACCAGCAGCGGGATGCCGATGGGGCTGTCGAGCGCGCTGATGAAGACGAGCCCTTCGGGGCCGAGATCGAGGCTGCCGATATCGGTGGTGATCGTGCCGCTGGCGGCGATCACGGCGTCTTCGAGCGTGGTGTCGTCGGTAATCGAGAAGTCACGGGGGTTGACGTACTCAACAAACTCGGCGTTAAACGGATCGGTGATGTCGTAGACGAAGACGCCGCCGACGCGTTCGACGCCGATGAAGGCGTAAGTGACGCCGTCGATTTCACCGATGGCTACGCCCTCGGGCTCGGGGCCGGAGTCGTCGCTGCGGTTTTCGCCGGCGTCGTTCGAATCGTTGTCGGTGTTGAAGGCGTTGTCGGGGAGCTGGGCGGCGATGGTCTGTTCGAAGTCGTCGCCGGAGTTGAAGACGAGGTTGCCCGCGGTGTCGAAGATCGAAAACGATCGGCCGCCGAAGGCGAAGAGCTGGTCGAGGTCGCCGTCGCCGTCGGTGTCGCCGTCGATCGACGAGATCTCGAGGTCGCCGATACCGGTGTCGTTGTCGAGGAAGGCGGCGAGTTCGCCGGGGGTGAAGCCGTTGAAGTTCGGATCGACGTTGAGCTGATCGAGGTCGTCGTTGTCCTGGAAGACGCCGCTGAAGTCGTCGTCGGCGCGGTTGTCGCCCTCGTTGGCGGTCACGATGAAAGTTTCGCCGTTGACGTCGTAGGTCGCGATGCCGTCGGGCTGAAAGAGGCTGAAGATCGGCTGGTTTTCGATCACAGCGACGCCATCGTTGTCTCGGCCGTCGAGGCCGTTGCCGGGCAGGCTGTTGTCGATCGCGCCCAGAGCGAGCAGCGAGGTGATGCTTTCCGATCCAGGGGTCGAGAGGTCGACCACGGCGATCGCGTTGTTTTCCTGTAGCGAAACGAACGCGGTGTTGCCGTCGGGGGCGATCGTGACGAACTCCGGCTCGAGGTCGGAGAGGACGCCGGTGTTCGCCTCGGCGATCGGGTTGATGCGGACGCTGTCGAGCGGGCTGTTATTTGATGAAAGCGAAGGAGCGAAGGCGGAGAAGTCGAGCGTTGTCGCGGTAGCCGAGAGGACGCCGCCGGACAGGTCGATCACGCTGAGGGTGCCGTTGGGGTTGATCAGGCCGTCGTCCGAGGCTTCGCCCTCGTTGGCGACGACGATGCGGTTGCCGTCGGGCGTGAACGCCAGCGAGTCGGGCAGCGCCCCGACCGTCAGCGTGTTCTGCACGGCCAGGTTGTCCAGGTCGATCAGGCTGACGAAGCCGTTGTCCGTGCCGACGGTGTTCTGGATCGCCAGGGCCGCGATGCCGTTCGATACGGCAACGCTCTGCACGCCGCCGAATGCCGGGGCCGGGAAGGCCACCGTTCCGGTTAGCGTCGGCATCGTCGGGTCGCTGATGTCGATCACGTCGAGACCGCCCAGGTCACCGTTGACCACGAACAGCCGGCTGGACGCCGCGTCGAAAGCCACGATCTCCGCGGCCGACTCGTCGAAGACACCTGCACCGAAGCTGCCGATCGGCGTCAGCCCGAGTTGGGCCTGTGCTCCTGCCGCGTAGCCAAAGCCACCGCAAGCCAAGCCCCCCATGAGCAACGCTTTAACCGAAAATTTCATCCTGACCTCCTGTATATGGATCAACTGAGGTCGGAAGATATGACCCACGCGCGAGCGTAGGGTTTGAGTTGCGTGAGTTAATCGTTAGTGAATCGCCCGACCGTCTAACAGGCATTTATCCCGGCAGCGGGCAGACGAAGCAGGGGCTAGGGATTTCGCAGGCGTGGCCGGTGGGGGACAGATCGCCTGATGCCGAGTCGAATCGGAAGCTGGTGACGCGGTGGGCTTCCTGCTCGGCGAGTATCAGCTGCGACGGGCCGCTAAACGTGAAGTGCCTGGGTGTCAGGCCGGTCGGCGTTTCGCTCACACCGATAAGCCGACCCGTTGGGGGATCGACCCTAAATACGGCCAGCGTGTCACGTCCTCGGTTGGCGATGACGATGTGCCGGCCGTCGGGCGACAGCGCGATCTCCGACGGGTGGTTATCCGCGTTGTCCGTCATGTCGCTGATGAACGATGGTAAGACCTGTTCGACCGACAAGGCACCGCTTTGCGTATCTTGGCGGAGCACAGTGATCTCGCTGCTCAGCTCACACCCAACGTAGAGAAAACACCCGTCGGCCGACCAGACGGCGTGGCGCGGCCCGGTGCCGCCCGGGAGTTCGATGCCCGCGGTGTCGATCCGCTCAGCGGTGCCGGCTTCGGACAACCCGTAGCCGATGATTTCATCGATCCCGAGATCAAGGACATATAGCCACCGGCCATCGGGGCTGGTTAATGCGGCGTGGGGGTGCGGGGCTTCTTGTCGGGAGGTGATCGGACCGTGGCCGACGTGTTGCAAGACCGCGGTCGGGTTGCCGAGTCGGCCGTCGTCTTCAACCGGGAATACGGCAGCGTTGCCCGCGAGGTAGTTGGCGACCAAGAGGTGTTGGCCATCGTGGCTGAAGCGTACCCACGCCGGGCCGACGCCTCGGGAGCCAACTTGCTGAATGATCTCGAGCTTATTTCGTTCGGCGTCGACCGCAAGCACGGTAATGCCGCCGTCGTGGCCGCCGTTGAAATCGGTGATCTCGCTGCTGGCGTAGGCCCGGTCGCCGGTGGCGTTCACGCTGATGTAGGACGGGTTGCGTATCGCCGCAGCTTCGCCGACGGGCGTGATCCGGCCTTCGTGGTCGATCCTGACCATCACGATGCCCGGGCCGCCGCCGACGGTGTGGCCGAGCGGTTCGGTGTAGCTGCCGATGAGCGCGGTCGTTAGAGCAGGTTCGGCGGATACGGCTGGGGTCAAGGCGTTGTCGGTGGCGTTGGCGAAGGGTTGACCGTCACCGTCGCGTAGCCCTCGGCAAAGGTCAACCCGGAGGCGTCCATGTTCGCGTCGAAGTTGAGGTACTGTGTGCCTGGTATCGAGGATTCCAGCGTAAGCTTGATGACCTGGGGTTGATTCGGCTGCAGCGTTATCTGATAGACCATCTCGTCATAGTTTTTACTCTGCCACGGCGGGTCGGAACGCAGCAGCGTCAGGCCGCTGTAGTCCTGGAGGCTGTACAGGGTCATCGGCGTGGTGCCGGTATTTTCGAACGTCAGCTCGATATCGAACGGCTGGTTCTGGGTCGCATTGGGCGGAGCGACGACGGTGTACGTGAGGTTGGGGACGATGCCGAAGCCGCCGGTGAAGATGTTGCTGAACGAACTGATCTGCTGCTGCATGTAGATCATGGTCAACGCAACGCCGCCGCCGCAGACCACCACGACGCCGAGGAACGAGCCGAGGCCGATCGCGGTGAGGACCTGCCAGGTCTTGACCCTCGACGCAGTAGGAACGGCAGGGGCGGGCGAGGGGTATCCGGGCGACGGCGGGGCTGGTCGTTCCATATTTCTACCTCATCGCCAAAGCTCGATAGCGGGTTATTTTTTAACCTTCTGCCGCATGCCGCGGACCTGCATGGGTAGGCCGTAGAGGTCGATGAAGCCCCGGGCGGCGGTGATGTCGTAACCGTCCATCGCGAAGCTGGCGAGCTCGGGGTCGTAGAGGCTTTGGGGGCTGGTGGCTTCGACGGCCATCGCGGTGCCCTTGTACAGCTTGACCTTGACCTCGCCGGTGACGACTTTGTTGGCCTCGTCCATGAACGACTGCAGCGCTTCACGCAGCGGGTGGAACCACTGGCCGTTGTAGGTCAGCTCGGCGTAGCGGTAAGAAAGCTTGAGCTTCTCGTGGTAGAGGTCGCGTTCGAGGCAGAGCTGTTCGAGGGCTTTGTGGGCCTCGTAGAGGATCGTGCCGCCGGGGGTCTCGTAGACGCCGCGCGACTTCATGCCGACAAGGCGGTTCTCGGTCAACACAGTGGTGCCGACGGCGTGCTGGCCACCGAGGTTGTTCAGCCGGGCGATGAGCTCGTGGCCGCCGTCCTTAAAGTCTTTGCCGTCGACCGCGACGGGGTTGCCCTTCTCGAAAGTGATAGTGACGTACTGCGCCTTGGCCGGGGCCTTCTCGACAGGGACGGACATGACCAGGCAGTTCTTCCAGTTCGGCTCGGTGCCGGGGTCTTCGATCTCAGCGCCTTCGTGGGAGATGTGCCAGAGGTTGCGGTCGCGGGAGTAGATTTTTTTGGTGGTTTGATCGATCGGGATCTTGTGCTTCTTGGCGTAGTCGATCGCGGTCTCGCGGTCGGTCAGGCCGTCGTCGATGAAGGCGGGGTCTTTCCAAGGCGAGACAATTTTGAGTTTCGGGTTGAGCGCCCGGGCGGTCAGCTCGAAGCGGACCTGGTCGTTGCCCTTGCCGGTGGCGCCGTGGCCCACGGCGTCGGCCGTGGTCTGTTTAGCGACCAGGACCTGGTGCTTTGCGATCAGCGGCCGGGCGATCGACGTGCCCAGCAGGTAGTCCGACTCGTAGACCGCGTGGGCCCGGATCATCGGGAAGCAGTACTGCTCGGCAAACTCTTTACGCAGGTCCTTGACGACGACCTCATCGGCCCCGCTGGCGTAGGCTTTCTTCTCGATGCCTTCGAGTTCGTCGCCCTGGCCGAGCTCGGCGGCGAACGCCACCAGCTTCACGCCGGGGTAACGATCCTTGAGCCAAGGCAGGATGACGGACGTGTCCAGCCCGCCGGAGTAGGCGAGTACGATCTTTTTGGGGTCGGAAGTTTGGGGCATGCGGCGGATTGTAGCGAAAGACGCTCCCGGCATAATCTGGACCGGGAATCGCTTACGATGAAAACTGATGTCTCCCGAAGACCAACGCCATCTCGATCTCATGTCGGTTTTCCACTACTTGGTGGCGGGCCTCGCGGGCTGCTTCGGGCTGTTTCCGATCATCCACCTCGTGATAGGGGTTCTCGCCCTGACGGGGGTCATCGAAGACGAACAAGGCCAAGCCCTACCGCCGATATTCGGCGTGATTTTCGTGGCGATACCGCTGGTGTTTATGGCCACCGCGTGGTCTTTGGCGATCGCGCTGGTACTGGCCGGCCGACGTCTAAAAAATCGGCGGTCGCACCGTTTCTGTTTTGTACTGGCGGCGATCGAATGCGTCTTCATCCCGCTCGGCACGGTACTGGGTGTCTTTACCATCCTTGTGCTAAGCCGGCCCTCGGTGAAAGCAGCTTTCGAAGGGTTTAGCAATGATCCGCCCGAGATAACCAGTCAATAAAAAAGACGACGACACTTGCGTGCCGTCGCCCGGAGGGAAAAGAGAGATCAAGTTTGGACGCCTTGGCTAAGCCGCGGCGTGGGGGGCGATCGATTCGGAGGTATCCGTGATTAGAAGATGCCTTGGGCTTCGTCCATCGCTTCGGGCAGCTGTTCGCAGACCGCGTCGATGTCGGTTTCGTTGAGCTTGAGGTGGTCCATGATGTCGCTGGAGATCGGGGCGTCGAGCTTGACGTCGTGGGCAAAGCCCAGCTCCATCTTGCCGGCGATGTGGTCGGCGACGTGGGTCAGACACGCCAGCGTGCGGTTGTTCTCCACCAAGTCCATCGGGTGGTGGTGGAAGCCGGTGACGTACTGGAAGCTGACGGGGAACTTCCAGAGCTTGCACAGCCCGGCCCCGAACATCTCGTGGGTAGCGCCGATGCAGGCGAACTCGGCTTCGCGGAGGGTGCAGCCCTGGTCTTCGACCATGGTTAACGCTTCGATGAATTTCGGGCGGCGGGCCTGGATCTCGACCATGATGCCGATGTCGTGGATCAGGCCGGCGAGGAAGGCTTCGTCGGGCAGGCCGAGGCCGCACTTGTTGCTGAGCAGACGGGTGGCGGCGGCGGTCGCGATCGAGTGGCCCCAGAGGTCGCGGGCGTCGAAGTTCGCGGTGATCTTGCCGCCGCGGAACAGCTTGGCGAGGCTGGCGGCGATGGCGATATTCTTCACGGCGTTGAGGCCGAGCAGGACGATGGCGCGGTTGATGCTGCCGATCTGTCCGGGCAGGCCGTAGAACGCGGAGTTAACGACTTTGAGGATGCGGGCACCGAGGGCTGGGTCGTTGCTGATGACCTTGTTGAGGTCTTGGGCGGTGGACTCGGGGTCTTCGACCAGCTTGATGATCTTCATCGTCACCTCGGGGAGCGTGGCGATGTGGCTGATCTCTTTGATGGCCGACTGGACGTTTTCCTGGATGGCGGCGGCGGAGCTGGTGTCGGCCGAGCCTTCCGGGGCGTTGTCCGGGGCTTTGGGGGTGAGATCGGTCTGGGCGGGTGCTTGCGACATGTGGATCTGTCCTCTCTATCTCCGAGATCACACCGGATACGCCGGGGCTCTCTAGGGACGCTATCGACGGCGTGACGCCGCGGATTAACCCTTTGCTCCGACAAACCGGAGCGGAAGACCGCGGCGGGGCGTTACAACCGGCCCAACCCGCAGGGGGCTTACAGATTTAGCCCCGTCGATCACGCCGGGGGGACGCGGGGCAAGCCCCGCGGCTAAATAATCTCTGCTACCGGTGAGGTAGTCTTGAGCGGGGGGCGGGGACGGTCTAGGATTTCGGCATGCAGTGGAAAGTCTTTATGGACCAGGATCCCCGACTCCAGAGCGTTTTCGGACGCGTCGGCCGGAAGCCGGCGTGGCCGATGCTGGCGGCGCTAGCGTGCGGGGCGTTGGTCGTGGTGGTGCCCGTCGTGTTGGCACTGCTGGCGGGGCTTGTGGTGGGGGCGGTGGTATTTACGCTGGGGTCGGCGGTCGCGAAGGTCGGGGAGTGCTTTGGCGGGTTGGGCGGTAGTAGTAAAACCACAGAAGCGACGCCGCCGGGCGACGACCTGCGTGAAAACGTCCGGGTGATCCAGCGTCCGTAATACGCTCAGATCAAACGGGACAAGACGGAGGTTAAAGTGTGGAGCTAATGCACCACCTCGATACCGTTCTTGTTCAGCTACCGACAACGACGCTCGCCGCAGAGGGAGACTGGCTCCGCGATCTAGTGCCTTCAGGCCTTCGCGGTGAAGAACACATGATCCTCGGCATCGAGCCGTGGCAGTGGATCGGGCTGTTCGTCGCGGTGCTGTTGGGCCTGATCGTAGACCAGGTCGTCCGCGTGGTACTCGGACGGATCACGGCACGGGTGGTCGCGAAAGCTCCACCAGCCCCGGATACCACAACCGCAAAAAACGAAGATGCTTTGACTCGCGTGGTCCGGCCGTGGGGCCTGCTGGCCCGGGGGGTGGCGTGGCTACTGCTGATCCGGCTGCTGGTGTTGCCGGACCTGCCCGAGACGATTTTGCTGGGGGCGACGCAGGTTTTCATCGTCCTCGCCGGGGTGTGGGCGGGGTGGCGGCTGAGCGACCTGGCGGCGGACGTCGCCATCGGCCGGGCGGAGCAGACCGACACCTCGGTGGACGACGTGCTTATCCCGCTGATCCGCAAGGCGGTGAAGATCTTCGTGCTGGTGTTCGGGGTGATCTACGGGGCCAACGCGTTGTCGATCGAGCTCGCCCCGCTGATCGCGTCGCTAGGCATCGGCGGGCTCGCGTTTGCCTTCGCCGCCAAGGACACGATCGAGAATTTCTTCGGCAGCGTTGCGGTCCTGCTCGATCGGCCGTTCAGCGTCGGCGACTGGATCGTGATCCCCAGCCTCGACGACGTCGAGGGCACCGTCGAAGAGCTCGGCTTCCGCAGCACGCGGATCCGCACGTTCTACAACTCTCAGGTCACTGTGCCCAACGCCGCGCTGGTCCGCGCGACCGTCGACAACTACGGCCGACGTAAGTACCGGCGTTGGAAGACGCACATCGGCGTGCAGTACGACACGCCGCCGGCCAAGCTCATCGCCTTCACCGAAGGCATACGTGAGCTCGTCCGCACCCACCCCTACACCCGCAAGGATTACTATCAGGTCTGGATGCATCAGTGGTCGGCCAGCAGCATGGACGTGCTGCTTTACGTGTTCTTCGAAGTACCGGACTGGAACACCGAGCTGCGCGAACGCGAACGGCTGTTCATCGACATCGTCCGCCTCGCCGACCGCCTCGGCGTCCAGTTCGCGTTCCCGACGCAGACCGTGCACCTATACAAAGAAGAACACGCTGCGTATGAAACCCAGCACGAACCGCCACGTTCGATGACCGACCGCAGGTCGATGGTCTCGGGCATCAAAGCTGCCCAACAGATCATCGAAAACCAGAAATGGCGCGACCAGAAGCCCGGCCCGCAGACCTACGGCCAGGTCGGCCCCACACCCATCGACGAAGCCGGCAACGAAATCCTCGAACCCGAGAAGAAGAATGACGAAACCTCTTGACGTCAAGCGCTGTTTGCCGATCGTCCTTACCGCCCTGCTGGCCGTAAATATGCCGATCGCTATTTACGCAGACTCGGCGACCGAAGACCGACCCGCCAACGTCATCCGCTTCGCCACGTTCAACGCCAGCCTCTCCGGCAAAACTGTAGACGAGTTACCAAAACGTCTCACAACTTCCGACGACGAACAACTCAAAAAAATCGCGGCCATCATTCAGACCGTTCGGCCCGACGTGCTGCTGATCAACGAGTTCGACCACGACCCGACCGGGCAACTCGCCGCGGACTTCCAGACCAACTACCTGGGCGTTCCCCAAGACAACACTGAGCCGATCACGTTTGCCCATGCCTATTCGCCGGCGGTCAACACCGGCTTGCCCACCGAGATCGATCTCGACGGCGACGGCCAAGTCGGCGGCCCCGGCGACGCCCACGGCTGGGGCGACTTCCCCGGTCAATACGGCATGCTGCTGCTTACCCAATCGGACGACCCGCCCCGCAAGATCGTCGACCAGCAACGCAAACTCTGGTCCAGATTCCCCGGCAGCAACTATCCCCAAGACCACTACCCCGCGGAGGCGGAGAAAATCCTGCGGCTTTCTTCGAAAACGCATCAGATGCTGCGGATGACGGTACGGGGCACCGATTGTTCGGTCTTCATCAGCCACCCCACCCCGCCGGTGTTCGACGGGCCGGAAGACCGCAACGGAAAACGCAACCACGACGAGGTCCGCATGATCGCGATGACCTGCATCCGCAGCGTCGACCAGTTCCACCGCCCCATCGTCATCCTCGGCGACCTCAACGCCGACCCCAACGACGGCGAGTCCATCCCCGGCACAGTGGACCAACTACTCAATGACCGTCGGTTCAGCGACCCGCAGCCCCGCAGCCGCGGCGCGGTTGCCAAAGCGATCGCCGACGGCGGAGCTAACGCGACCCACAAGACCGACCCCGCCCTCGACACGGCCGACTGGAACGACGCCCCGCCGCGGGGCTCGGGCAATCTCCGTGTCGACTACGTGATCCCCACGCACGACTGGACCGTGGTAGACGCGGGCGTCTTCTGGCCAAGGCCAGACGAGCCCAGCTACGAACTTATTAATGCATCAGATCACCGGCTCGTGTGGGTCGATTTAAACGTTTCTGCAGACTAAGCCTTACGACAAAAGTAGTTACAGAAAATAGCGCACAAAAAAAGCGGCCAGGTGGGGGAGCCTGACCGCTAGAGAGGGTCGCATGGCCCATTGCAGGCCACGCGGGTGGGGGCGATTAAATTTGCGGCAGGAATTGGTAAGTTTCCATACCTTTTCGTTAAAGTATAACAGACTTTACAAATAATCAATCGTTTTTATTAAAAAATTTCTAAACGTATCTCTATTTTTTCCAATACGTTAAAGCAAAAAAACGTTTAAATTAAAGGCTCTGCCTAGCTTCTACGCTCAACAAAGAGACGGCGCTCGTGCATTTGCTTAAAAATTAGGCGATGCTTTGGCTGATTCGTTTGTTAGAACAACAGAATCAGGGCGGATGCACCCTGATCACACAGAGACCTGCAGGCGAATTCGATTAAAGAGCCGGATAACTTGGAGGTGTACCCTTCAAGACGCTGGCGACGTCGCGGACCACCCAACTCATGTTTTTAAGAGCAGTTCCCGTGCGGGACGCCAGGTGGGGGAGCAGCATCACGTTTTCTCGGCCGTGGAGGGGGAAATGGCGGCTGGGCGGCTCGGGGTCGTGGACATCTAGTAACGCCATCGCGCCGGGACAGGCCTGAGCCCAATCGGCCAATGCGTCGTGGTTCAGAAGCATGCCGCGGGCCGCGTTAATGAGCAGCACCTCTTCCCGCATCGCCGCCAATGCACCGGCGTCGATCATCCCGCGGTTCTCCGGCCGGCCGTCGACGTGGACGCTCACGATGTCCGACTCGGCGTAGAGCTCTTCGTGGCTACAGAACGTAAACGGGTAGTCGACCGCTTTACGCAGCTCGGCCTCGGGCAGGATGTCGCAGACCCGTAGGTTCATACCGATCGCGTGGGCCACCGCCCCCAGCCGTTTGCCAATCCGGCCGAAGCCGAGGATGCCCAGCGTCATCTCGTCGAGTTGGGTGCCAACCTCGGTCTTGCGCATCGCGTGAAACGTCTCGCCGCTCGCCCCGGCGGGCAGCGGGGTGCGGGGCCGGAAGTGGTCGAGCATCAGCCCGGTAACGTACTCGACGACCGCCTGCGTGTTGGCGTCGGGCGTGTAGACCACCTGAACCCCCGCGGCTTCGCAGGCCGGCAGGTCAAAGTTGTCCAGCCCAACCCCCGCCCGACCAATCACCTTGAGGTTTGGGGCCTGGCTCAATAAAGCTTCGTTCACCTGCGTGTACGTCCGCACGACCATCCCCTCCGCGTCGGCCAACGCGGCACTCATCGCCGCGGCGTCGTCGTGTGCGACCCACACCAACTCGGCCCGCTCCGCGAGCCATTCGGCGCATTCGTCGTCGAGTCGTTCGGTCACGAGTACTTTGGGTTTCATGCGTGACAGGTTACCAAAGCGGCCCCCTCGCGCAGGCCGGGCGCGCCTGCTAGACTGCGGCCCGAATGCCCGCCCGGAAGAACAAAACCAACCAGAAAAAGAGTAATGCGGATACCGCCTTGCCGACCGACACGATCGCGGGGGGCGACTGCATCGAGCAGATGAACGCATGGCCGGCCGACGCCGCGGACCTGATCTTCGCCGACCCGCCGTACAACATCGGCTTTGAGTATGACGGGCACTACGTCGACCAACGGCCCGACGATGAGTATCTCGACTGGACCTACGCCTGGATCGACGCCGCCGCCCGCTTGCTCAAGCCGACCGGGAGCTTCTACATCCTCATCGGCGACGAGTACGCCGCCGAGACCCGCGTCCACCTCAAGAAGCTCCAACGCGACGGCCAACTCCTTTTCCGCAACTGGATCGTGTGGCACTACACGTTCGGCCAGCGCTGCAAGATCAAGTTCAACCGCAGCCACGCCCACCTGTTCTACTGCGTCGGCAGCGCCGCGGTGAACCAGCGCACCGGCAAGCCCAAGGCCAACCTCACTAAGAAACCGCCCTTCACGTTCCACTACGACCAGGTCGCCGTCCCCTCCGCCCGGATGACCACTTACAAAGACGCCCGCCAGAACCCCAAAGGCAAGCTGCCCGACGACACCTGGGTGCTCAAGTTCCCCGCGACCGAGGACTGGCACGTCCGCCCGCAAGACGCGGCTGAAGAAGGAGCCTTCGATGCGGGGTGGGACACTTGGTATCAGTCGCGCTTGGCCGGAACGTTTAAAGAGCGCGAGCGGTGGCACCCCTGCCAACTGCCCGAAGCTTTGCTGGAGCGGATCGTTCGTTGCTCTTCAAATGAAAACGACCTGGTCTTCGACCCGTTCGCGGGCAGCGGGACAACCCTTGCGGTGGCCAATCGGTTAGGCCGAAGATGGCTTGGCTGCGAGCTTTCGCCGGAATACCGAAAAAAGGCGTTGAAACGCGTTAGAGCCGCCAATAACGGGACATAAAGGCGTTGTACACCCACTGCTGAACGTAGCGGTTTGGCTTTTTTTCAACGGGTGGGTTCGGATTTTTATGCCTATCCTTTGGGTATGAAAAGTCATATCACCGCAACGGCTGTCATTATTGTGGTTTTCGCTTTGGTGTTGATCGCGCCGGGGATCGCGGCGACTTCGGTATCTACCCCGAATCCGGACGGGCTGGTCGTCTGGCTGGACGCTTCGCAAACCGACACGCTAGGGCTCGACGAGGCCGGCCGGCTACAGCATTGGAACAGCCGAACGCCGGCAAGGATCACCGCCCGGGCGGGTTCTGACGCGGGGCCGACGCTGGTGGCGGACGCCTTCGGCGAAGGCAAGCCTGCTCTGCGTTTCGCCGGTGACGCCTGGCTGGAGTTGCCCGCGTTGGCGTCGGGGCAGGGCAGCCTGACCGTCTTTATCGTGTTCAAGCGCGACGACGACTTGGCTGGCGGCTCGCGCTGGCAGCGGCTGCTCTCGGGCTACGACGGTCAGAGCGAAAACGACACCAAGGGCCGCAGCATCTACATGGGCACAAACGGAACCGCCGACGCCATGCGGGTCCGCACCTTCACCGCCAGCTTCAACAACCGCTACCGCGGCCCGATCGCGATCGGCCGGAACCAACGCAGCGGCAACGAACGCCTGCAGGGCGATATCGCCGAGGTCCTCATCTACGAGCGCGGGTTTCTCGTCGACGAGCAGTTCGCCGACGTCCAGAACTACCTCGCCGCGAAGTGGGGCGTCGTCGAAGACCCCCGCGACGACTGGACCCGCGCGCGCCCGCTCGGCGAAACCCCCGAACGGTTCACCGATCGCTACCCCCTCTCGGATCAGGAGAACGAGGGCAACTGGAAGCGCTACCCCCGTTTGACCGACGACTTCCGCGGCCGACGACTAAACCCCCGCAGGTGGCACGACCACAACCCCAACTGGTACGGCCGAACCCCGGCGTTGTTCCTGCCCAGCAACGTCGAGGTCTCCCGCGGCGAGCTCCACCTGACCATGCGTTACGACGAGAGCTACCCGAAAGTCATCCAGTACCGCGACTCGCTCTACGAAAACTACAGCTCCGCCTCGGTCCGCAGTGTCGATCCCGTGCTCTACGGATACTTCGAGATCGAATCGAAGGCGATGGACTCGGCCGGGTCCAGCGCGTGGTGGTTCGCTAGCAAGATGCTCAACGAACAAGGCCAAGCGTCCCGCACCGAGATCGACGTGTTCGAGCTCGGCGGCAAGGCCGAGGGCCACGAGAAGAGTTACAACATGAACGCCCACATCTTCGAGACCCCCGAAGACGGCGAACGCCACTGGAACAAGGGCGGCAAGTGGAAGGCCCCGTTCCGCTTCGCCGACGACTACCACGTCTTCGGCCTCGAGTGGACGCCCGAACACATCAAGTACTACGTCAACGGTGTGCTGGTCCGCCGCATGCCTAATACCCACTGGCACACGCCGCAGTACATGCTCTTCGACTCCGAGACCATGACCAACTGGCTGGGTTGGCCCGAGCCGTCCGACCTGCCGTCGACCTTCAGCATCCGCTACGTCCGGGCCTGGAAGAACGCCGAGACGCACCGCCCCGACCTCAAAAAGCAGTGGCGGCCCCACCGCCGCGGGGAGACCGACGTCACCCGGTTTATCCGCCAGTACGAGCGCGAGCTGGGCCTCGATTAAGCCTTCCCGACGCCCGATATCTCTCCCCGACGATTGTCCGATAGGCTATGGCCTCGCGGTATTCCCAACATCGGTCGATGACTCAAAACGAAGCCCGGCACCCGGCCGGGCGTTTGTTTCGATGACTCCACCGAGGTCGACCCGATGCTTGAATCACTACACCGCCCGCACCACGCCGCCGGGGCCGTGCTGTCGGTTCTTCTGCTGTTCGCCTTAACCGCCCCTGTACAAGCAGCGATCTACTTCGAGGCGACTTTCGGCTTCCCCAGCGACGACCCGGCGACCCTCTTCGACGACGACTCGGCGGGCACCGACTTCGATTTCGACCTCGACACCAACTCGGCGATCTCCGGGGCGATCGGCATCGACGGCGGCCTATTACGCAGCGAACTCGAAGTCACCTTCCGCGACACCGAAGGCATCCTGATCGAGACCGATCCGCCCTCGGCCGACGCGGGCAGCGGCAGCTTTGAGAACGTAAGTCTGATGAGTAACGTCTACCTCGACCTGCCCCTGCCCGCAGGTTTCGAGCTGTTCGCCGGCGGGGGCATCGGGTTGGTCGTGTTCGACGGCGACATCACCGGCACCGGCAGCCTCGACGCGGCCGATTTCGACGACGCGGGCTTCGGTTTCGCCTACCAGTTCAAGGCCGGCATCACCTACGAGCTCACCCGCAACATCAAGATCACCACCGGCTACCGCTTCTGGTCGGCCAGCGAGATCGACTTCGACGCCTTCGAACTCGACGACCTCGATATCCACGCCGTCGACATCGGCCTACGTTTGTCGTTCTGAAACAAGACCGATTAGGCCGCGCCTGCCTTCACGCCTCAACCGGCATCGTCACCACCACCGACCCGCTCTTGTGCCCCGCATCGACATAGCGATGGGCCTCGACGATCTGATCTAGCGTGAACCGCCGATCGATCACGGCCCGGATCAGGCCGTCTTCAACCAAAGCCTTCAAAAGCTTCAAGTCCTCGGCGCTTTCCCCCGTAACCGAGCAGATCACTTTGCGTTGGCTGAACCATGAAGTCCAGGCCATCTGCAACAGTTTCCGCAGGCCGAACCCGGCGTTGACGTATCGGCCGCGCTCGGCCATGACCGGCTTGACCTGGGCGTAGCGGGTCTTGCCAACGGTGTCGAAGACGATGTCGTACCGCGAATCAGCCGCGGCGATATCTTCTTTGGTGTAATCGATCACCCGCTCGGCCCCTAGCGTTTTAACCAGTTCAACCTTGCTTGTGCTGCACACCCCGGTCACGCGCGCCCCGAAGTGCCGGGCCAGTTGAACCGCAGCGCTCCCTACCGCGCCCGCCGCCCCGATCACCATTACGTTTTGCCCACGCCTTTCTTCGATCCCGCCCAGCCGGAGAAAGCCCAGCGCCGCAAAAGCCCCGAACGGGATCGCCGCCGCCTCTGCGTGCGATAAACCAATCGGCGTGGTTGTCACCGCGTCGTCTTCCGCGAGGCAGAGGTACTCAGCGTGCGCCTTAGCTTTCATGCTCGTGCTGCCGAAGACCCGTTCGCCCGGCTTGAACGTCTCCACCGCCGAACCCACCGATTCCACGACACCAGCAAACTCCGAGCCCGGCCGTGTGTTGCGGGGCCGAAACACACCAAACATCAATCGAGCCGGCAAGTAAAACACCGCGGGGATTCCGCGCTGGCTGCGCATCGTACACTCGCCCGACGAAACCGCCGTTGCGTGCACCCGGACCAACACCTCTTTTTCGCCGGGCACCGGACGGGTCACATCCTCAACCCGTAACACCTCGGGCGGACCGTACCGGGTATAAACCACCGCTTTCATGACCAATAGATTACTCGGCCGCCCCAGACGAAGATGCAGACTCTTCTGCGTATCGCTTGAGCTTGCCGTCCATGAAGAACGGGCCGCCGGGTGGGATCGCCGCGAGCGCAACGATGAGCGAAAGCTTCGTAGGTAAGCCCTTCGCCCACGCCGCGGCGATCAGTAGCCAAAGCAAGATAAAGAGTACGCCGTGCGTCATACCGGCGTAGCTGACCGCCCACTCCATCCCGCCGAGGTATTTCATCGGCATCGCCACAAAAAACAACACCAGCGTCGATACGCCTTCGATCAGGCTCATCGTCCGCAACACCCGCATCAAACCGCTCGGCACGACCACGGCATACTCCTAGAAACAAAAAACGATCCCATCACGGCCGTTCCAGGCTCACGCGCCCCAGCTTGCCGCTCCGCAGTTCACGCAACAATAGCTCGCCGGCCCGGGTGAAATCCACCTCACCCCCCGCGACCAAGCAGCCGCGTTTACGGCCCACCAGATCCAGCAAAGCAAAAGCCGTGTTCGCGTCGTCGGGATCGGGTAACGAGGCGGGGTCTTTGATCTTGTAGCGCTCGATCAGCCGTTCGGGGTAGTAACGAAGCAGATAGGCCGCGGCGGCGGGGCCGAGCTCGTCGTAGTCGGTGGCGGTGTCTTTGATGGCGCCGCTGATGGCGAGGGTCAGGCCGGTGACCTCGTCGTCGAACTTCGGCCAGAGGATGCCGGGCGTGTCGGTGAGGACGATGTCGCGGTCGAGCTTGATCTCTTGCGGCCCTTTGGTCACGGCGGGCTCGTCGCCGGTGCGGGCGACGGGCTTGCCACGGAGGGCGTTGACCAGCGTCGACTTGCCGACGTTGGGGATGCCAACAATCGCGACGCGGACGGGCTTATTCTTCTCAACACGTTTCGGAGCCAGCCGACGGATGAGCTTGGGCAGATTTTTTGTAGCCCGCTTGTCGCCGAGGTTGACCGCCAGCGTCTGCACGCCGCGGCGATTGTGAAAATCATCCCGCCACTTCGCCGTCACCGCCGGGTCGGCCAGGTCTTCTTTGGTCAGCAGCGTGATGCACGGTACGTCGCCCGGCCGACCGTCGTCGCCCTTGCCCGGCACGCCTCGACGCAACTCGTCCAACAACGGGTTACTCGACGCCCCAGGTAGACGGGCGTCAAGCAGCTCGATGACCACGTCGGTCCTGGGCATCAGCTCGGCGAGCTGCTGCCGGGTCGTGTTCATGTGGCCGGGGAACCATTGGATGGGCATAGCGAAACTGCAGGGGATTAGGCCGGTCCATACATAAGACTACACCAAGACCGGCCGAAGCCTTCGAAACGGCTACGGGAATAAACCCATCCGTACAAGGATTGTCATAACGTCATTCGTTTTTTCAAAACCAACCCCCGAATCGAGGAAGAACCATGCCCCGCATCCAGCCCGTTGACCTCGCCCAACCGCCCGCCGACGCCGCCCCGCTGCTGGACGGCCTGAAAGAAAAGCTTGGGCGCGTCCCCAACATTTACGCCACCATAGCCCAGGCCCCGGAGGTGCTGCAGGGTGTCCTCGCCGCGACCGGTACCCTCGGCGAGACCTCGCTCTCCGGTGCCCTGCGGGAACAGATCGCCCTATCCGTGGGCGGAGCGAACCGATGCGGTTACTGCGCCGCGGCCCACACCGCAATCGGCCAGATGAACGGCCTTTCCGCCGACCAGACTCAGTCCGCCCTCGCCGGCTCGGCCGACGATCCCCAAGCCCAAGCCGCGATCACCTTCGCCCGGGCGATCCTCGACCGAGAAGGCTTCGTCACCGACGAACAACTCGCCGCCGTCAAGGCCGCCGGCTTCAACGACCAACAGGTCGTCGAGATCATCGCCGTCACCGTCTTCAACATCTTTACCAACTACATCAACCACATCGCCGAGACGGAAATCGATTTCCCCGAAGTCGAGATCCCCGAAACAGCCACCGCCTCGGCGTAATCAAGGCTTAGACATAAAGCCAAGACTCGGCTGTTGTTCCGAGCGACGACAAAACATTCACTTATTGCCCCAAACCCCGGCCATACCTCACGCTTCGGCGTGGGGTGTGGCTTTTTTACGGGTATTCCTAATGCCAAATCATCTTTGACACGGAATACTCTATTTTGAGACGAAGTTATAAACGCAGACAAAGTTTCGTTTCCGTAACGCCGAGGCAAAACTCTGAGCCTCAACCCTGAAGGATGTGGAATATGACTGCCGAACGCCCCCGCTGGATCGCCGTGATTACTTGGCTGCTACAAATCGCAATCGCTGTGATATTATTGCAGACGCTCTTCTTCAAAATCACTTATGCCCCGCAGACGCAGGTCATCTTCGAACCCATCGGCGGACGCGCCGCGGCGACGATGTCGGCGTTGGCGGAGTTGGGCGTCGCGGCGTTGCTGCTGATCCCCGCCGGCTTCCTCACCCGGATCGACCCTGCCTGCGCGTGCTCGGCCCGCGAGGTCCGTGGTTGGACCGACCTCGGCGCTTGGGTGGGTTACGCCAACGTCATCGGGGCGGCGGCGGCCCTGGGCGTAATCGGCGGAGCTATCGCGACCCACCTGTTCATCATCGGCATCGACATCCCCGTCGCCCCGGGGGCCGAGGAAACCGACGGCGGCGGCCTCTTCGCCATGGCCATCGGCATCGCGGTCGCCGCCGGCATTGTCCTCGCCATCCGCATCAAAGAAGCCAACGCGTTCGTCCACGCCGTGCTCAACGTCGCCCGGCCAGCTTCGGAAACCAGCACGGACGCAAGCCCCGCTACGACCTGAAATCCGTTCCCGCTCACGACGGAAAACTCTCCGCCCGCCGAAAGATCACATCTTCGGCGGGTTTTTTAATGCGCGACGCCGAAGTAGTCGTTCAGGAACGCCTGGCGGTCGCCTTCGTGGTTGGCGTACTGCACCAAGGCGTAGAGCTTGCGTTGATCACGTTGGAGCTTTTCTTCTAGCCGCTCAGCGTCGAGCAGTTCGGGGGCGAGGTCACTGACCAAACGCAAACGGGGGTGGTCGTCTTCCCGCCAATCGGAATCGGACGCGAGGCTGCCGTAGCGCTCGAGCATGCCCAGCGCGGTATCGAGTCGGCGGTCGTGTCGGCCCTGCTTGGCGTGCAGCGTAGTACGCAGCCAGTCGAGACCCTCGGCATGAATACGATCGGATTCGGTTTCGAGCAGGCCGTAGACCCGCTGATAGAACTCCGCATCGGGGTTCGCCCAACGCAGGAACTCCATCTGTGTCGCGAGGTCGCGTTGGTCGTAGAGCAGCGTGCAAGCCGAGGGCAAGCCGTCACGCCCCGCCCGGCCGATCTCCTGGTAGTAAGCCTCCATCGATCCCGGGGCCTCGGCGTGGATGACGAAGCGGATGTCGGGTTTGTCGATGCCCATGCCGAAGGCGCTCGTCGCCAGGACCAGTGGGCAACGATCTTTCATAAAGTCGTCCTGCACGCCGCGGCGTTGCTCCGGGGACAGATCGCCGTGGTAGTTGAGGTGCGGGACGCGGCGGTCGCGGAGCTGTTCGCTGAACGCCCGCAGGGTTTTGATCAGCGTGAAGTACACGATCCCACAAGGCATCCCGCCCTCGAAAGGATTGCTCTCCGGGTCTTGGAGTTGTTGCAGGATGCGGTCAAGCTTCTGGTCGTCGTCCACGACGTGCTCGACCTCTAGCGAGAGGTTCGGCCGATCGATCCCCTCGTGGAAGGTCTGAACGTCTTCCGGGGGCAGGCCGAGTTGGGCAACGATATCGCGTTGGACGTCCGGCGTCGCGGTCGCGGTAAGGGCGACCGTGGTGGGATTGCCCAGCAACTCTCGGAACGCATCGACCCGGGTGTAGTCCGGCCGAAAGTCGTGGCCCCACTCGCTAACGCAGTGCGCTTCGTCCACCGCCAACAGCGACACCGTCACCCGCGACAACGCATCGCGGAACTCAGGCTTACGGAAACGCTCGGGCGTGACGTAGATCAAATTAAAATCACCCGCCGCCAGCCCGGCGTAACGCCGCTCCCGCTCCGCTCGGCCCAGCGACGAGTTGATATACGTCGCGGCCACGCCCTTGGCCCGCAACACATCGACCTGGTCTTTCATTAACGCGATCAACGGCGAAATGACCAGCGTCACCCCCGCCCCCGGAAACGACAACGCCGGCACCTGGTAACAGAGCGACTTGCCCCCGCCCGTGGGCGCGAGGACGAGGCAATGCCCCCCGCCGGGGTGGCCGCCAACGATTCGTCGGATCACCGCTTCTTGATTGCCACGGAAGCCGGGGTGGCCAAAGACGTCTTGCAGGATTTGTTCGGGCGTAGGTGTACTCATAGTTTGGGCGACAGCTTATCCCCAATGCCTTGTGTCGCCAGTGGCGGCGATAGAATGTAAAGACCGAAGTTTTTTCCATCTCACCGCCCAGAGGTCCGCCACGGATGGCCGCAAAAGCCCCCGCCCCCAACTCGTTCGTCCACCTGCACCTACACAGCCAGTACTCGTTGCTAGACGGGGCGAATCGGCTGGACCGGCTGGTCAAGCGGGTCAAAGAGCTGGGCATGGACGCGGTCGCGGTGACCGACCACGGCAACCTGCACAACGCGGTCGAGTTCTATAACCTCGCGAAGAAGGAAGGCATCAAGCCGATCCTCGGCATCGAGGCCTACGTCGCCCCCGACGTCAACGGCCGGCCGAGCGACCGGACCAACCGCGAGTACACCGGCGTGTCCGATGGCGGGTTCCACCTCGTCCTGCTCGCCGAGAACCAGACGGGTTGGCAGAACCTGCTCAAGCTGAGTAGCGACGCCTACCTCAACGGCTTCTACTTCAAGCCGAGGATGGACAAGTCGACCCTCGAACAATGGTCCGACGGGATCATCGCCATCAACGGCCACCTCGGCTCGTCGCTCGCCCACCATGTACAGCAGTTCCACCAGACCCAGGACCCGTCGCACTGGAAACGTGCGGTCGAAGAAGCGAAGTGGCACCAAAAAACCTTCGCCCCCGGCAGCGAAGGCCCGCGGTTCTTCATCGAGATGCAGCACCACGCCGAGCAGCTGCAGCGCGACCTGAATCCGCACATGGCCCGCCTCGCCGATGAGCTGAACCTGCCGCTGGTGTGTGACAACGACGCCCACTTCATGACCGCCGACGACTGGGACGCGCACGACTCGCTGTGCTGCATCTCGATGGGCAAGATCAAGTCCGACCCCACCCGGCTGCACTACCCCAAAGACCTCTACGTCAAGTCGGCCGACGAGATGTGGGACCACTTCGGCGAGACCCACCCCGAAGCGATCCACAACACCCGAAAAATCGCTGACCGCTGCAACGTCGACATCGATTTCGATGCCAACCACGCCCCGGTCGTCCGCATCGAGACCGACCTGCCCACGCTACCGACCGAGAGCAAGGGCGCACTGAAAGTCATCGAGCGGTTCACCAAGACCTGCGAGCACCCCGCGGGGTCGACCGCGTGGTACAAAAAATTCTGCGAGACGATCCGCGTCGAGCCGTTCGACAGCGAGAACGACACCGACTCGGAAGACGACCTCAAAGAACAGTGCGACGGAGCGCTACGCCTGCTCACCGAGGCCGGGGCGATCTGGCGTTACGGCCCCCCGGAAGATTGGGACGTCGACCCGCTCCAAGAAGAACACCGCGCCCGGATGGAACGCGAGCTCAAGGTCCTCAAGGACAAGCTGATCTCGGCGTACTTCATGATCGTCTGGGACTTCACCAACGAAGCCCGGGCCCGTGACATCCCCGTCCTCGCCCGTGGGTCGGGGGTCGGCACGATGACCGGCTTCTGCCTGGGCCTGTCCAACGCTTGCCCGGTCGAGTACGGCCTGCTGTTCGAACGCTTCACCGACCCCGACCGGACCGAATACCCCGATATCGATATCGATATGTGCCAGGACGGCCGGGGCGACCTGATTAAATTCGTCCGGGACAAGTACGGCCACGTTGCCCAGATCATTACCTTCGGAACATTGAAAGCCCGCGCCGCAATCCGCGACGTCGGTCGGGTCATGGACCTGCCGCTGGGCGACGTCGACAAGGTATGCAAACTCATCGGCGACGGCCTCAAGACGACGCTCGACTCCGCCTGGGAAGCCGAAGCCGACCTCCGCGGTTTGTGCGACGCTCAGCCGCAGATCAAAGACGTCTACGAAACCGCCCGCCGACTTGAAGGCTTAGCAAGACACGCCGGGGTCCACGCCGCCGGCGTCATCGTCGCGACGCAGCCGCTCGACAACATCGTCCCGCTCTACAAAGCCCCCGGCAGCAAGGGGGCCGGCGGCGACGAAGACGTGATCGTCACGCAGTGGGACGGGCCGACCTGCGAAAAAGTCGGCCTGCTCAAGATGGACTTCCTCGGCCTGCGCACCCTCTCGATTATCGAGCGGGGCAAGCTGCTGGTGAAGCAGTCGCTTAGCGAAGAGACCGTACTCGAATCCGTCGGCGCTGCGAAAGACAGCCCCGACGACCCGCTCGACCTCGAGCGTCTGGAATACGACGACACAAAAGTCCTCGATCTCTTCGCCCGCGGCGAGACCGCCGGCGTGTTCCAGTTCGAGTCCGGCGGCATGCGCGGCCTTCTCATGTCGATGAAGCCCGACCGCCTCGAAGACCTCATCGCCGCCAACGCGCTCTACCGCCCCGGCCCGATGGAACTCATCCCCAACTACAACCACCGCAAGCACGGCACCGAAGTCGTGCCCAAGGTCCACGAGATCGTCGACCGCCTGACCGAAGAGACCTACGGCATCATGGTCTACCAGGAGCAGGTCATGCTCGTGCTCAACGAGCTCGGCAACATCCCGCTCCGCCAAGCGTATTCGATCATCAAGGCGATCAGTAAGAAAAAAGAAAAGGTCATCAACGCCGCCCGGGCCGACTTCATCGACGGTGCGGGCGAAAAAGGCGTCTCAGCCAAACAGGCCAACGAGCTTTTCGACCTCATCCTCAAGTTCGCCGGCTACGGCTTCAACAAGTCGCACTCCACCGGCTACGCGATCGTCGCCTACCAGACCGCCTACCTCAAGACCTACTTCCCCATCCAGTACATGGCCGCGGTGCTGACCTATGAATCGGTCAACACCGACAAGGTCGTGGAATACATCGACGAATGCAAAAAGGTATTGCTGCCCAACGGTAACCGCGGCGTCGAGGTCAAACCGCCAGACATCAACCTCTCCGACGTGGCGTTCACCGTCGTATACGCCCCCGGCGAAAAACGCGATCCCAACCACGGCCACATCCGCTTCGGCCTCAGCGCCGTCAAGGGCTTGGGCGTCAAAGCCATCCAGTCGATGATAGACGAACGCAAGAAGAACGGCCCGTTCCTCTCGCTGCACGACTTCTGCGAACGCGTGTCCGGCCGGGTGATCAACAAGTCGTCGGTCGAAGCACTCATCAAATGCGGCGCCTTCGACGCCCTGCACGGTATCGATCAGCGAGCCGCGATGGTCGCATCAATCGAAGAGGCGATGCGCTCCGGGGCCCAGGAGGCCGAGCTACGGTCCAGCGGCAGCTTCCTCTTCGGCGATGTCGATGCTGAACGCAAAGAGAAAGAAAAAGACAAGCCCACCAAGTCGCTGGCGGTCTGCCCGGCGTGGTCCAAAAAAGAATGCCTCGATTTCGAGAAGGAAGTCATGGGGCTGTACGTCTCCAGCCACCCGCTGCAGGAATACGCCGGGGACCTGGACCGATTCAGTCAGACGACCATCCCCGACATCTTCGGCCTCCCCGCCCAGCAGGAAATCGTTGTCGGCGGCATGCTCAGCCGCGTCCGCCCGACGCTGGTGAAGAACGGCCGATCGGCCGGCAGCAAGATGGCGATGCTCACGCTGGAGGACGCCAAGTCGAACAAGATCGACGCGGTATGTTTCGCTGACACCTACGCAACGTGCAGCAACGCGCTCGAGCTCGACGCTGTGGTGTTCCTGCAGGGCAAGATCGACCGCCGGCGGGAAGAACCCAACATCATCGTCGACAAGGTCATCCCCATCGAACAGGCCCGCCTGTCGCTGACCCGTACCGTGAAGATCGTGATCGAAGACGGCCCGAATTCAAACCTCAACGGCGAGTCCAAGCAGCAGCTCAATAAGCTCCGTGAGGTCTTCCGCCAGGGCGCCATGCGGGCCAACGGCCACGCCGCCGAGGTTGTTTTGGAACTACACCAGGACGACACCGTCGTCGAGCTCCGCCTCAATGGCCTGCGGGTCAGCCCCGACGACACTCTGCTGGCCAGCGCCGAGACGATAATGAAGTCCCTGCCCGGCCGCACCGCCCGCTGCGAACTCCACGGCCCACCCAAGGTCAGCCGCCGCCGATCCATCCAACAACACGGCGAAGTGCAGAGCGAAGGCGACCTTGCCTTCGCCATGCACGACGACGGCGGTATGTCGATCGACCGGCTGGACAACTGACTCCGACCACCGTAATCACATAAAGCCGCGACCGGTGGTCGCGCGGTTGGCCGAAGGCCAATATCGGTTGCGTAGCACGAAAAACATTTCGACGGCGGCCGTCGAAACGCGCGACCGGCGGTCTCGGCTTTATGGGGGTTGCAAATGAAAAGGCCGCTCCGGGAAGCGGCCTTGTTCGTGATCATTCTCCCCCCGTAAATCGTTCCTACTCGATCAGCTTGCCTTCGAAGCTTTCGATCTCGGCGGTCTCGTCGACGATGGCTTTGATCTCGTCGCTCAGCTCGGGGATCGGGTGGGATTCGACTGCGAGTTTGTGGTCGGCGTCGGCCTTAACGCGGTAGTTCACTAACTGCTCGTCGAGCGTCTCGGTGAAGTCGGTACGTTGGTGGGCGCCGCGGCTTTCTTTGCGCTCTTGGGCGGAGAGGATAGTGGCCTCGGCGGACATGATCGAGCCCTCAAGGTCGAAGGCGAGCATGAGGTCTTCGTAGCCCTCGGAGTCGGGGCGGACGTCGAGGTCGCTGAGGCTGGCCTTGAGCTCGTTGAGCTTGGCGAGGCCTTGCTGCAGGCGGTCGCCGTCGCGGACGACGCCGCAGTGTTCCCACATGATGTTGCGGAGCTCGCGTTGGAGCGGGCGGACGACCTTGTCGCCGGGGCGGATGAAGCGGTCGATCTTTTCGTGGGCCTGGCGGATCACGATGCGGGAGCGGGTCTGGACGTCGAGGTTATGGGAATGCTCGACGGCGGCCTCGCCGGCCCGCTTGCCGAAGACGAGGATCTCGGCGAGCGAGTTTCCGCCGAGGCGGTTGGCGCCGTGCAGCCCGGCGGCGACCTCGCCGGCGGCGTATAAGCCGTCGATGCCGGTCGAGGTGGTTTCGGGATCGACGATGACGCCGCCCATCGAGTAGTGGGCGGTCGGTGAGACCTCCATCGGCTGCTTGGAGATGTCGATCATCAGGGTGTCGAGGAACTGGCGGTACATCCGCGGCAGCTTCTCGATGATGAAGGCCTTGTCGCGGTGGCTGATATCGAGGTAGACGCCGCCGTTGGGAGTGGCCCGGCCTTCGACGATCTCGGTGTAGTTAGCCATCGCCACGCGGTCGCGGGTCGAGAGTTCTTTGCGCTCGGGGTCGTAGCGCTCCATGTAGCGCTCGCCCTTGCCGTTGATGAGGTGGCCGCCTTCGCCACGGACGGCCTCGGTGACGAGGGTGCCGGCGATGTCTTCGGGGATGACCATGCCCGTGGGGTGGAACTGGGCCATCTCCATGTCGGAGAGCTTGCAGCCGGCCTTGAGGGCGAGGTAGAAGCCGTCGCCGGTGTTTTCGTTGCGGCGGGATGAGGATTTACGCCAAATGCGGGTGTGGCCGCCGGCGGCGAGGACGACGGTGTCGGCGAGGTAGACGGTGCGTTCGCCGTTGCGGATATTGAACGTCATCGCGCCGAAGCAGGTGCCTTCGCTGATGAGCAGTTCGGTGACGTACTGCGAGTCGTGGATTGGGATGTCGAGTTCGTCGGCCTTGTTGATGAGGGTCATCAGGATGGATCGGCCGGTGTAGTCGCCGGAGTAGCAGGTACGGCGGTAGGTGTGGGCGCCGAAGAAGCGTTGGTCGATCTTGCCGTCTTCGGTGCGGGCGAAGTTGGCGCCCCAGGCGTCGATCTCTTCGACGCGGTCGGTCGACTCTTTGGTCATGATCTCGATCATGCGGGCGTCGTTGATGCCGTAGCCGTCGACGTAGGTGTCGGCGAAGTGCTGCTTCCAGTCGTCTTGGGGGTCGACGTTGCCGAAGGCCGCGTTGATACCGCCGGCGGCGAGGACGGTGTGGACGTCGCCCTTGGCCCGCTTGCCCAAGACCGTGACGTCGAGCCCGGCCTGCTTGACCTCGATCGCGGCCCGCAGCCCGGCCCCCCCGCTGCCGATGACGAGGACGTTGGAGACGCGGGTCGTGTGCTGGTAGGACTTCATAATCATGGCTAAATCTTCTCGAAAAGGCTTTTATGGCGGAAAATCGGACCGAAATTGAGGGTTTAGGCGTCTAACTAACTTTAAAAGTTATTGAGACGCAGCCTCAAGTATAGGCTGTATTCGGCACACCGATAGACGGGCCCCGAAAAAACGCAGGATTTCACTATTCCCTGCGACGGAACCGCCGCAGGGCTCGATTTACGGAAGCCCGATCTTATCAGGCCTTGGACAGTACTTGGCTCTCGCCCTCGGACTTCGCCAGCACGACCGCCCCGACGCTATCGCTGAAGATGTTGACCGCGGTCCGGCACATGTCGAGCGGACGGTCGAAGACGAACAGCAGGCCCATCCCGGCGACCAATGAAGCCCCCTCGGGTAGTGCCCCCGCGGGCAACTGCTTCTCGACCGCGGTAAGGATCACGACGATCGCGACCAGCGACGCGGAGGGGACGCCGGCGACGCCGATGCTGGTGAGCAGCGCGGTGACGACGATCATGAACTGCTGGGCAATCGTCAGGTCGATGCCGAAGGCCTGGCAGATGAAGATGGCGGCAACGCATTCATAGAGCGCGGTGCCGTCCATGTTGACGGTAGCGCCGAGCGGCAGGACGAAGCTGGCGGTCTTGTTGCTGACCTTGGCCCGCTTTTCGACGCAGTCGAGGGTCAGCGGCAGGGTGGCCGAGGAACTGGCGGTGCTGAACGCCGTGACGAGAGCGGGAGCCATGGCTTTGTAATGCCGAAGCGGGTTGACGCGAGCCACGAGCATGAGGATCAACGGCATCACCACCAACAGGTGCAGCAGCAACGCCGCAAGCGCGACGCCGGCGAACTGCAGGATGCCGGCAAGGAACGCCTCGAACCGGCCGTCGGGGCGGAGCTTGGCGTACTGCTCGCCGACGGTCGCGGCGAGCAGACCCATCACGCCGATGGGCGCGAGCTTGAGCACAACGTCGGTGATCTTCAGGGTGATGTCGTAGACGGCTTGCGTGAATTGGATCAGTACCGGCTGGCCGTCGGTTTCGAGGCGGGCGAGGAAGTAACCAACGAAGAGCGAAACGACGATCAGGCCGAGCAGCGAGCCGTCGGCCGCGGCCTTGATCACGTTCGGCGGGACCATTGTGCGGAATACGTCGAGAAAATCGGTCGCGGTCTTGCCGCCGGTCTTGCCCTCGACCGCTTCTTGCGCATCCGCAAACGCCGAGAGGTCTCGGCCCTCGAGGATGCCCTGGCCGCCGGAGATGTTGCCGGTAACGGGGTCGACGGTCGGCGACGCGATGCCGGGCGAGAACACGTTGACCAGCGTCAGCCCGATCAGGATCGCGATGAGCGACGTGCAGCCGTAGTAGAGCAGCGTCTTGCCGCCCAGCCGGCCGAGGCCCGCGCCGCGGCCGATCCCGACGATCGCGAGGATGATCGAGCTGGTGACCAGCGGCACGATGATGAGCTTTAGGCCCTGGATGAACAGGTCGCCGACGAGATCGAAGCCGAGGTAGGCGTAACTGCTCGTGGCGATCGACGCCGCGGCCGCGCCACGTTCTTCCCCCGGCATGTCCGCGGGCAGCTGCCCGATCGCCCACGCCCCGATGAAGTAACCCGCCGCCGCACCTACAGCCAAGCCCAGCAACACCTGAACGTGCAGTGGCCATCGCCATGGCCACACGGAACGCTCTTCAGATTTACCTGCGGTTGTATTGTTCATTGAGTGCGAAAGTTTTATACCAGACGGCCGCCTCACGCCGCCAGAAAATTAGGGAAGCTTCCCCGCCACAAATCAATCCGGGTTGGTTATATTGGTTTGGTTGCCCACAGAGATGGCAGCACGGAGGCAGCGAAAGCTCTTTCTTTTTTACCTTTAAACCCCAGTGAACCGAAGGCCCTTCCCGGTTGAGACGTAGCCGACGACCGATTGTGATTGCTTCCCGCACCAGCCGATTGGCTCGCGTGCAAGCCGAGCGTGTTGCCAAGGCGCTACGGAAGCTGCATCCGGTCGAGGTCGAGTTCCACTGGGTCCAGAGCGAAGGCGACGAGATCACCAAGGGCTCGTTGGCCGAAGCCGGCGGCAAGGGCTTGTTCACGCGGCGGGTCGATCAGGCCGTACTTGATGAGAAGGCCGACCTCGCGGTGCACAGCCTCAAGGATCTGCCCGTTGATCCGGCCGAGTCGTTATCCGGCCTCTCCTTGGCCGCCACGCCCAAACGTCACACCGTTCACGACTGCCTGGTCAGCGCAAATCGTTACGCCGATCTTTCGGCTCTGCCGCAAGGGGCAGTCGTCGGCACCAGCAGCCCCCGGCGGGCGGCCCAGATGCGTCGGCTTCGCCCCGATCTCGATATCCGTCTGCTGCGTGGTAACGTCGACACCCGTCTACACACCGTCCTGTCTGACGAGAGCCCGCGTTACGACGCGGCCGTGCTCGCGGCGGCGGGCCTGAAACGGTTGGGACTGAGCGAACACGCCGACCGGCCGCTCTCGGTTGAAGACATGCTCCCCGCAGCGTGCCAAGGTGCGCTGGGTATCCGCTGCCGAGCGACCGACCACGTCACGCTGACGCGGTGCCTACCTTTGAATGCCGCATCAACGTCGACCGCCGTGACGCACGAGCGCGAGGTGGTCCGCCTGCTGGGGGCCGACTGCTACTCGCCCATCGCGGTGCTGGCCGAGCCGGTCGATCCTGCCGAGAGCCGGGCCAAGCGTAACGCCGACTCGCACTGGTTCCGCCTACGCGTCCGGCTGTGCTCGGCCGACGGGCAGACAGTCCTCGAAGCCGACGAAAAGTGCAAGACCAGCGAGCTCCGCCGGGTCGTCAAGCGGGTCACCGCCGACCTCCTGGACCGCGGCGCCCGGGAGATCCTGGAAGACGCCGGCCGGGCCCGGATCGAAGAACACCCCGGCGGTGAGTTCAACCACGCCGAAGCCTTGCCCCCAGACGCAGAACCTACCCTTCAGCAAAGCGACGCCCTCCGCCGCCCTTCATCGTCGACCGACGGCGTTCTGGCCGAGTAAGCCCCAAATCTCAAACCGCCACGCTCAAAGCCTTTCTGGCGCTGGAAAGCGCCCGATCCGCTATACTCGGCGATCCGGCGGGGCCGACCCGCCTGATTGTACAACCGTCCACTTTTCCCGGAGCGATCCGTGTCCGACCGCAAACCCACCATCGGTGGCAACTGGAAGATGAACCTGCACACCCCCGAGGCCAAGGGCCTGGCGGTCGGGCTGGCCGAGGCCATCAAGGACGAGGCGGTCGAGGTGACCGTCTTCCCCGCGTTCCCGTACTTGGCGATGGTGGCGGGTGTGTTCTGCGACGCCGGCAGCACCATCAAAGTCGGGGCCCAGGACTGCTACCCCGCAGGTAACGGCGCGTTTACCGGCGAGGTCTCGCTGTCGATGCTCCAAGACGTCGGCGTCACCACCGTGCTGGTCGGCCACTCGGAACGCCGCCACGTGATCGGTGAGAGCGATGAACTGATCAATGAAAAATTGCTTGCCGCCCTTGATGCTGGCTTAGATGTCGTACTTGCGGTGGGCGAAAAGCTCGAACAGCGTGAAGCCGGTAAAACCAACCTCGTGAATATCGGCCAGACCTGCCTCGGCCTTGCGGGCACCGAGCCTGAACAGATGTCCCGAGTCACTATTGCATACGAACCCGTTTGGGCCATCGGCACCGGCAAGACCGCCACACCGCAAGACGCACAGAACGCACACCTGGCGATCCGCCAAGCCGTCTGGTCGCTGCACGGCGAAGACATCGCTAATGCTCTGCGCATCCAGTACGGCGGCTCGATGAAGCCCGCCAACGCCGCCGAACTCCTCGCCCAGCCCGATATCGACGGCGGCCTCATCGGCGGCGCCTCGCTCAAAGTAGAAGACTTCACCGGCATCATCGACGCCGCTAAATAAGCCAACCAATCCCAAACCTTTCATGCTATGACCTACTTCACCCCCCTACTCGCCGAAATCACCTTGTTCGTGGTATTTCTTGCGACATTATTCGTCGGCGTCTGCTTGTTCATGATGTTCATCATCCTTATCCAAAAACCAAAAGGTGGTGGACTCAGTGGTGCTTTTGGCGGAGCTGGCGGTGGTGAATCATCGTTCGTTGGAGCTAAAGTGGGCGATGTTTTGACGATTATTACTGTTGCTTGCTTTATCGCGTTCCTAGGTTTAGCGATGGCACTGACCAAAACAATTAATCCGGCCGAAAATCGTGCCAAGGCCACTGCTGCAGCCACCGCTTCAACCTCTACAGCCGCGGGTACCGCTGACGAAAACGACGAGGCCGCTGACGAGACCGAAACGCTGGTGATCGATGATGTCGAAGCCGCGGCCGAGCAAACAGCCGAAAACGTCGCTTTGGAGATCGAAGAGGCCGCCGAGTCAATCGACACCGACGCAGCTGAGGCGGCCGAACCCCCCGCCGGCGAGTAACGATTCTTCCCCCTTTCGCGATCCTTTCCCGACCGGAGCCCCCGCTTGATCCGATCCATGACCGGCTACGGCAGCGCCTCGGCTCAACACCAAGGCGTGCAGTTCAGCCTCGAGCTGCGCAGCCTCAACAACCGCTACTTCAAAGCCGCCGTCCGCCTGCCCGACGAAATTGCCGGCCTCGAAGCCCTGCTCGAACGCGACCTCCGCCACCGCGTGAGCCGCGGCAGCTTCTCGATGACCGTCAAAGCCAAGGTCTCCGATGCCGCCGCGACCTCGGCGATCAACGACCAGGCGCTACTCACCTACCTCGACCACCTCGAAACCGTCCGCGAAAAAGTCCAAGACGAATCGGTCCAGATCGACCTGACCCAGCTCCTCGCATTGCCCGGCGTACTCCAGCCCAAAACCGACGACGACGCCCTGCTCGCCCACGCCAAAGACGTCGTCCCCGGCCTCCTGGCCGACGCTCTCGACCGGCTGATCGAGATGCGGACCACCGAGGGAAAAGCCTTGGCCGAAGACCTGCTCGGTCAGGTCGGACACATCCGCGAACAGATCGCCCTGGTGGCTGAGCGGGCCCCGGTCGTGGTTGACGAGTACCACCAACGCCTCACCGCCCGGGTCGACGAGCTCATGGCCAAAGCCAAGCTCAAAGTCGACGAGAAAGACCTGCTGCGTGAAGTCGCCGTCTTCGCCGACCGCGCCGACATCAGCGAAGAGCTCTCCCGCATGGCCGGTCACCTCGATCAGTTCACCGAGGTCATCCAGACCGGCTCACCCGGCAAGGGCGACGAGCCCGCCGGCCGAACCCTAGACTTCATCGCCCAGGAAATGCTCCGCGAGGCGAACACCATCGGCAGCAAGAGCAACGACACCCCGATCAGCCGATGCGTCGTCGAGATCAAGAGCCGCATCGACCGCATCAAGGAACAGGTCCAGAACGTCGAATGATCGGCGTTTAGGCGTATGATGTCGGCCAGCCTGTCGCCTGCTAAGCCGACGTTTTACCCATGCCGCCCTCGCCCCGCCCCGCTACCGCCACCGACCCCGACGCGCCGGAACTCTCGGCGATACGGACCTCCAAACGCTCGGGCCAATCCGCGATGGGCAGCGTCGCGGGCAGCAGCGTCTCCAGCCTCGGCACCGGAGCCGGGGGCCGACAAACCTTCGCTACCGACGAGGTCGCCGTGGTCCTGTCGTACTACGACCTCGGCCCGCTGACCGAGGTCCGCGAATTCCCCCGCGGCTCCCGCAAAGCCCCGAAGCTGATCGTCGGCACGCCCGACAACTTCTACCTGCTCAAACGCCGGGCCCGCGGCCGCGACGACCCCCACAAGGTCGCCTTCTGCCACGAGCTGCAGATGCACCTGGCCGCCCGGCAGTTCCCCCTGCCCCACCTCATCGCCTCGCGGCAGAACAACTCGATGGTCAAGTGGGACGGCGCGGTCTACGAACTCTTCGAGTTCATCCAGGGCAACAGCTACGACCAGTCGCTCGACGCCACCACCGAGGCCGGCCGCACCGTAGCGCTGTTCCACCGGCTTCTCGCCGACCACAAGCCGCGTCACAAAGCCGCCCGCGGCTCGTACCACGCCTCGCGCTCGGTCACCGCCTCGAGCAACGCGATCCCCACCACCTTGATGAAGACCGAGCCGGAGCTCGACCGCCAAGAGATCGCCCGCGTGGTCCAGTACCTGCACGAGTCTTACCTGGCCGCGGGCAAGCGGGTAAAGGACGCCGGGCTGGACCGCTGGCCGCTGCAGATCGCCCACTCGGATTGGCACCCCGGAAACATGCTCTTCCGTGGGCCGCGGGTCGTGGCGGTGATCGACTACGACGCCGCCCGGATGCAGCAGCGGATCGTTGATGTGGCCAACGGCGCGCTGCAATTCTCGATCATCGGCGGCAGCGACGACCCGGCCGACTGGCCGGACTACCCCGACGAGTCCCGGTTCAAACGCTTCATCCGCGGCTACGATTCCGTGCCCGAAGCTGTACTCAGCCGGGCCGAGCTCCGCGTGATGCCTTACCTGATGATCGAGGCCTTGATCGCCGAGAGCGCGATCCCGATCGCGGCCACCGGCATGTTCGGCAAGATGCCCGGCGGCCGGTTCCTGCCGATGGTCGAGCGTAAAGTCCGTTGGCTTTTTGCCAACGGCGACAAACTCATCGACGCGGTCGAGAGCTAGAAAACCGTCCGCCCATGACCGAGGACTGCGTATGAAAACTCCATCGAGCCGATTCGCGATCTACACGTTTCTGTCGGCTGTCATTTGTGTTACGGCATCGGCGTCGTCGATCGAAGACCTTAGCGACCCGGACTACGCCGTGCGTCAAGCCGCGACCGCGGCGTTGATGCTCGACGACGAGATCACAACGGGCCAGCTCGCCGCGTGGTACGCCCTAGCCGAGTCTCCGGAAGCCGAGCAGCGGCTGCTGACGATCGCCCGCCACCGGATGCTGGTTACGTTACGGAACGAGCGTTTTCCGGCCGACGGCCCCGGGGTGCTCGGCATCGTCCCGACCCTGCAGAGCGTTCCCGCCCCCAGCGGCAGCAAGAAAAACACGCCGGCCACGAAGTGTATCGTCGTTACCCGCGTACTCGACGGCTTCCCCGCCGCGGGCCGGCTCGAGCCGTTGGATCGGCTCATCGCGATCAACGATCAGCCGCTCGACGCCGTTCTCAACATCGATCGGTTCGGCGACCTGATCCGCCGCTATCCGGCCGGACAGGAGATCAAACTCACGGTCATCCGCAGCGAGCAAACGCTCGAAGTGGCCGTCCCGCTGGCCAACGGCAACGCCCTTCAGGCGATGTACGCCACGCCCGGCTTCGGGCTTTCCCCTGAATTCGACCGGGCCTGGACCGAGCACCGCGACACGCATTTCACCCCGCCCAACCCGTCGCGGTAAGAACAAACGCTGCTTCGATTTAAACCCAACGCGATGATTCGGTATTAGCAACCGGCTTACGGGACCGCCCGAGCCGTTGACGTTACGCCAATCGTTACAACAGGCTCAGCTCACCGAGCCCGCGGGGTCGCATCGCCGAAGAGAAGTTTCGCGGATGAATCTTCGAGCCAGCTTCAGCATGGCCGCCGCCGGGGCCGATGGTCAGAGCGAGGTACAAGTTTATGAAGTGGTTTATTCAGTTATTCGCCGCCACGCTCCTGCTCACCGCGTTGCTGGCCGGCGGCTTCCACCCCGATTTCGGGGCGATGTGGCACAACCCAATGGCCCTTCTGGGGATGGCCTTGATCGGCTTCGGTCTGCTGCGTAACGCGCAACAAGCCGCATGCAACCGCGAATAAACCCACTCTGAACCTATTTCATCTATTTTCGGGCTATATCAGGCCGTTGCTATCCGTTGCTTTTCTCGTTTCAGGGAACAAAACACACGATTTTTCAATTTTTTTGCAACTGCTATTGACTCGCCGTCAATTTTGTCGATAATTTCTGTAAAGACAGAAATAACAGATAGGATTGACCGTATGCAACTCACCGCCATCCAACAAAAGTTCGTCCTCCACTGGGGCGAGATGGGCACTCGCTGGGGCGTCAACCGCACCGTGGCCCAGGTCCACGCCCTGCTCTACCTTGCCGACCGGCCGCTGAACGCCGAAGACCTCGTCGAGACGCTGGGCGTCGCCCGCTCCAACATCTCCACCTCCATTAAAGAGCTCCAAAGCTGGGGCATCGTCCACACCGTCCCCGTCCTCGGCGAGCGCCGCGACCACTTCGCCACCACCGCCGACGTCTGGGAGATGTTCCAGGTCATCCTCGACGAACGCAAAAAACGCGAGATCGATCCGACCCTCGCCATCCTCCGCGAATGCGTCGACGAGGCCAAGGACTCTACGGAAGAAAACGACCACACCCGCCAACGCCTCGCCGAGCTCTACGACATGCTCAATACCCTCGGCGGCTGGTACACCCAGATCCGCACCCTGCCTACTGGCGCGATGATCAAGTTCGTGAAGATGGGCTCGAAGGTCTGGAAAGTCCTCGGCCTAACTGGTTAATCGGTTTTGACCTTGAAGGCGTCGCGTTCCGACGCCACCCCCACCGCCTCGAAAGGAGGCACCACCGTGATGGAATCCACCCCCATCCTCGCCGCAATCAACCTCACCGTCTGGACCTACGCGATCTACCTCGCGATCAGCGTCGCGCTGACCGTCTGGGTCGCCAAGACGCTGCACCGTAACGGGCGGGTCTTCCTAGTCCGCGCGTTCCACGCCGACGAGCACCTCGCCGACTCCGTGAACCATCTGCTCGTCGTTGGCTTCTACCTCATCAACATCGGCTGGATCACGCTGGCTTTGAAATACGGCGTGAACGTCGCCGACCTCGCTGGGGTCTTCGAAGCCGTGAGCACCAAGGTGGGCCTCGTGCTGGTCCTACTCGGCCTGATGCACTTCCTGAACCTCTACGTGTTCAACCGGATGCGTCATCGCGCCGCCCTCGAAACCGCCCCGCCGCCCGTCGCCCCCGACGGCGTATTGGTCACCACCGACTGACCCCGCCACTCCGGAGACTTCCGGGGGAGGCCTTCCGGGCCCCTCGGCTGGGGGACGCTCCTCCGCTCCCCCAGCCTTTTCCGACCGCGTCCGCCACGAAAGCAGGACCACCATGACCGCCTCACTACTACCCCCAACGACCGCTCTTCCGGGGGGCCTCACCGTGCTCTACGACCCGGGCTGCCTGCTCTGCCTCCGCTGCCGGCACTGGTTAGCCAGGCAACCCAAGTACCTGCCGATGCGCTTCGTCGCCCAAGGCACCGAAGACGCCGGGCGACGCTTCCCGCAGCTCGACGTCGGCACGCCCGACAAGGTCGAAGACCTCATCGTTGTCAGCGACGACGGCAAGGTCTATCGCAACACCCGGGCCTGGATTATGTGCTTCTACGCCCTCCGCGAGTATCGGCCGCTGGCCTTCCGCCTCAGCCACCCGACCCTGATGCCGCTGGCGAGGCGGGCGTACCAAGCGATCGCCAACAACCGCATGTGGCTCAGCCGATGGTTCGGCAAGGCCGACCGCAACATCACCAACGACGAACTCGCCGACCGCATCAAGACCCACACCGCCCCCACCGACAACGGCTGCCACACACCCACCCCCGGAAGTAATCCCGCAACCTTTGCGGCCTGCGCAGTGGCCCCCGACAACGTCACCGCGAGCGTGGTCAAAACCATGAACGACCGCCGCACGAATGATCAGCCAGAGGTAAGCCGATGACCGCCATCACCACCCTCCAACCCGCAAGCAGGCACCCACTCACCGCCACCCGTCACACTTGGCAACCCGACGGCTGGGGCTTCCGCGGGACGACCACCACGCTCGCACTCGCGGTGTCCGGGATTTACGGGTTGCTGTTCGCCGAGCAATTCGGCATACCCGGAGCCGCCACGCTGATCGGGGCCGGGATCGCTTGGCCGCTGCTACTCGCCGCGGTCTGGCTACGCAGCGAACCGGCTTGGCGTTTAGCCCGGCTGGACTGGTGCTTGTGGACGATGACCGTCGGCAGCGTCGTGATGGCGTTCGGTTTGCTAGCGACCACTATCGCTATACCGCTCGGCATGAACCCGTTAGCCACACTGGCCGGCGGTTTACTCGCGGCCGATATCGCGATGGGCCTGGCCTTTACTCGCTACGCCCCAGCGTTAAGCGTCCGATGCCGTACCGCGTTGTTGATCTGGGTTTTGGGGATGAATGGATTTTTATTCGGGGTCGTCACGCTCGCCGCGTGGCTCGAAAGGATCGTCTGATGAATATGAACCTCACCATGATCGGCCGACTCACCGACTGCGTCTTGCTGTCCTACCGCACACCCGCCGCGTCGGTCGCGCACCTGATTCCTGAAGGGCTAGAGCTGGTCACCCGCGGGCCGTGGGCGTTCTGGAACGTGGTGGCCTGCCGGGTCGACGCGATGCGACCGGCATTCCCCGGGGCGATCGATACGCCACACGCCTTAGGCGTGACCTACCACCACGTTGCCTATCGGCTGCTGGTGCAAGCGATGACCGACCGGGCCGACGTCCGTAAGGGCCTGTACTTCGTCCGCAGCGACGCCGACGCCCGCGTGCTCGGCACCGTCGGCAACTGGATGACCGACTTCAAGTTCCACCCCGCCGACATCACGCTGAACGCGGCGCAGATCACAAACACGGGCCACGAATACGCCCTGAACGTCACGACCCACGACGGCCAAGGCGACGCTCGGCTAAGCCTCGCCCCAAATCCGCCTGCCCTCGCCCAGGGCTCTTGCTTCCCAACGCTCCAAGACGCCCAGGAGTTCCTGAAGTATCAGCCCTACGCCCTCGCTGTCACCGGCCGAAACGGCCAGCGCCAACTGAGTATCGCCGAAGTCCAGCGGGACGAGAGCAAGTGGGTCGAGACGCCG
The DNA here is from genome assembly GCA_038747275.1 of Planctomycetota bacterium. Taxonomy (GTDB): domain Bacteria; phylum Planctomycetota; class Phycisphaerae; order Phycisphaerales; family Phycisphaeraceae; genus Algisphaera. Next base: position 26,171 of record JBCDJW010000024.1, on the reverse strand, counting down.
GTGTCGCTACGCGAAGCCGACTTCGCCCTGTTCCGCGAGCTCGGCCAAACCGAAGCCCGCTTCGAACTCGCCACCCGCGTCGCCGCGATGGACTACACCTGGAAACTCGGCCGACGCGAAACGCTGCTGGGCCAAACCGCCGACGCAGAGGTTGACGCCGAAACCGAAACCAACGAAGTCGCCCGTTCGGCATAGCCTCTAACATCATTCGCTATGAACCAACCGCTTACCGACCAACGCGTGCTGATCTTCGTCGGCGACGACTACGAAGACCAAGAACTGCAATACCCCAAGTACCGCCTTCGGGAAGCGGGGGCGTCGGTCACGATCGCCGGGCTCGAGGCCGACACGGTTTACCGCGGCAAGTACAGCTATCCTCAGAAAAGCGACGCCGCCATCCGCGATCTCTCGGCCGACGACTTCGATGCGCTGGTCGTCCCCGGCGGGTGGATGCCCGACAAGCTGCGACGCTACGACGAAGTAAAAACAATCACGAAAGCGATCGCCGACGCGGGCAAGCCGATCGCCAGCGTGTGTCACGGCCCGTGGATCGATATCTCCGCCGGCATCGTCCGAGGCGTCACCTACACCAGCACGCCCGGCCTCACCGACGATCTGACCAACGCCGGCGCAATTTGGATCGACCAAGAAGTCTGCGTCGACGAGAAACACCAACGCGTCAGCAGCCGACGCCCCGACGACCTGCCCGCGTTTATGGCGGCGTTGATCGCGATGATGCAGCAGGATTGAATTGTTCAAAGCAGTTCGGAGATCGACATCACCACCCGGTCCGGGATGATCTCGCTGTCTTCGGGCACGGTCTTGCCTTCCCAGTCGTTCCAGATGCCGACCATACCGAGCTGCTGCGGGGCCGCGACTTCCCACGCCAAGCTGTCGCCGACGCACCACGATCCCTTGGCCGGCGCGTCGCAGGCGGCCAGCCCCTGGTCGAAGACGCGGCGGTCCGGCTTGCCGTAGCCGAGTTCGCCCTCGATCAGCACGGCCTGGAAATACTGGGTCAAATCAAAATGTTCGACTTTGGCCCGCTGGCCACGGCCGTCGCCATTGGTCACCAGCGCCATCGGCACGCCGAGGGCGACGAAGTGTTCCAGCGTCTCGATCGCCCCGGGGAACGGCTGCATCGAGCTGACGCGGTGCTCGGAGTAGTGGTCGGCGAAGCGGGTCGCTAACGCGTAATCGTCGATGCCGAGTTCGAGCAGGCCGTGGTGCGTGACCTCGATGCGCGACTTCTGCACGTCGAGCCGGCCTTCGCGGTTACGCTTCGGGTCGGTCCAATACCAGACACGGGCTCGATCCAGCACGGGATCGAAGACCTCGGCGGGCTGGCCGATTTCTTCTTCGAACGCCTTAGCGGTCAGCCGCCAGACCCGCGTCGCGCTCAACGTGGTGTCGAGGATCGTGTCGTCGAGGTCAAAGAGGATCGCGCGGGGCAGGTCGTTCATGACGAGCAGAGTGTAGGTCGCAAATCGCGGCGGGGAAGTAGGTGAGAGGACTTAAGGTCATCAACCGCCGGCGGCGTGGCGTCGTTCAGGACGGCCGGCGGCCGATCTCCTGGGAATAAGCCCTGATTAAGCCGCTTTGGAATACGACTCTTCCTCTTCCGACAAGATCGGCTCGGGGAAGCGGAAGATCGATTCTTCCTGTTCGACCGAAGCGATCGCCAAGGCCGCGGCGGCCCGACGCTGAGCCTCGCGTCGGCGTTGCTTGACCCACAACACCACCGCCTCGCCGCCGAACAGCATCATCATCGCCCCGAGCACGATCGCGATCACGCCGGCCGAGTCGAACTTGGCTTCTTCTGCGTCCAGCCGGGCGGAAACCGCGGGGGTCGGCGTCGGGTCGGTCTCCCAAGGAGCAGGCGTCAGCGATCGTCCGCCCATGTCGGCGACCCCCATCGACGCAGCTGTAGACGCGGGCTCTTCCCGAATAAGCCGCTGGCTCAGACCGAGCGAGGCCGTAACGGGCCGATCCGCCAGTTCGGCGTGCATCACCGACGAGATGACCCGGTCCCACTCGGCGACCGGCACCGGCGGCAGCGCCGACACCGCCGCCACCAGCAGCCGCTTGGCTGAGACCAGCGGCTCGGCGATCGACAGCCCACGAAGATCGAAGTCGAACCGCGGCGAGTCGCTCGATCGGGGGCGGAGCAAGATGAAGTCGGGCTGAGAAGCCGGCAGCAAGCCCGCCGCCTCGATCAGTTCGGACGACGCTTCGGGTTCCACCAAAACCCGAGCCGCCGCGGTGTTGGGCGAAACCGTGATCGTCGGCGCGATGCCCATATCCGCTTCCGCGATCGGGGTGGTCCAAGCCGAACGCGCCGTCACCCGCTCGTCCGACGGCACGGCCGTGCACCCCACCATCGTGCACGCCCACACCACCACCGCCCCGGCCGCCACCATCCAAATCTTCGCTTCGCGTTCGCTGGTCATCGCTTCGACACCTCGGTTCGGGACTTATGCCGCCGGCAACCGTGCCCGCAACGCAAGGTGTATCGGTGGGCCGACGCGAAGCGACCCAACGCAATCACGACTCCGGATTATCGGAACCCCCGGCTCCGTTTTCACCCGTACCCCCGGAAGTTTCAGTTGCCCTAGACGCCCCGGACGCCACCACCGCGTTGGCCGGGATCGCGAAGACCTGCGGCAGGACCACCAAAACAATCCAGCCCATGCCGATCTGCGGCCAGATCGCCTTGGCCGCAAAGAACACCCAGACCCCCGCGATCAACGCCACCACGCCGACGGTGTGCAGCGGGCTGTCGGCCTTCATCAAGACCCGCTGGATGAACACCAGCGCGTTGATAAACAACGCGACCACCCACACCCCCGCAGACAAGACGCCGAACACGATGACCAGTAATTGGATCAGACCCATAACGTGGTTTATCCCGTGGCGATTCGTCGGCCGTGGCACAGCGCAATCGCGATCGCGTCGGCCACGTCCGGCGGGCTCGGCGGCTCGGCGAGTCGGCACTGCGCCTGCACCGAGAGCTGCATCTGCTGCTTGGTGGCGTGGCCGTTGCCGGTAAGTGATTTCTTGATCTCCGTGGCGGCGAGGTGTTCGATCTCGATCCCCGCCGCGGCGGCACACAACAAGATCACGCCACGGGCGTGGCCCATCAGGATCGCAGTGCGGGGGTGGGCGTAGTGGGCATAAAGCTGCTCGACCGCCATCCGATCGGGGCGGACATTAGCGATCAACTCGGTCAGCTCGTTGCGGAGCTGCAGCAGGCGGTGTTCCATCGGCTGCTTCGCGTCTAAGCGAATGACCCCGCCCTCGACCAGCGTAGGCTCGATCGCGCCTTCGCCGAGGTCCACCACGCCGTAGCCCGTGAGCCGCAGCCCGGGGTCGATCCCCAACACGCGGGTGAATCCTTCGGCCATGCGTGATAGTCTATTCCATTCGATATCCGGCGGCCGGCTCGGGCCACGAACCCGAAAACCCCGCTGTTTCAAACTGTTTCACCCCCACCAAGCCACGGAGGGCTTGAGCGTTGGCCAAACGCCGCAGCCGAAAAACCGACGACGACGAATCGCTGTTCAACGCCGACCTGCGCGGAACCCCCGCCCCCGGAAGAAAAGGTAAGGCCCCCAACAGCAACGGCAAAGATACTTCCGGGGGCGATGTCGGCATCGCGTTGCATGAAGCGGCCCAGTCGCGTTACCTCAACTACTCTCTGTCGGTCATCACCAGCCGGGCGCTGCCCGATGTCCGCGACGGCCTCAAACCCGTCCAACGCCGCATCCTCTACACCATGTGGCAGCAGGGCCTTCGCGCCGAGGCCAAGCCCCGCAAGTCCGCCACGGTCTGCGGAACCGTCATGGGCTCGTACCACCCCCACGGCGACAGCGCGATCTACGACGCCCTGGTCCGTATGGCGCAGTCGTGGGTGATGCGCGTCCCGCTAGTCGAGGGCATCGGCAACTTCGGCTCGGTCGACGGCGACAACCCCGCCGCCTACCGCTACACCGAGTGCCGGCTCGCCCCGCCCGCGACCGCCCTGCTCGACGACATCTCGCAGAACACCGTGCCCTACCGGCCGAACTACGACGGCACCAAGACCGAGCCGGTCGTCCTGCCGTCGAAACTGCCCAACCTCTTGGTCAACGGCAGCTCCGGTATCGCCGTGGGCATGGCGACCAACATCCCACCGCACAACCTCACCGAGGTCGTCAAGGCCTGCCTCAAGCTGCTCGCAGACCCCGAAATCAAGGACTACCAGCTCGTCGCCAACGACGCCGTGCAAGGCCCCGACTTCCCCACCGGCGGGCAGATCATCAACACCAAGGACGAGCTCCGCGAGATCTACAAGACCGGCAGCGGCAGCGTCAAAGTCCGCGGCACCACCACCCCCGGAAAGGGCGGCGGACGCACCTCGAAAATCCTGACGATCACCAGCATCCCCTACGCGGTCAACAAAGCGACCCTCGTCGAGCAGATCGCCCAGGTCGTCGTCGACCGCAAGATGCCGCTCCTGCTCGACGTCAAAGACCTCTCGGCCGAGGACCTCCGGATCGACCTTGAGCTGAAGAAAGACGCCGACGAAGCCAAGGTGCTGGCCTATCTCTACAAACACACCGCGCTGCAGACCAACTTCAACGTCAACCTCACCTGTCTGGTCCCGACGCAGAACCCGGAGGTCGGCGCTCCCGACCGGCTGGGCCTGAAGGAAATCCTCTGGCACTTCCTGCACTTCCGTTTGGACGTAGTGACCCGCAGACTCGAAAACGAGTTGGCCGGCCTCGAAAAAAGGATCCATATCCTCGAAGGCTTCGCGCTTATCTTCGACGCGCTCGACCAGATCATAAAGATCATCCGGGCCTCGGACGGCAAGGCCGACGCCGCCAAGAAGATCATGAAACGCTTCAAGCAGCTTGATGCCGAGCAGACCGAAGCGATTCTTGAATTGAAGCTTTATCGCCTCGCCCGCCTCGAGATCAACCTCGTCACAGATGAACTCAAGGCCAAAAAGAAACGCGCCCGCGAGATCAAGAAGCTGCTCAACGAAGACGCCAGCGATACCACGACCTCGGGCCGGTGGGGCATCGTCCGCGAAGAGCTGGATCAAGTCATCGCTGACTACGGCAAGACCAAGGAAGGCAAACGCCGTACTCAGATCGAAGCCGTCGGCGACGAGCCGGAATTTTCTGCCGAGGACTTCATCGTCGCCGAGGACTGCCACGTCTTGGTCACCGCCGACGGCTGGGTCAAACGGCAGAAAGAGATCAAAGAGCCCGCCAAGAGCCGCATCCGCGAGGGCGACCGCGTCCTCGCCTGCGTCGCCGGCTCGACCCGGGCAACCCTCGGCTTCTTCTCCAGCCTCGGCACCTGCTACACCGCCCGCTTCATCGACGTCCCCGCATCCACCGGCTACGGCGAACCCATCCAGAAACTCTTCAAGCTCAAAGACGGAGAGAAGATCGTCGCCGCAATGTCCTTCGACCCCCGGACGATCGACCACGGCATCGCCAGCCTCGCCGAGGACCCCAAAAAGCCCGACGACTGCCCCTGGGTACACGGCTTCGCCGCCACGTCCGACGGCTATGCGCTACGCTTCGGCCTCGACGGTTTCATCGAGCCCTCTACCCGCGCGGGCCGGCGCTTCGGCCGCCCCAAGAAGGGCGAAGCCGTCGTTGGTTTCGAGCCGGTGCACGGCAGCGAAACGATTCTCGCCGTGTCCGCCCACTGCCGGGCGATGGTCTGCGCCGCCGACGAGGTCAACTACCTCTCCGGCCCGGGCAAGGGTGTACAGCTCATCAAACTCGGCCCGCTCGACAAGCTGCTGGGCTTCAAAGCCAGCGAAGGCGATCGCGACCTGCTCAATGTCGAGACCAACCGCGGCGCTAAAAAAACCATCAGCACCGTGAAGTACCGCACCACCGCCCGCGGCGGCAAGGGCAACGAGATCCAAAAGAACGGCAAGATCGCCCGCATCATCCCCGACGACGTCCCCGCCCCGCCGGTGTTTACCTGAGACCGCTGAACCATGGCGTATACCGCTGATCAACTCGACGTTTTGCAAGGCCTCGAAGCCGTGCGCAAACGCCCCGGCATGTACATCGGCGGCGTGAGTTCCGCCGGGCTGCACCACATGGCCTGGGAAGTCCTCGACAACTCGGTCGACGAGGCGATGAACGGCCACGCGACCGAGATCACGCTCACCCTGCACAAACCCGGCGACACCATCAGCGTTGCCGACAACGGCCGCGGCATCCCCGTCGATAAAAATAAGAAGACCGGCAAGACCGGCCTCGAACTCGTCCTCACCGAGCTCCACGCCGGCGGCAAGTTCCAGAACGACGGTGAAGGCAACTACAAGACCTCCGGCGGTCTCCACGGCGTCGGCGCGTCGGTCGTCAACGCCCTCTCCAAGAAACTCTCCGCCCAGGTCAAACGCAACGGCCACGAATACAAGATGGAGTTTGCCAAAGGTAAACCCAAGACCAAACTGCTCAAGAAAAAAGGCGCGACCTGCGGCCCCCGGAATACGGGTACAACCATTACCTTCACCGCCGACCCCACCATCTTCCCCAAGACGCAGTTCAACCCCGAAACACTCAAGGCCCGCCTAGAAACCGTCAGCTTCCTGCACAAGGGCGTGCGGGTTAACTTCATCGATGAAGTCAACAATACAAAGGCCTCGTTCCAGCACCACAACGGCATCGCCGACTACCTCAATCAGGTCCTCAAGGAACGCAACGCCCGACCGATCCACGACGCCGCGTTTTCCTTCGAAAAAGAGAACGGCGAACGCGTCGAGCTCGTCCTGCAATGGACCGAATCCACCGACGAACACGTCCGCAGCTACGTCAACGGCATCACCACCGCCGCCGGTGGATCGCATGAAAACGGCTTCCGCGCCGGTCTGACCAAAGCCGTCCGCAACTACATCGAGACCCACAAGCTCACCCCCCGCGGCGTCAAGATCACTCACGAAGATATCCGCGAAGGCCTCGTCGGCATCCTCTCGGTCTTCATCGCCGACCCGCAGTTCCAGGGGCAGACCAAAGATCGGCTGAACAACCCCGAGGTCCAGGCCGTGGTCGACGGCTCGCTCCGCCCCGCACTCGAGCAGTGGCTCAACAGCAACGCCTCGGTCGCCGAGCAGATCGTCGCCCGCATCATCGCGGCCAGCCGCGCCCGCGCCGCCAGCCGGGCCGCCTCCGCGTCGGTCTCCCGCAAGAGCGCGACCAACAAACTCACCCTCCCCGGCAAACTCAGCGACTGCTCTTCCAGCGGCCGCGGCGACTCGGAACTATTTATCGTCGAAGGCGACTCGGCCGGCGGCAGCGCCAAGCAGGGACGCGACCGCACGCACCAGGCGATCCTCCCGCTCCGCGGCAAAGTACTCAACACCGAGAACGCTAACCTCAAAAAAGTCTTAGACAACAAAGAACTCTCCGACCTCGTCACCGCAATGGGCTGCGGCATCGGCAGCGCATTAGACATCAGCAGACTGCGGTACCAACGCATCATCCTGCTGGCCGACGCCGACTCCGACGGCCACCACATCACCACGCTGCTGCTGACGTTCTTCTACCGCCACCTCAAGCCGCTGATCGACGACGGCCGCGTGTATATCGCCGTACCCCCGCTGTTCCGCATCGACATCGGCAAGGAAACGCATTGGGCCGCTGACGAAGACGACCGCATCCGTATCCTCGAGGAAGCGAACGGCCGGGCCAAGCCCGAGATTTCACGCTTCAAAGGTTTAGGCGAGATGATGCCCAAGGTGCTGTGGGAAACCACGCTCAACCCCAAGACCCGCAAGCTACTGCGGGTCGAGGTCGCCGACCAGCTCGAGACCGACCGGGTCATGAGCGACCTGATGGGCAAAGACCCGTCGGCCCGGTTCCGGTTCATTATGGAGCGGGCCGAAGACGCCCAAGAGATCGATGTCTAGCTCGCCGCCACGCTGCTGACCGAGAAGATCGGCAGGAGCAACGCGATCGCGACAAAGCCGACGATGCCGCCCATGATCGCTACCATCGTCGGCTCGATCAGGTTGGTTGTCGTCTTAATCTGCTCGTCGAACTCTTCCTCGGTGAAGCCGGCGATTTTTTCCATCGTCGGACCGAGGCGGCCGGACTTCTCGCCGGCGTAGATCATCTGGGCGACCGAGCGCGGGATTAGCGGCGAATCGAACAATGCATCGGACAGCTGCGAACCCTGCCGCAGCCGATCGTCGGCGTCCGCCCAGAGGTCTTCGTACAACGCGTTCCGTGTCACGTCTCTGACGATCGAGATCATGTCGAGCACCGGAACCCCCGCGTTAATCATGGTGCCCATCGTGCGTGTCGCCCGGGTGACGTAGAGCTTCGCGAACAGGTCGCCGAAGATCGGTGCCGCGAGTTTTAGCCGATCGATCAACCGACGCCCCGACCGGGTATTCATCGCTACTACCAGCGAAACCATCGCTGTCGCCACGCCTCCCGCCCACAGGTACCAGTGGGCCACGAGCGATTCACTCATAAAAATCAGCATCCGTGTCGGCAGCGGAAGCGCCGCGCCCTTGGACTCGAAGATCGTTACAAACCGCGGCAAGACCCAGACCAAAAGCCCGACGGTTACCGTCAGCACCATGCCCAGCATCACTGCGGGGTACGTCAACGCCCCCTTGATCTTTTTGTAGGTCTGGTGCTCTTTACTGAGGTAGTTGCTGATGCGTTCCAGCATCGGCCCCATCGTGCCCGAGACCTCGGAAGCCCGCACAAGGCTAATCATGATCGGCGGGAACACCTTCGGGTAGCGGGCCAACGCAACCGACAACTCGCCGCCCGCCTCAACCTGCGCCGCAACGTCAAGTACGACCGCCTTGAATTCTGCCGAGTCGCACTGGTCCGCGATGCAGTGCAGCGCCTCGCTGATCGGCACGCCGGTATCGATCATCACCGCCAACTGGTGGGCGAACGCCATGATTAGCGGCTTGGGCACGCGGACACGCCGGCTCGGCGCTTTATCCCCTGCGGCTTTCCTCGTTTGCCCGCCGCGGTTGGGATCGATCTTGACGATAAACAGGCCCTGGCTGCGCAGCTTCCCCCCGGCTTCCGTAACGGAAGCTGCCGTGATCAAGCCGGTGCTCAGTTCGCCGGCGGGGCTACGGACTTTGTAGAGGAATTCGGGCATGGGCTTTCGCTAATGGATTAGCCAGCGGTGGCTTTGAACAGTTCTTCGAGGGTGGTCAGGCCGGCGCGGACTTTTTCGAGGCCGTCCTGCCGTAGGGTGCTGTAGCCGCCGCCCGCTTCGACGTGTCGGCGGAGCTCTTGCAGCCCCGCTCCCCGGCTGATGAGGTCGAGGCATTCGTCGTCGGGGATCATGAGTTCGTACACCCCGAGACGGCCGGCGTATCCGGTGTCGCGGCACTTCGCACAGCCCGTGCCGTGATACACCGTTTCCAACGGCGGTTCGCCCGGCGGAACGAGTTGTTCAATCGTGCGTTCAAGAGCCGACGTCATCTCGACCGGCTCTTTGCAGTTCTTGCATATCTTGCGAACCAGGCGTTGCGCCAATACCCCGCGGATCGATGCCGCGACGAGGTACGGCTCGACCCCGATGTTGTACAGCCGGGTGATCGCCGACGGGGCGTCGTTCGTGTGCAGCGTCGAAAGGACCATGTGACCGGTCAGCGCGGCTTGGGTCGCGATCCGGGCGGTCTCCTGGTCGCGGATCTCGCCGAGCATGATGACGTCGGGGTCCTGCCGCAGCAAAGAACGCAAGGCGCCCGCAAACGTGAAGCCCGCTTTTTCGTTGACCTGGAACTGGTTGACCCCGGCGAGGTTGTATTCGACCGGGTCTTCGACCGTCGAAATATTGATCGCCTCGTCATTGATCTCGTTGAGCGCTGCGTAAAGCGACGTCGACTTGCCCGAGCCCGTGGGGCCGGTGACGAGGAAGACGCCGTTGGGCTCGTGGATGGTGGCGCGGAAGGTCTCGAGCATCTCGTAACCGAAGCCGAGCTTGTCGAGGCTGGTCATCGCGTTGCGGGTGTCGATGATGCGGATGACGACCTTCTCGCCGAACTTGCCGGGGCAGGTCGAGACGCGGAGGTCGATCTGCCGCTTGTCGATCACGATCGTGATGCCGCCGTCCTGGGGCACCCGGCGTTCGGAGATATCCAGCCCGGCCATGATCTTGATCCGGCTGACCACCGCGGGCAGCATCTGGTACGGCGGCGATAGTTTCTCGTACAGCCTGCCGTCGACGCGGTAGCGCACCCGGAGCCGGCCGTCATCGGGCTCGACGTGGATATCGCTGGCCCCGTCTTTCACCGCCGCGTAGACGATGTAGTTCACCAGCTTGATCACCGGCGACTCGGACGCCGAACCCTCGAGGTCCGACAGGTCCGTGATCTGTTTCTCGACGACCGACAGGTCCGCGTCACCGACTTCCAGCATGTCGTCGATTACGAAGACGTTGTCGTCGGGCTTGGATAAGCGTAGGGCTTCTTCGATGTCCTGCTGCGTCGTTGCCACGACTTGCACCGTGTGGCCCGTGATGCGTTCGACCTCGTCGACCGCAAAGACATTGGTCGGCTCGGCCATCGCCACGGTGAGCTTGCCCTGCACGAGGAACAGCGGCAGGAGCGACTGCGACTCCATAAAGTCGCGTTCCAGCAGGCCCAATACTTCGGGGTCGGCGGTCTTGGGGTTCAGCCGTGCGAAGGGAACGCCGTAGGCCTCGGCCAAGACCTGCATGACGTCGTACGCAGTGACGAATTCGAGTTCGACCAGAACCTCGCCAAGCAGTTTCTTGTGGCCTAGTCGCTTCTGATAGGCCAGAGCCTTTTCGATCTGCTCGTCGGTGATCAGACCTTTATCGAGCAGCAGGTCGCCGACACGCGGCGCGGCGGCGGCGGGCGAAGCGGATGGCGTATTTAGGGGATTCAGACTCGTCATCGTTTTCACCCCAAGCTCTCGATCGCGGAGTGGACGTCGTCGCAGCGTTCGAACCGGCTGTCGAGACGCGTCATCCGCAAGATTTCGTTGATGTGGTCGGTGCAGGCCGCCAGTCGCACCTGGCCGAGCCTCTCGTCGCACTGCTCCTGAAGCCAAAGCAGCGATTCGAGACCCCGCGAATCGATGTTGTCTAATTCGCTCAGGTCGAGGACGAAGTCTCGGGCCCGCGCCTCGATACGTTCGAGCGCCGCCCGTCGAAAGCGATCCGTTTCGTTGCTTGCCAAATCGCCCTTGAGCGTCAAGACAGTAAGCCCGTTCTGGTCTTCGTGCGACAATTTCATTTAAGCCACCCCTCGATTTTCGGACCGGGCGTCTCTGCCCTGCTGCGTCGCCTGATGGCGTTGGATCATCTGGAAGTACGGGCTGAGGTCGAGCTTTAGGAAGACCTCAGCAAGCTCGGGGTCGAACTGCGTCCCCTTGCATTTTTCAATCTCGGCGAGCACCGTCTCCAGCGACAACGCTGAGCGGTAGGTCCGGTCGGAACTCATCGCGTCGAAGGCGTCGGCGAGGCCGATCACGCGGCCGAACAATGGGATGTCCATGCCAGCCCGCTTCTCGGGGTAGCCCTTGCCGTCCCAACGTTCGTGGTGATACAGCACACCCGGGATCAGGTCGTCCATCTGACGGATACCCCGGAGGATATTGGCTCCGATACCGGGGTGCATCTTGATCGCGGCGAACTCGTCGTCAGTCAGCTTGCCGGGCTTGCTCAAGACATCTTCGGGCACCCCGATCTTACCGACATCGTGGACCAACCCGGCGATGTAGATGCGCTCAACCGTCGCCTGATCGATACCCGCGGCCCGGGCCAGCATCTGCGAAAGCAGTGCGACGCGTTCGGAGTGGCCGAACGTGTACGAGTCTTTCGCGTCGATCGCGCTGGTCAGCGCGTGCAACGTCCCCATGAAAAGGGACTGCGAATCTTCCAGGAGCATAAGGTTTTCCAGGAAGATCGCGAGCGTGTTGCACAGCGAAGCGCAGAGCTTGGCGTCGATCGAATCGATGTGTTCGTCGTTGACCCGGTCGCCGCCGAACATGACGGCCAGTATCTCGCCGTCGCAAACAAGCGGAACAATGAGTAACGATCGACTGACCTGAGACGCAACGCCGGGCAGCTTCGAGGTGTCGTCGATGATCGTGAAGCCTTGGCGGCCGGCGTGTTGCTCGATCAGTTCGCGCCCAAGCTGACGGAGCGGCTTGCGGAGGTCGATCTGGCCGGCGGTGTAGGCCGCGCCGCGGAGCTGATTCAGCCGCGGCTGATTCTCGGTGATCTGCAGCGACACCCACCCGAGCCCGCAGACTTCCTGCAGCTCTTGGCAGGCGTTTTCGAAGAAAGCCGACGGCGGCTGATCGAGCGACATCCCCGAAGACAGCTTGTAGAGCAGGCTGAGCTCTTCGTAGTTAGTCGCTAATTCATCACTGAGCTGGTGGAGCTCACGTCGATGAGTGCTCACTGCGTCCAGGTCGTTCGCCATCCAGGCTACGGCCTGGGCAATCCGTTTGGCCTCAGATCGGCTCAACCAATGGGTAGTCTCAAGCTTCGCCTCGGTTGCCCGTCTGTCGAGCCGGAGGCTGTCGCAGATACGCTGGAGGGTTTCCGTTTCGGAGAGTTCTTTTCCGAGCAAGAGTAAACCCAGCGACTCTTCGTCAGCTGCTTGTTCAAAATTAGCGCTGAATTCGGCGAAATACAAACCGTTAGCTAGCTCAAAAAAACCGTTTTCGCCCGACGACATGTCTCGGCGTTGCGTGACCAAACGGAAGAACCAAGCAGAATTAATCAGTTTTTGTTCGAACCAATCTACGTCTGAGCCAACGGCGGCGACGCCATCGGAACCGACACGCAAAAGCGTCAGCCCGAGAGCGGCAGCACGCTTGGCCAACGGTCCGGATACGGTTTGTAGCGACTGAAGCGTCACTCATCGCCCTCCGAATTGGATACCCGAGCAATCGCGACCCGCTCTTTAACAAACGCCAGCAGTTCGCGCGGGCTAAAAGGTTTGCTGAAGATCGCGGCGAAGCCGGTATCGTCGATATCGCTGTCGCTGAGGCTTCCGCCGCGGGCGGTCAGCAGGATCAAGTCGATCTCCGCGGTGACGGGGTCTTCGCGCAACGCCCGGCAGACCTCGATCCCGTTCATCCCGGGCATCACGTAATCGGTGATAAGCAAGACGGGTTGGTGTTGACGGGCTAGGTGCAGGCATTCTTTACCGCTGCTCGCGGTCAGAACGCCGTACCCCGCCTCACGCAGCTTAAGCCCTACCACATGCAGGATGTGGGGCTCGTCGTCGCAGATCAAGATGGTGGGTTGTTCGGGCAAAGCTCTTCCCCTGCCGGGCCCCAACGGGGGCGTGCAGCGATATATCTGCCTCCGAGGCAAATCGTTCTACGTAATAATTTTCGGCAAGCCGAGCCGATCAGTTAACTGTGTCGGCTGTGTCGGCTGGGCAGAGATATGCCCTGTTACCACCACCGGTCAGCCTACGTCCGGTTATCGGATCCGCCACAGCCGTCATACCTGTAAAAACGCCACACAAGATTTTTGCGTGGCGTTATTAGGTAATCTGGTTTTGCGGTCGGATTAATCCGGTTCGGCTTTTCTGCGTTACGGGATGACCTCGACTCCGGCGAGTAACCGTTTCGCCCGGGTGTCGGCGGGGTTACGTCGCAGTGCTTCGGTATAGGCCTCGGCCGCGGCGGCGAGCCGATCGTTTTTCTGCAGCGAGATACCACGCAAGATCAGCGGGGTGCTGTCATCGGGAGCCAGCGAGCCAGCCTCGTCGAACATCTGTAATGCGTTTTCCGTCTTGCCCCGCTTCTGCCAAACAAGACCGGCCAGTAAGTAACCCTCGTGACGTTTAGGCGCCAGGGTGATCGCCCGGTTCGCTGCGATCAGGGCGCCGCCGAGGTCCTCGGACTTCCAGCATAGCTCGCCGAGGCGGATCCAGTCGCCAGTATTCGACGGGTCGTGCCGGGTGAGGCCGATATAGATCTCGCGGGCGGCGTCGATACGGCCGAGCTTGGTCTCGGCGGCGGCGAGCGAACGCCGGAGGTCGCTGCGTTCGCTGTATTCGGGGCGTTCGAGCAGGATGCGGAGCGACTGGGCCGCGTCGGCGTGGGCGTCGGCGGCGACCTGAGCCAGTGCTAGCTCTTCCTGATAACGGATGTTCTCGGGGGCGAGCATCGTGGCCTGCCGGAAGTTTTCGACCGACAGCTTGTACTCGCTCTTCATGCCGTAGAGGTGGCCGAGCATCGCCCGCAGCCCGGCGTTTTGGTCGAAGTAATACTTCTTGTCTTCGAGCAGCTCGATCGCTTCGTCGATCCGGTCGAGGGCGACGTAGGTCTCGGCGACGGCGAGCATGCGGTTGGGCTTATCCGGCTCGATCTCGTAGGCCTTTTGGTACGAATCCAGGGCCGCTTCGTGTTGTTGCCAGCGCTGCAGGACCACGCCCTGGTAGTAGAACGTGTCGGCGTTGGTTTCGTCCAACTCGGTCGAGATTTGGAACAGGCGGTAGGCACGCTCGAGTTGGCCGCGTTCGAGGCTGATCCGGCCGGCCATGAGGTGGAGTAGCGGGTTGGAGGGATCAACGCCCGCGGCCTCGGTGATAGTCTTCTCGGCCTGGTCGAGGGCCCCGGCTTCGAATTGGCCCTGGGCCATGTCGAGCATTGCCGCCGAGCGGATCCCGTTCCAACGCCCGTTAGCGTCGTCGACCCACTCTTGGTGGCTGTTGGCGCATCCGCCCAACACGGCGACGGCACAGAGGGTAATGAGAGAGAAAACGCGGTTGGGGCTCATGCCTTGAAGCTTCATATTCACAACTTTCGTTGGCGTTTTTTGTAGACCCGCCCTCCGGGTATCCAGAGGGCGGGCGTTGTTTCGAGTTGTAGGGCGGGAAGCGACTTACTCGGCGGGGCCGAAGACGATGTCTACTTCAGCGATCGCTTCGTCAAACGCCTCGGGCGTTTCAGCTTCAGCGGTTTCGCTCTCGGCTTCCAACTCATCGAGCATATCGACGACGAGGGTGGTCGAGGATTCGTTTTCGGTGGCCGAGTAGTTATCGGCCGCCTCTACACCGGCGACCGGGGTGACGAAGGTCGAAGCCTCGTCGTCAGCCGAGCCCAGCGATTCTTCGATCAAGATCGTTTCGGTTTCCGGGAAGAACACTTCTTCTTCCGCGGGCAGTTCTTCGATCTCGGCGTCGATCACGTCGCTGCCCATCTTGCCGAAGAAGGTCTGATCAAAGTACGGGATCGGCTCGCCGGTGATTTCTTCCTTCAGAGCAATCGCGTCCTTGGAAGTCGGGGCCAGGTGCAGGGCGAGGTTCACGCTCCACAGAGCCTTCTTGGTCTTGCCGGCATCGAGGTGCTTACGGGCGTCCAGCAGGTGGGCACTCACGAGCTTGTCGTTCGACCAGGGGAGCAGGCCGTTGCGGATACCGATACGGGCGTCGTTGACGCGTTCGTTAGCCGATTCACCGAGCAACGCGAGGTCGACGTGGTCCATGATCGTGGTCTTGACCATGAAGATGACTTCGCTGCGACGTACTTCGTCGTCTTGGCCCTTGAACGCGGCCCCGAGGAAGGGGAGGTCACCGAGGCCGGGCACTTGGCTGCGGCCGATCTGGGTGTCTTCGACGAACAGGCCGCCGAGGACCACGGTTTGGCCCGATTCCACGATGATGTTGGTCACCAGTTCCTGGGTGGTTTCATCGGGGATGATGAAGCCGCCTTCGAGACGCGTGGTGCCGTCGGAGACCGAGGGGCGGAGTTCGAGGCGGATGTTGCCTTCTTCGCTGACGAAGGGGCGGACGGTCAACTGGGTACCGACATCGAGGAACTCGATCGTCTGGGTTTCGGAGGTATCGGTGACGGTCGTCGAGAGGTAACCCAGCCGTTCACCGACGAGCAGGTCGGCCTTCTGGCGGTTAAGCACCAAAAGGTTTGGCTTAGCCAGAACGGTGGTGTCGGTGACCGAATCGAGGGCCCGGAGGAAGACCGAGGCGTCGTCCCCGACGATGCCGAGCTTGATGCCCGCGTCGCCGGTGGCCGTGCTACCCACGGTGCTCTGGACACCGCTGCCACCACCGCCGCCGGTGTTCGTGCCGCTGATCAGTTCGTCGACGGCCCCGAGCGGGTTGGCAAAGTTGGTCAACAGATCGAAGTCCGCCACCACCGAGAAGTCGACGCCGAAGGCGTTGTTTTCGGTGAGCGTGGCCTGCAGGATCGTGGCTTCGACGAGCACCTGCTTGGGGCGGACGTCGAGTTCTTCGAGCACCTTTCCGATCTCTTCCACGTTTTCTTCGTAGTCGCGGATCATCAGTGTGTCGGCGTGGGCGAAGGTGTTTTCACCGGCGTCCGATTCGCTGGGCAGGATACCCGCTTCGGCTTCGCCGCTGGCGGTGATCGACCCGTTGCCGGAAAGCAGGGGCGTCACAAACTCGGCCGCGTCGGTCGAGCTGATGTAGTTGAGGCGGACGATCTTAGTCACCGTCTTACGCAGAGCGTTCTGGCGCTCTTCGAGTTCCTGGGCGGTGTAGACGTAGATAAAGTTGCCTTTTTCCTCGTAGCCGTAGCCGTTTGGCGTCAAGATGGCCTCGAGCGCTTCGTTGAAGCTGACACCGTAGAGGTCGGCGGACACGTTGCCCGAGACGTTGCGGCTGGCCACGATGTTGCGTTGGCTCTGGATCGACAGCAGCTGCAGGACCTTAGCGATTTCGAGGTCTTTAACGGTGATGTCGATCTGACCGAGCGCGTCGACGGCGACGTCCTGGCCTTCGAGGCTTTGGGCATTTTCGTCAAACAAACCGATCGGCTCGTCGCCGTCGGCCGCCTGGGCGTAGGAAGCTCCGGTCAAACTAAACGCGACCCCAAGGCCGCCGGCGAGAAGAAACTTTTTCATTTTATGAGTGTCCCGAGAAATCATGGCCTTGCTCCTTGCTCTGCCTCAGAGCGTACGTGTCGAAATCGGTTTGAGGGTTCAGGGCGGGGTTCACATCCCCAGGCGGACTCTGATGCCGTGCTTCTCGAGCACCGCGGATCGTTCGTCGCAGGTCAGCAGCTCGAAGCCTTCGATGCTGCCGCCGATCCGGATCAACCTGCCGTTGATGAAAGCCGCGGGGACCTCCCCCTGCGTAATACTTTGGAGCTCGAGCCCCGCGGCCGCGTCAACGACCGCCATCCGCTTGGCTTCATCGGTCAAGACCTCCTCTAACTTTGCCCCGTTTAACAAATCTTCTTCCGATAACGACCGGCTGTAACGATTAGCGTCCAAACGGAACGGGTCACGTTCCAATAACGCCGGTTTCGGCACCACGACTACCAGCCGCGGCTTGTCTTCTAAATCTCGTTCCACTTCGATCAGCCACGCCGGTTTGTCGTCGGCCGATGCCGTCTGGGGCACCTGCTTCAGCAGCAAACGCCCCCACAACAGCATCCCGACCGCGGCCAGGCCCAGGACCATGCCGGTCTGTTTCTTGTCCCGGAGGATCAGCGACAGGATTTCGTGCATCTTGTCTTTCACGCCTACTCCTCCTCGCCGTGGATATAGAAACTGCTCAGCCGCAGCGAGGCCTGCATCCGCGGGGCCGAGGCCGACGAAGGATCACGCTCAACAACCCGGAGGTTCATGGCTTCCAGCCGCACGAGCCGCGGCAAGGACTCGATCTGCTTCAAGACCCCAAAGGTCGACGAGAACGTGTCCTCAAACTCCAGAGACAGAGGCAGCTCGGCGTAGTGTTTGTGCCGTTTCGTCTCCCGGACCTGCAGACGCTGATCGCTGATGCCTTGGGATTCGACCACCTCCGTGAGGCTCCGTAAGACCGAAGCCAGTTCGGGGCGATCCGGGACGTAGCGGGTCGAGGTATTCAGCTCTTCTTTGAGTTCTTCGACCTCGTTTAGCTTTTGGTCCATCACCGTAGGTTCAAGAAAGCTGGGCCCCAGCTCTTCCTGGGCAAGCACGATCCGCTCCTCGTATTCCGATATCTTTCGAAGCTCGGGTAGCAGTACGCCCAGCGTAAAGACAACCACCATCGTGACGATCACGCCGGCCACTACCCACTGCATCTTGTTGTTCTTTTTATTCGGCATGAGCCACCTCCTCGCCGGCGGTCTCCACCCAGCGGAATTCCCGATCCAGATCGATCGTGGTGGTCAGGCTGAACTCTCGGGCCAGCAGACCGTTCCTGTTCACGCCTTCACTGGAGCGCATGGTCACCCGCGTGAAGAGCGGGTTCTCGTCTAAAGCCGACACAAACGTCGCGACCGACAAGTCGTCCGGCGCCAAGCCCGTCAATTCAATACCGATGAGGTTGGGTTCGACATCTTCTTCGCTTTCTTCGGCCTGGTTACGCCGGCCTCTTTTGTCTGCCTTCTCTTCCAATGGCTCCGGCGTCGGCCGGACCGATCGCATCACCAGTTCCCGGATCGCCACGCCCTCCGGCAGCAACTCACCCAACGACGAAACCGCCAAGGCATACGTCACCGCCGGCTCGAGCTCACGCTGGAGGTCAAACGACTCCAGCAATTCCTGCCGCTCGTGATTTAGCCCGGTAAGAACGCCTAGTGCGGTGCGTTCGGCTTTTACGGTTTCTTCGAGGCGTTCAGCGGTACGCATCTGCGCGTGCCGGTGGGCCTTGAGCGCGACGGTTGCCGCCATCAGCGTGCAGGTCACCAACGCAATCAGCACCACTTGACGCACAAGCCGGCCGCGGCGTTGCTGAGCGCGGTGATAAGACGGGGGTAAGAAATCGACCTGGTTCACGCCGCCACCCCTTTCGCCGGTTTATGACGGTCAAAAACCGAATCGCCGCTTTGCGACTCTTCCCCAAAGCGGGGGTCGATCAGCTTGACGTGGTCGCGGACCGAAAGTCCGGCCGACACCGCCCAGGCGTTTTCACGGCTAGGAAGAATCTCCCGGCGGACCGCCGACAGATCAATTTTTTGTAGTAGCGGGTCCAACGAAAAGGCCATGCCAGCCGACTCACTCAAAGCTTCGGCCAACCACGGAGCGGCCCCGCCGCCGACCATTTCTGCCGAGCCGGGCCTTGCGCCCCTAAAGGTGACGCCGTAGTAACGCAGGCAGAGACCGATCTCGCGGGCCAATTCATTAAGCGTCGGCTCAAGGGCGTTGAGTAGTTTTTTGCGGTCCTGCTCCCGTCCGTCCGCCGAATCGGTTTCGTCTTCGGACGACACGCGGAGCCTTAGATCCCGGGCCTCGTCGAGCTTGATGGACAACGCCCCGCAGAGCACCGACTCGAAAGCCTCGACGCCGATCTCGATCGGCTTGTAGAACCGGACCTGCCCGGCCGACTCGATCAGAACCTTCGTCGCGCTCTGCCCGACATCGATGATCACATTGACCGGCACCTCATCTGCGAGAGCAGAGGGATTATCACCCCGAAGGGCCGAGAGCCGAGCAAGCGAGGTCGGTACCGCGTCGATCGCGACCGGCCGCAGGCCCGCCGCCGTCAAAGCCGTGACGTGTGCTTCGACCTCGGCCAGACGCGCCGCCAACAAGATCAGCTCCTGCCGGACTTCATCGCCCTGACTGACCTGCCCCGCGTTTAAGAATTGGACCGAGCACTGGCCCTCACCCATGCGGAAACGGTCAGCCGCTTCCCATTCCACCGCCGAAGCCAACTCGTCCGCGGGCATCGCCGGCAGACGCAGATTTTTACATTGCACAGACGAGGCGGGCAACGCACTCACCACACGGTTGGTCGTGAATCCCCCTCCCGACCACGCCGAGCGAATCGCCGAGGCCAACGCTTCGGCGTAACCACTATCTGCGGGCTTGAGCCCCTCGGGCAGTGAGGCCGACGCCGCGGCGATCGCCTGCGCTCGGCCGCCACGGAGCGTGACCTGCAGCATGCGCACGCCGCTCTCGCCGACGTCAAGCCCGACCGGGCAACTGCTTTTTTTTCTACTGCCTCCAAACACGTTTCTGCCTCTTATCTCCCGGTTCCCTGTCGTACCCTCGCGGGTCTTACTATTTGTTGGATCGCCCGGCTGGATCAAAGCCGGGACCGACGGTTACTCGAATCACACTAAAGCTGTTCCACGGTCACCCGGCCGGTAAAGTCGGCCACGTTGATTCGGAAGGATTGACGGTCGAACTGGATCGTTACGCTGCCGCCCCCACCCGCCGTCGGGCTGCCCAAGCTATCAAAGGTCACGCCGTTGGTTGATCCGAAGTTCACCGCGGTGATCGTCACGCCCTGGAAGCGCCGGTCCTCGTCGAAATCAACGACGTAGTTGTTTGCCTGCCCGCTGATCCATTCCGCGGTCAACGCATTACCGTTCTGGTCGAGTACTTGATACGAGTTGTTCGCGTTATCGAAAACCACGCTGTGCGAAGCCTGCTGGGCGATCGCCTCGTTCTGGGCGTAGAGCAGGTCGGCCACAATCACGCGGGCCGCCGCCTGCACGCCCATCTCACCGGCGGTTAGCATGCTGGGCACCACCGACAGGCTGACGATCCCGAGGATGGCAACCACCAACAACACTTCGAGCAACGTGTAAGCACGCCGGCACCTCTGGGGCTCGAGCCGCGAACGTATGTCGTTATGGTATGTGTGGTTCATCGTTATTACGGTGGAATTGAATGGTTCAGAGTACGAACCGCCAGCTTTTGCGACTAATCTCGTCTTGCCTCAAACATACTTCGCGCAGTACTCAGTCACCCCGGTCGGGGATCGAGTCGACCTTGACCCGCATCGTGCCGTCGGTCAGCTTGCCCGCGAGTCGGCTGAGGTTGTCGTTGATTTCTTTAAGCTCGTTGAGTTGAGCCGTCGCACTGGAACCGACGCCACGCTTCGGCGCATCGGCCCGGGCTTCCTGGGCAACCGAAACAACCCCACCGCCCGACGTTCCGGTGAGCTGCACGTAGATGTTAAGAGTCAGCAAGATGGCGATAACGGTCAGAACGGTATTGAGGTAACGTAGATTTTTCATCGATCGGCTCCGTTAGCAGATAAATCAGTAGGTTTCTTGAAAAGTCATCGGACGAATCGGGTCTTAACTGTGGCCCTGAATCCCTGTCCGGTAATAAAAACGGCGGAGGCTGGATGCCTCCGCCGTTTATTGTGTTTTAGCGAACGAAGTATTACTTACTCCGTCACGATGTCGCCGTTGGCGGTGTCCAGGTTCTGGGCTTGAGCCTGAGCAACCGTGACGATTGCTTTAATTTCACCGGTGGTGGCGTTGTAGAGGAACGAGTTGGTTGTGGTCGCGCCTGTGTCCGGCAGCGGCGAAGCAGTACTCGCTTCGATCAGCGGCAGGTTGGCGGTATTAACGTTGTCGTTCAGAGCGTTACGAGCAGGTTTCTGGAGGTAGGGGCCAAAGCTTTGGCTGGTAGCAGTAGCGGCGGTACCGTCTGCTTGAGTTTCTTCGGTGAGCTGACGCCAGAAATCAGCCGTAGCCGATGCGGGGTAGTCGCCGTTGTGCTGCAATTGATAAAGCTCAAGCTGGCTGCGGAGCGATTGCAACTGGGTGAGCATGCTCGAAGCCTTAGCAGCTTCCGAGGCGCTGGTGAACTGGGGGATCACGATCGCGGCGAGGATGCCGAGGATGACCACAACGATGAGGATTTCCACAAGCGTGAAACCCTTCTGCTTCAATGAACGTGCCGACATAATACTAACTCCTGTTTCGGGGGCTTCGCCCCATCAAGCGGTGATAACCGGGCCCACACGACCCGGCTTGTCTCGGCGGTCGGCAACGCGCTCGACCCGCCCAACCACGTGTCTTTGGCCTCAGCCCTCGCCTGGCCAAACCTTGCAGGGCCTGGGCGAAACACACGCGGTCGTAAATACCATCGTTCCGATCAACGGCAGACTTAAGGACGTTTCCAAAAGAAGAACAACGGCGTCCGTCGCGAAAAAAAAACCGCGTCCGAACGCTTTCAACAGAAAATACGAAACCCCGCCGGGCAAACCGACTGCCTACGATTCGCCGTATCTAAAACGAAAAACCCACTCTAACCCCTACAACCCTCACCCGGCCGGCGAATCATCGAGGTAATCCAAAACCTCATCAAACAAACGTCGTCCCTCCGCAAAGGTCAGCCGCGCTGCCGTCGCCTCCGCATCGCCCCACGCAAACGCCGCTACCTCTTCCTCCTGGATCACCACCTCGGGAACCTGCCCGTCCGCCGTGTCCGATATCTCGCCGAGGTAGTACGTCACCGTCTTCTCGACGACCGTCCCCGACTTCTTCGTGAAGCTATACGCTTCTTCAAACGCCGGCGACTCCACCAGCCGGCTCACCTCCAGCCCGGCCTCTTCTCTCAATTCTCGCCGAGCCGTCTCGATCGACGTCTCCCCCGCCTCGGGATGCCCCTTCGGAAACGCCCAGTGACCAGCGTGGTGTTGGATCAGTAAAAACTCCCGTTTTTCGCCGTGGACTCGGAGCGGGATCACGCCACACGAATGATCTTTCTGATGACTCATTATTTTCAACTCGCTGTTGGGCCAAGAAAGCAGACGTAACCGCAACCCTCAGCCTTTACGAAAATCCTTTTCAAACTAGTATGTCCCGGCTACTTGATGGAAGCGTTACTGCCTTTCGGGAACCGTGTATGCCGCTCGATAATCACCAAGGCGAGATGTTCGGACGCCGCGCCGATATCACTAAGCTTACCGAAAAAGCTCAGTCCCCCGGTTTTACAGCCGTCGTCGCCCGGCCCCAGGCGGGCAAGACGTGGACCCTCCACGCCATCGGACACGGCTTGGCCCAGCAGGGAAGCCTGGTCGGCTACCACGAAATCACGGCCGAGCAAGAACCGATCAAGTACGCCCTGATCGATCTCTACACCCGCTGGCTGGCTTCGGCTTCGTTCCTCAAGCAGGGGCAAAGCCTGCTGAAGCGGCACCAAAACCGGCTGGTCACGGGGGCCGGGCAGGCTGTGGGCCGACTGGCCGAAGCCGTCCTCGGTCTGGGCCAGACCGCCTCGGCGGGGACGTTACCGCTCAAAGACGTCGGCAAACCCGTGCGGGAGGCTTTCGACGGCCTCGCCCGGGCCCAGACCGATCTGCAGACCGCCGGCCTTGTGGTCCCGCCGCTGACCCGTGAACTCACCCGCGATCTCCTGCAGGTCCTTTACGACCTGACCGGAAAGCCCGCGGTCCTGGTCCTCGACGCCTGGGAGAAGTCCCGCCGACTCAAAGACGACCAGGACGTGGTTTCCTATTGGTTGAGCCACCGCAACGACTGGCCGCCGCTCCACATCTTCGCCGGCGTCCGCCGGCCCGACCCCGACGACCCCGACCGTGGCGACGAGGGCTTGCGGGCCGCCGAGCAACTCGACCAGGTGTTCGCCAGTGCGTCCATCTACCCACTCCTCCATATGGACCTCACCGACAAGGCGGAACGCGCCAACCTGCTCGACCACGTCCGCGTCGCCTTCCCCGCCGCGGCCGACCTCAGCGACGACGAACTGCTGGCGATGATCGGCGGGTCCG
The DNA here is from genome assembly GCA_038747275.1 of Planctomycetota bacterium. Taxonomy (GTDB): domain Bacteria; phylum Planctomycetota; class Phycisphaerae; order Phycisphaerales; family Phycisphaeraceae; genus Algisphaera. The sequence goes on along the minus strand of JBCDJW010000024.1, from coordinate 2,740 downwards.
ACGCATCTAATCTTGAACCCTTCGCCGGCGTGCTGGGCCGCTGGCGGGAATCGACGCAGGCGCAAATCGCGGACGCCGAGGCCCTGAGCAACACCGCCGATGACGCCCACCACTACCGCTACGGCGAGCTCAAGACGCTCTACCAAAGCCTAGACGGAGACGCCAAAAAAATCGCCCTCCGCCTGGCCTTGCTGCCACGGATGGACCCCACGATCTGGGAAGCGGTCCGCGACGCGGTCCTCTTGGGCTGCGAAGAAGAACAACTCGACCTACTCAAAGAACGGGAACTACTGCTCGACAACGGCCCGTCCGACCCGCCGACCTTCGGCCACGACACCCGCCACGCCGCCGCCAGCCGCTACGCCGCCGAGGTCTACAAAACCGCCGCCAGCCGCGAAGCCGATCAACTCGCCGTTGAAATCGCCTCAGCTATAACCAACACAACTGAGCAGACACTCCCGCATAGCATCTGCCTCATCGAAATCTCCCAATACCAAGAGCGGCTGAATCTATCGGCATCGACAATCCAAATCTGGCGTGCCGCCATGACTTTATTCGGAATACCACAACTCAGCATTCAACTCGGCGATATCCAGGCGCCAGTAATAGATAAATGCTGCGTTCTGATTGCTATTGCGCTGTTCAACACCCTCAACCACGCCAAACAAAAAAATGACCTCGAACGCAGAGATCAGATACTTCAGGAAATACGCGAACTCCAGAAACAATACCCCCAAGAAGCCGTAAACGAAAAATTAGCCAAGGCGTTGTTCAACACCCTCAACCACACCAAACAAGAAAATGACCTCGAACGCAGGGACCAGATACTTCAGGAAATACGCGAACTCCAGAAAGAACACCCCCAAGAAGCCGTAAACGAAAAATTAGCTAAGGCACTAGCTGTATATAGCGTAGAGAAATTAGAGACTGAAGATTGGGAAGAAAGCCAGCCGTTTATTGCCGACCTTACGCAATTAATTACCGACCAAGACGATAAAATATCCGAAGAGGCACGAAGAGTTACGCGGTTCTTGCAACAATGGCTGCGCGACAAGAAGCCGCCATCTACCTGATCGGCATCAATCCCCGGTGTCGAGTACCGACATAAAAGCTTCTTGAGGGATATCGACGCTGCCAACCTTCTTCATCCGCTCCTTACCCTTCTTCTGTTTCTCGAGGAGCTTGCGTTTGCGGGAGACGTCGCCGCCGTAGCACTTGGCGGTGACGTTTTTGCCGACGGACTTGATGGTTTCGCGGGCGATGATCTTGCCGCCGATGGCGGCCTGGAGCGGGATCTCGAAGAGGTGGCGGTCGATCTGTTCCTTGAGACGCTTGAGCAGGTGACGCCCACGGAATTCCGCTTTCGTTCGGTGGACGATCAGCGACAACGCTTCGACGGGGTTGCCGTTGACCAGGACATCCATCTTGACGAGGTTGTCGGAGTTGAAGCCGGTGACGTGGTAGTCCATCGTGCCGTAGCCGGAGGTGATGGATTTCAGCTTATCGAAAAAATCGTAGATGATCTCGGCCAGCGGCAGGTCGTACTCGAGGATCTGGCGGTCGTCGGCGAGGAACTTCTGCGACTTGTACACGCCGCGGCGCTGCTCGCAGAGCTTCATGATGTCGCCGATGCTGGCGGTCGGCGTGATGATCTCGGCGGCGACGATCGGCTCGCGGATGTCTTTGACCTTGCTCATGTCCGGCAGCTCGGCGGGGTTGGTGATCTGGATCACCTCGTCGCCGCCGCCCTTGCCGACGATCTTGATCTCGTAGGTCACGGTCGGCGCGGTCTGAACGATGCTGACGTTGCCCTCGCGTTCGAGGCGCTCCTGGATGATATCCATGTGGAGCATGCCGAGGAAGCCGCAGCGGAAGCCGGAGCCGAGGGCTTCGGAGTTGGAGGGCTCGAAATTAAAACTCGCATCGTTGACATGGAGCCGGGCGATGGCGTCGCGGAGCTCGTCGAACTGGGTGTCGCCCGAGGGGTAGAAGTCGCAGTAGACCATCGGCTGCGGCTCTTCGTATCCCGGGAGCGGGCTCTCGGCTCTGGCCGTGTCCAGCGTTAGGGTGTCGCCGACGTTGACGTCTTCGAGTGATTTGATGGCGGCGACCATGTAGCCGACGTCGCCGGCCTCGAAGGGCTCGCTGGTCGGGTGCATGTCGGGCTTGAACTTGCCGAGCTCGGTGACCTGATAGGTTCGCTTGGCGCCCATCATGAGGACGCGGTCGCCTTTCTTGAAGGTGCCGTTGATGACACGGAAGTAGACGATGACGCCGCGGTAGTCGTCGTACTTGGCGTCGAAGATCAGGGCCTGGAGCGGGGCGTCGGGGTCGCCCTTGGGGGGCGGGAACTTCTCGCAGATGGCGTCGAGGAGTTCGGAGACGCCGACGCCGGTCTTAGCGGAGGTCATGATGCAGTCGTCGGCGTCGAGCCCAAGGACCTCTTCGACCTGCAGGGCCCGCTTCTCGGGCTCGGCGGAAGGCAGGTCGATCTTGTTGATTACCGGGATGAGCTCGAGGTCGGCATCGACGGCCTTGTAGAGGTTGGCGACGGTCTGGGCTTCAACGCCCTGGGTCGCATCGACGACAAGGATGGCGCCTTCGCAGGCGGCGAGGGCGCGGGAGACTTCGTAATGGAAGTCGACGTGGCCGGGGGTGTCGATGAAGTTGAGTTCGTAGGTCTCGCCGTTGTAGACATGTTCAACCGAGACGGCGGCGGCCTTGATGGTGATGCCGCGTT
>JBCDJW010000023.1:0-69833 GCA_038747275.1 Planctomycetota bacterium | reverse complement strand
TTGAGGACGAAGGTGTTGCCGCCGACGGTGCCGCGGGGCGGGGCGAAGAGCTCGGCGAGGTCGAGGTGTTCGCGGTCTTCGATGGCGTCGATGGGGGAGCCGGCGGCGATGCTGCCGACGAGGGGGAGCTTGGTGTTGGAGGTTTCGTCGGGCAGGTCGAGGTCAGGCGACACTTCCAAAGAGCGGGCTTTGTTGGCCTGCCGTTTGAGGGCTCCTTTTTTGATCAGGGCTTCGACGTGTTCGAAGACGGTGACTTTGGAGACGCCCAGTTCGTCGGCGAGCTCCTGCATCGTCGGCGAATAGCCGCGGGTCAAGCGGGTTTCGCGGATGCGGTTGAGGATCTTGAGCTGTTTGGGGGTGAGGTTCATGGGAGTCTCTCCGGGGGGTGAGTTCGGGTTGGGGTTGTTTAAGACCGCCGATGGCATCGGCGGCTTTGTGTGGGGCGTGGGCGTCGACGAAGTCGACGGGGATGGGGGCGATGACGATCCGCGGGGCGGGTTGCTGGGCGCGGAGCTTGGCTTTGGCGGCGCGGAGGGCGCGGACGAAGGCGGGTTGGTGGTGGGGGGTGGGTTGTGGTTGCGAACTGAGACCGCCGATGGCATCGGCGGCTTTGTATAGGGGTAAGGCCTCGGCGTCGTGGCGGGCGGCGTCGGCGAGATCGGTGAGAGCGAGGGATTGGAGTTGCAGCCAGGCGAAGGCGGCGTGGAGGGGGGCGGTGAGGTTGAAGGAGTCGGGGTCGCGTTCGGGACGTTTTTCGGGGGCGATATTTGGAGAGAACTTGCCGTTGCGGAAGTTTTGGCCGGGGCGGTGGTAGCCGGAGTGGTTGGGGGCCTGGTCGGGATCGGGGTTCGACGACGTATTGGCCTGGGGCCCCTTGGTTTTGAGCAGGCGGGTGCCTTTGACGTGGAGGTTGGTGGCGTAGTCGCCGGAGCCGAGCATGACGAGGGGAGTGGGCATGGTGGGGTCGCTTTCTTGGGGCTGGGCCGGGAGCGGTCGAAGATCGGTGCGGTGAGCTTGAGGTCAACCTTTGGATAGCGGTTAATCTTGTGGCCAACCCCAATATGTTGGGGCTGGCCTATTGCGCTCGTTTTTGTCTTCGACGGTTGGCGGTCTGCTCCTTGACACAAAAAGCGAAAATCTGTTTGGTAGACGTTAACCGAACGATACCCGGACGTCAAGGGTTGACTCAAGGTTTTTTAAAACCACGGCTTAGAGGTTTTGTTTGGATAATGAACGGTTATACATCGGGGTCTGCTTATAGGACGCCGCGGTTTTGGGGCGGCGTTTTGGGGCGGTTTAAGAATGGACTGGCGGGAGGTGTTGGCGCGGATAGATTTTGCTAATTTATTCGATCACTCCCGGCCGACGGGGTGTATCTATTTGACCCGTTTCCTGACTCAGCCCGGAGGGCGTCATGTCGAATCCAGCTAACCTCTCGAAGTCAGATTTCATGGGCCGACTTGAGCCGATCGGGCGGGTGCTGGAGGACCCGGACTACAACGTGTGGTGCTGCTCGCCGATTTTGGGCGAGGACGGGCGGGTGCACCTGTTTTACGCCCGCTGGCCCAACGCGGCGGACCACATGGGGTGGGTCACGGTGAGCGAGATCGCCCACGCGGTGGCGGACTCGGCGGAGGGGTCGTTCGTGACGACGGGCACGGTCTTGGCGGGGCGGGGCGGAGACCATTGGGACGCGCACACGATCCACAACCCGGCGGTCTTCAAGATCGACGGGGGGTACGTGATGTACTACATCGGGAACCGCGAGCCGAACGTCGAGACGCTGCGGACGGGGGCGGCGTTTGCGGAGTCTTTGGACGGGCCTTGGGAGCGGATGGACGAGCCGTTGATCCCTGGGGGTGACCACCCGGACGACTTGGATAGTGCTTATGCCTGCAACCCCGTGATGGCCCGGCACCCCGACGGGCGGTATCTGCTGTATTACCAGGGGATGAGCCTGACGGAGTGGGAGCACGACCTGGACCTGCGGAGGCGGAAGCCGGAGACGGGGATGGTGGGGACGAAGGCGAACCGTCGGGGCTTGCTGGCGACGGCGACGGATCCGCGTGGGCCGTACACGCTGTACCCCGGCAACCCGATCATCGACCTGAACCACTACGGCAACCACAACCCGCAGTGCGAAGACCCGACGGTGTGGTTCGAGGACGGGAAGTTCCACATGCTGGCCCGCGATATGGGGGTGGTGAACCACGAGGTGGGGCTGTACTTCACTTCGGACGACGGGGTGAACTGGTCGGACCCGCAGCTGGGCTTCGAGGCGATGTCGCACTACGTCGACGAGGCGGCGAACGGGCTGGACCGCGAAGGGCGGATGGAGCGGCCGCAGGTGCTGCTCGGTAAGGACGGCCGGCCGACGCACCTGTTCGGGGCGTTCCGGGGCGGTCGGTACAACACGTCGTCGGCGTTTGTGTTCCGGATCAAGCGGTAGCTGGTACGGTATCGGGCCGGCCGTCGCGGTCTTGGTTTTTTGGTCATGCGGTGTCGTTCGTCCGCCGTGGTTTTTGGTGAAAAACGCTATGCAGTCGCTCATTCTGGAATCGCCCGGTGTGTTTGCCACCGAAGACCTGCCCGAGCCGACGCCCGGCCCGGGGGAGGCGTTGGTCGAGGTGGTGTGTTGCGGGATCTGCGGGACGGATATCCACGCGTATGCGGGGCGGCAGCCGTTCTTCTCGTACCCGCGGCGGCTGGGGCACGAGTTGTGTGTCCGCGTGGTGAGCGCCCCGGAGGGAAGCGGGCTGTCGGCGGGGACGTTGTGTGCGGTTCGGCCGTATTTTTTCTGCGACGACTGCCCGGCCTGCCGGTTGCGGAAGACGAACTGCTGCAGCAAGCTGCGGGTGATGGGCGTGCACATCGACGGCGGTCACGTGCCGAGGTTTTGTATCGATGCGAATTATCTGCACGTCGGCGAGGGGTTGAGTGCGGACCAGCTGGCGTTGGCCGAGCCTCTGGCGATCGGGGCGCACGCGGTGGAGCGGGCGGGGATCGAGCCGGGCGAGCCGGTGGCGGTGATCGGGATGGGGCCGATCGGCCTGGCGGTGGGCTTGTCGGCGAAGGCGGCGGGGGCGGACCTGGTGGTGATCGATCTCGATGCGGGGCGGCTGAAGTTCGCGGCGGAGGACTTGGAGCTGGGCACGCCGATCTCGGCCGACCAGGATCTGGAGGCGGCGTTGACCAAACGGTTTGGCCAACTGCCGAACTGCATCATCGACGCGACGGGGCATCCGGGCTCGATGAACGGCTGCTTCGACCTGGCCGAGCACGGCGGGCGGGTGGTGTTCGTCGGCCTGTTTACCGGGGACCTGCAGTTCGACGACCCGAACTTCCACCGCCGGGAGCTGACATTGCTGGCCAGCCGGGGCGCGACGGCGGCGACGTTCGACCACCTCATCGAGCTGATGCAGAGCGGCAAGCTCGACCCCACGCCGATGATCACCCACCGCGTCGGTTTCGCCGACCTCGGCGAACGGTTTACCGAAGTGACCTGCGAGCCCGGGCTCGTCAAGGCGATGATCGATTACTGACTCCCCCCCCCCGGAATTCCCCGGAACTTCCCCGGAACTCTCTCGTAATTTCCCCGGCATTTTTTCTCGCATTACCGTATCCCAATCCTGTTGTTAATCCATGCGTATCACCAAGCTCGAACCCATCATCCTCCACGCCCCCGTGACCCGCGGCGGCATCGCCGACAGCACCCACTCGATCACGCACTGGGGCGCCCCCGGCGTGGCGATCCATACCGACACCGGCCACGTCGGCTACGGCTTCTCGGGCACCCACGCCCACCTGCCGACCGACAAGCTGATCACGTCGTGCATCACCGACGCCTTCGGCCCGCTGCTGATCGATGAAGACCCGCGTGAGGTCCGCGGCCTTTGGGAGAAGCTGTACCGCCAGAGCGAGATCTACTGGGTCGGCCGGTGCGGAATTACGCACCTGGCCCTCGGGGCGATCGACATCGCGTTGTGGGACCTCAAGTGCAAAGACGCGGGGCTGCCGCTGTGGAAGGTGCTGGGCGGTAAGGCCGAGAACAAGGTCGAGGCGTACAACACCGACGGCGGCTGGCTGAACTGGAGCATGGAAGACCTCGTCGCCGACTGCAAGCGGATGATCGAGGAAGAGGGCTACCGGGCGGTGAAGATCAAGGTCGGCGGGGAAAGCGGGGCGGAAGACCTGCGCCGCGTCGAGGCGGTGCGGAACGCGCTCGGCCCCGAGGTGCGGATCATGACGGACGCGAACGGGCGTTGGCCGCTGCCGCTGGCGATCCAGCTCGGCTCGCGGTTGGCCGATTTCGACATTACCTGGATCGAAGAGCCGATCGCGTTTGATGATGTGATGGGGCACAAGCGTTTGGCCGAGGCGATCTCGACGCCGATCGCGATGGGCGAGCAGCTCTACGAGTCGTTCCGCTTCCGCGACTTTATCCAGGCGGGCGCGGTGCACTACGTCCAGCCCGACATCGTCCGCCTCGCGGGGATCACCGAGTGGTGGCAAGTCGCGGACCTCGCTCACAGCTTCAACCTCCCCGTCGTCCCGCACGTCGGCGACATGGCCCAGGTCCACCAGCACCTGTGTATCGCCCACCCCGCCTGCGGCCTGCTCGAGTACATCCCCTGGCTGCGCGACTGGATGGCCAACCCCGCCCAGGTCGTCGACGGCTACTTCGTCACGCCCGACACCCCCGGCGTCGGCATGGAGCCGACGCCCGAGGCGTTGGCCACGATCAACCGGATTTAAGCCGACCTTCTGCGAGGTGTTGCCCGATGCGGCTCGAAGACAAAGTCATTTTTCTGACCGGCGGGGCCGACGGCATCGGCTGGGACTGCGCCCGGGCTTACGCCCGTGAGGGGGCGAAGCTCGTGATCGCCGACCTCCGCGGCGAGTTGGCGGAAGAGAGAGTCGCTGAGCTCCGCGGCACGCAAGCCGGGAAACACCGCGGTATCCGTTGCAACGTGTCGGACGAAAGCGACGTCGAGAACGCGATCGGCCAGGCCCTCGAAGTGTTCGGCCGGATCGACGTGATCCACAACAACGCGGGGATCGGCTCGCCCGCCAAGCCCCTGCACACCACGACCGCCGACGAGTGGGACCAACTTTTCAACGTCAACCTCAAGAGCGTCTACCTCACCACCAAGCACGGCCTCGACGCCCTGACCCAAACCAAGGGCAACATCCTCAACACCTCCAGCATGGTCGGGGTGATGGGCCAGGCGAACCACGCCGCCTACACCGCGACCAAGGGCGCGATGAACACGCTGACCAAGTCGATGGCGCTGGATTACGCCGAGCTCGGCGTGCGGGTCAATGCGGTTTGCCCGGCCGGCACGTGGACGCCGATGCTGCGGACCTGGGTCGCCGAGCAGCCGAACCCCAAGAAGATGGAAGACTACCTCGACCAGATCCACGCCCTGGGCTACTGCCCCGAAGGCGACGTGATCGCCGACGCCGCGGTCTACTTGGTCTCGCACGAAGCGCGTTTCGTCACCGGCCACATCATGCACGTCTCCGGCGGCGCCGAGCTGGGCTACCGTCGGCTCGACCCGTAACCTGAGACCCGCTTTTACAAGAACCTTTATCGCATGATCGATAGCCACCACCACCTCTGGCGGTTTAACGCTGAGGAATACGCCTGGATCGACGAGAAGATGACGCCGCTGCGTCAGGACTTCGGCGTCTCCGAACTGGAGCAGATCGCTCGCCAAAACGGCGTCGAGGGTTTTGTTTCTGTGCAGGCCCGGCAGGTTGTCGAAGAAACCGAGATGCTGCTCGATGCCGCGGCCCGGACCGATCTGATCCGCGGGGTGGTGGGTTGGTTCCCGCTGGAGGAGCCGGACATCGACGACGTGATCGCTCGTTTCGCAGAGCACGATGTGCTCAAAGGGGCCCGCCACGTGTTGCAGGGCATCGACGCGGGGTACGCCCTCACGCCCGAGTTCAATCGTGGGATTCAGGCGCTGACCCGTCGCGGGCTGACGTACGACATCCTCATCACCCACGAGCAACTCCCGGCCGCGATTCAGCTGGTCGATCAACACCCCGAGCAGGCCTTTGTGCTGGACCACATCGCCAAGCCGGCGATCGGGTCGGGTGGGGTCGACGCCGAGTGGGCGAAGAATCTGGGTGAGTTCGCGGCCCGGCCGAACGTGGCCTGCAAGTTTTCGGGCGTGGTCACCGAGGTGCGCACGCCGGAGTGGGACTTGGACTTGATCCGGCCGTACTTCGATGTGGTGATGGAAGCGTTCGGCCCGTCGCGGGTGATGTTCGGCAGCGATTGGCCGGTCTGTTTGTTGCGAGAGTCTTATGCCGGGTGGCGAGATGCGGTTAATGAGTTAACATTTTCGCTCAGCGAATCTGAGCGTGGCCGTTTTTTCGCGTCCAACGCCGAAACTTTTTACCGAATCGACCCCAGGAAACCCCAGCCATGAGTACGTCTTCTCCCGCCCCCGCCGCCGGTTCATTGCAAGGCCGTACGGCCCTCGTCACGGGTGGCGGTACGGGCATCGGCTACGCGATCGCGCAGTGCATGCTCGACGCCGGGGCGAACGTCTGCATCAGCGGCCGGCGCAAAGAAGTGATCGAAGAAGCCGCGCAGCAGCTCGGCGGGACCGACCGCGTCGTCGGCGTGGTGGGTGATGTGAAGACGCCCGAGGGCCGGGCGGAGATGATCGCCGGGGCGACGGAAGCGTTCGGTCAGCCGATCACGGCTCTGGTCAACAACGCCGGTCAGCTCGAGAAGAAACCCGCCCTCGAGGTGTCGGATGAAGACTACGACAGCATCCTGTCGACGCACGTCAAGGCGGGCTTCGCGCTCAGCCGTGAGCTGGCACCGGGCATGCTCGAAGCGGGCGGAGGCAGCATTATTTTCCTCGCCTCGATGACCAGCTATATGGGCCTGCCGCTGGTGATCGGCTACACGACGGCGAAGACCGCGGTGCTGGGGATCGTCCGCGGGCTGACCGCCGAGTGGTCGGGGCAAGGCGTCCGCGTCAACGCCATCGCGCCTGGCTGGATCAGCACGCCGATGACCGACAAAGCCTTCGACGGCGACCCGCAGCGCAAGGCCAAAGTGCTCGGCCGTACGCCGATGGGCAAGATGGGCCTGCCCGAAGACATCGGCCACGCCGCGGTGTTCCTCAGCTCCGACCACGCGAAGTTCATCACCGGCCAGTGCCTGTGCGTCGACGGCGGCGCGTCGATCGGGTTCTGAATATTTCGTAATGTCGTTTTGTCTAGCGCATCCAAACTCTAGGTTTAGCGGGTGCGGCGAAGCCGCCCTTGCCAAGGCGTCGACGAGCCGCGGGACGCTGCGCGTCACCCGCTAAACCTGCGGTCGATACGTTCTAACTCGATCCGCCAGCGAAAAACTTAAATCGATTCGTTCGGCTGATACCCCGGCAGGTCCAGGAGCTCGTCGAGCCGGACGATCTCGAGTCCGCGGTCGCGGAGTTGGTTAACCAGCGGAACGATCGACTCGGCGGTGAGGGCGCGGGACGCGGGCCGGTCGGGCTCGTGGCCGTCGTGCAAAAGGAGGATGTCGCCGTCGCGGGCCTTGGCCAGGCGTTTGAGCAGGCGTTGTTTTTTCGGTGGTTTCGCCCGCCCGTCTCTTGCCCGGCGGGACCACGTCACCACCGCGTGTCCGCCGAAGCGGGCCTCCTGCATCAGCGGCCAGTGCTTCAGCCCCATCGGCGGGCGGAACATCGCCGGGCGTTTTTCGATGAGGTCGTAGATTGCGTCGTCGGCCCGGTCGAGCTGTCTTCGCCAGTATCCGTGCAGATTCCAAATCCCTCGGCGGTCGTGGTCGTACGAGTGGTTGCCGACGAGGTGGCCCTCGTCGTGGATGCGGCGGAGCAGGTACGGGTAGCGCTCGACGTTGCGGCCGACCACGAAGAACGTCGCTGGGGCCTCGGCCTCACGCAGCGCGTCAAGCACGGCGGGGGTGCTGTCGGGCGTCGGCCCGTCGTCGAAGGTCAACGCAACCCGGCCGTGCTCGCCGCTGTCGGGTTCTTGTGGCCAGCCCCGGTGGATCAACGGCCCCATGATCTGGCTGCGCGGGTGGAGCATGCCCCAGGCGACCACGCTGCCGCCGCCGACGACGGCCGGCACGATCACGGTGAACCAGGTCGAGGGGATGTCCATGCGACAGAGTCTACGGTTTGAATAACGATTCGGTTAACGCCGTTAGCCGGTAGCCGCTTCGGCTGGTGGCTTGTGTGCCGATGCCTTGGCTTTGGGGTAGAGCAGGATTAACGCGGGCAGGAGCAGCGCCAGCGACGCGAGCCAGGCGGCGCCGACGCCGACGGCGGTGAACCAGCCCAGCGAGCGGATCGCGGGGACGCTGGTCAGGACGAGCGAGCCGAAGGCCAGGCCGGTGGTGACGCTGGTCATGGTGATCGCGTGGGCGCTGGCGGCGAGGTGGTCGATCAGCGTGCGCCGGGTCTCACCGCGTCGCCGACACCGCCGGGCGATCGCGACGAGGAAGATACCGTCGTCTACGCCGATGCCCACGACCAGCGGCATCGCGATGAGGTTGATCGCGTTCAGCGTCCAGCCGAACAGCTCCGCACCGGTCATCATCGCCAGCAACCCCGCCGCCGAGGGCACGAGCGCCAGCAGCAGGTCGCCCGGCCGGCGGAAGAAGATGAGCAGCCACACGAGTACCAAAACGCCCGCGACGCCCAATAGCTGGGTGAGCTGCCCGCCGATCGCGCGCTGCGTGTCGTAGCCGACGACGTTGATGCCGGTCAGCGTGGCCTCGGGGATCGACGCGATCGCACTACGGACCGCTTCGATGGTGGTGTCTCGGTCCGTCACGGTCGCCAACGGCCGGGCGAGCGTGACCAGTACCAAACCCTGCGTCGGCTCGCCTTCGTCTTTCGGTAACACCATCCCGGCGAAGTCGGGGTAGGCGCGGACCTGTTCGAAGGTGGGCGGCGCGTTGGTCAGCAGAGTGTGCAGCAGGTCTTCCGTCTCGGTGAAGGCCGAGGCGTTGAAACCCGCGGCGTCGGCCGACGCCCTCAGGTCGTCGAGTACTCCGTCGACCCGGGCCTCGCTCCAGTCCAGCGGGGTTGCTGCGGCCGCGGGTAATAGCGTTGCGGGGCCGACGACGCCGGCGCTGCCCGAGGGGATCGAGTCGGGGGCGAGGAAACACCGCTGGACTTCATCGGCTGCCACCAACATTTGGGTTGGCGTCTCGGCCTCTACGAGGATCATCAACGCGTTGGGCGACGCGCCGAACAGCTCAGCCAGCGTGTCTTGGGTTTCCAGCGGCGGGTGCGGCCGAGGGTGCAGAGCGTGCAGGTCTTTGTCGAACGCGATCGGCCATTGCCAACCTTTGTCGTCTACCGAGCCGAGCACCACCGCAAACCCCGCAGTCGCGATCGCCACCGCGCTCAGCCACAGGAACCGCCGGGGGTGGCGGGCGATGTGGTGGACCATCGGGGCGGCGTCTAACCGCGTCGCTGACAAGCTGCGTTTAGCGAAGCGTGTAGGCCCCACTTTGGCCAACAACGCGGGTAGTACCGTGATTGAGGCGAGCAGCGCTAAGGCCAGCCCGAGCATGCCGAGCAGGGCAAACTCCCGCAGCGATCGTACGCTCGCGCCGAGCACCGCGCCGAAGCCGATCAGTGAGGTGACGCACGCCGCCATCACCGCCGGCCCGACCGCCGCGACGGTTTCGACCCCCGCGGCGCGGTCGTCGCCGTCGCCGCGTGATCGCTTGACCGCTTCGTGATGGGATAAGACGTGGACGCAGTAGTCGATGCCCAGCCCGGCCAGCACCGCGCCCGCCACCGCGGTCACCGGGGTCAATCGGCCCGACAGCACGGCGTAGAGGCCGAAGGCCGAAACGATCGCGACATAGACTGGCAACTTCAGCATCCAGAACGCCATCGGGTGCCGGTAGACCACGATGAACACAACGACCAGCAGCAGGATCGACCCGGTGCAGCTGCGGATCATGTCCGACCGCGTCCGCGAAGCGCTGAGCTCGGCGATCGCGTACGCCCCGGTGTAGTCGATCCGCAGCGTGCTTTCGTCATTGGCGGCGTCGACCGCTTCGCGGATGCGCGGCATGAAGTCGGCGGTGAACGCCAGGTCGTTGGCGGACGCCGCGCCCGTGATGCGGACCATAATCGCCCGGCCGTCGACGCTGACCATCGCGTCGCCCCCCCGGAAATTTAACCCTCCGCTTACGGAAGCCCCCCCGGAAGTAAAACCGGTCGCACTTTCGGAGATGAAGTCGCGGAGCCGGAGCGGGTCGCGGATGAGTTCTTTGGCGAGTCGGCCCGCGGCGGGGCCGGGGGCGGCGAGCATCGCGGCGTTTTGGGCGAACTGCTCGTCCATCGCGGCGCGGGTCAGGCGTTGTTCGAGGGCGGCGCGTTGTATGTCGTCGAGGTAGTAGAGCCCGTGGGGGATCACGACGTCTTCGATGAACGCCGCGGCCTGGGCCGAGGGGCGGTAACGCAGGCCGGCGACCGTTTCTTCGTCGGCCAGCTCGGCTTCGAGCCGCTGGGCGAAGGCGATCAGCCGCTCGGGATCGGACTCCGCGTTTTGCTCGGGCAAGCGGGCGAGGACGATGAGGTCGTCGACCAGGGCGTAGTTGTCCAGGACTTCGACGAGGGCGAGCGCCGCGGGCTGATCGTCGGCGAGCATGTCCTGCACGCCCGTGGCCGACTCGATACGCAACGCCATCGCCAACGCGGCGGCCACCAACACCGCGGTCACCAATAGGGTCACGCCCGGTCGAGCCGTGACCAACCGGGCCCACGCCGCAAACAGCCCGCGCGACTCGTCGGTGGTCGGTTGATTCACGGGAGCGGCCGCTCCAGCCGCACCGCCCGCCGCGGCGGCTTGAACGCGCGGGGGTTGAGTTCGCCGTTGATTTCGACGTCGCGGAAGGTCATCTCGAACCGGCCGAAGTCGCCCGCCGCAGTCAGTTCTTTAAACCAGACGTATCCGTTGTAGTCGGCCTGTTGTGACTCAACCGCGACCGGGGTCGAGCCGTTGGCGGTACGGGTCCGTATTGCCCGCAGCCCCAAAGTCCAGCGATCAAATTCCGCCGCCAATTCTGGGCGTGCGTTCGGGCCCCAAAATAGTCGGACGGTGTCGCCGCGGGTTTCGATCCGGGCCTCGGCGTAGTCGGGTCCGCGGAGCATCGCCCCGAGGTTGTTCGCCAACGCGGCCAAGTCGGCCTCGCTGTCGGGCGTGCGTTCTTTCATCTCGTCGATCGCCGCGATAAATGTGCCTTCGGGCGTGACGGTCAGGTCGAAGATCGTCTGGTTGATCTTCCATGTCCTTAAACGGAAGCGGTCGTTGGTGGCGATCACCAACGCCCCGTCGAACGTGTTGGTCTCGCTCTCCGGCGGCGGCGAGGTGTAGCGGATTTTTACTTGTGTCTGGACGGATTCGATCGCGTTCTGGCGTTCAGTCAGGATCGTGCGGGCGTCTTCTGTGGTGTTCCAGTCCACGGTCGGCAGCGGGGGCCCGACCGCGGCGCAGCCCGTCAGCCCGCAGAAAGCGATCAGGTACAGCCAACATATTTTCTTGCCGGTGTTCACTGGCCGATGGCCTCGAGTGGGCGGACGATCTTGGTGCCGGCCGGTGGTTCGAGTGCTAATTCTTCGGTGTCGAGGTCGACGTTTAGCCGGATGTTGTCGAAGTGCATGACGGTGGTTTCGCCGTCGAGGTCGGTGAGCGACAGGCGACGCATCGTGCCGAGGGCCGCGTCGATGTCGACGGCGATCTCTTCCAACGCGTCGGTCATTTCTTCGGACTTCGGCCGCATGGTCAGCGTGTACCGCTCGTTGCCTTTCGTCCAGCTCGACGCGTCGATCGTGAAGTGCTGCCGCAGCACCGCGAGGTCGGGAACGGGTGAGGCGGCCATCGCGTCGAGGCGGTCGCCGAGTCCGTAGACTTCGAGCGTCTGCTGTTCCGGGTAGTAGAGCCGCAGCTCGCCGTCGGCTATGAGCATGGTCGAGGCGTAGGGCGGGTCGGTGTCCCACCGCGACACGCCCTCGGCGATCCTCACCCGGCCGGTTGACTCGATCGGCTCGCGGAGCAGCGGCGTAAATTTTTCTTGCCGGAAGTCGGCCACGTAGGTCTTGACCGGCTCGCGGCCCGCGGCCAACGCTTCTAATTCCGACCACGCGTCTTCGTTGTCGGCCGACGCGATGCAAGCCACCGCAGCCAACGCCAACGCCGCTGACCAGCGAAACACCGACACCGGTCGGCTCGCCGCGGCACTCACATCGACTCCTTCAACACCGTTGCGATCGCCAGCGTCCCTTTGGCCACGAGCTTGTCCTCGCAGCGGGCCGCGACGTCGAAGTGGGTGATGACGCGCATTTTGCGGACGAACGTGGCCTGAAGCTCGATCTCGGCCGGCGGGACCACGGGGCGTTTGAGCCGGAGGTCGATCTGGGCGAGCTGGCCGCCCTCGTGGTTCTCGGCGTCCGTGTGGGTCAAAGCCACCAGGCCCGACATCTGCGCTAGCGCTTCGCCGATCAGCACTCCGGGCACGATCGGGTTGTCCGGGAAGTGGCCGGCAAAAAACGATTCGTCGCCCGCCACGTTCCAAATGCCGAGACCTTCCCGTCCCGGCTCGATCGACACGATCCGGTCCACGAAACGGAAGGTCTCGCCGTGGGGCAGTTGGGCGAGGAGGTCTTCGTGGGTGGCTTGCGTCATAGACTTATGCTTGGCCTTGGTGTCGGCCGGCGAGGTGAGGATAAAGAATTGCTTGGCAATGTCCGGGGCGATAATTATACCGGGCCCGTACCGCAATAGGGCGAAGCGAGAGTTCTGCGGCAGAGGCAGTCTTTAGAAGCCACCCGCGTTCAGACCGATTGATTGGATTCGATCGGGATTAGCGTAGAAACGGCTGGCTCAGGATCAGCATTTCGGCTTGCCGGCCCGGCGAAACGAAAGGCACCTCGAAGACGAGGCGCACGCCGACGTCGGCGTAGCCCCGCGAACCGCTGAATACGTTGAACGGCTGCGCCGCCTTGGGGTTGATCGACGCCGAGGACAACGCCGAGCCGCCCAGCACCGCGAAGTCGGATTTATGGGCCCGGCGGAACGCGTCGCGTCGGGTCGCGATGGGAAGCCCGTTGTCGAGCAGACCGTCGGGGTCGACCGGGCGGCTCACCGTCAGCTCGGCGACGTTGCCGACGAGGTGTTCGGGTGCGGCTGAGCCGTCGGCGTGGCGGCTGGCGGGGAGGAACCAGAGTGTTCCGTCGTTGATCGGGTGGAAGTTGCCGGCAGCGTTGTCGGCGGCGGCGTTGTTGGGATTATTTTTTCCGGGGGCGGGGCTGGGAGAAGTGGGGCGGAAGGCGTCGCTGTTGGCCCAGTCGACGCGGGGGACGCCGTCGCGGATCAGGTCGGCGGTATGGTTGGCGTGGCGGAGCCAGGTCGTGTCGCGGAGGTTGGGCGTGACGCGGGGCGGCACGGGGTAGGCCTGCACGGCCGCGGCCCACTGGTCGGTGGTCGGCAGCCGGCAGCCAAGCAGGGCGGCGAGGTAGGAGGCCGCCTCGGCCGTGACGTAGTTGATGGGGTGTTTGGCCGTCGGCGGCGAGGGGGTGAGGCCGGGGGCGTAGTGCGGGGTATCGCCCAGCCAGTCGCGTGGGTTGAGCGCGAGGCCGTTGTTGGTGTGGACCCAGATCTTGGGCCCCTTGCGGGTGTCTTCGTTGCCGCGGCTGGGCATGAGGGCGGCGAACTCGTCTTGCTTCTTGGCCCAAGCCACGGCGTCGAATGCCAGGCCGACGGGGAGCTCGGTCGTGCACACGAAAAACGGGGGGCCGCTTTCGGGGTCGATGCGGACAAACGTCAACGCCCAGCCGTCTCGGGTGAACGTCACCGATCGGCCGTTATCGTCCGCGGCAACGGTCCAGCCGCGGCGGGCGGGGCCGGCTTCGCTCAGGACTTGCTGGTGCGTGGCGTGCTGGGCGGTGATGCTCTGGAGCGCTGCGTTGAAGTCGGTTTGTGGGGCGTCTTGTCCAGTGGTGACGAGTTGATCCGCTAAGCGACGGGCGATGGATAAGACCTGGGCCTCGCGCTCGGGGCCGGGTTTAGATTTCAGACTGAGGATCGCCGACTGGGCTTGGCCGAGCCGCAGGTCGTGCCGGAGGTCTTCGGGCAGGCGATCGGCCACCACCCCCATCGCCTCGGCGCGGCTCGCCAGAGCGCGAACGTCGTCGGCTTTCTCCGCTCGGCTCATCGCCAAGGCCCAGTGCCGGGGGCGCGCCGCGGCGATCTCGGCCCGCAGCTCTTCGCCGCGCTCGGGGTCACGTTTGCCGATCTCTTCGGCGTGGCTGAGCAGTTGTTTTTCCAGCGTCGAGACGATGTCCAGAGCGCCGGGGTCGCGCGGCCATTCGGCGATTGATAACGCCCGCCAGGCGGCGAACGCTTCGGCCGGGGCTTTGGCCCGCATCGCGGCGGCCGCGGTGTCGAGCCACGGCGCGTTCGCGTCGAACCGGCTTGCCCGCGCGGCCCGGGCGCGGACCAGATCAGCGGGGTCGTGCAGGACCGAGTCGTTCCACCAGTGGGCCCGCGGCCAGGCATCGATCTCTGCGGTCAGCCCGCCGGCATTCGACGAGAACGCTTCGTTGTTCAGCGGGTACGCTCCGGCCAACGCGGCGTCAAGGTTTACGGCGGTTTCAGCTACGGCGCGGAAGTTTTCAAGCTGATCGACGTAACGCTTGCGGGTGTTTGGCCATACCGTGGTAGCGGCTTCGAGGCCCTCGGCGAGGGCTTCTCGGAGCGTGTCTTCACGCAGCGTCTTTGCTGACTCGCGGATTGCGTCGAGCAGGTTCTGGGTGGTGGAGTGGTGGTTTGGTTTTGCTTGAACCGAGAGGGTCGGCAGGCCTCGGGCGGCTTCGGGATCGATCAGGCCGAGTAGCGACTGGCGGGCGGCTTCGAGTTCTGCGGCGGCCCGCTGCGTGTCGGCCGATCGTTCGAGGCGGTCGGCGAGGCGTTGGCGTTCGGCTTCCCAGAAGGCTTCGGCGGCGGGGGAGCTCCAAGGTTGCCCCTCGGCCAGCGGCGTAGGTTCACGCAGAGAGGCGGTCGCTTGTTTGAGCGACAAGCCCTGACCCAGCCGTTCGGCGGACGCGGCGATTTCGCGGACGTCGCGTTCGAGCCCGCTGCGTTGGAGCGTGAGTTCGCGGGAGTTGCCGGCGGTGAAGTGGGCCTCGAGCAGCCGATCGATCTGGCCGCGGGTTTTGGCCAGACGGTCGGCCAGGGCGTCGGCGGCTTCGTAGTGGTTGGCGGTGCGCAGCTGCTCGATGGTTTGGTCGGCCGGGGCGAGGGCTTCGCGTTGGGCCGACGCCCAGGCGGGCCGCCAATCGTCCTCGCCGGCGTCGCGGTAGTCGTCGATCTCGTCGAGCCAGGCGCGGAATACGGGGTCGCCCGTCGCCTCGCCGTCGGCGAGCATCATGTAAGCCCGGCCGGTCTCGCGGAAGCGGGCTTGGTCGACGGTGTCCCAGGCGTCGCTTTCGACCAGGTCGCGGAAGCGTTGGGCGAACGCCTGTAGTGGGCCGAGTGCCTCGGCGAGTCCGACGAGCTGCACGGTCGCGGGGTCGTCGCGGCTGTGCCACAGCGCGGTTGCGGCGGGGGCTGACGCGTCGAGGTCATTGACGGCCTGGATCAGCGTGTCGAAGACCGGGTCGTTGAAGGACGCGAGGACCGCGAGGTCGGCGTCGAGCGAATCGACCGCTCGCGCGATCACGGCGGTGTGGGCCTCGAGGTTTTGCAGGACCAGGAGCGACGGGCCGACCGGGCCCCGGCCGTAGGGGGGTGCGTGCTTAAGGGCTTGTTCGACGAGGTCGGCGACGCGGAGCCAGCCGTGGTCGATCAGCAGCACGTGGTGAGATTCGAGCGACGCGGAGGTCGGCCAGTCGGCGAAGACCCGCTCGACGCGGGCCAACGCCGCGGATGCCCGCGCGGTGGCTTCCACGGCCTCGCGGGTGCGGGCGGCGGCTGGCGGCTCGAGCCCTAGCGCCGCGAGGTTGCCCTCCGGCCGATCGATAATCGTCCGCGGGTCGAACCGCTCGGCGTCGTTCAGCAGGTCGATCGCTGTCCCGAGTCCCAGCTCGCGCATGACCGTTTCGTCGGCCTCGTCGACGGATCGGCTCAGCGGGCCGTACCACCGGCCGTAGTCTTCGCAAAGCGAGACCCAGCGGACCCGGGCCGCCTCGTCGAAGGGGCTGGGGCGGATCAGTAGCGCCACCACGAGCCCCAGCATCACCGCCCCCGCGGCGATCACGCATATCCTGATCCAGCGGTGGTCGACCTTGACCTTGACCGGCACGCTGGGCATCGGCGGGAGCTTGGGGGAGCGGGGCTCGACTTTTTTGAGGATGCGTTCGGGGATGGGCGGCGGGTCCGGGGACATCCACTCGGTCTCGGCCGCGCCGCGCCGTGTCGGGTCACGCCGCTCCATCCCCGCCGGGCGGTCGGGTTCGGGGGGTGGGTCGGGTTGGCTGGCGTGGTCCCGCATGCCGAGGATCTGGTCTGTCCGGGTTTATCCCAAGTCTTGGTCAACACTTATTTTCGGTCGCCGAGACGGATCGGTGTGGCTGAGTATACCGCCGTTCGTTATCGGACCGCCGGTGGGGGTGATCCATCGGTATCGGGCCCGAACCCCCGAATCTCGGCGGAGGCGTGGGTGGCGGTTAATCGTGGGTTCGCTCTGCCCGATGTTTTTAGAGAAGAAAAACGCCTTCTACGGGCAGTTGCCCGTCTTTATGGAGCTATAACGATGAACGCTGCCCGCCTCACCGCCGTGATCCTGACCGCCGCCGCGTTGCTGATCGGCGGGTGCACGACTTCGACCTCGGTATTGGCCACGGTCGATCAGCCTATGCCCGAGCACCTCGAGCTGGCGCTATCCAGCGGCCTGCCGACGTTCGGCGTCGGCGACGAGCTGGGCTGGCTGGCGTTCGGCGATCTCGCCTTGGCCCCGCTGCCCGGCGAGTCCGACTCGGTCCTGGTCATCGCGGAAGCCGAGCCGATCGACCTGCAGTCGTTCGACTGGGTCGGCCGTTATCTCGCGATGGCTTACTGAAGCTTGCCCCGAATCGCTGGCGTCATTTAATTCTGCCCGGCGGTGGCGACGAGTTCGTCGAGGGTGCGGAGGCTGACGCCCTGCGGGGCGATCTTGCCGTAGGTCCACGCCTTGAAGTTCTCCATCTCCGATGCGCCCAGGCCGAGGTTCGGCATCGCTTCGTTGACCAACTCGTCCAGGCCCGCCAACGCTTCGAGCGTCTCGGCGTCCTGCTCGCGCAGCCATTCGACGAATTCGACCGGGTCGATCTCGGTGACCTCGGCGTCGGCCATGTAACGGTCGGCCGACTGCTGGATCAACGAACGCACCCGCTGCGTCTCATCCACACCCCTACCCCCGGAACCCCCAGCTCCGGAGGTAGCGGCTGCGCCTGCGGTGGCGTTAGCGGTCTGGTCCGCGGCTTCGCTTTGGCCGTCGGCGATCTGGTCGACGATGCTTTCGACCTCGAAGACGTCGTCGTAGGCGCTGAGTGCGTTCTGGGCGGTGACGTAGTCGAGCCGGTTAACGCTGATCTGATTGGTGCCGTTGGCGTTGCCGCCGTTCGAAAGGTTCAGGTCGTCGAGGACGGTCGCGGCGACGAGGGTTTCGAGCAGCGGCTGGTCTTCGAAGTTTTTTACGGCGATGCCGAGGTTGCTCTGCAACGCTGCGGCGAGGCCGGCGTCGACCGTGACCGGAACCACCCGGGACGCGATCAGCGGGTCGACCGGCAGGGCGCGGGCGTAAGCATCGACAAACGTACTGTCGAGCAGCGGGTCGTCACCGGGGTCGCCGCCGTCACCGGGGTCGCCGCCGTCACCGGGGTCGCCGCCGTCTCCGGGGTCGCCGCCGTCTCCGGGGTCACCGCCACTTCCGGGGGTGGGTTGGCCGTTGATGGACATGGGGAGGTTGCCGTTGCCGCTGTTGTCGAAGAAGCCGTTGTCTGGGTCGTCGACGTTGACCCAGATGCGGTCGAGGGGGGCGAAGTCGCCGTTGAGGCTGACGGTCGAGGCGTTGAGGGTGATCATCGCGTCGGGGGAGACGTTGGCGAAGGCCGAGCTTTCCTCGGAGAGGTTGAGGGGCAGGTCGCCGAGGTCGAGCGTGAGCTGGTCGGTCTTGATCTGCCCGTCGCGGAGGATGCGGGCGAGGCCGAGCAGGTCGCCGGCGCCCAGGAAGACCTGTCCGCCTTCGCCGGAGTCGATAGTGCCGAAGTTGTTGACCCGGCTGCCGAAGGACTCGGGGGCGTCGGGGCCGAAGCCTTCGATCTTGACGATGATCTGGTCGTCGGGGTTCTGCTGGATGAGGATGTCGTTGCCGCTGGCCAGGACGATCGGCCCGCCCTGGCTGCTGATCACGCCGCGGTTCTCGACGCGTTCGCCGACCAGCACGACGCCTTCACGGCCGAGCAGGTTGACCGTGTCGTTGCGGACGAACCCGCGGGCGTTGGTGAAGCGGTCGATCCCGGCGAGGAAGTCGGCGTCGCTCAGGTTGCCGCCGGCCGCGACGAGGCGGGCGACGTTGACCGTGGCGGTGTTGGAGAACGTGACCCCGGCGGGGTTGACGAAGTAGACCTGGCCGTTGCTGGTGACGCTGCCGAAGATGTTGGTGCGCTCGCCGCCGGTGATGCGGTTGAGCACGGCCGACTGGTTGGTGGGCTGGTCGAAGCGGACCGCCTCGCGGGCCCCTAGGTTGAACTGGCCGAACTCGAGGATGGTGCGGGCGGACTGCGTCGTGATGACCGTGTTGTTGCCGACGGTGCTGGTGGTGGCGCTGCCGGCGACGACGGTCGGGGCATCGGGCCCCGCGGAGAGCGGCGGGGCGGTCAGGGCCGTGAGGGCGACGCCGAGGCCGAGCGCGGAGGTGCGGTGGGGTGACATGGGGGTCTCTCTTTCTCGCTTACCGAGTCACATTGTAACGGGGCGGCGGTGTTTGCTTAGTACAAAAGCGTGAAGCTGAAGTGGAACTGCTGCGAGCCGGCGGTGGTTTCGACCGCGTCTTCGAGGGCAATGCCGTAGTCGATCCGGAAGTTGGCGTTGCGTTTGAACAGCAGGTCGAACCCGACGCCGACGCCGACGAGGGTTTCGTTGTCTTCGAAGAACTCGCGGTCGTTGTTGAGGGTCCGGCCGGCGTCGATAAACGCCTTGGCGACCAGGTCCCAGTCGGCGCTGCCGTAGGGTTCTTGGGGGAAGGTGCGGAACGGCTCGCCGAAGAGCTGGGTGACGGGGCGTTGCTGGCCGGGCGTCGGGGCAAACAGGCGGGGGATGTGCAGGCGGTACTCGGCGGTGGCGATGAGCACGGTGTCGCCGGCGGTGATGGCCTCGTCGTAGCCGCGGACGGTGAACAGGCCGCCGATCGGCACCTGGGCCTGCGGGTTGAGGCGGTCGCTGGGGACCCACTGCCCGCGGAAAGCGAGGAGCACCTCGTGGGCGAGCGTCGAGCCGGGCGTGGTGATGTTCCGCCAGTCGTCGTTGTTGAAGATCGGCTCGAGGTAGAACGAATGCGTCAGGCTGAAGGGGAACTTGATCCAGTCGGCGTCGGCGTTGAGCCGGCCGAGCCCGTCGAGGTCGGGCGAGTCGGTGCCGGCCAGGCCGTCGAGGTTGAACTCGATGCCGAAGTAGCCGGTGGTCGCGTTGGCCTGCGTGGTGCTCTCGAAGCCCACGCCGACGTAGGGGATGATGAACGGCTCGGTCTCTTCGATGCCGGCGAAATCGTTGTCGACGTTGACCGACTCGTAACGCAGCCCGCCTACAAGATCGAGGAAGTTCGGCCCATTCTGCCAGAAGTTCCAGATCAGTTCGCCGCCGGCGCGGTACTCGGTGCCGCTGAAGTCGGCGCCGGGGAAGCCGACGTCGGAGGCTTCGAAGTCTTGGAACTCGCCGAAGGCCCGCCAGTGCAGCCGGTCGTTGTCGGCGAAGGGGCGTTCGTAAGAAAGAAACACCGCGTGGGACTCGGAGAAGCCGGCGGTGACGTACTCGATGCCGAAGATGTCGTCGTTGCCGGTGACCTGGGTGTTGAGGTAGCCGAAGCGCTGCCGCCACTCGTTGGTGTCGGCGGTGCCGGTGTTGCTGAGGTTGAAGAACGCGGTCCACGGCTTGGCTTCGCTGACCAGGTAGTCGAGGACGGTGTCGCCCTGGGCGGGGTTTTGCCCGGTGGACACGGCGACGGCGGCGTTGCGGCCGGGGTGGCGGTTGAGGTCGTAGAGGTAGTCGTCGATCCGCCGGCGGTCGATGAGGTCGCCGACGCCGACGGGCGAGTGGGCGAGGACGCGGCGGTGGAGGGGGTGGTTGACGCGCTGGCCGTCGGTGATGCGGTCGCCGCTGGCGACGGTGCGCATCTCGCTGACGACGTTGGTGCGGATGATCAGGTTGAGGGAAGTGGTGCCGGCGGGGCGGAGGTCGGGGCCCCAGACGGCGGTGCCGTCGTCGGCGAAATCGACCTGGACCTCTTTGGGGTCGGGCGAGACGAGGACGCCGATGATCCCGCGGCCGTTGAACTCGCGGACGATGGCGGCGGCCGCGGCGTTCACGGCGCTGGCGTGCAGGTTGTCGAGCGGCAGGCCGGCGAGGTCGCCGAGGCGGATCGTGACGAGGTTGTCGGTCGAGGTGCGCGGGGCGACGTAGCCGGTGGATGTGGGCAATAGGTCGAGCGTGACCGCGTCGAGCTCGGCCTGCGTCGGCAGGCCGGCGACGTCGCGGAGGACCACGAGGTTGAAACGATCGACCGGGTACGCTGGGCCGTCGACGGGCAGCGCCTCGGTGACGGCCTGCTCGGCAGCGGGTGGGGTGGTGGCCGCCGCGTCGACAGCGCCGGCGACTTCCTGGGATGCGGACCACAACGCCAGCGACAGCGAGCCGAAGGCGACTATAGCCGGGAGATGGGGGCGGAAACGGGAGCGGTTCATGGCGGGTTCCTGTCGATCGTGGGGCGACGGCCTGGTTCCCTTCGCCCCGCGTTTCGTGCAGGGAATCAAGGATTCCGACCGTTCTACAGTTGGTTATAACCCGGCGGAAAAAGGCGTCAATTTAATTTATCCCCCCGGCCTTCTTATTGGTCGGGCGGTGCGTTATGGGACGTCTGGTCGGGTTACCCGTCTTGCCTCATCGTTACCGACAGGCGCAGACGGGTAGGATGGCCCCCCATGGCCGAGGAAACACCCCTGACCAGCCTCACCAACCCCCGTGTCAAGCGGATCGTCCGCTTGCGAAAGGCCCGCGAGCGGAAACGCGAGGATGTGCTTTTGGCCGAGGGCTACCGCGAGGTCGGCCGGGCGGCCGCGGCGGGGCTCGAAGTCGTCGAGTGGTTCGCCTGCCGGGAGTTAATTCAGAAGGCCGGGCTGCCCGAAGGGATCGGTCTCGAACCGACTTGGGTTAGTGAGCCGGTCCTGGCCAAGATGGCCTACCACGACCGCCCCGAAGGCGTCCTCGCCGTCTTCCGCGCCCCGTCGTGGTCCCTCGATGATTTAGCCCCGTCATCTACGGAAGATATTGGTTCGCTCTATCTCGTCGCCGTCGGCACCGAGAAGCCCGGCAACCTCGGTGCGATGGTCCGCACCGCCGCGGTTGCCGGGTGCGCCGCGGTCCTCGCCGTCGGCCCCGCCGTCGAGGTCTTCAACCCCAACGCGATCCGCAACAGCACCGGCGCGGTCTTCTCGCTGCCGACCGTCGTCGTCGAAGACGCCGCAGAAGCGGTCGCCTGGCTACAACAAAACAACATCACCATCGCCGCCGCCCTCGCCGACGGTGGGACCGATTGTTTTCAAGCCGACTGGGCAGAGCCCGCGAACGCGACCGCCGTTGTCGTTGGCCCCGAACACGCCGGCCTCGACGAGACCTGGCGCGACGCCGCCGACGCCAAACTCACGATCCCCCAAGCTACTTCCGGGGTGGGCTCGACCGATTCGCTGAACGCGTCCAACGCCGCCGCGGTCCTGCTCTTCGAGGCGGTGCGTCGACGGTCTCTGCGGTGATGCGAGCCCGGTACGTCGTGTATCCCAGCAGGGTGAGGCTTTACAATCGGTGGTGAGCGAAGAGTCCCCCGTTCCGGAACCGGAGACGGCGATTGGCCGACGACCCAAAAAAACGTGAGCCCGCCCAGAACCGCTGGCAGAACAAACGGGTGGGCAAGTTCCGTTTGTTGAGCCTGCTCGGGCGGGGGGCGATGGGCAAGGTGTTTCTGGCCGAGGACACGACGCTGCGGCGGCAGGTGGCTTTAAAGATTGTGTCGGTCCGCAAGGGCGATCGCCGGGCCGAGGCGAAGGCGCAGCAGTTCATCCGCGAGGCCCGCGCCGCGGCGAAGCTGAACCACCCCAACATCGTCAACGTCCTGGAGATCGATCAGCAGAACGAGCTGCTCTACATCGCGATGGACCTGGTGCAGGGCGGCGACGTCAAGCAGCTGATCCAGAATAGCGGCAAGCTTACGCCCGCCCGGGCCTGCGATCTCGCCGCCGACGCCGGCGACGCCCTGGCCTTCGGCCACCGTTTGGGCGTCCTGCACCGCGACGTGAAGCCCGGCAACCTGATGCTCACCCGCGAGGGCCGGGCCAAGCTCGCCGACTTCGGCCTCGCCGACCTGGGCGACCCCAACGACGACTTCCGCCTGCCTAACGGCATCATCGGCACCCCCTCGACCATGGCCCCCGAGGTCGCCCGCGGCGAGCCGGCCGTGGCCGCGTCCGATCAGTACAGCCTCGGTTGCACGGCCTGGCACATGCTCACCGGAGAGCCGCCGTTCGTCGGTAAGAACTACCGCGAAGTGCTCGAGCAGCAAGTCAGCGCCCCGCTGCCGCCGTTGGCGGAGCGCTGCACCGACCTGCCCGCGTCGCTGGTCGCGGCGATCGAGAAGTCGTTAGCCAAAGATCCCGCCGAACGCCACGCTGACTGCGAGACGTTCGCCCGCCTCTTGCGCGGCCACAGCATCGCGCTCGGCCCGGCCGACAGCAGCGGATCGATGTCGAGCCCAAACCTCGTTTTGGTAAGACCGCCGATACAAGACCGTAAAAACTACAGTTGGCTGATCGCCGGTGCATCGATTGCGGCGCTCGTGATCGGCATCGGCGGGACCGTCTGGGTGCTCGGTAGCAGCGGCTCCGCCGATCCACCGACAACAACGCAAGACAACGAACCCGCCGCTAGCGTCCCGTCTGAACCGGAGCCCACACCAGCGCGTCCCGTTACGCCACCCGTGCCCGTCGCCACAGAACCCCCGCCGTCGTTCACCGCCGACCAGACCGACGAGATCAAGCCGCTGGTCCCCGCCGACACGGTCGTTACCGTCACCGGCGTCGTCGCGACCGCCCAGCTCAGCGCCTCCGGCAAAACCTTCCTCGTCAAGTTCGAAGGCAATCACACCGGCGACTTCCAGGTCATCTGGAAGCCCCGCCTCTACGCCAAGATGGCCGAAGCCTTCGGCGGCGAGAACGGCGAAGGCCTTGTTGGCAAACCCATCCGCGTCACCGGCGAACTCTCGTCCATGTTCGGCACCCCGCAGATCAATGTCACCCGCCCCGAACAGCTCCGCATCGTGGAATGAAAGACACCGGGCGTTGACCCGGTGCTTCCGAAAGCCCCCACCACGGGGTGTTGCTTAAAACCGCCGTTGGCGTTCGCCGCGTTCCGGCCTTCCTCCTTGGCCGGTGCCGCGGACGCGGCCGTGTCCGCCGCCGCGTTTCTCGAAGCTTGGGTCGGGGGTGCCGTAGAAGCTGCGGGGGATGAACGGGTATTCGTCGGTGATCATGTAGTAGTAGGTGCCGTCGGGGTATTCGGGGGTGACGCCGAATCGGCCGTGGTGCTGGTCGAGGTCGCCGAGGCCTTCGACGTACTCCCAGTCCTGGACGAAGGTGCCGTCGTACTTGCCGCCGGGCGAGGTATCACTTTTCCGGGGGCGGCTGCCGTCTTTGGTTTGGTGGCTGGTGGTGGCTTTGACGAGCGGGCTGCTCGGGTCCATCGGGTCTTCGTGGGCCCAGACGCCGTAGATCGGGAAGCCGTCGGCGGCGTAGCCGACCATGATCATCTGGTCGGGCCGCTTCGAGGTGGGTTTGCCGGCGGCGGCTTCGTAGACGCCGGTAGGCAGGCCGTGGTAGTGGTAGGCGCCGGTGGACTGGACGTGGGCGTGGTGGTCGTCGAGGCCGAGGTTGATGCCGCCGGTGATCGCTTCGTACCGCCAGCCGTCGCGGGGCGCGTCCCGCCCGCGGGTTCGGCCGTTGGGCGACCAGATCTCGGCGGTCCCGGGGTCGAACGGCACGCCGTTGAGCGCCACGCCAAACAATGCCCGGCCGCGGTACTCACGCGTCGCCTTCTCCGGCTCGAGCGGCATCTCGAAGCTGTAGCTCTGGGCGGAGATCGCGTTGGGGTTGCCGCGGCTAGGGAATCGGCCGGGGGTGTGGTCGGGGATGCCGTTAGCGGTAATGGTGCGGACGCCGTTGCGTTCGGTGATCTGGACGTCGTGGGCCGAGCCGTTGACGACGGTCGAGACGTAATGGAGTTCTGTGTCGGCGTGGTTATCGGCCTCGTCGCCGTGGCCGGAAGGGTGGGCGAAGCCAACCCCGGCGGGCAGCAGGGCAGCGGCGGCGAGAAGCGTCAACGGCGATTGGGTCATGGCTTTACTCCGGGAAATTTACGAGTCGGGCGGGAACCGCAGAACGCCGCCGATCCGGGCTTATTGCAACACGTTCAGCAGTTTGTTTGGATTGACTCTTGGTAAATCTTTCGTGTGCAGGGTTTAACCGGCGTTGAATTCTCGTTGCGCTCTGCTAGGGTGGGTTTGGTTTAGTAACCACCGCCCATGTGGTGGCCTGCTGAATAAGAGGTTTGACAACTCGCCGCTGCCCGATCTCCGAGCTGTAATCGATCGGCCCGCTCCGGTGGTTGTCGCTCGTTTTGCGACGGAAGGATCACGATGCGCGTCTTCATGCTTGGATGGGAGTTTCCGCCGTTTATCAGCGGGGGGCTGGGTACCGCTTGCTACGGGCTGACCAAGGCTTTGTCCCGCCAGGACACCGGCGTAACGTTCGTCCTGCCTAAGACGGTCGACACCGACTTCGCTTCGCACGTCAAGCTGCTCTCGCCCCAGGCCCCGCAGGCCGCCGCTGGCGACCGTGCTCCGGAATCCGTTGCCAGCTCGTTCGAGATTGACGCCCCGGTCAAGCCCGGCGAGCCCGAAGAAGTCTTTGAGAACGTGAGCTTCCGTGCGGTGCCGTCGAAGTTCAGCTCGCCGTACTCCGGCGGGGCGGCGGTCGCGTCGCGCGGCGACGACGGCCCGCGTGCCGGGATCAGCTTCATCAACCCTCAAGCCTCGATCCCCCAGCCGCCGCCGATCACCAACCCCGCCGTCGATGAGCCCGCCGCCGAAGAAGCACCACCCGAACCCGCTCCCCGGCAAGAAGCCCGCGACTACGACGGCGACCTCTTCGCCGAGGCCCGCCGCTACGCCGACCTCTGCGTCGACCTCGCCCGCGGCGAAGACTTCGACGTGATCCACGCCCACGACTGGCTCACTTTCCCCGCCGGCATGGCCGTCGCCCAAGCCACCGGCAAGCCGCTGATCGTCCACGTCCACTCAACCGAGTACGACCGCGCCGGCGAGCACGGCAACACCATCGTGCAAGACATCGAACGCGACGGCTGCCACGCCGCCGCCCGCGTCATCGCCGTCTCACGCCGTACCAAGGCCGTGCTCACCGAACGCTACGCCCTATCCGACGAAAAGATCGAAGTCGTCTACAACGGCATCGAGAACGGCCCCGCTAACCCCCACATCAAGATCCCCCCCAAGATCGCCAAGGACGACAAGATCGCGCTCTTCCTCGGCCGGGTCACCATGCAGAAAGGCCCCGAATACTTCATCCGCGCCGCCAAACGGGTCCTGGAAAAGATGGACAACGTCAAGTTCGTCGTGGCCGGCACGGGCGACAAGATCCAAGAGCTCATCGAGATGACCGCCCGCCTGGGCATCGGCAACAAGGTCGTCTTCACCGGCTTCCTCCGTGGCGACGATATCGAACGCGTCTTCAAGATGGCCGACGTCTACGTCATGCCCAGCGTCAGTGAGCCCTTCGGCATCGCCCCGCTCGAAGCGATCAGCCACGACGTGCCCGTCATCATGTCCAAGCAGTCCGGCGTCAGCGAAGTCATCGAACACGCCCTGAAGGTCGATTTCTGGGACACCGACGAGATGGCCAACAAGATCATCGCCGTCCTCCGCTACCCGCCGCTGGGCGCGACGATCCGCGAACACGCCGATCTCGAGCTGCGCCGGCTGACATGGGAAGGCGCCGCCGCGAAGTGCGGCGAGGTCTACGCCAGCGTGATGTGATCGTGGCCCCGCTTCTGTCCCGCCCTCGGAATCATTTCCTAGTTTGACCAGCCGTAACAAACAGTTATCGGGCATCGGTTATGGTCTAGGTCTTTTGCAGAACTCCGCCGCCGTCGCGTCGCTGGCCGATAAAAGCGGTGATGATAGCCACGCTCCCTCTGCGTCCGGTCGCCGCCGTGTTGGTCCTCGCTGCGGTCTCGCTGCTGACCGTCGGCTGCGGCGAGCCGCAGACCGCCGCCGCGGCCGCCAACCGGCCCAACACCTCCAAGGGCTCGTTCGATATCGGCGAGCCCGACCGCTACCGCCGCAATGGCGTCTACACCACCTATGCCAACTCCCACGGCGTCTACCTCGTCTCCGGCCACCGCATGCTCGTCGCCCTCGCCGCCGAGTGCACCAACGACAACCACCGCCCGTCCGTCGTCCGCTGGGAGCCCGAGGTCGGCATCTTCCGCTGCCCGACCTGCGGAGCCAAGTTCACCCGCGACGGCCTGAACCGCGGCAACTCCCAGACCGATCGGCCGATGGAGCGCTGCCGCATCCGTTCGTCCGGCAAGATCTACGACCGCGACAACACCCTCGTCGTCGACCCCGGCAAACGCTTCCGCCAGGAAGACCAGGAGTGGTCCAAGCACACCTCGTTCTTCCCCCTCGAAGAGATCGTTCGCACCCGCGACCAAAAAGAAGCCATCCGCCTCGAAAACGCCCGCCTCCTCGAGAAGCCCCCGCTGCGTCGCCACCGGGACTGAGGCGCCGCCATCCGGGCCCAACTCATTACCCTCGTTTAGCGGGTGCGGCGCAGCCGCCCCGACGGTTTTCGTTCGTCCCCGCCAATCGATCGCGAGACGCTGCGCATCTCCCGCTAAACATCAGGGTTGATCGCAGAGATGTACATTGAGTAACCGCTACGGCAAACCCACTTTTATTGATAAACGATAATCAAGTGTCTGTAAAATATATATTTACGCCAAAACTTATTGATAATAAATGCCGAAAGCTCTATTATGACGCACGTACAGAGAGGCCGGTAGCTGTTTCGCCGAGTTCCCTGATTCTTGCCCCCCGTAACCCCCGATCGGACCCCCCACATGAGCTGCGACATCCACGAAAACCACGACCACACCCACGGCCCTGGCTGCGGCCACACCGCCATCAAGCACGGCGACCACGTCGACTACCTCCATGATGGCCACCTCCACCACCCCCACGGCGACCACGTCGACGAGCACGTCATCGAAGTCTCCGAGACCAACCCCGACACCTGCACCGGCGGCCACACCTGCACCGGCCACGACGCCGACCACGTCCACGGCCCCGGCTGCGGCCACGAACCCGTCCCCCACGGCGACCACACCTGCTACCTCGTCGACGGCCACCTCCACTACCAACACGACGGCCACTGCGACGACCACGGCCCGATCGAAGTGGTGAAGTAAGCCACCCAAAGTCAAATTGACTTAACAACCACAACGCCCCGCGTCACCTCGCGGGGCGTTGTGGTTGAAGTCGGCTACTCATTGCCGCAATCAATATTTGCAAAAGCCTTCCGTGATTAGTTTTTCCCGACTAAATTTTTAATCGTGTCGATCGCGGTTTCAAGCGCATTAATGCTTGATTGTGTTGTTGCCTTAGAATTCAAAGATGTTGCATCAAACTGACTACTCGCAAACATCTTCATTGCAAGATCGGCTTTTATTTTTTGTCTTTCTTCCTCAGGGAACTCGTGGAGATATGGAGTTATTGACGCTAGCTCGAGTTCCATAGTTCGATAGCGGCGTTGTGCTTGTTCGTGTTTGTCTGCCTGTCGCGCAGCATATCCTGCAAGAAGGGCTACGGCTGCCGCGATAAAAATACGTGTCAGTGTGAGTGGGATAGATACCTCAAAATCATCTTTAAGAGTTACGCTAAATAACACGATTGCAAAGGTCACAAGGCCAATAAGCGATAAGGCCGCGACTATTTTCCAAATCATTGCGGATGTATTTTCTGAGTTAGCCATTCGTTGGTATCCACCTACCATTCCGGTGTCAGTGATTGCGCCAACGACAGCTTCTGCTTCTGAATGTCTTTCCTTTATGTCTCTTATGATCGAATTGGCAGATTCAGAGACTTCGGTTGTGAGGCTATCAATTTTTTGCTCGATTGATTCGTAAAGCTCTTGATATTCAGCTGCTCGATCTTCTACGATTTGCTCCCACTCTGCCTGCTTACCTTCAAGGATTTCCGCAGTCTGTATTTCGCGTTTTTCTTCAGCAGCGGTAAATGATTTCTCCCGCTCTTCTTCCGCGGTATCGAACGTAGAAGTGAATTCTTGATTTAGAGAGGATGCGTTCTCGGCCTGCTGTTCAACAGTACTCTCTAGGGATTCGATTTTTTCTTTCAACGACTTTAATCGTTGAAGGGCTTCCGCCCCCTCTTCATCAACATGACGCATGTGCTGTCCAGCAGAGCGGCGCAATGCGATCGCAGCCTCTCGGATGGAATCCATGTCATCTGTTCCGGCTGCAGAAGGAATCTGTGCCATGTGTACTAAGATATTCTCAAGATAATTAAATCCACTTTGGATATGCGAATTGTTGCGATTGCTTAAAAAACTCGACAGCTGTGACTGTATCTGGCTTAGTTGATTTGTTGCGTTGGTAAGAGGCTGAATAGGGATCAAGTTTGGATCTGTTTGCCCGAGTTTTCGCTGGAACTCATTGAGTACGTAAACGATGCGATCAATTTTCTCAATGAGTGCTGGATCTAAATCTTCGGCAGATGAACGAATCTCTTCAGCTGGAGAAATAGCGGCTCTTAATGAGTCGTGGATTTGATGATTTTCAATTTGCGAAAGCCATTCGGACATTTCGTGAAATTGCCTTCCTGCTAAAACGCTTTGGGTATGTGTTTAGTCGGGTTGCAGCCCCCGGTATATTCACGCATGGTATTGGGTTATTTATAGCTTGAGTTTACATCACCCGGAACCCGATATCCCGGCGGAACTGGGCGCCTTCGAATTTGATCTTGTCGCAGGCGGCGTTGGCTTTGGTTTGGGCTTCCTTCAGGGTGTCGGCGAGGGCGCAGACGCCTAGGACGCGGCCGCCGTCGGTGACGAGGACGTTGTCGCGGGTGAGCTTGGTGCCGGCGTGGAAGACGGTGACGTCGGGGTCGGCCTCGGCGTCGTCGATGCCGGTGATGGGCTTACCTTTTTCATAGCTGCCGGGGTAGCCGCCGCTGGCCATGACGACGCAGCAGCAGACGCGCTTGTCCCAGGACAAATCGACCTCGTCGAGCTTGCCGGTCGCGGTGGCGAGCATGGCGTGCATGAGGTCGCCCTTGAGGCGCATCATCAGCGGCTGGGTCTCGGGGTCGCCGAAGCGGGTGTTGAACTCGAGGGTCTTGGGTCCGCCGGCGGTGAGCATCAGGCCGGCGTAGAGCACGCCCTTGAAGTCGATGTCATCCCGGCGCATCGCGTCGACCGCGGGGACGAGTACCTCGGTCTGGATCTGGGTGAGCAGCTCTTCGGTGAGCAGGGGGGTGGGGCAGTAGACGCCCATGCCGCCGGTGTTGGGGCCGGTGTCGCCCTCGTGGGCCTGCTTGTGGTCCTGCGAGGGGTCGAGGAGGAAGAGGTTGCGGCCGTCGACGAGGGCGAGGATGGAGACCTCTTGGCCGACGAGGCGTTCTTCGACGAGGACGGTGGTGCCTTCTTCGCCGAACTCTTTGTGGACCATGCAGCGTTCGAGGGCGTCGACCGCTTCTTCGTTGGTCGAGCAGACGATCGCGCCCTTACCCTTGGCCAGGCCGGTGGCCTTGACGACGACGGGGGTCTCGCGGGCCTCGACGTAGGTCTTCGCCATCTCGAAATTGGTGAACGTCTTCGAGTCGGCGGTCGGGATGAGTGCGCCCTTCATGAGGTCCTTGGCGTAGGCTTTGTCGCCTTCAAGTCTCGCGCCGTCTTTCGTCGGGCCGAAGATGTATCGGCCGGGGGCGGCGAGGCGGTCGGCCAGGCCGTGGCAGAGCGGGTCTTCGGGGCCGATGACGACGAGGCCGATGTCGTTGTGTCGGCAGAAGTAGTCGATCGCGTCGACGTTCTTGGTGTCGACGGGCTCGGGGTTGAGGTCGACGTTGGTGCCGAGGGCGGCGGTGCCGCCGTTGCCGGGGCCGAAGAAGAGCTTCTTGCAGCGTTTGGACTGCTTGAGCTTCCATCCCAGGGCGTGCTCCCGGCCGCCGGAGCCGAGGATGAGGACGTTCATGGGGTCGGACGGCAGGCCCGCCCCGCGGTTACCTTTGGTTTTCTTAGCCATGGGCGGCAGGGTAACGGGTGCCCCGGCGAAGGCAAGTAAAGCCCGTACCTGCCGCGTTTTTTACGGGTCCTGCGCCAGCCAAGCGAGGATCAGGCCGGAGGCGACCTGGTCGGTGGCGGCGTATGCCGTGCTCTGATTGGTGACGATGAGCACGGCGAAGCCTTTTTCGGGGGCGAGCCAGGCGTTGGCGTGGTTCAGCGTGTTGTCGCCGACGTGGTTGAGGGCGTCGCCCCCGGCCCAGGGGCGGGACGCTACGACCCAGCCGAGGGCGTAGTCGTCGCCGCGGGCGGTGTGGAGCAGGCGGAAGGATTCTTGGTTGAGGAAGTCGCTCTCGCCGCGGCGGCCCTTGAGGTGTTCGGCGGTAAACTTGGCCCAGTCAGCGAGGTTCATGTGGATGCGGCCGGCGGGGCCCATGGCGGGGACGTTGTCGATCTCCGGGCCGGTGGTGTGCCAGGGCGTGCCGTTGGGGGTGTGGGGCCAGGGCTGGTCGATTTTTCCGGGGGTGCCGAGCCCGCCGAAGCCGGCGGACGTGATGCCCAGGGGTTCGAATACTTCGCGCTGCATCAGCGTTTCCCACGGCTCGCCGACCGCTTGTTCGGCGATATGCCCCGCCAGCGTGTAGCCCCAGTTCGAGTAGAGGTAGGCTTCGCCGGGCGGGCTGAGCAGCGGCTGTTTTAGGGTTTCACGCAGGACCTGTTGCCGGGCTTGGTGTGCGTCGGTCTGGTTGGCGTATGCGAGGAGGTTGAAGTTCGCCGGCAGGCCGCTGCGGTGCGAGAGCAGGTCGAGCAGCGTGACCGACCGCAGCGCTTCGTCCATCTCCGGAGCGAGTTCGGGGAACGACTCGCCGAGGGTTTGTTCGAAGCGCAGCTGCCCGGCCTCGACGAGACGAGCGATTAGCGTCGCGGTCATGGCCTTGCCGCAGGAGCCCAGGTGCCAGAGGTCGTCGTCGGTCACCGCGACGGCTTCGCCGCGTTTGCGGACGCCGGCGGTGGCCAGGGCTTGAAGCCCGTCGGCCGTCACCACCGCGGCCCCAATCGCGGGCAGGTCGTGCTGCCGGCGTATTGTTTCGAGGGCTGCTTCGGGTTGGTCTAGGTCAAAGGCGGGCGTCTCGCCTAAGGCGGCAGTTGTCAGGAGGGCCGCTACGACGACCGCGAAGGCCCAGGGGGTCGCCCGCTTGGGACTCTTGAACGGTAGCCAGCGGTATGTGTTGTAAAAAAACTTAGATCGAAACATGAGATTGGGCCTCTGATAGAAAAGGATTAACGGCTGACGACTTCGCAAGCGCTTAGGATCGCGAGCAGCGGGACGACGCGCTCGGCGAGCAGGGCGTAGTGCCCGCGTTGCGGTTGGCGGACCCAGCCGGCGGACTCGAGTTCTTTGAGGTGGTGGTAGAGCTGGCCGGTGGTTCCGATCTCGGCGAGGTTTTGTAGTTCTTGGGTGCTGCTCTGGCCGTGGAGCAGCGAATTAAGGATCGTCAGCCGGACGGGGTGGGCCAGGGCCGCGAGCGGGGCTTGGGCGGCCGACCAGTCGGCGGACAGCACTTCGTCGGTCTCGGCCTGGATCTGCCAGGCGTAGGTTTTTTCGGTGGGCAGCGTGACGCGGCCGGCGAAGGCGACGCCGCCTTTGTCGGGGTAGAGGCGTTCGAGTTTTTCGATCGCCCAGAACTTGGGCGGCTTCGCGGAGTGGTCGGTTTGCTCCGCCGTTACCGGGCTTTCGTCGGCTTGATTCGGCAGGCCGCCGACCGTCTTTTCGAGCGCCGCGACCCGCGCGGCAAGGCTCTTCAGGGTGGGTGTTCGGCCGGTTTTTTGGGTTTTCTTCTTGGTGGGCATGTTTTCTTGATTAAAAATTATTTAATAACGTAATTACATAATAGTTGGATTTAGATCCGATGCAAGCTTTTTCTGGGCCTGTGCCTTGGGCCCGTTTAGTGGGCGGTGGGCCAATCGGATAAGAAAAAAACCCCGGCGTTAACCGGGGTTGGGTGAGTGGCGTTTTGGGCTAGATGGCTTACAGCTTGAATCGGCCGCAGAGGCTTTGGAGGGTCTCGGCTTTTTGGCTGAGCATGCTTGCGGCCTGGGCGGCTTGTTGGCCGCCCTCGGCGGTGGTCTGGCTGAGCGACGAGATGGTCTCGACGCTGCGGGCGACTTCTTCCGACGCGGCGGACTGCTCTTCGGCGGCGGCGGCGATCGACTGGATCATGCCCGAGACGTCCTGGGCCGAGGCGACGATCTCTTTCAACGAGTCGCCGGCGGCGCTGGCCTTGGTGACGCCGGTGGTTACCTGCTCGGTGCCGGCGTGCATACGTTCGACGGCGCTGGTGGTTTCGGTCTGGATCGCTTCGATCGAGCTGCCGATCTCCTCGGTCGCCTGCGTGGTGCGGTCGGCGAGCTTGCGGACCTCGTCGGCGACGACAGCGAAGCCGCGGCCGTGTTCCCCGGCCCGGGCCGCTTCGATCGCGGCGTTAAGGGCCAGAAGGTTGGTCTGGTCGGCGATGTCGTTGATGGTGGCGATGATCTCGCCGATCTGCTCGCCACGCTTGCCGAGCTCTTCGACGCTGCGGGCCGAGTCGGACACGGCAACGCTGATCGCGTTCATGCCGTCGATGGTTTCGCTCACGACCTGGCCGCCTTCTTGGGCGACCCGGCCGGACTTCTCGGCCGAGCTCGCGGCGTCGGCGGACTTGCGGGCGACCTCGACGATCGAGGCGGACATCTCTTCGACCGCCGACGAGACCGAGTGGACCTGGCCGGTCTGCTCGTTCATGCCGCGGGCAATCTCGTCGCTCGACTCGGCGATCTCGTTGGATGCGCCGGCGACTTCATGAGCGGCGGTGGTGACGTCGCGGATGACTTCCTTCAAGGAGGCGGACATGCGGTCGGTGGCGCGGGCGATTTCACCCATCTCGTCGCCGGCCTTCATGTCGATCGGCTCTTGGGTCAGGTCGCCCTCGGCAACGGCGGCGAGTACCCGCAGAACCCGCCGGCTTGAGCCGACCAGCTTACGGATCAGCCAGACGCTGACGCCGGCCGAAAACGCAATCGCCAGCGCGATCACCGCGGCCAGGATGTTCATCGCCCGAGCGGTACGCTCCTCGGAGTCGTGGATCAGCTCGGCCTGGTCGTGGCGGAGTTGGCCGATCAGGGCGAGGCCTTCCTTATCGATCTTCTTGCCGAGCTTGTGCAGGGCGTGTTCGATCAGTTCTTCACGCTCGTGAGAAAGATCGATGGCGATCTGGAATTCTTTGGCGTAGAAGCGGTAGCCGGCTTCGGCCTGCTTCATCCAGGCGGTCTGCACCTCGCCCCGGACGTCGCGGTGCATCAGGTCGAGGAGTTCGGCGCCGAGTTGTAGCTCGTGGGCCGCGATCTTGGCTTCTTCTTCGCGGTTGGTGCGGAGGTAGATCTGGGTTTGGATCCGGGCCAGGGCGAGGTGGTCGAGCGCCTCGGCGGCCTCTATGGCGAGCTTGTAGTTGCCCTCGACGTGGGCGGTCTCGATGATCGCCAGCAGGAGGTCGTTGAGCCGTTCGCCGGTGGGCACGAGCTGGCTGTCGACGATGCCGTTGAACCGATCTACAAGCGCAACGATCTTCTTAAACTCGGCTTCGTACTCGAGTGTGTGTTCGACGAGCAGGGCGGCGGCTTCACGTTCTTCTGCGGTGTTGAGTTCCTTCTCGGCGTGCTTGAGGCGGTCGAGCATCCTGGCCGAGTAATCGGAGAAGTATTCGAGGTCGTACTCGGCGTTGGTCAGCAGGAAGTCTTCAGCGGCGAGCTCGAGGTGGAGCAGGTCGCGTTCGATGGCCTCGACCATTGCGACGTTGTCGGCGCTGAACTCGACTTCGTAGTTGGTCTGGTTGTTCTGGTGCATCGCGGAGACGGCGATCGCCCCGACGAAAACCAACGCTGTAGTCAGCCCGCCGAAGGCGAGCGTGAGTTTTGTACCGAGGGTGAGGCTGCGGCGAGACTTTTTCTGGTCGCGTTTGAGCCGGCTGAGCTTGGCGGCGCCGGCGACGGTGACGAGTAGCGTCAGGCCGACCGCGGCCCAGGCGAGGTAGAGCAGCAGCGGGCTGGTCTCGACCAAAACGTTGGCGGGGATTTCTTCAAACTCACCGAACTCGTGGCCGAAAGCGACGCGTTCGATCTGTTCGTAGGCGGGAATCGTGAAAGTTTCGGACTGACCCAGCTTTTCGACCCAGTAGTCTTGGCCGTGGACAATCTTGTTGGTGTTTTTGTCGGCGTGGGTGGATGCGTGTCCGGCGATTTCCCCGAGTGGAGGCGGACCCTTTATGAGGATGGTTTCGGTTGCTGTACCGGGCTCTTCGGCGGTATCGCCGGCGTAGCTCGGAGCGGCGGGCCAAAGTATCCCGATGGCCAGGATCAAAAGAAGTGGCCAGCAAGCTGCGGTGTTCAATGAGCGGATCATGGGCGCCTCGTTCGTCGGTTTGGCGGTGACGCCGCCAAGCATGTGGATAAACATTCCTGAATCGGAGTTGCCTTCGACCATGTGCCGCAGAGGCTTAACGCAAAACGGTATTAACACAGTGTTTGTAGGGTTATCCGGTCGGCCTGCGCATAAGAAAAACCCCGATTGGGGGTCGGGGTTTTTCGGTGAAATTGCGAAATAATCGGGTTATCGGTCAGAAGGCCCGCGGCGGGCGGTTCGAGCCGTTGCCACCTTGGCCCGGGGCGGCGGGGGCGAACTTCTCGTAGGTCTCGACCCCGAACTTCACGAGGTCGTGCGGCACGAACATCTTCATCGCGACCGCTTCGCCGTCCGACGCGCCGCCCATCGCCAGCGGCGAGAGGTCGGCCGGAACGTCGAGCTGTTCGCCGTTAGGCGAGAACATCAAGAGGAACGGGTTTACCGTATTGGCGATGCCCGCGACGCTGACGTAGAGCTCAAGCGACGAGTCGGCGGGCAGGCTGCTTTCGCGGAGGGTAGCGATATTGCCGGCCGAGCCGACACCGCCGTTCTGGTCCACGGCCCGCAGCCCGTTGGTGATCAGCTGGGGGTCGGGCACGGTGGTGACCAACACCTTGCCGTCCTTGGCGGCGATGTAGCCGCTGCTGCCGGAGTTACCCATCATCATGGCCATCGGGCCGAACTGCTGCATCATCGCCGGGGGCAGGACGGTGGTGACCTGATACTGGTGGACGTCGATGTCGTCGATGACCAAGGCTTTTTCGGTGTAGGTCGAGGTGAAGGTCATCTCCTGATCGGGCTGGCCCGGCTCGGCGGCAGGGAGCGGGACCTTCAGGTCGTTGAGTTTTTCGAAGTTGGCTTTTTGCTGCGCGAGGTAGGACGCGGCGTCGTCGGTGTCGTAGACGGTCAGCGACGTGTAGAAACCGCCGGCCATCATCGCGGCGGGGTCGGGGGTGTAGAACACGCTGGCGACGCCGTTGACGCCCTTGATGGCGTCGATCGACTCGAGGAAGGTGGCCATGAAGCCGGCTTTGTCGCCGCCCATCGCCTCAGCGATCTTGTCGACCATCGCGCCGAGGCCGAAGCGGTTGGCGTCGATCGCGCTGGCGTAGATGTATGGCTGGTCGGGGAGGGCGGCGAGCAACGCGCTGCTCGCCGAGCCGTCGCCGGCGTCCTCGGCGGGCGTGAAGACCTTGGTCAGCTCGCTGCCGCCGATGAGCTTCGAAGAGATGGTCATGCCGAGGCCGTCGTCGCCGAAGTCGAGGGACAGGAGCAGCTTGTCTGTACCGTCGACGGCGGTCCGGGCCCAGTCTTCGTAGAGATCGACAAACCCTTCGATCATGCCCTGCATCGATGCGGGCACGCCGGGGTTATTCATCTGGGCGGCCATCTCGTTGCGCATCTTGTCGATCGCAGCGTTCAGCGGCTCGGCCATGGCGGCGACGTCGACGTAGATCAGCGACTCGCCGCCGTTGAGGTATTCGGCGACCATCGGGCCGAGCTCGTCGGTGATGGCTTTGCCGTTGTCGCCGGCGGCGTAGCCCTGGACCGTCTCGAGGTTTTCGCCGAGCACGGCGTAGCCGTTGAGCTCCTTGGCGAAGCCTTCGCCCATCATGGTGATCCGGCTGACGTCGGCCGCGGGGTCGCCGCCGAGCTGGCTGACGAAGGCCTTGTGATCGGTGACCGGCACGAGCAGGATGGCCTCGGGCTCTTGGCCCCCGCCGTCGATCGCGTCGGTGATCGCCTCGGCCACACCGGTCAGCACGACCAGGGCGGCTCCGTCGTCGTCGACGCCTTCCTGCCAGCCCATCTGCTGCTTAAAAGCACCTACGGCGTCGTCCAACTCGGGGCCGAAGCGGTCCAGCCCCGTCGCGGCGCCGAACTCGGCGATCGCTTCGTTGAGCCCGCTCAGCGATGGGACGACGACGACGACCTCGGCCCCGTCGGCCACCTGATCCAATGCGGCGGTCACGGCCGGGGCCGCGGCGACCTCGGCCTGCCCGGCCGGGGCCCAAACGAGAGTGGTCATCGCCGCGGCCAACGCGGCGGTCAGGCCGCCGATCGGCCGGGTCCAGCGGGGAGTGCTCAGCATGGTCGTTTCCTTCTTTCGTAATAGAACACGGATATGAACGCTTCCGATCATACCTCCGCGGGAGGTTTGAATCCGTCGCGGCTCGGCTACAATA
The DNA here is from genome assembly GCA_038747275.1 of Planctomycetota bacterium. Taxonomy (GTDB): domain Bacteria; phylum Planctomycetota; class Phycisphaerae; order Phycisphaerales; family Phycisphaeraceae; genus Algisphaera. The sequence goes on along the minus strand of JBCDJW010000023.1, from coordinate 32,583 downwards.
CTGGCTTATATGCCCAAGAACGGGAAAAAAGTGCTCGTTGCCATGTCCGGCGGCGTCGATTCATCGGTCGTGGCGGCCTTGCTCAAGCAGGAAGGCTACGAGGTCGTCGGCTGCTTCATGCGCCTCGGCAGCGACGATTCGATCGAAGCCGCCGACGGCTACGACAACATGGCCACCCCGGAAGCCTGTAACCTCGATACCTCCGGCCGCGGCGATCTTGCGCTGCCGCAGATGAATTCCGGGGGCGGGACAAAAAAACACAAGCAGGGCTGCTGCTCGGTCAACGACGCCGGCGACGCCCGCCACGTCGCCGCGATCCTCGGCATCCCGTTCTACGTGATGAATTTCAAGAAGGACTTCAGCCGGATCATCGACTACTTCGTCGACGAGTACAACACCGGCCGAACCCCCAACCCTTGTGTCCGCTGCAACGACTGGCTGAAGTTCGGCAAGCTCCACCGCTACGCCCAGTCCATCGACTGCGACTACGTCGCCACCGGTCACTACGCCCGCATCCAACACGCTCTTCCCGGAAGCAGCCAAGGCGGCGGGGCGCGTCTGATGCGCGGCCTCGACCGCGGTAAAGATCAGTCCTACGTTCTCTTCGGCAGCCCCCGAGACCGCCTCGACCACATGCTCCTGCCCATCGGCGAGATGCAGAAGTCCGACGTCCGCCAGGTCGCCGACGATTTCGACCTGCCGGTCTTCGACAAGCCCGACAGCCAAGAGATCTGCTTCGTCCCCGACAACGACTACGCCAAGCTCGTCGAGCGCCGCACCGAAGGCGGCTTCGCCCCTGGAAAAATCCTCGACACCGCTGGCAACGAGTTGGGGACGCACACCGGCCAGCAACACTTCACGCTCGGCCAACGCCGAGGCATCGGCGTCGCAGTGGGCAAGCCGATCTACGTCGTCGATAAAGACCCGGCGACCAACACCGTCGTCGTCGGCGACAAAGAAGACCTGCTCGCCGAGGGCTGCACCGCCTCGCAGACGAACTGGCTGATCCCCCCCGAACAAGTCCCCGGCGACTGGCGGGAATGCGAAGTCAAGGTCCGCTATAACTCCCCGCCCACTCCGGGGCAGGTCCGGCGCACCGGCGACGACCAGCTCGAAGTCCGCTTTGCCGACCCCGTCAGCGCCGTCACCCCCGGCCAGGCCGTGGTGTGTTTCGACGGTGACACCGTCATGGGCGGCGGCTGGATCGATGCGGTTGACAAAACCAACGCACCCGCCGCCGCGTTGTCCACTGCGAGTACCGATTGAAAACCAAGGGCGAATCGAATTAATATCTGGTTAACGAGAAAACTCCCCTCCGTTACCGCAAGCCATGCAACAGTTTCTGCTCATCCTCGCCGTCGTCTCCGCCAGCCTTGCGTCTGGCGCGAATTGCGTCCGGGCCGCGGCCGAATCGACGCATGATCCGGCGGGAAATGGCGGGGTGTGTGAGATGTCCTGCTGCGGACTGGGCTGTGGTTGCTTTGGAGATTCGAGCCCAACCCCTCAGCCAAAAACGCCCGCGACCCCGCCCCGGGGGCCGGAGTTAGCCCCAACGGTCTTACCCTTCGTCAACCCATTTGCTTCTGCTTGGGACGATCCAACGTTCCGAGATATCCCCGCGGCTCAATATCGGCATCACCCTGTCGTCCCCGAATCTGTTGGGGTGCCCGCGGTCATCTGTCGTTGGCTGACCTAGCTGTGGCGCCCGCGCTACCCCTGCGCCCTTACATTTTTTACCAGCCCCCTGATCGGCGCCCTTTTTTCGAAAAGGTTTTATGTGCGTGTTGAGCACGGCCATGACGGGCGGGCAACAACGAAATCTGTCTATATCTTTCAAAGGAAATCAACCATGCGTTTAACGCTAACTCTTGTTTTTGTAATTTCGATATCTGGTTTTGTTGGCTGCACCACGATCAGCGGCACCGATGACGGGACGGCTTCTGCCGAGCCCACTCCCGAGCCAACGCTTGCGGCGGTGTCCGAGGAACGAGTCGCCACGATCGATGCCAAGGGGATGAGTTGCCCACAGTGTGCTTCGAATATCGACCGCCGGATGCAGAAAATCGCCGGGGTCAACTGGACCAAGATCGACCTGGGTAAGGGCCAAGTGATCGTCGGCCTCGACACCGAGAAGCCGCGGCCAACCGCTGAGCAACTGCAGCAGGCCGTCAGCGACGCGGGCTACACCGCGGGCGAAGTCACGCTCCCGGCAGGCGAGGTGGCCGAGCAATGACGAGGCGTCGTTTTAAAAGTTTTTGTTACGCCTCGGTTCTCGCCGCGACGTGCGGGCTATGGGCTGGCCCTGCCTCCGCGCAGCAGTCCACCGATATGCCCGCCGCTGTGCAGCCCGGTTTAGAGGTGTCGATCGTCCGCCAAGAAATGTTCTATATGCGGATGGATGATCCGCGCGAAGACGGCTTCGGCTCGATCGACATGACCGAGTTCGAGACCACCTTCGCCTACGGCCTCACCCCGACCGCGGCCCTGATGGTCCACGTCCCGCTCATGTACTGGGACCTGGAAAACGCGGCCCCGAATCCGGATGCTCAGGGCTTCGGCGTCGATGACATCACGGTGATGCTGCAGCACCGCTTCTACCAGGAAGACGTTGGGCCGATCGAGACCCGGCGGGCGGTGCTGCTCACCGGCCTCGAGGTGCCGAGCTTTGACGAGGGCTTTTCCAGCGAGAGCTTCGATCCGCTTATCGGCGTGGCCTACACGGCGATCGACGGCCGGCACGGCTTCAACGCCTCGGCCCTCTGGAAGTTCAACACCTCGGCGGACGACGACTTCGCCATCGAGTTCGGCGACAGCAGCGCCGATGCGCTCAGCCTCGACGGCTCGTACCTCTACCGCCTCGCCCCCGAAGCCTACACCGCCGAGACCACCGGCTCGCACTACCTGCAGTTCCAGGCGCTCGGCCGATACGAGACCAACGGCGACACGCAGATCATGTTCGCCCCGGGCTGGCTTTATGAAGGTCGAGAGTGGGCGTTCGAAGCGACGGTCCACCTGCCGGTTATTCAGGAACTCGACCATCGGGCCGAGCTGGAGTACGGCATCAACCTCGGCGTCCGCTACCTGTTCTGAAGTTCCGACAGTTTGAAATCGCCCGAAGCCCACGGATTTAATCCGTGGGCTTCTTTCTGCGCTAATGCTGTGCACGCTCCGTTACAATCCGACCATGCCCGATACGTCTTTCACGGTGACGCCCGACTTCTTCCAAGACCTGGATATCCCGCTCGCTGTTGATGCTCCGCTCGGCGCGTTGACGTGGTATCGCACGGGCGGGCACGCCGCGGTCCTCGCCTCGCCGAGCAACGTCGCGCAGCTGTCGGAGCTGACCGCCCGCTGCCGCGAGCAGCACGTGCCGATGAAAATCCTTGGGGCGGGGGCGAACCTGCTGGTTCGCGACGGGGGCGTCGACGCGGTGGTCGTCCGCTTGGATGCGCCGGGCTTCAAGCAGATCGCGATCGACGAGAAAGCCGCGACCATCACCGCCGGTGCGGGCGTCGACCTGTTCAAGCTGGTTCCCGCCTCGGCGCGGGCCGGGCTGGACGGCCTGGTCCACGTCGCCGGCATCCCCGCCACCGTCGGCGGGGCGGTCCGAATGAACGCCGGCGGCGCCTTCGGCGACATCGGCGAATCGGTCAAACGTGTTCAGGTCATGTCCGACGCCGGCCAGGTCTACTACCGCGATCGAGACGACCTCGACTTCGGCTACCGCCACACCAACATCGCCGCCCCTTTCATCCTCGAGGCCGAGTTCGAACTCACCCCCGACGACCCCGAAGCGTTGATGAAGCGGTACAAAGAGATCTACCTCTTCAAAAAGAACAGCCAACCCATGGGCGACAAGTCCGCCGGCTGCTGCTTCAAAAACCCACCCCCGCCCCCGGAAGGGCTGGGCCTCGCGGCGGGCCAACTCATCGACCAAGCCGGCCTCAAAGGTTTCTCGGTCGGCGGGGCGAGCGTCTCCGAGCTCCACGCCAACTTCGTCGTCGCCGAGCCGGGCAAAACTACGTCGGCCGACCTGCTCGCGGTGATCGAACACGTCGAACAAACCGTCGCGCAAAAACACGGCATCGAACTCGAACGCGAAGTTGTGGTGTGGTGACCGATTTTTTGCCGCAGATTACGCAGATTTCACCGATTGGAGCAGAGTGAGCGTTTGGTTTTAAATCTGCGTTAATCGGCGAAATCTGCGGCTAATCCCGGATTTGAACAACCAGTTTCCCCGTCGCGGTGCCGCTGGCTTGCAGTTCGTGGGCGGCGGCGAGGTCTTCGAGGGGGAAGGTTTTGGAGACGTGAGGTTTGAGGGTGCCGTCGGCGATCATCACGGCAGCTTGTTTGAGGATGCCGGACTGGTGGGCGGGGACGCTGCCGGTCATGGCGATCGAGCCCATGAACTCGGCGTGGAGGCTGGCGCTCTTGAGGAACAGGGGATTTAACTCGGCGTCGGCGGGGATTCCGACGATCGTGCCGAGGCAGCCGCGGGTCGCGACCAGCTCGATCGACGACTTGAACACCTCGGCGCCGACGAGATCAAATACCGCGTCGCAGCCCTTACCGTTGGTGATCTCCGTCACGCGTTCCGCGACGTCTTCAGTTTTGTAGTTGATCGCTTGATCGATGCCGAGGTCGTCGAGCAGCGCGAACGAGTCGTCCGACGACGCGGTGCCGAGGACGACGCAGCCGCGGGCCTTGGCGATTTGTAGGGCGAAGTGGCCGACGCCACCCGCCGCGGCGTGGATCAATACCGTTTGTCCCTCCCGCACGTCGGCCATGTCGACCAGCAGCTCCCATGCGGTGATAAACGCTAACGGCAGCGCCGCGGCCTCGACGTGCGACAAGCACTCCGGCTTCCGCACCGCGACGCGTTCGTCAACGACGACGTATTCGGCGTGTGCCCCGGGTTTGAATACCGAAGGCGAAGCATAAACCGCGTCGCCCGGCCGGAAGCAGGTCGCTTCGGTGCCGATCGCCACCACCCGCCCCGACACGTCGAAGCCCGGCACGGTGGGGAACGTCACCGGGGCCCGGAACCTGCCGCTACGCAGCTTCGTGTCGACCGGGTTGAGCCCCGCCGCGTGCACCTCGATTAGTAGCTCGCGGCCGACGGGTTCGGGCTTGTCGATCTCGGCGAGCGTCAACACCGACGGCTCGCCGGTGTGGGGGATGGTCATGGCTTTCATGCGTTGCAGTTTATGCCGACGTTGCGTCCCGCGGGGCACTCCGTGCCGCCCGCTAAACACAGGCGTTCACGGCATTACGTCCGCGGCCTTCGACGGCACCTCGCGCTTCGGCGACTCGAGCAGCAAATACAGCACGTTGTCGGCGAAGACCGGATCCGCGGTCAGACCAATATGGTCGGTGAAAAGGAAGTTCACGTCGGTCCAGTCGATCGGCGTAACGAGGTGTGGCGACCAACCCCCGGAATCGCCCCCGGAAGCATCGCCGGAAGCGCCGACGCGTTCGTCCATCACGGCCGACTCGCGGGTGACCGTACCGTCGCCTGAGGCTTTCGTCAGCCGGGTGATCCGCCCCTCGCGGTTGACCACGGCGATGTCGTTGGTCGGCTCGCCGTCGCCGGCGTAGAGCGTCAGTGTGGTGTTGTCCGGCAGGCGGGCGGGCTGGTCCAACGCGGCGTGGAACTGTTTGGCGCGGGCGAGGGATTTACGCAGGTGTTCCGCGGCGATCTCCCGCCGTTCTTCGGGGGTGTCAGTATCCGGCAGGAGCCTGGCGAGTTCTTTGTCCTGTTCGGTTGAGGCGAGGCCCCAGCCGAGACGGTGCCACGTCTCTTCGGCAAACAGATCGATCTGGCTCGGCGATTCGACTTCTGCTGACGCCGGCAACGGGGCGACCCAGTTGTTGCCTTTGGCGTTAGCCGACGCGAAGACGGCTCGTTCGTGTCGGCTACGCGGCAGCAGTTGATAGATCGCCGGCATCGTGCCGAGGACTGCGGGGGAATAACGCGAGTGCAGCGGCGAGAACTTGGTGCCTTTGACCAGCTGGACCAACGCGTCGATCGAACCGGCACTGGGCGTGCCCACCAGCACGACGCGGTCGACGTGCTCGGTGCCGGCCCAGGTGACTTCGGGGACGCTACCGTCTGCGGGCAGGTCGGCGTCGCCGTAGCGGAGCATGTAGCGGGTGAGCAGGCCGCCCATCGAGTGGGCGACGATGTCGAACTTGACGTCGTAGTCGTCGGGATCGCCGCCGTAGTCCTCGGCGAGGTTTTTCTGTACTTCAGCGCGGTGTTTCTTGATGAAGTCGTAAAGATTGCGGGCGTTCTCGACGTTGTCGCGGCGCCAGTCGTAGTCGAACTGGAAGCAGGAGTAGTGGTCGGTGCCGTAGTCGATCGCGCCGGACTCGCCGAGCTGGTCGTCGATGTAGCCGCCGGCGCCGAGGGTGCCGAGGATCTGGGCGTAGGCGTCGATCTGGACGGGTAGGCCGAAGAGCGAGAGCCGAACCGAGTCGAGCGCTCCGTCGGGCTCGACGTCGTCGTCGAGCTGGCTGAGGCGTTGGCCGATCTGCATGGGCAAGGCGATCAGCCGGGCGCCTTCGGCCGTGCCGGGGTCGGCAGCGCCGCCCTCGAACGCCCCCCAGACGCGGGTGCCGGTGGGGGGGTGGGTGAGTTTCGAGCCGAGGATGCCGGGGATGACGATGACGGGGTTGCGGTCGGGGCCGTGGTACTGGGCGGTGCGGTTGTAGCGGTCGCCGAGGTCCGGCATGGGGATCGAGCGGGTACAGCCCGGCAGAACCAACAGGGCCATCAGGAACGGCACGGCGGCTAACCGAGAGGCGTGCGGAGGACAGGTTCGCATGGGGGGAGTCCTGGGTCGAGGGGTCCGATGGGCTTGTCGGCTTATCGCAGGGTCAGTGTACCGGTTGAATACCGGGCCACGCTTGAATAAGGTTGACCCGCCATGCCGGTCGGGTTCTTGTTTTGATTGAGTTAGAGGAACGCCTGCCGAAGCTAACTTTTCTCCTCTCGGGATCATTCCATGTCGACACAAATTGCCGCCCAGATGTATACGCTTCGTGACCACTGCGAGACGCCCGCGGACATCGCTAAGTCGTGCGCGAAGCTCAAGGCGATGGGCTACGACGCGATCCAGGCCTCGGCCGCGGGCTTCAACACCATCGCTGCGGCCGAGCTCAAAAAGATCCTCGAGGACGCGGGCCTGGTCTGCGCCGCGACGCACCGCTCGCTCGACCAGCTCAAAGACGCCCCGGCCGAGATCGACTTCCACGCCGAGATCGGCTGCCGGTACACCGCGTTGGGCGGATGGGGCTGGGAGGGGAACGAGACCCGTGAGCAATGGAACGTCTTTGTCGACGAGTTCAGCGAATTGGCCACACGATACGAGGGCTCGCCGGTGAAGCTCGGCTACCACAACCACAGCCACGAGTTCGCTCCCTTCGGCCTGGCCGAGACTCCGGAAAAGATCAGCCCCGAATCGACGCCGTACACGGTCCTGGAGCAGAAGCTCGGCCCGGCGGCGTTTTTCGAGGTCGATACCTACTGGGTGGCCCACGGCGGGGCCGACCCCGCGGCGTGGCTGCGGCGGCTGGCGGGCCGGGTCCCGGCGATCCACGTCAAAGACATGACCATCGACGGCGACCGGCAGCACAAGATGTGTGAAGTCGGGGCGGGCAACCTCAACTGGCCGGCGATCCTCGAAGCGGCCAAAGCCGCGGGGGTCGAGTGGTACATCGTCGAGCGGGACAACGGCGACCTCGACCCGTTCGATAGCTTGAAAATTAGCCTCGAAAACCTGCGATCCTGGGGCTTGAGCTGATAGAAGCCCCCGCGGCCGGTAGCGACCGAGAATTTGCACGGAAACCGTGATCTGCTACCCTACCCGGCTCCCCATGCGGGGCTTAGACCAACGATAAACCCTTTTGTCCGCCCCCGTCGGACCCGATCGCACCCGAAAGGCAAACCATGGCAATCCGAATCAAGGCCCGCAGCGGCGAGTCGGCCGAGCAACTGATGCGTCGCTTCAAGAAGCTATGCGAAAAAGAAGGCCTGACCAAAGACATCAAGAAGCGGGCCTACTACGAAAAGCCTTCGGAGCGCAAGCAACGCGCCGCCCGTAAGACCGTCAAGCGCGTCATCCCCGGCGGCTCGAAGTCGCGCAAGGGCTAGACGCAGCCGATGACGTGATGCCGAGGGGTCTGCTTAGCCTGGCGGGAGTACCGACCTTGAGTGTCGAGCAAGATCTTCCTGTATCGTTGTCTATCGCTTCAAAGCCCACAAAACCGTATTGAACCTACGCCGATGCGGTAGCCTGCATCGGCGTTGTTTTTTGAATCGAATCGGATCATTTTCGAAATAAATTCATCCCGACCCTGCCGTAAGCAGCGGCCCCGCCCGCGTGGGCGAACGGCCCATCGGCGTCCTCGTCGGGCGGAGAACACGAATCATGTTGACCAGCTCCCCGTTGCTCGCTGTCACGCTGCCCGTGGCCTATTTTCTCGCCCCCGCTGGCGCCCTGATCGCCCTGGGCTTCGCGTTGTTCTTCTACAAAGGCTTCATGAAGCAGAGCGAAGGCACGCCCGAGATGGTGCGGATCGCCCAGGCCGTCCGCGACGGGGCCTACGCCTACCTCGCCAAGCAGCGGAACGTGGTCGCGATCGTGTTCGTGCTGCTGCTGGCGCTGCTCATCGTGCTAGCGTTCGTACTTGGGTTGCAGGAGAAACTAACGCCGCTGGGCGTAGCGATCGCGGGTATCTTCTCCGGCCTCTGCGGCTACCTGGGCATGAAGACCGCAACCAACGCCTCGGCCCGCACGACCGAGGCCGCCAAGAAGTCGCTCAACGACGGCCTCCGCGTCGCGTTCCGAGCCGGGGCGGTCATGGGCCTCTGCGTCACCGGCTTCGCACTGCTGGATGTGTCGGTCTGGTTCTTCGTGTTGACCCAGTTCTTCGGTGACACCTTCAGCCTCGTCGATATCACCACCATCACCCTCAGCTTCGCGATGGGCGCGTCGCTGCAGGCGCTGTTCGCCCGCGTCGGCGGGGGCATTTACACCAAGGCCGCTGACGTCGGCGCCGACCTAGTCGGTAAGGTCGAAGCGGGCATCCCCGAAGACGACGCCCGCAACCCCGCGACGATCGCCGACAACGTCGGTGATAACGTCGGCGACGTCGCCGGCATGGGGGCCGACCTCTACGAGTCGTACTACGGCTCGATCCTCGCCGCGATGGCTCTCGCCGCTGCGGCGTCGCTTCGGCTGGGCCTCGATGCGTCGCAGTCGATCGCGTTGGTCTGCACCCCGCCCGCTCTCGCCGGCCTGGGCATCGTCTGCTCGGTCCTGTCGATCTTCTCGGTGAAAGCCAAGGAAAACGCGAGCTTCGCCCAATTGCTCAAGTCGCTGCACGCCGGCGTCTGGCTGAGCTCGGCCCTCATCGTCGCCGGCGCCGCCGGCCTGCTCTACTGGTTGCTCGGCGACATCGAGTCGATCAGCTGGCTCGGCTTGTGGGGCGCGATCGTCGTCGGCCTCTTGTCCGGCCTCGTCATCGCCTTCGGGACCGAACGCTACACCTCCTACGAGCACGGCCCCACCCAACGCATCGCCCAGCAGTCCGAGACCGGCAGCGCCACCGTCATCATCGCCGGCATCGCCGAGGGCATGGTCTCGACCTGGGTCCCTCTGCTCACCGTCGTCGTCGCCATCATCGCCAGCTTTACGTTGGCCGGCGGCAACGAGACCTTCCTCATGGGCGTCACCGGCGTGGGCATCGCCGCCGTCGGCATGCTCAGCACCCTCGGCATCACTCTCGCCACCGACGCCTACGGCCCCATCGCCGACAACGCCGGCGGCAACGCCGAGATGACCCAGCAAGAGCCCCAGGTCCGCGAACGCACCGACATGCTCGACTCGCTGGGCAACACCACCGCCGCCACCGGCAAGGGCTTCGCCATCGGCTCGGCCGCGCTCACCGCGCTCGCCCTGCTCGCCGCCTACGTCATCACCGTCCAGGCCGCCCTCGACAAACAGGTCACCAACCCCTTCGCCGACGGCGGCGAACTCGCCGAAGTCCAATTCACCGAAGGCGCCAGCCCCAGCGTCTGGTTCCACGGCGACGGCCTCTTTACGATCAACGAATCCAACGACGACTTCGGTGCCGGCGTCATCGTCGCCGACGAAGACCTGCGGGCCCGCACCGAGGCGTTCTTCGCCGACAAGCCCGCCGCGGCCGATCGCCTCGTCGCCACCGACTGGGCCCCCGACGAGTCGTTCGTCATCGCGCAGATGACCGACCTCGACGGGGCTTTCGAGGTCAAGGTCGTGCCCGCCTCGCTGGTCACCCTGCCCAAGCTCATGGCCTACTACAACGTGACCCTCATGAACCCGCGGGTGCTCTGCGGCCTGTTCCTCGGCGTCATGCTGGTGTTCGTCTTCTGCGCGATGACCATGAACGCCGTGGGCCGGGCCGCCTACGCCATGATGAACGAGTGCCGCCGGCAGTTCGTCATCATGAAGAAGGGCTTCCTCGCCGACGGCACCCCGGAAGCCCAACTCGAAGACCCGACCAACTGGCCGTTCGAGACCACCGTCGACGGCCACAAGTACCCCGACTACGCCAACTGCGTGTCGATCTCGACGACCGGCGCGCTCAAGGAAATGGTCGTCCCGTCCATCATGGCCGTGGTCGTCCCGCTGATCGTCGGCCTGCTGCTCGGCGTGCCCGGCGTGATGGGCCTCTTGGCCGGCACGCTCGTCTGTGGCTTCGCAGTCGCCATCTTCATGGCCAACGCCGGCGGCGCCTGGGACAACGCCAAGAAATACGTCGAGACCGGCGAGCACGGCGGTAAGGGCTCGGATAACCACAAGGCCACCGTCGTCGGCGACACCGTCGGCGACCCGTTCAAGGACACCTCCGGCCCGTCGCTGAACATCCTCATCAAGCTCGTCTCGATCGTCTCCGTCGTCTTCGCCGGCGTCGTCGTCAAGCTCTCGCCCCTCGTCGCCGGCGCCATTGGCCTCGGCTGATCTCCGCTGGTTTGATACCTAAAACCTATACGCCCGCGGCCCTTATGCCGCGGGCTTTTTTTCGCCGCTGGATCGCCTAAACTTCCGCCATGCCAAAATTTCATCTCCTGACCGTTTTAGCCCTCGCCTTGTTCGCCGCTACGCCGGCCTTCGCCGATCGGCCCGGCAAGACTTCCTCGATCGCTACGCCCGTCGTTGCGTTCCCTAATCTGAAGTTCGACCGTCCGGTCTACCTCGCCGCCCCGCCCGACGGCACCGACCGTGTCGTCGTCGTTGAGCAGCAGGGCAAGGTCTGGCTGTTCGACAACCGCCCCGACGTCCGGCCCAACGAGCGCACCCTCGCCCTCGACCTCACCGTCCGCCGCAAGCACAACGAAGAGGGCCTGCTCGGCCTCGCCTTCCACCCCGACTTCTACGACAACGGCCAGGTCTTCGTCCACTACTCCGCCGGTAACGACCCCGAACGACCCAATCAGGGCAGCAAGAACCGCCGCGGCATCATCTCCCGCTTCACCTTCAACGCCGACCGTACCACCGTCGACTCTGCCAGTGAAGAGATCATCCTCGAGGTCCCCCAGCCCTACGGCAACCACAACGGCGGCCAACTCGACTTCGGCGAAGACGGCTACCTCTACATCGCCGTGGGCGACGGCGGCGCGGGCGGCGACCCGCAGAACTACGCCCAAGACCTCACCAACATCCTCGGCACCATCCTCCGCATCGACGTCGACAACCCCGCCGACGGCAAGGCCTACGGCATCCCCGCCGACAACCCCTTCGCAGACCCGTCCGCCCGCCCCGGTGCCCAGCCCGAGATCTACGCCTACGGCCTGCGCAACGTCTGGCGGTTCAGCTTCGACCACCGCCGGCACGGCGGCACCGGCCAGCTCTGGGCCGCCGACGTCGGCCAACAGAAACACGAAGAGGTCAGCCTCATCGTCAACGGCGGCAACTACGGCTGGCGCGTCCGCGAAGGCTTCGCCCCCTTCAAGGCCGAAGACGCCTTACTGCCCAACGATACATTGATCGACCCCGTCGTCGACCTCGAACGCCGCGACGCCGGCTCGATCACCGGCGGCTACGTCTACCGCGGCCGGACCAACCCGCTGCTCCAAGGCGCCTACGTCTACGGCGACTACCTCACCGGCAAGGTCTTCGTCCTCCGCACCGACTCCGGCCGGGTCCGCCAACACCAACACTTCGCCGACATCCCCCAGATCGCGTCCTTCGGCATCGACCGCACCCGCGAGCTGTACGTCTGCTCCTTCGACGGCCGTATCTACAAGTTCAACCCCGTCCGTTGACCCGAAACTACGTCACAAACGTGCGCACGAGTTGAAATCAAAACTCGAAAAAATCGCCCGTAACCAAGAAAATTTATCTGCTGGCTAATAAGAGCCTTGTGATACTCGGCGGCCGAAAAGCCGCCGTTTTTCGCGCACAAACTTGTCGTTCCGCCCCCTGGTAGTCGGACCTCGGTGGCAAGCGAGAAGGTCGCAGGCAAGGCACCAAGCTCGCTCATACCCGGGGATTCCGGGCTGACGTCTTTGACGGGACGTGGCGATCCTCGGCAATCCCTACCTTGCCGGGCAGGATCAGAGTCGAGGCCCGTCATCGTTGGTCGAGGGCTCGTGGTTCGCGGGTTGTGTTTTTTAGTTGAACCGCGAAGACGCGGAGAGCGCGAAGAAGAAACAAGGCATTAGATTGAGTTAAGAAAAAACAGTCTTCTGCCTTGCTTCGCGTCCTTCGCGCCTTCGCGGTTCAACCCAACACCACAACCCAACCGCCACCCCAACGCCGGCCACGGCAACAGGTGAGCGGGGACCGCGGGTTCGCTCTTTGAAAACTTAACCGGACTCAGCAGGGCGGATGTCCAGTAGGTGTAATTCCGGGTTGGTCACGCCACGCCAAGTATTGGTCTTGGGCTGGAAGACGACGTCGACCGCGATCCCGCCGGGTAAGTCGTCGGCCAGGTCGCCGAGGCCGAAGCCCACCGCCCGCAGGCCGGTCCCTTGCTCGTCACGCAGCGAGACGCTGAGGTGTCTTCCTTCACCGCCCATGCGCTGCGCCGGCCGCGCGGTGATCGCGCCGCGCACCAAGAGCCGCGGCTTGGGGTTCGATCGGCCGAAGGGGGCCAGGCTTTCGAGCCTTTGGAACAGCGGCAGGATGCAGTCGCGCAGCTCCAACTCGGCGTCGACCTTCACGGTCGGCACGAGCTCCTCGATCGGCAGCACTGCGTTCACCGATTCGACCAGCGCTTCCCTGAACCCATAGATCGCTTCTGGGGGCAGCGACATCCCGGCCGCCATCGCGTGGCCGCCGAAGCGGGTACAACGGGACGCGGCGTTTTCGCTGATGCAGGCGTGCAGGTCGACGGCGTCGACGCTGCGGGCCGAGCCCTTCGCTTCGTTCTTCTCGGTATCGATCCCGAGCAGCACGGCGGGGCGGTGGTAGGTCTCGACCAAGCGCGAAGCGACGATCCCGATTACGCCCGGGTGCCAGTCTTCGTGGGCCAGCACGATCGCCCGGCGGTCGTTTTCCGCGTGGCCTTCTTGTTCGACCATGTCCTTGGCCTGCTGCAGGATCTGCCGCTCGGTGCGTCGGCGGCGGTCGTTTTCCTGCGTCAGAAAGTTCGCCAACTCGCGGGCCCGGCCCGGCGAAGCGTCAGTTAATAAAGATACCGCCTGCTTGGCGTGACCCATCCGGCCGCAGGCGTTCAGCCGGGGCCCGAGGACGAAGCCGACGTGATAAGCGTCGACCTTCTCGGCCCGCAGCTCGGCGGCGTCGATCAACGCGTTGAGCCCGAGGAAGTTGGTGTGCTTGATCCGCGACAGGCCGTGGACGGTGAGGACACGGTTCTCGCCGACGAGCGGCACGACGTCGGCGATCGTGCCGAGGGCGGCGAAGGCCAACAGGTCGAGCAGGAGTTTTTGCAGATCGCTCGGCAGGCGGTCGGTGTCGTGGAAGGTGCGGGCGGTCTGCCAGGCGAGCTTGAACGCCACGCCCGCGCCGCACAAAGGCGAGGGGTCGGCCGCGTCTTCTAATTCGGGGTGGACCAACGCCAAGGCGTCGGGCAGGTTGTCTGCGTCGAAGTGGTGGTGGTCGGTGATGATAAGCTCGAGGCCCAGCGACTTGGCGTGGGCCGCGACTTCGACGGCGGTGATTCCGCAGTCGACCGAGACGACCAACGGCTTATCTTCGGTGTCCGCGAACTGGGTGAACGCTTCGGCGTTGAGGCCGTATCCCTCGTCGAGGCGGTGGGGGACGTAGGTGGTGACGTCTTGGTGGCCGAGGGCTGCGAGCGTGTGCCAGAGGATGGCCGAGGCGGTGACGCCGTCGACGTCGTAGTCGCCGTAGATGACGATCGGCTGCTGGTCGCGGACGGCTTGGGCGAGGCGGGTCGCGGCGTTGGTGCAGCCGGGCAGATCGGCCGGGTCGTCGAGGTCGGTCAGCTTCGGCTTGAGGAAACGCTCAGCCTCGGCATCGGTCGTGATCCCCCGCAAAGCGAGCAGCCGGGCGAGCAGCGGCGGGTGTTTGGCGAGATCGGGGTGATTATTTCCAGGGGTGACGGGGGGGGCTTCGCGGAAGACCCAGCGTTTTCGCGTCCGTGCGGTCAGCATCGGCGTATCATACCCGTTACCGGATCGAAAACGCCCGCAGGATGCTGGCCGCGACCGTCCCGTAACACCCAACGCGATAAACCAAACTCATGCGAAGGATCGCCCCCCCCGGAACCGCCCCCGCCCCCGGAATCGCCCCCGGAAGTAAAAAGACTTTCGTGTTGAGCCTTGTGGTTCTGTTTTTTACATGCCCAGGTTGTGGTGGCCCCGCGGATAACCCGCCGTCGCCGACGGCGAGGACTTGGGATCGCAGCGGGTTGACGCCGGTAAGTACCACGCGTCGAACCCCGCCGCCCGCGGCGACGCATCTGGGGGGTGGGCCGTATCCAGGGCCTAAGGTGGAACGGATCACGCGGGAGCCGGCGATACGGGTGCGGGTGCAGACCAAGGCCGAGTCGCTGACGATCGACGCGATCCCGAACGAGTCCACCGCGGTGCGGGTCACGGGGCCGAGAGCGAGCGGGGCGAAGGTGTATCGGTATCAGCTGCCGGTGCAGGTCACGCTGCGAGACGGGGCGTGGGTGCTGCGAGATAAGAACGGCAAGGGCGTGCGTTGGCGGCTGCCGGAGTTGTTGATCGAGTGCGACGACGGCGAGGCGCTCAAGCTCGGCGAGCGCCGATATCCCCGGCGATTGGTTTTAACGCCGCGTCAGGTTGAGACGCCGGGCGACGTGGCTTTGTTCGACGTGGTGAATCACGTCCCGCTAGAGACGTACCTCCCGGGGGTGATCGAGCGTGAGCTGTATGCGAGCTGGCCGTTGGAGACGTTCAAGGCGCAGGCGGTGGCGGCGCGGTCGTACGCGTTGTGGGAGATGACGATCGGGCGCGGCCGACATTTCGATCTCGAGTCCACCACGGCCAGCCAGGTGTACGGCGGCGAGGCGAGCAACCGCACGGCACTCCGAGCGGTTGAGGCGACACGCGGGCAGGTCATTATTTACGAGGGCCGGGTCGTGCCGGCGTTCTTCTCGTCGAGCACCGGCGGGACGGGGCAGGACGCGTTGGTTGCGTTCCCCAATCGGATTGAAGATATCGCGCCGCTGCGAGCAAGAGAGCACGGGGCGTGGGATAAAGCGAGTCCGACGTATCGCTGGGGGCCGATCGCGCGGGATCGGGCGGCGTTGTCCCGGCGGATCGCGGAGTGGGGCAAGCGGCAGAAGCACGCGGTCGCGGCGATCGGCACGCTGCAGCGGGTCGAGGTCGCGGCGCGAAACCGCGTCGGTCGGCCGGCGCAGTACCGATTGACCGACACCTCCGGCCGACGGTTCCTGATCGGCTGCGAGATGCTGCGTAACGCGGGCAACTTCACCCGCGAGGGCGAGCTACCGTTGGAGAAAAACCAGCGGTTGCTTTCCAGCCACTTCGATGTCGCGGTATCCCAATCTCAAGTGCGTTTCGTCAACGGCCGCGGCCACGGCCACGGCGTCGGCATGTCGCAGTGGGGCGCCCGCGCGATGGGCGAAGCGGGGCACGGCCATGCCGCGATCCTCGGGTTTTATTACCCCGGGGCTCGGGTGCAGGGCGTTTATTGAAACCGATAATTCGAACGTTGAGTTGTGATCGGCTCAGTCGTCGAGGACGCCGTCTTTGAGGCCTTCGGGCATTGCGGCGGGTTTCTCGAAGTCGATATCAAGTTCGATGTGTTGGCCGGTGTCGGACGAATCGAGCATGCCCTGCATGGCTTCGAGGACGCAGAAGGCGAGGCGTTCGTTGGCGCGGTGGTCCCGGCCGGAGCGGATCGCGGTGGCGAGGTCGGCGATGCCTAGTGAGCGGCCGTTGGGGTGGGTGTGATTTACGTCGATTTGCTGATATTCGTCTTCGCCGATTTTCTGTAAGAAAACGGGGCCGTCGAAGTGGTTGGGGTCGGGGACTTTGAGGGTGCCTTCGGTGCCGTAGATGGTGATGGGGTTGGTGGTGTCGTAGGGGGGGAAGCGGGTGGCGAAGCTGGTGACGATGGTGCCGAGGCAGCCGCTCTGGAAGCGGAGGCTGCCGGCGACGTGGTCGGGGGTGTTGACGGTGATCTGCTCGCCGTTCTTGGCTTCGCTGGTGATGGTGCGGGGGTTGATCTGGATGCCGGCTTCGCCGGAGACGCGGGTGATGGGGCCGAGCATGTTGACCAGGGCGGTGAGGTAGTACGGGCCCATGTCGAACATGGGCCCGCCGCCGGGCTGGTAGTAGAAGTCGGGGTCGGGGTGCCAGGATTCGTGACCGGGGCAGAGCATGAACGCGGTGGCGGCGACGGGGATCCCGATCGCGCCGGATTCGATGAGGGTGCGGCAGGCCTGGTGCGACGTGCCGAGGAAGGTGTCGGGCGCGTTGCCGACGCGGACGCCCTTGGCCTTCGCGGCGTCGAGGATCGATCGGCCCTCGTCGGTGTTTACCGCCAACGGCTTCTCGGTGTAGACGTGTTTGCCCGCGGCGATCGCTTGCAGCGAAACCTTGGCGTGCACGGCGGGGATCGTGAGGTTGACCACGATCTCGATCGACTCGTCGGCGAGGAGCTCGTCGACGCCGCAGGCTTTGAGCACGCCGAACTTCTCGGCCTGGGCCTTCGCTCGGGAGAGGTCGAGGTCTGACAGCGCCGCTACTTCGAGGATGGGGAATTGCTTAGACGCTTCGAGGTACTGGGTGCTGATGTTTCCGCAGCCGATGAAGCCGATTTTGACGGGAGCCATGAGGTATTCCGAAGGTTAGAGTAAAGCGGTACAGCAGCAATCATAGATCGTCGCCTAAGCCAATCTGGACACAGACACCGCCTGGAATTGCCGATTCTTTTTGGTGATTCGGATGAGGCGTTTAGGGGTCGCAGACGCTAAGCCGGGGGCCAGGGATGGTGGGGCGGACCTGGCTGCGCCACGCTTCGCGGTCGAAGCTGCCGACGACGTGGTCCATCGCTTCGTCGAGCGAGTCGGTGAGCTTGAGCAGGTCGAGGTCGCCGGGGCTGATGGTCTTGTGTTTCTCGGCCATGGTGTCTTTGATCCAGTCGATCAGGCCTTTCCAGTAGTCGACGCCGACGAGGGCAACGGGGAAGGATTTGATCTTTTCGGTCTGGATCAGAGTGAGCGACTCGAAGAGCTCGTCCATCGTGCCGAAGCCGCCGGGGAAGATGATGAAGCCGGCAGCGTACTTCACAAACATCACCTTGCGGATGAAGAAGTAGCGGAAGTTGAGTTCGTGGGTCTGGTAGGGGTTAGGCTTCTGCTCGAAGGGCAGGTCGATGTTGAGGCCGACGGATTTTGCGCTCTCAACGCCGGACTCGAAGGCGCCCTTGTTG
Organism: Planctomycetota bacterium; assembly: GCA_038747275.1. Lineage (GTDB taxonomy): Bacteria > Planctomycetota > Phycisphaerae > Phycisphaerales > Phycisphaeraceae > Algisphaera. The sequence goes on along the minus strand of JBCDJW010000023.1, from coordinate 14,683 downwards.
GCGGCCTCCATGATGCCGGGCCCGCCGCCGGTGATGCAGGCGAGGTTGCTTTCGACGATCCGCTTGCCGCACTCGACGGCCTGCTGATAGTACGGGTCGTCGGGCTGGGTGCGGGCGCTGCCGAAGACGGACACGGCCGGGCCGACGTCGGCCATGACCTCGAAGCCGTCGACGAACTCGGAGAGGATACGGAAGAGCCGCCAGCTCTCGCGGGACAGGGCCTGGTCTTGGTGGTCGCGGTTGTCGGTCATGAGAATCCTTGTTTGGATATAAAGCCGCGACCGTTGGTCGCGCGGGTGGCAGAGTTGCCGGGGGTGAATCGATGATGGTGCAAGATACCAATTCGGCCGGCGGCCGATCGCGCGACCAACGGTCGCGGCTTTATGACAGAAGCCCACGGGTTTAATCCGTAGGCTTCTGGGGAAATCTTGGTTGTGGGTTTTATTACGCCGCGGCGGCGGGTTGGCCGAGGGCGGCGGTGGCCTGTTCGACGAGGGTGTCGAAGGCGGCGGGGTCGTGGATGGCGATCTCGCTGAGCATCTTGCGGTTCAGGCCGATGTTGGCGGCCTTGAGCCCGGCGATGAAGCGGCTGTAGTTCAGGCCACGCTGCTTGCAGGCGGCGCTGATGCGGGTGATCCACAGGGCGCGGTACTCACGCTTCACGAGGCGGCGGTGCTCGTACTGATACACGCCGGCCCGGACGACGGCTTCTTGGACCCGACGCCACTGCGTCCGGCGGGCTCCACGGTTGCCCTTTGCTTTCTTAAACCAACGGTTCTTCGCCTGACGGCGGGCGGCGCCTTTTTGTGCACGCGGCATGGCGTGTCTCCTTTATCGCGACGGCGGGGAAGGGGGACAACTCGTCGCCCTTTCTTGTTTCCAGTTTCCCGGCTCGCAGAATGCTTTTATTTATGATTTATGAATGCTGATTGATGATTGAGAAAATAATCAATTATAAATTAGCAATCATCAATCCGAATTGGCCGGCGTGGTGGCGGGGCCGACGTCCGACGGGGTGATGCGGACGTGCAGCAGCTTTTCGAGGAGCTTGCGGTCGCCCTTCTTCGCGGTCAGCGGGGTGCGCTTGTCGCGGAGGGTGTTGCCGTCCATGTGGCTGTTGATGTGGTTCTTCCCGGGGCGGGCGAACTTTACCTTGTTACGGCCGGTGAGCTTGATGCGTTTCTTCAGGCCCTTGTGGCCCTTCATGGTGGCGGAGTTGGACATCGGGTTTCCCTTCAAATATCGAGCCGCACAGTGTAGCCCCGGCCCCCAAAAACGCAAGTTTGGGGGCCTAGGGGCTTGGGCGTTGGGGGGCTTGGGAAAAACGTCGGGTAGCCAGCCTAAGCCCCTAGTACCCAGGCCCCTAAGCCCCGACAAGCTATTTGCCGCCCGCCCCCGGCGGGGGTACCTTAAACTGTTCTAGAGAACTCCATTAAGGCAAGATTCAAGTATGAAAGTGATCTGTGACCGTGGTGCGTTGGTCGAATCGCTAGGGCTGGTGGCCGGCGTGGTTGTCGCCCGGACGCCGAAACCCGTGCTGACCTGCGTCAAATTGACCGCCGGTAGCGACGGGCTGGTGCTCGAGGCGACCGATACCGAGGTTTCGGTTCGGCTGTCGACGCCCCGCGTCGAGGTCGCCGAGCCGGGCGAGGCCCTGATCCCGGCCGACAAACTCCAGCAGATCACCCGCGAGTCGATCGACCCCACCCTGACGCTGTACACCGAGCAGGACGTCGCCCACATCGTCGGCCAGGACTCGAAGTTCAAGATCTTCGGCCACCCGCCGACCGACTTCCCCGCCACGACCGCCTTCGACGGCGACCCCGACTTCACCATCAACGCCGGCGACCTGCACCGCCTCGTCGCCCAGACCCTCTTCGCCACCGCCCGCGAAAACTCCCGTTACGCGATCAACGGCGTCCTGGTCGAGCGGCAGGGCAACAAGCTGGCCGTCGTCGCGACCGACGGCCACCGCCTCGCGTTGGCCAAGGGCACCTGCAAGGCGATCAACGATGAAACCCGTTCCGCGATCGTGCCGACCAAGGCGTTGAACCTGCTGCTGCGGCTGTTCGATGACGCGGAGCAGAGTGTGGCGGTGAAGGCCGAGGACAACCAGATCTTGTTCAAGACCGACGACGCGGTGCTGGTGTCGAACCTGGTCGAGGGCAACTTCCCGCCGTACGCGGACGTGATTCCGAAGGACGGCGACAAGAAGGCGACGCTGGCGACCGACCTGTTCATCTCGGCCGTGCGTCGGGCGGCGCTTTTGACCAACGAAGAGTCGAAGGGCGTGCGGATGGCGTTCGACGCCGAGGGCTTGACGCTGTCGAGCCGGGCCCCCGAGATGGGCGAGGCCGAGATCCACGTGCCGATGCCCGAGTACGCCGGCGACGCCGTCGAGATCGGCTTCAACCCCGCCTACCTGCTTGATGCGTTGAAGGTGATCGACGAAAGCCAGGTCCACCTCGAACTCAAAGGCCCGAACAAACCCGGCGTCCTGCGCACCGGGCCGAACTTTCTGTACGTCGTGATGCCGGTGAACCTGTCGTAGTCGCTATACGGCGAGGTCGGTTAGCGTTCAGCGAATTTCCGGCGACGGCCGGATGGGCCCGGCCCGAGCGGGTATATAATTACGTTTGCCAATGAGTTCTACGGATACGTCTACCAGCCCCGAAGCCGCGTCGCCCGCCCCGGAAACTGCCAACAAGCCCGCCGAATCCGAACCCGCTATGTCCGAAGCCGTGACCCCCGAATCCGCCGAGTCTACTATCGTCGCCCCGCCGGTGCGCCCGGTGTTCGACGACCCGAAGGTAGGGCTTTGGGGCCGGTTCGTGCAGTGGGGCGAAAACAAGTTCTCCGAGCTTTCGGTCAAGAACAACTTCTGGCATCGGCTCTGTTCGTACCTGTTTCTGCCGATCTCCTACCGCTCGGGGATCAAGTTCCGCCACGCCAAGGCGAACACGCTGGACGACGGCCCGTTCGAGTGCGTCGTGCCGTTCAGCCGGTTCAACAAGAACTGGTACAACGCGATGGCTGGCGCGGCCCTCTTGGCCAACAGCGAGGTCGCCGGCGGCATGTTCATCTTCCAGAAGTGCGGCAGCGACTATACCGTGGTGTGTAAGCACCTCGAGTATAAGTTCCGTCGGCCCTGTGTCGGTCCGGCGATCTACCGCGTCGACCCCCGCGAAGACATCGACCCGCTGGTCGCCACCGGCGACGAGTTCAACATCACGGTCGACCTCACGATCCTCCAAGCCGTGGTGAAGAAGGACGAGAAGGAACGCAAGGTCGGCATGTCCACCGCGACCTTCCACGTCACGCCGAAAGCGAAATATCGCGCACGTAAGGCAAAGCAGGCCGAACGCGCTGCGATCCGTGGTCGATAAGTACGCCCTTCGAACGGAAAGACTGCCTACCGGGTCGGTCTATTCGTCGCTCGCCAGCGTTGAGACCTTGAAGTCTTTGTAGATCGCCCCGCGTGCGTGCATCTGACGCAGCCCGATCCGGCCGTGGTCGATCGGCGGGAAGCCGCTCACGTCCCAGCGACAGAGATAATCTTGCTCGTCGTTGCGGACCTGCATCCAAAGCATGTTGCCGCGCTTGATCACGGTGATGCGGTGGGGTACGCCGGTGGCAAACAGCCCGGTGCGGGAGTAGACGTCGGGCTCGAGCGCGGTGCCGCGCAGGCCTTTGCCCGCGAGCGGCAGGTACCGCCGGGCCCGGATGTAGTCATCGCCCGCGTCGTCGTTGGCGTTGCCGAACGCCGCGTAGGAGATGTGGTAGAGGTCCATGTGGTTGAAGTACATCCGCATGGCCGGCACCTCGCGGAGCTCCGCCCAGCGGGTAATGTCTTCGTCGAACGGCTCGACCCCCGAGCCCGTGGCGTGTAGGTACAGGATATTGACCGCGCGGGTCTGCTCGTCGGTGCGGGTGTAGTCGTATTCGATCTTGAGGTCGCCTTCGAAGCTCGGCCGGGTCCAGAGCACGGCGTGGTGGGCGTCGTCGCCGAACTCGGGGCCGGAGTCAAAGCTCATGCCCGCTGCGCTGTTTTCGACGGTCGCGAGTTTTCCGTCGAGCGTCCAGCGCTCGGTCCAGTCGGCGGTGCCGGGGTCGTAGAAGGTTTCGGTCCATGGCTGATCACGCAAAGCTTCGAACTCTTGCATTTTTTCGGGCTCTCCTTGGACGAGACGTGGGGCAGTGCCGCATCCTGCGAGAAGGGCAGAAGCGGCGAGCGACAAGAATAAAACGGCTGGTGAATATTTCATGGTGAGGGGCCAATAAAGTGACTTAGCTCAGATTTAATTTTATAAGTCGATACTTGTACAAATTGGACATACTGCTATCCAATCTGGCCCCGTGACGCCGCGTACGGCTCAATCGTTAAAATGCGGCGATGTCTGGCCTCGGCTCCGTGTCTCCCGATTCTGTTAACCCAAGCCCGCGCTCCGGCCTCGGCCCGGCGTTGTTGTGGGCGTGTTTTCTGGGGTGTTCGTGGACTTGGGTGATCGGGATGTTTCTGCCGATCATGCTGGTGCGGGACTTCGGGGTGTGGGGGTGGATTGTGTTCGCGGTGCCGAACGTGATCGGGGCGGGGGCGATGGGGTTTGTGCTGCGGACGCCCGGGGTCAGTTGGAAGTTGACGCGGGAGCATTCCGGTGCGTTGCGTTGGTTCGCGGGGGTGACGATCGCGTATCAGGTGTACGTCGTGTGCTGGCTGTTCGGCGGGGTGTGGCTCGCTTTGATCTGGGTATTGCCGTGGCTGGTCATGGACCGCGGGAGGCGGGAGGCGATCGGCCGGTGGCTGCCCGTGGCGGCGGTGGGCGTGGCGGTCTTATCCTGGGGCTGCTTCTCGATGGCGGGGCGGCTGGACGGGGCGTGGCTGGATGTGTCGAGTGATGTGCATCCGTCACGCCTGGGCGACCTCGACTGGTGGCTGCTCGCCCCGGGACTGGTCGTCGGTTTCTTCTTGTGCCCTTACCTCGACCCGACGTTCCACCGCGCCCGCTACAGCACCGGCCCCGGGACGGGCAAGGCGGCCTTCGGCCTCGGCTTCGGCGTGGTGTTCTTTAGCATGATTGTCTTCACGCTGATGTACGCCGGCCTGCTCCGTCCGTTGGTCGATGGGGAAGAGGGGTTCTCGATCCCCTCGCCGTGGGTCGCGCTGCTGGCGATCCATATCGCGGTGCAGGTCGTCTTCACGCTGATGGTCCACGGCCGGGAACGCTTCGCCGACGCGGACGGTGGGCGACGCTCGCCGATACTCGGCTTCGGCTTGCTGCTGCTGGGGTCGTTGGTCTGGGCGGTGGTCAGCCGGGAGTCGGGTTGGACGCTGCCCACGGCCGACGGCGGCGGCATGACCCTCGGCGAGGTCGGCTACCGGCTGTTCCTGCTGATCTACGGCGTCTACTTCCCCGGCTACGTCCTCATCTGTATGATCCCCACGTTCCGCCCAGGCATCGCGGCGAGGGCCCGGAAAAAAGTCTTTTGGGTTGCGGGGACTGTGGCCTACCCGATGGCGGTGATGGGCCTGATCGTCGGGCCTTCGTGGTGGCTGCTGGGCCTGTACTCGACGCTCGGCGTCGGGCGGATCGTCGCGGAACTGCTGCCCAGCGCCGATCCGCCGCCGATGGAGATCTCTACAGGTGCTTGATGCGCCGGCTTGCTGACAAAATAACGGTGGCAGCGGTCGTTGTGCATCTGCCTTGCCAGCCGAGATCGCTAAAAAATCAATCCGCAGATGGCACGGCCGCGGGCTGTGCCCGAGTCCGTCGACGCTGCATCAAGAAAATCGAGGCGACGTATACGAGCAGCGTCATCGCGATCAGCGTTTCTTTGAACTCCCCGCTCGGGTCGCCGAACACCAGCCAGGCCCAGTTGTCGGCGTGCTCGTAGCCCATCCGCTCCAGCAGCTTACGGGGCACCGTGGCGAGGGTCGCAAAAATCCCGCACGGCACGACGGCCAGGCCCGGCACCCAGTACGACCACGGCACGGCCCGGGCCGGCGTGATCTTCTGCTCGCGGGCGTGGTGCCGCCACCACAGCGGGATCACCCCGCCCAGGAAGAAGCAGAAGCTGACCGCGACGAACCGCGGCCCTTCGTTGAACAGGTACTGGATCGGCGAGTCGATGTTGTGGATGTTGAACTCTCGCTGGGCGTTGCCCTCGGCGATGGATTCGGGCGGGGTGAAGCCGATCACGTGTTGGCCCCACGACGCCTCTTCGCCGGCGAAGTAGAAACACCCCAGCGCGAAACAACCGAAGTACAGCCGGGCCAGGGTCGGCCCCTTCGCCCGCCGCAGCGCCAGCCGGGCCGACAGGAAGCAGGCCACCGCCAGAAACACGACGGTCGACAGCTCCATCACCCCCAGCTCCCGCCGAACGAACTGCTCCCAGTTTTCTCGGCTGAGCACCGCCGGGCTGACCAGCAATACAACGGCGAAAAACGCCAGCACCAGCCAAACCGCCCGCCGCAGCCAGGGCGGGTCGACGATAGGTTGTACGTATGCCGAACGGGTTTCGGGAGCGGTCGGATCGGCTTGCGCGGTCGTGGTGTTCATCGTGATACGGACCTTTTCGGCCGGGGAGAGGATGCGAAACGAAGCAGTAATGAAAGGCCCGGCAGAGGGTGAGGCCGGGTTCGTTTTTTGGTTGGCGGGCCTCCGACCAAGGGGCATACACTCCCCGATCGACAGGTTATCCACCGCCCGTCCGACACGCGATCGATCTGCCGTCCCGCGATCGTTCGGCCATTATAGTAATCGCATGCCTTTTGATTCTGGACGCGTCACCTTCACCCGTTTCCACGTCGCCGGCGACGCCCCCTCGCACGTCGACGACGCCTTCCTCTCGATCCTCGCCGAGTCCCGCTTTCAACAAAGCGACCTGGGCACGCCCGACGAGGTCGAGGCCGGCTTCACCACCGGCCTGCACGTTTTTGACACCCAATTCACCTACGAAAAGAACGGCTACGGCACCCCCGGAAATGGGCTGGCTCTTTTCGCGCTGCGACTCGATACGAACAAGGTCCCGGCCGACATCAAGAAGGCCTACAAGGTCATGAACGAGCAGGCCGCCGCCGCGGGTAATCCCACCGGCTTCGCTTCCAAGAGCGAAAAACGCGAAGCCCGCGAGACCGCCAACGAGCAGATCCGTGAAGAACTCGCCAGCGGCAAGTATCGCAAGTCCAAAGTTGTGCCGATCCTCTGGGACTTCGCGAGCCAGACGCTCTATTGCGGCGCCGCCGGCACGACGGTGATCGAGCACCTGTCCCGCCTGATGCGGCACGCCTTCGCCGTCGAACTCGACAACCTCAGCGCCGGTGTCCTCGCGGGCAACCTGATCAAGGCCGAGGGCAAGAGCCGCGACTACGAAGACCTCCAACCCTCGGCGTTCACCGCGCCCCCGGATGCGCCTCGCTCGTCAGAATCAGACGACGACGCTCCATCGTTTGCCGACGGCTCGTTGCCCGTCCTCCCGTGGATCGCCAAGTCGGTCGACCTCAAGGACTACCTCGGCAACGAGTTCCTGCTCTGGCTCTGGTGGCACGGCGAGAAAGAACGCGAGTCGCCCACGATCAAGACCGAGTCGGCCGGGGATGTCTTCGTCGCCCTCGACAAAGCCCTCGACATGGACTGCGCCTGGGACCTCACCGGCAAGCAGACTCTCCGCGGCGACAACCCCACCCGCCTGCCCGAAGCCGGCGACGCCCTGACCACCGGCAAGTGGCCCCGTAAGGCGGGCCTCATCCTCGCCGACGCCGAACACCAGTGGCAGCTTACGTTGCAGGGCGACCAGTTCGTCGTTAGCGGGGCGGCGCTGCCCGAGATCGAAGACGTCGAGACCGCCCGTGAACTCATCGAACGCCGCCTCGAACTCATCGTCGGCCTATCCGACACCCTCAACGCCCTCTTCACCACCTTCCTCGCCCGCCGCGCCAGCGGCCCCTGGCCCAACGACCGCAACGTAATTAAGAGTTGGATCAAGGATCGACAGAAAAAGACGGTCGCAGTCCCCGCCCCCATGCCGCAGCCCGCCGCGGTATAACTCTTTCTTGTTTAGCGGGCGGCACGAAGTGCCCCGCGTTACTCATATCTGCGATTCCGCAGCCCGCGAGACGCTGCGCGTCACCCGCTAAACAGCGGTTCGAGCAGCATATACCCCGACAACAACAGCCACGTCACAACGATCGTCCAATACAGGACCGGGTGGTCGCGGCGGGGGATCGGCTCGATGAAATAGGTCACGCCGGACTTGAGGTCGGGCAAGACCCAGATCAAAAACAACAAGCCCCATATCCACGAAGTCTCGGTCAGCACGGCGAGGTAGACGAGGATCAGGCCGAGGACGGTCCGCCACTTGGCGAAGACCGAACTGCCGCCCCCGGAAGATACGGTGGAGCTAACCGGAGTTTTATTGCTTCCGGGAGAGCGGGCGGCTGGAGTCAGGTAGCAGGCGGCGCCTTGCGGGTCGCGGATGAGGTGGTGGGTGCCGTCGGCGTTGGTTTGGGTGTAGAGGATTTGGCCGCCGAGCGATTTCGTTTGCTTTACCGCTCGGTCGAGGTCGGCGACGACGAAGAACGGGGCCCAGTATTCTTTGTCACCCTTAACGTCGTTGGATGCGACTTGCACCGCGCCGATGCGTCGGCCGGAACGGTTGTGGATCGCGTAACGGTCCGAGTCGTCTTGCTCGGCGTGGAGTGACCAGCCGAAGAGGGTTTCGTAAAAAGGTTGGATGCAGGCAAGGTCGGAGACGAACAACTCGCTCCACGCCCACCGGCCGGGCTGCCGGTCGGGCGACACGGCCGAGGGCGCATCGCCCTGGTAACAGGTAAACCCCGCGCCCGCGGGGTCGCGGATCAGCGCGATCCGGCCGAGCGGGTTGGTGTCTTCTAATTCCACCTTCGCCCCGAGTTCTTTGGCTTTCGCTACGACCGCGTCGATGTCGTCCACCGCGATGTACGTCATCCAGAACGACGGCATTTTGATCTGGCGGAAAAACGCCGGCATCGAAAAAAACCCCGCACACGCCTCGCCCCCCACGGCACACATGCGATACCCATCCGCGTCATCGATCATCTGCCAGTTCAACACCTGGCCGTAGAACGACGTGGCTTGTTCGAGGTCGAGTGCCGAGAGGTCGGTCCAGGTGAAGTCGCCATGCATAGTGTCAGCTTTCCAGAGACACGTTTTCAATTTCACTTTGAGAATTAAATTTAACGCAGAGAACGTAATCAGTTATGTCAGATGGCAAAGTGAAATCCAAAGAATCGAATGCCGAGTCGCCTTCTTCTTTAATGTCGGATTCTGCTATTGGCTTGAGTTCTAGAAGCTTTAGGACTTGCTCTGGGTCCGGGCTTGAAGTCCCAAGGTGTTCTTGCCAGAAAGAAGCATCAAGTTCATCGAGATGATGTGAAGCGAATAATGTTGGGCCGTATTCGCCTTCATCGGTGCCATGCAGTTCGTGAATCTTCTTAATCGCGAGTTGCTTGCGCCGGTTAATCTCGTCCGTGTGCATTACAGTCGATCTCCAAACGGCCTCTACGTCTATCTGGATACAAGCAATAGCGAAAAATCTTTAGTTCGCGGCTGCCGTAGGCAACACGCTATCCAACAGCGCCTGCAGTTTCTTCCGCGGCTCGTCTTCGAGTTCGGTGAGGGGGAGGCGGACTTCGCCGGTGTCGGTGCCGGCGATCTGCATGGCGGCTTTGATCGGGATGGGGTTGGTGGCCAAGGTCAGGCAGCCCTTGCACAGCGCGAAGAGATCGAGGTGGCGCTGCTTGGCGGTGGCGAAGTCGCCGGTGGCGGCGGCGTCGACGACGGCTTTAACCTTGGCGGGCAGGAGGTTCGACAAAACGCTGATGACGCCGACGCCGCCGATGGACATGAGGGGGAGGGTCATGCTGTCGTCGCCGGAGATCATGGCGATGTCGCAGCGTGACACGATCTCGCTGGCGAGGTCGAGCTCGGGCAGGGCGTGCTTGATGGCGACGATATTGGGGTGTTCGTTGAGGCGGACGACGGTGTCGGCGGACATGGTGACGTTGGTCCGGCCGGGGATGTTGTAGAGGCAGATCGGCAGGTCGACGGCGTCGGCGACGGTCATGAAGTGGCGGTACAGGCCTTCCTGGGTCGGCTTGTTGTAGTAGGGGTTGACCATCAGGGCGGCGTCGGCGCCGGCGGCCTTGGCGTGCTGGGTGAGCGACAGGGCCTCGGCGGTGGAGTTGCTGCCGGTGCCGGCGACGACTTGGCAGCGGCCGGCGGCGGCTTCGACGGTTTTCTCGATGACTTGTTCGTGTTCGAGGTGGGAGAGCGTGGGCGACTCGCCGGTGGTGCCGACGGGGACGACGCCGTCGAGGCCGGCCTCGATCTGGAACGCGACGTTCTTGGCGAGGCGATCAAAATCGACCTGGCCGGCGGAGAACGGGGTGACGAGGGCGGTGTAGGTGCCTTGTAGCATAAAGGTACTTTCGTATGGTTTATGTGTGGTTTGTATTTTAAGGCAAGCGCCTCCGCGGCGGGCGGTCAGGGCTTTGCCCCGACACCCCAAAGGCAGAAAAACGGGGGCCGCTGGGGGGATCGGAATTTATGACTTGCGTAGGGCGAGGATGAGTTCGATTTTGCCGACGTGTTCGTTGAGTTGTTTGGCGATGGCTTCCGGGGTTTGGCCGGCGTCGGCGAGGCGGGCGACGTCGGCGGCGAGTTGCTCGGTTTGTTCTTCGGTGGAGAGCGGGCTTTCGACGACTTCGCTGAGCTGCTTAGCAATCGCTTCGGGGGAAGCGGCCCCCGGAACATTAACCGGTGCGTTTCCAGGCGTGGAGGAGTGCTGATCTTGCAGAGCACGTTGGAGCTGAGCGATGCGGAGGTCGGCCTCGTCGATGAGTTTTTCGATACGCATCGCTTTGGTGTCGAGCTGATTGCCTAGGCGTTTGGCGAGTTGCTCGATCTCGACCATGAGGCCCTCGAGGTCGCCGCGGACACCGTCTTGCTGTTTGTAGCGTTCGAGGTGTTCGCGGGCGGTGGGGTGGTCGGGGCCGTTGACGCTGCGTTTGCGGATACGCATGAGCATCCAGGCGGAGATCAGGACGACGCCGGCGATGAACAGGCCGAGGGAGATCGGGTCTTCGGGGTTGAGTTGGGCGAGGGGTAAGCTCATGAAGACTCCTTCTGGAGGAGCGTATCCGCCGTAGCGCGGGCGGCGTCCATCGCTTGTCTTACCGTAGTCCCTGAAGATTCCGCCAAGGCTTGGACGCTACCGAATTCGGGCTGGGCGGTGACGAGTTCGCCTTCGAGTCGGCCGAGCTTGATCGATACCTCGCCGAGACGGGTCGGCGTGGTGACGTGCTGCCGGTCGAGGATAAGGCGGTCCCACTCTCGGAAGCGGACGCCGAAGCTGCCGGTGAGTTTGAGGATTCGTTTCGCCGTCGCTTGCGCCGCTTCCGGGGGGGACAGGACGGAGAGCATGACGCCGGGGCGTTGTTTTTTCATCTGGATGGGGGTGGTCCAGACGTCGAGGGCGCCTTCGTCGAGGAGGGTCTGCGTGGCGTGGCCGACGACTTCGCCGGTGGTGTCGTCGAGGTTGACGACGAGCTCGACGACGCGGGTAGCGGTGGCGTCGTTTCCGGGGGCGGTTTGTTGGGCGGGATCAGCGGCCATGGATGGCTAAGTTTAACCCATCGCCCACGCCGGTAGAATTTGAAGATGGCCGAGAATCCACAAGCCCCGAGCTACCTGCCGCTGGTCCGTGCGGCCGCGCACGGCCTACGGCACCGGTGCGGGGTGTTGGAGGGTGATCGGATCATGGTCGCGTGTTCGGGCGGGGCGGACTCGGTGGCGCTCTTGCGGGCGTTGTACCTGTTGCACGATCGCCGTAAGTGGAACCTAACGCTGACGGTCGCCCATGTGCAGCACCACCTCCGGTCCCCGGAAGCAGCGGAGGGCGACGCAGCGTTCGTCGAAGCGTTGGCGAGACAGCTCGGGTTGAAACACGCTCGGCGAGACATCACGCCGGGTGAAGCGGCAGGTAACGTCGAGGCGAACGCGCGGGAACAGCGGTACGCGGCGTTGGTGGAGATGGCTGCCGAGGTGAACGCCAGCTACGTCGCCACCGCCCACCACGCCGACGACCAACTCGAAACCCTGTTGATGGCGATCCTGCGTGGTACGACTGCGAAGGGCCTGCGTGGTATCGCGTGGCAACGCCCGCTCAGCGAAAAAGTCACGCTCATTCGTCCGATGTTGAACGTAACGCATATTGAGGCGATCGAGTTATTGAATTCACTCGATCAACCGTGGCGAGAAGACACGACGAATCTGGATAAGTCACGGACACGGGCGCGGCTTCGTCACGAAGTGTTGCCAGTGTTGAGAGAGTTGCGTCCGAGCGTGGCGCGGAAGGCGGTAGAACTTGGCGATCACTTACGCAATTGGCCCAGAGAAGCGTTGTGATTTTGCTCTACGGATTCTAACAACAGCAATCGTGACGGCTGAAGGAATACAGCACAAGAGTGTGATGAAAAAACCGACGCCGAGAAATTCAATTAAATCAGTACGTTGGCTTATTTGACTTTGAAATTTCATGCTCTGAAACAGCACGCTGCCAATCATCGCAAAAATCGTGATAAACGATCCTGAAGCGGTATAAGGCAGGCTTGGTGATAGAAATAGCAGGGGAATCAATGCTGCTAAAACCGGCATGATGATCACATTGCCGAATGCGGCTTCGTGGTACAGCCAATAGCCAATTCCCCAAAAAATTACGGGTGAAATCGCAAATCTAGCTACATTAAACTGGCTGTTCTGTTTACGACCCATCGGAATAGTCTGTCAGTTAATTACGTTCGTCGCCACTTCACCTGCGGGGCGTCGCCCCACATCATTTCGAGGTCGTAGTGGCCGCGGGTGGCGGGTTCGAAGAGGTGGACCATGACTTCGACGCAGTCGATGACGCACCAGGTGGAGGCGCCGTCGCGGTCGGTGCCGTAGCGTTCGAAGCCGTGCTCTTCGCCGAGGTCGGCGACGTCGCCGCCGACAGACTTGATCTGGCGGTCGCTGGTGCCGGTGGCGATGACGATGAAGTTGGTCACCTGGCTGAGGCCGGTGACGTCGAAGACGACGATGTCTTCGCAGCGGAGGTCGCTTACGAGGCGGGCGGCTTCGATGGCGAAGGCCCGAGCGGCGTCGAGGTCTTTGGACGGTCGGCCCGCGGCGGGCGCGGGGTCTTCCGGGGATTCCGCGGGTGCGTCGGTCAGGAATTCGTCGGGCGTGGTGGTCATGACCGTATTGTAGGGCTTGAGTGAGGTATCAAAAAAATACGGCGTCCGGAAACGCCGCGGGGGAAAGTTTAATTTGATCGGACCGCCAACCGTCAGGCCGCGGAGCGGAACCCTTTACCGGGGCTGTTTGACTTCGCATCCGCCGCCGGTGCCTTGGGCGGGGCCTAGAACCATGTCGTCGACGGATTTACCGGCGGGGACCATGGGGTAGACGTGTTCGTGTTTTTCGACGAGGGCGTCGAGCACGGCCGGGCCGTCGTAGGCGAGGAACTCGTCCATGACCTTCGGCAGGTCTTCGAGCTTGGTCACGCGGAACGCGCCGCAGTGCATCGCTTCGATGAGCTTGCAGAAGTCGGGGTTGTGCATCTCGGTGTGGCTGTAGCGTTCTTCGTAGAACAGGTCCTGCCACTGCTTGACCATGCCCTGGAAGTCGTTGTTGAGGATGATGGTCTTGGCGGGGATCTTGTATTGCGCGGCGGTGGTCATCTCCATAGCGGTCATAGAGAAGCTACCGTCGCCGTCGATATTGACGACCTGGCGGGGCTTGCGGCCGTCGCGCTTGGCGTCGACCATTTCGCCGAGCTGGGCGCCGACGGACGACGGGACGCCGAAGCCCATGGTGCCGAGGCCGCCGGAGGTCAGCCACTGGCGGGGGGTCTTGTACTTGTAGAACTGGGCGGCCCACATCTGGTGCTGGCCGACGCCGGTGGTGACGATCGCATCGCCCCCGGAAGATTTATACAACTGCTCGATCACGGCCTGCGGCTTGAGGTGGAACTCGCGCTCGTCGAGGTCGTACTTGTACGGCTCTTGCTGTTTCCACTCGGCGAGCTGGGCGAACCACGCCTCGCGGGCCGAGGGCTTGAGCAGGGGCAGCAGGAGCTCGAGGTTCTTGCGGGCGTCGCCCTCGACGCCGATGGTGACGGGCACAGCCTTGTTGATGTTTTCCGGGGCGATGTCAAAGTGGATGATGCCGCCGCGGCCTTCGCGCTCGGCGGCGCGGGCGGCGGGGGCGAACTTCTGGACGTTGCCGGTGACGCGGTCGTCGAAGCGGGCGCCGATAGAGACGACGCAGTCGGCGTTGTGCATCGCCCAGTTGGCGTAGGCGGCGCCGTGCATGCCGAGCATGTCGAGGTTGTATTTGTCGTTGGTCTGGTCGAACGCGCCCAGGCCTTGGAGCGTGGTGGTGACGGGGATGTTGCCGGCTTCGACGCACTGCTTGAGCACGCCGGTGGCGTCGGAGAGGATCGCGCCCTGGCCGACGTAGAACAGCGGCTTCTCGGCGGCGTTGATCATGGCGGCGGCGCGTTCGATCTCGGAAGATGTGCCGGCCTCGCGGAGGTGGTAGCCGGGCAGGTGCGGCTCGGCGAAGGCTTCTTCGTCGGGCGGGTGGGCGGTGAGGTGGGGGGGGGG
>JBCDJW010000022.1:0-70673 GCA_038747275.1 Planctomycetota bacterium | reverse complement strand
CTGCCCCTCGTCCAGTTCGATCGCCCCCCTCGCATGGGCTCGATCATGGACTTCGTTGTCGACAAGGTCAACGAGAAAGAAGGCCTGGTCTACCTCTCCCGAGAAGGTGCCGTCAGCCTCGCCACCTGGGACCAGCTTGTCCGCGGCAGCGTGGTCGAAGCGCGCGTGACCAAGTCCAACAAGGGCGGCCTCGAGCTCGAGATGGTCGGCAGCATCCGCGCCTTCATGCCCGCCTCGCAGATCGACGTTTACCACGTCGACGACCTCGACCAGTTCGTCGGGCAAAAACTCGAAGCCGTCGTCCAAGAGATCGACCGCAAAGCCAAGAAGGTCCTGCTCTCCCGCCGGACCCACCTCGAAAACCAGAAGGCCAAGAACCGCGACAAGGTGCTCAAGGAGCTCGAGGTCGGCCAGGAACGCGAGGGCGTCGTCAGCAGCGTCGTCGACTTCGGCTGCTTCGTCGACATCGGCGGCGTCGACGGCCTCGTCCACGTCACCGACCTCTCCCACAGCCACGTCAAGAAGCCCTCCGACGTCGTCAAGGCCGGCGACAAGGTGCAGGTCAAGGTCCTCAAGATCGAGACGGACAAGAACCGCATCGCCCTGGGCATGAAACAGGTCCAGCCCGACCCGTGGGACGGCGCCGCCGACAAGTACCGGCCCGGCGAACAGATCAGCGCCCGCGTCACCCGCACCGCCAACTTCGGTGCGTTCGTCGAGGTCGAGCCGGGCGTTGAAGGCCTGCTCCCGATGAGCGAGATCAGCTGGAAACGGATCCACAAGGCCGAGGAAGTCGTGAAGGCCGGCGACGTGATCCAGGTCGCCGTGCTCAACATCGACGCCGCCAAACACCGGCTCACGCTTTCGCTCAAGGCCGCCAAGGGCGACCCCTGGGTCGGCGCGTCGGTCAAGTACGCCAAGGACGCCATGGTCACCGGCACCGTCACCGGCACCACCGACTTCGGCGCCTTCGTCGAGCTCGAACAGGGCATCGAAGGCCTCGTCCACATCTCCGAACTCGACACCAAACGCGTCGGCCAGGTCACCGACATCGTCAAGCCCGGCGACACCAAAGAATTCCGTATCAAAGACATCGACGAAGACAAACGCAAGATCAGCCTGTCGCTCAAACCTGCCGGCTCCGACGGCGGCGGTGGTGGTGATCGAGGCGGACGCGGCGGTGGCGAAAAGCCGATCGTCAAGGGCAAAGCCAAGCCCCGCATCCCCAAAGAAAACCTCAAGTCCGGCCTCGGCAACGTCGGTGGGCTAGGTTTAGGTGGGTTGTCATTGGACGATTTCAAATGACATGGAAGACTATCTTGCAAAATATATGAACGATGATGGGCTCGACCTGTTATCGCTCTTTAACGATGATTACATCCACTCATTTAAATTGCTATGGAACAACCACCGCTATGTTTCTGCAGCAAAGCTTCTGTTTTCCTTTGTGGACACTCTTGCATTCATTGAGTTCGGGGATAGCCCAAAGAACTTCCAGCGGTGGCTTGATACTTACGCTGACCTACCATCTATTCACGTAGATTCAGACCAACTGTGGGAACTCCGCAACTCACTTTTGCATATGACGAATGCGAACTCACGTAAAGTAATTCGGGGCAACGTTCCAAGAACGATGTTTTATGTTGGCCAAATCCAAATATCGCCTGACTTCGGGGAAGATGGTACGAAGTGGTTCAATTTGTGGGACTTCTTTCTTCAATTGACCGACGCATGCGTCACATATTGCAAATCGTTTCAAAATAACCCGGCAAAGTTTTCGACCTTCATCGAACGTTACGACAGTGTAATTTCCGACTGTAGGTACATGGTGGTCAACATTGATGAATTACCAACGGAAATCAAATGACCGCCTCAAGGCCTTGTTCAGTTGCAGTAATTGGTGCCGGGGCAGCGGGTTTATTCACTTCGATTTTTGCAGCTAAGACTTTTAACGAAGAATTCTTGGCTGTAGCTTTTGACGGTGCGAAGCGACTGGGGGCAAAGATTCTGATCGCGGGGGGTGGGCGTTGCAACGTGACGCACGACGTGGTGCGGCCGGTGGACTATGGCGGGGGGGCGGGGAGTTCGCGTAACGCGGTGAAGAAGGTGCTGCGGTCGTTTACGGTGGAAGACACGATCGAGTTCTTCCGGGGGCGGGGCGTGGAGCTGAAGCGGGAAGAGACCGGGAAGCTGTTTCCGACGACGGACCGCGCGCGGACGGTGCTGAACGCGTTGCTGGAGGCGTGCTACGAGGCCGGGGCGGAGCTGCTCACCGAGCACCGCGTCACGGGGATCGAACGGCTCGGAGACGGCTTCTGCATCGAAACCTCGCAAGGCGAGTACCACGCTAAGCGTGTCGTCCTCAGCACCGGCGGCAAGGCGTTGCCCAAGACCGGCAGCGACGGGTTCGGGTACGGGCTCGCCCGGTCGCTGGGCCACACGGTGACCGAGACGTGGCCGGCGTTGGTGCCGTTGATGCTGCGGAGCAACCACTGGCTGACGGCGTTGAAGGGGATCGCGGTTGATGTCGAGTTGAGCTTGGCGGGGCCGACGGGCAAGGTGCTGCACAAGCAGGACGGGGCGATGCTGCTGACGCACTTCGGCCTCTCCGGCCCGGCGGCGATGGATATCTCTAGGCACTTCGGCGGCGACTTCGGCGACTCGGCTCATACCCTGACCGCCAACCTGATGCCGACGCATACGTTCGATTCGCTCGAGGCTGAGCTTTTGGGGCAGGCCAAGACGCATCCGCGACGCACCGTGTTGCAGGTCGTGCAGCCATACTTCCCCGAGCGACTTGCCGCGGCGCTGGTCGAGCACGGAGCCCGACTCGAGCCCGGACTGCCGCTGTCGCAGCTGCCCAAGGACGGCCGACGAGCGTTGGTGCGGACGCTGACCGCCCTGCCGCTGCCGGTGACGGCCGACCGGGGCTACGAGTTTGCCGAGGTGACGGCGGGCGGCGTGCCGTTGTCGGAGGTGACGCTATCGACGATGGAATCGCGGGTCTGCCCGGGGCTTCATTTGGCCGGTGAAATCCTCGACGTGGACGGGCGGATCGGCGGATACAACTTTCAGTGGGCGTGGTGTACGGGTCGGCTGGCGGGATTGGGGGCGGCGAATGGGTTGGCCGCGGATTGATCCGAAGGATGCGGGACGCTTCGCGTCGCCCGCTAAACGGGAGTATGGCCTTTGGGGTGTCGGGGCGGAGCCCTGACCGCCCGCCGCGCAGGCGATCCGCAACAACGAACCTGACACTGCCGTCGTGTATCGTTGGTTGCGTTACTATGCAGCCCCTACCCATGTTTGCCCGCAAAAACATCCCGAACCAATTGACCATGCTCCGGCTGGTGTTTGCCGCGGCGTTTTTCGGGGTGTTGCAGTTGTACCGGTATCAGGCCGAGCCGGCCTCGCCCGTCTGGGTTTTGCCCGTGGCGACGGTGCTGTTCATCCTCGCGGCGATCACCGATGCGCTGGACGGCTACCTCGCCCGGCGGTGGGAAGTGGTCTCCAAGTTCGGGCGGATCATGGACCCGTTCTGCGACAAGATCCTGATCCTCGGGGCGGTGATCTACCTCGGCAGCCCGCGGTTCCTCGACCCGGTGGCCGTGGCGGACGGCAGCTTCCGCACGATGGTCAGCGGGGTGTACCCGTGGATGGTGGTGTTGGTCTTGGCCCGTGAGCTGCTGGTCACCGGCATCCGTGGAGAGGTCGAGAAGGCGGGCATCGACTTCAGCGCGAACTGGATCGGCAAGCTCAAGATGATCCTGCAGTCCGTGGTCGTGCCGGTGGTGCTGGTGGTCGTGATGATCGATCCGAACCGCGACCCCGGAAACGGCTACGCCTGGCTGGGCTGGGTGCGGGACGTCTTGGTCTACGCGACCGTGATCGCCACGGTGCTGTCGGGCCTGCCCTACGTCACCGGCGGCATCCGGGCGTTCAAGAGGCTTAAACCCGAGCCGGAAGGATCGGCGTAAGTCTCGGCGAAGACGCGATTTTTCCGGCCAACTTTTCAACCGACCCGCTCCGTCGGCCGATGGCTAAGTAGCGCAATCTACGGAGCCTCGGTATGACTCACGAGCAGATCACGGCCATCCTGGTCGAACAAAACGTACTCACGCCCGAACAACAAGCCGCCGTCCTCGGCTCGCCCGACAACGCGTCTGATAACGAATGCTTCTTGACGCACACCGCGGAGCAACTGGGGCTGCTGGAAATCGACCTGCTCGAAGCGATCACCCGCCACCACAAAGCGGCCCCCGAGGTCCGGCTGTCGCAGACCGCCCACGACCCGGCCGCGCTCGACTACCTCGCGGCCCGCGACGCGTGGGACTACCTCATCCTGCCCCTCGCGGTCGAGCCCGACGGGCACCTCTTGTGCTGCACAACGCCCGAGACGCTGTCCACCGCCCTGGCGTTTCTTCTACACAGCCTCGCGGTGCCGTTCCGTATCGTCGTCACCGCGGCTGGCCCGCTGGAGCAGTACATCGCCGAGCAGTATCACTACGAGGGCGTGGACGTCGAAAACGAAGCGGCATGAATTTCCGCTCCGCGGCCTCCGGATGGCGATACGGTTAACGCATACATCTCAGCGAGATGTCTTTCGAGGGTGCAAGGGGTATCCCCCTGCCGCTCGCCGCGAAGGCGATTGGTCACGCAAAACTCACAAGTAATTATTCACGCTAAGCGTTTGGTCGCGACAGTGCCGTCTTTGGTCGTCTTGACGTCGTAGCCCGCGGCCTGGAGTTCGTCGCGGATCGCGTCGGCGGCGGCGTAGTCTTTGTCGGCCCGCGCGGCGTCTAACGCGGCGCTGCGGCCCACGGCCCAGTCCGCGTCACCGCTTCCCGTCGATTCAGCGGCGGGCAGTACGCCGAGTACCGCGTCGAACTTCTGCAGCACGCCCAACGCCTCGGCCGGGTCGTCGCTCGGTTCGTTGACGAACTCGAATACCGCACCCAACGCCCCGGCGATGTTCAGGTCGTCGGCCAAGGCTTCGGCGAACCGCGCGACCGCCGGGTGGTCGAGCCCGACCTCGGCGGGAGTTTCGACCTGGGCTTCGAGGCTTGCCGCGAATTCGCGGAGCTTGCGCACGTTCGCTGCAGAATCTTCTAGTCCACGCTTGGTGAAATTCATCTGGCTGCGGTAGTTGGCCTTGATCATCTCGTAGCGCAGAACGGCGGGGTCGACCTCGCGTCCGGTGAAGCTGCCGTCGAGAATCTGGCGGACGGTGAAGAAGTTGCCCTTGCTCTTGGACATCTTCGCGCCTTCGACCATGAGGTGTCGAGAGTGCATCCAGAAGCGGGCGAACGATTCCTCACCGGTGGTGCAGCAGGACTGGGCGATCTCGCACTCGTGGTGGGGGAAGATGTTGTCCTCGCCGCCGGTGTGGATGTCGATTACGTCGCGTTTCAGCAGGGCCTTGGCCATGGCGGAGCACTCGATGTGCCAGCCGGGGTAGCCCTCGCCGAACGGGCTGTCCCACTTCATGAGGTGCGTCCCGTCGGGCTTCCACAGCAGAAAGTCGGCGGGGTGGCGTTTGCCCGCCTGGTTCTCAGCGACAACCCGGCCGCCCGCCCCGCCCTTGAGTTCGTGGATGCTGTTGCCCGAGAGTGTGCCGTAGCCTTCGAAACTTTCGACGGAGAAGTACACCGCGCCGTCGGCGGCGACATAGGCGTGGTCTTTCGCGACGAGCTGCTCGACCATCGCGACCATGTTCGGCACATGGTCCGTCGCCCGCGGCATGTTCTGCGGGTATTCGTCGGCGACCTTCATCCCCAGCAACTTCGCGTCTTCGACGAAGGCGTCGATGTAGAACTCGGCGACTTGGTAGGGGTCGTTCGGGTCGTCGATCGCCGAGGCGTGGGCGTCGCCCGCTTTCTTGGCCTCCGCCAAACGTTGGGCCGCGACCTCCATCTTGTCTTCCCCCCCACCGTCGGCGAGCTGGTCCTCGGTCATGTGCCCGACGTCGGTCAGGTTCATCACCTGGTGCACGTCATAACCCACCAACTCCAGAAACCGCCGCAGCACGTCGGCGAAGAGGAACGTCTTGAAGTTGCCGATGTGGGCAAAGTCGTAGACCGTCGGCCCACAGTTGTACATCGAGACCTTGCCCGGCTCGAGCGGGGTGAACGGTTCGATCTGATGGGTCAGCGTGTTGTAAAAATGGAGTTCGGACATGGGGCGGATAGTGTAGCGTCTGCCCATCCGCGGCCGACCTGCCTGTACCTGTCAGACCTCAATGATTCAACAAGCCCATGTATTCCTCGGGCAACTGCGGCTCGGGGATAGTGCCGGCGGGGAAGTCGAGCTTGTGATCGTGGGCGCCGGGGGCGAAGTTGCTGCTGTGGTATTTGTTTTCCTGGGTCCAGTCGACCTCGACGCGGCCGTCGCCGAGGACGATGTTGCCGAGCTTGTTGCGGAAGAAGGCGGCGAGGCCGGTGTACGGGCCGTGGTAGGCGACGTTGATCCGCTCGTCGGGGTCGACGCGGAGGTCGTAGAGCGACATCTCGACTTCTTCGGCCGTGGCTTCGAGGCCCCACCGGATGCGTTCGCCGGGCTCGTAGCCCTCGCCGGGCTTGGTGAAGTAGGGCCGGGCCCGCATGGAGAAGGCGAAGTCTTTCGTGCGGAGGTAGGCCCGCTCGCCGCGGACCTGGTTGAACTCGCCGATGACGTAGTCGCGTTGCGTGGCGTCGCCTGTGGCGATCTCGCGGAGGCTGAAGCCGTCGAGGCCGGGGTGGACGGAGGGTTCGATGCCCGCGGCGTCGTAGAAGGTGGGGACGAGGTCGACGTATTCGACGAGGCCGTCGTAGACCGTGCCGGGCGGGTACTTTTCTTTGTCGGAGGAGACGATAATGACGCTGCCCTGGTTGGACTGGCGCCAGGGTCCGAACTTAGCTTCGATGCCCTGCTCGCCGAGGTGCCAGCCGTGGTCGCCGTTGACGTAGACGATGAGGTAGTCCCGGCCGTGCTTCTCGGAATAGGCCTTGAACGAATCGGCGGCGGCCCCGGCTAAGTGGTCGACCATCGCGCACAGGGCGTAGTAGTCGCGGATGGCCTGCTGCTTCTCGTCATCCGTCATCCGCGAGAAGTTCATGTCGTTGTGCATCTGCCGCAGCGTCTCGGGGAGTAGTTCGAGCTCATGCTCGTCGAAGGCGGGGACGTCGTAGGTCTTACCCGAGAAGTGGTCGCGGAATTCTCGGCTGGGCAGAACGGGCGTGTGCGGGGCACTGAAGCCGAGGTGGATGAAGACGGGCTTGTCGGGGTCGGGTCCGTTGGCCTTGGTCCTGCCGTCGACGAGGGTGTAGGGCTCGGCCCCGTCGTGTTCGAGGTAGCGTTGCATGGCCTTGACGGTCGCGGCGTCCATCGTTTCCCAGGTCGTGTTGGACGAGACGCCGCCGATGATGAGGTTGGGGTTACGGCGGGTGTAGGTGCGGAGGATGTCGAGCTCTTCTTCGACGGCTTTGCGTTGAGCCAGGTCGGCTTCGGTGAGCGGTTGGTCTTTGCGTTCGCGCCAGAACCGTTCGACCCGGCCGTCGGGAAAGCGGTAGACCTCTTCGGTGCCGATGACCATGCCCTTGCCGTCGACCTGGCCCCAGGGGCTGTTGAACCAGAAGTCGGCGCTGTCGGATTCGTGGAGGCTGCGCTTGGTGACGCGGGGGTTGTAGTGCCCGGCCGGGGTCCACTGGTTGATCTTCTCGATGGGGAAGATGCGGACGCCGCTCTTGCCGAAGTGGGCGGGCTGGTAGCCTTGGTCTTTCATGACGGCCTGGACGACCTGGCTCGAAACGTCGGCCGAGTGGTGCGACCGACGGAAGCCGTAGATGCCGTTGCGGTGCGGGTACTTGCCGGTGTGCATCGAGGCGCGGGACGGGGCGCAGGCGGGCGAGTTGCAGTAGGCGTTGGGAAAGAAGACACCCTCGGCGGCGAGGGCATCGAGCCGGGGCGACATCACGAACCCCAGCGGGCTCTCGGACTTGCCCGTGGTATGGCGGTTGAACACCTCTAGCGAGTCGCTGCGGTGGTCGTCGGTGATGATCCAAAGGATATTCGGTGGCTCGGCGGTGACCGCCGGAGCAGACGCACACGCGGATAAGCCGAGCAATGCGGCAAAAACGACTAAAACCGAAAAGCGACGGTTGAAAAACGGCATTCAGAAACCTCTCGATCGGAATTTAAGTTGCGAACGCAAGATCGTTGGCAGCAAAAATCTAGATACAAAAAACAGACAGGGATCACGATTAAGCACAAATCGGCGTAAAACTACGCTAATTAAGATAATTTAATTAGCCTGCATCCGCAGTTGCCAGCTTGTCGACTGTGACGGCGATGACCTTGGTCCGCTCGGCCTCATCTACTGTCACTTTGACGCCGTGGGCTTCGAAAGATTCGCCTGCTTCGGGGATGTGGCCTAGCTCGGCGAAGACGAAACCGCCGACGGTGTCGTAGTCTTCGTCTTCGGGCAGATCGAGGTTGAGCCGATCGTTGAGGTCGTCGATGTTGGTGCGGGCGTCGACCTTGGCCGAGTTCTCGTCGATCTCGACGACTTCGGGGGCTTCGTCTTCGGGTTCGTATTCGTCCTGGATCTCGCCGACGATCTCTTCGAGGATGTCTTCGATGGTGATGAGGCCGGCCGTACCGCCGTACTCGTCGAGGACGATGGCGAGGTGGACCTTGGTCGCGCGGAATTCCTGGAGGAGTTCGAGGACTTTTTTAGATTCGGGGACGAGGAACGGCTCGCGGAGGGTCGACTCGAGATCGAATTCGTCGCTGTTGCTGGCCTCGGAGCCCGGCGTGTTCAGCAGTTCGATGAGGTCCTTGGCGTAGAGGATGCCGACGATGTCGTCGAGGTTTTCGCGGTAGACCGGAACGCGGGAATGGCCGTACTCGAGCACAGCCGCCTTCACCTCGTCCAGGCTGGCGGGCAGCTCGATCCCCTCGATATCGGTCCGCGGGGTCATGATCTCCCCGGCGTCGGTGTCGTGCAGGTCGAACACCGCCTCGATCATCTGCTTCTGGTCCTCGGCGACGGTATCGCCTTCTTCGTGGTCTTCGACCGCCGCGAGGACCTGCTCGGAGAGATCGTCCTCGTCGTCGTACAGATCGACGCCCGAGATGCGGCGCACCACCGGGTCGAACAGGCTCAAGGGCCGAGTCACCGGCAGCGTGATCCAGGCCATCGCCCGCAGCCAAGGCACCGACCACGCCAGCAAGCGTTCCCCGCGGTACTGCGCCCAACTCACCGGGATCGCCACGCTGAAAATGCTCAGCAGCAGAGACGCGATGGCGAACGCCACGATGTAGGGCCAGGGCGCGGCAAGGGTCGACTGCCCCATCCGCGCCTCCACCGCAAACAAGACGGACAAGACAAGAATCAGCCCGAAGCAGGACCGAAGCCAACCGGTCATCAGCCGGAGGTCGCTGAGGTTTTCCTCGACGTACTCCGCCCGGCCGTGCTGGCCGCGGGCCTCGAGCAGGTCGGTCAGGCGTTTACGGGAAAACGTCTTGAGGACCGAGTGGGTCGCCGAGAAGTAGCAGGCCAACACGCAGGCGATCACGATCAGGACAACGGCAACGATCACGCTTGCTCCCCCTCAACCCCGCCGACCGGCGTGTCCAGCCGCTCCCGATGAAATACCGGGCCGAGGCCCATCTCGGTGAGCAGCTCGTCTTCGCGGCGGTGCATTCTTGAATAGTCTTCTTCGGCGTGGTCGTCTTCGCCGAGCAGGTGCATCAGGCCGTGGACGGCGTACAGCAAAAGCTCGGTCCGGGCGTCGTGCCCGCGGGCGGCGGCCTGACGCTCGGCTACGTCGCGACAAACCACGATATCCCCCTCGATCCAGGTCACCGGATCGCCCGCCCGGGGCGGTTCACGATCGGCGAGGTCGAACGTCAGCACGTCGGTGGTTGAGGGGTCGTCGCAGTGATCGGCGTGGAGACGACTCATCACCGGGTCGTCCACGAGGGTCACGGAGAGCTGGCCTCCCTCGATCCCCACCAGACGGCAGGCTTTGGCAAGTTGATAGACTAACCAACCGTCGGACGGCGGAGAGGTGTCGTCGGTGTCGAGCGTAAAGACCACTTCCAGACCGGACGTCACCGGCGGGCCGTTACTCTCGGGCTCGGGGTCTTCTTCAGAGATTTCTTCGACGGGATGGGGCTGGGGCACTTCGGTTCTCAGGGACAATCTGTCTGGGAAAGTTTAAGCCCTTTGGCTGGAGTCACAAATAGCCGATCCGAAAATCGCTAGATCAGCGATAACGCCGTGCCCAGAACGTTAGAGGAAAAATCACATAAATCAAGGGGTTTAGTCGTTGTGCGGCAGGGCGCAGTCGAGCTTTTTGATCAGGGTGACCCGGTTTCCGCGTTGGTTGAAGCGGACTTCGGTCATATAGGCCCGCATCAACATCACCCCCCGGCCGTGGGGCCGGCCCAGGTTTTCCTCGGCGGTCGGGTCGGGGATGTCGTCGGGGTCGAAGCCCGGCCCTTCGTCTTCGATCGTTACCGAAAGCTGCTTGGCGTCGGCGGAGAATTCGACGGCGACGTTTTTGGTCGGGTCGCTGGCGTTGCCGTGCCGCACGGCGTTGGTCAACGCCTCGTCCAGAGCCAGCCGCACCGCAAACAGAGCCTTGTCGCTGAACCCCGCGGCTTCCGCAGCGGAGATGATGGCCTGCTGGACGGCCGGCACCTCGCTGAGTTTGCTGGGGAAGACGAGTTTGGTCTCGGTCGGTTTAGACATGCGGTGACCAATGGCTCAGCTCGCTCTCGGCGAACAGAGCAGACGCCTGCGGGAAACACCGTGACAGGAATACAGACCGCTGCCGCTCACGAGATAACCCGCCGGAGCGTCGGGTTATTTGAAGCTTCCCAGCGCTTTTTCGGTGGTGTCGTGGATCTGGAAGAGCTTGTTGAGCTTGGTGATCACGAAGACTTCGTAGATCTGCTTGTCGATGCTGGCGAGGCGGAGTTGGCCGCCCTTCTGCTTGACCTTGGTGTTGACCGTGATCAGCGTGCCCAGGGCCGCGGAGGACAGGTGCTCAACGTTTTCGAAGCTCAGCAGGATCTTGGGGTTGGCTTGGCCGTCGATGATGGCGGAGATCTCTTCGCCGATCTGCTGGATGTTGGCTTCTTCGAGGATGTTTCGATCAACGAAACCGATCTTGGTGATTTCGTCGTGTTCACTGACAACCAGTCGGGAATCTCGTGTGGTCATGGACCGGGCTCCGGGCGGATGGGATAGGGAATTCAGGCAGTCTAACATCGGCGGTTTGCCGGAACAGCATGCACTCCGGCGCAGAAAATCCGGGAATTTGGTGTCCCGAACGAAGTGTAAGCATATCCGGAATGACTCAAATCGTCACCGACGGCACGGGTCCTCAAGCCGATAGCGGACTAAACCGCCTTGTTACGGCAGGACTGATCTGGCCGCGGTTTCGCCGGGATTACCCCGCAAGGATCCCGCTAATCGTTTTCTACCTTTTCATCAGCGCTTCCCTGCCGCTTCGCTTCGTTCTGAACGGCCCAAAGCGCGGCGTATTTCAGCTGAACGCTGAACATGGCTTTCTGGGCGATGAGCAGGCCGAAACGGCCGTCGAGAAAGCCCCGTCTGATGACGTAAAACTTCAAAAATGCCGATACGGGACGGATCGCCAGCGAAAACCACGTCGCCCGCTTGCCCTCGGCGTACATCTGGCGGGCAACCGGCATCATCCTCTCGTCAAGACGGCGGCCGCTGAAATAATCCGACCACGATTCGAGCCCCGTCACGCCCACCCGTTTGTGTTCGAGGTGTCCGCTGAGTGTTTGGGTCCGAGAAGGGTCGGACGGCCGGCGGTCGTCGTGCAGGGCTTCTTCGGGCCAATGCACACGATACCGATGAATCAATCGGCTCTGCTGATCGGGCCACCACGCCCGCACCGGCCGGCCCATGACCCAGTTCCGGCGGTTCATATACACGACGTCGAGGCCTTCTAGTTCTTCGTCGGTCAACGCTCCGATCTGCTCGGCAAGCTTGGGGGACACCTCTTCATCGCCGTCGAGCACGAGCACCCAGTCGTTCGCCGCCAACTCGGCCCCGAATTTCTTCTGCCCCGAGTAGCCCCGCCAGGGCTCCAGCCGGTAGACGTCGGCGTCCCGCTGGGCGATCGCCGCGGTCTGGTCGTCCGACCCCGAGTCCACCACCACCCGCTCATCCGCCCAGGCGGCCGAGGCCAGGGCCGCGGGGAGCGTCGCCTCAGCGTTTGCGCAACAGATGACTACAGAAACCTTCGGCATGGCCGCAGTGTAATCCCAACCGCCCCTCCGCCCCACACCGGCCTAAACCTCAAGCCGACCGGTTCGGTTTACACGGTGTTTGGCCCGGTGAAACTTAGGCCGTTAAACTGATCTACGTCACGCCGTATTTAAGCCTGTATCGGCCCGCTCGTCAGGAAACCGCCTATGTCCGCCGCATATAAAATCGCCCTCGCCGCCGGAGGCTTGCTGCTTCTGGTTGTGGTCGCTTCGTTGATGTTCAACAACCCCGAGAACCCCAGCGGAACCGATCCGACGCCGGACCCGCTGGCTTCGATTGAAGCCGCCGACGAAACGGCTCCGGACCCGGGCGAATCGTCCTCTTCTTTGTTACCCGATCCTCCCGAGTTCGGAGTTGACCTCGAACCCCTCGGACCGCCGGTTCGCGATACGACCGACGACTCCGCTACGACAGAAGACGCCCCGCCGACACGGGTCGCTTACGCCGACGAGCCCGCGCTCGAGCTCCCGGTCGAACGCGAGCCCGAACCGTCGCTCACCGTCGGCCGGTCCGCTTTCCCCGACGACCCGTTCGCCCGCTCTCCTTTCGCGGCGAGCGATGAGCCCATCACCCCGCCCGACCCGCTGCCGCTCGACGCCTTAGAAAGCGAAGACACCGCGGCCCTGATCGACCCCGCCGAGCCGACCCCCGCCGCGGCAAACACCGGCATCGCCCTCGGGCCCCTCGATCCCGTCACCCGCAACGATGCCGAGGCCGCGGTCGATGCTGGCCCGCTCCCGCCCCCCGAGCCGCCCGTCCTCCGGCTCTACACCGTCGAGTCCGGCGACTCGCTCAGCTCCATCGCCCTGGCGACCTACGGCAGCGCGAACAAGTGGGTCGACATCGCCCAGGCCAACCCGCTGGTCGATCCCAACCGACTCCGCGTCGGCCAGGAACTCAAGCTCCCGAACCTCGACGCCCCCCGGGCCTCGGCCCGGAGCGACGGCAGCAATAACTCCGAAACCGGCGACGACCTGCCCCGCCGCGGCGCAACCTACGTCGTCAAGTCCGGCGACAACCTCAGTAACATCGCCAAGCAGTTCTACAACTCCTCCGCCAAGTGGGAACTCATCTACCAAGCCAACCGCCAAAAAATCGGCGACAACCCCGGCAACCTCCAACTCGGCATGGAACTCCTCATCCCGCCCCCGGACAACGGCGCAAACTAAAAATTTAACCCGGGTCCCCCGGATTAATGACCCGGATCCGCCGCGGTCCCCCCTACTCACTAAACCACCCGTTCCCGCAAACCCCACCGCCCATGCGCTACCTCATCACCGGCGGAGCCGGCTTCGTCGGCTCAAACCTCACCCGCACCCTCCAGGAGCAGCAGCCCGACGCCGAGTTGCTCGTCGTCGACGACATGCGCCTCGGCACGTTCGCCAACCTCAGCAGCGAAGGCCAGCACGGCTGGTCCTACCGCGGCGAGATCATCGCCCGGGCTCTCCACCAACTCGACCTTGAAGATCTGCTCGACACCTACAAACCCGACGTCGTTTTCCACGAAGCGTCGATTACCGACACGACGGTCGAGGACGAGGCCCAGATGATCCGCGACAACGTCGAGCCGTTCGATCACCTGGCCGAGCTGTGTATCGAACGCAAGATCAAGCTCGTCTGGGCCAGCAGCGCCGCGACCTACGGCACCGCCGCCAACGGGGCCCTCGCCGAGCGCCGCCCTTTCACCCTCGATGACGCCGGCCGACCCGCCAACGTGTACGGCTTCTCCAAGTGGGTCATGGAAAACATCCAACGAAAACTGCTCACCCAACACCCCGACGCCCACATGGTCGGCCTCCGCTACTTCAACGTCTTCGGCCCCGGCGAGCAGAACAAGGGAAAGATGGCGTCGATGATCTACCAGCTCGCCCAGCAGATGCTCGACGGTAAATGCCCCCGCATCTTCGACCCCGGCGACCAGGCCCGCGACCAGATCTATGTCAAAGACGTCGTCGGCTGCACGATGGCCGGGGCGCTCGACGGCGCGAAGTCCGGCGTCTACAACTGCGGCACCGGCGAGGCGACGAGCTTCAACCAGATCGTCGCCGCGTTGAACCAGGCTCTGGGCACCGACTACGCGCCCGACTCTTTCGAAAACCCCTTCAGCTTCTACCAGGACTACACCTGCGCCGACATCAGCCAGACCACGGCCGGCCTGAAATGGAAGCCCGCCTACGCCACCCACGACGCGATCGTCGAATACGCCGAGATACTTAAAGCCGAACAGGGCTGACGCATGCCCCCCAGCGCCGCCGACCCGATATCCCGATTGGTAGCGTTGGACGCCGACGGCCTGATCGCGGCGGACCTGCCCTGCAGCTCATGCGGCTACCTGCTGCGGAAGCAGCCGCCCGACGGCGACTGCCCGGAGTGCGGGGCTCCCGTCCGCGAGACCCTTAACGCCAGCAACCTCCGGCTTCTGCCGCTGGACTGGCTAAGACGTGTTCAGTCCGCGGCCGTGTGCTTGGCGATCGCCATCCCCGCGACCTACCTGTTCGGGCTGGGTATCTTCGCGTGGCTGCTCGGGGTCATCACGCTGCTGGTCGAAGTCCCCAAAGCCCGGCCGGAGTTCAAGCGGCTGCAACGGATTATCGGGGCGAGCGGCGTGGTGGCAGCGGTGTCGATCCTCTCGATGTTCGCCATGGCCGACGCCTACGTTTCGGAGACACCCCTCTTTGTTCACCTCGGCGTTTTTGGTCTCGCAACGGGGGTGCACTTCGCCGGGGTGTTGCGTTACGCGGCGCGGGTCTGCGGCGAAGCCGACTGGTCAACGATGAACAAGGTGGGCAACGCCCTGGCGTTGACCGGGTTGATTTGGCCCGTATTCGTGGTCGGTGCGGCGGTGCTGGTGGGGGTGGCGTTCAGCTACGCCTGGAGCAACAACAGCGCCCCGGGTTGGCTCGACCCGCTGCTGATGGTGGTCGGCTTACCTGCGGTATTCGGCGGGCTGGCGTTCGCGCTGGCGCAGTTTGTCTTCTGGGTCGTGATCGCGGTGCGCATGCGGCGTATCCGGCGTGAGGCTCTTGCTCTTTATCAGTCAAGAAAACGCTAGCCGGGCGGGTCCGACGCGTATAATGGATTGGACAAGTAAAGACGAAGGAAGCCTCGATGGGTTTCCGATCCCCGCGCCCTTGGCCGCAAGTTTTTCTTGCGGATGGCCGATGCGAAAGCAATATTGGTGAAGGGGCGTGGCGTGCGAGGCCGAGCTCAGGCAAGCATGCGCTCGGGCCTTTCGAGCCTCAAAGGGAGCTGGATGGGACGCGATAACCAGGCCGTCAAAGAGCGGAAGGTTTGGATGATTCCCGCGACGCACCCACCTGAATTTGAGGTTCGAGTTCATCCGCCTGCGGCCCCGCACCCCACGCCCCCCCGCCCCGGAAGTGATCACGAGTTTTCGTTGGTCTCAAGGAAAGTCAATAAAAGCCCGCCTCGGCTCCCTGCCGTGAGCGGGCTTTTTCGTAGGTATCATGTATCGATGGCCCAGACGCCCACCCAAGACCCCAGCCAACCCGACCCCGCTCAGCTCGAGGGCCTCGTGGATTCCTTAGTCGCCGACACCCTCGCCGACGAACGCCTCGCGCATATCGACGCGATCTTCCTGCCCAGCCGTCAGCGTTGTATCGACCTGGTCGAGCTGCTGCGGAAGCTGACCTTCCCCGGCTTCTTTGAAGATGAAGAGAAAGAACGACTAACCGCGGACAACCTGGCCGAGCGCACCGCCGACCTTGTCCGGCAAATCGACGCGCTGCTCTACGAGCAGGTCCGCCAGACCGAGCGGTACCTTCTGAACCGCGACGGCAAAGCGAATTCGGGTGACGACTGCCCCGAATGCGACCAGGTCGCCCGCGAAAAAACCGATGCTTTCATGGCTGCCGTCCCCGAGGTCCGGCGGATGCTGTCGCTAGACGTGCAGGCCGCCTTCGACGGCGACCCCGCCGCCACGTCGGCCGACGAGGCGGTCTTCTGCTACCCGGGCCTCGACGCCATCTTCATCCACCGCTACGCGCACAAGCTCTACAAGCTCGGCCTGCCACTGCTCGCCCGCATCTTCAGCGAATACGCCCACAACGAGACCGGCATCGACATCCACCCCGGGGCTCAGATCGGCGAGTCCTTTTTCATCGACCACGGCACCGGCATCGTCATCGGTGAAACGGTCACGATCGGCGACCGCGTGAAGATCTACCAGGGCGTGACCCTGGGAGCCTTGTCGACCAAGGGCGGGCAGGACTGGCGGGGCATGAAACGCCACCCCACGCTCGAAGACGACGTCACCATCTACGGCGGGGCCATCATCCTCGGCGGCCAGACCGTCATCGGCCGTGGGGCCACGGTCGGCGGTTCGGTCTTCCTCACCGAATCGGTCCTGCCTAACCACACCGTCCGCAGCAACCACCCCAAGCCCGAGCTGCGAGCCCCGCGTCGGAAGGGCAAAAATTCGCAACTCGATGCGTTCGACCCGATGATCTAAATCGTGGTCGATCCGCCGAAAAGTCTGCGGCACGATCTTGCGGTTTGCCCGTAGCTGCGCCCCTAATATTCGGTATGGAAACCGAGCAGCTCGTTATCGACTTCAACAAGCCGGTCCGTCTGTTCCCGCTGCAGTCCTGCGTCCTGCTGCCGCACGCCACGGTGCCGCTGCACGTGTTTGAGCCGAGGTACCGCGCGATGCTGCGGGACGCGCTCGACTCGGACGGGATCATCGGCATGGCCGTATTCGCCGGCGACGACTGGAAACACGATTACGCGGGTAATCCGCCGCTGCGGCCCTGTGTTGCGGTGGGCTATCTCGCCCAAGACCAGCGTCTCGACGACGGGCGGCACAACATCCTGCTCCACGGCATCTGTCGGGCCGAGATACAAGAAGAAAAACCGCTTCACCCCGACGGCTACCGCCTCGCCAAGCTCGAACCCTTCGGCCACCCCGAAGCCGACGGCGAGACCCAGAGCGGCCTCGAGAACGCCCGCCAGAGGATCGCAGACCTGCTCGGCGATCCGTACCTTAGTCGACTGGCGATCATTTCGTCGATCCAGGAGTGGCTGGAAGACGACATTCCGACGCCGGCCTTTATCGAGCTCGCCATGCTGGGCCTGTCCCAAGACCTGGAAGAGCGCTACGCCATGCTCGCCGAGGCGGACGTGGTCGCCCGGGCTCGCTTGGTCGAAGCCCAGCTCCGCTCGATGCGCGACCTCGTCAAGCGGGCCGAAGAAAACGCCGGCGGGCGGGACGACGACGGCTGGTCGTTGAATTGACCGTTACGGCCACCTGCTAAACTGCCCCGATGCCCGAAGCCGAACAACTTCTGGAAGGCCTTACCGAGCCGCAGACCCAGGCCGCCACGCACGTGGACGGGCCGCTGCTCGTATTGGCTGGCCCCGGCTCGGGGAAGACCCGCGTCATCACCCGGCGGATCGCGTATCTGGTACAGGGCGTCGGCATCGCGCCGTGGAACATCCTGGCGATCACGTTCACCAACAAGGCCGCGGGCGAGATGAAGGACCGCGTCGCCCAGATCCTGACCGAGCGTCAGGCCCGGGCGACCACCGTCGCGACGTTCCACTCGCTTTGCGCCCGGCTGATCCGCCAGTACTCCCACCGGCTCGGCCTGCCGCCGGGCTACTCGATCTACGACACCGCAGACCAGAAGCGGGCGATCAAGCAGGCCCTCGAAGACCTCGAGATCAACACCAAGAACTTCCCCCCCGCCGGGATGCTCGGAGCGATCTCTAACGCCAAGAACGACCTGCTCGACGCCGCGGGCTTTGCCAAGCAGGCGAACAACTTCTACGACCGCACCGTCGCCAAGGTTTACACCAAATACGAGTCGATCCTCGAACGCAACGCTGCGCTCGACTTCGACGACCTGCTGCTCAAGACGGTCACGCTGCTCAAGAAACACCCGGACGTATTGGCCGAGCTGCGTGACAAGTATCAGTACGTCATGATCGACGAGTATCAGGACACCAACCACGCGCAGTTCATGATCGCCAACGCATTATCCGCCGAGCACCAAAACATCATGTGCACCGGCGACCCGGACCAATCGATCTACGGGTGGCGCGGCGCAAACATCCAAAATATCCTCGAGTTCGAACAGCACTACCCTGCCGCCCAAGTCGTTCGTTTAGAGCAGAACTACCGTTCAACAAAAAAGATCCTCGCCGCGGCCGACGCCCTGATCGCCAACAACCGCGGCCGCCGGCACAAGGAGCTATGGACCGACAACGCCGACGGCGAACCCGTCAAAGTCGTCACGTGCGCCGACGAGAAGCAGGAAGCGAGCTGGGTCGTCGAAGAGTTCCAACGGCTGCACGACGAAGACAACGTGGCGTGGGGCCAAATGGCGGTGTTCTACCGGATCAACTCGCTATCCCGTGTGATGGAAGAGACGCTCCGCAACGCCGGCGTCCCCTACCAGATCGCCCGCGGCACCGCGTTCTACGACCGCAAAGAGATCAAGGACGCGATCGCGTATCTCCGCGTCGTCGCCAACCCGGCCGACGAGGTCAACCTCCTACGAGTGATCAACACCCCCGCCCGCGGGATCAGCGCCGCGTCAGTCAAGGCGATGCAGGCCTTCGCGTTGGCCCAAAACGAACCGATCGATGAACTGCTCGGCGACCCGCTCCGCGTCACCGCCCTCAACACCCGCGCCCAGACCAGCGTCGCCAAGTTCGGCAAGACCGTTGATACTTGGCGGACCACCGCCGGCATCACGGGCGAAGACACGGCAACGAACTCGCTGGTTAATACCCAGCCTTCGCTCCGCGGCTTCGTCGAAGACCTCCTCCGCGAGTCCGGCCTCGAAACCTTCTACCGCAACGACAAATCCGACCCCGACCAGGAACGCCTGGCCAACCTCGGCGAACTCGTCACCTCCGCCCAGCAGTTCGAAGAAGAATACGAATTCGAGGCCGAGCAGGCCGGCGAATACGAGCACGTCAACCTCCGCGAGAAGCTGCTCGCCTTCCTCGAACGGATCGCCCTGGTCAGCGACGCCGACGGCGTCGACGACTCGCAAGGCTCGGTCACGCTGATGACCCTCCACGCCGCCAAGGGCCTCGAGTACCCCGTCGTCGCCATGATCGGCGTCGAGGACGGCCTGCTCCCCCACGACCGGGCCAACGACGACCCGCAGGAACTCGAAGAAGAACGCCGGCTCGCCTTCGTCGGGATCACGCGGGCCGAGCAGCGGCTGTACCTCTGCCACGGCAAGTACCGCACCGTCTTCGGCCAAACCATGCCGACGATCAAAAGCCGGTTCCTTACCGAGCTGCCCGCCGACGTGCTCGACGAACTCGACCCCTCGTCCGACCCCGACGCCTACGAAGACGAATTATTCAGCGGCGGCGGCAGCACCCAACGTTCGCTCGCCTCGAAACAGGCCGGCCAATACCCCCCCGGAACCCTGGTCAAACACCCCCAGTTCGGCCTCGGACGGGTGGTAAAAGTTTCGCCAATGGGCGCCCACACCCGCGCGAAGATCGACTTCACCACCTCGGGCAGCAAGACCCTGATCCTGCAGTACGCCCGGCTGGAGGTGGTGGATGTCTGATGCCGGTAAAGAGGAAACGCCAAGACGCCAAGACGCCGAGACGCCAAGCAAAACATGGATCAAGATCTGCGGTTTCAAAGATGTCGATACGGCCCTGGCAGCTGCAGAAGCCGGTGCGGATTTCATTGGCCTGAACTTTGTCGAAGCATCGCCTCGATTTGTCGACTACGACGTCGCAAAAACGATCGTCGAAGCGTTACCCCCAGCCGTTCAACCGATAGCTCTCGTTAATCATTTAGACAATCGTCAACAGTTTGACGAACTCCGCCATGCGACCGGCGGAGTCACGTGGCTCCAACTACACGGCCAAGAGCCGCCCACCCTTGCGGCGTCGCTCCACGGATTCCAGCTCATCCGTGCCTTACCCGCAGAAGCAGCAGCGGATCAAGCAATACTTGACGCATGGGCATCGCACACCCACGTTAAGGCTTTCCTCTGGGACGCCCCCACTTCACCCGACAACCCGCTCGGCGGCGGTTCGGGACATACAAGCGATTGGGATTGGCTCGCCGAACGCCTGCCGAAATCACGTCCATCTTTACTCGCGGGCGGGCTGACTCCAGACAACGTTGCTGAAGCGATCCACAAAGTTCGGCCGTGGGGCGTGGATGTCTCCAGCGGCGTCGAGTCATCACGCGGGGTAAAGGATATCGCTAAGATTTCAGATTTCTGCGCTGCGGTACAACAAGCCGATACTAATTTGAATGGGATTTAGTCCATGAATCTAGTCGCGCAAATCGGCATGGGGGTTTCTGCTACGGGACTTCTATGGCTGCTGCTAGCTTTAGCTCTTATGTTCATCGGAAATGTGTCTTCGATTGTGCTGTTTGGACTTAGTTTAAGTCCGATTGAGTTCCGTAAGTTCGAATCCATCTATGCTGTGCTTTGCCTGATCACTGCGGTGATATGCGTACTCTTTTTACTGACACAGTTTCGGTGGGAGCAAGTTATGGCCCTCGCAATCCAGCCAAATTTGTTTTCACCCTTATTTACCCCAATGTGCATCGTGACCACCGCGTTTTTAGTTCTGGCGTGTCGTCGTAAGTTGATGCTTGGAAAACCTCAGAAATGAAACGCGTCCTCTCCGGCCTTCAACCCTCCGGCCAGCTGCATTTGGGCAACTACGCCGGGGCGATCAAGCAGTTTGTCGACCTGCAGCACGATCACGAGATGTTCGTGTTTGTCGCGTCTTATCACGCTCTGACCACCGTTAAGGACCCTGCCGAGTTGCGGGCCAATATCCGCCAAGTTGTCGTTGATTACCTCGCATTCGGCCTCGACGCCGACCTGCCGCGCGTGAATATCTATCTGCAGCAGGACGTGCCGGCCGTGACCGAGCTGACTTGGCTGCTGAGCTGCGTCTGCCCCAAGTCGCAGATGGACAAGGCGACGACCTACAAGGACAAGGTCGCCAAGGGTATCTCCGCCAGCGTCGGGCTGTTCA
The DNA here is from genome assembly GCA_038747275.1 of Planctomycetota bacterium. GTDB lineage: Bacteria > Planctomycetota > Phycisphaerae > Phycisphaerales > Phycisphaeraceae > Algisphaera. Next base: position 49,387 of record JBCDJW010000022.1, on the reverse strand, counting down.
CGTACCCGATCCTCCAGGCGGCCGACATCCTGGGCGTCGCGCCCGACCTCGTGCCCGTCGGCGAAGACCAACGCCAACACGTCGAGATCACCCGCGACCTTGCCCAGCGGTTCAACCACGCTTACGCCGACGAAGATAACCCAGTGTTCAAGGTGCCAGACGTAATGGTCCGCGCCGAGGCCGGCGTGCTGCCGGGGCTCGACGGCGAGAAGATGTCCAAGTCCTACGGCAACATCATCGACCCGTTCCTGCCGGAGAAAAAGCTCCGCAAGACGGTGATGAAGATCGTCAGCGACTCGACGCCGATGGAAGAGCCAAAAGACCCCGAGGCCGACACGACGTTCCGGATCTTCCGCGCGATCGCGGGGGCCGAGGACGAACGCACCACCGGCCTCGCCGCGAAGTACCGGGCCGGCAACTTCGGCTACGGCCACGCCAAACAGGCGCTCTTTGAGCTGTTGCTTGACCATTTCGGGCAGGCACGGGCACGCCGGGAAGAATTGCTCAACGATCCTGGCTACATCGAAGATGTGCTGGCAGACGGAGCCAAAAACGCGAACGCGGTCTTAGAAAATGTCATCCACGCAGCAAGGCAGGCGGTAGGTTTATAGCTGAGATATTCAGCGATGAAACACAACCGGCGAAAATGGAAATACGTCTTTATCGAACGCCACGGAAAAACCTACGTCGTTAACCTCAAATGGACACTGAGGCTGCTGGGTGGGTTGATGTTTACCGTGAGCCTCGGGATACTCGCCGCGGCGGCCTTACGTCCTTTGCCGGGAGCAGCCATACACAGCGCAGCTTACGGCGTGGGAAACGCAGTCGTCCTTATGATCTTGGCCGATTTCTGTGGCGATGGTTTGTAGCGCTCAGGCCGACTTCGACAGGCTGCTCATCGCGGTCTGCTGGGCGCCGGCGTCGGTAATGGTCGGCGTACCCACTTGCCCCTGGGCCTGGGCGTTTCTCTTCATGATCATCTGCCAGGTGTCGCGTTCGTACTCGAGGAGTTGGATCGCTTCGCCGGCCTTGTCGGGGTCGCGTTCGAGGTTGGCGTCGACCAGCAGGCGGTAGACGTAGGTGTAGATCGCGCTGAGCTTCTCGCAGACCTCGGGGTTAACTTGGTGGTTGAGGCTGGTGCTGAGCTCGAGGACGATCTTCTGGGCCCGCATGAAGTTTTCGTAGATCGCCTCGAAGTTTGGCTTTTCTTGTTTGAGTTCGTGTTGCCCCTGCCGGCAGAACTTCAGGCACCCGTCGAACAGCAGCAGCCGGAGCTCTTCGGGGCTGGCCGTCATGATCTTCGTCCGCAGGTACGGGTTGGGAGCGTTGTTTTTCATGCGGAAGAACTATCGACGAGAGAGCGGGGAAAACCTGAGTCCGTAAGACGGCGAAAATGGTTATCGGTCCGGGCTAACGGGCTGTATTTTGGTTACGACTGAGATTGGTTGGGTAGCTGGAGAGCGCTGAGCCGGCCCAACGCGGCCTGCTGGTCCTGCAGGCCGGCCAGGGTGGTTTCGAGGTTCACGAATTCGCGTTCGAGGCGGGCCCGGCGGTCTTCGATTGTTTCGTTGACTTGTTCGATGCGGTCGTTGTTGATCTCGATCTGGTCCTGCAGGATCTGGACCTGCCGTTCGAGGACGCCGTCGGTCGAATCGGTCAACCGTTCGAGCAACTGGTCGATCTCGACGCCGACGCCCTGGGCCACGACGACTTCGGTTTCTTCGCCGGTGTCGGGGTCGACCTCGAACTGCTGGAACGTAAAGAGGTCGCGGACGCCGTCGGGGTCGGACGCCAGGGCGGCGGCGAACTGCTCCTCGTCGATCTGCAGCCGAGCCCCCGAGCCGACGCGGATGCCGACCTCGGCGAGCGAGTTGAACTGGCCGGTGAGGCCGGCGTTCGAGCCGATGACCGCGTTGAAGATCGACGAACGCAGCCGGGCGATCGCCGAGTCGCCCAAGAGCAGGCCGCGTTCTTCGGTCTCGGCGTTGAAGCTGTCGAACTCGTTGATCGAATCGACCAGGCCGTTGAAGCTGCTGACGAACGCGTTGGCGGCCGACGTGACCGATTCGGGGTCGTCGCTGACGGTGATCTGGACCGGGTCGTCGGAGGTGGCGAGCAGGCTGATCGATGCGCCCTCGATCAGGTTGTCGAGGGTGTTGCTGCGGGACGTCACCACCAACGCGTTAGCGGGGTCGTCGCCGCCCAGGAACACCACGGCGTCCTGAGCGGTGGCGATGTTGTTGACCTCAAGCCCCAGCCCGCCGTCGTCTAGCGTGAACGCCCCGCCGGTGCCGGCAGTGTCGCCGGTTAGGCTGAGGCGGAAGGGCGCACCGGGCGAGCCGTCGTTGATGACCGAGGCGGTGACGCCTACATCGGCATCGTTGATTTTTCGGGCGACGTCTTCCAGCGTGTCGGTCGATTCGACCGTGACGGTGCGGCGGAAGCTGCCGTCGATGTTGGCCCCGGCGGCGAACTCGCCGGCGATGCCGAGGTCGGCGGCGGTGGTCGAGCCGTCTTCGGTGATGCTGATACCGACCGCCCCGCTGCCGGTGTCTTCGAGGATCAGGCCGTCGCCGTTGTCGTTGACCCGGGCGTTGATCGCCAAGCCGCGGGAGTTGATCTCGCTGATGACGTCGCCGATGGTCTGCTCGTTGCCCTGCGTGAGGTCGACGGTGGCGGTCCGGCCGTCGGAGTCGGTGATCGAGAACCGGCCACGGGTGATGCCGAGGTTGTCCAGCCGGGAGCCCTCGTTGACGAACTGGAAGCCGAGCGGGCCGGAGTCGACCTCGCCGTCTTCGAAGACGCCGGTGAGGCCGAGCTGCGTCGCAAGCACGCTGTCGGTGCCGTCGGCGACGGTGAGGTCACCCAGTCCGCCTGCGGTATCGGTGAGGGCGAAGCCGGTGCCGGCGTTGTTGAGCTCGGCCCGCACGCCCGCCCCGGCGGCGTTGATGAGGTCGACGATGTCGTTGGCCGACTGAGCGGCGGCGAGGTCGACCGTGGTGACGGTGCCGGCCGAGTTGGTGATGTCGATCAGCGCGTCGGTGCCGGAGACGCCGGCGGGGTCGAGGTCGCGGCTAGTCACCGAGTTCACCCCGGCGTTGACGCCGAGGCCAAGCTCCGCCGCGGCGGTCGAGTTGCCCGCGTTGGCGACGGTGAAGCTGCCCGAGCCGGCGGTGTTGTCGGTGATGACCAGCGATTGGCCATCTATCGAGACGGTGGCCTGGCCGGCGGTCGCGGTGTCCACGGCGTCGATGAAATCTTGGACTGTGGTGAGGCCGTCGAGGTCGATGCCGAAGGTCGTATCAGGATCGTCACGCAGCGTGATGTCGATATCGTCGCCCGCGGCGGTGGTCAGGCCGGTGCCCTGGAACAGGTCGGCGAGGTTGGTCGTGGCGTCGAGCGGGGCGAACGGCTCGCCGCCGAAGGCCAGCAGCCCCCGGCCGCCGCGCAGAGCGCCCAGCAGCGTCGAGTTGATCGACGAGATGACCCGGCCGCCAACGATGCTGCCGTCGCTGTCGTCGTCGCTGCCGAGGATGCCCAGGTCGAGCGCCGCCCGCGAGTCGTTGAGTGCGGTCACAGCAAAGCCCGGCCCGCTGCCGGTGTTGTCGGTCAGGGTCAGGCCCGTGTTGTCGGGATTGAACGTCGCGGTGACGTCGCCGGCGGTGGCGGTCTCGATCGTGTCGATCACGTCTTCGAGGGTCAGCGCGTTGGAGAGGTTGATGTTGAAGCTGCCGCCGCCGTTGGTGGTGATGTTGAGGTCGTCGATGCCCGAGGCGCTGCGGATGCCGTTGCCGTCGTTGAGGCTGGAGACGAAGGTGTCGCGGCCGACGGTGTTGATCGCGGTACCGGTGATGTCGCCGGTGGACGAGCTGCCGACGAGGCCGAGGCTGGTCGCGGTGCCGCCGGCGCCGACGTCCTGGATGATGAGGTCGTTGTCGGCCTGGCCCGTCACGTCGGTGATGCGAAGCGAGTCGCCGTCGATCTCGGCGAGGATGTTCACGCCGGTCGCGCGGTTGAGCTGATCGACGACGTCGTTGACGGTGACGACCGAGGTCAGGTCGACCACGGCGGTGCTGCCCGAGCGGTCGGTGATGCGGACGAAGCCGCGTTCGATGCCCTCGCCGCCGTTCAAGACGGCGAGGCTGGTCTCGCGTTCGAGGCGGGCCTCGCCGCGGTTGAAGGTGAGCACGCCGCCGTCGGGGGCGATGAAGCTCGAGTCGTTGTCGGCGAAGCCGCGGGAAATGGTCTGTTGGCTGTTGACGAGTTGGCTCACCGTCAGGGAGAAGTTGCCGACTGCCGCCCCGACGCCGGACGACACCGTCGCGACGGCCTCGTTGGAGCTCGAAGAAGAGGTCGCATCGAAAACCTGGTCCGAAACGATCCGCGAGGTCGCGTTGCGCAGCGACAGGAGCTGAGCGTTGACCGTCTGGTAGGCCGTCTGCTGGGCCTGGAGTACGGCGTTGCGCTGCTCGATCAGCGTACGGGGGCGGGACTCGATCGCGATCAACTGGCTGATGATACTTTCGGTGTCCAGGCCGCTGATCAGGCCGGTACTGGAGGTGATCTGTCCCATGCGTCGCTGTCTCTCTTTCCGTCTCTGCGTTTTAGCGCTGTTTTCTGGTAGATATATCGACTTGACGGGCGAGCGGGCTTGAGGAAGCAGAAAAGCCACAAGGTTTGCTAAAATATCGTTTTAAGAAAAACGGACGTGGCTCCGACAGGTATCGCGGCAAAAAACGGAATCGATGCGTCGACTTAGTGCTGATAACGCCGTTGATCTTCGGCCTGATAGACGGGGTAATCGATAGGGTGAGCCTTGCGGGCGGCTTCCGCAGACTTATCGATGGGATCGAATTTGCCGAGGTCCGATAGTGATGAAATTTCGGCGAAAGGCCGATGTTCTTATTCGGCCGCAACACGGTCTCGCGGTTTTCTCGGCGAGCCGGCGTGCGGGGGGTCCCTAATCCTCAGTATTTTTGAGAGACAAGATGTCCAGCAGTACCCAAGTGACCGCGGTCCTGGCACATGGTGCCCGGATCGAAGGTGACCTTCACCTCGAACACGACGCAGTGATCCACGGGACCGTGACCGGAAGCGTTCATAGCCAAGCTCACGTCGAGATCGCTGCGGAAGCGGTGGTCGGCGGCGACGTGTATGCCGTGTCCCTCACCCTGGCTGGCCAGATCGCCGGCCGGGCCGAGGTCGCCGAAACCACCCGGCTCTTAGCCAGCGGACAACTCCAAGGACCTCTCGAGACCGCTCACCTAACCGCCGAAGAGGGTGCGACTTTCGACGGCCAACTGCGGATGTGTCAGTCGTCGGCGGTTCGAAGCGAAAACGCAGTAGATACAACTGCAACTAAATCAATCCCGCCGCGTCGTCAACGACAGGTCGATCTGAGCAACATTACACCCGACAGCTCGGTCAATCCGACTTTCAAGCCGATCCCAGGCTCGGTCAATGCGGGGATACGCTCACGTCGTCGGGTGTCTCAGGCGTCGTAGGCCCCAAGCCGACATCAAAACCCGGCTCGTCCTGGGCCGGTCCGATCGTGACCCACGGCTCGATTCTGGCGCGAAGCACTGGCCCGATCATCCGCACCGCTTCAAGTTCTGCCGGGTCGCGGAAGGGGCCGTTGGCTTCTCGGTAACGAACCACATTCTCAGCGATACTCGGCCCGAGTCCGGGTAACAGCTGCAAAGTTTCTGGATTGGCCCGGTTGATATCGATCACAAACCCTGGGTCGCGTGGCGGATGAGTTGAGGCTGTCGGCGGATTGGCGATCCGCCAACCCAAGACCCCGAGTAACGCGGCTGCGCCAATCGCCAACGCCAAAGCTGATGCACGGGAAGCGGGCGGAACATCCTCGGCCATCGTTCTAAACCGGATCGGGCTGCGGCATCGCCGGAGCGGCTTGGCCGTTGGGCAGGTCGCCTAATCCGAGGTTCCGCCGGAAGTTGACCAAGCGTTTGAAAGCGACCTTCGGCTGCTGGTCGTCGTCGACCAACGCGCTGAGCGGCAGCTCGATGTTCTGGTGGTCGACCATGTCCTGCCAGCTCACGCCCTCGATGTAGGGTTTGCTCATCGCGATCTGCATCATCGCTTCCAGCCAATGCCCCTGCACCACTGGCGACCAGGGCCGACGCCAGTAGCCGCTGTTGGCGTCCACCGGGTCGTCGCTCTTGGTCGAGGCGATCATCACGTCGGTCACCGGCTCGCTCGGCACGCCGACGGTCAGAAACACCTGCTTGCCGAAGCCCGCGAACTGGTCAAGCATCGAGCTGATCTGCATCAGGTCTCGGGTGAACTGGCCATCGGTCGCCTGCCCCATGGGGTAACGCAGGCCGAAGGCGTCGAACTGGATCGACGACTGGATCAAAAGATCGACGTACATCATCGGCGGGATCGACCGCGGGTTCTGGGCGTAATACTCGCCGAAGGGCTGACGCAGCTCAACGATCACGGACGCCTGGGGGTGGATCTTCTTGACCAACATCGTCGACATGCGGGTCAGGTCCATCAGCTGTTCGAAGTTGAACGTGAAGTGGCTGTTGACGTGCAGCCCCGAGACGATGTTCCAGGCCGAGACCGCGTGCTTGTAGCGAGTCACCACGCGTTCGATGTGCTCGTAGATCAGGTCGCGGACGGTGTCGTAGTCGTGTTCCCAGATGTACAGCCAATCGGGCAAGCAGGACGGCTCGAAGCTGATGACTGGCCCCGCGATGACGGGCTTGCCCTGCTGCTGGGCCCACGCCGCCCAGGCGTCCATCTCGTCCCAGCGGTATTCGTTCTCTTCGGGCGAGAGCTGCTTCCAGGGCAGAGGCAGCTGCAGGTAGTCGAAGCTTGCGCCCAAACCCGCCCGCAGCCGGTCGTTTCCTTGGTCCAGCGCGACGCCGCAGCCGACCGGGGCCTTGGGCAGGGAGCCGGTTTCCTTGCGCCGGTTCAGCAGCAGCTCTGAGTGGGCCAGGGCCAGCTCTTCGCTGCCGTCGAGCGAGGCGGCCAGGCTCTGGTTAGCCAGTTCGCTGGCCTTGACCGGGTCGTCTTTCTGGTAGCACAACGCCTCGATAAATTTTTCACGGGCTTTGGTTTCCCGCTTGCTGACCGGGTGACTCGGCTCGAGCTCGAACATCGCCCAGTCCTCGAGCTTGTTGTAGACCGTCATCAGGCGGTGTCGGGCGAGCTCGACCGACAGGAGGTACGGCTCTTCGCGCTCGGGCAGGAGGCAGGTCTGCAGGGTCAGTTCGCCCAGGTCGCCCGCCACGTGCTGCAGGCAGAACGCCGCGGTGCCCGCTTCGCGTTTTTCGCAGAGGATCTGCCCGTCTTCGAAGTAGAAGTCGCAGCGGACCCCGTTGCCCTCGGAATCGACGAGGTATGCGTTACGTAGGGGCCACTCGGTGGCGGGCTGTCCGTCATGAAAAACTTTGAATTTAAGCATGAACAAACATCTTCCAAGGTCTCAAGGCTGCTTGACTTATCGGCTCTACGCATAGGAAAACATGATCTACAATCCGACCCCGACCATGGTCGTCAATCATGATTACGGGAGCGGTGTTCTGACCATGTGGGCAACTAGCACGACGTGTAATTATGGCCAGCATCTACCCCACTGGCAAACGATCCGCCGCTGAAGCGGATGGGCCGGCCGCAGGCTCCCGCCAAACCGTAAAGCCAAGCGATTAACACACTTTCCTTGACGCACCGGGCGGGTCGGTTTACGTTGGTCTGACTTATTCGGAGTCTTCGACTCGTTCCGGCCGTTCTGCTGGTTTTTCGATCCCACGTTAATCCCAGTAGATGCCGACCTTCGCCGCTCGATTTTCACTTTTTTGTCCTGCTGGAGTTAGCTGATGTCGCGATCGCCCCGTGTGCTGCCGAGCGTGCTCGTCTTGTCTTTACTGTCGATAACGCTGAGCGCGGTACCCGCCGCACAAGCCCAGGATGCCGATCAGCTCTGGGCCGACTTTACGCACTACGTCCGGATCGCCAGCCCCGAGTTGGCGGGCGAAGCCGCATCCGGCCTGACTTCCGTTGCGCCCGGCGACCTGCTCGACGCCGTCGAAGCCAGCCGGACTCCCGACCCCGACCGCCTGTTTCAGCGGGCCGCGGGTATGGCATCGATTTCTGCGGCTTCCGCAGAAATCCAAGCATTGATCCAACAGGCCCGTCTCGAGCGTAGCCGCGAACCCGAGCGGATCGCCGAGGACATCAGCCGGCTGAGCCGCGGGCAACGTGCCTACGACAATGCCACCCAACGCCTCAAGGCCGCTGGCCAGTTCGCCGCCCCGCTGATGCTCGCCGCGTTGCTCGACGAGAGCCGGGGTTCTGAACACCCGACGATCATGCGGGCAATGAAAGACGTCGGCCGCCCCCTGGTTGCACCGTATGCCATCGCCCTGCCGAAGCTCGGCCCGGTTGCCCAAGGCCAGATCGCCGAAGTCCTCGCCGACATCGGCTACCCCCAGGCATTGCCCGCCCTGAAAAAAGTCATCGAAGACCCGGATACCGACCCCGCCGCTCGGCAGGCCGCCCAAAACGCGCTGAGTATCATTGCGTCCAATACCCGCGCTTCGGGCGGAGCCTCGGCTGCCGAGCTCTACCTCGCTCTGGGCCAGGGCGCATACCGCACCGCGACGACTACCCCGTCGGCAATCGACACGTTCGATTCTAAAACCGGCACGGGCGTCGCCTGGGCATACGACACCGCCCTGACGGTGACCGGCGGCCCTGGGCTCGCCCCCGTCGTGGTGCCCGGCCAGATCATCGGTGATGTCTTGGCCATGCAGGCTGCAGAAACCGCGCTGTCGCTCAACCCCGACCTCGACGCCGCCCTCAGCCTTTTCATCACTGCCAACCTCCGGCGGAAAAACCGCCTCCCCGACGGCGAGAATGACCGCAGCTACTCATCCGACCGCCGCGAGCCCAGCTACTACGCCATGGTCGCCGGCCCGCAACGCTTACACGATGTCCTCGCTACCGCGCTCGACGCCCAGGATGCCGACCTCGCGCTCGACGCCATCGCCGCACTCTCGGCGACCGCTAGCCTCGACGCCCTCCAACCCCTAGTCCGCGGGCTCGGTTTCCCCGACCGCCGCGTGCGGTTCCGCGCAGCCGAAGCACTCGCCTACGCGATGCCGACCACATCGTTCGAGAACGATTTCCGCGTCGTGCCCGTTCTCAGCGACGCTATCCGTCAAGGCGACTCGGTGACCGCCTTGGTCGTTGCCGAAGACCAAGACACCCGCAACGAGTTGGTCTCGGCCATCGCCGAGCAAGGCTTCCGCACGATCGACGCCCCCTCGGTCCAGGCCGCAGGCGGACTCGTGGCCGCGACGCCCGGCGTCGATCTGATCCTAACGCAAGGCAACGCCGAGCAGATCAATCTCACCCTCAACAACGCACAGAGCAACTACAAACTCGCCACGACCCCGGTCCTGGCCTTCGCCAGCGTTGAAGACCAGGCCCGGCTGTCCGCCGCGTTTGCCGACGTGCCGCTCGTAACCATCGCTCTCGAAGGTCCCGATGCTCTCTCGTCCACGCTCGAACAAATCGCCGAGGAGTACGGCGACTCAGTGCTCTCGGCGGAAGAGTCGCAGGCCTTCGCCCTCTCCGCCCTTAACCTCCTGCGTGAGATCGCGGTTTCTGAGACCGCCTTCAACATCAACGACGCCCTACCCGCCCTCATCGAAGCGGTCCAGGACGTTCGGCCGGAAGTGGCTATTTCGGCGGGCGACGTGCTTTCCCGCATCGACGACCCCACGGCTCAGGCCGCCATCGCGGCCGACGCCATCAGCCGCGACGGCGAAGTCCAGATCGCCCATCTCGTTGATCTGGCCGAGTCCGCCAACGCCCACGGAAACCTCGTCAGTGCCCAGATGTCCGACGACATCCTCGCCCTGGTGAAGACCGCCGAATCCCCCGCCCTGGCCCGCGCCGCGGCCCAGGCCCACGGTGCCTTGGCTCTGCCGACCCGCAACGCGGTGGATCTGATCCTCGAATAAGTCGAGCCGCTACTAGCTTGTTTTGCATTCAACCAAAAAACGCCCCGAGCTTTGAGGCTCGGGGCGTTTTCTTTACAAAAGTGTGTGGACCGTAAGCCGAATTTTGTTCCCTCTTCAGGGGACGGCCATTTCTCTAGGCCCGCCGTTGCCGACGGGCTCTTGCGCTCTACCCGCCCCACCGCGGACCACGGTTCCCGTCCGTGGCGTGGCCACTTCCGGGGGGGCTGCTTGAGTTTGCACGCGGTGGGGCTTGCCGTGCCTCGCTTGTCACCAAGCGAGCGGTGCGCTCTTACCGCACCTTTTCAACCTTACCCCCCCCGGAAGTTATCACTGCAGGGGCTCTAACCAATATTGGCTGCCGTTCGTGGAGTGAAAAATTCCGGGGGGGGCGGTGTGTTTTCTGTTGCGCTGTCCCTAAGCGGGCCGTCGCCAGCCCACCCGGTGGGTGTTACCCACCACCGTGTCCTGTCGTGTTCGGACTTTCCTCGTGCTTTGGCCGAAGCCGGGGCACGCGGCCGTCGCGTCCACACACTGATATCGTATGCTGCTGGACTCGAATCCGCACCCCACCGGGAATCTGCTCATCGCGCCGCCACCACCTGGATCGATCAACGCCGCCGAGGTAACCGTCTGGACCAGCCCAGCCCGCGCCCCGCTGGCTGGACGCCTGCTCGACGAGATGGGGCATACGGTTCGGCCCATCGGCGTCGGCGGCCCGCGCAGCGGTGAAATCGATGATCTGGGCAAACAACTCGATTGTCCTGCGGGCAACGACCTGCGGAAGCTTTTGATCGATCAGCCCGCCGCTTTCCTGCTGGTCACTTCGCTAAGAGACGTTTCGATCGCCGAACTGCGTAGCGCGGCGGAAGCAGGAACGAAGATCGTCAGCCTCGAGCCGCTGACGGTTGAACTCGACGAACTCGCTCGACGCGACGCCGCAGTGCCCGACGCCGCGGTGACGGTGGCCCCGTCGTTTGCCCGCAGCCCCGGATACCTCGCCGCGGCCGACCCGCAGGAGTCGCTTGCGACGCCGCGGATGGTCCGGCTCACCAGCCTCGGCCAGCCTATCCACGGCTCGCTCGTCGGCAGGCTGCTCGACGCCTGGACGACGCTGCTCGAGTTCGTGGCATTACCCGAGACGATCCACGCCTCGCTCACCGGCCCCACGCAACCGGTCCGCCAGATCGCCGGTCAACTCGCCGCCCACGCCCGGATCGCCAACGGCAGCGCCGTTCTTGTGGAGGCCAGCGACAACGCCGCCCAGCCCCGGCGGGAACTCTCCGTCGCCAGCCAGGACTCTCACCTAAGCGTGACCGACACCCACTACGAGCTACGTGAAAATACGGGGCGATTGCTCGACGCCAGCGACCCGCCGCCAGACCAAGCCGGACCGCCGCCTTCGTTCGAGTTTCTGGTGGCCGACCAGTGGCGGAAGCTGCTCGATCGCCCTGCCCCTGCGGCATCACCCCTTGGGCCGGCGCTGGCTTGTGTCCACGCCTGCATCCTCAGCGCCCGCACGGGCCAGCCCGAGCGCCCCGACACCCTCCTCCAGCTTCAGCAGACTTAGCTGCCGCCTTGACAACCAACGGCCTGTTTCTACACTTTGCACTTGAATCAGGCCGATCGTGACGCGTGTGCGGCACGGACAACGGGACTTCACCCCCCCCCCGGAATTGGCAACGCCACAAGCGTTGGATTAATTCTTCCGGGGGCACCGGCAAGTAAGTCGCCCAGCTTGATTCAATCGCCGGACCCCTCCCCGCGTCGTCGCGCCTGCGTCGGCCGTCTCGGGTCTGACCTTGTTTGACCCTAGGCCCATGGTGTAATTGGCAACACTCTAGTTTTTGGTACTAGCATTCTAGGTTCGAGTCCTAGTGGGCCTGTTGCGGTGTTTTTCCGTCGCCGTATCGCCATATGACCAACAGTTTATCCACGAGTAACGAAACGCCCCCCGCCGCGATCCTAATGGCCGCGGGTAAGGGTACGCGCATGGGCAGCGACCTGCCGAAGGTGCTACACGAGGTCGCCGGCCGGCCGATGCTGCGGTGGGTCGTCGAGGCCTGTTTCGCCGCGGGCGTCGAGACCTGCGTCGTCGTCGTGGGCTACCGGGGCGACGAGGTGCGGGCCGCACTCGCCGACGAGCTGCGCTGTGTGTTTGTCGAGCAGACCGAACAACTCGGCACGGCCCACGCCGCGGACATGGCCCGGCCGGTGTTCGAAGATCGGCCCGCCGGCGACGTGTTCGTCCTCGCCGGCGACGGGCCGCTGATCCGCAGCCAGACCCTCGCCCGCCTGCTCGAGGTCCACCGCCGGACCAAAGCCTCGGCCACCCTCGCCACCGCCGTCCTCGACGACCCCACCGGCTACGGCCGCGTCGTCCGCAACGCCGACCACAACTTCGACAGAATCGTCGAACAAAAAGACGCCTCGCCCGACGAGCTCGCCGTCAACGAAGTCAACCCCAGCTACTACTGCTTCCGCAGCGACGACTTGTTCGACTCGCTCACCCAAGTCGGTAACGCCAACCAGCAGGGCGAGTACTACATCACCGACGTGCCCGGCCTGCTCCGCGAGCGCGGCAAGACCGTGACCCTCGTCGACGCCGTGCCGGCCGAGGACGTGCTGAGTATCAACAACCCCGACCAACTCGCCGAGGTCGACCGCATCCTGCTTAACCGCCTCGCTTCTGACCCCACCCTTGCGACCCCATCCGGGGGCGGAGCTTCAGCATGAGCCAAGCCGACCGCGACCACATCAAGATCTTTGCCGGCCGCGCCAGCGTCCAGCTCGCCGAGGCGATGTGCCGCCACCTCGAGCTGCCCATGGGCCAGGGCCACACCGAGATCTTCCCCGACGGCGAGCTGCTCGTGAAGATCGAGGAAGACGTCCGCGGCCGGGACTGCTTCGTCGTCCAGTCGACCCACAACCCCGTCAACGCCCACCTCATGGAGCTGTTGATCTACATCGACTGCCTCAAGCGGGCCTCGGCCGAGCGCATCACCGCCGTCATCCCCTACTTCGGCTACGCCCGTCAGGACCGCAAGGACGAGGGCCGCCGCCCCATCACCGCGAAGCTGGTCGCGAACCTGATCACCGCCGCCGGGGCCGACCGCGTCCTCGCCCTCGACCTCCACGCCGCCCAGATCCAGGGCTTCTTCGATATCCCCGTCGACCACATGACCGCCTCGCCGGTGCTGCTGCAGCACATCATCGACATGAAGGATGAGCTGGACCCGCTCTGCGTGGTCAGTCCGGATGCAGGCAACGCCAAGGTCGCCGGCGTCGTGGCCAACGACCTGAACTGCGACTTCGCCATCATCGACAAACGCCGCAAGTCCGGCACCGACGTCGCCTCGACGAACATCATCGGCGACGTCGCCGGCAAAAACGTCCTCATGGTCGACGACATGATCTCGACCGCCGGCACGATCTGCGAGGCCGCCAAGCTGGTCAAGAAACAAGGGGCCAAACAGATCATCGTCGCCGCGACCCACGCCGTACTCGTCGGCCTAGCCATGGAGCGCATCGCCGAGTCCCCGATCGACCGGGTCATCGTCACCGACACGATCCCCTGCACCAACCGCTGCGAAGCGATCGCCGACAAGCTCACCGAACTTACCGTCGCCGAGCTGCTCGGCACCGCCGTGCACAACGTCCACCACAACCTCTCGGTCTCCAGCCTCTTCCGCAAAGGCGTCGACGCCGCGAAACGCTAACGCCCACGCCGGTCCAGAGCGTAGCAAAGGACTTGGCAAACACCGCATTAAAACCAAGAACCAATCAGAAAAAGGAAACCCCATGTCCACCGAAACCCCCGTCCTCGAAGCCCAGACCCGCACCAAGCTCGGCTCCCGCTACGCCATCCGCCTGCGTGAGCAAGGCCAACTCCCCGCCGTGCTCTACGGCCATAAGCAAGACCCCGTCCACGTCGCCATCAACGCCCGCGCCCTCAACGACGTCCTCGTCGGCGGCGCCCACCTCATCGAAGTCAACGTCGAAGGCAAGGCCGAGCCCTGCCTCATCAAGGACGTGCAGTACGACTACCTCGACACCACCCCGGTCCACGTCGACCTGGCCCGCGTCGACCCGAACGAAGAAGTCGAGCTCGAGCTCGAGGTCGTCTTCAAGGGCGAGCCCGCCGCGCTCAACGAGGCCGGCGCCATGCTCAGCACCCCGCACACCGCCGTCACCGTGGCCTGCAAGGCCAACGCGATCCCCGAGGAGCTGGTCTGCGACATCAGCGAGCTCGGCCTCGAAGACTCGATCCACGCCCAGGACCTCAAGCTGCCCGACGGCATCAAGCTCTCGATGGAAGCCAACATCCTGCTCGCCCAGATCGTGATCCAGCAGGCCGTCGCCGACACCGACGATGAAGCTGGCGACGGCGAACCCGAAGTCATCGGCGAAAAGAGAGAAGAAGGCGGCGAGTAAAACTACATTCCATATCAAGCCCCGCGGCCAGAGCCTCGGGGCTTTTTTCTGCGCCGAGCGTTTTGCTAACCTGCCAGCGTAGTCCAACGGAAAGCCAGATCATGAAACTCATCGTCGGCCTCGGCAACCCCGGCTCCGAATACGCCAAAACCCGCCACAACGCCGGGTTCATGGCCATCGAAAAACTCGCCAACCGGCATGGACTCACGGGCGTAAAGCATAAATTCCATGCGGGCGTCCTCGAGGGCCGGATCAACCTGCACAAGGTCATGCTGATGCAGCCGACCACGTACATGAACCGCTCGGGACTGGCCGTCGGCGAGGCCGCGGCGTTCTACAAACTCGATCCCGAAGACATCCTCATCCTCGTCGACGAAATCGCCCTCGACGTCGGCCAGATCCGCCTCCGCGCTTCCGGGTCGCCCGGCGGCCACAACGGCCTCAAAGACCTCGAGCGCGCTCTAGGCACCCGCGACTACCCCCGCCTCCGCCTCGGCATCGGCCCCCGCACCCGCGCCCCGCAGGTCGACTTCGTCCTCGGCCGATTCACCGACGAACAGCTCGACGAGATGAACTTCACCCTCAACAAAACCTGCGACTGTATCGAGTCTTGGCTCGAAGACGGGATCGAGCTGGCCATGACTAAATTCAACGGCAGCTAATCGCTTCTTTACACTCACCGCGAAGTGTCAATCACAATCATCTTCCCATGATCCAAAATCCCATCCTCCCCGGCTTCAACCCCGACCCGTCGATCATCCGCGTCGGCGACGACTACTACATCGCCACCTCCACATTCGAGTGGTTCCCCGGCGTGCCCATTTACCACAGCCGTGACTTGCAAAACTGGCGGCTGCTCACCCATGCTTTGACCCGCAAGTCGCAGCTCGATCTGGTTGGCGTCGACGGGGCCCACGGCGTCTGGGCCCCCGCCCTTTCCCACGACGAGAGCACCGGCCGGTTCTACCTCATCTACACCAACCTCGTGGGGATGAACGGCGACTGCTTCGATCTCGATAACTACGTCGTCACCACCGAGTCGATCACCGGCCCATGGTCCGAGCCGACCTACCTCAACTCCAGCGGCTTCGACCCCTCGCTCTTCCACGACGACGACGGCCGTAAGTGGCTGGTCAACCTCGAATGGGACTTCCGCCAGGGCTACGAACACCCCGGCCCCATCATCCTCCAAGAGTTCGACGAAGCCAAAGGCCAACTCGTCGGCCCCCGCACCCGCATCTACCGCGGCGGCACCGACATGGGCTGCATGGAGGCCCCGCACCTCTACAAACGCCACGGCTACTACTATCTCATGGCCGCTGAGGGCGGCACCGGCTACGGCCACGCGGTGACCGTCGCCCGCTCCAAAACCCTCGAAGGCCCCTACGAACCTGACCCGCAGAACCCGATCATCACCAACGTCGCCGACCCGAGCTTCAACGAACGCGGCGTCGGCGACTCGACCAAGCCGCACCACTACAACCCCGCCGCCGAGCTCCAAAAATCCGGCCACGGAAGCCTCGTCCATACGCAGGACGGCACCCCCTACATCCCCCACCTCTGCGCCCGCCCGGTGATGCCCGAGCAGCGCTGTGTCCTGGGACGAGAGACCTCGATCCAGCGCTGCGTCTGGACCGATGATCACTGGCTCCGCCTCGACCCCGGCAACTTTCCCGCAGGAACGACCGGCAACGACCTGCGGCAGGCCCTACTCCAAACCCCCTCCCCCGACCTGCCCGAACACAAGTTCGACCAACCCTTGGCCCAGCCCGGCCGCGACGATTTCGAGAGCGATAGCTTGGGCGTGCAGTATCAGACCCTACGTATCCCCTTCACCGAAGATTGGGGCTCGCTCACCCGTAGTCCGGGTAAACTCTCGCTGCGAGGTCAGGGCTCGATCTTCTGCCGCTTCCGCCAAAGCCTGGTGGCCCGCCGTATCCAGGCCTTCACCTGCCAAGCCCAGACCCAACTCACGTTCGAGCCGGAGAACTACCTCCAGTCCGCCGGGCTGGCCGCCTTCTACGACATCAACAAGTTCTACACCCTCCGCGTCTACCACAGCGACACCTTCGGCGGAAAAGCCTTGTGCATCCTCGCCAACGACCTAGGGCAACGCCACGAATACCTCGATGCTCGCCTTGACATCCGCGACTGGGACCAGGTCCACCTCCGCGCCCGGATCGAAGACGGCCGCCATCTCCGGTTCTCCGCCTCGCCCGACGGCGAGACCTGGCAAACCGTCGGCCCCGTGCTCGACGCCACCAAGATCTCCGACGACTACGGCCCGCAATGCTTCACCGGCGCGTTCTTCGCAATCCACGCCGAAGACCAAGACCGCAAGAGCAAGTGGGCCGAATTCGATTACTTCGAGTACACCGAAGGGTGATTAGTTCTCATTCGGATTGTTGGCGGCGCTGTTGGTTTTCTTCGTCGATACGTTCACGCTGGGCTTCGCTTAATCCGTGGCTGTAGTAGAAATCCGGCTCGAGGTAGTAGTGGTGGTGATTTTTCATCTCGGGGTCGTTGCAATCAAGGCTGAGGCAGCAATCGAAGCGCAGCAGGATGCTCGCGCTTTTTTCCCACGAGAAAGCGGGCGCGAGGTGGCTGATCCCCCAAGTGATACCCCGGCCGTTTCCGTTGCTGTCGAACGCGTCGGGCACAAAGGGGCCGGCCGCGAGGGGCATAAGTTCGACCATTGAGGCGATTTCAAAATTCACGCCGTCTTTGGCGTACTGAATGGTGAAATGCTCGTTGCCGTCTTTGATGACCATGGCCGCAACCCCCTCTTTGAAGGGGAACATGGCTGTCTCGTGGCCGGAGTTGAGGACCGGGTTGAGGGGGTGCTTCTTGAATGGCCCCAGCGGATGGTCGGCGATGGCGAGGCCGGTCATGCGGACCAGGTTGGGGGCTCCGTCACAATCGGACTTGTAATAGAGATAGATCTTGTCGTTGTAGACGATCGGGTAAGGGTCGTGGATGGAGTACTGATCCCACTCGCCCTCGGCACCGTTCTCAATCACTACTTTGTTTAGAGGCGTCCAAGGCCCGTCGGGAGAATCCGCGTAGGACACGGCGACCGGGCAGTCGTCGCCCCGGAGGCCACTGGCCTGCATAAAGGCCTGGTAGTACAGGTAGTATTTGCCTTCGTAGACGAGGATGTCCGTGGTCGTGACCGAACGCCACCCGACTTCGGGCTTGGGTGGGCGCGGGATGGCTACGCCCTGCTCTTCCCAGGTGAAACCGTCGTCGCTGGTGGCGTACCAGATCTCGGAAAGGTCCCAGTCGGCCGACGGGATGGTGTCGGTGGCTTGCGCAGCGTTCCGCATGCCGATGGGCTTGGTCTCGGTGTGGCGGTAGGTGTACCAGACGTAGTACTTGCCGTTTTCGAAAATGACTTTGGACGGATCGCGACGGGTGATCGTGCCGTCGAAGTCGTTGTAGTCGAACCCCTTTAGCTCTGTGTATTTGAACTGCGTGTAGAGCGGGTTGTTTTCTGGGCGAGGCGCAGGATATTGGCTGTAATTCCGCTCCATGGCGGCACTGAGTGCGCGGGAGGGTTTTTCTTTGGGGAGAATGAAGGGGAAGCCTTTGGGGTCTGGGGTTGAATCGTTCATGGTTGAATTAATGTGACTTGGATTGATCTCGGAGGGGTACTGGAGTCTAAGGACCTTGTCTTGCGGGAAGAAGATAAAGACTCGGGAATCAACGTTTGCTTTGGATGCAGCCCGTGGCGATGGCAGAGGTCGGTTGCGGTCGGCGTGATAGATTTTGGGCATGATAGGTGATAGCTAATCCACGCGGCGGTGAGAGCTGGCAAACCGTCGGTGCCGTGCTAGACGCCACCAAGATCTCTGACAACTACAGCCCCCAATCTTTTATTGGCGTATTCTTCGGGCTCCACGCCGAAGACCAAGACCACAAGAGCAGGTGGGCGGAATTCGAATACTTCGATTACACCGACGGGTGGTTAGCTACTGGTACCCGCCTGCATGATCACCTCTTCATATGGCTGCACCACCACAAAACCATCGCCCTCAAACTCCATCTGCACCGACTCGCCGCTGCCCCGGCCGAGGAAGGTCTTGAGTTGAAGGTCGGTCTTGATCTTGGGCTCCAAACCGCCGGACCACATGACCGTGGCGTTGGGGTCGGTAGTGATCTTCTCACCGGGAACGACGGGCAGGGTGAGCGGCTCGTAGTGGCTGGTCACAGCGACGAGGCCGTGGCCCTCAAGCTTCACGTTGAACAAACCGCCGGCCAGCATCGCGCCGACCTTCTTCATCATCTTGATGTCGTTCGAAAGCGTCGTCTCGAAGGCGAGCAGGTCGTTGCCGTTGACGAAGATCGACTCGCCCTGAAGTTCGAGGATGGTGATCTTCTTGCCGATGTCGGCACAAAATACCGAGCCGCTGCCCGTGGCCTTGGTGAGGCGGGCGCCCTCGCCGCCGACGGCTTTTTTGAGGAGGTTGCCTAGGCCTTGTTCGAGAAGTTTCTCGCGGACAAACTTCACCGCCCCGGTATAGGCGATCATCGACCCGGTCTTGATCCAGACCTCGCCTTCAAGATTGATGTCGAGGATACGCTCGGACTCGAGTTCGAACAGCCCTTCACGGAGTTCCCGTTCGACGGTGGCTTCGACGAATCGGTCTAGCGTATAACGACGCGGCACGGCGGCTTCGGACATGACGACTCCTAGCGGATGTGTTTTACGAAACGATTGCAGATCGCGGCCGAATCAGGCCACGGTGGTTTCGACTTCTTTGATCATCGCGTAGACCGCTTCGGGCGTCTCGAGCGACTTCATCTTGTCGCGGGCGTCGGCGTCGATAAGCATCCGGCTAATACGGGAGAGGGCCTCGATGTGCGGGCCGGTCTGGTCGTGCGGCGAGGCGAGCAGGATGATCAACTCGACAGGGTTGCGATCGATCGCGCCGAACTCGAGCGGTTGAGCGGTGCGGCCGATGGCCATGTGGAGGCTGGGCACGCCGTCGGTCTTGCCGTGGGGAACAGCCACACCGCCGCCGATGCCGGTGGTGCGGACGGTCTCGCGTTTCCAGATCGCTTCCTTGAGCGCCTCGGCGTCGGCGATGTCGGTCTTCTCGACCAATCGGTCGGCGAGTTGAAAGATCGCGGACTGCTTGTCGTCGGCGACGAGGGGGACCATGACGCAGTCGGGTTGCAGGATGTCGGTAAGCAGCATGGGCAGGCGGGCCGTGCGTGAAGGTCGGGGTCTTGGCCGTGATACGGAAAGCGGCCTAAGTGGTACAAACTAGCCAGCGGATCAAGGCGGAGCAAATGAACATGCGTAGTTAGAGGTTTTTCTAAAACGTTCCCCTGCGCGGCGGGCGGCATGGGCTCCGCCCCTGCACCCCGAAAGCGAAGAAGAAACGATCGATTTTAGTTTCTGTTCCAGGGGGTGCAGGGGGCAACGCCCCATGCCGCCCGCCGCGCAGGCGAACGCATCACAAACGACTCAATTTCTAAATCTTCCCGATGTGCTAGGCTTCTCTCATGACCGTTGCTGACGCCGACCGCCTGAGCCACCTGCTGAAGCAGCACTTCGGCCACGACGATTTTCGGCCGCAGCAACGCGCGATCATCGACGACGCCGTGGCCGGCCGCGACGTGATGGTCATCTTGCCCACCGGCGGCGGCAAAAGCCTCTGCTACCAGCTGCCCGCGTTGGCCGACGAGACGGGGACGACCGTCGTGGTTTCGCCATTGATCGCCCTGATGCAGAACCAGGTCGACCTGCTCACCGCCAACGGCATCCCCGCAACTTTTCTCAACTCGACCCTCGACCTCGACGAACTCTACCAACGCGAGCAGGACGCTCTCGACGGCAAGTACCGCCTGATCTACCTCGCCCCCGAGCGCCTGATGGCCTCCGCCGGGAGAGCGCTACTCGCCAGGCTCGACGTCAATCGATTCGCCATTGACGAGGCCCACTGCATCAGCGAGTGGGGCCACGACTTCCGGCCCGAGTACCGAATGATGGGCCAGCTCCGCACCGGCTTCGACGGCCGGTTTGCCGACACACCCCTCATCGCGCTCACCGCGACCGCCACGCCCCGCGTCGCCGATGACATCGTCCGCGAGCTCGGCCTCCGCGATCCCGTCCGTCACCAGGGCGGCTTCGAGCGGACCAACCTCTACTACGAGATTCGGCCGAAGCAAAAAGTCGTCCCCCAAATCCTCGACTATCTGAACGACAACCCGCTGGCCGACGGGATCGTGTATTGCCAGTCGCGCAAACGCTGCGAAGAGATCGCCAGCAAGCTCAGCGCCGCGGGCGTCACCGCCCTGCCCTACCACGCCGGCCTCGAAACCCACGAACGTGAGGCCAACCAGCACGCCTTTATCTTTGGCGACGCCCGCGTGGTCTGCGCGACGATCGCCTTCGGCATGGGCGTCGACAAGCCCGACGTCCGCTTCGTCTTCCACGCCGACCTGCCCCGCCACATCGAGGGCTACTACCAGGAGACCGGCCGGGCGGGACGCGACGGCCTACCCGCCGACTGCATCCTGTTCTACTCCGGCGGCGACCGCGGCAAAATCGAGTTCTTCATCAACCAAAAAGAAACCGAGGCCGAGCAGGAACACGCCCGCCAACAGCTCGAACAAGTCGTCAAGTACTGCCACACCACCGGCTGCCGCACGACGTCGCTACTCGAACACTTCGGCGAACAACACGCCGGGGCCTGCGGCCACTGCGACAACTGTATCAAGCCGCCCAACGTCGTCGACGCCACCGAAGACGCCCAGAAACTCTTGTCCGCCGTCGCCCGCACCGGCCAACGCTTCGGCACAAGCCACGTCATCAACGTCCTCCGGGGCAGCGAGGCCGAACGCGTCACCAGCCGCGGCCACCACGAACTCAGCGTCCACGGCCTGGGCAAACACCAGCCCGTCGGTTACTGGCGGCAGCTCGTCGAACACCTCGTCCACCACAACCACCTCGCCCTCACCGACGACGAATACCGCACCGCCTACCTCACCCCCGGAAGCAAGGCCGTGCTGAAGGGGAAGACCACAATCGAACTCGCCCAGAGCCGAGTCGCCTCGTCGTCTTCCGAACGCCGATCCCGGGCCACCGCCACTTCCGGGGGCGGCGTCGACCCCGACCTGCCGATCGACGAAGCGTTGTTCTCCAAGCTCCGCGACCTGCGCCGCGACCTCGCCAAACAACAAGGCGTCCCGCCGTACGTTGTCTTCGGCGACGCGGCGCTGCGGCAGATGGCCCAGTCGCTACCCACCACCGACGACGCCTTCCTCCGCATCAACGGCGTCGGCCAAACCAAACTCAGCCGATACGGCCCGCAATTCTTGGAAGTCATCCAGCAACACGTCGATAATCTGGGATAAGGTTTTCTTGGGCAGTCGCCTGCGCGGCGAGCGACAGGGGGTGTTACCCCCTGTACCCCCAAAGATAAATCTTAATAAACGCCTGCCTTCGGGGTGCAGGGGCAGAGCCCTGCCTCTCGCCGCGCAGGCGACTGCCTTGAAAAAACAAGTTAAGTCACAGATAATTCTCGATCCTCCGAACGCAGTGCCACCTACTCAACTTTTATGATTCAGGCGTCTCATCTCACCAAGTGGTACGGCCCCACCCTCGCGGTGGACGACCTGTCGCTTGAGCTTGAGCCCGGCAAGATCGTCGGCTTCCTCGGGCCCAACGGCGCAGGAAAATCAACCACCATCCGCATGCTGACGGGCTACCTGCCGCCGACGTCGGGGCGGGCCACACTCGACGGGCACGACGTGCTGACCCACGCCGCCGACGCCCGCCGCAAGCTGGGCTACCTGCCCGAGTCCAACCCGCTCTACCCCGAGATGAGGGTCGAAGAATACCTCCACTTCGCCGGCAAGCTGCACGGCATGGCCCGCCCGCTCCGGCGGTCGCGTATCGACCACGTCGCCGACCGCTGCGGGCTCAGCCACCTACGTCGCCGAACGATCGGCCGGCTGTCTAAGGGTAACAAACAGCGTGTCGGCCTCGCCGCGGCTTTGCTACACGATCCGCCGATGCTCGTGCTCGATGAACCGACGTCCGGCCTCGACCCGAACCAGATCGGTCAGGTCCGCCAGCTCATCCGCGACTTGGCCGGGGATCACACCGTGCTGCTTTCCAGCCACATCCTGCCGGAGGTGCAACGGGTTGCCGACCGTGTCGTCATCGTGGCCCAAGGCCGTATCGTCGCCGACGGTACGGTCGAAGAGCTGCGAGAACGCAGCCACGCCGAAGACGACCGAGCCCCTGTCCACGTTGAGGTTCGAGGCACACCAGACAGCGTTAAGCAAGCCTTAGCTTCGCTTGATCACGTCGATACCGTCGAAGCCGCCGAGGAACCCGGTCAGTACGGTTGGTGCAACGCTTGGGTCGTGCCCCATGGCCGCAAAGACCTCCGTGTCCAGATCGCGGAGGCACTCGCCGAGAGAAACCTGTTGGTCCGCGAGATCCGCCGGGAAGCGGGTAGTCTCGAAGAATATTTCGTCCGTGTAACCGACTCATCCCGTAATGTCTCGAACCAAGCTGCCACAACTTCCGGAGGCGTGGCATGAAAGCAACGCTCACGCTCGCACGTCGCGAGTTGGCCAGCCTGTTCTTCTCGCCGATCGGCTACGTCGTCCTGGCGTTGTTTGCCCTCGGCTCGTCGATGGTGTTTTACATCGGCTTCGCCCCGGGTAACCACGCGACGATGCGGATCACCTACTCCGGCGTCGTCTGGCTGCTCGTCTTCCTCGCCCCGGCCGTATCGATGCGGCTGGTCAGCGAAGAGCTGTCCCGCGGCACGATCGAACGCCTGATGACCAGCCCGGTCAACGACCTGCAGATCATCCTCGGGAAGTGGCTTGCCGCGATGTTTTTCTTTGCGGTGCTGCTTTCGCCTTTGGTGGTTCAGATCATCGTGCTGGAGCTCGCGGCCGACCCCGACCTGGGGCCGGTGTTTACGGGGCTCGTTGGGCTGCTGCTGGTGGGCTGCCTCTACTTGGCCATCGGCACGTTCGCTTCAGCCGCCACGGAGAACCAGATCATCGCGTTCCTGCTTACGGTGTTCATCATCTGCGGGCTAACCTTCCTGTTGTACTTTCTGCCCACCGCTGAATTCATCCCGCCAGGTGTGCGTTCGGCGATGTACTACGCCAACGTCAACCGCCAGTTCGAAGACTTCAATAAGGGCCTGATCGACCTGCGTAACTTCGTGTACTTCGGCTCGATGACCGCGTTGTTCCTATTCCTCGCCGTCAAACTTTTGGAGAGTCGGAGATGGCGATGAAAACCAAAAGCGATTCCCAAGGGCAACGCCGCGCGAAGTACGGCCTGAACGTTACGGTCGCAATCATCGTCGCGTTGGCGTTGGTGGTCGTGATCAACGCGTTGGTTGATTGGCAGGTCCGCCGGCTGCCCATCGGGGCCAAGTCGTGGCTCCGCTACGACCTGACCGCGACCCGGGCTTACACGCTGGCCCCGCAGACCGTAAAGGTCTTGTCGGAGTTAGACGAGCCGGTGGCAGTCACCGCGATCCTTCGCGTCGACGATAAGAACGGCCAAGACGTTGCCGACCTGCTCGACGAATACGCCCAGGCCAGCAGCCGCTTCGAACTCGACACCATCGACCCCGACCGCGACGCCGGCCGACTCGAAGCCTATTACCGCCAACTCGAAGACCGCTTCGCCGAGGAGACCTCACCGGTGCGGACCGCGGTCGGTGCGGGCCTCGAAACCCTGGGCGGCCTTATCGACAACATCGCCGCGGTGCGGGGGCAGGCTCAAGAAATAACCGCCGACCCCGAGCTCACCGACGCCAAGCTGCGTCAGGAATTTCAACTCCTCGCCAACAAGCTCGGCGAGATCGAAGCCGCCTACATCAACGCCCAGCAGCAGCTGACCGACGCCCTCGCCCAGCCGCTGCCCGCCTGGTCAAACGCCCGCCTGGATCTGCTCAACGCCTTCCGCAAAGCGGACGCCGAGGTGTTCACGCCCTTCAGCCGCGAGTTTGCCCGGCGGGCGAAGAACCGCAACGCCCCACTCGGCGTCCGCGACCTGCTGCTGCGGATGGAATCCGCCATCGACTCGGCCCGCCAACCGCTCCGCCAAGCGACCCAAGACCTCACCGCCCCGCCGACGCCGGCGCGGTACGACCGCCTGCTCGCGTCGCTGCGCACCGGCGAGGTGATCGTCCTGCTCAACGCTGACCGGGAACGCGTCGTGCCCGTGGCCGAGATGTTCACCACGCCCACGGCCGACGAGCCCGCCCGCTTCGTCGGCGAAGACCGTCTGACCGGCACGCTGTCCGCCATGCAGATCGATCAACCTCCTATGGTCGTGTTCGTCCACGACCTGCCCGTCGGCATCACTAATCCGCGGAGCGGTTTCTCGCACGTCATCAGCCGGCTGGCCACGATCGACTTCGTGGTTGAGGAGTGGCCCGTAGGCAGCAACGACAACCCTAGGAGCGGTCAGACCGCAGCCGCGAAACCGCCGCCGGAGCCCGCGGCCGGTCAGCGGGCGGTCTGGATCGTGCCGGGCCTGTCGCTGGAACGTGTTACGCAGACGCAACGTGAGCGTATCGCCGCCCTGTTCGAAAAACGCCTCGCCGAGGGCGACGGGGTGATGGTCTGCTTCGGCTACGACCCCGAGGCGGAATTCCGATCGCTCGATCCGTTGGCCGAGCTGGCCGGGTCTTGGGGACTGGTGCCCCGCTCCCATCAGTTGCTGCTATACGAAGGCCTGAGTACTGAGGGACGTGCCGCGAGCCAAGCAGATTGGCTGATAAGCGATTGGCCCTCCAGATCACCGCTTAGTGACGCCCTAGCCGGCCGCGAGGTGCAATTCGTTGCGCCGACCCCTATCGACTTCCAGCCCCAGCCTAGAGTCGAAACCCAAACCCTGATCGAGCTGGATCAACCCAAGGTTTGGGCCGAGACCGGGCTGACCAGCCAGGAAGAAATTGCGGCCGCCCGCTACTCGCAAGAAGCTGCGGTCGGGCAGCCCGTTGTCGCCGCGACATCGGAACGCCGCGGTGAGCAAGGCCGACTCATGGCTTTCACCGAACGCTACTGGCTGACCGACCGACAGGCCGGCCGCCGACTCGGCAACAGCGAGTTGTTCGTCAACAGCGTGTATTGGTTAGCGGGCCTCGACGAAGCGATCGCCGCCACGCCCCGCAGCCAGGACCTCCGCCGGGTCGAAGCGCTCAGCGACGGGCAGCAACTCGCCTACCGGTTGCTGCTGCTAGCCGGGCTGCCCGGGCTGTCGCTGCTGGCGGGCGGGGCCGTGTGGTCGGTGCGTCGGCGCGGGTGACGCCAGAATAAACCGCTAAGCTACCGCCCGCCGAACGACTCGGCCGAGAACGTGTTGCCGTGAACTTCAAAACAACCATCGTGATGCTGGTTCTGCTGGCGGGTGTCGCCGGGGCTTACCTCTGGGTCCGCTCGTCCGGGCCGGCTGCGACTCCCACCACGCCGAAGCTTGTGCCGAACCTTGTCGAGGGTCGTGAATTCGCTTCGATTACTCTGGAACGCGGCGACGAAAAAATCGTCTTAGAAAACACGCGCTCGGGGTGGTGGCAGACCGCCCCCGTCCGCTTCCCCGTGACCGGCGAAGCCATCGAAACCTTGATCAACGCCGCTTTGGCTTTAGCGCCGCGAGAGGCCTACACCTACGCCGACGACGACCCACTCGCGATCAATACCGCCGACAACTTGGCCTCGTTCGGGCTGGCACCGCCCCGTGCCGTCGTCACCTACCGCAGCGAGCACGGCGAATATCGGCTAAGGCTCGGCGATATCACGCTGGGCGGCGGGGCTTACGTGCAGCCGGTCGATAGCGACACGGTCTACCTCGTCGACGCGACGCTCAACACCGCCGTAGCCGACGCCGACCCGAAGACCTGGCGTCCCGACCAGCTGCCCACGCTCGACGCTGCGCGGGTCAACCGCATCTCACTCTCCGGCGGCCCCGAAGACATCACCCTGACCCGGACCGCCGACGGCTGGTCGCTCCGGCCCGACGGCGGCGAGCGGGCCGACGATGCGACCGCGCTCCAGCTCGCGCAGATCGCCCAGCAGATCCAGCCCGCCGCCTACGTCAGCGACAACCCCGCCGAACTCGGCCGGTTCGGCCTCGACCAGCCCGTCCTCACGCTCACGACGGCCAACCCCGCCGGAGAAACGCAGACCCTCCGCATCGGCCAACCTGCCGATCTCACCGGCCAAACGCTCTACGCCACCTGGACCGCTCCCACCCCCGCCCCCGCCCCCGCCCCCGGAAATTCAACCGGAATTAGGTCTGAAATTATCCCTGATAGCGACGCCGCCTCGCCGGTCGTCTTCGTGCTGCCCGCAGCCTACTTCAAAAACCTCAACCGACTCACGCCCGACACGCTCCGCGACCCACGCGTCGCAATCACCCCGGCCGATTCGGTCCGGGGCCAACGCGTCAACCGTGTCGGCCGAGATACCGTCGACCTATCCCTCAACCCGAAAGATGCCGGTCCGGCCTTTGTCGAACCGCAGACCGGCTACGACCCCGACCCTCAGCGGGCGGCCGATTGGCTCACCACCCTGATCCACGCCGAGCCCGTCGGCTTCACCCGCTCCCCCCGCGAAGCCCAGGCTCCGATCGCGCTCGTCGAAATCCGCCAGACCGGCGGCCGTGTCGAACAACTGCGACTCTACGCCGACCGGGACGGCCGGGACGGCCGGGACGACGTACTACTCGCCGTCCGCGAAAACGAAGCGGTCGCCGCCCTGCTGCCTCGCGATCAGGTCGCCCCCCTCCTGGCCCCGATCGTCACGCTGAGGGACCGACAGCTCCCCGACGTCGGCCTGATCAATGAACTACGCCTCACCCGAGACGACGGCCAAGCGTTCCGCTTACTACGCGACAGCGAAGACAACTGGCAGCCGCAAGACGAAGGCTTCGAAGATTGGGAAGCCCAGCGGTTTGGCCTGCTGGCTCGATGGGTCGAGTCGCCCATCGTCGAGAAGTGGACCGCGATGACAACGCTCCCCCGCGGGCCGATCGCGCGTCTGTCGCTCGGCGAAGACCGCCCCGCCTACGTCGTCAACGTCGACCAAAAACTCGGCCAACGCACCGACCTGCCTGGCGTCTTCCGCCTGCCCGAATCGGTCGCGACGCTCTTCGCCGAGGAATATCGCAAGCGTCTGCTACTGCCTTACCGGCCGGATCAGATCACGCGGGTCGACCTCGGCCTCGAACCCAGCAGCGATAGCCCTAGCCTGCCACGACCCGCCGCGGTGCGGTTGGACACGCAAGGGTCATACACTGACGCAGAAGGCGAACGCTACGCCAACCAAGCCGAGTGCGCATCGTTGTTCAGCACCCTCGCCGGCCTCAGAGCGAAACGCTTCATCCCCCCGCTGCTGCCGGAACAGCGTCAGACCCCTATCAAGTCCTGGCATGTTCAAACCGCCGACGGCCAGACCCACCGCCTACTCCGCTACAACCAAGGCGTCTGGTCATTAGGCGAAGATCGGTATTTCTACATCGACGTCGATACCGATCGTCGGCTCACCGACAAAGATACCGAGTGGGGCCAAGCCCTTACCCTGCCCGCGGCCCAGTAGTTCTTTCGATCAAGTGGGTTTTTACGCTTACGCCCCGACCTTGGCGTTCGCCTCGCGCTCTGCCTTGGCCGTATCGTTACGCTGCTCTTCGAGGTCTGACAGGTAGCCCGCGTCGATGTCGCCCGTCACATATCGGCCGTCGAAGACCGAACACTCGAAGCGTTCGATGTGGCTATTGCCTTCGCGGGCACACTCGATCAGGTCGTCCAAGTCTTGGTACAGCAGCCAATCGGCACCGATTTCTTTGGCGATCTCGTCGATGCTTCGGCCGTGGGCGATAAGCTCTTTGGCGGCGGGCATATCGATGCCGTAGACGTTGGGGTGACGCACCGGCGGCGCGGCCGAGCAGTAGTAAACCTTCTTCGCCCCCGCCTGGCGGGCCATCTCGATGATCTGGCTGCAGGTCGTGCCGCGCACGATCGAGTCGTCGACCAAGCAAACAACCTTGCCCTTGAACTCCAGCTCGATCGGGTTGAGTTTCTTGCGGACGCTCTTGCGCCGCTCGGTCTGGCCGGGCATGATGAAGGTTCGACCGATGTAGCGGTTCTTGATGAAGCCTTCGCGGTACTTCACCCCCAACTTCACCGCCATCGACAACGCCGAGGTCCGCCCCGAGTCAGGGATCGGCATGACAACGTCGATATCGTGATCGGGCTGGAGGCGTTTGATTTTGTCCGCCAGCGTCTCGCCCATCCGTAGGCGGGCTTTGTAGACGCTGATCCCGTCGACGAACGAGTCGGGCCGGGCCAGGTAGACGTGCTCGAAGATGCAAGGCGTCAGCTGCGGAGCTTCGGCGCACTGCTGCTCATGAACATTGCCTTTACGGTCGACATAAATCGCTTCGCCCGGCGCGACGTCACGCACGGTTTCATAACCCAGTGCATCCAGAGCAACCGACTCGCTGGCGAACATGGTCTCGACGCCCTGCAGCGTGCGGCGTTGGCCGTAGATCAGCGGGCGGATGCCGTTGGGGTCGCGGAAGGCGACGACGCCGTGGCCGTTGATCATCGCCACCGCGGCGTACGCCCCCCGGCAGCGCCGGTGGACCTCGGAGACCGCGTTGAAAATCCCGCGCGGCGTCGGCGTGGGGTCGCCAGAGACGTGCAGTTCGTGGGCAAAAACGTTAAGCAGCACCTCACTGTCACTCGTCGTGTTCACGTGGCGGAGGTCGGTGCGGTAGACCTCTTTGATGAGTTGGTCGGAGTTGGTCAGGTTTCCGTTGTGGGCCAACGTGATCCCGTAGGGCGCGTTGACGTAGAACGGTTGGGCCTCGCTGGACGAAGAACAACCCGCGGTGGGATATCGGCAGTGGCCGATGCCCATGGTCCCCATCAGCTTCTTCATGTGCTTGCTGCGGAAGACATCTCGGACGAGGCCGTTGTCTTTACGGCGACAAAGGATACCTCCGTCGTCGGTTGCGATGCCCGCCGCGTCCTGTCCGCGGTGCTGCAGCACGGTTAGGGCGTCATAGAGCCGTTGATTGACGTTGGTCTGAGCGACGAGTCCGACAATTCCGCACATGCGAGGATTGTAACGCCACATATACGCGGCGTCGCGGGGGGCATTAACCCAAGTTAACCGTTCGAACTAGCAGCGGACGCCGGCCCGCTCGCCCGACTCACAGAACTGCGTTTCGAGGTAGCGAGCGACGTAGTCGATAATGCTCTTGGCCTCGGGCACCTCGGGGTTCGAGGTCATCCCCATCGGCTCGAACCGCATGTCCTTGAACCGCCGCACCGCCTCGTCCAGCGGCAGGCCGTACTGCAACGCCAGCGAGAACGCCCGGCAGAACGCCTGCATCAGCCCCGACAGCGTCGAGCCCTCTTTGGACATCTTCACGAACACCTCGCCGGGCATGCCGTCTTCGAACAGGCCGATGGTGAGGTAGCCCTCGTGGCCCATGATCTGGAACTTGTGTGTGATCGAATCGCGGTCGGATTGAAGGCTGCGGCGTTGGGTGACCATCCGTGGTGCTCCGGGTTTGTTGGCGGGAACTTAACGAGCTGTAAAGGTACCGATAATTAGTGAGGTACGCTATCGAGAATCGGCAAATCCCAACTAAATTTTACGGGCAAACCCTCGCCGCGAATCGCTATGATCAGGCCGTGCCCGAAACCCTGCCGAACACCAAGCGATTCCCCATCGACGGCCTGCTCCAGTGGTTCGGCGAAAACCAACGCGACCTGCCC
Source organism: Planctomycetota bacterium (assembly GCA_038747275.1). GTDB lineage: Bacteria > Planctomycetota > Phycisphaerae > Phycisphaerales > Phycisphaeraceae > Algisphaera. The sequence goes on along the minus strand of JBCDJW010000022.1, from coordinate 19,176 downwards.
TTCCGCCCCACCGCCCAGCGCAAACCCAACCCGTACCACGTTCTGATCAGCGAGGCGATGGCCCAGCAGACGCAGATCGCCACGGTCGTGCCGTACTTCCACCGCTTCGTCGCGGCGTTCCCGACGGTCCACGATCTGGCCGACGCCGAGGAGCAGGCGGTGCTGAACCTGTGGCAGGGTCTGGGCTACTACAGCCGGGCCCGAAACCTGCGTAAGGCCGCCCGCATGATCGTCGACGAATTCGGCGGCGAAGTCCCCCGCACCCCGGAAGAATTGCTGCAACTTCCGGGGGTCGGAAGATACACGGCCGGGGCGGTCGCGTCGGTCGCCTACAACACTGTCGCCCCGATCGTCGACGGCAACGTCGCCCGCGTCTTCGCCCGTTACTTCGGCATCACCGACCCGGTCAACCAGCCCGCCGGGCAGAAAAAACTCTGGGCCCTCGCCGCCGAACTCGTCGCCGCGTCCGGCTCGCCGCGCGACTTCAATCAGGGAGTCATGGAACTCGGCGCTTTGGTGTGCACCCCCAAACCTGGCCGCGGCGACGGCTGCGTCGACTGCCCGCTCAGCGACACCTGCGTCGCCCACGCCACCGGCCGCGAAAAAGAGCTGCCGGTGAAGGCGCCCAAGAAGAAGCCGATCGCCGTCACGCACACCGTGCTCGCCGTCGAACGCGGCGGCCGATACCTCTTCGAGCAGCGCCCCGGCAATGGCCTCTGGGCCAACATGTGGCAGCTCCCCACGCTCGAGACCGGCGACATCACCTCCGCCCCCGCCCACCTTGAAGATCGCTTCCGCCTCAAGATTTCTGAGACCAAACCCGTCACCCGCTTCACCCACCAGACGACCCATCGAACGATCTGCTTCGAGGTCCACCAGTGCAGCGTCGAAGCCGGCCGCCTCCGCCCCGGCCGAGGCCAGTGGCGCACGCCAGACAACCTCCAAGACCTTCCACTAGCTAAACCGCAGCAGACCGCGGTGAGTCATCTGTGACGTAAAAGATCGATACATACGCACAACAACAAAATTTCGGGTACTTAATTAATTCTGCTTCTATAACTGCAATAAACAGCAATGCCCAAGCCACAAAAAGTCTTAATCGTCGGCGGCGGCATCAGCGGCATCAGCGCTGCTTGGGGGCTTCAAAAAGCGGGGATCGATGCAAAAATCCTTGAAGCACGCGACCGGATCGGCGGCCGGATCCTCACCCATGAAATCGAAGGCCACCCGCCGCAGCAGGCCGCCGCCCTGGACCTGGGGCCATCGTGGTTCTGGCCCGGCCAGCCGCTGATCGCCGGTTTGTTAGATCGCTTTGGTCTGAGCTTCTTCGCCCAGCACGACACGGGCGACTCGCTGTTCGAAACCCACACCGGCCAGGTGCATCGCAATCCGCCGCCGGGGCCAATGGCCGGGGCGTTACGCGTGAACGGCGGGTTCGGCAGACTCGTTCACGCCCTGGCCGAAGATCTCGCCCCCGACTCGATCTTTCTACAACACACCGTCACCACGCTCGACGGACAACACGACCGCGTCCGTCTGGAAGCCCAGCATCCGGGTGGCAGCACGACGTTCGAGGCCGACCACGTCGCGTTGGCTCTGCCCCCCCGCCTGATCCCCGCCTTGTCGTTCGACTCCGCCCTGCCCGACGCCGCCCAGGAAAGCATGGCCCGCGTGCCGACGTGGATGGCCGGACACGCCAAGTTTTTCGCCGTCTACGACACCCCGTTTTGGCGCACCAACAATCTCAACGGCAGCGTATTCAGCATGCCCGGCCCCCTCGGCGAGATTCACGACGCCTCTCCGGACGAGGAGGAAGCCCAGGGCGTGTTGTTTGGGTTTGTGAAGCTACACGCCGACGAGCGGCAGCGGCTGGGGCACCAAGGGGTGATCGATCAGTGTGTCGCTCAGCTCGACCGCTTATTTGGAGCCGAGGCCGCACACCCCCGCGAGACGTATTTAATGGATTGGAGCACCGAAGCCGAAACCGCGACCGCCGCAGATCACAACCCCCCGCCGGACCACCCCGCTTACGGGCAACGCGTCGATCTGGGATCAACGTGGGCCGAGCGCTTGACACCGATCTCAACCGAGACGTCGTATGCGAACGGCGGCCTGGTCGAGGGGGCCGTACACGCAGGCCTCAGTTTCGCCGGCCGATTAGGCGAAGTGCGTAACCTCTAGCACCCGCCCACGTCGAAAAACACTTCCGCCGCGCGGCCTCCGGGATTACCCATTAAGTCGCTTTGGTCGTTTGCTTGCAAAACCCTTAAGAAGCTTTTTCAACTTATCTTCAACTCGACCTAACAACTCATATCGATAAAGAGAATCATGCGAGCAATAGATTACTTCGCCACAACCAAAGCAAACCATCGCCAGGCATTCATCGTTACCCGACTGCCAATTTATTGCGTAGTCGGGATGAAACCCACCACACAGTTTCTCACCGACAAACTCACCAACTGAATCTTCATCAGACAAAAATTGACATAACAGATCAGCAGTCTGTCCATTCACTATGTTCTTAGGTAAATAAAAATAAAACTCATGTAAGCGAATCACATCCTCTCGCTCACACTCTGTTTCTAACAACTCCGCTTCAAACATCTGATGCGGCAATCCTTCGTAAACACTAATCAGACAAGAATTCTTGAGTGATCCTCGAATGACGGTTGAGGCACCAACCGTGTGTTTGATAGTTATACCCATACCAGCACCCGAAATTTTATTACCAAGCTGATCACCGAACCCCTAATCGCTGACGGATCAACCTAGCGCGGGCAACGCGACGCGTGGCGGGGTCCATTTCGCTGCCGGTGATTCTTTGGAGGTGGGCGGGCTGGGTGAGGAGGAAGAGTTCGTTGATCGTGCGGATGTCAACCTTGTCGAGGCGGCCGAGGTTGACGCCGAGGCGGACGTGGCTGAGCAAGCTGAGGACTTCTTCGGTGCCGATGACGCGGGCGTTGGTGAGCAGGGCCCAAGCGCGCCAGATTTTGTCGTCGAGCTGGTCTTCTCGTTGGCGGAGCAGAGCTTGGCGGGCCTGCTGCTCGTAGGCGATGATCTGGGGCACGACGGTGTGTTCGAAGTCGGCAAGGATTTCCTGCTCGGTCTTGCCGAGGGTGGTTTGGTTGGAGACCTGGTAGAGGTCGCCCTGGGCTTCACTGCCTTCGCCGAAGAGGCCGCGGACGGCGAGGTGCATGTCGCGGGCGGCCCGCTTGACCTTGTCGATCTCGCCGGTGAGCTTGAGGGCGGGCAGGTGCATCATGACGCTGACGCGGATGCCGGTGCCGACGTTGGTCGGGCAGGCGCTCAGGTAGCCGAACCGTCGGGAGTAGGAGAACTCGAGTTTTTCTTCGAGGATGTCGTCGATGCCGTTGATCTGCTCGAAGGCTTCGCTGAGCTGCATGCCGCTGCGCAGGACCTGGATGCGGAGGTGGTCTTCCTCGTTGACCATGATGGCGAAGGTCTCGTCGCCGCCGATGGCGACGCCGCGGGGGACCTCGTTTTTCGACGAGCCGTGCTGGCGCGAGATGAGGTGGCGTTCGACGAGGAGCTGCCGATCGGTGGGCATCGCGTCGGCGAGCTGGACCCAGATGATGTTCTCGGCGAGTCGTTTGTTGGTGATGTGGTTCCGGCAGGCCTCGAGGATTTCGTAGCGCTGCCGACGGTTGGCTTGGCTGACGAACGGGAAGCCCGCGATGTTACGGGCCAGCCTGATACGGCTGGAGATCACCACATCCGACTGCGGCCCCGCGCCGCGGAGCCACTCCCCGGCGTGCTCGGTGATGTTGCGGAGCGTCATCGCTAGAGGTCCCCCTCGATCTGCTGGATGTCGTCGCGAAGACGGGCCGCTAGCTCGTAGTCCTCGGCTAAGACCGCGTCGTCGAGCTGCCGCCGGAGGCGTTGCATCGTCATCTGCCGCTGCTCGCCGACACCTGCCCGGCGGGGGACTTTGCCGATGTGGTGGGTGCCGCCCTCGTGGGCCCGCTCGAGCAGCGGGCTGAGCGCCTGCTCAAAAGCCTTGTAGCAGACCGAGCAGCCGAGCAAACTGTTCTCGCGGAAATCGGCAAAGGTCATCCCGCAGTTTTCGCAGGCGGTTTCTTTGGTCGATGCCGCCTTGGACGTGCCGGTGCCACCCGAATCGCCGGCCTCGGCGGCGCCGGAGTGGAGCTTGACGAAGTTGGTCAAGAGCTCGTTGATCGGCGCATGGGCCGACTTCATGCCCAGGCCTTCTTCGGCGGCGCAGGCGTCGCACAGGTTGATCGCGACCTTCTCGCCGCTCTTGCTGATCTCCACCGAGTGGTGGGTCGCCGGGCGGTTGCACTTATCACACTTGTGTTTCAAAAATAACTTCCGCGGTAGGGGGAAATAACCTAGACGCTAAATCCTAGGTTCAACCGGGCGGGTATTCAATGGATAAAAACCCGTCGGTCCCCGCAAATTAACCGCCGCCGATGGTGAGCGTCACGTTGCCGCTGCCGCTGCGGAAGCCCTCGAGGTCGAGGCTGACGTAGACGTAGCCCGCGGCCTTGAGATCGTTGACGACCCGCTCCCGCAGGCCGGGCTCGAGCAGCCGCGGCAGCTGATCGAGCGGCAGCTCCAGCCGGGCGACCTCTTCGTGGTGGCGTACCCGGAACCCGGTGAAGCCAAGGTCGGCCAGGGCGTTCTCCGCCCGCTCGACGCGTTCTAATCTCTCGGGAGTCACCGGGGTACCGTAGGGCAATCGGCTGGCCAGGCAAGCCGCGGCGGGCTTGTTCCAGTTAGGTAGACCAAGCATACGGGATACATCGCGGACGTCTTGTTTGTTCAGCTCGGCCTCGACCAGCGGCGAGATCACCTCCGCCTCGTCGGCGGCGCGGAGCCCGGGGCGGTGGTCACCCTGGTCGTCGAGGTTGGTGCCGTTGGCGATCGTCGCCACGCCCAGGCGTCGGGCGGTCTGCTGCAGTGTGGTGTAGAGGTGCGACTTGCAGAAGTAGCAGCGGTCGCCCGCGTTCTTCTGGTAGTCGGGGTCGTCTTGCTCTTCGGGCTGAACGACCAGCAGCTTCAAGTCGAGGCGATCGGCGAGTCGACGGACGTCTTCGAGTTCTCGTCGCGGCAGCGACTGCGAATCACCGACCGCGGCCGGGGCCTCTTCACGGCCGAGCACCCGCCGGGCCGCCGCGGCGACGAGGGTCGAGTCGATACCGCCGCTGAACGCGGTAATGATCGTGCCGCCCGCCCGCCGCTCGAACACGTCGAGCAGCCGCTGCGCTCGCGGGTCATCGGGCCACGCTTCAACTCGACCGTGCTGGACGTCCATCTGCGTCACGGTTACATCTTACGCGGTTGAAATTGCTTTAGGCGGCTGCTATCTTGCCTGATCCGCCGAAAGGCGGGGCGAAGCGGCCCACTACGGCCCTTCGAAATTGGACTCGTAGCTCAATTGGATAGAGCAGCGGTTTACGGAGCCGCAGGTTGCAGGTTCGAGCCCTGCCGAGTTCATTCCCACCCCTTTTTCCGGTTGGTCACAATTACGAAATTCCGATAACCATGTCACTCTGAAGCGGTTAGCTATTTTTAACTCGAATATTTTGTTCTACATGGGGTCGGAAACCCCACGATCGAGCCGATATTACGGTTAGTGGCACAAAACACTTTCCAACCCGACACCCCCGGAACCCCCGGAAAGCCGCGGCCCAACCGTCGGCACCCCCGGCAACGCCTGCGTGGACTATCCACGCCGTTCGGCGAAGTCTTAGACCTTTCCGAATCGGGGGCCTGCCTCTTCCGTAAAGGTGACTGCCCCGTCGAGGTCGGGCAGGCCGTAACGCTAGCTATCGCCGACGGCGGGATCGAGTTACAACTCCAAGCCCGCGTCGTCCGCACCCAGCCACTGGGTCTTCGTCGGCTAGAAGTCGGCGTCGAGTTTATTGAGCTCACCGACCAAAACCGTCTGCAGATCGCACAGCTGATCGCTCAGGGCAGCAGCGACCTCAGCCCGCGGGCCTGGCTCGCCGCATAAAAAACGAAATCTTCGCTACGAAGACAACGCCTCCGCGCCGACCTCGATCAGGTGGTACTGGATCGCGTCGGACAAAGCCTTCCAGCTGGCGTCGACGATGTTTTCGTCGACGCCGATGGTGCTGAACCGGCGGAGGTCGCCGTCGGGTCCGGTACCCTCGAACTCGGCGGTCGTGCGGACCTTGGCCGCCGACTGCGCTGTCGGGTTGACGACCCGCACCGAAAAATCGGTCAGCTTTAGCAATTCGATCTGCGGGTAGTGGTTGCTGAGGCATTTGCGGAACGCCGCATCGAGCGCGTTGACGGGGCCGTCGCCCTCGGCCACGCGGTGTTCGATCTCACCGTTGACGCGGACTTTGACGATCGCCTCGGTCTGGGTGGGCTCACCAGGGACGCCGAGGATGACGCAGCGGTAGTGGTCGCGGACCCAGAACGCGGGCCGTTGGCCGATCGCTTCGTACATCAGCAGTTCGAGGCTGGCCGGGGCGTGCTCGAACTGGTAGCCGCGGTGTTCGAGGTCTTGCACTCGGTTAAGTAATTTCGTTTGAACTTCCGGGGTGACGGCGTCGCCGAACTTCTCGCCGAGCGTCGCGACGAGGTTGCTCTTGCCGGCCAACTCAGAAACGAGGATGCGCCGCTGGTTCCCGACGGATTCCGGGGGGACGTGTTCGTAGCTGTGGGCGATGCGTTGGACGGCGTGGACGTGCATGCCGCCCTTATGGGCGAAGGCGTTGTCGCCGACGTACGGCTGCCCATCGTTCGGCTCGACCGCGGCGCGTTCGTAGACCTCGTCCGACAGCTCGCCGAGGCGTTCCAGTGCGCCGGGGATCAGGCAGTCGTAGCCGAGCTTCATCTTCAAGTTAGCGATGACGGTGAGCAGGTCGACGTTGCCGCAGCGTTCGCCGATGCCGTTAACCGTGCCCTGGACCTGGACCGCGCCCGCGGCGACGGCGGCGTGGGAGTTGGCTACGGCCAGCCCGGCATCGTTGTGACAATGGATAGCGAGGCTGGGCTGGGAGTCGGGAGCGGCGTTGTCATCAACTGCAAGCGTATCCCGCAATTCGCTCATAACCTCGGTGATCCATTCCGGGGTCGAGCCGCCGTTGGTGTCGCATAGGACCAAACGGGTGGCCCCGCCGTCGATCGCGGCTTGCAGCGTCTGGCGGGCGTAATCGGGGTTGGCTCGGTAGCCGTCGAAGAAGTGTTCGGCATCGTAGAAGACTTCTTCGACGCTGTCCGCGGCGTGGCAGAACGCCACAGAGTCGCGGATCATCGCCAAGTTTTCGTCCCGGCTGATCCGCAGAACTTCGTCGACGTGCAGGTCCCAGGTCTTACCGACGATGGTGATGATCGGGGCACCGGATTTCACAAGGGCCTGCATTCCGGGGTCGTCTTCCGGGGCAATGCCTTTGCGACGGGTCATGCCGAAGGCGCAGACGCGGGCGTGCTTGAGGTCGAGCTTCTGGACCTCTTCGAAGTAGGCCACGTCTTTGGGGTTCGACAGGGGGTAACCGCCCTCGACGTAGTCGACGCCCAACTCGTCGAGGAGACGGGTGATTTCGAGCTTGTCGGTCAGCGTGAGCGAGATGCCGACGCCCTGCGTGCCGTCGCGGAGGGTCGTGTCGTAGATCTCGATACGTCGGGGATTGGGATCTTTCCGGGCTTCGGGCATGGTTGGTTTCGGAGATATGGGGCGGGGCAAGACGCAGCAGGGTAGCAAAAAACAGTGTTCTCCCATACCCGGAAACCGAGTCTGTGAACAGGCAGGTGATCTTTACCGAACCCTGAAAAACGCGACTGATTCTCACCCAAAAACCGCTATTCTCCCCGCCTCACAAACCCCCTCAGCCACCCTATACTGACGTCACATGCGTGGAAACCCCGACCACCCCCAAACCCCGGCCGAACCCGCCGGGACCGGGCTGTCCCCCCAGCCCGAATCCGTCCTGGCGGCATCCGAATACCCGCGGTATCGGCGGTGGGTCCACGTACTGACCATCCTGCTCGTATTGGCCACCTTCGTCCTGATCGCCATCGGGGGCCACGTCACCAGCCACGAAGCCGGCATGGCCGTGCCCGAGGCGTTCTTCACCGGCAAGTACTGGTCGCTGATCGCCCCCCTAGAGGTCTGGTGGTACGACTTCGGCCGACGCCTCGAACACTCGCACCGGCTCAAGGGCTACCTCGTCGGCTCGATCACCATTGCCGTGATGATCGCCCTGCTCTGGACCCAGGGCCGACGGAAGTGGCTGAAGATCCTTGGTATCGGGCTGCTGGTCTTCGTCATCGCCCAAGGCATCCTCGGCATCCTTCGCGTCGCGTTGCACCACAACTCCTGGGTCACCGGCCTCAGCTTCGCCGCCATCCACGGCGTGACCGGCCAGATGTTTTTCTGCCTCACCGTCCTTGCCGCCGCAGCGACCGGCAAGTTTTGGATGAGTCGTGCAGCGGAAAAGTCTCCGCAAACACAAAGCCAGAACGCACCGCGAGCGGTGCGGCTAAAGCGAGCCATCCGCGTGCTGCCGCTGCTGCTCATCTTGGGCTTACTCGGCCAACTCGCTTTGGGCTCGGCCGTGCGTCACAGCAAGTCGGCTCTTGCCATCCCCGATTGGCCGATGCACTACGGCCAGTTGGTGCCGCCGATGAATCAAGCCGACATCGACGCCGCCGTGGCCGCGGTCCCCGCCGAAGAGCGTCACGACAAGTTCGCCCTCCCCAAGGCCGACGCCGACGGCAACCTCCAGCCCGGTGGCTACGCCGACTGGCAGGTCCACCTGCACTTCAGTCACCGCCTCGGGGCCTACGCCCTATTCGCCTTCGGCATCATCTTCACCGCCTGGCTCTGGCGGCGATACCCCGGCCAAGGCGCGGTGCTGTGGCCGGCCACCTTGTTCGCCGCCATACTCTGCGTGCAGGTCTTGCTCGGCGTCATGACCGTCGTCACCGGCGAGCACCCCACGCTCGCCACTTCGCACCAGTCCGTCGGCGCGATCCTCATGGCCACCGCGACCTGGCTGGCGATACGGCTGCACCTCGTGCCCGTGCCCTCGGCCCGGCCCGCTCACGTCCCCGTCGCCGCGGGCGACGCGACAACCGAAGTTTTCCATAATACTTGGCCGAACGTTCTAGAAACCGCACCCCAGTCCACGGCGACTTCTGCCGACCGCTCCGCACCTTCTCGTCCACAACCCGAGCCCCAAACCGTTAACGCTTGAACCCCGCCCCGCCCCCCGAGTCTGTTGCCACCCCTCCCGCCGCTTCTACCCCCGTAGACGCCTCGGCGGCCGGCTACTCGTTCCGCGATCGGCTGGCCGACTACAAAATCCTCGTCAAGCCCAGCATCACCCGCATGGTGGTCATCACGACCGCGATCGGCTTCGCCCTCGCCGTCCGTAACGGCTTCGACTGGACTTGGTTGATGCTCGTCGGCACCCTTAGCGGGACCGCGATGTCCTGCATGGCCGCCAGCGTCTACAACCAGGCCTACGAGCACCGCACCGACCGCCTCATGCCCCGCACCGCCAACCGCCCGCTCGCCGCGGGCCGCCTGCCGATGGGCGAGGTCTTAGCTTTAGGCACCAGCCTGATGCTCGCCGGTCAAGCGACCCTCTGCATGTTCGGCACGCCGCTGGCGTCCGGCGTCGCCGCGTTTACGATCTTCAGCTATACGCTGATGTACACCCCGCTCAAACGCATCTCGCCGACGTCCCTTTACGTCGGGGCGATCCCGGGTGCCTTGCCGCCGGTCATCGGCTACGCCGCGGTCAGCGGCAACCTCATAACGCCCGATACCGCCGTAGCGTGGGCGATCTTCCTGGTGATGGCGTTGTGGCAAGTTCCCCACTTCCTCGCGATCGGCTACATGTACCGCGAAGACTACGCCGCGGCCGACCTGGCAATGCACGCGGTCCGCGACCCCTCTGGCCGATCGTCTTTCCGCAACGCGATCATCGGCAGCGTGCTGCTCTTGCCCGCCGGTTTGGCCCCGACGCTGCTGGGATATTCCGGATGGTGGGCGTTCGGTGTCGCCCTCGGTTTGGGGCTTGCGTTCCTTGGCCTATCTATCGGCTGGGCACTAAAACCCGACCGCGCATCCGCCCGTCGGGTATTCTTCGCGTCGCTGATTTATCTCCCGGTTGTCCTCGCCGCGATCATGATCGACGCCCGCTAACTGCCCCACGAAGTTCCGGAACCGAATCATTAGCACCGCTACTCCGCCAAGCCCCGCGACGTCCGCCCCCGGAAACGCCGTCGATCCGAAGGCGGCAGTGTCAATCACCGAACTCACTCACCGCTACCCCAAAGCCGACCGCGATGCGCTCGACCGCCTGTCATTAACCATCGAATCCGGCGAAGCTTTCGCCCTGCTCGGCCCCAACGGCGGCGGTAAGACCACCACCTTCCGCATCCTCGCCACGTTGCTGCAGCCTTCCACGACCACACTGGGGGCCGTCAAAATCTTCGGCCATGATGTCGTCGCCTCTCCCGCCGCAGCCCGCCAATCGCTCGGCGTCGTCTTCCAGTCCCCCAGCCTCGACATCAAACTCACCGCCCGCGAAAACCTCGCCTGCCAAGCCAAGCTCCACGGCCTGACCCGCCGCGAAGCCACGCCACGCATCGACGAAGCCCTCGCCCGCTTCGACCTCACCGACCGGATGCACGACTACGTCGAAACCTTCTCCGGCGGGATGAAACGCAAACTCGAGATCGCCAAGGCCCTGCTGCACCGCCCCCGCCTCCTGCTTATGGACGAGCCCGCCACCGGCCTCGACCCCGCCGCCCGCCGTGAGCTCTGGGAACACCTGGGCGAGCTCCGGCAACAATACGGCCTGACCATCGCCTGGACGACTCATCTTCTCGACGAAGCCGAGCACGCCGACCGCCTCGCCATCGTTTCCGGCGGGCGTCTGCTCACCGTCTCGTCACCCGCCGAACTCAAGGCCTCCCTCGGCCAACATGTCGTAAGCGTCGAGCCGCAGAATCCCGGCGAGTTGGAAGCCTTACGCGACCAAATCGAGACTACGCTTGGCCCCTGGGCCGCCGGGCAAGCACCAGTGATCTCCGTTGACGCGGTGCGTTTCGAGCACCCCGACGGCCCCGCGGTTGTCGCCCGCGTCGCCGAACTGCTGCCGCAGGAGCTGAAACAGATCTCCGTTGGCCAACCCACGCTCGAAGACGCCTATTTGCGCTTGGCCACTGAAAATTGAAGCGTGAGTTTCCGGGGGCGAACCGGTCTTTCCTCCGGAATATGCTGGCGTTATTCGGACTCAGTCGCTAGCATTAAACGTTCGCGAATCGCCCGGTGGGTTCCCTGTGTTTCGGGGAACGGGCGTGGACGGCTGCCGCTTCTTATCTGTATCTGCGGTGACTAGTTCAGGGGACTAACAGGCCGGGGGGCCGAGGCCGCTCCGTGCGGTAACTTCGGCCGGTAACTCTGTTGTGGCGTCCCTGACGCGCGCCCACAGCGGAATCAGGTCTTTGAAAATCGAGGTCGGCTCATCGCGTACCGATACCCCAGCGTGCGATCACGGGGCGGTCTGGAGAAAGTCCTTATTACCCATCAATATCAATAGCGTCTCCGCACGCTGGGCACGCGGTGAGCCATTCTCGATCTTCAGCAAAATAAAACCACCTCGAATCCGCCGAAATCCGGCGTGATGTTTATCATCCGGTCATGTTCCCCCCCGGAAGAACACTGCACTACCGCTTCGACCCACTCGAAGCGTTGCGACGCTGGCCGGCAGACCGCCCGGTGGTCATGCTCCACTCGGGCCGGCTCGATCGGCAGTGGTCGCGGTACTCGGTGATCGCCCAACCGATCGGTGCCCTCATTCACCGCGACAGCGTTAGCGGATGGGTCGGCACGCCCCCCGCTACCGCCCCTCCACTCACCCACGACCCGTTCGCCGACCTAGACGCCGTCGTCGCCGCCGAGCCATCGCTTTACGTCGGGCACCTTGGCTACGACCTCGCCCACGCCGTCGAAAACCTACCCCGCCGAGCCGAGAACGACCACGGCTGGCCGGACCTACAGTTCCACCGCTGCCCGAACTATCTCATCTGCGACCACGCCGACGAAACCTGGCAAGCCGTCGGCCCCGACCCCGGATTGCTCCCCAACCTGAGCGAGGCACCGGGTACCTTGGAAAATCTCGATTTCTCGGCCACCGCCCCGGCTCCCGAACGCCCACGACCAGACCACGAAGACGCCGTCCGCCGGGGCCTCGACTACATCGCCGCCGGGGATATCTTCCAGGTCAACCTCGCCCACCGTTTTACGGCCGGCTTCGAGGGATCGACCCGTGGCCTGTTCCTCCGCCTCGCCGAAAAATCGCCCGCTTGGTACGGCGCGTACCTCGAACTGCTTGAATCCGATCGTCGATGCCCTTCGTCTATTACGAAGGAAATTTCCGGGGGGACTTCCGGGGGGCGCGTCGCCTGCTCGACCTCGCCCGAGCTTTTCTTAAAGCTCGATGCCGACGGCCGCGTCACCACCCGGCCGATCAAGGGCACCCGCCCCGCCTCCGCCAACCCCGCCGACCTCCGCGACGCCGAGAAAGACGCCGCCGAGTTGAACATGATCGTCGACCTGTTGCGGAACGACCTCGGCCGGGTCTGCCGCTACGGCAGCGTCCGCGTCACCCAGCCCCGCACCGTCGAGACTCACCCGACCGTCCACCACGGCGTCGCCACCGTCACCGGCCGACTCCACGCCGACCGCTCGCTCCGCCACCTGCTCCGCGCCACCTTCCCCGGCGGCTCGATCACCGGCGCTCCCAAAGTCCGGGCGATGCAGATCATCGACGAACTCGAACCCGTCGCCCGCGGCCCCTACTGCGGCTCGATCGGCTACGCCTGCCGCCACGACGGCCAAACCACCGCCCAGTTCAACATCGCGATCCGCACGATGCTGATCGACCGCGCTGCGGGTCGGCTCCACTACTCCGTCGGCGGCGGCATCGTCGCCGACTCCGACCCCGCCGACGAATACGACGAAACCCTCCACAAGGCCGAGGCCATGCGGAGCGCATTAAAAACGCCGCTCCCGACCGAGAGCGACGCGTTGGTCGGTAAAGGTTTTAGTTGACCGGGATCAGTATTTCACGCTGCAGCCGTAGGGTGTCGTGGTGTCGGTAACGACTTCGCTACCCACCCGCACCGCGTCGACCGCGGAGGCCAAGTAGTTCGTAGCGCTATCGATGTCCGAGGTCTTGGTCGAGCGGATGCTGTCGATTGCGCCCTGGTAACGCAGCGTACCCTCGCCGTCGATGACGTAGATGTGCGGCGTGGTTTTCGCAGCGTACGCCCGGCCGACGGTGCCGTCTTCGTCGATCAGCACGGCGGTGGCGTTGATGCCTTTATCCTGAATTTTCTGGTTCCAGCCGTTCGCGGACAGGTGCCCCTGCTTGCCGGGGGCCGACGAGCAGATGCTCAACCACACCACGTCGCCCTCGGCGGTGTATTCGCCCTGCCAGCCCTGCATGTGGCCTTCGTCGTAGAACTTCTTGACGAACGGACACTGGTGGTTCGTCCACTCGAGTACGACCGTCTTGCCCGCGAAATCGGACAAGGAATGCTCGATGCCGTTCGAGTCGGTCAGCGTAAACGCCGGGGCGGGCTCGCCCGTCGCTACGCCGCCCTTCGCTGCGTCTGAGGCCACAGGCATCGCCACAATCGCCAACGCCGTGACCAGTCCCGTCAATCCGAAAAATGCCGCAAATTTCATCGTGTCGCTCCGTTAAAGATGAAAGTCATTTCCGATCACTCGCCGCAACGCCGCGGACGGGTAGGTTGATTTCGATCGAACTGTATAAGTCTCCGCCTTGGTGAATGACCAACACCCCGCTCAGCCGCGCGGGCGGTGGCGATATCGTGTTGCCCGGCAAATCGAGGATGATCTCCCTACCATCGGTAAGTGTGAATCGCTGCTCGCCGCTCATCGCGATGGATTGTGGGTCGTGAGGGAAAAAACGGGCTGAAAACGAAGCAGAATCATCCCCCTGCGGCAAGAGTCCCCGAACGGTCAGCCGTATGTCATCGCCAATCAATTCCGCCTCCCCGAAACCTTCACTTAATTCCCGTGGGGTGCGATGATCCGCCCAAGTAAATAAATCGGCGTGCCGTGTATCACGCGATAGGCTTCCAAAGTGATGTGCAACCGGCAGCGTGACGAACAACTCGGCTCCGCCCGGAACGCAGGTTTCTTTACACACCAGCCAGTCAACGGTTGCCCGCCAGGTGACCTCCGCGGCATCAACCGTCTCGGGCACCTCGACGAAAATCGGCAAAACGATCTCGCCTTCGTAGCCGTAGCTCGCTAAGCCGCTGAGTTCAAAATAATCCGGAGCGGGCCAATCGATCTCGCAGGCAACAAAGCCCCCGGGTAGGTCCCAGCGGATGTTGGTGGCGATCCCGGAATCGCCGGGGTTCTGCCAGTAGGTATGCCAGCCTTGATCCATCTGCAGCCGAAGGCCCAGCCGATGGGGCTGCCCGGGCACCAATGCGCTGTACTCGCTTATTAATTCGGCCTCGACCTGGCCGTCGCGGACCGCTTGGCCGTGCACAACGCTCAATGGGCTTAACACGGAAAGGACGAGGCCCGCCGCTACCGCGTAGAAACACAAGCTTGTTTCGCCATGCTGCATGTTCAGCCTCGCCGCGGTCCACGTGACCCTTGACGGTAGCGCGGAAAAACCCGGGGTCAAGACCTCAAAACGCATTAATCCCTAACCTATTGCCATGGCTAAACCACTGCGCCTCGCCCTGCTCCAACACGCGTGTGTCGAAGACCCCGAACGTAACTTCGCGACCGCCGCCACGATGATCCGTGACGCCGCGGGCCAGGGCGCAACGCTGATCGTGACCCAGGAACTTTTTAAGAGCCGCTACTTCTGCGTCACCGAAGACCCCGCCGCTTTCGACCTCGCCGAGCCCATCCCGGGCCCGACCACAAAAGCCCTCAGCGAACTTGCCCGCGAACTGGGCGTCTCGATCTCCGCGTCACTATTCGAACGCCGCGCCCCCGGCCTCTACCACAACACCTCCGTGCTAATCGCCCCCGACGGCGAGATCGCCGGTAAGTACCGCAAGATGCACATCCCCGACGACCCCAGCTACCTCGAAAAATACTACTTCACCCCCGGGGACCTCGGCTTTACTGCCCACGCTATCCCCCTTTCCCCAGAAGAAAAAAATACTTCCGGGGGAGCCGCCGGCAACGTCGGCATGCTCGTCTGCTGGGACCAGTGGTTCCCCGAAGCCGCCCGGCTGACCGCGATGCAGGGGGCCGACCTCCTGCTCTACCCCACCGCCATCGGCTGGCATACTGAGGACTCCCCCGAAGACCACGCCGCCCAACTCGACGCCTGGCAGACCATCCAACGCTCCCACGCCATCGCCAACGGCGTCTTCGTCGCCGCCGCCAACCGTGTCGGCCGCGAAGACGTCAACCACTTCTGGGGCCACAGCTTCATAGCCGACCCCATGGGCCGTGTCCTCGCCCAGGCCTCGGCCGACCAGCCCGAAATTCTCACTGCCGAACTTGATCTGTCGAAAGTCGAAACCTCCCGCCGCGAATGGAACCTCTTCTTCCGCGACCGCCGGCCCGACGCCTACGCCGGCATCACCGACCGTTGGGCGACATAGATCGAACTGGGACGAGTTTCAATTCGGCTGACGAGCAGGTAATTCACCCACCAAAATACTTTTGCAAAATCTAAGGTTAAGTACTTTAGCAAAATGCTTTACCCAAAACACATTTAGAAACCGCGTTAACCCTAAAAATTTTATTAAATAAATCCCGCTTAACCCCGATATAGCTTGCGTTTTTTATCGAATGTGGTATTATTGTTAACAATCAATCGTCGATCATAAGCGATAGATTAGTTAAAGCGTTTTTATCAGCAATTCTTTTCGTCGTTACTTCATTCGCGACGCTCATAAAACACTGTCTACGGACACTTTCTAATAAGGAATTCCCATGTCACATCATCAGCTATCCATCAGGCACTATAGAGGATTTACTTTAATCGAACTCTTAGTCGTGATCAGCATTATTGCTTTGTTGATCGGCATTCTCTTGCCCGCGCTGGGCGCTGCCCGCTATGCCGCACGACTCGTGGCATGTGCTACCCAACAGCAACAGCTAGGGCGTGGACTTGCGACTTATCAAGCCGACATGGACGGGCATTACCCTCTCTTGGCCGCTCAAATCCCCAACTACGGTGCTGTTGAATTCACTTGGGATGACCGTTTGGCTTTGGGGGGTTACGATGGCCGCAGCCTTGCTTCGTTAGGGACCGCACTCGGCAATGTCGGTAGCGTACCGCTAAAAGAACTCGCAGAAGGTGCTGCCGCCGTATACGCGTGCCCTCTCGCCGCGGGCGTAAACCTCCCCGCACGGACCAGCTACGACGGGACAGGGACCGAACGCGGCCCTCGTGACTACGCGATCAGCCGATGGATCCGAAACGGCGGGGGCTCATCCAATATGAACAATGGCATCGCTGGACACGATGCATCGGTCGGCAACCCCTTCAATGTCGACGCAGCAATTTCTCGCCGTTCGGAAGACCTTACGAAATCTTCTAACACCATCGTGCTGGGCGATAACCTCGCCGTTTTCCCCGGAGCGAACGCCTATACCCGGACGCCGCTTGGCGGTTGGGAAGGTTCGGGGATCTGGGGCAATACCCATGAACCCAACAACGCTAACGTTGCTCGAGCTATCGGCCACCACTCTCGTTCTTCAGAAGACCCGTCGGGTTCAGTCCAGACAGAATTTGAGCCTAACTACCTTTTCGGTGATGGTCACGTCGCAACGCAGTCTAACGCCCTTGCATTCGAGTCGCGCCTAGACCCCAATACCGGGTTGCCATCAAACAATATTTTCTTCACCAACGGCACCCAGTGGGACGCTGAGCAATAAAATATACTCTTAAGTATTATTAAGTTTTATCTATCTCTAATCGTTCACAATAACGTAAATATAAGAAACCCAAAATACACTTCCCCCCAACCGCGAAAAACGGGCGGGGGGAAGTTTTACAAGAGCTATTCTCCCATGAGCATCTCCGAATCGATTCGCAAAAACAGCAAGTCAACAGCCATTGGCGCGGTGATTGTCTTGATTTTGGCCGGTCTTTTGATCCTTAACCAAACATCCACTAGCGCAACGTCACGGTATAACCAGCCCAAGTGGATGTTTGACCTGAACACCAAACAGCTGGCCATCGCCGAAGCATCGACCTATGCACCACACGACAACGGCTCCGGTACGTTCGACTACGGCCGAACGGGACCTGCGGGTTCCTTGGTAGATGCAATGGTCTATAGCTGCGGAAGCCCCACAGACATCAAAGAAGGAATGACCATTGATGATCTTAACGGCGTAGACGCTCACATCGTTTACCTCTTCCGCGGCGTTAGCAACACGTCAACCGCCACTAGCGGCCAGCTCACCGACCAAGAAGCCAGGATCGTTTCGAGAAGTGATGGAGCTGCATGGTTCGGACAGTTCACACAACAAGGCCAGGATGTACAAAACAACTTCCCGGAGTGCAGTGACGGCAGCTCTCCGGTACGCACCCGACCCTAAGACAAAGCTAATTGCAAAAGGATAGCTAGCTATTCGTCACCGGACGGTTACACGTAAGGCCGTTCATTGGCTGCTACGCAACTCGACTTCGAAGAAAGTGCTGGGGCTTCAAGCTAGACTAGGTTGTCAAAGAGCGGACGCTCGGTGGTGGGGTCTCCAGCTGTGTCGGCCGCGGCTGGGGGCCCGGTTTTACTGATTCACCGTCGCCCTCGACCCGCGTGCGTAACGGCGGCCCCCCGCTCCCGGAAGTGGTCACGCCGACTTGGGCGTAACCTTTTTTCCGTTTGCGGTTCCTTGGAAGTTGAGTTCGCTCCGGTTGCGGAGTGAAAAACTTCCGGGGGGTGGGGTCGATCGTGTTTGTTGTCGGCAAGGGGACTCACCAACGAACGCCGACGCCGTCACGCTTCAAGACGTGAGCCCGGCTGACCGGCGTGTCCAAACCCCACCGACCTTGCCTGTATCCGTGGAGCCGCCGCCGGGGCCGATATGTATCGTCTCTACCAGGGGGCCGAACGACGTTTTTGTGCGCGATTATGGGCGGTTTTTGGGGTTCCGGATTCCATAAGTCCTGTGTTGAGGGCGTTATGAAATTTTTTCTGGGGATCGGATTTTTTCGGAAAACGCTGATTTTTCGTGCGCACAGAATTGACGCAACTCGTGGGGGATAGAACGCAAGCCGACTCGAATATGATCCAGAGCACAATGCTAAATCCACTGTCCGAAAGCTTTCTATCCCAGCCAAGCCACCCCGACTTCATCCCTTGGGTTGCCTGTAGTGGAATGTAGAGCCCCTACAGATCGATGATTAAAGAGACTTCGCTTGGGGCTGGCTGTGGTCGACTACAGCTACTCGCTTCGCTAAAGTTTATATAGTTTTTCTATGCGTTTAAGTATTTACCGCATCATCAAATAATTTCAAAAATGTACCGTATTCATCCGGTAAGTTCATATGATTTAATCCCGAATCTCCGTACTGAGCGTATCGTATTCTCGCAGATATGATGTCAATAATGCCTGAATGTGATAAATAACTTGTATGAATAAGAGACTTTAAGTAATCATCTTTCATCTCATCATTTGCCAAAAATTGAAATACAGAGCCATCTACGCCTGAAGCTACCCCTATCTGACTTCGCAAAGAAGGTATAATTTTAGCCATGCTTTCATTTGCTTGGTCAGTTAGATCACAAGCAATGGATTTAGGCATATCGGGTATAACAACTTTCATGTATGGGGGGATCATATGTACATCCTCTACCTTTAATCTTATTTGATCATTTCCATACGCCGAGCGCCTAAACCGCCTAATCAACATCCGATTAGCAATTGGGCGAAGGAATTTATTATAAATGGCACAACTTATCATATCCTGCCAGTGATAATGAACCTTATCAAGCCCTTTGACTGTAGGGGTAGCAATCTTACGAGGTAAAACCGGGACACTCATTTCGAGAGCCAGCCGAAGTCCGTTTATCGCCTCGTCTTCATCAGAGGAAATGCCAAGCCAATATTTAGTGTAAATTTCTGCAGCCACTTGATCCAAACGGCGGATATTTGGCAGTCGCCAATATGTGCGAAATGAT
>JBCDJW010000021.1:0-75739 GCA_038747275.1 Planctomycetota bacterium | reverse complement strand
CCCAGATATTTGAATCGAGGGGCTGGCGGTGAAATAAAAAGAAAAATTATTTTTAATTAACTGTAAAAATTAATCTTAAAGTTATGATGGATTTGTTTTTATCTCGGATTCCCCAATAAACCGGCGTTTTCGGGCGTTCTATCGGAGGCCCGATTTGGTGCCCGTTTATTTTGGGCCGGGAAACTCGTTGTCTCGGATAGAATGAGAGAGACGCGAACCACCTCCAAGGAGCTTTCGATGCGAATCCGTTCACTACTCAGCACGCTGGTCCTGGCCGCCGCGATGTGTCTGCCCCTGGCCTTGGCTGGAAATGCTTCGGCCGAGTCGGGTGCCCACCGCCAGCCGCCGCCGCCGCCGGTCGACACGCCGATCGTGTTCGATGAGCTCGACTGACCCGGCCGATCGGCCTCGTCTGTTGTGTCGTCTCATGTTTTCTGGCTGACTTACGAACCATGACCCAACCCGCCGTCCATCCCGACTTCGACACGATTCCCGCTTCGCCGGCAAACGGCGACGCGATCGGCGAAGACGCAAAAAGCGCCACGCGTTGGCGGACGGTGTTTGTCGACGGGACGGTTCTGGACGCCACGACACCGAGCCACGACGCAGAAGCCGCCGCCGATCCGACGACAAGACCGATCACGCGGCTCGAAGACGAGGTCGCCGGCGTCCGCAAAAACGTGCAGGACTCGGCACGGGCGGTGTTGGCCTGGCTATCAGCCGTGGTCGCCCACGAAGGCAAGACCGATCTCGACGCCACGCTTGACCGTTGCCTCCGGCCCGGCCCCGACATCGAGCGGGTGAACTACGCCGCGATGGCCGAGGACATCTTCCGGGTCACCGGCGTCGAGCTCACCGCCAAACGGGTCCAGACCGCGGTGACCCACCTCCGCAACGCCCGGCAGAAAGCCGCCGATCAGGCCCTCGCCGAAGCGGTTCCCGCCCGCGACGAATTGGCCGAGCGTCTGGCCGAACTCGATACCCGGCTGCGGGACAACTTTACGGCCCTGACCGCCAACGAAACTTCAAGCCACGCGGCTATCCGCCGCGACATCGGCACCGCGGTGCTGACCGCCGTCCGTTCCGCCGCCGGTCGGGTGATCGACCGCGACTTCGGCGAGGGCATCCCCGACACCGTCAACCTACACGCCCTCGAGGGTCGCTTCCTCGGCTTCGTTCGCGATTCGCTGCGGCAGCAAGCCGCCAGTGGTTTAGCGTCTGTTACCGCCAACGCGGAATACGATCTCCGCCGGCTGCTGATCACTCTCGCCGACCACGACGCGACCGCCGAAGCCGACATGAAGCTGGTCATGCACGGCAGCACGGTCGTGAGCTCTTTACTCGGCGTCGATTCCCTTCCCGGCGTGATGGCCCAGCTCAACGTCCTGGTCTCTGGCCGAGGCCTGATCGATACCGACCTCTACGTCGCCGAGATGGTCCGCCTCGGCAACCTCGCCGAGTCGTTGCGGGACGATGCCGAGACCAAGACCTACATGAACTGGGTACGTCGCCTGCCCGAAGACCAACGCCTGCCCTCGCCGATCCGTGTCGCCAGCTACTGCCGGTCGAACGCGACCACCCGCTTGCTCGACAAGCTCTACGCCGGCGACCTCGACCCCGATGCCGTCGCCTTGGCCGACGCCACTCAGCCGCCGCGGACCTATCTGCAGTTGGCGATCGACACTCACGACCGCATGCTCGCCCTCGATGGCGGCTTCACCCTCACGCTGACCACGCACCTACTCCGCCACGTCGTTGTCGCCAAACTGACCGGTGACAAGACCGCCGCCGCGGCGTACCTCGAATCGCTCGGCCCCGCGAAGTCGCTCGACCGCCTCGAGGCGCTGATCAAGTTCGACAACAACGACGAGCTTGTCGACGAAGCCAAGCAACTCGTGGTTTCCGTGCACCCGTCGCTGAAGCGTCAGCTCGTCTGCGTGCGGTAAAACAACTTCAACTCAACGCTGCCGACGATCGCAAGGCTCGCCATCCGGGTCGCCCGCTTCGCGGATCAGCTGCGTAATGGTCTCTTGATCTTCTTTGGTCAGGGCGCGGAAGTCGGCGCCGACGCGGGTGCCGTGCGGGGTCGGCGACATCCACACGATCTTGACCTTGACCCGTAGCGAAGTCGACCCGTGGGTCAGCCGCAAGAACCCTCGACTCCCCGCCTCCATGCCCGGCTTTTCGTCGACCATGCAGAACATCAGCCCGGCCTGCGACAGATTGACCACCGGCCCGTACTGACAGTCCAGGTCCTTCGTCGGCACCCGCATGAACGTCCGCCGGTCGAACGTCCGGCCCATCCGCGCCCCGCGGTATTCGATCAGCTTGGTCTTGGGGTTGTGCTTGTACTGCCCGTCGAAACGTTTCCAAGCGCATTCCGTATCTCCCGCCCGACGCTTAGGGTCGCCCGCCGCGCCCCAGAACGAGCTGCCCGCCGACGAGCCGCCCGCCCAGGAATCTTCCGCCTTCTTCGGCTGATCGATCAGGGTATCGAGGTAGTGCTGCACCAGCCGGACCCGGCTGTCGGTATGCACCGCCTTCCGCCCGCCGCTCCAGAAACCGCGCGAGGTCAGCTCATCATTGATCTGCTCGGGCGTCATCCACCGATTCGGCCACCCCCCGCGGCGCACCACGATGTCCTCGAAGGCCTTGCTGAAGCCGGTCTTCGTCTCGAGAGTCGTGATGGCGCGGTCGAGGGCCTGCATGAAGTGAATGATCCTTGTCACAGATAAATCGGACGTGGCCCAGGCCCGCTTCATGCGAAAAACGAAATAGGGATAACACCCCACGGACGGAAACGGTTTAAACCGACCGGCCGTGGGAGTTGTAACGATTAGGCAGTTTTTAACTTGTATGACTCGGCAGCGATCCCCCGGTGAGTGGCGTTACCGCCCGCGGCGTTTGAACTTCGAGCCCAGCCCCTTCGGCGGAAGGTTCTTCGGGATCTTGCCGTCGGGGAACATCGCTTTGAGCTCGGCTTCGCTGTAGCCGGCGGAGGCGTCGAAGCCGCCGGCGACTTCGCGGTCGGCGACGTCGCGGGGCTTGTCGCGGCGTTTGACGCCGGTGCGGCGTTCTTCCTGGACGTCTTTGGGGACCGGGCCGGGCTTGAAGTCGGGGAAGTCCATCTTGGTGATCTCGGCACCGGCCATCTTCTCGACGTCGGTCAGCATCTGCCCCTGCTCGGGGGTAACGAAGGTCCAGGCGTGGCCCCGTCGGCCGGCGCGGGCGGTCCGGCCGATGCGGTGGATGTAGACCTCGGGGTCTTCGGGCAGGTCGTAGTTGATCACGTGCGTGATGTGGTCGACATCGAGGCCACGGGCGGCGAGGTCGCTGGCGATCAACACGTCGACCTTTTCCTTGCGAAAAGCGTCCATGACTTTGTTGCGCTTGGACTGGTGCAGGTCGCCGTGAAGCTCGCGGACGTTGAGCTCTTTTTTCTTGAGGTATTCGGCGACCTTGCGGCAGGTGGCTTTCGTCTTGCAGAAGACGACCGTCGTCTCGGGCTTTTCTTTGACCAGCAGCTTCAGCAAGAGCGCCCGCTTGTCCCAAGGCTCAACGGGCAGGTACTTCTGGTCGACCATCGCGACGGTCAGCGAGCCGGAGACGGTGGTGATCTTCTCCGAGTCGGGCTTCATGAACGACCGGGCGAGGCGTTCGATCTGCACGTCCATCGTGGCGGAGACGAAGATCGTCTGTCGGCCGCCTTCGGACACGGGCTTGTCGATCGCGGCAGGGATGTTCTTGAGGATCTTGCGGATGTCTTCGAGGAAGCCGATGTCGAGCATCCGGTCGACCTCGTCGAGGACCATGTAGCGGATGCGGTCGAACGAGAGCTGGCCGCGGGCGTGGAGGTCCATGACCCGGCCGGGCGTGCCGACGACGAGATGGCCGCCTTTCTCGAGCGACTTCTGCTGGTTGCGCATCGACTCACCGCCGATGATGACGCTGGTGCGGATGTTGGTGGCCCGGCCGAGGTCGTCGAGCTCGCCGGCGACCTGGGCAGCGAGTTCACGGGTCGGCGCCAACACGAGCGCCTGGCCACGCACGTCGGGGTCGGCCATCGACAGGATGGGGAGGCCGAACGCGGCGGTCTTGCCCGTGCCGGTTTTTGCCTGGCCGATCACGTCCTTGCCGGCCATGATCGGGGGGATCAGCGCGGCCTGGATACCGGTGGGGTGTTCGAAGCCGGTGGCGGTCAGCCCTTTGACGACCTTCTCGGACAGCCCGAGGTCGGCGAAGGTGGTGGATTGGTCGAAGAGTTCGTTTTTGCTGTGCTTTTCGAGTTCGGCGGCTTGGCTCATGTCGGAGGTGGCTCTGTTTTCTATAGATTTGCCCCACGGAGTGAAAACTTCCGGGGGCGGGGGTGGCCGCGCGACATGTGGTTCCGGGTCGAACGGCGGGGGCAGCGTGGTGTTGTCGGCGGTCGACAACTTAGGGAAAGATTCTAGGTGCCGTACAGAGCCACCACAAACCTGCGTGCGGATAGGCCCCGTCGCTACGCGACCCGATACGATGTACCGGTGAGTACGCTGAATCAGGAAGAAACCACGGCGCCGCTAAGTCGGATCGAGATCGACCTCGGGGCGATCGACCGCAACGTAACGGCGGTGCGTCATCTGGTCGGGCCGGACACGACGATCTGTGGTGTGGTGAAGAAGAACGCCTACGGGCTGGGCGCGGTAACGATCGCCCACCGATTGACCAAGGCCGGCTGCGGGATGCTGGCGGTCTACAGCCCCGAGGAAGCGGAGCAGCTTAACGGCGGGGCGGTGACCACGCCGATGCTGCTGCTGTACCCGCTGCGGCACCTGGCCCGGACCGACGGGCTGTATCGGCCGGCAGTGGCGGAGCGGTTGCACCTGACGATCCACGACCCGGCGCAGCTGGAGCAACTCGACCAACTCGGCCGGACGTTCGGCATCAAGCTGCCGGTGCATCTTTACGTCGATACGGGTATGTCGCGGTCGGGCCTGTCGCCAAAGCAATTTTCAGAAATACTCGAATCGCAGAGTTCACGGCACTACACGCGGATTGCGGGCGTGATGTCGCATCTTGCTACGGCTAGCAGCGACCCGAAGCGGGCACAGAAGCAGCTCGATACGTTCGACACGCTGCTTGCCGAACACGAAAACAAAATCCCGCCCGACGCTTTTATTCACCTCGCCAACTCCTACGGCGTTCTGCGCAGTCCGACCTACCACCGCACGCTCGTCCGCCCGGGGCTAGGTCTCTACGGCTACGGTGAGCACGACCTCGTCGGCGAGCCTGCGATCGACGCCGACCAGCGTTGGTCGCCGACCGTCCGCTGGGTCAGCCGCGTCGTACAGGTCGGTGTCTACCCCCGCCACGCCAAGGTCGGCTACGGCGCGACGCACACGCTCAAACGTAAGTCCGTCCTCGGCCTTGTCCCCGTCGGCTACGGCGACGGCTACCCGCTCGGCTTGTCGTCCACCAAAGAACGTTGCGCCCAGGTATGCGTTCGCTTCCAGGATCAGTGGCATGCCTGCGACGTGCTCGGGCGGGTCAACATGGACCAGATCACAATCGATCTGACCGATGTGGAGAAGCTCATCGAAGACGAAAATGACAACGAACAGGCTTTGCGTGAGATCGAGGTCGAGGTTTACGGTCGGGATCAAGACGCTCCGAATGTGTTGCACCGGCTCGCGGAGCAGGCCGGCACCCACTGTTACGAGATGCTTTGCAGGTTGGGTAGTCACCTGCCGCGGGTTTACGTGTGACTTTTTTCGGGAGGCCATAGCCGATGGATTTGAACGCTGAGCATCTGGATTTGGTTGAGTTGGCTCGGGCTTTTCTGCGTGAGCTGCACGAAACCGGGGAGCCGCTGCGCCCAATTTTGAACACCGGTTATGTTTCTGAATCCTGGGTCCAACGCTACGTGGCATTTACAGATCGAGTTGCCGCAGAGTTCGGCGAATCCGATCCACTCCCGGGCGAGATCTTAGCCGTGATCTATTGCGCTTCGGTGTATTGCACGAAGCGTTACTACGATTGGCAGATGTTGTCCGGGCGTAAGGGCGTGGCGTCGGACCCGTCCGACATCAAGAAAATCCGTCGGGCGGGTGACCGGATTCTGTTGCGGCCTTTTTACGAAGGTTTGACTTGATGAGGGCAGCGGGTCGCTGACGCGAATCAACGAACACATTTCCTTAGGGTGGGCATGGCCCGCCATCTCAAATCTCAAACGGACGCGGTGGGCGGTGCCCAACCTACGCCGATCAGCTGACCCTTGAGGTCACGTCAGCTCAACGGAAAATTATGCAAACCATAAAAAAGCTCGCCGAAACATCGGTGGGCTTTAATCACTTCCCTTGTCATCAAACGATGATAGTTACTCGGTCGGCTTCAGCTCCGCGAAGGTGCCGGGCAGGTCGTTGAGGTAGGTCTGAAGGAGCGCCTTCATCTCGGCGAGCTTCTCGGCGTGGGCCGGGTCGTCGGCGAGGTTGGTGGTTTCGGTGGGGTCTTCGTTGAGGTTGTAGAGCTGGTCGGGGGCGTGGTAGTTGGGCATGAACGGCAGCTCGGTCTGGGTGAGAATGATCCGTTCGAAGAAAGCGCCGCCGGGGCCTTGGCCGAGGTGGGCGTACTTGGCCTCGGGGTCGACTTCGACCCACTTGGGGATGTTCGCGGTCCAGGGGTGATCTTTCTTGATCTTTTCGATGTTGGCGAGCTGCTCGGCCATCCGTTCTTCGAGGGTGCGTTGCAGGCTGGGGGGGACGCGGAAGGCGAGGTACTTCCAGCCGTCGGCGGTCGTGACCGAGCGGGTCAGGCCGACCTCGGCGTAGACCGAATCGCGGACGGGGGTATCGTCGCCCTTGAGCAGGCCGACGATCGAGTGGCCATCGAGTTCCATGTTGGACGGCGGTTCGGCCTTGGCGAGATTAAAGAAAGTCTTGCCGAAGTCCGTGTTCTGCGTCAGGTGATCGAGCTTGGTGCCGGCGGGGATGGTGCCGGGCCAGTAAGCCACGGTAGGCGAGATCAGGCCCCCCTCGTACAGCGTGCCCTTTGAGGAGTACTGCATGCCGTGGTCGTCGAAGTAGACGATGAGGGTGTTCTCGGCGAGGCCGAGCTCTTCGAGCTTGGCGACGATTGCGCCGACGCCGTCGTCGAGCCAGGTGGCGCCCCAGAGGGCTTTGGGTACGCCGGCGGCTTTGGCCCGGGCGATGACGTCTTCACGCGACGGCTGCACGCCGGTGATCGGCTCTTCGAGCATGCCGATGGGCGACATCCGCGGGTCGAGCAGCAGGCTGTCGGTCGGCGCGGGGACGTGGGTCAGCGTGGTCGAGAAATAGAGGTAGAAGGGCTGGTCTTTGTTTTCCTCGATGAATTCGAGTCCGGCCTGGGTGAGCCATTCCTGGTTGTGGATGTTGAGTCCGGCCTTGATCAGGTTCTGGTCGTCGTTGGGGTTGCCGATGTAGATGTTTTTGGCGAACGTGAAGCCGAGGGTCTTGATGTAGTCGCTGAAGACTTTCTGGTCGCCCTTCAGTTTTTCGATGAGCCCGGGATCAGACGGATCGGTGCGATCGGCCCCGGCAGGAAAGGGCGGCCGCTTGCCCGAGAGGCCGACGTGCCACTTGCCCACAAAACCGGTGGCGTAGCCCGCATCTTGCAAGACGCTGGGGACCGTGGGCTGGTCACGCTCGAAGCCTTGGTTCCACATCACGTAGGTGATGCCTTCGGGAGTGATCTCGTTAAGGAACGCCTGCGACCGGCTCCGGCTTGCGTACTGCCCGGTGAGGCAGGTGTAGCGGCTGGGCGTGCAGACGCTCGAAGAGACGTAGTTCCGCGACAGATACATGCCGCCCGAGGCCAAGGCGTCGAGGTGAGGCGTCAGCGCGCGGCCGCCCAGAAAGCCCATGTCATCGTGCTTCTGATCGTCGGTAATGATGAAGACAATGTTCGGCCGGGGATCGGCACGCTCGGCCGTGGCCGGAGCAGCGAGGGGTATGAATGAAAAGATAGCGGCAAGAAAAAGCAGGGCGGTTTTAAACATGGAAGTAGACTCTTAAGGGGCTTAAATATTTAAATGACGATCAAGTATTTTAACCAAGGCTTCACGTTAGGTCCATTTTTCTAAACGCAGTCAAATATTAATTTTGAGCCGAGACATCTCGGCAGAACCGCGCGATCGCCCGGTCCAGCTTCGGCCAATTTTTGTGGACCAGCGTATTGTGATTCGCCTCGTCGATGCGGACGATCGTGACGTTTTTTCCCGCCGCGGAATCCGCGAGTTTATGGACGTGATCGATCCCCGGGAGATATGGGTCTTTCCCGCCTTCGGCTAGCAGTATCGGAACGTCGATCTGCTTGAGCGCTTCGATCGCCGAGGCCTCGTCCATCTTGAAGCCCGCTTCGGCGGAAGCCGCATCGAATCCGCTCTCGATCCACTCCCGGTCCATCCACGGGACCAGGGTTCGGCGGAAGCTCTCGATCGCTCCGCGGAAGTCGGCAAACGGCGCAAGCGCCACGACGCCGGCGACCCGTTCGTCGATCGCCGCGTGTTGCAATACCGTGCCGCCGCCGAGGCTGAAGCCCATCGTGATGACCTTGAGGTCTTCGCTGGCGTCGGCAGATGGCTTGATCAATCCCCGAGACGCCGCGGCATCGATCACCGCAGAGATGTCGCGTTTTTCTTCGACGCCGAACGTCAACCTGCGGCCGGTCGATCGGCCGTGGACGCGGTGGTCGAACAGCACGACGTCGTGGCCGCGGGCGTTCATCTTCCACGCGGTCTTGAAGTGTCGTTCTTTGGTTTCCATGAGGCCGTGGGCGATCACGATCGGCAGCCGCGTCCGGGTGCCTTCCCGGCGTGGTGAAAACCACGCGTCGAGCTTGACGTCGTTCGGGCGGTGGACGGTGAACCGTTGCCCGCCGCGTTCGCGTGAGACCTTACGGTGTACCGCGCCGATGTATTTACGCCCCGGGTAACGCCCCGCGCTGAGCGTCAATCGCCCAAGCGCAACCGACAGGCGTGAGGGCCCGTCGTCGAGTTCTATCGGTTCAGATTTACTCATGTTTTGGATTGTACGAACGCTGGCGAATAAGGTTTTGTGTATGGTTCGGGCGAACTTAATGGAATAGGGTCTTTTGCTCAGACCTCTCGCTCGAGCACCGCCAGCGCTGCCGCGGCGTGGGATCGGCTGACTTCGTGGAACCGGGTCGCGGTAATCATCGCCAGGAGTGCCCGCTTGACCCGTGCGAGTTCCGGCCAATCATCGCCGGCGGTCAGACCGCGGGACTTGCGTTCCCGGGCGATCATGGACACCAGCTTGCGGCCGTGCAAGCGGTGCGGGTTCGACCAGAACAGGTGTTCCAGGTACACCGCGTCTTCGACCCAATGGCCCACACGTACCTCCGCGAAGTCGATCAGCGCGGCGGCCTCGATCTCCGAAGCCGCTTCCGATGAGTCGCTGTCGTGGGCGACCCGAGACAGGCCGTTGCCGAGATGGAAGTCGCCGTGGCACCAGTCCGCCGCGCCGCGCGCGCCCCAGGTATCGACCCACCCGTCCAGCCGTTTGGCGGCGCGTTTCAAAGCCGCCTTCCAACGCTGCGGCTCGGCGCAGCCCCGGGCCTGGACCCGCTTACGCCCCTCGGCCAGCATCGCCGACCAGTCCCGTTTGCGCGGCCGCCAGGCCGGATCGATCGGCGTCTCGGCCGTCGCGGCGTAGAACCGGCCCGACGCGTTCACCATCAGGTCAAACTCCCGCCCCTCCCACTTCTCGTCCAGCGGGCCGTAGACCAGCCGCTCCATGACGACCCAGGCGAAGTCGTAGCCGCCCAGCGATTCGCCGTGGGCAAACAGACGCGGCGCGACGCCCCCCACACCATTCGCTCGCCGCACGAAACCAAACGACTCGTCACTTCGTCCGAAGCTTCCCCCGATGGGCTTTGGCTGAAGACGGACCAGCCATCGGCGTTCGCGCGGCGGCACCGGCAGCTTCACCACGACCGGATGTTCAACCCCCGCGTCGTCCTTGAAACTAGCGTAGCCCGTTAAAGCGCCGCCCCTTTGCCACGCGGTGCGAAACCAATTGATCCTAGACAGCCGGCCCCCGCAATTCTCGATTAGCGGCCCCTCCAACACCGCCCCAAACGGCACGTCGGCCGCTTCAATCGATGCCTCGGCTTCTTCGCCTGGAATCATCGCGTCCTCGGGTCCCGCCGTTTACTCATTGCAGCATTGTATCGATTCGCGGCACCAAACCCGCAACGTGTTTCGGTCAATTACGAAAACGTTTCCGTGGTTCAATAACTAATATGTGTCGATGCGTGACCCCCGCCTGACGTCCCTGGCCCGTGTTTTGGTGAACTACAGCACCGGTGTGAAGCCCGGCCAACTTGTGCGGATCACTGGTGATCCGGTGGCGATGCCGCTGGTTGAGGCGGTTTATGAAGAAATTCTCAAGGCGGGCGGACACCCGCTGATTCGGCTCAAGCCGGGATCGTGTGATGACCTGTTCTATGAACACGCCAACGACGATCAGCTCCAATACGTCAACCCGCTGCTGCTCGAAGAGGTGAAAACAATCGATGCCTCGATCGGGTTCTGGGCCGACACCAATACGAAGTCGCTGTCGCGCGTCGACCCGAAGAAGCAGGGGCTTTTCTCGGCGGCGCGTAAACCGATGACCAAGATCTTCTTTGAGCGGGCTGCCGCGGGCGACCTGAAGTGGGCCGGAACGCAGTATCCCACGCTCGCCTCTGCTCAAGACGCCGAGATGTCGATCGCCCAGTACGAAGACTTCGTCTTCAACGCCGGCCACCTCGGGGCCCCCAACCCCGTCGCGGTGTGGCAAGCGATCAGCGAACGCCAGCAGAAGATCGTCGACTACCTCAACGGCAAAAAGCACCTGCACTTCCAGACCGCCGCGGGCACGGATTTGCACGTCGATGTCGAGGGCATGACCTGGATCAACTGCGACGGCCACGAAAATTTCCCCGACGGCGAGGTCTTCACCGGCCCGAACCTGGCGGCCGGCAACAATTCGCCCGCGCCCGGGGGCGTGCAGGGCGTCGTGAAATACTCGTTCCCCGCGGTACACAACGGCCGGGAGGTGCACGACATCGAACTCACGTTCGAAAACGGCCTGGTCGTCGACGCCAAGGCGTCTAAAGGTTTGGACTTTCTCTTGGCGATGCTCGACCAGGACGAGGGTGCCCGCAACCTCGGCGAGATCGCGATCGGCACCAACTACGCCATCACCGAGTACAGCAAGAACACCCTCTTCGACGAGAAGATCGGCGGCACCTTCCACGCCGCAGTCGGTGCCGGCTATCCCGAGACGGGCAACAGCAACGAGTCGGGCCTGCACTGGGACATGGTCTGCGACCTACGGCCGGACGCGGGGGGCGGGACGATCACCGTCGACGGCGAAGTGATCTCGAAGCATGGGCGTTTCGTTTTTGATGGTTGGCCGGGACGGGACTGACAGGCGTATTTTGATTGCTGTAAAAGGAAAACCCACAGAGTAGAACCGTGGGCTGCCGTTCGGCCTGTGTCAAAATTCTGTTTGCGTTCAGTTGTCCGAGCCACCTGATTTGATCGCTTGCCACTCCGTCTTGGCTTGTTCAAGCTCGGCGGTCCAGGCGTCTTTGTCGGCCCATTCGGCGGGGGCGAAGGTGATGGTCAGTTCGTTGTCGCCGAGCCCTTCGATGCTCGGCGGGTTTTCGCCGAGCAGTTCGTCGGCGGTGATTTTGATCGATGCGGTTCGGCCCTCGACGGTGTAGCCCTCGGCGTCGGCGACTTCGCCGGGGACGGTGTAGGTTTCGCTGAGCTCAAGACCCTGGATGGTGCTGGCCATGAAGACCTTGGTCTGCTGGTAATTCGGATCGTTGGCGATAGTGGAGACGACCTGATTCATCATGCCTCGTTTGACGCCGAAGCGGCCGTCGGACAGCTCGTAGGAGGTCTCGACCATGGTTCCGTTGCCGCCGTCCCCGGAGAAGGTGACTTTGTTGATGTCTTCGAAGTAGCCGGTGAAGGTGACGTACTTATAGCCGTTGACAACGGTGACTTCGGGCTTGGTGAAGGCGACCCAGCCGTCGTCGGTGGCGTTCATGATTTCGGCGGGGTCGTCGAGGTTGGCGAAGGGGTCGTCTTGTTCGGTGACCTTGCTCTGATCTACGCCGAGGGTAACGACAAGCTTACCGGACCCGTCGGGGTTGATGGTCCAGGCCTGTTTGTATTTGACGCAGCCGGAGACGGCGAGGATCAGGGCGAGGCTGCCGCAGAGAGTCAGTAGGGTCTTCATCGTGTGGTTTGCTCCAGCGTGAAGAAAAAGTCTTTTGGGGCGGATCGCTTTCCCAAAGAACTTTATCAGTGTAATCCAAACAAAACGTCGGCGGATCGGGGCCGCAGGTTTGGGGGGCGGGACAAAAAAACTTCCGTTTTTGCGAAACGATTCGCGTTATTGTTCGTCTGTACTGATAACGGGCCGAAAGCCAGAAAGGATTTATGGATGTTGGGTAAGACGCTGCAGCGGGTGATCGATCAGAAACTGACCTCGGCCAAAGAACTGGGGGAGCTGGCGGGCGTATCAACGTCGACGGTTTACCGGTGGATCGCGGGGCAGTCGCAGCCGGACTTCGACTCGATCCGGCTGCTGGTGCGTCACTTGCCCGACAACCGGGCCCAGGAAGAAATTTTGCAGGCATTTACGAGCGGCACGGACTGGTTGTGTACCCGATTGGACCTGGAGTTGGACGTGAACGACGACGGTCAGATCGATGCAGAAGACGCGTTGGATGCCACGATCGAGTGCGTGAAGGGGGCGAGCGACTCGCTCGCGGCGATCCGCGGGCGGATGCACCAGCCGATGACCGCCGACGAGACGCTGCAGACGGTGGCGCTACTCAATCACGTGATGAAGCACTGCGCGATCACGCAGCGGGTGCTGGTGGAGATGAACGAGCAGCGGCAGAAGCGGAAGCTCAAACTCGCGAAATAGTTAGGTTGCTCGGTCGCCCGCGCGGCGGGCGGTCAGGGCTTCGCCCCGCCACCCCAAAGGCATACGAGGCGGAAGGCCTGCGAAGACACTAATTCAGCATCAGCTCTGCATTAACGAGTTTGTCGTCGTCGGGGTCGGGGGTGATGGTGAAGCCGTGTTCTTTGAAGGTGGCGATCATGCGTATGTTGTTGGCGCTGGTGGTGCCGAAGACGCGGCCGACGCCCCAGCCGCGGGCCACGTCGAGGCTGCGGGAAGTCAGCGTTTTGCCGAGCCCTTGGTTCTGGTGTTCGTCGGCGATCATCACGGCGTATTCGGCGGACCGGCCGTCGGGCTCGCAGACTAGTCGGCCGACGCCGACCATGGTTTCTTCGCCCGCGCCGTTGGGGGTGATGGCGACGAGGGCCATCTCGCGGTCGTAGTCGATGTGGCAGTAGCGGGTCGCCATCGCGTGGGTGGTCTTGCCGATGCTGTGGAAGAAGCGGGCCTGCAGCGTCTCCGGGGAGCAGGCGGCGACCATGTCGTGCCAAGCAGGTTCGTCGGCGGGGCGGATCGGCCGGATAGTGACCGGCGTGCCGTTTTTGAGCTCGCTCTCGCTCTCGAGGTCGCCCTGGTAGGGGCGGATCGCGAGGTGACTGAAGCGGGTGTCGGCGGTGACGGGGGAGAGGTCGGTCATGACCCGGGCGTCGAGGGCGATCGTGCCGTTGGGCCCGACGAGCAGCGGGTTGATGTCGAGTTCGGCGATGTTCGGGCTGTCGGCGATCAAATACGAGAAGCGGATCATCGATTCGATCAACGCGTTCTTGTCGGCGGCGGGGGCTCCGCGGTAGCCCTCGAGCAGCGGCTTGCTCTTGAGGTGGTTGATCATGTTGTCGGCCAGCTTCTCGGTGAGCGGGGGCAGGCCGAGCACGCGGTCCTGCCAAACTTCTGCGGTGACGCCGCCGAAGCCGAGGAGGATCACGCTGCCGAAGACGGGGTCTTTGATGGCCCCGAGGATCATCTCGACGCTGTCGCGGGTGTCGATCATCGGCTGGATGGTCGCGCCGTCGAGTTGGGCGTTGGGCTTGACCTCGGCGGCACGCTCCATCATGCGCTGCCAGGCGTAGCGGACGTCCTGCTCATTGGCGAGGTTGAGTTTC
This sequence comes from Planctomycetota bacterium, assembly GCA_038747275.1. Taxonomy (GTDB): domain Bacteria; phylum Planctomycetota; class Phycisphaerae; order Phycisphaerales; family Phycisphaeraceae; genus Algisphaera. Next base: position 61,635 of record JBCDJW010000021.1, on the reverse strand, counting down.
ACGCCGCCGACGTCGGTCTTGTGGGTGATGTCGGGCGAGAGGATCTTCATCACGACCGGGTAGCCGATCGACTCGGCGTGTTCGACTGCCTGGTCTTCGGTGGCGGCGATGAGGGTCTCGGCGACGGGGATGCCGTAGTCCTTGAGCAGGGCCTTGCCCTCGGCTTCGCTGAGCGTGTTCTGCGGCTTGGCGAGCAGGTCGGCCCGGGTGTTTTCGATCTGGGTCGTGTTGAGTTCGAACTCGACCGGCACGTCGCGCGGCATCTCGTAGAGCGCTTCGATGTTGCGCTGGTAGTTGACGAGGTGCATCAGGCCCTGGATCGCACGCTCGGGCGTCGGGTAGGCGGGGATGCCACGGGCGCTGAGCAGCTCGCGGCCGGCGATAACGCTCGCTCCGCCGGCCCAGGCGGTGAGTACTAGCTTGCCCGAGTCGGCCACGGCGTCGGCCACGGCCTCGGCGGCCGCGGTCGCGTCGGTCATCGCCTGCGGCGTCAGGATCACCAATACCGCGTCGACCTCGGGGTCCTCGGCGACGATCTTCGTCGCCACGGCGTAACGCTCGGGCGGGGCGTCGCCCAGCACGTCGACCGGGTTGTTGTGCGACCAGAAGGGCGGCAGCGCCTCGTTGAGCTTGTCCATCGTCGCGTCGGTCAGCTTGGCGAGTGAGCCGCCGCGGGCGATCAACGCGTCGGTCGCCATCACGCCCGGCCCGCCGGCGTTGGTCACGATGCCCAGCCGGCCGCCGCGCGGCACTTTGCGACGGCCCAGCAGCTCGGCGCAGTCGAACATGTCGTCGATCTCGTAGACCCGCTCGATCCCCGCCCGCTGGAACGCGGCGTCGTGCACGTCGTCCGCTCCCATGAGCGCGCCGGTGTGCGAAGCCGCGGCCGCGGCCGACTCGGCGAAACGGCCAGCCTTGTAGGCGATGATCGGCTTGGTTTTCGTGAACGCCCGCGCCGCGGAGACAAACGCCCGGGCGTTGGCGATCGATTCGATATAGACCAGGATCGCATCGGTGCCGCTGTCTTGGCCAAAGTAGTCGATCAGGTCGGCGAAGTCGGCCTCGGCCATGTTGCCGACGGAGACGAATTTGGAAAAGCCGATGCCTTTGCGGATCGCCCAGTCGAGGACGCTGGTGCCCAGCGCGCCGGACTGGGTGATAAACGCAATATTTCCTGGGGCGGGTGTGCCGACGGTGAAGCTGGCGTTGAGACCGATCTCGGGGACGATGACACCGAGGCAGTTGGGGCCGATGAGGCGGACGCCGTCGCCCTTGGCGATCTCGGCGAGGACCTGGTTTTCGAGTTCGACGCCCTCCGGTCCGGCCTCGCGGAAGCCGGCGCTAATGACGCAGATGGCCTTGACGCCCAGCTCGACCGCCGATCTTACGATCGCCGGCACGGTAAACGCCGGCGTACAGATCACCACGAGGTCCGGCACGTTCGGCAACTGGGTCAGGTCTTGATACGCCGCGATCCCCTGCACCGCTTCACGCTTCGGGTTGACCGGGTAGACGACGCCTTGGAACCCGCCGCCGATCATGTTGTTGAGTACCGCGAAGCCCACGCTGGAGGGGTTGTCGCTGGCCCCAACGATCGCGACGCGTTGCGGGTTAAACACACGCTCTAAGTTTCGCACGGACATCGTTCACGGCTCCGTTTGTTAATGAATCGGGGCTCAGCGATTTTCTGTCGCTGCCGCGCCACGATAGCGCAGTCAGGTGTACATGTCCGTCTCGCTATTTTTATTTTTTGTAGAAACGTATGCTCGCCCTCGGCTCGGGCAATGTATGGAGCATTTTTTACTTGCCGCCGACGGTCAGCGAGATCGGCGAGGTGGATTCGTCGTTGTTTTCGCCGCAGCCGTGCTCGCCGTCTTGCGTCTCGATGTGTAGGGCTTTGGAACGCTGGGTCGACCAGTCGTGTACTCGTCGGTCGGGGGCGTCTTCGTCATCGTGGACGGCGAGGAAGTGGTAGCGGTTGTCGCGTTGGGCGGGGGTGAAGCCGGCGTCGCGGATGAGGTGGCAAAGGACCTCTTCGCTGAGGCAGTAGGTCGTGCCGGCGGCGGAGACGACGTTTTCTTCCATCATCACGCTGCCCATGTCGTTGGCCCCGTAGTAGAGGCCAAGCTCGCCGATGCGGGGGCCCATAGTGACCCAGGAGCTGCCGATGCTGTGGATGTTGTCGAAGAAGATGCGGCTGATCGCTTGGGTGCGCAGGTATTCGGTCGCGCCCGCCAGCCGGACGACTTTGCCGGCCCGTGGGGCGATTTCGCCGCAGGCTTTTTTGTCGTCGGGGTCGACTTCGCCGCGCATTACGGCTTCGGCGAGGACGTCTCCAGGAAAGGGCTCGCCGCCGGCGAGGTCGTAGTCCGGCAGGTGGCCGAGCGGGGTGTTTTCGCGTTGGAACGGCCAACTGATGAAGCTGATGTATTTGCCGGGGTAGCCGTTCTTGATCGCGCGGTCCTGGCGGGTGCGGATCGCGTCCATGTGCATGATGCGGTCGGCGGCCCCCTCGATGTGGCCAAACATCATCGTGGCGGAGGTAAACATCCCTAGCTTATGTGCGGTCTCCATCACGTCGAGCCACTGGTCGGCCGAGGCCTTGCCGATGCCGATTTTCCGGCGGACGTGCGGGGCAAAAATCTCGCCCCCGCCGCCCGGAAGCGAATCCAGGCCTGCGTCCATCAGCCGCTTCATGATCGCTTCTAGCTTGGCCAGCCACGTCTCGCGGTCCAGCGTGTGCGACTTCTTCGGGTCGGTCTTAGGGAAGCCCTCGAGGTCGTAGACGGCGACAAACTCCACGAACTCTGGCGGGCTGAACCCGTGGACGTGGACCCCCGGAAACTCTTGCTTCAATCCGCCGAGCAACTTTAAGTAAAAGTCGACGCCGAGCTCGGGGTGCATCCCGCCCTGTAGCAGGACCTGCGTCCCGCCGATCTCGACGAGCTGTCGGACCTTTTCGTGGAGCTGATCGCGGGTCAGCACATAGGCGTCTTCGTCGCCTTCTTTGCGGAAGAACGCGCAGAAGGTGCAGGACGCCGAGCAGACGTTGGTGTAGTTGATGTTGCGGTCGATGACGTAGGTGCGTTTGGCGTCCGGCCCGCTGCCGTGGATCCGCTCACAGACCGCGGTCGCCCACCGACCCAGGTCGTGAAGCGGGGCTTCTTTGTACAGACGAAGGGCGTCTTCGGGTGACAACCGGGCTTTGCCGGCGATCACCGATTCGAGGTTGAGTTCTTCGGCCAAACTCCAGGAATCGTGTTGTGAATTACGTCGCAGCATCAGTATCTGATGTTACGCCGAGCGGCCCGGAATTGCGCGGTAATCGCGTCGGTAAATGACAGCTATTCGGGGTTTATACGCCAGAAAAACCGCTCTGGTGAAGCTTTAGGCGGCCTTGGCGGCTTCGTCGTAGGTGGGCTGAGCGGGCGCTGCTTCCCGGGCGGGGGCGTCGGCTTCGCTGGTGGGTTCCACCGCGTTGTCGTGGAGCGAGCGGGGGTTTTCTTCGAAGTTGGCGTTCTCTGTGTGGAGGCGTTTGTTTGTGTAGAGCTTGACCAGCAGGTACACGCCGTAGGCGTAGCAGGCGGCGAGGTAGACGATCACGGCGATGAGCGTGGCTTGGAACAGCATGTCGGGCGTCCTCCGAGGGGCGATAGGGCCGGGCAAAACGAACGGCGGTATCGAAAATTATCGGGACGCTATCGCCGGGGACTGCAGAAAATGCGTTGCCGAGATCAAGAATCGGTGAGATCGTCAGGGTAGAGAATTTCACCTGAAGCCACGGAGCGGGTGAGAACTTTAAATTCGACGAGGCTGAGGTGAGCGGCGGGTATCCCTGTACCGGGGCGTTTTACAGTGATTTCATGAGGTCGGATCATGTGACCCACGGGCATGTCACACGCGGCACACACGCTTTGGCGGGAAACTCTCTGCACATCGCGTTCGAGGTCGGTGCATGTTTTGCGAACAGGTCCAAACATCAGGGCGGCGCGGCGTACTTCGCTGACATAAGTTTTAAAGTGTTTGGGTTCAAGGCTGGCGGCATGGTCTGGGCCCAGAGCTTTACGGTCGTGGGTTAAGTGTTTTTCGATGACGCACGCTCCGGCAGCAACAGCGAAACCTCCGGTGTTGAACCACATATTGGTGTGATCGGAATACCCAAGTGCGATCCCGCCCTCGGGAGCAAAGCGTTCGCGTAGAGCAGTAATCCCACCCAAGCCTGCCTCTTCTTCAGGCGTAGGATAGGAGGAGACGCATTGCAGAAGCGCGCCACGGGTTGTGCGTGCGTGCTCAGCTGCAGCAGAGAGTTCGTCTAGCTCGCAGGTTCCCGTAGAGATTAACATCGGCTTGCCCAGTGCCGCGGCGGCATCGAGCAGCGGCGTATTGACCGCGTCGGGCGAGGCGATTTTGACCGCATCGATTCCGAGTGTCTCGAGGTCATCCACGTCTTCGAGGCTGAACGGTGTGACAATGAAGCGAACCCCGGCCGAAGCAGCTAGGGCTCGAAGCGGTTTGAGCTGCTCGACCGACAGCGTGAGTTTGGATAACAGTGCCTTGGCGTCCTCGGCTTGACCTTCCTGATACCCGGCGAGCAATGCTTCGTTCGACAACAGCCGATCGGGGTGGAACAGTTGAAATTTGACCGCGTCGGCCCCGACGGCAGCAGCTGACCGAATGAGTTGGGCGGCACGGTTGGCATCTCCGTCGTGGTTGACACCGATCTCGGCGATAACCATGACTCGCGGAGGGTGCTCGGCGTCGGCGGGCGCGAACAGCAATGGTGTATCGTGTCCCATCTCGGCATCGTACCCGCGGTGTGAAATAGCGGCCGAGCGTTTGACCGAGCCCTCGGCGGCCGATAGTCTTATCGACTCGAGAAACGCAGCGGTCAGAGCTGCTGCGGAGCCGACCGACCGGGTAGCTCAATCGGTAGAGCATCGGCCTTTTAAGCCGCTGGTTCTGGGTTCGAGTCCCAGCCTGGTCATTTTTTAACCTCTGCGAGCAATGGCTCGGAGAGGTTATTTTTTTGGATCAAGTTTGGAAATCGGTGGGATCAAGTTGGGGGCCACCCGCGACGATGCCGAGGTCTGTAAAAGCAGCGTTAAGTTTTTGCGTCAAGGCTTGTAGTTCTTGATTTTCGTCTTCCTCGGCTTCGACGGAACGGTAGCTCTGGGCGAGTTGTTCGACGCGGGCGTGGGCGTCGTGGATGACGTCTTCGTCAAGTGCTCCCGAACGCACCGCCGCGACCACTGCTGTCGCAGCCTTTTCCACGAGTTCGTGCTGGTGGCATACCAGCATGAGGTCGACCCCCGCCCGCAGGCAACCCACCGCGGCGTCTTCGATACTCACGCGGTCGGCGATCGCTTTCATCTCGAGATCGTCGCTGATGACCACGCCCCGGAAGTTCATCTCATCACGGAGCAGGTCGGTGATTACAGCCCGGCTCATCGTGGCGGGGGTGTCGTCTTCGGGTAAGGGGTTGAGAGATTCGAAAACGATGTGGGCGGTCATGATCGAAGCGATGCCGTGATCGATCGCGTGGCGGAAGGGGGGCAGCTCGATCTCATCGAGACGGTTCCGGGGCTGCGGTAAACGCGGCAGGGTCAGGTGGCTGTCTTGGTGGGTGTCGCCGTGGCCGGGGAAGTGCTTGCCGCAGGCGGCTACGCCCACGTCCTGGAGGCCATGGGCCAGAGCGACGCCGAGTTCCGCGACTAGCCGCGGATCAGCTCCGAACGAGCGGCTGCCGATGACGGGGTTGTCGGGGTTGGTATCGACGTCGAGCACCGGGGCGAAGTTGAGATTGATGCCCAGGCCCCTCAGCTGTAGGCCCATGAGTCGGCCAAGGTCGTAGATCAATTCGGGCGTCGCCAACCGCCCCAGTTCGGACATCGGCGGAGCCACAAAATACCCGTCACGTAGCCGGGCAACGTGCCCGCCTTCCTGATCAATGCCAAGTATCGCGCCTTGGCCGCGGGCTTCGCGGATCGCGCGGCATAGAGAAACGGTTTGCGGATGAGATACGACATTCCGCGAGAAAAGTACGGCACCGCGTAGGCCGTTACCGAGCATCTGAGCGAGTCTGGGCGAGAGGCTTGCCGACTGATTTCCCGTGAGAAATAGACCCAGTACTTGACGCTGAAGGTCTAAGTCTTCGGTCTTAGTTTGCGGCGGACGATTCATCTCGACCAAAGGGTAAACCGATCGCCCGCGGCCGGCTCAACTAGCGGTTCTGGTTGAGGAAGATTGAAACGCGCTAATTCTATTGCTGAAAGTTGAAAACCCGAATTTTGTTAGTATAATATTAGGTAATCAGCTTGCTTGATATTCCGGTAATAGCAACGTTTCGATCCACAAAAGCGAAGTTTTTCTGGGTAAGGATGTTCTATTTTTCCGCCGGCATGCGGGTTTGCTAATCCCAGTAAAACCACGTTTTTGGTGTGATTACGGACGTTTTTCATTTTCGACCAATCGCTACAACCGTCACAACAACTAATAGCCGCACTTCTTTTGGCTCGCCCCCTCTTTCCTATTTTCACCAGGTCTTTTCCTCGGCGGTTTTGACCGATTAATCCCCAACCGTAGGGGTGATCCTGATACGGAGTTCCACGCCATGAAAACCATGCTTACGATTCAGTCGCGACGCCAAGCCACCGCAAAATTTTTCGGTTTGTGTTTGAGCCTGCTTTGCATTTGCCTCGGTTCTACCGCGGCCGCCCAGTCCGGGATCACGGTCCGGGGCCTGCCTTCGGAAGCTGAGGGAGACGTGTTCGCTGAGATCTTGGTGGACCAGCCGGCCGAATCGGTCCGCATGACGATCCCCGGCGTGCTGGATCGGATCGAGCGTTTCGCCCCCTACGGCTTGGCCAGCGACAGCGGCGGCCGACTCAACCCTTTCGATACCACCGCCCACAACGACGGGGACTACGTGCTGACCGTGACGGCCACGCTGCGTAACGGCAACACGCTGACCCGCACTTTCCCGTTTGCTATCCGCAACCAGCCTGCACCCGTAGCCACACCTTCCGTTCAGGTTCTCGTTGCCGGCCTGCCCAGCACGGTACGCGGCACGGTCTTCCCCGAGATCCGCGTCAACCAGCCCGTCGATTCCGTACGCATGGCAGTCGACGGTATCGTTGACCGGACTGAACGCCAAGCGCCTTTCGGCTTGATGAGCGACAGCAACGGCCGGGTGAATCCCTTCGACTCCACCCGCTACCCCGACGGCGATTACGACCTCAACATCACGATCGCCTTGTCGAACGGACGCCGCGCTTCGGCAAACTATTCCTTCTCGATCGATAACAAACCTGACGCGGTCAGCGAGCCCGTGGTGCTCGATATCCCCACGGGGGTCTTTGACGATGCGGCCACGCCCGAACCATCCGCTCCCGGAATCTCGGCCCCCGAACCGGTAGCCCCGGAACCCACCACTCCCGAGCCTACTACTCCGGAAACGCCCGCTCAGCCCGAAGAAACACCGGCCGCTCCGCAGCCCGAGCCGGTCGATCCGATCGGTTCGCCGGAAACCGAAACACCGGAACCCGTTGCCCCCGAAACCCCGGCGGCCCCGGAAACGCCGGACAGCACACCCGTCAGCGGAGCGCCCGAAGTGCCGGAGATCCCCGAGCCCGTGGTTGCTCCCCTGGAAGTGAAGGTCGTAGGGATTCCACGCGGCACCTCGGCGAGCGGCGACCTCAGAGTCGAAGCGGTCGTGGACCAGCCGGTGGAGTCCGTTAGCTTCTCGATCCCCGGCGTGGTCCAACGGACCGAACGCCTCGCCCCGTTCGCTCTCGCCAGCGACTCGGGCGGCCGCATCAACCCTTGGAACACCCGCGAAGTTCCCAATGGTCCCTACACGTTGACCGTAGTTGCTACCGCTGAAGATGGCCGGACGGCAACCAGCCGGGTCAGCTTCGTGATCGATAACGCCCCCGCGCCGGTTTCGAACCCGTCCGGTCCTGAGGCCGGTAGCCCTGAGCCGCAAACCCCTTCGCCCGAACCCGAACCGCCAGCCGCCGAAACCCCGGCCCCCGAAGCTCCGGCGCCCGAGCCCACGCCCCCGGCGACTCAACCCGAGCCGACGCCCGCCCCTGCTCCTTCGGCTAGCGGCCCGTCGATCCGGCCGAGCGGCAACAACCCGGCATGGCGCAACCCCCCCAACCGCGTCGGCAACTCCGGCGCTCCCGGTGCCGATCGTATCGCGCTCGCCCGCTGGGACGCGGTATCGGAGCGCGACTTCCGGGGTCAGTTCCCCCTCGGCGTCGTGGCCCACCACCTCTACGGCATCGACTACGTCGAGTTCCAAGTCGACGGCGGTACCCCCGTTCGCGTCAACGCCCCTTCGGTCAACCCCCGCACCCGCGTCGACGGCTACTGGGTCGTACTCGACGCCAATGATTTCGGCGACCGTCGTATCGAGGTCCGCGCTACCGCCTACCCCCACAACGGGATCCCCCGTAAGTTGGAGCCGTTGTTCCTGTTCGCGAACCAGGGCGGGACGCTGAAGTTCCCCGTGTTGGAGCTGCCCGCCGGGCGTCACACGCTCAACGCCCGCAACCTGCCGACGCAGGGTTGGCTGACCGTACGGCCCGCCCCGGGCGTCTCGCGGGACAAGTGCATTATCGTTGGCCGTTCGCGCGGCTGGCGGGCGGGCAACCTGAAACTTGAGAACCTGACCTACGAGCCGGGCTCGGGCAACGGGCCGTTGACCGGCTTCAGCCACGACAACCGGCTGTGGATGGACCGTGTCCGCGTCGTCGGCGCGGGCGAAGCCAACCCCACCAACTGGATCACCCAGGCGTGGACCCACCAGTACTACACCGACTGCGAGTTCACCCGCGTCCGCCGTGTGTTCCACCACGGCCCGGTGACGGCCCGCAACATCGAGGCGTACGAGATCTACGAAGACTTCGCTAACGCCAACGGCCTGTTCGCCAACATCAAGGTCGATCGCCTCGACCGCCGGTCGATCACCTCGGCCCACCCCGACCTGTTCCAGTACGGCCGCAACATCCCCGGCAACCTGATCATCCAGGACCTGACCTCGACCAACAACAACGGCCAGGGCCTGTTCACCGACGACATGCGGGACGTGGCGGTGGTCCGCCTCAACGTGACCACGGTAAGCCCGTTCCGAGCGATCCAACTCCAAGGCCGATCAGAGAACATCCTCATCCAGGACTCGAACTTCAACGGGTCGGGCAACTTCCGCCTCGACCAGGGCTTCAGCGCCGACGACCTCGTCTTCCGCGACAGCCGATCGTCGGGTCCGCCGTTGTTCCTGCCGGCCAACTGGAACACCCCGGGCGTCCGGGTCCTGCCGCCGCCGCCGATCTTCGACTGATCGGGACCGTACACAACTGAAATTACCAACACTGATCCGCCCCCGAGTCCGGGGGCGGATTTTTACTGGAACTTCGTTAGGCGACGCTTTTAGCTGGGGCCCTAGGATGGCCGAATAACTACGTGTATAGGTTGTGCGCCGCGTTGCGGCGTGAAAAGTAATCCTCAACCGTGCCTGGACAATCCGGGCGTGCCCGCCCCGAAACGCTCATGCCCGATCCAGCCGCGACCAAGCCGAACCGATCCGTCACGATCGAGCCGGGGCTGTCGAGCCGCGACAACAATTTTTTCATGATGCGGCTGGTCGCGGCGATCGTGGTGATCTTCAACCACAGCTTCGACCTGGTCGGATCGACGTCGCTGCTGGCCCCGGTCGACGGGTTTTTAGGGCGGACCTTGGCGGTCGACGTCTTCATCATCAGCGGCGGGTTGTTGCTGGTGCCGTCGTTTCAGCGGCGGCCGCGGCCGTGGCAGTTCATGTACAACCGGGCGCTGCGGATCTACCCCGCGTTGTTCGTGACGGTCGTGGGCTTCGCGTTGTTTGTCGCGCCGTGGCTGACCACGCTTTCGGTGGGCGAGTATTTCTCCCACGGCCAGACCTGGCGTCACATTTTTAAGCAGATCAGCGTGGTGATGCGCGAGCACGAGCTGCCCGGCGTGTTTACCGACAACGTCAACACGTCGGTGAACGGGGCGTTGTGGACACTCCGGGTTTTGCTTTTCTATTACGTCTTCGTGTCGATTACCGGCGCGTTGCGGATGCTCGAACCGGGCTGGCGTTCGGCGATCGGGCTAGGGGGGAGTGTCGTGATTTCGGGTTTACTGGTCAGCGGCTACGTGCCGAAGTTCTGGCCGGGCGCGTTGGATCAGACGATCCAGTACGCCCCGACGTTCACCGCAGCGATGTTGATCTCGGTCTACCGCAAGTGGATCCCGCAGGCGTGGTGGCTGGCGTTGGCGGCGTTACTTTTGGTGTTGCTGCTCAGCCCGGTCGGCTGGGGCCAGGCGTTGGCGGCCGGCGGGGCGGTGTACGTGATGACGTACGTGGGTTGCCTGAAAATCGGCTGGATACGCTGGTTCGACCGGCTGCCGGAGATCTCGCTGGGTCTGTACGTCTACGCGTTCCCGGTGCAGCAGGCCGCGATCGACCTGTTCCCCGAAGCGGGGGCGATCACGAATTTTTTGATCGCGTTTCCGATCACCGTGGTGCTCGCCTGGCTGTCGATGCGGCTGATCGAGGTGCCGTTGATCAAGCGGTTGTCTTTAAAGAACAAGCCCGCGGCGGTTAAGCCGAAGACTACGTCACCCCCCAGCGAGGCGGTGCCGCATGCCTGACGCCCCGAAACGCCTGGCCCTGGTCACGACCTACTACCCGCCCGACGGCGGCGGCGGAGCGCAGCGCCCACACGGCATCGCCACGCACGCGCTGGCGTGCGGCTGGGCGGCGACCGTCTTTACCCGTGAAGAAGCCAAGCAGCGCAGCAACTGGGACCCGCACGACCCGACGATGGCTCAAGCCAAGACGGCCGAGACGATCGTCCGCGTCCCGGTACCCGAGGGCTCGACGGCGTGGCGGATGGTCCCGCCCGCTCATGACGGACTGGATCCTTGGCTCGGCCGGGTGGTGGATGCTGTTGTCGCGGCGCACGGGGAAGACGCTTTTGATGCGGTGTTGGTGACGATGCCGCCGTACGGGATGGGGCCGGTGGTACCGGCGTTGAAAGCGGCGCTGCCCGACGGGCCGCCGGTGGTCCTGGACCTGCGGGACCCCTGGGCTTTCGACGGGGCGTTGTCGTACCGCGACAAAAAAGAATGGCGGGTCAACCGCGACTGGATGGAGCGGGTCGTGAAGGCGGCCGACGCGGTGATCGTGAATACCCCCGAGGTGCAGCGTCGCTTCGCCGAGGCGTTCCCGAAACTGACATCGGATCGTCTGACGGCAGTGACCAACGGTTTTTCGTTGGCAGACTTCGACGGCCCCCGGCCCGAAGCCCCTGCAGGCTACGAACCCGGTCGGTTCCACCTGGTGCATACCGGCACCCTGCACACCTCTGCGCTTACGCGGACCCAAGGCCTGATCGGTAAGCTGCGGAAACTGCGGGGCCACCGGGCCGAGCCGGTCGAGGTCAGCGGGCGGACGGCGTTGCATCTGTTGCGTGCGGTTGCCCAACTAAAACAAAATAATGCCGAGCTATACGATCGCTTGTCGGTGGTGTTGGTCGGCGTAGACGACGCGGACACCCGGGCGATGGTCGCGGCGTCGGGCGTGGCAGACCGAGTGACGCTGACGGGGTACCAGCCGCACGACGTGTCGGTGGCGTGGGTGCGTTGGGCCGAGGCGTTATTTTTACCGTTGCACGGCTTGCCGGCGGGGCACCGATCGCTGATCGTGCCGGGCAAGACGTACGAGTATCTGGCGGCGGGTCGGCCGATCCTGGCCGCGCTGCCCGAGGGTGACGCCCGCGACTTCGTTGAGCGGGCAGGCTACCGGGCGGTGCACCCGACCGACGAGGCGGGGCTGGCCGAACGGCTAGCCGAATTGATGTTGGCGGCACCCGTTGAAGATACGCCGAGCAAACGCCCCTCATGGCTGAACGATTATGATCGGCAGCGGCTAACCGAGCGGCTGTTTGCGTTCCTAGATCAAGTGACCGAAAGGCCCTGATGGAATTCGTAACCCCACAAGACGGCTTACGCCGTTCGCGTCTGGCCGGCCCGCTCAAAGGCCTGTACCGCAAGCTCGGCTGCGGTCGGCGGTGGCGTCTGGGGCGGGTCATGATCGACACGATCCAGCGGCGCGAGGGCGGGCATATGTTCACCCAGACTTGCCGGGAATTGCTGGAGCAGTACCACGGCGTGAAGATCGGGGCGTACAGCTACGGGCCGTGCTTCGAGCCGGGTATCTTCCCCGAGCAGGTCGAGATCGGCCGGTACACCTCGATAGGACCCGGCGTGCGGGTGTTCAACCAGAACCACCTGATGGACCACCTCTCGACCCACCCGTTTTTTTACGAAGGCGAACACGCGGCCGACCTCGACATGCCGCGGAACACGACGCGGATCGGCTCGGACGTCTGGCTAGGTTGCAACGCGTTGGTCACGCCGGGCTGCCAACGCATCGGCGACGGCGCGGTGATCGGGGCCGGGGCGGTGGTGACCAAAGACGTGCCCGACTTCGCAATCGTCGCGGGGGTGCCGGCCAAGGTGATCAAGTTCCGCTTCTCCGAGGAAGTGATGGCCCAGGTCGCTGAGTCGTGTTGGTGGGAGCGGAGCTACGACGAGGTCCGCGAGCACGGCAAGCTGTTCGTGCAGCAGATCACCGAAGAACACCTGACGCACCCGTTGCTACGAACCGCGGCCGATAAGTCGGACCGCGTTTAACAGACGAATGTTGAGAGCGGTGGCTTTCAACTCGGGGTGGGCGAAGCACCGATAGTTTTGAGTAGCTAAGTCGGAACTTGCCTTCCGCTGCGGCTGAGTCAGGGGCAAAGCCGCCTTTTAATTAGTAAAGAAACCAACCGCCTTAGGCGGGAGAACCGTATGCACTTCCGAAGCATCGACACCATGAACCGGGCGATCCTCAAAGGATTGCACAAGATCCCCCAAGACGTGGACCTGGTCGTCGGCATCCCGCGCAGCGGCCTGCTGGCGGGCAACATGGCGGCGCTTTATCTGAACCGCCCGCTGGCCGACCTCAAGGGCCTCACCGAGCGTCGGCTGCTGGGCAAGGGCAAGCGGGTCATCCGCAACCTCAGCGACAACATCTTCGAAGAAGCCCGCAAGATCCTGATCTTCGACGACTGCATCTCTCAGGGTACGGAGATCAAGAAGGCCAAGGCGATCGTCGACGAGGCGGGCTTCGGCGACCGGGCGGTTTACGGCGTCGTCTACAGCTTCCCGGAGAACCCGGGCATGGTCGACGTGGTGATGGAGATCGTGCCCCGGCCGGCGTGCTTCCAGTGGTCTTGCATGTACACGCGGGAGCTCAACTACTGGATGGTCGACTTTGACGGCCTGATCACCGTTCCCGACACGGGGATTGAAAACGCCCAGCCGCGTTTCCTGCCGACCGAAGAGATCGGTTGGCTCGTCACCGATCGGCCCGAGTCGCAGCGGGCGGCGACCGAGGCGTGGCTGAAGCAGCACGACGTGCCGTTCAAGAACTTACTGATGCGGCCCGACGGCGCGAGCCCCGAGCAGGCCGCGGCGCACAAGGCCGAGGCCTACCGCAACAGCGAAGCGATCCTGCTGATGAGTGCCGACCCGGCAGTCGCGAGCGGCGTGGCCGACGCCACGGCTCGGCCGGCGTTGTGCGTGGACAACAGCACGCTGTACGGCGGGCCGGAGAACGAGGCGTTCGAGGTCTTCAAGCAGCGGGTGGGTTTGCCCCGGCTGATGCGGCGGATCAAGCGAGCCCCGGGCAAGATCGGCCGTAAGCTCGGGCTGGGTTCGTAAGCCGACCGGCTTGGTTTTTGATTCCTCGTTTTCTGCCGGAGCTTTGCGATCACCGCCGACGCACCACACCAACCGATCTGGGTCGTCGCCGGTCAATTCGGCGTGCCCAGCCAAATCTGGATCCGCCGCCAACTGGTGGGTTTCGATCGCGTGACGCCCACGGTGTTGTGTTGGGAGACGCACAGTGCCGCGGACGAGTGGCGGCAGGGTTTTGAGCTGATCCAGTTAACGACACCGTTCGTGTTCGACCGCGGCAAGTCGCGTTGGCTGCACCGCGCCCGGCATCTGCTGGACGGCAACCACTACGCCGCCCCGGCCCGCGAAGCCAAACTGATCCGGCAGCACCTCGAACGCACCAAGCCGAAAGCGATCCTCTGCCACTTCGGCTACTCAGCGCTGCGGGTGTTGCCCGAAGCAAGTCGGCTGTCGATCCCGGTGATCGCCCACTTCCACGGGCTGGACCTGTCGTCGGGCCTACGCAACCGCTGGTACCGCGACAGCCTGCTCAAATACCTCGACCGCTTCGCCCAGATCGTAACGGTCGGCAGCCACCAGAAGACCTGGATTCTGGAGCAAGGGATCGCCCCTGAAAAAGTCCACTTGATCCCGTGCGGCGTACCCGTGGCGGAATTCACTCCCCCCCCGGAAACGCTCGAAGAAAAAACAAACACCGAGTCGTTTGCGTTCGTGCTGACCAGTCGGTTAGTCGATTGGAAGGGCGTCGATTACTCACTGAAAGCGTTTGCCGAGGTGGCCGAGCGTCACGCCGCGGTGCGGCTGCACATCATCGGCGACGGCGAAGAAACCGAGAACCTCAAAGCCCTGGCTAACGAGTTAAACGTCGCAGACCGGGTCGTTTTTCACGGCAGCCAGCCGCCCGAGTTTGTCCATGAGCAGATGCGGCGGTCGCACGCCTTCCTACAGCACTCGCTCGACCACCACACCGGCTGGAACGAAGGCTTCGGCGTCTCGATCACCGAAGCGTCGTCGACCGAGCTGCCCGTCGTGGTCACCCGCTGCGGCGGCATCCCGGACCAGGTCGTCGACGGCGAGACGGGCTTCATCGTGCCGCAGCGCGACGTCTCGGCGATGGCCGCGGCGATGGGCCGATTGGTCGAAGACCGAGCGCTGGCCCGACGCCTGGGCGTTACGGGGCGGAAGCACGTCAGCGAACATTTCGACACCGCCGACCAGGTCCGCAAGCTGGAGCGGGTGGTCTTGGAGGCGATCGGCGATTAAGCCAAACCCTTCGGGTGCGGGAGCGTACCGCCGATAACATGGAGCGGGTCGGGTGGCGAGCTTGACTGACCGATCCGAGGAGGGGCGATTAGTCTTTTCCGCCCGCTGTCGAAACCGCAATCAATAGAACCGATGCCCAACATCCGCAAACAACTGGTCTCGGGGAGCATGTACCGGGTGGGCCTTCGGGTCGTGCGCAGCGTGGTGTCGCTGTTTTTGGCGCCGTTTATCGTGCTCACGCTCGGCAAGGAGATGTACGGCATCTGGACGCTGGTGGGGGCGTTCATGGGCTTCTACGGCGTGATGGACTTGGGGCTGGCCGCGGCGGTCAACCGCTACGTCGCGGTGGCGCTGGGGGCCGAGGACCGCGTCGGGACCAAGAAAATCATCAGCACCGCCTTGGTGCTGTATATGTCGATCGGCCTAGCGGTCCTGCTCCTGGTGGCGGCGGCGATCTACCCGGCGGGCTGGCTGGTCGAGACGCCCGACCAGCAGTACGCGCTGCGGGTGGTGCTGCTCTTGATGGGGATCTCGCTGGCGACCAGCTTCCCGCTGAAGGTCTTCGGCGGCATCCTCGAAGCCCGCTTCCGCTACGACCTCCTGAACATCCCCTACATCGTCAACACGTTTGTGCACGCGGGGCTGGTGATCGCGGCGTTGAAGATGGGCACCGGCGTGATCGGCGTGGCGGTCGTGACTTTGGTGACCACGCTGGGCGTGGGCTTGATCCACTGGTTCTTCGCCCGGCGGGTGCTTGAAGAGTCGCGTTTGGAACGCGCGATGGTTCAGAAAAGCACGGCGAAAGAGCTTTTCCATTTCAGTAAAAAGAGCTTCGTCGTCCACATCGCCGACGTGGTCCGGTTTAATCTTGACGCGTTTGTGATCCAGACAGCGATCGGCCTCGCGGCGGTGACGCATTACCGGGTGCCGACGCTGATCACGATGATGTATATCCAGCTGACCGGCGCGGTGGTGGGGCCGTTGCAGCCGTACATGGGCAAGCTGGTCGGGGAAAACAGCGAGGGCAAAGACAACCAGAAGCAGCAGCAGGACGTTTTCCTGTTTGGGCTCCGCATCTCGGTGTACCTGGCGTTGTACATGGGCGTGATGCTCGTGCTGATGGGCAAGGATCTGCTGGGGCGGTGGATGGGGCCAGACTTTATCGACGACTACGACGTGTTGCTGATCCTGACCGTGGGGTGGTTCTTCCTGCTGTCGCAGCACTCGACGACGTCGTACCTGTACGCCAAGGCCCGCCACAGCATCATCGCCTGGCGGAACGTGATCGAGGCGGTTTTCAACCTGGGGTTGAGCCTGTGGCTGGTCCGGCGGTACGGGATCGTGGGCGTGGCGTTGGGCACGGCGGTGCCGATGACGATCGCGTCGATGATCGCGATGCCGCCGTTTGTCTGCCGGGTGATCGAGATCTCGCTGTGGCGGTTCTACGCGGTGTGGGCCAAGGCGGTGTTGGTGGGGTGCGTGGCGCTGGCGTTGCCGGTCGCCGTGATCTGGCGTTACATGCAGCCGACCTGGGGTCATATTTTCGGGCTCGGTGCTTTGGCGTTGCTGGTTTACCTGCCCGTTGTTTGGTTTGTGGAGTTCGGCAATTTCTCCCGGCCGTTCGAGGCGCGGGCCCAGCGTAACGCCCGGGTCCCTGCCGGGGCGAGTTGATTCGTACTGATTCTTCGAGGTCGGGCGATATAATGCGAGTTCGCAAGCTGGGTAGCCTCGGCTGAGCCCACCGGCTTGCCGATAAGACTCGGGCGAACGTGAATAACCGGCGCAAGCAACCGGAGCCGCCCCCGGCGGAACGTGATGGACCAACTCATCCTCCTCGACAAACCCGATCAGCCCACGCGCCCGCAGCCCGCGGCGCGGCGGAAGCCCGTGGCCAAGCGACGCGTAGCCGTGCCCGAGAACGGCGTGCTCAAGCTGCTGATCTGGCTGCTGGCGGTGAGCTTCTTCATCCCCGAAGACATCCACCTCCTCGTCGGCTCGCTGAAGATCACCGCGTCGTTCGGCGTCTCGATGTTCCTGTTCCCCGCGATCATTATCTGGGGCCGTATCCGCTGGGTCTGGCCGGACTACGTGGTGGGGTTGCTGTACGCGGTTTACTTCATCTGCAGCTACCGCTGGGCGCCGATGGCCGAGGCGGTCGAGACGCAGGGCCGGCTGATCCTCGGCGGGGCGACGCCGTACCTCGTCGGCCGGTACGTCATGCAGAACCCGGCCCGGATGAAGCGTTTCCTGACGCTGGTGGTCACGACGATCGCTGTGCTCGCGGTGCCGGCCGTCTTCGAGTCCTTCGCCCGGTTCAACATCCACTCGACCCTCTGGGGCTACGAGTACCGCCCGCACAAAGACCTGCGGATGGGGCTGACGCGGGCCCACGGCTGGACGTCGCACGCCATCATGTTCGGCCTGGTCAACGCGATCTTCGTGCCGCTGGTCGCGGTGGCCTGGCTGGAGAAGCGGGACAGCATCGTAGGCGGATGGACCCTCGCTAAAATCTGCATGTTGATGATGGGGGCGTTTCTTTCGCTGTCGACCGGGGCGTGGATGCCGGCGGTGGTGTCGCTGTTCATGGTGGCGTGGGACTACCGCGCGCCGCTACGCACGGCGATCCGCTGGCCGTTGACGTTCTTCGTGGCGATCTCCGGCTACCTGCTCTTGGAATACGCCTCGGGCCGACCGCTGCTGCGGATCGCGATGATGAAGCTGCACATCTCCTCGCCCGAGGCGTGGTTCTACCGCTGGCGGCTGTACGAGCGGGTGTATTCCGTGATGCCGGGCAACTGGTGGCTGGGCTACGGCGAGACGATCCCCGAGGAGTTCCAGGGCCTGGGATGGTCGATCGACAACAACTTCCTCGTGGTGCTGCTGAAGTACGGCCGCATCGGGCTGATCGTTTGGGTCTTGGTGGCGTTGTCCGTGTTTTTCTACGGCGGCCGGGCGGTGTGGGCCCGCCACGACACGACGATCGTGCGGATCGCCCGGGCTCTGGGCTTCAGCGTGATCGCGGTCTGCCTGACGCAGTTCAGCGTGGCGTTGTTCTCGCTCGCCAGCGTGTTGTACTGGCTGACGATCGGCTTGGCCGTGGGAGCTGCGCTCAACTGCCGGACCGAGGCCGCCGCCCTCGATAAAGCCAAAGCCAAGTCGCCGCGTCGTCGTCCCGCCCCCGCCCGCCGGTCCCCGGCCCCCACCGCCGCGACCCCTGCCTAAGCAACACACTCAAGAGTCTGCTCCTATGTCTTCACCGACGACCGCGCTTATCACGCCGAGCTATTCCCGCGACCTCGAACGCTGCCGACGCACCGTCGAGAGCGTCAACCGCTTCGTCGACCCGTCGATCCGCCACTACCTGCTGATCGATCGGCGGGACCTGCCGCTGTTCCGCCCGCTCGAAGGATCACGGACGGTAGTCGTCACGGCCGAGGACCTGCTGCCCCGCTGGCTGTTCCGCGTGCCGCGGGCCCGTAAGTGGTGGATGAGCCTGAAGACCAAGCCGGTGCGGAGTTGGATCGTGCAGCAGATCATGAAGCTGGCGGTGGCCGATCACATCGACGCGGACACCTACTGCTTCGTCGATTCCGACGTGGCGTTTATCCGCCCGCTGGACGAGCAGCGGCTGCACAACGAGCGGCGGCAGACCCGCCTCTTCCGAACCCCCGGGCACGCCGACCTGCCGACCCACCGGCGGTGGCACCGCACCGCGGCCAAACTGCTGGGCCTGCCTCCGACCGATTACTTCGGGGCCGACTACATCGGCAACCTGATCACCTGGCGTCGCGATCGGCTGCTCGGCCTGCATCGCCACATCGAACAGACGACCGGCCGGCACTGGGCCAAAGCCGTAGCCAGCCAGATCCACTTATCGGAATACATCCTCTACGGCGTTTACGTCGAGCACGTCCTGGGGCTGGACACCAGCGACCACGACGCCAGCGACCGAGACCTGTGCCTGTGTTCCTGGCACTTCCCGATGGAATCTCCCGAAGGCCGGCAGGAGTTCCTCGACGCCCTGTCGCCGGGACACGTCTCGGTGCTGGTGCAGTCCAACCTCGGGCTGGACGACACGCAGACGGATGAGCTGGTCCGCGAGGTCGCCGATCGAGCCGCTAGGGCGGCCTGAGGCCGTGGGGCGAGGTTTAGGGCGTGAAACCTAAGCGTTTTTCCGACCATTATTTGCGTTGGCGTAACGATCTTTGCCGATGGGGTTCATGCGGTCCGTCTCGCTGTTCGATAGGGTCAACAGCGTGCGTACGCAATGGGGCATGAGGGTCGGTGATTCAGAAGGTAAAGGCTTTGGCTAACACAATCGAAGGCTTCGATATTTTCGACACGGTGCTGACGCGGTCGGTCTCGCCGCCTTCTGCCGTCTTTTGGACGCTGGGGCAGTGGCTGCGCGACGAGCGGGGCCTGACTATCTCGCCGGCCTATTTCGCCGAACAGCGCGAAGAGGCCGAGCGGCGCAGCGCCGCGCACCGCGGCCACGCCAACAGCATCCACGACATCTATCGCGAGCTCACCGACACCCTGATGTTCGACCCCGGCGACGCCCCGGAGCTGATCCGCAAAGAACTCGAACTCGAGAAGCAGGCGACCTTCGTTATCGAGCCGGTTGCTGAGCTGATCCGCGACTGCCGCGCTGCGGGCAAGAAGATCATGTTCATCTCGGACATGTACTACCCCGAAGGCCTGATGCGGGAGCTGCTCGAGCACCACAGCGTGATCGAGCCGGAAGACAAGCTCTACGTTTCCTGCGACCACGGTTTTAACAAGTCGTCCGGCCAGCTGTTCACCCACGTCATGAAGGCCGAGGGCTTCAAAGCCAGCGACATCGCTTTCCACGGCAACAACGAGTGGGCCGACGTCCGCGGGGCCCAGAAGCGGGGCATCCACTCGACCCACCGCCCGCTGGCCAACCCCAACCGCTACGAAGCGATCCTCGAAGACGCACGGCAAGAGACCGACGGCCTGTCGATGGCTTTCGCCGGCGCGTCACGGGCGGCCCGGCTGGCGGTCGACGCCAAGAACGAACACGAGGCCGTGATCCGGGACGTGGCGGCGGGCGTGGCCGGGCCGATGCTGGTCAGCTACGTCTACTGGATCCTGCGGCGGTCAGAAAACATGGGCCTCAAACGGCTCTACTTCCTGTCCCGAGACGGCCAGGTGCTGTTCGATATCGCCAAGAAGCTGGTCGAGAAGTGGGACCTCGAAATCGACTGCCGGTACATCTACGCCAGTCGGCAGGCCTGGGGCCGGGCATTCCTGGACGAGTCGGTCCGCGCCTGGGTCTGGGGCGACGTCGTCGAGGGCACCTCGCTGCGCGACATTCTCACTCGGCTGTCGGTCCGGGCCGAGGACGTCATCGGAGACCTCGACAAGCTCGGCTACGGCGCCGACCGCCTCGACGACGGGCTCGACCGCGCCGACGTGTACAACCTCCGCGACTACTTCGCCAGCGAAGAATTCGCCAAGACCACGTTCTACAGCCGGCAGCGGCACCGCGACATGCTCCGCGACTACCTCGACGGCGTGGGCATGCTCGAAGACGTACCGAAAGCCATCGTCGACATCGGCTGGACGGGGACGCTGCACGAATCGCTGTCGATCCTGCTCGACGACCTCGGCGCCCCGCCCGTGCACGCCTTCCTCTTCGGCCTTAACTTGAACGACACGACGTGGAAGGGCTACCGCCACGGTTTCTTCTACGACACGACCCGCGAACTCGGCTTGCTCAACCCACTCGAACGCAAAAACCTGTTCGTCATGTCCGAGGTCTTCTGCGCCGCGGACCACGGCACGGTCAGCGGCTTCAAACGCCACGACGACGACAGCGTGACCGCGTTGCTGGCCGAGGGCTGGGAGGGCCGGGTCATCGACTGGGGCCTGCCGATCTTCCGGAAGACCCTGGATGCGCTCGTCGATGCGTTGCCGGTCTCCGACTTCCGGGCCCCGCTGGTGGTTTCGATGCGTTACCCGCTGAACCGGATTATCCGGGCGTTTTGGACCGACCCGACCGAGCGTGAGGCGGCGGTGTGGGGCAGCTTCCCGTGGGACGCCGGCCAGGGCGACGAGGACAAAGTCAACCAGCTCGTTCGGCCGTACTACGGCCCCAAGGACTTCATACGCCGGACCGTGTTTCGCAAACGGCCGCCTTACAAAAACAACATCTACTGGGTCGAGGGCTCGCTGGCGGTCTCGCCGGGGTATTTCCGCGCCGCGGTGAGGCAAACCAACCGTTTGCTGGACCGGTTGTGGCCGTTGGTGGTGAAAGCGAAGAAGATCAAGAAGAAGCTGCGGCCGTAAGCGGGGCGGCGGCTCGTTATCGCCCCGGCCCGGCAAAAGCGGCGTCCGAAACAGCCGATATGATCTCGCAGGTCGCCGCCTTTTACGCGACGAAAAACCGATCAGGGAGCCTTGGCGACGTGAACCAAGTCGATGTCAGCGTGTTGATCGTGGGCTACGGGTCGAAGGACCTGATGGACGACTGTCTGCGCGGCCTGTACGAACACACCGCCGGCGTCGAGATGGAGGTCTTGTTCCTCGACTGTTCGGACGACGGCTCGGTCGAGCTGATCGCCGAGCGTTTCCCGCAGGTCCGGCTGATCCCGAATACCGAAAACCTCGGCTTCGGCCGGGGCAACAACGTCCTGGCCCGTGAGGCCCGCGGCGAGTTCGTCTTGCTGCTGAACCCCGACACGCTGGTCGAAGACAACGCGGTGGGTCGGCTGGTCGAGTTCGCCCTTTCCCGCCCCGACGGCGGGGTCTGGGGCGGGTTGACCGTCCTGCCGACCGGCGAGATCGACCCCGGCTGTCGTCAGCCGGCCCCGGGCTTGCGGTCGACGCTGCTCCGCCTGGTCGGCCGGGCCGAGCGGGCCAACGCACCGGTCACGCTTGAGTCTACCGAGCCGATCGAGGTCGCTTCTCCGTCCGGGGCGTTCATGATGCTGCGGCGAGAAACCTGGGACCAGCTCGGCGGGTTCGACGAGAGCTTTTTCATGTACTGCGAAGAGACCGACCTCTGCTACCGGGTGAAGCAGGCCGGCCACAAGGTGCTGCTCGACCCGAAATCCCGGATCGTTCACCTCGTCGGCAGCGGCGCGGCCGAGAGCCCGAAGCGGATGCTGGCCCTGACCAAAGGGGCAACGCACTTCAACCGCAAACACTTCGGCCGGCTGTTCTGCGCCGCCGACCACACGCTGCGTTGGATGATCAGCTTCACCCGCTACGCGGCGGGCTGGTTAGCCCTGCCGGTGATCGGGGCCGAGCGGGGGCGGAAGCTGCGTCAACGCCACGCCGACATCGTGTTTCACCCCGGAAGCTGGTCCCGCGGCTGGCCGCCGCAGGCCGCGTAACGCCGCACGAACGAATTACTTACCTGTACCGATAACAAGCACCGAGACCCACGCTTTGATCTCCGTCGTCATCCCCGCCCACAACGAGCAAGCCGTGATCGCGCGCTGCCTCGAGAGCCTGACCGCCCGGCCGGTCGCGCGGGGACTCGAGGTGATCGTCGCGTGCAACGGGTGCACCGATAACACCGCCGAGGTCGCCCGCGGGTTTGGCGGGGCGGTGAAAGTGGTCGAGACCGAAGTCGGCTCAAAGATCGCCGGGCTGAACCTGGGCGACGCCGCGGCGACCGGCTTCCCGCGGGTTTACCTCGACGCCGACGTCGAGGTCTCGCTCGACGCGATAGAAAAGGTGGTTGATTTATTGGAAGCCGGCCCGGCCCTCGCGGCGGCGCCGAGGATGAACGTCGACCTGTCGCAATCGAGCTGGGCCGTGCGGGCGTTCTACAAGATTTGGCTATCCCAGCCCTACCACGGCAAAGGCATGATCGGCGGCGGGTTCTACGCGATGAGCGAAGCGGGGCGGTCGCGTTTCGACACGTTCCCCGACATCATCGCCGACGACGAGTTCACCCGGTCGCTGTTTTCCGAGGCCGAGCGAGCTACGCCCGATAACACGAACTTCACGATCCGCGCCCCGCACACCCTGAGCAGCCTGATCAAGGTCAAGACCCGCAGCCGGCTGGGTTTGTATCAACTGCGGAAGCACCGCCCCGATCTGGACGATAACAGGGAGGAAAAAGGGGGGCCGGACTACAACGCGGTCTTGGCTCGCCCGACCCTCTGGCCCTGTGCCGCGGTGTACGTGCTGGTCAACCTGATCACGCGGACCCGGGCCAAGCGGCAGATGGGCTCGATCACGACGTACACCTGGGAACGCGACGAGTCTTCGCGACAACACGCCCCGGCAACCTGAAAGACAAACACACACAGGACGGAACGCAGCAGGATGAAGGTTTCAATTTTCGGTTTGGGTTACGTGGGTGCTGTGACGGCCGGCTGTCTCGTGCGTAACGGCCACACGGTCGTCGGCGTCGACCCCAACAAAGAAAAACTCGAATTCATCCGGGCCGGCAAGGCCCCGATCCTCGAAGAGGGCGTCGAAGACCTCATGGCCGAGGCCGCGTCGAGCGGTCGGCTGACCGTCACCGACGACTGCGCCGAAGCCGTCGCCGCCACCGACATTTCGCTCGTCTGCGTCGGCACGCCCTCGGCCCCCGACGGCAGCCTCGGCACGATCTACGTCACCAAGGTCTGCGAAGAGATCGGCAAAGCCATCGCCGACAAAGACGGTTACCACACCGTCGTTGTCCGCTCGACCGTCGCCCCCGGCACCACCGTCGGCATCCTTCAACCCATCCTCGAAGAACACGCCGGCGGCAAGGCCGGCGAAGCCTTCGGCCTGGCGATGAACCCCGAGTTCCTCCGCGAAGGCACCTCGATCAAAGACTTCTACGACCCGCCCTACACCGTTGTCGGCACCGACAGCGACCGCGTCTTCGCCGACGTCTGCGAGCTGTACAAAGAGTCCGGCGGCGAGGCGATCCGCTGCTCGATCCCCGCGGCCGAGTCGATCAAGTACGCCTGCAACCTGTTCCACGCGACCAAGATCACCTTCGCCAACGAGATCGGCATGGTCTGCAAGGTCGCCGGCGTCGACAGCCGCGAGGTGATGGACATCGTCTGCCGCGACACCAAGCTCAACATCAGCGACAAATACATGAAGCCGGGCTTCGCCTTCGGCGGCTCCTGCCTGCCCAAAGACCTGCGGGCGTTCTCCTACGTCGGCCGATCGAACAACACGCCCGTGCCGATGTTCGAGTCGATGCTCAAGAGCAACCGCGACCAGATCGAGCTTGCTGCGAAGCGGATCACCGACCTCGGCTCCCGCAAGATCGCCATGATGGGCGTCAGCTTCAAAGAAGGAACGGACGACCTCCGCGAGAGTCCGCTGATCAGCCTGGCCGAGATTTTGATGGGCAAGGGCTACGACCTGGTGATCTTCGACCCCAACGTCGAGTACGCCGCGCTCTTCGGCTCGAACAAGCAGTACATCGAGAAGCACCTGCCGCACCTCAAGCGGGCGTTGGTCTCGGCCGACGTGGCGATCAAGCACGCCGAGACGGTCGTATTCGGCCACCGGTCCGACGTGTACACGCCGCTGTTGGAAAAGGTCACCGCCGAGCAGAAGGTCTTTGACCTCGCCGGTATGTGCGGCCCCGACGACGTGGCCGGCGATTACGAAGGCCTGTACTGGTAACCCGTTTGGGGGGATAATCATGTTTAGACTACAACACCCGGGTGAGAATGAAGACGCGATGAGCCAACGCAAGGGACACATCCTGATCCTGGTCGAGAACCTGCCCGTGCCGTTCGATCGGCGGGTGTGGATGGAGTCGACCGCCCTGACCCAGGCCGGCTACAAGGTCAGCGTCATCTCGCCCTGCCCGCCCGACGCGACGGACAAGCCGGACGACGTGATCGACGGCATCCACGTCTACCGGTACCCGATGTACGTCGAGAAGCCCAGCAAGCTCAGCTACATCCAGGAATTCTGGTACTGCCTCCAGCAGACAAAGAAACTGGTCAAGCGGATCTGGAAGGAAGACCGCTTCGACGTGATCCACTCCTGCAACCCGCCGGATACGTTCTGGCGGATCGCCCGCAAGTACAAGAAGCACGGCGTCAAGTACGTCTTCGACCACCACGACCTCTGCCCCGAGCTCTACGAATCCAAGTTCGCCCGCCAGGACCTGTTCTGGAAGGGCCTGATGTGGTTCGAGAAAAAGCAGTTCGAGACCGCCGACGCGGTGATCGCGACGAACGAGAGCTACAAAGAAGTCGCCATGACCCGCGGCGGCAAGAAAGACGACGAGGTCGCCGTTGTGCGCAGCGGCCCGAAGCTGGAACTGTTCCAGCCGGTCCCCGTCGAGCCCGAGCTCAAGCGGGGCCGTAAATACATGGGCGTCTACCTCGGCGTCATGGGCGTGCAGGACGGCGTCGACTACGCGCTGCGGGCGATCCGCCACGCGCTCGACGCCGGGCTGACCGACACCTGCTTCACCATCGTCGGCAAGGGCGACGCGTTCGACTCGCTCCAAGAACTCGCCGCCGAGTTGAACCTGCTTGAAGACGAAACCGTCGTCTTCACCGGCCGGGTGTCGGACGACGACCTGCGTCGTTACCTCTCCTCGGCCGACTTCGGCATCGCGCCCGACCCCAAAGACCCGCTCAACAACCTCTGCACGATGAACAAGATCATCGAGTACATGGCGATGGGCCTGCCGATCGTCAGCTTCGATCTAAAAGAGTCGCGGTTCAGCGCCCAGGACGCCGCGGTCTACGTGGCC
The DNA here is from genome assembly GCA_038747275.1 of Planctomycetota bacterium. GTDB lineage: Bacteria > Planctomycetota > Phycisphaerae > Phycisphaerales > Phycisphaeraceae > Algisphaera. Next base: position 35,894 of record JBCDJW010000021.1, on the reverse strand, counting down.
GACAACGACGAGAAGGCGATGGGCCAAGCGATGATCGACCTCTTGGCAGACTCCCAGAAGCGCGAAGCCATGAGTAAGTTCGGTAAGGAACGCGTAGCTGCGGGCCTGAGCTGGGACCACAGCAGCGGCGTGCTGATCGACTTCTACGACACGCTGCTGGGCGTGACCCGCACGGCCGAAGCCACCGACGCCAAGGATTCCGAAGCGGACGAACCCGCCGGCTCGGAAGCCGCGTGAGATGATTCGGCTTTCGTGTGACGACGGCTGATCGATCAGGAGTTCGGCATGCCTGAACCTTCAAGCAAACCAACCCCCAAAGCTCCGAAGCTCCCGCCGCTCCCCTACATGCCGTCGGCGGACAAGGCGTCGTCCTTCCGGCTTTCCGGCGGCGACTTGGTGTGGACGGTCGGCCTTGCCGTCGCCTTGATCGCGTTCACGGTCTGGGTCACCCTCGGGGCGTGGGCGGACATCTTCCGCATCGTGCAACGCGACGAAGAGGCCAGCCACATCATGCTGGTGCCGGCCGTCTTCGCCTGCCTGTGGTGGACAAACCGCCAACGGCTACGCGGCGCTTCGGTGCGTTGGCCGTGGGCGGGGGCGTTGGTTGTGGCGGCGGGCTGGGGGCTGTCTTTTTACGGCCAACTCACGGCCCAGCAGGTCTTTTGGCACCTGGGCGCAGTGGTCTGCCTAGTGGGCTGCGTGGTCGCGGTGGTGGGGGTGACCGTGGTGCTGCGGATGTGGCAGACGTTTTTGGTATTGGGTTTCCTTGTGCCGATCCCCGGGTCGATCCGCCAGCCGATCGCGTTGGAGATGCAGGCGATCGCCGCGTGGCTGACCGAGCAGGTCGTGTTCATCATCGGCCTGCCGATCGAGCGGGCGGGCAACCTGCTGGTGTTCAACGGCGTCGAGGTCGGCATCGCCGAGGCGTGCAACGGCATGCGGATGATCGCGATGCTGTTTTTGGTCTGCTACCTGTTTATCTTCCTCGACAAGCTGCGGCCGTGGGTGATGATCCTGCTGCTGGTGCTGTCGCCGGCGTTGGCGATCGTGTGCAACATGATCCGCCTCGTGCCGACGGTGCTGCTCTACGGCTACGCCTCGCAGGAGACCGCGGACATGTTCCACGACCTGCTCGGCTGGGCGATGGTGGGCGTGGCTTACGTGCTGTTGATGTTGATGGTGGCGTTGATGCGGTGGCTGCTGCTGCCGGTCGATCGGCCGACGTCGGCTTCGGCAGCCAAAGAAGAAAAATCGGACCCGTTGGGCTGGGCCAAAGTCCTGGTCGGTCGGCCGCAGTTCGGCGTATTGGTCGCGGCGGGACTGACCCTGGGGGTCTTGGTCGCGGCGAAGAGCCAGGTGTTGACGCTGCCGACCGGCGAAGAGGCCGAGCCGTACCACGCGATGGTGCGTGAGTCCGTCGAGGCGCTGCCGCGGAAGTTTGACGGCTGGGTCGGCCGGGACGAAGACATCCCCGAAGCGGCGGTGACGCTGCTCAAGCCCAACGTGATCCTCAGCCGCAGCTACCGCCACGAGGCCACCGGCCGACAGTTTTCGCTGCTGCTGGTCCACTGCTCCGACGCCCGCGACATGGAAGGCCACTTCCCGCCGAACTGCTACCCCAGCGCCGGCTGGCTGCCGCGCGGCGAGGCGCCGTTCGCGGTCGGGCTGCCCGGCCTCGAGGTCACGGGCATGGCCTACGACTTCGCTTGGCAGGCCTCGGGCAGCGAGCGGGAGATGACCGTGATGAACGCGATCATGCTGCCCCAGGGCGTCTTCGCCGACGGCATGCGTGAGGTCCGTCGACTGGCCGGCAGCTACCGCGAGCACTACTACGGGGCGGGCCAGCTCCAACTCGTCTTCGATCGCTCGTGGACTCCAGAGACCCGAAAGCGGCTCGCCGCCCGGGTCTTGGAAGAGGTGCAGCCCAGCATGCAGGCCATCCTCTTCGGCCGAACATCGTTCTCTACATCCGAGGAGACGGAAGTGGCTTCCGTTGAGGATCGTGATTCATGAGTCCGAATGAGCATGGATCCGGAGGCTTGACCATCAAAACTAATTAAATCTTCACTAAAACAACAACGCAGGCTTCTGCTTTGACCGGCACAAAGAGTGAGTTGTGGAGAAAAATATCGATTTAATCGCCTGTTATTGGGGTTACCGGGTCTAAATGTCGATATCACAACCAGAAAATGCGATGAATTTATCAACGCTTGTATTTTCACTACCGGTTAACCCCGTATTGGTTTAAGATATGTTGCGACATAAGCTCAGGCCTGCTCACGTGCTGGACTTGTGTAAAGAGGCCCTTTTGTTTTGGGGAAATCAAGCCTCGAGAGAGACGGAGAAAAGGGGTGGGTATCGATGATTATCCAGGCTCAAACACAAAAATTTAACACACTGCCGGGGACGGTAGGTTTGGTCGGCGGCGTCAAAGCGCCGCCCGCCTTGCGTGCGGTCGTGCTGCTGGCCGGATCGGTCCGGGCGAACCAGCTGCGTCGCGCCACCGGCCGGTACGCGATCGAGATGCCGGTCAGCGATCACCGGACGGTGATGGACTGTTGGCGGGAGCAGCTGGTCGCAATGGCCGAGCGTTTCGGGATCGAATCGCTGCCGGTGCGGGTCATGACCGACCGCAGCAGCCAGATGGTGCCCGGCGAAACCCAGTACGGGCCGGTGAAGCTAAGCATCGAGACCGACCCGTCCGACTTCCGAGGCACCGGCGGGCTGCTTTCGGATATCGCCAAGTCCTACGACGACGACGGTTACATCCTCGTGGTCCACGCCTCGCAGCTGCTCTTCGAGCCGTTGGTCGAGCTGGCGAGTTCGCTCGCCGAGATCCAGGCGGACGTCGGAATGGTATGCAACTCTCAGGGCAACCCCAGCGGGCTGATGCTGATGCGTTGCGGATGCCTGCGGGACATCAGTTCCGTCGGCTTCGTCGACCTGAACGAGCAGGCGTTGCCCGCGATCGCCGAGAGCCACGAGGTCCGCGTGGTGCGGTACAACCAATCGACCACCCGCTCGCTCCGCACCCTGTCGTGCTACCTCGAAACACTCCGCGAGCTCAACCGCCAGCCGTCGACCCGGCTTTCGGGGCCGAGACAGGACTGGGAGAAGACGTTCAGCATCGTCGAACCCGGGGCGCAGGTCCACCCCACCGCCATCATCCACGACTCGGTCGTCCTGGCCGGAGCCCGCGTCGAGGCCGACGCCGTTGTGGTCCGTAGTCTGGTCTGCGCGGGAGCAACCGTTTCCGCCAGGCGGTCCGAGATCGATGCGGTGGTCACCCCGCAAGGGGCGAGCCGACACGCGTTGAGCCTCTGATATTTTGAAGCCCTCGGAACGACCGGTTTACGCGAGTATTCCGTGTTGTTTTAACGGCGGCTGCACAGACCTGGATGACGAACGCCAAGCGTTCCAGACTTTCGGCGTGCAAAATTTATCGGACAAGGTCGAGGAACACGATATTCCTTTTTAAACGGCAGCCCGGCTTCAGCGATCAGGCCCAAATAATGCTTATTTATCTGCGTCGCCGGTGTATGAACGCCACGGGAGTCGGGGTATACTCATTATTTGATCGAGGGTTCATGCTTAACCGAAACCGCGTGTCGGACGATATTTCACTACAGAGCCTGTAAATCTTTGCCGCCCTGAGTAGTCGCGTGGTGGTGAGATACCGGAGACCGGTAGGCTCGAATAGCGAAAATCGGCGTGTGTTTGTGCGGCAGCCTGCGGCTAAACCTTCCAAAGACGGCAACGGGTAGGACGGAAAGAGCGAGATGCAAGAAGACTTAACCTTTATGGATCAGGACAACGGAGCGATCGATCAGCCCGAGCCGCTGAGCGGTAAGGAAAGGATCCGCGCCGCCCTGCACGGCCGGATGGTCTGGGCCGTCCTCCTGGCGCTCGTTTTCGCCGCCGCCGGCGGGTATCTCGGTTTTACCACCACCACCCCGCTCTACAAGAGCGAAGGCCGTGTCGTGGTCGAGAACGACCCCTTAATCTTTGCCGACGGCGTGACCATCGGTAACTGGGGCAGCTTCCTCCAACAGCAGGACCAGCTGATCCGCAGCGTGCGTGTTGCGGAGTTGGCTTTGGCGAGCGACACCTGGAACGCGCGGGGCGAAGACGCCCGGGAGTGGTCGGTCGATGAATTCGCCGCCGCGATCGATACCGCGATGGACGACCGCAGCCGGAGCCTGACGTTCGGGGTTTCGTTCGTCGCCCCCGACAAGTTCGTCGCCGCGGCCGGCAGCAAAGCGGTTCTTCAGGCGTATATCGATGAATATGCGTTCAAGGCCGGCGACCGCTTCGTCAACCAGATCGCCCGGCTGAAAAACGTTATCGAAGAAGCGCAGCTCGAAATCACCCGCCAGCTCGGCCAACGCCGGGTCTACCTGAGCGACGGCGAATACGACCGCCTAGAACGCAAGCTCGATCGCATGCAGCTCGAGCAACTGGACCTGAAGTTTATGCTCAGCAATGTCCGGTCCGAGCTCGACATGCGGAGCCCGAACGAAGACAACGCCCCGCTGGATCGGGACGCGATCATCGCCAGCGTTCCTGTGCTGGCTCAGTTGCAGGCCCGGATCAGCCGGATCGAAAACGACCTCGACATCCTGGCCGCCAGCGGCATGGGGCCCAGCCACCTGCAGTACAAACGTCTTGAGGGCCAGCTCCACGTCGAGAAAAACAACCTCAACGCCCGCATCGAAAAAATCCTGATCAATCCCCAAGACGCCTTCCAGGGCGACACCGAATACAACGCTTTCCGCCAGTCTGAAGAGCAGCTCTCGCGTCGCTTGGCCGAGATCGAGGCCGAGATGGAATCGCTGAGCCGCAAGCGGTCGCAGGTCGCCAGCATCGCGCAGAAGATCAACGCTCAGGAAGACATTATCGCCAAGGCGTCGCTGAAGATCGACGAACTGATGGTGGAACGCGAGAGTGCCGAGCGGGTCGTCAGCTACCTCGAAGGCCCGATCCCCGTAGTCCCGTCCGAGGGCGACGCGACCCAGATGGCCGCCCTCGGCGCATTGGGCGGCGGTGCCTTCGGCTTCGGTATCGTGCTGCTCATCGGCATGGCCGACAGCCGTCTGCGTCACGCCGGCGACGCCCGCATGGGCCTCCGCGACACCCGCATGCTCGGCATACTGCCCACGCTGCCGGAAAACTTTGCCGACCCCGAGCAGTCCGAGCGGGCCGCCCACGCCGTGCACCACATCCGCACCCTCCTGCAGATCAGCAACCGCGGCACCGCCCGCGTGTTCAGCGTGACCAGTCCCGCCGCCGGCTCGGGTAAGAGCTCGTTGTCGGTCGCGATGGGTCTGTCGTTCGCCACCAGCGAATCCAAGACGCTGGTGATCGACTGCGACCTTGTCGGCGCTGGGCTTACCCGCCGCGTCGGCGTCGTCGTCAACCGCTCGGTCGAAGCGATCCTCCGCGAGGACACCGTCCTGACCGAAGACCAGATCGGCCAGGCCATTACCCACGCCCGGGGCAAAGGCACCAACCTCAAAGACGCCCTGATCGAACTCGGCCTGCTGACCAAGAAGGACCTCCAACGGCTCAACCGCCGCCAGGCCGACTCGGCGCTCGGCATCCTCGACGCCTGCCAGGGCCGGCCGTTTAGCGAATGCGTGGCTAACACCGGCATCGATAACTTCAGCGTGCTGCCCATCGGCGCCGCCAAGCCGCAGGACGCTGGCCTGCTCTCGCCCCAGGCCCTGCGTAACCTGATCGCCCGCGCCCGGGAAGAGTACGACGTTGTCATCCTCGACACCGGCCCCTGCCTCGGCTCGCTCGAAGCCTCGATGGCCGCCGCCGAGGCCGACGCCACCGTCCTCATCGTCTCCCGCGGCGACTCGAAGGCCATGGCCACCCGCGCCCACGACCACCTCGAATCCGTCGGGGCCAACGTCGTCGGCGTCGTGTTCAACCACGCCCTCGAGACCGACCTCAACCAGTCGTCGTTCGCGTCGATCGTCTCCCAGGAACGCCGGACCGACCCGTCGCGTAGCGTGCTCAACGCCGACCCCGCGATCGCCGCCCGCTTCGGCCCGCTCGGCTCGGCCGTCGCCGCCTTCGGTACGCCCAGCAAGTCGCCTAACGGTAAGCCCCGCCGCGCTGCCGTCACCAACGGAAGCAGCAACGGACACTGATCGCTACGAGCCCTGCCCTACGGAACTGAGCCAACCCCGCGAACCGTTTCGCCCATGATCACGCCGCTTGATCAAACCGAACCCGACGGGGCCAACGAAGGCCTCGCTCCCCACCAGACCATCTGGGGGCTCGATGAGCTGCAGCTGCACGACCGCTTTTGGGCGGCCTGCGGCGTTCAGGTGGTTCGGCTTAACGCCTCGGCACAACTTTCCGAAGACGCCGATCTATTTCTGCTGACCGATCCGCACTCGCTGTCGATCTTCCGGCTGGGCCAACCCATCGACACCCTGCGTTGGCTCAAGCCGAAGGTACTATTCGTTCGGCTACACAACACCCAGGGCGAGGGCTATTCCGAGCGGGTGATCACCGACGAAAACGACCGCTTCGTTCGCTTCGAACGCGTCTACAGCGCCCCCGACTGGCGGCTGGGTCGGGTCGCGCTGACCTCGTCGCGCGAGTTGGCCCAGGCCTGGCTGGACTCGGCCAACACCCGCGAGGGCTGGAAGATGCTCCGCCGCTCGATTCCTCCCAACCAACGCACGACCGCTTCGGTCGGCGGCAGCGTCTACGACCGCTCCGAGCCCCAGCAGGTCACCGAGTTCATCCGCGAACTGGTGTCGGTTTGGAAACGGCCGGACGCCACGATCCAACGCGCTCAGCGGCTCTCCGATCAGGTCTGGTGCGACATGGGAGACAACCCCGAAGCCAAGACCCGCTTCATCGGCCCGGTCTGGGTCGGAAAGGGCCGAGAGCTCGGCGAGACCGACTCGATCGTCGGCCCCGCGGTCTTGTGGGACAGCCCCGAAGCACGCCCCGCCGTCGAAGACTTGCAGTGGGGCCAGATCGAACTCGGCGAAGTCCTCACCGGCCCGGTAAAGCTGCGCAAGCTCTCGAATTTCCAGCGAAACCTCAAGCGGGTCTTCGACTTTACCTTCGCGGTGATCGCGCTGCTGCTGACGCTGCCGGTATACCCGTTCGTGATGCTGGCGATCCTGCTCGAAGACGGCCGGCCGTTCTTCTTCGCCCACGTCCGCGAGTCACAGGGCGGCGTCGAGTTCCCCTGCCTCAAGTTCCGCACGATGCGTAAGGACGCCGAGGACATCAAGAAAAAACTGATGGAGAAGAACCAGGCCGACGGCCCGCAGTTTTTCATCGACGACGACCCCCGCATCTCCCGGGTCGGCAAGGTGCTGCGGAAAACCAATATCGACGAGCTGCCGCAGTTCCTCAACGTGGTCGTCGGGCACATGGCGATCGTCGGCCCCCGGCCCAGCCCGTATAAAGAAAATCAGTACTGCCCGCCCTGGCGAGAGGCCCGCCTCAGCGTCCGCCCCGGCGTCACCGGCCTGTGGCAGGTCATGCGCAGCCGCGACCAGGGCAAAGACTTCCAGGAATGGATCCGCTACGACATCGAGTACGTCGAAAACTGGTCGTGGAAGATGGATTTCAAGATCATCTTGAAAACCATGGGCGCATTCGTTGGCATGAAATAAGGCTGCGACCAAACACCGAAATTCAATTTAGCCCCGCCGCTCGCGGCGGGAGCGATTGACAAGCCCCACGGCTAAATATCGGTATCCCCTTTACCAATCCGTAGAGATTTCGATACACCGCAGCTGCCGTTCGGCATCGGTGAATCAACGGGCTCTATACTCGTGGCATGGCCGAGCCATCGTCCCGCATTTCTCCTTCGGTTTCGGTCGCCGACCGACCTCGGCCTGTGCGTTGGGCCTACGCCGCGGCGGGGGGTGTGCTGCTTACGCTCGGCGGGATCGGCGTCGTCGTGCCGGGCTGGCCGACAACAGTATTCTGGCTGGTGGCGGCGTGGTGCTTCAGCAAGAGCTACCCCCCGCTGCAGCGCTGGATCTACTCACGTCCTCGCGTGGGGCCGGTGATCGCCGAGTTCTTGGAACACCGCCGGCTGAGCGCACCGAACAAACGCCGCGCCATCGTCGGCATCTGGCTGGGGATCTGTATATCGGTCGCCATACTGATCGTGGTGGGTTATCCGCTGCTGTGGGTTTCGATTCTGCCGGCAATCGCGGCGTGCGTCACGACGTGGTTGTGGTGGGGGGTATCGAGTGGAGAAGCCGACAAAGCCCCGCTGGATGCGGTGCCGTGATTCAAAGCTAAAAGTGACTCTGTCCCCCTTGAGTTTTGTCTAGAAAACCATCGAGAGAACAATCAGCTCAAGCGCGATAAACCCGGCGATGACCCCGGCGATGAGAAGGGTTCGTTGCGGGGTGACCCATTTGATTTTCTGCGGAGGCGGGACCATGCGCAGCTGCGGCTCGCCGGCGGTAGGGCAGTAGGCCGGAGCGTAGCCGCGGCGAGCCTGGTCCTGAACGATCGCGATAATGAGGTTAGCGTCGAACGCCGTGAGCCCGAACATCTTGCCGATCTTGACCAGCCGATCCCGTTTGTCGGGCGGCAGGACGGACCCCTGAAGCTGCTCGGCGACCCGCACAGCCAACACCCAGCGCGGGTCGTTGGTGCCGGCGATCGCCGTGCCCTGGGTCGGGGTCAGATCGGGTTTAACGATCGCCCCCGCGCCAACCAAGCGCAATTTCGGCTGCCCGTCCGCAGACCCCAGTCGGCGGTCAGCGAGTTCGCCTTCACCCGCTAGCCGAGGCTTGGGGCCGGTGAAAACCGCCGAGCTCGGTCTTTCTCGCCGGTGCGAGGAAGGGCAGGGCTGTGATTTTTGGACGGAATCGTTCATAAGGCTGTAATAATCAACCTGACCGCTTGTGCTTAAATTCTGTTGCTTGGCAAAAACTTTAATTTTTCCGAATTAAATTATACCACCACCCGTTGTAAGTCTCGATCAAAATCTCTCCGCGTCCGATAAATAAATACAAACAAACAGTTTATCTTGTTTTCGTGCTAGACAGATAAATCCGTTAGACCGCGAAGTTCAAACAGGTACAGACCGGATCGCTCAGAACGACCGCCTCACCCCGTCGGCTTGGCGATCGGTGCGTCCGGCGTGTCGGTCCGCGTCACGGCCTCTTCGTAGACCGCCCGGATGCCACCTGCGGTCTGTAGGTGGCGGTGCAGGAAATCAGCAACGCGGTCTTGGATCGACGGCGTCTCGATCATGCGTCGGCTGTTGTGGCCGGTACCGCGGACGAAGGTGAATTTCGAAACGACGCCCGCTTCGAGCAGGGCGGCGTGGAAGCGACGCGTTTGATCGATCGGGGTGATCTCGTTGAGGTCGCCGTGGAGATGGAGGAACGGCGGGGCGTCGGCGTGGATGTGATACATCGGGCTGGCGAGTTTGGCCCGCTCGTAGTCTTCGTGCACGGCGTGGCCCAGCAGCCGAGCCTCGGCCGAACGGTACGCCCGGCCGCCGCGGCGGGTGGGGCGGTTTTGGATCGAAACGAAATCGACCAGCCCGCTGTAGTTCACCACCGCTTGAATCTCCGTAGATTCTCCGGAGTAATCAGGTACTTGGCCGGGCTCGGGAAGACCGGGATGAGGCAGCTTGGTTTTTTGTGTTGTGCTTGGCTGGTCGAGTACGGGGTGGCCGTGGGTCAGCCCGAGCAGGCAGGCGATTTGCGCACCCGACGAAAGCCCCGCCGCGGCAAACTGGTCGGGGTTGAGTCCAAGCGTCTCGGCGTTGCCCCGCAGAAACCTTACCGCCGCTTTAGCGTCCTGAATCTGTACCGGGAAGCGGTAGCGTGGTAGCAGGCGGTAGCTGACGCTGGCGACCGCGAAGCCGTAGCGCGTCAGCCAACGGACCCGGCAGTCGTCTTTGTTGCCCGCCCGCCAGCCGCCGCTGTGGAAATAGATCACCACCGGCGTCGGCCGATCCGTATCGGGGCGGTACAGGTCCAGCAGGAGCTGCTGGCCGGGCAGCTCTAAAAAGACGAGGTTGCGTCGGGCTTCGGGGTGTCGGGGCGGGGTGTTCATCGCGGCGTCTGCGGGCCAGCGTTCGGGGTGTGTCGGACTATCGCTGACGCAGTTTACCCGCCTATCGTAGCGCAAAACCGAGCTAAAGCGACGCCCGCCCACCAAGTCGGCCTGAGGCATCCCCAGGCCCTCGCCGTGCCGGGGATACTCCGGGGTTGATCGTGCGGGCAAAACCCGTTACAACAAGGACATCGGAAATCGGCAACACGGCTTCCAGTTAACCGTAATGTCCGATCGCTCGGCAGCCAGATTCAGCTCCCCAAGCAATTCCGAAACTTCAGTGAGTCAGCCGCTTCGGCGGGCCGATACGGCCCCCTTGGTTGTCGAAGACAATCTCAGAAGCCGCAACCACCCGGTTGGCCCTCGTTAAGTCTTGTGAGGTTGGTCCGCCCGACACGTCCGCTTTGGACTCGCGACCGAGCCGCGGAACGACCGGAACCGACTTGACGTCCTGGCAGGAGGCCGCGACCGATCCTCGCTTCGCTACACCGAACACCCGTTGTCTGCGTCCCTTGGCACCACCTCGCTAACCCCGGGGCAAAGCCGAGCGTAGCGTCTCGGCTCCGTGGTCCAGACAAAGGGTAAGGACCATCAGTTCCCCCATTTTTGGACTGACCGTTTCGAAAACCAAATAACCGCCGGGCCGGTACCGTCTTAGGCCGGCCATACCTTCCCCCTCCGGGGCCCGAGAAACCGATGAGTAACGAACCTCAGACCGCCCGCGGCATCCTCGAGATGTCGAACAAATCCGACGGCCGCCTCCGCCAGCTCACCGACACCTACGTCGCCGAGCCGAGCGACCCCGTCGTCGCCTCCCACCTCATCCAGAAGTACAACCTCCGGGCCGGCCTCGAACTCGAAGTTACCCTCGGCAAGCCCGTCGGCGGGGCCAACCCCAAAAACAACGGCCACAACTCCGGGGGGGGCGGAGGCAAGGGTAAAAAGAAGAAACGCCCGAAAGCCAACGCCATCGCCCCCGACGCCCGCCGGGCCAAGGACGTGCTCACCGTCGACGGCGTCCCCGTCGACGAGATGGGCGAATACAAGACCTACGAAGACCTCACGACCGTCATGCCCGCCCCCCGGCTGACGCTTGAACACCCCGGCTGCCCGCCGTCCTGCCGGCTGATCGACCTGTTCTGCCCCATTGGCTACGGCACCCGCGGCATGATCGTCTCCCCGCCCAAGGCCGGTAAAACCACCCTGCTCCAGCAGATCGCCACCGCCATCAGCCACAACCACCCCGACACCGAGGTCTACGCCCTGCTGATCGACGAACGGCCTGAAGAAGTCACCGACTTCCGCCGCAACGTCCCCTGCACCGTCTGGGCCTCGTCCAACGACCACCCGATCGAGCGCCACGTCGGCCTCGCTATGCTCGCCCTCGAGCGATGCAAGCGTCACGCCGAGATGGGCCGCGACGTGGTGGTCTTGCTCGACTCGCTGACCCGCATCGGCCGAGCGTTCAACACCGCCCCGAACCTCGCCGGCACAGGTCGGACCTTGTCGGGCGGCCTCGATGCCGGCGCGTTATCGATCCCCAAGCAGCTCTTCGGCGGCGCCCGCAAGTTCGAAGAGGGCGGCTCGCTCACCATCATCGCCACCGCCCTCGTCGACACCGGCAGCCGCGGCGACCAGGTGATCTTCGAAGAATTCAAGGGCACCGGCAACATGGAGCTCATCCTCGACCGCAAGATCGCCGAGCAACGCACCTTCCCCGCCATGGACCTCGCCGCCTCCGGCACCCGCAACGAAAACCTGCTGATGTCCGACGCCGAGCTCAACACCGTCACCCAACTCCGCCGCCGCCTGCAGCAGATGCAGCCGGTCACGCAGATCGATCAACTCCTGCGAGCCCTCGAACGCTTCGAGACCAACGCCGCGCTCGTCGGGGATAGCGAGAGCAAGACCAAAGCTCCGGCCTAAAGTACGCCGTCATGAAATTGATGGGTTACTTTCCGAAACGCATTGAGCCGAGACCCGATTGGCTCAAAGCTCCAAGCGTGATCGATATCTGCAGCGTTAGCGAATGTGTTTCGGAAGGACCGCCTGATTGGATCAACCAATGGCGGCACAACGAATGGTGGTTGTACAACTCGGTTCAAGAAGCGTTGAGCGTCGTACCGCCAGCCGAATCTGATCTCTACACGATGTTTGCTTATCGATTTGAGGCGGCCATTTATGACGGTGGCAAAAAAGAAACATTTGACCTGCCGGATTTCGATATCGACCCGTTGTCGAGTGATGCCACAACGATTGGGTTTGACGTCGTATCCCGTTCGTGTGGTTCAACGTTCGAGTGTTCACCGCTGTCGTGTAATCACATGGCCGAGGAAATAGTAGTGAATCCACACTGCCTGCTCGATACATACGAAAAAGCCATTGAGATCGCGTTACGTTTTTCGATTGAAGAGCCTGAGCCCGGGCCGTTTTTTGTTGCCGAAGTGATTCTGCTAGATCGCTGACCTACGCTTGGAAAAATCTCGTCAACGAAGCAACCGCAGCTGCGGGTTGATCTGAAGCGCATACTACGGAACTCACCGCGATGCCTTGGACGCCGGCTTCGATCAGTTCGGGCAGGTTGTCGGGCGTGATCCCGCCTATGGCGAGGTGCGGCATGTTTTTGACCTGCTCGTCGGATAGGTAGTCGCGTAGATACGTTGGCCCGGCGAGGATGGGTTTGTGTTTGGTGGTGGTGTGAAACATCGGGCCGAGGCCGACGTAGTCGGCACCCGCGGCTTTTGCGGCGTGGGCCTCGGCGAGATTGGCGGTGCTGACGCCGACGAGTAGTTGGTTGCCGACGAGCTTGCGGACGGCTTGCGGGGGTAGGTCGGTTTGGCCGAGGTGGACGCCGTCGGCGTCGCTGAGGTGGGCGATATCGGGGCGATCGTTGATGATCGAGGTGGCTCTCGCAGCTCGGCAGCGTTCGGCGACGAAAGACGCCCGCTCCAACAACTCGTTCGCTTCGAGGTCTTTCTCACGAAGCTGCACACAGTCGACGCCCGCGTCGAGGGCTTGGTCCAGCACGTCACGCCAAGGCAGCTTGCACAGCGACTCGGTTAGCAGCAGGCAAATCCGCCACTGATTCGCCCGTCCCGAAGCGAGCGCCGCGTTGAGCGATTGCTCGGCTGCGTAGCCCCGGTATCGTAACTGTTCAAAAGCCGCGGCAGCTTGGGCCTGTTCCGGGGGGAGCGTCTTGGCGAATTCTTCCATCGACCGCAACGCTTCGCTCAGCCGTTTGCCTGCTGCCAGCGCTACGTCGGCGAGGCCGGCCCGCGATTGTTCGGCCAGGGTAGTGATGGCGGTGCCCACGTCGCCGGGTGTGTCTCGGTGGGTGCTGAGGTTCGGGACATTGGACAACGCCGAGGCGAGGTTGTGTCGCAGCTGTTTGAGTGCTTCGGATAGCTCCGCGTCATTGAGCGCGAAGCGGGCTGCGTCTTCCATGACCCGTAGCGCTTCACGGGCGCGGTTGGCGTTGGCGTCGATGATGCGCAGGCTCGAAGACATGCCGCAAGTGTAGATCAATCACGATTCGTCGTCGTTGACCTCACCGGTGCGGGTTACGGTGATGCGGGCTTTGCGGAGCAGGTAGAGGTTACGGGCGTAGATCGCCCAGCCGGCCGACTGGCCGAGGACACCGACGATGTCCTTCCGCCAGACGAAATACACCAAGAGCATCGTCGCCCCCGCGAGGCTGATGTGCCAGAAGATCGGCGGGACGACGGAACGCTTGTCTCTCTCGCTGGCGAGCCACTGCACGATCATCCGCCCGGTGAAAAGTAACTGGCCAAGTAGGCCAACCGCCACCCAGGCGATGCCGACGGCGGTGGTGATATTGAAGAGTTTGAACAGCGGCCCGCCCGCGTCGCGGCGTTGCTGCTGTGCCTCAACCAACGCGACGTACTGCTCGGCGGTTAGCGTTTGGTCGTGGTGTTGAATCAGTAAACGCTCGCCGTCACGCACCACTTCGAGGTCGCCGACGCGACTCTGCAGGTTGACTGATTCATAACCTGCGGGCGTTGCCGACTCTTCCCCCGCAACAGGAGTCGTCAGCAGGCTTGCAGCGATCAGGATGAAGACCAGCGGCGAACGCATCGCATAAGATTAATCGACGGCGACCGCTCGGGCATCGACCTCGGCTTCACGCTGAGCACGGCGGATCAAGGCGCGGACAGCGAAGCAGTCGCGCAGCCCGGGGAGGCCGCGTTTGAGGATGCCGGTGCCATACTTGGTCTTGCCGTTCCGACGTGGGCGGTGATTGACGGGGGTCTCGATGACCTTACCGCCGAAGCCGGCGACACATGCGGGGATAAACCGGTGCATGCCTGCGCGATCCAGCGGGAGCCGGCGGGCCGTGTCGGTCCGCATGACACGGGTGCCGCAGCCGGTGTCGCGGGTGGCGTCGCCCACGATGAGCCAGCGGGCGAATCGGCCAACGACAGAAGCGAGCTTACGCAATACGTGATCCCGGCGATTGGCGGAGCGGTCTCCCTGAACTAGATCGGCTTGGTGTTGGATCAGCAGGTTGATCATCCGCGGCAGGTCGGCGGGGTCGTTCTGGAGGTCTGCGTCGAGCGTGCAGACGATCGCGGCCTTGGCTGCGTTTATCCCGGACCATAGCGCGGAGGACTGCCCGAGCGGGGTGTCGTGGCGGAGCGTTACGAGGTGTTCGAACTCGTCCGCTAATGCAGCTAGTTCGGTTGGTGTCGCATCGTCCGATCCGTCATCCACGATCACGACTTGATGACGCCGAGGCATTCCTTCGAAGGCGCGGTCGATTTCGCCCAATAGTTCTCGGAGGTTGTCTGCCTCGTTAAGTGCGGGGGCAACAACGGCAACTTCGTAAACCGGCCGATTGCTTAGCCCGGAGTTTTTGTTGATTTGAATACTTGACATCGCGGGGCAAAGCCAACACGGCAGGGCGGCTTGGTTTCTGGGGCTAAAGGTCTGCTCCTGCCGCGTTCTTTTCGAGCTGCTGCAGGTGGACACGGATCAGTGATTTCCTTTCGGAATCCAGCGAGCGGTGGCCGAAGCGGATGTCGTAGAAATGCTCGGTGAGCGCTACCACGGGATCGAAACGGATCGGGTTGGCCTCGGCCAACTCGCGGGCAAAGTCTAACGGGGACTGCCAATCGGGTCGACGGTAGCCACGGCTCTCAAGCAGATCGAGCATTTTTAAATAGAACGCCAGCCGTCGGCTCAGCCCGCTGCGTTGGGACGGCGGTAGCGAAGTCAGTTGAAGACGGGCTAGGCGTCGACGCCTCAAGATACGCAGGCGTATCGTGATGAGCGCTGCGGTCAGGAGGCAGGCGATGCCGATCAACGTCGCGATGACCTCAACCCGGTCGAGATGCAAACGCTTCGGAAGGGCGGCGAGGCTTCCGATCAGGCCCTTGAATTTGCCTTCTGCCCACCGCTTCGTGTCGCCGACGGAAGCGGTAAAGTTATCGATCACCGATTGCCGTATCTGGCCGTCGAAAGCGACGATGTTCCTGATCCAGGCGAACTCGATGTGCTCGTAGACCTGTCGCACGGAAGCGAGGATGCCTTCGGGGGCGCGGTGTTGTTCCTCGACGGGTTCGGGTGGCGTGGCGTCGAAGCTCCGCCACCCGACGCCGGGGCCGCCGTCGACCTCGGTCCAGGCGTGGGCGTTCGATTGGCGGACGACGTAGTAGCCGCCGACCGTATTGAAATCGCTGGCCCGGAAGCCGGTCACCACGCGAGCGGGGATACCGATCGATCGGCACAAAGCGGTGAGCCCGGCCGCGAAGAGCTCGCAGTGCCCGCGTTGTGTCTCGAACAAAAAATTAACCAACGGGTCTTCTCCCGGTCGCGGGCGGGGGTTATCCAGATCGTATTGGAAGCCGTCTCTGAAATATTCGACGAGGGCCGCAACAATACGTAAATCGTCTTCGGTGTGCCGGGTTTGCGGGTCGCGGTCTAGGCCGGCGCGGTTGATGATCTCCAGAGCCAGTTCCCGGATCCTCGGCGTTTCCACTATCCAGGTCCTGGCGTAGTTTTGCCGCGTAACCGGCGTAATGTCTAGCGGCGGTGCATTTACATTATCCGCCCCGAATGAGTTGTCGGAGAGACTGCGTCGTAACTCAGCCAAGAAATTAGGATCTGGTAGTTCTCTTTCGAATAGTTCATCGGTGCTGGGCGGGACCCCGCGATGTGGCATCGAGGTATCGTCTTGCGGCCGGTTGAATCCCCAAACACTGGAGGGCCAACTCAGCCGGTAGTTGGTAGCGCCGACGATGGATGCCGTCGCCCTGATCTGCTGGTCCAGAGGGCTGAAAGCGAGTTCTTCGAGGTTTTCCGAGTCGAACCGCTTGAGATAAAAACTGGGCGATCCGTAACGCGTCGGCATCGCAACGATGCTGAAAATAACGCGCTGGCGTGAGTCGCGCATCGCGACCTCGGCGGTGTAGTTATTTATGCGATTTGTGCCTGAGCCTTCGTCTAGATGCTTCCGATTAACGTTTTCGATATCGATAATGCGATCGCTGGCGTTGGCGAACGACGAGCGAGACCACGTATGGTTATCCGGATCATAAACGTCGAGCGCCGCCCCCCGGACCAGCCAGGGCTCGGACTCGCTGCCGATCGGTCGGCCGAACGCCTCGATCTTTAGGTTCAGGACCGGCTCGCGCGACCCGGTGCCGATCGGCCCGGCCCCCAGGCGGACGGTGTTGCTGAACCCGATCTGGGCGGGGCCCGCCGCGGGCGACCGGCTGAAGTCGATCCCCGACTTACCGGTTCGCGGCATCGCCACGAAAACCGCCCCGGCCAAGACGCCGCAGATCGCCCCCACGGTAACCGCGAAGTAGGCCAGCTGTCGGCGGGCGTTGGCCGTGATCCGGTTGGCCGGCCGAGCAGGTGGATTGGGGCCGGCTGCGGCGTGTGCGTTCGCCCGCCGCACGCTTTCTGCCGTCGCGTTCAGGTGGAAAAACACCACCGTCGCCAACGCGAGGGCGCAATACAGGCCGAGGAACACGCCGTAGATCATCGAGACCGAGAGCACACTCGCTCCGACCATCTGCAAGACACTCAAGGTAAGCAGCTGAGCGTATTCGCGGTCCGTCTTGTGCACGAAGAGCAACAGCAGCTGCAGGATCATCGTGAAATGACCCATCGCCGCGACTAGGTCCGTACGTTGCGAGGAAAGCTCGAATACCAACCACACCACCGCGACCAATGCCCCCGCGTTCATCAGCCACCGCGGGATCGTCTTGCCCCTTGGGCCCTCGGTGACGTACCACGAAATCGCCGCGATCGTCCCTGCGCCGATGAGCAGGCCCGGCGTCCGCATCGCCATGCACGACGCCACGATCCCCAACAGCACTTGGGCGAATACCAGCCGGCGGAATACAGCGTAAACATTCACGCGTTGGCCCCCTGAGCGACGATTTCGTTTTTCTGTGTCTGGCTAATCCCCTCGCTTGCCGCCGCCCGGTTTGGTTTCTGCTTATCCAATTCGGATAGCATGGTCGCTCCGGTGACGTAACGGTCCAAATCGGTAACCCCGAGGACGGCCGGCTTGCGTGTGATCCCTCTCACGCCACTCAAGCGGTCCTCGTGTTCTCCCGGCCGGATCACGATGTCGATTTTTTTGGTGTAGTCGGCCGCAGCGGTTTCCGGCCGCGGTGCTTCGAGATCGATCGCGCTTAACGCCTCGAGAATCTGGGTGCGGTGCAAGAGGCTGTGCCGCGGCTCGAAGGGCGGGCAGTCCGGTCCCGAGACACGGAGGCCGACCCGGAATCCGTGGAGGTATGCTTCGCAGACGATCGAGGCCGCGAGGCTGATCGCACGCTCTTCGGTTGATGAACCGATCGGTGACGGGCCGCCGAGATCCAGCATCAGCGACAGGCTCGGCGGCCGGGGCTGGGTCATTTCCCGCACAGCCAGTTCGCCGGTGCGTGCGGTACGTTTCCAGTCGATCATCCTCGGGCTATCGCCGGGGCGGTATTCCCTGACGCCGAAGAACTCGTCGATGCCGCCGGGCTGAGCGTGGTGGAAGCGCCCGTCACCGTCGACCACCGAGATCATGTTCAGGTATCCCCGCCGCACCCGGTAGAGGCGCGGGAAAATCAGAGTTTCGTCCTGGGCATGTACGCTCACCGTCTTCTGGATGATGCTGAAAGGAAACGAGGTCGATGCTTCGATACGTTCGAAAGACAACCGACCCCTCCGAGCCGGACGGCAGGGAGCTTGCGCCCGCACGGTTCGGCCGGGGCCGACGTGCAAAACCCAAGCGTGCGGAGGATTCCCCAAGACGTCTTTATTTTCCGTTTTCCGTTTGCCTCGCTTCGACGGGCCCGCTTCTTTGATGACGACCGCAAACGCGGGGCACCACGAGCGGTTACGCACCTCGTAACTCAGCAGAAGCGTCTCGCCCGCCGCACCGTGTGTGGCCACCAGCCTCGAGATCTCGATACCGCGCAGGGCTAACGCCGCCAGGCCGATCGAAACGACCAATGCGCCGACCAATAGACCAAAGCCCCAGAACAAAAGATTCGCTTGCGTATAGATCGCCGACGTCAAGATGGCGGTGGTTACGCCGACGTAAATGAGTCCGCCCGAGCCGACCTTGATTCGGGTTTGCGTCTTGGGCATGGAGATATTATCTACATTTGCCTACGCTGGCGGAAGGCTTTTGTTCCTACGGTTGATATCGGGGGCCACCCAAAACCCGCCGGGTCCGTCTGGGCCAAGCAACCAAAGTTGACCGCCTGCAACTACTCGCGGAGGTAGGGTTCTGCGTCTCGCAGGGTGTCTTCCAGGATGTTTCCAGCCTCGAAGCTCGGCCGGTCTTCCCCGCGTTGGATCGTGACGACGACCCGTTTGCTCGCAGACGGCAGCTCGAGCCGTTCGCGGACCGATGCGAAGCCGTCACGCGTGGCGATGAGTTCGATATCCAAAATCAGCAGCCCCGCCCCCGACTCGTCGATCTGGATCGCGAAGGCCCCGTCGGCGTCCGTATCGCCTCGCCCGATCTTCTTCGGCGACAGCCGATGCGGGTCCAGCAACACCTCGATGCCAACCCCCGGGACCATCGGCCCCAGTTCCTCCAGCTTCGGATCGTTCTTCCCCAATACTTCTACGCCCGGCTGGTCCCCCGCCACCACGAAACCCTGCAAACGGTACGGCGCACAGCCCGCCGCCGTGAGCAAAACAATCGCGGTCAACGTCATACCCACCGCAAGCCTCGGCCGAAACAAGTGAATGCCCATCACGGTTTGCCTCCACGGAACTCTTCGACTTCCGGAAGGTCTTTGAGCGACGCCAAGCCGAACACTTCAAGGAACTGCTTCGTCGTCCCGTACAGCATCGGCCGACCGATCTCCTCGGCACGGCCCACAATCTTCACCAAATGCCGCTCCATCAACGACCGCAGTGTCTCGCCGCACGCCACACCGCGGATCGCCTCCAATTCCGCCCGCAGCACCGGCTGCTTATACGCCACGATCGCCAACGTCTCCATCGCCGCCGGGCTCAGCTTCGACTGGGCCTTGGTCTTGTGCAGCGCCGCCAGCACGTCCGCATGCTCCGGCAGCGTCATCACCTGCCAACCCCCCGCGACCTGCTCGATCCGGAACGCCCGACCCGTTTCTTCGTATTCCCCGTTCAGCCGGGCGATCGCCGCGTTCACCGGCTTACTCGCCCCCGGGAAGTCCAGCCCCAACGCCTCGGCGATCTTCCCCGACGTCATCGCCCGCTCATTTGTCAATAATGCCGCCTCGACCTTCGGCGTGATCTGATCGAGGTCGATCTCAACCGCCTCTTCTGGCTCGGCCGGCTCCGCCTGATCCGCGACCTCGATCGCATCCCCCGAACTGTTCTCGTCCCGGACAATTTCGTCTTCTTTCGTGTTTCCCATGCCGCAGATTGTACTCCAGCGTATCTCGAATCGATATCTGTCTTAGAGGTGGTATTTCAGCATCGGGTATACGGCCCCTAACGGATGCACACAGCTGAGATTCAGGAAACAGACATGGCCAATCGAACCTCTAGCTGAATAGCTTGATGGGGTACACAAGGACAAAGGTTCACTCAGACGGCTTGCTGAATTCAACGCTTAACGAGAACAATATTGGGGCCGTTCCATCTTGGCTCACGCCTACCTTATGGCTTTGGGTGGCAGCATGACCGACGAAGCGATCGCGGCGTATATCCAAAACCAAGAGGTTGCGGAATCGGGTAACGGCGGGGGCAACTTTCGGGTACTGACGTTCGTGAGCGTGAGGCCTTCCACTTTTTAGCACACGATCTCGGATTTGACGCATTAAAAAGTATTGTCAATAGATACAAAATAAACTATACATTACAGATTTATATTCTATAAGTATATTTATGTAAATAAATTAAATTTATAATTTATTTTACCTTTTAATCTGAACGTTTTTTCGAGATAATCAACCAATGCGATATTTATTCTGCTGTTTGATTGTGATTTTGATACCAAAGTTTGATGCCGCGGGCTTGGAGATCGAGCCGGGGGTGCCGATTGCGGAGGCGATGCCGGACTTTTCGTATGCCGGCTACCGCGGTTCGGAGGTGCCTCTGCCGGTGGTCGACGACAGCTACACGGTGCTCGAAGTGGAGGCGTTCGGGGCGGTGCCGGACGACGGCCGATCTGACCGGCAGGCGTTTATCAAAGCTCTAAAGAAAGCGGAGGCGACCAAGGGGCCGGTGGTGATCCGGTTCGGTACGGGGCGTTACATCCTTCGGGGGGAGAAGGAATTTTTTGCCCCGCCGATCTCGATCAACCGCGGCGACTTGGTTATTCAGGGTGCCGGCTCGGTGCCGGGGGGTACCGAACTACACCTGAGTACGCCGAGCCCCGACTTCGCCGTGGAGGTCACCCCGGCGGGCGAGAAGGCGCACTGGCGGGGTAACAAACTGGCCGACATCGCGGCTTTCGGCCCGGCGGGGAGTTTCTCGGTGGAAGTCGCCAACGCCTCGTCGCTTAAGGCAGGGATGTGGGTCCAGATGATGTCGTTCCTACCCGAAAGTGTGAACGACCCGGTGTTGCAGCGCTTCTACGCGCCGAATCGGCCGATGCCCGAAGGGATCGCGCACTTCAAAAACCGGCCCTGGGTCACGCTGCTCTCCGAGGCTCACCAGATCGATCGGGTCGAGGGCAACAAGGTTGTTTTTCGCGAGCCGATCTTCCACGAGGGCCACGAAACCGGCCAACGCAAGGGCTATCTAGCCAGCTTCGGTGAGCCGATCGAAGAGGTCGGATTCGAGTCCCTGGCGTTCACCACCGATCACGAAGAGATGTATTTCCACTACATGCACCAGGTCGGTGACGGCTTCAACGTGCTGGAGTTCGAAAACGTCGTCAACTCGTGGGCCCGCGACCTGCGTTTCCGTAACTACACCATGGCTATCTCGCTGCGGCGGTCGTCGAAGAACACGGTCCGCAACGTGCTGCTCGAAGGTAACCCTGGCCATCAAAGCATCGTGTCGGTCTCGGCGGGGTACGGAAACCTGTTTTCGCACATCCGCGAGTTTGCTGAGTCGCACCACGGCCTGGGCTCGACGGGCAACGCGAGCGTGACGGTCTTCCACCGCTGCGTCCAGTTCGGTTCGCTTGAAGCGCACTGCGGCCACCCGCGGGCCACACTGTTCGACCGCAACGACGGGCTGTTCGGCGTCACCCGGGTGGGCGGGGCGACCTACACGCCCCACCACGGCAGACGCCTCACGTTTTGGAACTGGCGCAACACCGTGGGCCTGGCCCCCGCCACGGCGAAACTCCCCGCGAACGACCGGATCGATTTCTGGCCGACCGGGAAGAAATACGGCTACTTCATGGCCCCCGCGATCGTCGGGCTGCACGGCCATCCCATCGATGTGGTGGACGTCAAGCAGGACGTCTTGCTTCTCGATTCGGTGGGGCAAGCGGTCGACCCCGACTCGTTGTTTGAATATCAACTCGCTCGGCGTCTTAACGCGCTGCCTTCGGACCTGCGGGAGGCGTCGTCGGCATTTGAAAATGATCAACGCTTCGGGAGGGCCGAGTTCGATTTGCCGCGCGACAACGCGGTGGTAGCTTCGGGCCGCAACGTTACGGTCCGCGCGGCGTTTCCCGGGCTTTTGTCTTCGTCGGATACTTCACTGCGCGTTCAGTTACTTGGTAGTAACGGTACGGCTCTAGAGTCCGCCCAACCCTTGGCGGAATTGGATGGCCGGGGGCAAGGCGTATGGCGTCCCGAAACAGAGGGGGTCTGGAAACTCTGGCTACGGGTCGAGACGCCCGGCGGCAGCGTATCCACCAGCCGGCCCGTCCACGTGTTGGTCGCGGATGACGGTAAAGGGAAGGCTCGCATCAGCGAATACCCCGTCAAAAAAGTGTGGTTCCAACACGAAGAGATGTACAACGTCTCGCGGTCGGTCCGGAACCAACAGGTCAAGGAATTTAAGGACCACCGTGACGTGGGGCGGTACCGCGCGGCGATCGATAAGAGTTTGGCCAAGCAGATGCGTCCGCTGGTGGACAAGCGTAACGGCAAGGCCGCCGATGTCGTCGACGGGGATGCCGGGACGCACTTCCGGTTTGATTCGGGCTGGCTACCCAGCGCAATCGTTTTAGACCTGGGTACGGAGCGAAGCTTCGACGTGGTGAACCTGTTGTTCGAGAACCCGCTGCGTGGCAGCGATACGGCACGGATCGATGTCCAAGTCTCGGACGACCGCCGGGCGATCTATTCCTACTCCAACGACGACCGCCGATGGACTTCTCGCCGTCGGCTGGGCGAAACGCTATCGAGTTACAAGCTGCCGTCGGGCAGCCGCAAGGTCACGGTCTACCTTCCCGAAACACAAGGGCGTTACGTCCGTATCTTTTTCCACCAGTCGAGCCAGAACTCGCTGTCGGAAGTCTCGGTGGGTAAAACCCGTTAGATGCTAGCGCCGCTCGACGCGCGTCCGTAAGAGACGGGTTTAGTCGCGTTGTGATATTTTTGACGGCATGGGCGTACCCGATGCCTTGCCGCTTTTCGAGTTCACCGATGATTTCGACCTCAGCCGGGTCACGACGCATGACGCGACGGTACGGCTGGGTGGAAACGGGCGGCTGTTGATCGATACCGCCGACACCTCAGCGGGCCCGGGCGTGACGCTCCAATCGCCAGCGGGCGAGGCGTGGGACCTCGATCCTTACCAACACGTCAAGCTGCATGTGGCCAACCTCGGCGAGCACCCGGCCGAGCTGATCTTCAAGGTCGGCGATCCGGAAGACTCGATGGAGGCGTGGCAGATGGAGCTGCGTATCCACCTGCCGGCGGGTGAAGCGCGGACGGTCGCCAAGGACGTGGTGCCGACGCCTTGGCGTTTCACCGAGCCCGTCGAGTTCTTAGCCATGCGGGCCGCCCCGGGCCAAGCGCGTGCCGACTTGTCGCGTATCACGCAGCTACGCCTGACCGTCAACCACCCCGCCCACCGGCACCGCTTAGCGATCGCCGATATCCGCGCGACCAACCCGGTTCAGCACCGCTCGGCCGAGGGCTTCTTCCCGTTCATCGACCGGTTCGGGCAATACAAGCACGACCACTGGCCGGGCAAGACGCAGTCGGTCGATGACCTGCGTCAAGCCGCCGAAGAAGAACAGCAATACCTTGCCCAGCACCACGGCCCCAAGCACTTCAGCCGCTACGGCGGCTGGGCCGATGGCCCGCAGCTCGCGGCGACCGGGCGGTTCCGGGCCGAGAAAGTCGGCGAGGCGTGGTGGCTGGTCGACCCCGACGGCTGTTTGTTCTGGTCGCACGGGGCGTGCTGCGTCCACGCCGCTAGCGCGAACACCGGCATCACCGACCGCGAAAATTATTTAGACTGGCTGCCGCCCGAAGACGCCGAGTTCGCAGAGTTCTACGGCACCGCCGGCCCCGCTGCGCACGGCCACTACAAAAACCTCGAGTCGTACCGCACCTACAACTTCACCGCCTCGAACCTTTACCAGAAGCACGGCTCCGACTGGCAAGAACGGTTCTACGGCACGACCCACGCCCGCCTGCGTTCATGGGGGATGAATACGCTGGCGATCGCGTCGGACCCGGCGTTGTGTCGGCAGAACCGGACGCCTTATACCGAAACTGTTTGGGTGCGCGGCACTCGGAAGCTCGAGGCGTCGGCGGGGTACTGGGGCAAGTTCCACGACGTCTTCGACCCCGGCTTCCGGTCGGCGGTGCGTGATGCGCTAGCGAAACACAATCAAGCCGCGGCCGACCCTTGGTGTATCGGGTTCTTTATCGAGAACGAGCTGTCGTGGGGAGCCGACGCTTCGCTCGCGTTGGCGACGCTCGCTGGGCCAGCCGACCAGCCAGCGAAGCGGGTGTTCATTGAAACACTGCGCGAAAAGTACGGCGACATCGCGGCGCTCAACCGGCAGTGGGGCAGCGACCACGCATCCTGGGACGACTTACTACAAACCACGCAACTGCCCGACCGCGCCCGGGCGTGGGAAGACCTGATGGCGTTCTACACGCGGACGGTCGAGACCTACTTCGAAACGGTACACGGCGAGATGAAAGCGGCCGCGCCCGACGCGATGTATCTGGGTTGCCGGTTGGCGTGGGCGATCAGCGAGACGGTCACCCGCACGGCGGCCCGGCACGCGGATGTACTGAGCTTCAACAAATATCAGCCGGACGTCGCCGAGGTCGGTCTGCCGGCGGGCATCGACAAGCCGATGGTCATCAGCGAATTCCACTTCGGCGCTCGCGACCGCGGCAGCCTGCACGTCGGCATCCAGGCGGCGGCCCACCAGTCCGAGCGGGCCGACAAGTACCGGGCCTACCTCGACTCGGCGCTGCGTAACCCGTACATCGTCGGCACCCATTGGTTCCAATACGGCGACCAGCCACCGACCGGCCGGGGCGACGGCGAGAACTACAACGTCGGCCTCATCGACTTGGCCGACCGGCCCTTCCCCGAGCTCACCCGGGCCGTTACCGAGGTGGGCCACGCGATGTACACGCTCCGCGACACGGCGGCCAAAGAGGGCGGTTTACATCACCCCTCGCCGACACCTCGGCTGAAACACCAGACGCAAGACCACGAGATGGTCAAACGCTCCAACTAGGCGCGACGCATCATCCGAAACCGAATTTTTCCGGAGGCGTCTGTTTCAATACAGGGGCCTTTGAGATTTTGTGCCCTCGTCCCGAAGATTCGGTGTAATCTAAGCACGACAGGCCCGAGGGGGTTTGTCCTTGGAAGGGTATCGCGGACGAACGCAACGTCTGTGTTCACGAAACACGAATCGATGACGGGCGAAACGATCAGTGGCTTGCGATTATTCAACAGTTATTTTTGATAGGGGCTGGGTGTATGAACTGCAGTATGTGTCGTAGGTTTGTTGGTTTAGCCGGGCGGGGGATGAAGCGGCGTGTCGCGTTCGATGGTCTATCGCAACCGTCTAGTTATAAGCCGATGAAGTCGATGGTCTTTTTGGCCATGGCCGCCGCCTGGTTGAGTGTGTCGGCGGTGGCTTCGCCGCCGCGCCTCATCATCGATACCGACTTCGGCCCCGACGCGGACGACGCCGCGGCGTTGGCCGTGGCTCACCGCCTGGCGGACCTCGGCGAAGTCGAACTGATCGGGGTGGTGGGCAGCACGAACGGCCCGAACATCGCCGGGGCGATCGACGCGGTGAACGCCTACTACGGCCGCGGCAAACTGCCCGTCGGGCTCGTCGCCAACCCGCCGGTCCCCCCGTCGGGCGGAGACACCTACGCCCCGGCCCTGGCCAACCCCTTCCGCTTCGGCAGCAACCTGACGAATGCGGGGTCCGAGGACTCGACGGCGCTATACCGCCGGCTGCTGAACGACGCGCCCGACGGCAGTGTGCGCATCGTCGTCATCGGCGGACAAACGGGCCTGTCACGTCTGTTGGATTCGCCGGCCAACGCCGGGGGTGACGGCATCGGGCTGACCGGAGCCCAGCTCATCGCCGCCAAAGTCGACGAACTGGTCGTCATGGGCGGCCACTTCGAAAACGCCGGGTTCCGCGAGTTTAATATCCAACTCGACCCCGCCGCCGCCGACAACGTCGCTACGTCTTGGCCGACGCGGATCGTCTACAGCGGGTTCGAGGTCGGCAACGAGGTGCGCACCGGCGAAGACCTGAGCGACCCCGAAAACAACCCGGTGGCCAAGGCCTACGAGTACTACCCCGGCACCGCCGGCGGCCAGGGCGTGATCGGCGACCGCCAGAGCTGGGACCAGACAGCCGTGCTCTACGCCGGCCGCGGCGAGGGCGACTGGACGCTGTCCGAAGCCCAGCAGGTCTCGTTCAACGCCAGCGCTCAAACAATCGTCGCCCCCGACGCCACCGGCAACCGCTTCTTCCTCAATCAGCCCGATTCGGCCGTGGCCGCCGTCCGCAGCGAGATTAACGCTCTGATGACCGCCGGCCCCGCCAATCCAGGGACGCTGCCGGCCGACCCCCTGGCCAACTGGGACTTCGTCACGCCCAACGCCGGCGACGCCCTGCCCGACCGCCTGCCGCGCACCTTCGACGGCCAGTTGCTTGGCTTCAATGTTGCGCCCCTCGCCGGCGACACCGGCGACAGCGGGTGGACCGCCGCCGACGGCCTGCGTTTCGACGGTGAAGACGACTCGATCGCTACCGACCTCCCGCTGTCGGCCCTCTTCGGCGGCAGCTTCACCGTCGAGGCCCGCTTCGCCTACGCGGGCTCGGCCGGCGACGGCTTCAAGGCCGTCCTCGGCTCGTCCGCCGACGACATCTCCGGCAACAATAGCGGCGAGATCTTTTTCCTCGGCAAAAACGCCGGCAGCGACGACCTCCACCTCAACCTCGGCGGCGAGGCCCGCGTCACCGTCGCCGGTTCCGACACCTTCGACGGCGGCACCTACCACATCGCCGTCGTCTTCGACGACGAGAACGACGAAGTCCGTATCTTCCAAGACGGCCTGCTCCTCGAAACCATTGCCGATATCAACGCCTCGTTCCCCGACTGGTCGAGCAACCTCCTCATCAGCGGGACCGGCCACTCCGACAACGAGTTCTTCGAAGGCACGATCGATTACGCCTCGGTGACGCTCGCCGCGCTATCCCCGGAAGACTTCCTCGCGATCCCCGAGCCCGGCGCATTCGTTCTTTTGTTTTTCTCTGCGGCCCTCTGCACGATCCGTGTCCGCAATGAATCGCTGGCCCGATGAAAACGGCGTTTCTGTGCGCACAGAATTACGATAAAAACCGAAAATTTTCAGATTTTCTGAATAAATTTATCGCTTGATTCTCACTCGCTTTATGAGTTCGCAAGCAGCAAAACCCCCGTTCTGGGGCGCACAAAGATGTCGCCTCGCCCCCTTATGGAGGGAGAGTTTTTTCGGCACCCCGTAGCGCCGAGGCGGTGACAGGCAAGGACCGTCTCGGATGACATACGGGGAAGGCCGGGCTCGCGTTTTCCAAGCGTGGGGGTTTCGGCGTTCGTCGGTGAGTCACCTTGCCGACAAGAAACGCGAACGACTCCAACCGGGTAATTCCGGGGGGCCGCCCCCAGCACGCGGGTCGAGGACGACGGTTTGAAGTTTCGGAAGGCGTGCGGGCCGATGCGTGCGTCAACCGAGGGCCGAGCGTTCGCTCTTTGAAAAGTTGGAGGTTCTAGGGGGACGGGGGTGTAGAGCCCCGGGCTAGTTGATTTGATTTGGCGTTTGATACGGTTTTCAAAAGCACACGATAGAGAGCATAAATGATTGTTCTACGGGGTTTTCACATGTATCTTAAGACGACGTTTATTTTCGATTCCGGCTAACTGAGGGGTTTCCTGCTTATGTGTTGTTTTCGGTTCCGGTGTTTTTTATCCATCGTTTCGGCATTAGTACTAGGAGCGAGCTCCCCGGGATTTAGTTCCGAGGTCGACGTTCTTTACACGAACGGGACGTTTCCTCTCGCCGGCGCGGATTCGACGTCGTTCAGCGTGGTCGATACGAACGGGGTCGGCGAAGTCTTGATCAATGAGTTCAGCCGCGATGAACAGGGAGATGTTTTCGGGCGGAGCCTGATCCTCGCTGGGCCCCAGGGGCAGCGAGAGATCGTGCGGACGGGGTCTTCGACGCCGTTTGGCGAGATCGTCGAGCTGCGAAATCTCGGCGGGCCCGAGGGTTTAGGTAACTATGCATTAAACGACCTCGGGCAGGTTACGCTGCCGAACACCACTGTCCGCGACGGTATGGGTGCGGAAGTCACAAGATTTTTGGTCACCGACGGATCGAACTTTCAAGTTATCCCTAGGTCAGGCACATCGGCGCAAAATGAATCTTTCACGCTCGCTTCGACTCCCGGAACGAATCTGATCAATAACCGCGGCGATGTTATCTTTAATAGCGATTTAAGTAGCTCCCCGTTCGGTTCACTTTTTACGGTCGTCCAGTCTCCTGCGGGGGCGAGTCCGTTGGGCGTAGTTGTGCAGCCGGGGATATCTGCCCCTGACGGCGGGGCCGATATCGTGCGTAATGCTTCCGTCGAAGGATTTAATGACGCCGGTGATTCACTTATCCGGCTCGAGTTGGTCGATCGGCTCGACTTCATCAGTACGCGGAGATCCAGTTTAGTGGTTAGTCGAGACGGGGTGATACAGCCAGTCGTATTACCGGGTACCGAAATTCCGGGATCAGCCGGGCTAACGGTCGGCGAACCAGTTGCGGCGCAGCTAGGCGACGATGGCGCAGTTACTTTTCTTGCCCCGAGTATTAACCCGTCTCAGCCATCCAGCCCTTCGCCATTCGTCAGTTTGTATCGTTCTGACCGGGAAGGCATTACTGCCCTGACACCGGGAGATTCATTTCGCTTTGGTCTTCCAGGGTCCGCATTTACCGATCCGATTGCGTTCAATGGGAACGGCACATTGGTTAAAGGGCGGAACGTTTTTTTCAACCCATCTTTTGATTATTTCCGTAAGGGTGAATCCGTTTCTATCCCGCTCGCGTCTTGGGACGACCCTGAGTTTGATCGCGGGCTTACGATTATTAGGTCTCTAGATCTTTTACTTAACGAACAGGATCAGTTTGCTTTTCTCGCGTTCCAACCGCTAGACGACCGTGCGTCTACGTCCGACGGTACGCTCTTGCGCGTTCTTCTAGGCTACGATCCCGACCTGGGGCCCATCCGCCTGATCAGCGAGGGCGACGAGTTACTCGGCAGCACTATTACGGAATTGAGTCTGGATGGCTCTCTCTTAGCGGCTGATATCGGTCCTGAACAAGCCTTGGTGGACAACGGACAGCTGCTCTTTAGGTTCGAACTCGCAAACGGCCAATCCGGTATCGGGGCCGTGACAATTCCGGAGCCCGCCGCCAGCGGCGTTCTATTAGCCTTGATTTATTTCGGGGCGACGCGTAGAACCCGGAATCAAGTCGTTACGCGATGACGCCGGTGCGGCGGAGTTGGTTGATGTGGGCCTGGAGGGTGCGGCCGGGGCAGATGGTGGGTTTGAATTCGCGGTGGGTGTGGACGGCGTGGGCGGGGACGCGGTGGGTCCGCATCATCTGCTTGGTGAATCGGCCGAGGGCTTGGACTTGGGCGTTGCTGGGGCGTTGTTTTTCGAAGTTGCCGAGGACGAGGATGCCGAGGTTGTGCTCGTTGTTATCGCTGACGTGCGCGCCCTGGTATTTGATGGGGCGGCATTCGATGACGCGGCCGGCGCGGTCGATGGCGTAGTGGTAGCCGATGTCGGCCCAGCCGCGGTCGCGGGTGTGGATCTGGCGGATGTTTTCGAGCCGATCGTAGGACGCGTTGGCGGAGGTGAAGGTGACGGGGGTCCAGCCTTCGTGGTGGATGGTGATCTTCTTGACGCCGTTCATCAGATCGATGTTGCGGCCGGCGATGCCGTGGCGGGTCCATTTGCGGCGGGCGACGACGCCGGAGGGGAGGGTGACGCTGGGCGTCGGGGCGGGCGTGGCCGGCCGGGGCGTGGCGTAGCTCGGGCGGTCGGACGGGGTGCGGGTCGGGGGCTTGACGCCTTCGGGCCAGATGGGGCCGATGCGGCCGGCGGTCTTGCCGGTGGTCGACGGGCCGGTGGTCGCGCAGCCGGTGGCGGCGAGGCCGAGGCCGGCGATGAGGATTTGGCGGCGGGAGAATTTCATGTCGAGCAACTCGGCGGCGAAAACGGATCTCTCTGAGCAATAGCCTATCGGCGGCACCCCGCGGCCCGATCGAGATTAGACGTTTTCTCGATTATATCGGACCTTGCGTTTTACGCGGCCACCGGTTTCGCGTTTTCGAATACCGCGGCGTCGCGGGCGGCGAGCACGACCGTGGGCTGGCTGGGGTGAGTAGTTTTCTGTGGGGTGGGTACGGTCCAGTCGTTGACGGAGCGGACCTGCACCGCCAACTCGTGGGCGAGGTAGCTCTCGGGCGACGCGGCGACGGCGAAGACTGCGTCGGGCCGCATCACCCGCTTGGCCTCGGCGATGATCGGCGTGGGGTTGGGGTGGCGGCCGATGCCGGTGGGCCAAAAGACGAAGTCGAGCGAGGCGTCGGCCCAGGGCAACGTCCGCGGGTCGGGCTGGTGGACGAGGGAAGGGGCTTGGCCAGCGTAGGTCTTGCTTTTGAGGAATTGCTGGCCGAGGTCGACGTGGGATCGGCTGGTCTCGCAGCCTTCAACCGCCAACCCTTGCTGAGCAAGCAGGTGAAGGATCAACCCCTCGGCAGCGCCGATCACACCAATCTGCAGCGGGCCGGTGTGCCCCCCGGAACGTCCCCCGGAGTGTTGCCCCGCGATCTGGCCGGCGACGTTGACGCGGAAGTCGATCTGCCGGCGGAAGTTTTGGTCTTCGCCGTAGCGTTTCCAGAGTGAAGTTTCGATAGAAGGCGAGGGGCCGGGGGCGAGGGTGTAGGCCTCGTCGGCGGGCAGGCCGAACACGTCGGCGTTCCAGAGCAGAGGGGTGCCGGCGTATCGTTCGCGGACGACGTCGAGGTCGGCCGAGATCCGATCGAAGCCCCACTTCTTGCGGAACGACTCGCGAGAGTTATCGATGCCTCCCTCGGTGTCGGCGTGGTTGGCGCGGAGGTCGCGGAGCGAGTGGCGATGAACGAATTCGATGTGCGGCACGGCGAAGCAGCGGTAACCTTCGAGCCGGGCCCGCATGCCGAACTCGACGGTCTGGCCGCGAAGGATGTTTTCGTCGTAGCCGCCGAGGCGGTCGTGGACTTCGCGTTTGCAGCAGTAGAAGCAGCCCATGACGTGGTCGACCTCGGCGGGGCGGGTCACGCGGTGGCGCGGGGCGCCCTGGTGCAGGTGGTGGTAGCCCTTGGGGTGGAGGACGAAGTCGCCGAAGCTGTGGACCCACTGGGCGCCGTCGACGAGCTGCTTGGGGCCGACGACGCCGAGGTTTTCGGGGCCCTGGTCAAAGACGGCGCAGAGCTTGGAGACCCAATTGGGCGTGAGCACGGTGATGTCGCCGTCGAGGCGGACGAGGATGTCGCCCCGCGAAGCGGCGACAAGCTGATTCGCGGTCTTGGCCAGGACGCCGCAGTGCTCGGCCTCGATGAGTTTTAAGAAGCCGTCGTCGCGCCAGCGGCGGAGCGTGTCGAGGCTGTCGTCGGTCGAGCCGTCATCGAAAGCGATGATTTCGTGGGGCGTCGGGTCGTCTTTGAGCGTGTCGCGGAGCGAGTCGAGCAGGTCGCCGAGGAGGTCGACGGCCTGGTTGCGGGACGACTGTCGGCCGTTGTTGAAGTTGGGGATCAGGATGGAGACGCGGGGCGAGTCGCTCATGGCCAAGTTATCGGCGGTTAACCCCCGGAGGCTCGACCGAAAGCCGGCATGGGCGGGTCCGCGATGAACGGGATTCGAGCAGGGATTCGTGGTGTTTGGTGGCATGGGCCGATAAATCCGGCATGAATACTTCATTGATTGCCGGCAGCGCGACGCCCCTGAAGTCCCCCGTTTCGGTCGAGGCCGGGACGCTGCGTTGGGAGACCGACCGGGCGGGCGGGGTCGTGGTGGTTCGACACCGTACGGCTGCCGAGGTGCAGCCGGCCGAGTCGTGGCCGGACGAATTGGCGGCGTTCCTGGGGATGAGCGGGCAGGTCGCGATGGTCGGGGCGAAGCGGCTCGACGCCAGCGGGGCGATCGCCGCGATGGGCGAGTTTGTGATCCACCCCAAAGGCTTCCACCACCACGGCAAGGGCGTGCCCGCCCAGGCCTATCGCTTCCCCGAAGAGGTCGACACGCTCGCCGCGGGCGTCGCGGTGCTCAACGAAGAGGTCTTCGACGAAGTCGACGGCGAGAAGCTGCTGGGCATGGGGCAGATCGGCTTGCTCGCGTTGGGCCTTGCGGTTCGGCAGACGGGGCGGAAGGTGTTGGCGGTGCCGCAGGTGGTGGTGGCCGACGACTTCACCCCGGAGTACCTGCCCGAAGAGGCGGAGCAATTCCGGGAGCGGTTCGGTTTCGATTGGCGGTGTGCGGACATGGACGAGGTGCGGGAACAGCACTTCGAAAACGGGCTGATGTGGAACGTGCGTTACCACGCCGCGGCGATGCCGTTCGAGAAGTACGAGGAACGCGGGGCGTTGGTGTGGGAGAGCTACCAGAAGGCCGACTTCTTCCGCAAGCGGGCGCATCACTTGGCGAGCGCGGCGAAGCAGTGCTGCCCCAACGAAGGCGATCTGCTCCTCGACGTCGGCTGCGGCGACGGCTTCTTCTCGCACATGTTCGCCCAGCAGGGCATCGAGGTCCTCGGCATCGACCCCGAGCCCGAGGGCGTCGAACAGTCCCGCCAGATGACCGCAAACCAGCAGTACCCCGGCCCACGCCCCCGCTTCGAGCAGGGCCGCGGCGACGCGATCCCCCGCGACGACGAGAGCGTCGACGCGGTCACGCTGTTCGACGTCATCGAACACCTCGCCAACCCGGTCATCATCCTCCGCGAGATCGCCCGCGTGCTGAAGCCCGGCGGCAAGGCGTTGATCGTCACGCCCGGCTGGCAGTTCGGCGGTTCGTCGGATGCCGTGTATCACGGCTTCGAGTACACGATGGAAGAACTCACCCGCCAGATCGCGTCCGTACCCGGCCTGACGATCGCCCACACCGGGCAGATCACCGGCGTCTACCGCGACCTCGTCGTCGTCGCCCAGAAGGCTTAAGCAGCAACGGGTTTACCTGAGCCGACGTTGAACTTCGCGACGAACACCCCGCGGTCGGTATCGACCTGAACGCCCTGGGTGCCTTGCGTCGTGATGTGGTCGGGCAGCGTTTGCAGCAGTTGCTGGATTTGGGGTTGTTCGGCGGTTCCAAACAAGGCGACCCAAACCAAGTCGGTGGGTTGAGTAACACTCAAGTTTTGTAGTTGGTTGCTGAATCCTAATCCAATGAAGACACGCCGCTTGCAGCCGGCATCATCGGTTACGCGGTAGCCAAGTTGCTCGGCGAGCCAAGCGAAGTGCCCATCTTCGTCGCCTACGAGATGGAGTTCGCTGCCGTCCGCAAAGTTGCCGAGCGCCTGGGCGAACCAACGCGACTCGCCAATGGCGGCGGGGGTTTGCTCGCGGTAGACGTGGTGGCGACGGGTCGGGGTTGATGAATTCTCGTTTGGCCAAGCGTTGATGTAGTCGCCGTAGTGCTCGGCCCACTTGGATAAGACGAGGCTGTAATACAGCGGCATCGTGGCGGGCGGTGAGAGCTGTACTGAAGCCAAAAACGCCTGCCAGGAAGGCGAAAATACGCCGTCGATATGCGAGGCATTGTCTCGGAAATGATTGGCGATCGCGGCGCGGCTTTGTTCCAGCCAGAGGCCGAGCGGGGGTGTGAAGCCACGCTTCGGCCGGTCGTACGCTTCGCGGGGCAGGTAGCGTTCGCAGAGTTTGAACAAAAGCCACTTGTTTTGCCCACCGCGGACCTTCATCGCTCCCGGAAGCGACAAGAGGTAGTTCACCACGTCGTGGTCTAGCATCGGATTACGGGCCTCGAGGCTGGCCGACATGGTCATGCGTTCCTCGATGGTGACCAGGTAGTCGGGCAGGTTGGTCTTGACGTCGGCGTAGAGGACGTTGTTGACCGGGTCCCCGGCGGTACGCCAGAACGGGGCGACGCCGTCGGCGGGGCTGTGGGCGTTGGTGACCGCGTGTTTGAACCCGTCGGAGAACATCGCGGATCGGCCGCCGTTCCAACCGACGAAGCTGGTCTTTGCGAGATAGGTGTTCAGATGATCGACGGGCGGCAGGTGCTGATGTCGCGGCGCGTCTTGCGGTTGCTCAAAGACCCAGTTGTATCGACCCGGGTAGCCAGCGGTGAGTTCGTCGCCGCCCTGCCCGGAGAGCACGACGGTCAGGTACTGTCGGCAGAGCTGGGCGAGCTTGCGCTGGGCAATAACGGTGAAGTTGCCGAACGGTTCGTCGAAGTAACGCAACGCGTCGTCGAGATCGGTTAAGAAATCACCGCCCCGCACCTGTTCCGAAATCCATTGGCAGCCATGGTGTTTCGCGACCATCTCGGCGAACGGCAGCTCGTTGTGTTCGTCCGATTCATCGAAGCCGATGCTGAACGCGCTGACCGGCCCATCGGTGAGTTTGGCGGCGATCGCGGTGATGAGCGACGAGTCGATCCCGCCGGACAAGAGGCAGCCCAGCGGCACGTCGCTGACCAGGCGTTTGCGGACGGCTTCGGTCAACAGCTCGTCGAGTTGTTCGACCGCGTCGCCGGGGGCGCTGGGCACGTCGGGTGACGTTTCGACATCCCAGTAGCGGTCGATTTCGATCTGCCAGTCGGCCACGTTTAGCCGTAGGCGGCATCCCGCGGGGAGTTTGTGGATGCCTCGGAAGATTGTGCGGGGCGAGAGGACATAGCCGTGCGTGAAGAACTCGTCGAGGGCCGCGGGGTCGATATCGAACTTGCGGTCGAGGTAACGCAGCAACGCTTTGAGTTCGCTGGCGAAGACGAGGCGTTCGCCGTCGTCGTGCCAGTAGAGCGGCTTCTGCCCGAGGCGGTCGCGGACGAGCAGGAGATTGCGGGATTCCTGTTCCCAATATCCGAAGGCGAACATGCCTTCGAGTCGTTGGATGACTTCGGGCCCGTCTGCCTGCAGCGCGTTGAACAGCGCTTCCGTGTCGCCGTCACTACGGAAGTCGTAGCCTCGTTTCTTCAGGTCTTCGCGGAGGTTTTGGTAGTTGTAGATTTCGCCGTTGAAGACGAGAGCGTGTCGGGGGGATTCCGGGGGAGGGCGGTCCAACATGGGCTGTTGGCCGTGGGTGAGGTCGAGGATTTTGAGTCGGCGGTGCGCGAACGCGATTCCGCTTTTCGGGTTGATCCATTCGCCCGCCTCGTCGGGGCCGCGGTGGGTGAGCGTGTCGCGGGCGGCGAGGAGGCGTTCGCGGTTGATTTCGAGTTGGGGGTCGCGGTGGACGACGCCGAGGATGCCGCACATACGACGGATTATCGGCGGTTGCGGCGGGTTGTCGTGATTCGCCGCTGGCTTCGAGTTTGTTCGCATGATGCGTAAAAAGAAAGAAGGGCGGCGTCCGAAGAAGCCGCCCATACGCATCAGTGATCGGATGAAGGATTTGATCCGCTTCATCCACGCCCGGGCGTGACGCCCGAGACGCTTTCCGTTGCGCCGCTCAGGGTTAGCCGAGCAGCGAGAGCACGTTCTGCGGCTGGGAGTTGGCGATGCCC
Organism: Planctomycetota bacterium; assembly: GCA_038747275.1. Classification (GTDB taxonomy): domain Bacteria; phylum Planctomycetota; class Phycisphaerae; order Phycisphaerales; family Phycisphaeraceae; genus Algisphaera. Next base: position 183 of record JBCDJW010000021.1, on the reverse strand, counting down.
AGCGTGTTGGTCGCGGCCTGAACCAGGATCTGCGAGCGGGTGAGCTCGGCGGTCTCGGCGGCGAAGTCGGTGTCGCGGATCGCGGACTCGGCGGCGCTGGTGTTTTCCAACGCGATGCCGAGCGACCGGATGGTCGAGCCGACGGTGTTTCTCTGGAACGCCCCGAGCCGGCCGCGGAGGGTG
>JBCDJW010000020.1:0-78662 GCA_038747275.1 Planctomycetota bacterium | reverse complement strand
CTCCAACACCAAGCTCCCCCTCGTCGGCAGCATCGCCGCCGGCTCCCCCATCGACGCCATCGAAGACCGCGAACACCTCGACCTCGCCGAGCTCTTCGCCCCGCCCCGCGGCACCGTCGGCGGCAACACCTTCGTCCTCAAGGTCCGCGGCGACTCCATGATCGACGAACACATCGCCGACGGCGACTTCGTCATCTGCGAAAAACGCAACGCCGCCCGCAACGGCGAAACCGTCGTCGCCCTCCTCGACACCGGCGAAGCCACCCTCAAAAAACTCTACCGCGAAAAAGACGGCCGCATCCGCCTCCAACCCGCCAACGACAAATACGACCCCACCTACTGGCAACCCGACCAAGTCCAAATCCAAGGGACTTGTATCGGCGTGGTTAGAACTTACTAAACAAAAAAGCAATTTATCCGGGAGTATTTAATGTCATTGACATCTGCATACCTTGTATGCCATTGGGCGAACCGAAGAATTTTTCGACACGATTCGCAATGCACAGTCACCCGAGAAATTTAGCCTAACATTCCTTAAAGACCTCGGCTTTACTAGCAGCAACGAACGTCTCTTCATTGGTGTTTTAAAGGGCCTTGGTTTTCTCGATGACGGTGGTGCACCTACTGATCGCTACTTCGAATTTCTTGACGATAGTAAGTGGCAAATAATCCTAGCCGATGGAATTAGAGAGGCTTACGAGGATTTGTTTCGCCTCAACCGCAACGCCCACCAAATGGAGCGTTCCGAACTCACTGGCAAGCTGAAAAGCCTAACTCGAGGCCACTATTCTGAAGGCGTCGTTCAGAATATGGCAAAAACTTTCGAAGCGCTATGCGAACTCGCAAACTTTGACCTACCCAATGTCGAAGAAATCGAGGAAACTCCACAAGATGCCAAAGATCAATCACCGCCTCCCGTAGATGAACCTGACGAGAAAAGTAATATTCCGCCTATCGAATTCAACTTGGGAGGGACCGCCGGCGAGACGATCTCGCCAAATATGACATATCGCATAGAAATCGTGCTTCCATCTACACGAGATCAATCAATCTATGACGCTATTTTCCGATCTCTCCGCGAGCACATACTGTCGAAATGAATAACGATCTCTACAGCTTTGTTTTTCGCGGCCAAATCGCTCAAACGGCGATAAACGATAATTTGCGAAATACCCAATCGCCAAGAACCGAACTTGGGGATCATATCCGTAGGCGTCTTCCGCTTGATCAAATTGAGAAGAATCTAGTTGAAGCCGCAACAAATATGGCATTTGTATATACCGCCATCGCTGCCTTTGAAAACTCGGCACGTAAATTTATCGCTGAAAGACTATTGGAAGAATACGAAGCAAATTGGTGGGACGACAAAGTTTCTTCTGCGATAAAAAAACAAGCGGAAAAGCGGAAAGCCGATGAAGCCAACAACCGTTATCACGGCTCGCGCGGAACATCACTGATCTATTATTGCCAGATGGGCGATCTAGCTTCAATTATTAATGCAAATGAAGAAGCTTTTACTGACTACATCCCCTCCACTGAATGGGCGCGTCAAATATTTAAGTCAATTGAAATGAGCCGAAATGTAATCATGCATAGTGGCCAGCTATCTATGAATGATATTGAACGGGTTTCGATGAATATTCGCGACTGGGTAACACAAGTTGGCGGTTAATTTTTAAGTCATTAACGATCTAACGCCACCGCATCCTTTCCGGGGAACCACAGCATGATCATGATCGCGATGACGTAGAACGTCATGCCCACCAACGCCAGGCCCGTCGCCCGACGCAGCGCCTGTCGGCGGCGGTCGCGTTCGGCGAGGACCGCGCGGACACCCGGCAACCCCTCATCCAACGCCTCGCTCGTCACCCACTGGATCCGGGCCACCTTCATAAACACAAACCACGCCGCCGCCATCACCGTCGCCACGCCCAGGATGATGAGGCCCTGCGCCCAACGGTTCGTCCCCGCGATGATCCGGCCCGAAAACCCCGTCGTCGTGATCACCACCGCACAAAACGTCAGCAACACCCCCGCCCGGCTATGCAACACATCGAACTGATGACCCAACAGATCGTGCAGCGTCTTGGCTTGCGGGTCCGCCGACAACCGCACGATACGCTCCGCCTCGTCCCCCGCCGCCTGGGGTTCAGACGCCGAGGTATTCGCTTCGCTATCGGAAGTGGGTTCTTGCATCGAACCGATTTTAAACCGGCCCCGGCGTCACGTCTCCACGTCGATACCGCCCGCGATTTTTGCGGCAATCACTGGTCTGAAACTGGTCTATCGCCAGACCAGACCACCGAAACCAGACCAGTTGCCACCGACCCTATATTGATTCGGTGCTTCACATCCTGTCGAATCCACGGATACACAAACGTCTCCCGTAAAAAAGCCTGCGGCGTTGAGGCCACAGGCTTTGTCGTGATTTTTAGATTTTTCTCTACCGCGGGTCTTGCCTCAGGCCGCCAACGCGGGCTGATTGCTTCCGGGGGCCGCGTCTTCGCGATCGTAGGTCGACAGGGTTTTGGCGGCGATGACGCAGGCGATGCCGAAGCCGACCTTGTTGATGACGTCGGCGATGTTGTAGGCCATCTCGCGGGCCGACTCGCCGCCCGCCCCGCCCAGCGCCAACAGGAAGCCGACGGGGTAGATGATCCAGCCGATCGCGATGAACGCCTTCATCGCCCCGAGCTGCGGCTTGAAGTCGTCGGGCAGGTGCGCCGCGGCCTTGGTGACCTGCGTGTACAGGACGCCGACGATGCCGACCCAGGCGATGCAGGAGACGATGTAGAAGCCCCACCACTGACCGCCGCCCAGCGGGCTGGTCTCGGCGATCCACGCGGTGACCAGCATCACCAGCGAAAGCAGGCCCAGCCCCCAAAACAACGGTTTACCTTTCTTGCCGAGCGCCAGAAGCAGCGGGAACTCGAGCACCATCAACGGCACGGTGATCAGCCAGTCGATGTAGCGGTAGGCCGTGGGGAACGCGGCGAGCGGCTTGATCTCGGCGAGGTTGCCGTCGGCATCAAGCACGATCGCGTCCGCCAAACTCTCGACGTAGATCCCCGCCATGCGGTAGTAGTGGAAACACGCCACCGCGCAGATAATCCCCGCCACCACCGCCACCTTCTTGTACTTCGGGCTCAGCACCGACTGCTGCATGAACAGATAGATCGAGCCGGCCCCCATGCCCACAATCCCCAGCCAGAAGAGGTACATCGTGACCCCCTCCACCGATAACCCCGCTTTCAACGCGATGAAGGTGTCCGATGCGGCGAGTAGTGACGTCATGGGTCGCTCCTTTGAGTCGTGTGAAACGGAAACGGAAAAGTCGATAGCAACATCCAGCGGATGTCTCGCAACACCGCGGTGGCCTTGGTGAGTTTTGCTAAGAAAAAAGAGCCGATACGCGAATCAATGAAACGAAGGCTGCAAAAACAAAAGGAGAAAACTCTGCAACCACCGAACGCTAGGCGCGGTTTTCAAACCCGGCCACAGCCGCTTCTTCTGAACCCCTTAAGGTTTACCCTAGCCACTACAATCTCAGCCATGTCAGAACCGATCGGACTCATCGCCGGCAGCGGCAAGCTGCCCCGGCTCACCGCCCAGGGCATGCGGGCGGCGGGGCATCGCGTGATCGTCGCGGGGATGGCGGGTCAGTACGAAGACGAACTCCCGGCAGAAAGCGACGACTTCGTGAAGGTCGGCGTGCTGCGCGTCGGCGAATGGGCGCGGAAGCTGCGTCGGCGGGGCGTCAAGCAGGCGGTGATGGTCGGCGGGGTGGACAAGGCGGCGCTGATGTACATGCCGTTCTGGAAACGCGTCGCGGTGATGCGGCCCGACTGGGTCGTGGCGAAGCTGTGGTACCGTATCCTGCGTCACGACAAGCGGAGCCAGACGCTGCTGGCCGCGGTGGCCGAGGAGCTGCGCAAGGCCGGGGTCGAACTCATGGACAGCACCCACTACATCCCCGAACACCTGGCCGACGCCGGCGTGATGACGACCGTCCAGCCCACCAGGACCCAGCAGGAAGACATCGCCTTCGGCTGGCCGATCCTGATGCAGATGAACGACCTGGAGATCGGCCAAGCCATCGCCGTCCGCGGCCACGACGTCGTCGCCGTCGAAGCCATCGAAGGCACCGACGCCATGATCCAACGCGCCGGCGAACTCGCCGGCCACCGCTCCAAAAAAGAAGACGGCGGCTGGACCCTGCTCAAAGGTGCCGGGCCTAAGAAGGATCTACGTTTCGACGTCCCCACCATCGGCCTACAAACCATCGAAAACCTCAAAGCCGCCGGCGCGGGCTGCTTAGCCGTCGACGCTGGACGTGTGATCTTCATTGATAAAGACGATGTGCTGAAAGCCGCCGACGACGCGGGGATCACGATTGTTGGTTTTGATGGTACTAACACAAATCAATAGTCAACATCCCGATCCAGTTCAAACGAGAGACTAACAACTCAAGTACCAATCCAAATCAGGCCCCAACGCTTCTCCATTGCCTCTCGGACAATTACATCCATTCCGGCAAAGTCTTCGAGCATTGCGTCGATTTCTTCAGACGGGATATCGTAAATCTCATCTTTGCTTTCGAGCCACTGGCAATACCGGAACTTAACGGTATCAAAATCGACTTTTGAAAGTAGTCCCACTAAGGCCGGAACCTGATCGCTTCGGAATGCGAAATCTTCTCCCGTAAGGTCGATCGCTGAATGAATGCTAGAAGCGGGAGGCTCGTGCCACGTTTGGAATATTGATCCACTGCCGGTAACGAAGTCTTGGGTACCGTTCAGAATTAGATGATAAAGATCAGTGTTACGGTGATTAATTTCGCCTGTGAAGAGATTGGCTGGTGAGTTTGGCCAATCGGAGGGCGCGGTTGGAGATAGTTCTTCAATAGGTTTTTGCCGGGTAATTTTTTGCCACAGAGTTAGCTTGGAAGGCTCCAACTGAAACTCCGGCTTTTGTCCATCAACGTAGGCGAATAAAGAAAATGGATATTTCTGTACAAAATCGATATGCGAATCCGGAGCTGTGAAAAGCGAGAAGTAGTTAGCCATGTATGTCCCCGTAAACTCAAAAAACAACAAGTTCTACTTTAACACCGCAGCAGTAAATTCCGTACCCGTCGTATCGCGATCCCAAGTCCAAGCCGGGCCTTTGCGCTCTTGATAATCTTCCCAAAGCTCGAACCAATACGCTAAGAATTGGTACGGAGCGTATTGGCCGTAGTGTTTTTCGATCTTGGCGTGCAGGCGTTTGAGGCCCTTGGCGTCGTCGCCTTTTGGGCGTTTGACGTTGTAGTGCAGGCAGAAGTGGCGGTAGGTCTCGGTGTCGATGGCGAGGCGGTCGTAGCGGCCGACGAGGTGGCAGAGGTTGCCCGCGGCGTAGGGGCCGATGCCGTGGAGGTCGAGGAAGGCGTCGTAGAGTTCTTCGGAGGTGCGTTCGGGAGACTCGAACCATTCCAAGTCGAGGCCGCCGTCGGCGACGCGGCGGGCAAGGCGGATGATGCGATCGGCCCGGTAGCCGACTTTGCATTTGTCCTTGAGGCGTTGCTCGCCGAAGTCGGCGAGTTGTTCCGGGGTGGGGAAGCCGCCGTGGCCGACGTGCTGGGTCATCATCTTGTTCATCACGATCGTGTTCCGCCAGGTGACGTTGCAGGACGTGATGGTCTTGACCATGTCCTCGAACAGCGTCGGCGAGCGGAACATACGGTCGAACCGACGCTTCTTCGCCAGCGGATGGACTTTGCGCCAGCCGCGGTAGTCTTCGTCGAAACGGAACATGCGGGAGATTTGCTGCTTGACGACGGCGTGTTCCTTCCGTGGGACGTCGCGGTCGCAGCGGACGGCGAGCTTGCCGTCTTTGCGTTGCCGGATGACGGTGTGTACTAATCTTCCGGCGGAGGTGCGAAGCGGGCGGTATAGCACCTTCTTGTCGATGATCCAGTGGTTGGGGGCGAGAATGAAGTAGCCGTAGCTGCAGACGGCGCGGTGGAGGTCGAAGCGAGGCGGTGGGGTAATTGTGAGTGTCGTTGACATACGGAGTTTGCGACATGCAGGTGGTATTTAATTCGTAGCTTAGGTTGCGGATCGCCTGCGCGGCGGGCGGCAGGGGTTTCACCCCTGCACCCCAAAAGCAAGATAGATCTGGTGGAGCTTGGTTAAACGTTAGGCCGAATTCTTGCCTACTTCACCGTGTCGGCGATCGTGGCGAAGAGGGACGCGGGGAACGCGACCAACAGCGTTCGGCGTAGCGCGAGGATCGGATCTTCGCCCCACGGGCTGAGTTCGAACAGCTGCAGCATGCCCGCGACAACGAGGAGGGTGAGGAAGTAGGTCACCAAGACCCGTTTGACGTATTGACCGGCGTGGGCTTTGAATTGGTTGCGGTAGAAGTTGAAGTAGACGAAGCCCGCGATGAAGCCGACGGACAGCAGGGCGATCGCGACGATGTTGTTGCGGGGGAGGTTGGCGGCGGCGGTCATAGCCTCGTCGCTGAGCATGACGGGGACGCCGAGGATCACGGCGCCGACCATGACCTGGGCGACGTCGCGCGGCCGGAACTCGACCATGACGGGGTGTATGGCGTAGTTCACGACCTGCCCCGCCCGGTCGAAGATCGGGACCACGCGGTGCAGGTAGCCGTTGATCCGCCGCAGCGTCCCCTTGCCCGACCCGACAACCGTCGGCAACGCCTCCGGCGGGAGTTCTGCCGCGGGATCTACAGGCTGCGGAGCGTTTTCCGGTTGGGGTTCAGAATCGTTCATGCGTTCGATCCCGACGTAAATGGGAGCTGATCAGGTCAGGACGCGTGGAAGTTATCGACGTTTTTCCCGCTCGGCGGCAGACGTTTGTCGAGCGGGAACATCAGCGTGACGAGGTTGTTGCACAGGCGGTCGCCCATGTGGCGGTAGGCGTCGTAGTGCTGGTTGAGGCTGAGGCTGACTTCGTCGAGCGATTTTTCGCCCGAGCCGTAGAACTCGGGGTCGTCGGTGAGGATCCGATCGATCATCGCGCGGGTCCACTCGAAGTGGTACTGGAAGCCGTAGGTGTTGAGGCCGACGCGGAAGGCTTGGCACTTGCAGCCCTGGCTGCCCTGGAGCGGGATGGGGGTGCCGCCGGGCGGGGCTTTGGTGACCTCGCAGCCGTGGGCGTGGAACATGGTGGTCTTCCAGGGCAGGCCGATGAGGACGGGGTCGGTGCTGCCGAAGAAGGATGAGGTGACCTCGGCGAAGCCGATCTCGCGTTGGTCCATGTGGCCGACTTCGCCGCCGAGGGAGGTGGCGATGAGCTGGGCGCCGAGGCAGATGCCCAGCACCGGGAGGTCGGCGTCGTGCGCCGCCTTGATCAGGTCGAGCTCGGGCTGCATCCAGTCGTGTTGGTCGGCTTCGTCGGTGTTCTGCGGGCCGCCCATGCAGACGACGCCGTCGACGTCGTCGAGGTCGGGCGGCACGGCTTCGCCGCGGTAGAGCTGGACGATGCGGAGCTTGTGGCCCTGCTCGTTGAGAATGGTGCCGAGCCGGCCGGCAGTTTCAAGGGGGTGGTGTTCGAAGACAAGGATTGCCATGCGTCGGAGTCTATCAGATCGCGATTGCGGGCCGCCGCGGGGAGTGGCCGATAACTCCGGGGATGGCTAAGCGGAAACACATCGCGATCCTGCACAGCGGCGGGCTTCGGAGCTTGGTGGCGACTGCGCTTGTGCTTAACCAGCCCGAATCGGTCCGGGTCACGCTGCTGCACGTCCACGACGGTCGGCCCGCGGGGCCACAGCGGCTGGAACACCTGCGTCGGCAGGCGGATCACTACACGCTGACCGGGCTACGCGAGATCGAGCTGCCCCACCTCTACCGCGACCCCACGCATCAGCAACCCGATGGCCGGCCGCTCGCCCCGCTCGCCACGCCGCAGATGCTGACCGCCGCGTTGGCTGCCGCATCCGGAATCAAGGCCGACGAATTGCATTGGCCCGTCGCGGTGGACGGCGAAGTCGATGCGACGGCTCGGACACAAGAACGACAGATCCTGATTCAGCAGTTGGCCGAAGCGGAATCGCCCGCCGGGGCGTTAGACTCCGACACGCCGAGCCTGTTGACGCCGCTGCTCGGGTATACCGATGTGCAAATCGTTGAGCTCGGTACGGGCTTGGGGGTGCCTTGGGAGTTGGCGTGGAGCTGTCTGCATAAGCAGCCGGAACAGTGCGGCGGATGCCCGGCGTGTCGTCGGCGTCAGCGGGCGTTCCGTGCTGCGGGGGTGATCGACCCTGTGTTTGCCCCGGCGGGGGTGGCTTAAGTTAAGCGCGGTCGGTTGCGGCGGGCACACGCGGGGCGGACCCCGCGGCTCAAGTCTTTTAATTCTTTACCAATCCGGGCCCGTTAGCTCGATCACGCGCTGCTCGATCAGGTCTTTACGGTCGTCGTCGCGGTCGTCGAGGGTTTCTTCGAGTTCTTCGAGCTTGCGCTTGAGGTTCTCGATCTCCATCTCGCGTATCTTTTGGCGGACATCGAAGTGTTCGGTCACCTTGGCTTCGATCTCGTCGCGTAGGTCTTCGTATTTGTCTTTATCGTCGGCCTTGCGGGCTTCGCGCACCTGTTTGGCGAGCAGCGTGGTCTGTCGGCCGAGGCTAATGTCGGACATGCGGAGTTCGAACATGGCCGGGTCGCGTTTTTCGAGCTCGACAAGGAACCGCACGCGGGAGAAACGCTGTTCGAGGGCTCGCTGAAACCCGGGGGGGTCTTCTTCGCGCAGGGTCTGCAGCTCCTCGGCGAGCTGGGGGTTGAGGCGGACGACGATGTCGTAGGCGGCGTCGAGGTCTTCTCCGCTCAGCCGTCGGCCGCGGCGTTCGCGGTCGCGGCCACGGGCTTCCTTGCCCTCGCCTTCCATACTCGGCGGCCCGGCTTCGCCGTGCGGCGGCGGGCCCATACGCTCGTCGGAGCCGGGCTGGGCGAAGGCAATCGCTCCTCCCAGGGCCAACGCCAGCGCAGCGGTTAGGACGGAGAGTGATATGCGGAGGTTGATCTTCATCGTGTTCTAATCGGTAGACGCGCTATGAAAACGCGAGCAGAGTTAGCGGGGCGAGGCTTTTAGAAGTACCACTCCATCTCGTCGGCCACGTCGTCGAAGGTCTCGCGGGCGATCGCCGAGTCCAGCGATTCGAGCGAGCCGTCGCCCCACACCGCCGACCCTTCGGCCGAGGTGATCTGCAGCGAGAGGATGTCGATGCGGTCGTCGATCCACTCGGCTTCGAGCTCGGCCTCGGCGAGTTGGTCCAGAGCATTTTCAATTTGTTCTGCTGCGGCAGCATTCAGATCGGACGGGTGGACCATTTTTTCGCCTTGGTTTGCCACCCATACGCCGCCCAGCACTAACGCGAATAGCAACACCGCCGCGATCGAACGCCACGGGTACCCGCCGCCGATCTTCGCGATCACGACCGGTTGTTCCTCATATACTCCGGGCAGACGGTCTGCGGTCTCGGCGAAGATACGGTCGTTGAGGCCCGCGGGAAGGTCACTCGGCGCGAGCGCTTCGTCGAGCAGGGCATCGAGCTTCGGGTCGGTTGGGGGGTTCGTTTCGTTCACGGCTTACGCTCGCTTCTTCTTGGGTTGGTTCTCTTCGTCGTCTTCCAGCATCTGCTTCTTCAGCTTGCCCAGGGCGCGGTGCCCGCGGGCGAGGACGGTGCCGAGCGGCTGGTCGAGCGACTCGGCGATCTGGGCGAAGCTCAGCCCGGCGGTGTGCCGGAGGTGCAGGACCTCGCGGTCGGCCTCGGGCAGGCGGGTGATCGCGACTTTCAGGCGATCGACCTGCTCGGCCCGGCTGAGGCGTTCGGCCGGGTCTTCGCCTAACCCGCCCGCGTCTCCCGACGCCGCGAACGTCGCGGCGATGCCTCCCCCCCCGGAACTACGGCCCGCGTCTCCGTCACTTCCGGGGGCGGGGCTCATGTCCGTCGGCCGGGCCTGGCGTTTGCGGCGACGCATCTCGTCCCGCAGCTTGTTCATCGCGATCCGAAACAGCCAGGATTCGAATCGGCCTTTTTCTTCGTAGCCCGAGCTCTGGCCGAGCTGATCCACGAGCTTCACGAACGTGACCTGCGTCAGTTCCTCGGCCAGCTCGCGGTCGCCGCACTGCTTCACCAGCAGGCCGAACACTCGGCCGCTGTACGCCGTCACCAAGGCCCGCCAAGCGTCGGCGTCGCCCGACGAGGCGGATCGGAGCGTTTCGGCGATTTCCAATTCCGGCATACACGCTCCTGCACGGTCTAACGGCCCCGCGGCGGCTTTATTGCAGGGCTCAGGAGGATTTATATCGGCCAGGGTTCGCGACCAAACCCGAATAAACCCTGCTCCCAAATAGGATTATCCATAGAATACTGATCCTTTGGCCTATTCTCTCCCCGAACTCCGCGATGCGCACGAGGTAATTGCCGTATTCCGCGGGGCCGCCGAGGCGTTCCGCGACTGCCCGCTCCGCCGGGGCAGCACCGTCCACCTGCCCGACCACGGCCGGCTGACCGCCACCGGAGACCTCCACGACCACGCGCTAAATTTCCAACGCCTGGTCAAATACTCCCGCCTCGCTGAAGAAGATGCCCCCGGAACCCCCGGAGACGCCGACGACCAATACCTCGTCCTCCACGAAGTCATCCACGGCCCCGCCACCTTCAGCGGCATGGACTTCTCTGTCCGCACCCTCGCCCGCTGTGCCGACCTCAAGCTCCGCTACCCCGACCGGTTCCACAGCGTCTTGTCCAACCACGAACTCGCCCAGCTCCGCGGCGAGGGGATCACCAAGGACGGCGTCAGCGTCTGCGCCGTCTTCGACGACGGGATCGATTACCTATATGCCGACGAGGCCGACGAAGTCCGCGAAGCGGTCGGCGAATACATCCAAGCACTACCCTTGGCGATTAAGTGTGCCAACGGCGTGATGGTCAGCCACAGCCTACCCGCGCCACGGCGGATCGAGGCGTTCGACAAGGCCGTGCTGGACCGCGAGCTGACCGAAGAGGACCTCGCCCCCAAGGGCTCGGCCTACGACATGGTCTGGGGCCGACACCAGAACAAGAAGATCACCGAAGAACTCGCCGAGGCGTGGGGCGTCAACGTCTTCGTCGTCGGCCACCAGCCCGCGGAGATGGGCACCGAGCCCGTGGCCGACAACACATTGATAGTCGCCTCGGACCACAACCACGGCGTGGCCTTGCCGATCAACCTCGCCCGGACGCCGACACGGGACGAGCTGATGGACGCCGCGGTCCCGTTGGCGGGCGTGATTCTTTAGCGTTGGTCAGTCGGCCCAGCCGTACAGCACCATGGCAATGTTCAGCGCGTTGAACGCGGCGTGGATCAGCACCACCGGCAGCAGGCTGCCCGTGCGTTCGTATATCCAGCCCAGCACCACGCCCAGCACGAACAGGCCCGGCAACGCGTGCCACGTCGTCGCTCCCAGATGCACCGACGCGAACGCCGCCGAGGCGATCACCACCGTCGTCCAGCGGGCCTTGCGTCCGAGCACCTCGAGGAGCATCGTCTGCAGCAGCCCGCGGAAGACGATTTCTTCGAGCAGCGGGCCGATGCCCACGGCGGTGACGATGATGGTGATCACGGTCGCCCGATCGGCCTCTTCGAGCTGGCGGAGCATGCCGTGGTTGACCTCGGGCGAGGGGTGGCCGGCCGCGGTGGCGAGGTAGTTCACCACCACCAGCGTCGCAAACGTCAGCAGCACCGCCGCGGGCGTCCCGCCCAGCGTGGCTAGCAGGTCACGCCCCGGCCGCCGCGGTACGAGGCCCGACTTACGCAGTCCCGCATCCGTCAGCCACGCCTTGGCGAAGAAGAACAGGCTGCCCGCCAACAGCGACAGCCCCGCGATCTGCTGGGCCCCCGATACCACCGACTCGGGCAGCTCCACGAACCGCCCGCCGATGCCTACCAGCAGCTTGTCGAGGAAGATCGAGCTCACCAGCACGAAGCCGATCACCAGGTCGACCCCGCTGAAGTCCACCTCCCGCAGCGGCCCCCGGCGGAGCGTCCCCCCCCGGAACTGACCCGACCACTTCAAAATCACCAACACTACCAACGCCGCCGACGCCCAGCCCGCCGCGATCGGCCACGTCAATTCCAGCGGCTCGGCCGCGCCGAGCGTGAACAAAATCGGGTTGTGCGGTTGGTTCAGCAAACTTTTGTATCCCTAACCCGCCGACGGCGTTGCCCGGCGAAGCGAGGTTACCTAAACTGCGCGATTCGCGGTTGTTTGTCTCACCGATTTGGGATTTCCATGCTCGTATTGCCGTCTTGGTCGCCGTTCTTTCAAAGCCACGTCCGCATGCAGGGGCGGGCCCTCCAGCTCGCCGGGGCGGTGCAACGCCTGAAAATCAGCGAAGACGTCGACGGCGACGTGCTGCTGCGGGCCGAGGTCAAAGACAACGACGAGGTCCACACCGTCGAGATCCTGCGGGAGGACAAGCGGTACGCCGTTGCCGAGTGCACGTGCGACGAGTTCGCCGCCGGGTCGTTCTGCAGCCACATCTGGGCCGCCCTGCTCGACCTCAACGAACACGACACCGACGACGACCACGTGGGCGTCACCATCAGCGACCTGGCCAAGCTCCGCCTGCGTGCGCCCAAGGCCCGCAAGCGTGACGACTCGGCCCGCCCCGTCCGCTCGGCCGAGCCGCAGTGGATCGGTCGGCTGTCGCTGCTCCGCCCCACTTCGGCCGAGAACGAAGCCGAAAACTCCGACGCCGTGTCGATCTTCCCGACCCAGCGGCAGGTCTGCTACGTCGTCATGCCCGAGCTTTCGAACCGCCACAACGGGCTGGTCGTCGACCTGCAGCAGCGCACCGCGATCGCCTCGGGCTGGAGCAAGCCCAAGCCGCTGCGCGTCGGCCTCGATACGATCGACACCCTCGCCGACAAGGCCGACCGCGAGCTGGTCAGCATGATGCTCGGAGCCACTTGGGTCACGCAGAACGAAGCCAGCCAGGCCTACCGCCTCGACCGCGGCCACCACACCTACCGCATCGCCCCCGGCAGCCAACGGATGCTGCTGCAACGGCTGATCGCCACCGGCCGCTGCTTCGTCGAGCTCGACGAAGACGAGACGAACAACCGCACCAACCAACGGCCGCTGCGCTGGGCCGGCAACGACCAGCCGTGGAAGCTGTGGATGGTCGCTCGGCAGGGCGCGGGTGAACTGCTCGTTGACCTGCAGCTCCGCCGAGCGGGTAAGCGTATCGCCGTGACCGACCCCGAGATCGTCCTCGGCGGCCGCGACGGGCTACTTATCAACACTAACCCCGTCGAAGCGAACACGAAGGGACGACGCGGGCGGTTCCCGTTTGCGTTGGCTGCGCCGTTCGACGACCGCGACGCCTACCGCTGGGTCGGCCAGTTCCGCGACCACCGCTACGCCGACGAAGACGCCGCCGCCGCGGACGAAGCCACCGAAACCCTCGACGAGCCGATCAGCCCCTCGGCCCTCCGCGTGCCGGCCGACGACGTGCCCCGCTTCCTCGAACGGCTGTACCTGCTGCCCCAGCTGCCCGAGCTCGACCTGCCCGAGGGTATGGGCCGTGAAGAACAGCTCATCGAGCCGATGGCCCACCTCGATCTCTACAGCCCCGGCTCGGCCGAGGCTGCCGAACTCATTACCGGCGGAGGCAAGAGCAGCCTCGTCGCCCGGGTCTGGTTCGACTACGCCGGGCAACGCGTCAACCCCGCCCGTAAGGGCCGGTTCGTCCCCGTCGCCGCGACCAAGCCCGCCGCGGCAAATGCCGCAAGCAGCGCGAACGACGAGAGCGCCAAGCCTGCCGTAGTCGGTGCCGCCGAAGAAGCCGAAGAAACCCAGGCCGAAAGCGATGCCCCGCAGCAGGCCGTCGCGGTCGAAGACGCCGTGGTCGCCGACGCCGACTCGGCCGATACCGTCGAGACCCTCGACGACGCCAGCCCCGACGAAAAACTCATCCGCCGCAACCTCCGCTCCGAGCGCGAAGCCATAGCCGCGACCGCGGGCCTAGGCCTGCGTCACACCGCCTCGCCCACCGGCGACGTGTTGTTGGTCAGCCCCAAACAGATGCCGCGGGCCGTCGCGTCGCTGCTCGCCGAGGGTTGGATCATCTCGGCCGACCAGAAGATCGTCCGGGCCGCCGGGCCGCCCGCCCTGTCGATCGCCTCGGGCATCGACTGGTTCGAGCTCCGCGGCAAGGTCGCCTACGAGCAGGCCGACGGCACCGAGCAGGAGTTCACCCTGCCCGAGATCCTCGCCGCCGCGCGGTCGGGACAAAACATGATCACCCTCGGCGACGGCAGCCAGGCCCTGCTCCCCGAGCAGTGGCTCGACGACCACGGCCTGCTCACCGCGCTCGGCCAGATCGAAGGCGACCACCTCCGCTTCAAGTCGTCGCAGGCCGCCGTGCTCGACGCGCTGCTCGACGAAAAAGAACTCGTCGCCATCGACGACCGCTTCAAGCTGGCCCGCGAACGCCTCAAACGCTTCGACGGCATCAAGCCGCTCGATCCCGCCCCCGACTTCGGCGGCAAGCTGCGGACCTACCAATCCGAAGGCCTCGGCTGGCTGGCGTTCCTCCGCGAGTTCGGCATGGGCGGCATCCTGGCCGACGATATGGGCCTCGGCAAGACCGTCCAGGTCTTGGCCATGATCCAGGGCCGAACGCTTAACCACCCCGACCACATCGACCCGCCGATCCCGGAAATCGAGGGCGAAAAAACGCCCGCCCCCAAAACCGAAACGAAGAAGCCTTCGCTCATCGTTGTGCCGCGTTCGGTCATCTTCAACTGGCTAGACGAGGCCCAGAAGTTCTGCCCCGAGCTCAAGGTCCTAGCCTACTCCGGCCCCGACCGCGCCGCGATGCTTCCCAAGTTCGAAGACTACGACCTCGTCGTCACGTCCTTCGGCCTCATGCGTCGCGACATCGATCAGCTCAAGGAAAAAGAGTTCGACTACGCCGTGCTCGACGAGGCCCAGGCGATCAAGAACCCCGCCTCACAATCCGCCAAAGCCGCGCGCCTCCTGCGGGCGAACCACCGCCTCGCCCTCACCGGCACCCCGGTCGAGAACCACCTCGGCGACCTCTGGTCCATCTTTGAGTTCCTCAACCCCGGCATGCTCGGAGCCAACGCCCGGTTTAGCGACCTTGTCCGCGGGGCGTCAAGCTCGAGCGCCGCCGGCAAGCTCAACACCCCGGTCAACGCCGACGGCGTTACCGAGATCCCCGACAACGGCGAAGGCTCGCCCGAAGACTTCGACGGCGACGAGTTCACCATCCCCGCCGAGGACGGGGCCGACGAAAAGGTCGACACCGTCACGCAGGTCGCCACCGCCCTCCGCCCGTTCATCCTCCGCCGTACGAAGACGCAGGTCCTCGGCGACCTGCCCGCGAAGACCGAGCAGACCATCATCTGCGAGATGGAGCCCGCCCAGCGCAAGGTCTACGACGAGATGCGCAAGTACTACCGCGGCACCCTGATGAAACAACTCGACGCCACCCCGGCCGGAAGTACCGGGAAGAGCAACGGGAAGTCGAACGGCGACGAGGCTTCTGGCGGCGTCGGTAAGTCGGCATTTATGGTCCTCGAAGCGTTGCTGCGTCTACGCCAGGCGGCCTGTCACCCCGCCCTCATCGACAAGGAAGGCGTCAACACCGGCGACGAGAACACCCCCTCGGCCAAGCTCGACACGCTCTGCGACATGCTCGCCGAGGTCATCGACGGCGGCCAGAAAGCCCTGGTCTTCAGCCAGTTCACCTCGATGCTCTCGCTGGTCCGCAAACGCCTCGACGAACTCGGCATCCGCTACGCCTACCTCGACGGCCAGACCCGCAACCGCAAGCAAGTCGTCGAGCAGTTCCAGGAAGACCCCGACCTCCAAGTCTTCCTCATCTCGCTTAAGGCGGGCGGCGTCGGCCTCAACCTGACCGCCGCCGAGTACGTCTTCATCCTCGACCCGTGGTGGAACCCGGCTGTCGAAGCTCAGGCCATCGACCGGACCCACCGTATCGGCCAAACCAAGCCGGTCTTCGCCTACCGCATGATCTGCGAAGACACCGTCGAGCAGCGCATCATCGAGCTGCAGCAACGCAAGCGTAAGCTCGCCGACGCCATCGTCGGCGGCCAGCAAAACCTACTGCAAAGCCTAACCCGCGATGACATCGAGCAGTTGCTGTCGTAATCATTTTTCACGACAAATCAGCGTATCGCTGTCCAACGTTTAGCGGATGCGGCGGAGCCGCCCTCGGCGACAAACCGCGGGACGCTGCGCGTCGCCCGCTAAACGCAAGGTCGCTGTTTTGTAGTAATCACGGCCCGGCTATCGCCTCGGCGTCGGCGATCAGTTCCGCCATTGTTTTGCCGGTCTGGGCCTGCAGATCCTGCTCGATCTGCGGGAGGTTGAAGCCCGACTCCCAGTAAGTGGAGTTATCGTTGCGGGTGACCGTCAGCCCGCCGCTGAAGCGGTCGGGTTTCCCGAACACCGCGATCTTGCTGGTATCCAAGTCGTCGGTCAGCCCCGGGACCAACACGAAGTCGGAGTGCTGTCGGACCCAGTCGGCCTGCTCGTCCGGCGGGAGCGTCGAGAAATCAACCGGCACCTCGACGCCCACCTCGTCCAGCGGGGTCTGAGTCATCTCGACCGTGATGTAGCCGCCCAGCAAGAGATCACCGAGGTCGTGGCTTTGCGGGCGGTTGCCGTTGGCGTCGGCCGGATGGTTCTGCGCCTCGGTCACGACCGCTTGGTGGATGAGCCGGGCGTTGGTATTCGTCTGCATCTGGTGGGCGGTGGTACGGGCGGCATCAAGTGCCGGCAGCATGATCCCGATCATCAGCGGCAGCGCGGTCAGCGACAGGAGCAGCCCAACCCCATTGGTCGTGACTCCAGCGACCGCCAGGCCGGTGCCGCGTTCCGGCTGGCCCGGTTTTCCGATCTTGACCAGCCCGACGATGCCGAGCACCAGCCCCATCAAAACCAGCGGCACGCCGATGCCGACGCAGACGGTCAGCAGGCCGAGGATGCCAAGGACGAGCGAAGCGATCGCTAGGCCAGAAGTCTTGGGCTCGGACGGAGGCGTTGAGAACGGATCAGCAGACATTTGAGTATCGAGTTTCCCCAAAAATTGAATCATTGAAACAAAGCAAGGTAGCTTCCGAGACGAGCATAAACGGATCGTCACCCTACAGGCAGCCTCCTGCATAAAGCGGACACAAAAGGTTCTTTTTGCCAATTTCGTAAAAATATTTTGCCTGTCGGCCGTCCCGCCGCTACTGTGGGACTCAGAGAATCGCGACACCCTGGCCTGTGGTGTGGAGCTTTGGGGATCTTTCGGAAATCAGAAATCTTTAAATCTCAGGCTTCGCCGTTTGCTCATCCCGTCACCCGCGGTGAGTGATCTGTCTCGTTTACGGGTGGAAAACATCAAGGTTAGAACCGTGACCAACATCTACGTCGGGAACCTTCCCTACGACGTTCAGGAAGGCGAAGTCGTTGAATACTTCAAGCAGTGGGGCCCCGTCGAGCGGGCGACGCTGGTATTCGACCGCGAGACCGGCCGACCCCGCGGCTTCGGCTTCGTCGAGATGGACGACGACACCGCCGCCACGCAAGCCATCGCCGAGGCCCACGGCCGCGAGTTCCGCGGCCGGCCGTTGACCGTCAACCAGGCGCGGCCCCGCGGTAGCGGACGCACCTCGAACCGCCCCGCTTCGGGATTTGCTCCTCCGCACAACAATACGGACCCCGGATCGTCCACCAACGGGACGCCGCACTGCGGGGCCTATCCCGAAACGCCGTCCGATCCGCCTTTGGCCGCCGAGGGAAAATCGGATGCTCCCGAAGAGACCCCAGCCCAGAGCAAAGGCTACTCGAACCGTATCTACAGCTAGCGGTTACTCGGCGGTGAGCGGCACGAACTCTTCGATCGTCAGCCCGAAGCCCGACAACGCTTGGGGCGTGAAGGGGTGGTTGGTGATCAGCCGGAGGTGGCGGACGCCGAGGTTGCGCAGGACCTGCGAGCCGATGCCGTAGTCCATGGTATTGCGGGCGGCGTCGTCGGCAGTCGAGCCCGCCGCCTCACGGGTGCTGCCGAAGCGTGGGCCGTCGGCGGTTTGGTCCGATGTACTTTCACCCACGGGTACTGGGGTCTGCAGCCGTTTGAGCAGGCCTTTACCCATCCCTTCGTGACGCAGGTAAACCACCGCGCCGCGGCCCGCGTCCTGGATCAGCTTCATCGAGGCCCGCAGGGTTTGGTGCGAGGGCTGCTGGGCGTCGCCGAACACGTCGCCGAGCAGGTTCTGGCTGTGCATGCGTACCAGCACCGGTTCGCCGCAGTCGATCGGCTCGTCGACGCCGTCGACCTGCCCCAGGTCGCCACACACCAAGGCGACGTGCGGGAAGGGGTCGACCAGCGAGCGGTAGGCGACCAGCGTCCAGTCGCCGAACTCGTTGGTGAACGGAATCGTGTCGATCCGCTCGACGAGCAGGTCCCGCTGCATGCGGTACTCGATCAGGTCGGCCACGGAGCAGGACTTGAGCTGATGCTTCTCGCACATCGCGTCGAGCTGAGCCTGCCGGGCCATCGTCCCGTCGTCGTTCATGACCTCGATGCCCACGCCGACAGGATGAAGCCCCGCCAATCGGCAGAGGTCGGTGATGCCTTCGGTGTGGCCGGTGCGGACCAGGACGCCGCCGTCGCGGGCGCGGAGCGGCTGGATGTGGCCGGGCCGATCGAGGTCGCCCGGCTGGGTCTGCGGGTCGGCGAGGGTGCGGATCGTCTGGGCGCGTTCCCCGGCCGAGACGCCGGTGGTGATCCCGAAGCGGGCGGATGCGTCGACGGTCACGGTGTAAGCGGTGCCGCGCTGCGTCGTGTTGACCGCGGTCTGCGGCGAGAGGTCCAGCCGATCGCACGTCGGGCCATCGACCGCCACGAACAGCATCCCCCGGCCCTCGCTAAGCATGAAGTTCACGACCTCGGGCGTACAGAATTCGGCGGCACAAACGAGGTCGCCCTCGTTCTCGCGGTCTTCGTCGTCGGTCAGCACAACGATCTTGCCGTCACGCAGGTCTTGCAGGATGTCGGGGATGGGGTAGGGCATGGGTGTTTTGGTGAAAAGCGGAGCGATCCACCACGGAGATTAGGAGGCACGGAGGTACAGAGCAAGGCAGAACCAATCCGGGGCCTACAGCCGAACACGGGCGAGCCCGTCCTTGAGTACGCCGACTTCGAAGTTGATGACCAGGCCCAGTGTTAGATCAGTCGCTTTCAGGTAGGCCAAAACCTGGCGTTTGAACTGGTCGGCCCCGCGATGAACTGCTTTGAGTTCAACCACCAAACGCCGATCAACCAGTAAATCGATTCGGCCTTGCCCGACGGGATGACCTTTATAGTCAAGCGTGACAGGGACCTCGGATTCAAACGAGATGCCACGCAGACCGAGTTCGATCTCCAAAGCCCGATGGTAAGTCGCCTCGATTGAGCCCGGCCCAAAGTGCCGATGAACCTCGATAGCCGCCCCGATCACTTTCTCAATAAGTTGCCCAAGGTCATCTTCCATAACTCACTTCCCGCATCCATTGCCTTACTCTGTGTCTCCGTGCCTCCCGAACTCCGTGGTGGATCAAACGGGAATACTTGGACCTAACCGAAGCAGGGTTTTGGGAGCGAAGGGGAAATCGGCGAGCAGTGCGTTGACGTCATCGGCGGTGACCGCCATCAGCTTGGCGAGCTCTTGGTCGAGCGGGGTGTAGGCCCCTTGGTAGGCCCACTGCGCCCCCAGCGCCTGCATCCGCCCGGCCGGGCGTTCGCCCTGCAGGGTGGCCTGGGTGGCGAGCTTGTTCTTGGCCCGCATCACCTCGTCTGCGGAAATATCTTTGGCTTCAACAACATCGTTTAGGACTTGCAGCATCGTCGCCTCGACCTGCTCAGCCCGATCCGGGTCGCAGCTGGCGTAAGCGAGGTACGCTCCGGTCTGGTCCTGGGGCATGAAGCTGAAGTCGGCTTCGTCAGCCAAGCCAGGATCGACAATAGCCCAGTACAGCCGGGACCCCTCGCTGTCGCCCAGCACGTCAGCCAGGACCTTCGCGGCGTAGCGCCGATCGTCCTGGGCGCTGGGCGCGGGGCAGAGCAGGCCGAGGTAGTGCCGACTGAGCTTCTCGTCTTGCATCTGCTCGGCCCGCTCGGTCGGCCGGGGCTCGGCGTAGTCGCGGGTCGCCCCGGTCGCGGGCCAGGCCGAACACAGCTTCTCGACGTCGGCGACCAACTGGTCGAAGTCGATCTTGCCCGCCGCGGCGACGACGATGTTGTCGGGGCTGTAGCGGTGTTCGAAGTACTCACGCATCTGGTCGGCGCTGAGCGCTTTGATCGTGTCGGTCGTACCGAGCACACGGTAGCCCAGCGGGTGGTCGCCGCCCTGCTCGTCTCGGAAGTAGTCTTCGAGGAGCTTGTCTTGCAGGACCCACTCGGGCCGATCGTCGTACATCCCGATCTCTTCGAGGATGACGTTCTTCTCCATGTCGAAGTCTTCGGTACGCAGGGCCGGACGGAGCATATCGCCCAGCAGGTCCACCGCCCGCGGCAAAAACTCGGGCAGCACGTGCGCGTAGTACACCGTCTGCTCGTGGCTGGTGAAGGCGTTGTAGTTCGCCCCCAGCTCGTCGAACTCGCGGTTGACGTCCTCGGCGGTCCGGCGGACGGTGCCCTTGAACATCATGTGCTCGAGGAAGTGGGTCACGCCCATGACCTCGGGCGTCTCGTCGCGGGCCCCCGCCTTGACGAAGAAGCCCACCGCCGCGGTATGCGCGTCTTGGTTGACCTCGGCGATGACGGTGAGCTGGTTGGCCAGCGTGTGTTGCTTGAATTGGATCGGCATACACGTAGTTTAGGGCAGGCTCGGCCGACGTGGTTCAGCTCTCGCGGCGGTAGCCGCTGGGGGTTTGACCCGTGAAACGCTTGAACTGGCGAGAGAAGAAAAACACGTCGGTATAGTTCAACGCCGCGGCCACCTGCGAAATCGTCATCGGGGTGGAGCGTAGGAGATAGCGTGCGCGGTCCAGCCGGGCGTAGATCAGCGCGGTCTGCGGCGATCGGCCGGTGATGCTGCGGAAGATCCGCGCGAAGTGGTCCGGGCTGTAGCCCGACTCGGCGGCCAACTCGGCGACCGTGGGCTGCTCGGCGGGCCGTTCGTAGATCCGCAGGTACGCCCGCTCCACCACCCGGCGGTGCTGCGCCGTCGGGTCGGCCCCGTCGTCATTCTGGGTCTGCCGGGTGTACTGCTCCAGGTCGAGCAGAAAACCTTTCAACAGCAACGCCGCCACCTCGTCCTCGGCCCAGGCCTCGTCCGAAGCCCGGGCGTAAAACCGCTCTCGGAGCCGACGCGAAACCGACTCGGCCAGCCCCAGGTCGGGCAGCCGCAACACACGTGGGGGCAGCGAGTCCCCAGACAACGTCCGGCCGTCTTCGTCGAGCAGGTCGAAGTGGATCGCATCGACACACAGCCGCTCCGCGGGGTCTTGCCATGCCTCGTATTCTCTGCCGGGGCGGGCCACCAGAGCAACGCCGGGGCGTAGCTCGATCTCCTCGCCGTCGCAACGCATCCAGCCCCGCCCGTCGAGCACCAGCCACAGGTCCAGGTCCTTCAGCCGGGCCGACCACTCCTCACCGATCGACCAGCCGGGCTCGGGGTGCGAGCGGAAGCATTGGCCCAATCGGCATTTCACGCTTAAATCGGACCAGTGCAAAATAAATCTCGTTTCACGCTATGGATCATTCGGAATTTTAGCGGATATTTAAAACGAATATGCCAAAAGCCCCACATGCCTTCACGCGATAGCACAAGGATATAGATCATTTCTTCTCCCACATACATCGATCCGCATCAACCGCAAGCCTACCCCGAAGACCTTTACGACGCGTCACGCTACGCCGAGCTGCTGCCGGATCTCTCCGTGGTCGACGACGCTGCGATCGCTCGGTTCAATGACAAGGGCTACCTCGCTTTCCGGCAAGCTTTCGATGCCCCGAGGGTCGCCGATGCCTTGGCAGCCATCGATGACCTGGTCGAAGGCCGCAACCCCGAATTCAACGGCATCGCGTTCGAGTCCGCCGCCCAAGACGTCGATGTCGATCGCCTCGACGCCCACGCCCGGGCGGAACTGGTCCGTAAGCTCATGGCATTCGCCAGATTCGACGATCGGCTCGACGCGCTGATGCGCGACCCCGCCTTGCTCAGATTGATCCGCACGCTGATCGCCGACGAGCCGACGTGCTTCCAAGAGATGGCCCTGCTTAAGCCCGCGGGCGGTGGACGGGAGAAGCCCTGGCACCAGGACCACGCCTACTTCGATTACCCCGCGGGCACGAAGATCGCGGGGGTCTGGATCGCCTTGGACGACGCGGGGGTCGACAACGGCTGCATGCACCTTGTCGAGTCGACCCACCACGAGGCCGTACCGCACTTCAACCGACGGGACTGGCAGATCTGCGACACCCACGTCATGGGCAAGCCGGTGGTCGCGGTGCCGCTGCCGCCGGGCGGAGCCCTGATCTTTTCCGGCCTGCTGATGCACGGCACGCCGACTAACTTCAGCCAACGCCGACGCCGCGCCCTGCAATTCCACTACACCGGCCGGAGCACGGTCAAATGCGACGTCGAAACCCGCCTCGCCATGTTCGGCAGCGAGGGCCGCGGGGTGGAGTGTTGATTTAGCTATTTTCTCGTTTCACACCAAAATTACGCTAATCCATTTATTGACACTTCTATGAGCCAAATTACCCAACCCCTGTATCGTTACTGTTTTGGGAAGCAAAAGGGAAAAGGGCTCAAGCCTGCTTTCCCACGTGGCCGCGGGAGGACCATCACCCGCATGGGCCGTGAGGCGGTGGTGTTCGATGTTTTGCACGACGGCTTCGCCCTGACGAAAAACACGCTCAACGCCGACCGCGGCACCGCGACGCTGTGGGTCTGCCCGCTGGACGACATCACCACCCAGGCACAACACGCCCAACACCGCGAGCACAACCCCGGCTACGACCATTACATCTTTTTAAGTGACCTCGAACAGCCGCTCGACGCTCGGCCGGCCCAGTTCGCGCTCTACCTGCACACATGGTGGCACCCGGTCTTCATGGCGAAGTGGGCCCGTGGCGACTACCAGAGCCTGTTCTGGTCGCACGACCGCGGCGCGATCGCGATCGCCAACCACATGCGCTTGCACCGCGACCGCTGGCAGCACCTCGCCTGCTCATGGGACCGCACCCGCGGGCTCTATAAGATCTACGTCAACGGCGTCCTCGTCGGCACCGAAGACAAGTCATACGACGGCGTCATCCCCCACCAGCCCGCCGGGCCCGTCGCCTACGGCGGGGCCCCCCGCACCGCCTACGGCGAGGTCTGCTTCTACGACGACGCCCTCACCGACGATCAGGTCCACGCCCTCGCCCACGACGGCTCCTACCCCCTCGACCCCGATCTGTACCGCGAAACCAAAAAAGAACACGCCCACGGCGAGCCCGCCGAGTTCTC
Source organism: Planctomycetota bacterium (assembly GCA_038747275.1). GTDB lineage: Bacteria > Planctomycetota > Phycisphaerae > Phycisphaerales > Phycisphaeraceae > Algisphaera. Next base: position 55,132 of record JBCDJW010000020.1, on the reverse strand, counting down.
TCCGCCCGACCTCAACGCCGACGGATGGTCGTCGCAACTCGACCTCTCGCTCACCCGCGACGAAGACCTCTTGGCGTTCTACCACCAAGGCTGCAACAACGGCACGTCGGTTAGCGACCAAGGCCTGCGTGTGACCACGCCCGAATTGGGCAACTACTACGACAAGCCAAGCCCGCCGTGGGGCGACCAGACCCGGATGTACCTCTGGACCCGCGAGGTCTTCGAAGGCGACCTCTATGTCACTGTCGAGTTCGAACTGCACCGCCACGGCGGCCTCGCCCTGCTCATGACCCAAGCGGCCGGCATGCACGGCGAAGACTTCATCCACACCTACCACCCCCGGGTCGACGGCTCGATGAGCATGGTCTGCTGGGAAGACGTCCGCAACTACCACTGGGAATTCATGCGCGAGATGTGCGACATCCGTAACGACGTCGCGACCCACGCGATGCTCAAGAACCCGTGGTACAAGCCGATGTCGTACCTCGCCACGCAAGACCAGTGGGAGCTCGGACGGACCTACCGACTGCATTACCTTCAGTGTGGCAACCACATCCTCGGGGCGATCGACAACGTGACCGTCATCGACGCGGTCGACACGTCTTGGGACAACAACGGCCCGGTCTTGCGGCACGGCGCGGTCGCGCTGCGCTGCATGATGCGGACAGACATGACGTTCCGTAACCTTGAAATCCACACCCGGAGCGACGATGTCTGACACCGAAAACAATCCCGCTTGGTCCGACCCCTCAGCATCTGGACTCCAGCAACGCGAAGCGTGGATCGATCTGGTCGACCGCATCGCCACCCCGGTGTTCGAACACGCCGCGACGGGGCGTCTCGACGAGGTACTGCCGCAGCCCCCGACGGCCGGACGGGAAAAGTACATGGCCCTGGAGATCTTCACCCGGACATTGGCGGGGATCGCCCCTTGGCTTGAGGCCGAACCTGCCGGGGTCCCTGAACGTGAAGCAGAATTGCGAAACCGCTACCTCGGACAACTCATCGACGGCCTGGATCGCGGCACCCGTCCACGCGACCGGGGCGGCTGGAACTACAACGACGGTGACCAGCCGCTCGTCGACGCCGCCTACCTCGCAAATGCTTTACTACGCGCACCCACCCGACTACTGGACGAGATGCCGGACCACGTCCGACAACAACTCCGCGACCGGCTCATCGAGACCCGCGTTATCCAGCCGCCGCTGATGAACTGGTTGCTGTTCGCCGCCATCGTGGAGATCGCGTTGGTAAAACTCGGCGAAGAGCCCGACCCGATGCGTATCCGCCAAGCGTTGGAGTTCTTCGACCACGTCTACATCGGCGACGGCTGGTACAACGACACCCTCCACTTTAGTTGGGACTACTACAACAGCTTTGTGATCCAGCCGATGCTCGTCGACGTGCTGGAGAATCTGACCCCGCCGGGGCCGACCTGGGATGAATTACGGGTTAAAGCCCAGCAACGGATTATCCGGGCCGCTGAGGTCATCGAACGGATGATCTCTCCCGAAGGCACGTTCCCGCCGCTCGGACGATCGATTTGTTACCGCTTCGGGATGCTTCACCTGCCCGCGATGGTGGCGCTGCGTCACGAGTTGCCCGAGACGATCAGCCCGGCTCAGCTGCGTTGCGCATCGACCGCGGTCATCGGCCGGTTCGCCCAGAAACCCGGTCTCTTCACCGACGACGGCTGGCTTACGATCGGGTTTGTCGGGCCACAACCCGACTTGGCCGAGCACTACCTCAACAACAGCAGCATGTATCTCTGCACCGGCGCTTTCTTGCCTTTGGGCCTCCCGCCGCAGGACCCGTTCTGGGCCGATCCGTCGGCACCCTGGACCAGCCGAGCAATGTGGGACGGCCAGCCTGTTCCCCGCGACGCTGCTCGTTACGACTTGCACTAACGAATGGACTTCAACCGCCACGTAAAAAACCGTGCCTTCTGAGGCACGGTTTTTATCTAATTTTAAATAACTCGGCTGATTACGCCGAGACGGCGTCGAGCTCGCTTACGAATTCAGCTTCGGGCGTGACGCCGACGAATTTCTTGTGCACCTCGCCGCCCTTGAAGAGCAGGACGGTGGGGATGGCGCTGATGCCGTACTTGGTCGAGACTTCGCGGTTGGCGTCGGTGTCGACCTTGCCGATCTTCACCTTGCCGTCGTACTGCTCGCCGAGCTTGTCGATCACCGGGGCGAGCATGCGGCAGGGCATGCACCACTCGGCCCAAAAGTCCACGAGGACGGGTTGTTCGGAGTTAACAACTTCGGCTTCGAAGTTTGCGTCGGTCAGTTCTAAAACGGTGTCGCTTGCCATGGGGTTCTCCAATCGGTGTGTGGCCGAGAGTGTAGGCAGGGGGCGTCCAACGTTCAACGTCGGCGTCACCCCCGCCCGGAAAAGGAGTTCCCGGGCCGCTCACACGTTGGCGACCCGGGCTCCGGGGGTGAATATTAACCCGTACCGATCGGTAATTGTTCCCACAATAAAACAGCGGCCCACGATCTAGGGTGATCCCTAGGCCTGCTCGGCCAGCTTGAACTGGCCGATAAGCGTTTGCAGCTCCTCGGCTTTCTGCGAGAGGCTGACGACCGCGTTCGAGCTCTGGGCGGCGCCGTCGGCCGCTTGGCGGATCGACGACGTGGCGGTCTCGATGTTGTGGGTGATCTGCTCGGTCGTGGCCGACTGTTCCTCGGTGGCCGCAGCGATGCTGTGGATCATCGCGGCGACTTCATTGGCACTACCGACGATCTCTTCGAGCGACCGCCCCGCCTCGCGGGCCGAGTCGACGCCCTGGCCAACCTGATCGGTACCGGCCGTCATGCGGTTCACCGCGCTGGTCGTTTCGGTCTGGATCGCCTCGATCGAGCTGCCGATCTCCTCGGTCGCTTGCGTGGTGCGGTCGGCGAGCTTGCGGACCTCGTCGGCGACGACGGCGAAGCCGCGGCCGTGCTCCCCGGCCCGGGCCGCTTCGATCGCGGCGTTGAGCGCTAGCAGGTTCGTCTGGTCGGCGATGTCGTTGATCGTGGCGATGATCTCGCCGATCTGCTCGCCGCGTTTGCCGAGCTCTTCGACGCTGCGGGCCGAGTCAGACACAGCGACGCTGATCGCGTTCATGCCCTCGATCGTCTGATTCACCACGTGGCCGCCGTCGCGGGCGGTGTCGCCCGCCTTACTGGCGCAGCTGCTGGCGTCGGCGGCCTTGCGGGCCACGTCGACCACAGCTCCGCTCATCTCTTCGATGGCCTGGCGGATCTCGCCGACCTGTTCGGTCTGCAGATTCATACTGGCCGACATCTCTTCGGTGGTCGCGCTCAGTTCGGTCGCGGCGCTGGCCACTTCGTGGCTGGCCTGACGGGCGGTAAAGATGATGTCGTGGGTCTTGGTGATGAAGGCGTTGAGCTTGCTGCCGAGTTCACCGAGTTCGTCGCCGCGTTGGTCGTCGACACGTTGGGTCAGGTCGCCGTCGCCCTCAGCGATCTCGCCGACCCGGTTGATCACCGCTCGTAGCGGAGTCACCGTACCGCGGTAGATGAGGAAGGTCGCAACGACCCCCATCAGGAACGCGATTCCCGAGGCAAGCAGGATCATTTGGTTTGCGGTCGCGATGGCATCCAACGCTTCGTCAGATTCGGTATCGCTGTCCGTCAGCAACGATTTCTTAATCTCGAGTTGGAGCTTCGCAATGTCCGGGCCAACCTTGTCGAGGGTATCTTTCACCAGCACGTCTCGCTGAAGCACCAGTTCGTACACGCGGGAAAACGTGTCGATGTATTGCTTTAGACCTATAGCTGCTTCGGCCAGTTGACCGTCGATTTGGGCGTTAACCGGATTTTCTGTAAACGTAGCTAGGCGGGTCAAAGACGAATTCAACTCTTTTGACGCACGCTCGTAGTCGGACTCAGCCGAGGTGTCCATAAACTTAATCACGTACAGGCGGCCTTCGAGGATATCGAGCAACGCGGGCATCAGTTCCGCCACCCGCTCGACTTCGCCGAGTTCCAGCAGGGCATACTCCGCGTCTTTGATGTTGTCGGTAGCCTGCTTACCGACCACGTCGAGGACTTTACGGCGGAGGCTATTACGCTCGTAGATAATATTTTGTACTTCGCTGAAAGTTGCGTCGTATTGCTTGAACAAGCCGTCAATCTTCGCCAAACGCTCGCGTCGGCCGGGGTTCTGGAAATTCTGATCGCTGAACTCGAGGTTCTGGATCAGCTTGTTCTTCCAGTCGTTGTATTCCTGGACGTCCTTCTCGTCGTTGCGGATCAAGAAGTCCTTAACGTTCATACGAACCATCAGCATCTCGACCGCCGAGTCAGCCCCGATACCGGTGTCTTCGATCATCGCGTTGACTTCTTCGAGGCTCCCGCCCGAGCGGGAGTTACTCAGCAAGCCAACCGCGGCCACCCCGGCCAAAAGCACCAGGACCAGGCCGAAGCCAGCAATCAGTTTTTTCGCAATCGTCATCCGAAGCATCGTTTTCTCCTGGGCGTAGTTCCTGATAAATCAGCGAGGGCAGGTGTCGTAACCGACACCTCAGACCCGTGTTTTATTACGGGCCGATGTGCACCAAAAATGTCGGCCAAACGGGGTGTTTAACCCATGATCAGGGCGAGAAATAAATGGATAACACGGCGGCGGACGCCACCCCAAACCGTTCAAAACGACCACCCGTAGTTTACCGGACGTCGGATCTCCGCCTTGGCGTGACCGTGAAGTTGCTGTCGCGATTTGCACTGCGGCGGGACAAGAACCGGTCGGCGGTTTAGACGGACTGCGCCGGGCCGGGGTACGCTAAGCAGATGTCGCTTAACGCTAAGATCAAAGACCGTTCGGCCGTGGTCGGGGTGATGGCCCTGGGCTACGTCGGCCTGCCGCTGATTCGTACTTTTTTCGACGCCGGGTTCCGCGTCATCGGCTTCGACGTCGACCCCCGCAAGATCGAGCAACTGGAGCGAGGCGAGAACTACCTCAAGCACCTCGGCGAAGACTTCGTCCGCGAAATGGCCTCGTCCGACCGTTTCGAGGCGACGGCCGACATGTCCCGGCTGGGCGAGGCCGACGCGATTCTGGTCTGCGTGCCCACGCCCCTGGGCCAGCACCTCGAGCCCGATCTGTCCTACGTTGAACAGACCGCCCGCGACATCGCCAAAACCCTCCGACCCGACCAACTCATCGTCCTCGAATCGACGACCTACCCCGGCACGACCCGAAAGCTCATGGCCCCGCCCCTCGACGCCGCGGGCGTTTCCTACCACCTCGCTTATTCTCCAGAGCGAGAGGACCCTGGTCGGAAGGACCACAACACCCAAACCATCCCCAAGCTCGTCGGCGGCGTCACCCCGGAAGCGGGCGAGCTGGCCGTAGCGCTCTACCGCACCGCGATCAAAGAAGTGGTCCCCGTCAGCTCCGCCGAGGTCGCCGAGGCGGCGAAGATCCTCGAAAACGTCTACCGGTCAGTGAACATCGCGCTGGTCAACGAGCTCAAGGTCATCCTCACCGCGATGGGCGTTGACGTCTGGGAAGTCATCGACGCGGCCAAGACCAAGCCCTTTGGCTTCCAGGCGTTTTACCCCGGCCCCGGCCTCGGCGGCCACTGCATCCCGATCGACCCGTTCTACCTGACCTGGGCCGCCCGCGAGCACGGCCAAACCACCCGCTTCATCGAGCTGGCCGGCCAAGTCAACCACGAGATGCCCGGCTACGTCGTGCAGCGCTCCATGCTCGCCCTCAACGACGCGGGCAAAGCCATCCGCGACGCCCGCATCCTCGTGCTCGGCCTGGCGTACAAGCCCGACATCGACGACGTGCGCGAGTCGCCGTCGTTCGAGCTGATCGAACAACTCCTCCAGCTCGGCGGCAAGGTTGATTACCACGACCCCCACGTCCCCGAGACCCACGCGATGCGGCACTACCCCGACCTGCCGCCGATGCAGAGTATCGAACTGACCGAAAAGGCCTTGGCGGCCTATGACCTCGTGCTGATCGCAACACATCATTCCTCTTACGACTGGGAATGGATCGGGCGACACGCTCGGCTAATCGTCGATACCCGCGGCGCGTTGCGGGGAACCACGTCCGCGGCGTCGGTTGTGAACGCTTGATCAAGCCGTGGTTTTTCCTGGACTCTGGGGCTGCCCAGTTAATATTCTACGTTTGAGGGAGTGGTTGGTTTTAGCCAAAGACGGCTGTTACGGACTCAACCCGCAGGAAGATCAACCGATGAATTTCTCCAGCTACCGTCGTGCGATCGGCAGCCTCCTGTATGCCACGACTCTCGGCATCACGGTGCCCGGCCACGCCATCATCACCCCCGACGGGCTGCCGCTCGAGAATTTCACCGAGAACGCCAGCGTCTCTCCCTTTAATGCGACCGGCGGCGTCTTTCGCGGCGGCAGCTTCACCTCGTCCGGGGTGCTGGTCGCCCCCAACGTCGTCGTCGCTGCGGCGCACGACCCGGTCAACGCCAGCAACGGCAGCTTCGTGATCGATGGCCAGAGCTTCGACATTGTTTCGGCGGTCTCGTTCGGCGGCAACGCGACCGACACCGCCGACGGGCTCGACACCATCATCTACACGCTGGCCGAGCCGGTCACGGGGATCACGCCCGCCACTATCTACAGCGGCGACCTGAGCTCTCCCGATTCTTTCGTAGGGCAAACCGCTTTCTTCACCGGGCTCGGCGACCAGGGCACGGGCTCCAACCCGCCCACGGGGGCCGCCGGGGACCCCGACGGAGTCCTGCTGGTCGGCACCAACGTGATCGACTCTAACGGCACGATCGTCCTGCCCGGCCAAGATGACATCGTCCTCGCCAGTAATATCCTGCTCGCCGATTTCGACGACGGACCCGACGGCACGCCGAACTTCTTGGGCGGCAGCGACCTCCCCACCGCCCTCGAAGTGGGGCTCTCGGTCGGCGATTCGGGTGGCGGGCTATTCGTCTTGAACGAAGACGAAAACACCTACCAGCTCCTGGGGACCCACAGCGCCGTGATCAACGGCTTCGGCTTCGGTTCGATCTCGGCATCAACCGCCTTCACCGAAGAAACCCGCCAGCAGGTCCTCGCGTTGATTCCCGAACCGTCTACGCTCGGGCTGTTGGCCTTGGGCGTGGCGGGGCTGGCCGGTTACCGACACCGCGGTGCTGCGGATCGTTAAGCTCGGCGCGAATCACATCGAATGATCTGGACGCGTAGGTAGAAGGCCGATAGGGCTTCAGCCGCCGTACTGCTTGGCGTAGTACTCGCGGTAGGCCCCGCTCTTGACGTTACGCCACCAGGATTCGTTATCCACGTACCACTTCACGGTTGATTCCAGAGCCTGGGGCCAAGCGCTTCGGGTGGGCTCCCAGCCGAGCTGGGCCTTGAGTTTGGTGGCGTCAATGGCGTAGCGGCGGTCGTGGCCGAGGCGGTCGGTGACGCGCTCGATCATCTCTTCGCCCTTGCCCATGATCTCGAGGATCGATTGGGTGAGCTCGAGGTTATTGCGTTCGTTGTTGCCGCCGATGCAGTAGCGCTCGCCCGCCTTGCCTTTCTCGAGGACGGTCATGACCGCCTCGTTGTGGTCTTCGACGTGTAGCCAGTCGCGGACGTTTTGGCCGTCGCCGTAGAGCGGGACTTTTTTACCCTCGATCAGGTTGGTCACGAACAGCGGGATCACTTTTTCGGGGAACTGGTAGGCCCCGAAGTTGTTCGAGCAGTTCGTGATCCGCACGTCCATGCCGAAAGTGTGGTGATAAGCCATCGCGACCAGGTCGCTGCCCGCCTTGCTCGACGAATACGGCGAGCTGGGAGCAAAAGGCGTGTCTTCGTGGAACTTCAGATCTTTATCTTCCAACGGCAGGTCGCCGAAGACCTCATCCGTACTGACGTGAACGAAGGTCTTGGTGTTGTCGGGATCGGATTTACGTAGGGCGTCGAGGAGGGTCTGCGTGCCGAGGACGTTGGTCTCGACGAACGGCCGGGCGTCGATGATCGAGCGGTCGACGTGCGACTCGGCGGCCATGTGTACCACGGCATCGACCTGCTGCATCAGCTCGGCCATCAGTTCCATGTCGAGGATGTTGCCGTGAACGAACTCGTACTTCGGGTGGTCTTCGACGTCGGCCAGGTTCTCGGGGTTGCCCGAGTAGGTCAGCGCGTCGACGTTGAGGATCTCGTACTCCGGGTGGTCGCGGAGGACGACGCGGACGAAGTTGGAGCCGATGAAGCCGGAGCCACCGGTGAGCAGGATTTTCATAACGTCACGTCCTCAATCGATCTGGGCCAAGACGTTGGCCAGGTTGGTTTTCCAATCGGTCATCTTGCCGACCGCGGCTTCGGTGCGGGACAAATCCATCACGCTGTAGGCCGGGCGTTTGGCGGGGCGGGGGAACTGGTCGGTGGTGCAGGGCTGGATGTCACAGGTGTGCTGAGCCTGCCGGGCGATTTCCTGGGTGAACTCGAACCAGGTGCACTCGCCGCCGTCGGTAACGTGGTAGACGCCGTCGGGGGCCGCGAGGAGTTTCTTGCTCACCGCGGCGAGGTGCTGCGAGCTGGTCGGTCGGCCACGCTGGTCGTTGACGACGCTGAGCGTATCTTTCTCATCGGTTAGCCGCAGCATCGTGCGGACGAAGTTGTTGCCCCACGGGGCGTAGAGCCAACTCGTACGGATCGTACGGTGGGAACAGCCACTATCGGAAATCGCTTTTTCGCCCGCCGCTTTGCTGCGGCCGTAGGCACTGACCGGGGCGATCGGGGCGTCGGTCGGGTACGGCGACTCGGCGTCACCGGCAAAAACGTAGTCGGTGGAGTAATGCACCAGCGTCGCGCCGATCGCGGCGCAGCGCTCCGCCAAGCGGGCAACACCCTCGCCGTTGATCCGGATCGCTTCGGCTTCGTGTTGTTCGCAGCCGTCGACGTTGGTATAGGCGGCGCAGTTCACGACGTAGCGGACGCCTTCGGGGATCTTCGCCGCTACAGCATCAGCATCCGTGATGTCGAGTTGGATGCGGTCGAAGGCAAGGTAGTCGCGTTGCTCGGATTCGAGCAGCGCACGCCACGCCCGGCCTAGCATGCCGGTCGCGCCCACGATGACGTAGGCCGGGATGAAGGCGGGCTCGTCGCTCACGCGTTCACCTCGGCGGGAATCACGATGCCGTCGGTATCGGGGGCGTACACGAACGGGTTATCGAGGTCGGCCAGCAGAGGGAGTTTTACGTCCTTGTCGGACAGCACCGCGGCGTCATCTGGGGCCTGCCAATCGATGCCGAGGGCGGGGTCTTTCCAAAGGATCCCCGCGTCGCACTGCGGGGCGTAGACGTCGGTGACCTTGTACATCACCAGCGTGTTCGGCTCGAGCGTTGCGAAGCCGTGCGCGAAGCCCTTGGGCACAAGCAGCTGGTCGCCGTTCTCGGCGCTGAGCACCGCGGAGACGTGTTGGCCAAACGTCGGCGATCCCTTGCGGATGTCCACCGCCACGTCGAGCAGCGCCCCCTGTACGCAACGCACCAGCTTGTCCTGTGCGTGCGGTGGGCTCTGGAAATGCAGCCCGCGGACGGTGCCCTGCTCAGCACTCAGCGATTCGTTGTCCTGCACAAACGCCAGATCGATCCCCGCATCAGCCAACTTGGGCAGCGAATACGTCTCGGCGAAATAGCCGCGGTGGTCGCCGAACCGCTTGGGGCGGAGAAGCTTCACGGCCGGGATGTCGGTGGGGATGATTTCCATGGCTAGAAAACGTTAGAGCCACGGCTCAACGTGGTCGTCCTTCAACAAGTCAAAGAGGTATTGGCCGTAGCCGTTGTTCTTCATCGTCTGGGCCACGGCTTCGAGTTGGGCGTCGTCGATGTAGTTCTGCCGCCAAGCGATCTCTTCGGGGCAGCCGATCATCATGCCCTGGCGTTCTTCGATCGCCTCGACGAACGTGCCGGCCTGCAGCAGCGACTCGTGCGTCCCCGCGTCGAGCCAGGCGGTCCCCCGGCTCCACAGCTTCACGTTCAGCTTGCCGCGGTCCATGTAGACGCGGTTGAGGTCGGTGATCTCTAGCTCGCCGCGGGGCGAAGGCTCGAGGTTTTCTGCGATCGCGGTGACGTCTTGGTCGTAAAAGTACAGGCCCGGCACGGCGAAGTGGCTCTTGGGTTTTTCCGGTTTCTCTTCGAGGCTGATGACCTTACCGTCGTGATTGAACTCGACCACGCCGTAGCGTTCGGGGTCTTTGACGGGGTAGCCGAAGACGGTCGCGCCGTCGGTGACCTTGGCCGCATCGGTGATCTGTTGCCGCAGGCCGCTGCCGTAGAAGATGTTGTCGCCGAGGCAGAGACAGCAGGGCTCGCCGTTAATGAACTGCTTATCGAGCAGGAACGCCTGGGCCAGGCCCTTGGGCTCGGGCTGTTCGACGTAGGAAAACGCCATACCCCACTGGCTTCCGTCTTTGAGCAAGCGCTTGAAGTGCGGCAGGTCACTGGGCGTCGAGATGATCAGCACCTCGCGGATGCCCGCCAGCATCAGCACGCTGAGCGGGTAGTAGATCATCGGCTTGTTGTAGACCGGCAGCAGCTGTTTGCTGATCGCTTGGGTCAGCGGGTACAGCCGAGTGCCGTGTCCACCGGCGAGGATGATGCCTTTCATCGGATACTTTTCCCTGATCGTGGCCCGGTAATGCCGGGCGTGGGTTGGTGCCACGGCCGGTTTGGCCGTCAGTCGCGCAGTCTAACACGCCTATCGGCGCACTCGGGGTAAAGATCGGCCAGAACCGGCCCCGGCTCCAGACGTTCTTTGGCGGGGTGGGGGCGATAACCTATGATTGGAACTTCGCCCCGCGATCGGAGCCCGGGTATGCCCCCCACACCTTCCAACTCCCAGAGCCCCGGCCGACCCGGCTGGCCGAACCTTAAAAATATTTCGCTGATCGGCAACTACCTGCCCCGCCGCTGCGGCATCGCGACGTTTACCTCCGACCTGGCCGACGCGTTGGCGGCCGCCGCGCCCGACGTAGGCGTCCATACCGTGGCGATGAACGACCGGGCCGAAGGTTATCGCTACCCCAGCCGGGTGTGGTTCGAGATCAACGAAAACCGGCTGGGCGAATACAAGGTCGCCTCCGACTTCCTGAACATGGGCGGCGTCGACGTCGTCAGCCTGCAGCACGAGTTCGGCATCTTCGGCGGCAAGGCTGGGGCCAGCCTCTACGACCTGCTCCGCCGGTTACGCATGCCCGTCGTCGCAACGCTGCACACCGTCCTCAAAGACCCCAAACCCGAGTACCGCGACAGCTTCAACGAGCTCGCCAAGTACTGCGACCGCTTCGTGGTCATGGCCGACCGCGCCTACGAGTTCCTCACCGAGGTCTACGGCATCGAAGAGTCGCGCATCCGCCTGATCCACCACGGCATCCCGGACGTCCCCTTCGTCGACCCCGCGTTCTACAAAGACCAATTCGGCGTCGAGGGCAAAAAAGTCATCTTCACCTTCGGCCTGCTCGGCCCGTCCAAGGGTCTGGAGAACATGGTCGAGGCCATGCCCGCGATCGTCGCCAAGCACCCCGACGCGGTGTACATGGTGCTGGGCGCGACCCACCCCGGCGTGCTGGCCCACTCGGGCGAGGAATACCGCCTTGGCCTGCAACGCCGGGCCAAAGAACTCGGCGTCGAAGACAACATCCTCTGGTTCAACAAATTCGTCGAGCTCGACGAACTCGTCGAGTTCCTCGGCAGCGCCGACGTCTACGTTACCCCCTACGAAAACGAGGCCCAGATCACCTCCGGCACGCTCGCCTACGCCCTGGGCACCGGCAAGGCCACCGTTGCCACGCCCTACTGGTACGCCCAGGAGATGCTCGCCGACGGCCGCGGCAAGCTCGTCCCGTTCAAAGACACCCAGGCGATGGCCGACGCGATCATCGACCTGTTCGACAACGAGGTCGGCCGACACGCCATCCGAAAAAACGCCTACCAGTTCACCCGCGACATGCGTTGGTCGACGATCGGCGGGCAGTACCTCGACCTGTTCGAAGAAGTCCGCGAAGAGCGCATCCGCAAGCCCAAGCCGATCGCCAGCAAGTCGGCCGCCCGCTCGCAGACGCCAGAGCTGCAGGAGATCAAGCTCGATCACCTGCACATGCTCACCGACGACTGCGGCATCCTCAGCCACGCCAAAAACACGATCCCCGACCGGGCCGAGGGCTACACGACCTCGAACAACGCCCGCGCCCTGGTCGCCGTGCTCGTCGCCCAGGACCACCTTAAATCCCCGGCAAATCAAGCGAAAAAACTCGACGAGGCCGCCAGCCGTTACCTCGCTTTCCTCGAGCACGCCTTCGACGACGAGGCTGGCAGATTCCGCGTCCGCATGAATTTCGACCGCACCTGGGAAGACCGCGGCTTCTCCGAAGATGCCCACGGCCAGGCCATCCGCGCCCTGGGCGAGACCGTCGCCCGCTCGCAGGTCCGCGGCCACCTCAACCTCGCCGCCAACCTGTTCCACCGCGCCCTGCCCGCCTGCGAGTCCTTCGAACACGTCCACGGCTGGGCGTACTCGCTCATCGGGATCCACGCCTACCTCCGCAACTTCTCCGGCGACAGCTCGGCCCGTCGGGTCCGCGAAACCCTGGCCCACAAGCTCTTCGACGCCTTCAAAAACAACAGCAGCGACGACTGGCCCTGGCCCAACGACACGATCACCTACACCGCGTCGCGCCTCCCACACGCCCTCTTGCTGTCGGGCCGTTGGATGTTCAATAACGAAATGATTCAGCAGGCCCTGCGTTCGCTCGAGTGGCTACATGATGTGCAGTACACCGGCAAAGACGAGCAGTTCGCCCCCGTCGGCAGCCTCGGCTGGTACCCCCGCGGCGGCGAAAAGGCCCGCTTTAACCAGACGCCCGCCGAGGCCTCGGGCACCATCGACGCCAACCTCGAAGCCTACCGCGTCACCGCCGACCGTAAGTGGCTCGACCGCGCCTACAAATGTCTCGACTGGTTCCTCGGCGACAACGACCTCCGCATGCCCCTCTACGACAACACCACCGGCGGCTGCTGCAACGCCCTGCTCTCCCAAGGCGTCGACGAGAACCAGGGCGCCCAAGCCACCGTCTCCTGGCTTCTGTCGCTGCTATCGCTTTACGAACACAACCTCGACCTCGTCGCCGACCCCACGCAGGGCACCTCCCCCGCCCCGTCTACCGCAGATATCGCATCAACTTCCACCTCACCGGCAGCCGGCAAAAAACTCGCATCATCGAGCCGATAATAACTGCTGCTGCGTCCTCAAATTCATCGGCACACCGGCTTTTACTACTGGGGCAAGCATTAAGCCGGTTTGGTCAAAAGCCGAAATATTAGTGTCGCGCTTTGTTTTCTTCTCGGCCGCCAAATGGGCGGTCGAACACGAGGGATTGGATGGGACAGCTGGACCGCTCATTAATCGAGAAGGTGCTCGCCTCGCCGAGGCTGCCGAGCCTGCCGCGCATCGCGATGGAGGTCGTTGAGCTCTGCCGTTCAGATGACTCGACGGTCGGTGAGCTCGCCCAGCTCATCAGTCAAGACCCCGCACTCGTGATGAAGCTGCTGCAAACGGTCAACACCTCGGGCTTCGGGGCCGGGCGTTCGGTGACCACGATCGAAGACGCGACCAAGATGCTCGGGCTGCGGTCGATCCAGACGCTGTCGCTAGCGTTCTGCTTGGCCAACGCGATGACCGACCAGTGCGGCGACGTTTTCGACATGGATTCGTACTGGCGTCGCTGCGTCTACGCCGCCTCGGCTTCACAAGAGATCGCAAAGCTCACTCAGTCCTGCGATCCGCAGGAAGCCTTTATCGTCGGGCTGCTCGAAGACATCGGCGTACTGGCGATGGCGATGACGCTCGGCGGACCGTACCTACAGATCACCAAGGTCGCCGGCAAGAACCACGGCGCCCTCGACCGCCTCGAACGCAAGCAGCTAAATGTCTCCCACGCCGTCATCGGAGCGATGCTCGCCGAGAAGTGGAAGCTCAGCCCGATGCTGGTCAACGCCCTGCGTTATCACCACGACCCCGAAGCCGGCCCGAACGAATGGCGGAACCACGTCTGGTGCGCCGCCGCGGGTTCGGTCGCCGCCGATGTCCTGCTCCCCGATCAGGTCGCCATGGCCGCGACCGCCAAGTGGTTCGAGGTGATGAAGTCCGCCTTCGGCCTCGACCACGACCGAGCCAACATCGTCCTCACTGCTGCCGACGCTCACGGCCGAGCCATCGCCGGCAACTTCAACCTCTCGCCCACTCCGAAACGCGACGTCGCCCAGATCCTGACCGACGCCAACGCCCGCCTCCTCGAGCTGGCCATGGCCAACGAGGCCGACGCCCGCCGCCTCGAATCCGAAAAACAGGCGCTGCACTTCCAGGCCACCCGCGACAAGCTCACCGGCCTGCCCAACCGCCAGTCCTTCGACACCTTCCTCGACGAGCACCTGGCCCTCGACAAGCCGATCACGATGATCCTGATCGACCTCGACCACTTCAAAAACGTCAACGACACCTTCGGCCACGTCGCCGGAGACCGCGTCCTGCAGTCCCAAGGCAAGCTGCTCGAAAAAATCGTCCCCGACCACGCCTTAGCCGCCCGTTACGGCGGCGAAGAGTTCGCCGTCCTGCTGCCCGACACCCCCGAGCTCGATGCCGCCAAGCTCGCCGAACGCATCCGCCTCGCCCGGGCCAAGGAACCGATCGAAATCGACGCTGATGCACCGCTCAACGTCACCCTGTCTGCGGGCATCGCTGGCCGCGCCACCGGCGACCCCGCCACCGCCGCCGAGTTCATCCACGCCGCCGACCGCGCCCTCTACGCCGCCAAAGACGCCGGCCGCAACACCATCCGCATGGTCCGCCCCAAAGCTAGGCTCGCTAAGTCGGCTTAATTCACCCACTGAGGTTTTTCAGTAAGCCCCGCGACCCGACCACACCGCGCCGAGTGTCCGCCACAAAATCCGCAGTTCCAACCGCCAGCTACGTGATCCGACGTACCGCCGATCCAGCGCGATCCGCTCGGCATACTTCAGCTCGTTCCGCCCCGAAACCTGCCACAACCCCGTCAGCCCCGGGCGGACCCGGCCGTAGTCGCCGAACGCCTCGCCGTAACGTCCCCGCTCGACCAGCGGGATCGGCCTCGGCCCGACCAACGACATCTCCCCCCTCAGCACGTTGAACAATTGCGGCAACTCGTCCAACGACGACCGCCGCAGCCAACGCCCCAGCCGCGTCAGCCGCGGGTCGCAACGCAGCTTGCCGTGCTCCGCCCACTCCGCCGATTTGTCCTCACAGTCCGCCAAGACCGCCGGCAGAGCCGCGTCGGCGTTGGCCGACATAGACCGCAGCTTCCAGAGCGTGAACACCCGGCCGTCCCGGCCGTATCGCTTCTGAGTAAAGCACGCCGGCCCCCGCGAGTCGAGCCGCACCGCCAGCATCAATAGCCCCAACAGCGGCAGCCAAACCGGCATCGACACCAATACCGCCGCCACCTCCGCGGCTCGCTTACCCCAAAGCTCAGGAACAACCAGAGCGGTTTCGGTTGCCGGAGCGCCTCTCCGAGGCTGCGGTCGGGAACGAGACAGAAAACCCTCGGTCGAGGCCGACCGCGTCACCACCTCCGTGACAGTCTTCGTTGTGGCTTGAGTCAAACTGATCCTTACGACACGACCGAAACTAGCCTTTGAACCGCTGCCACGCCCCTTCGACCCAGTCGGTGAACTCACGCTCGAAACGCTCGACGCCGAAACGCTGGGCGGCACATTGTAACCCGTCCGGCCCCGCCGTCACGCCCTGCGTTTCAAAACGTAGAACCGCATCCCCGACCGCTTCGGGCGTCGACTCGTCGAAAAATACGCCCGTCACGCCGTCCTCCACACTCTCGGTCACGCCCCCCCGCCGCAGCGCGACTACCGGCGTGCCCGCCGCCATCGCCTCCACCGGCACCATCCCGAAGTCTTCTTCCCCCGGAAAAATCAGCGCCCGGCAGTTCGCCAGAGCGTCGGCGAATCCACTTTCGCTCAACGCACCCCGGAAGCGGACACTGCGCCCCGCCAATCGCCGCAGCCGTTTTAATTCCGGGCCATCACCCACTACTTCGAGCGGCCGATCGATTTGCGAAAAAGCCCGCAACACCGCGTCGAGGTTTTTGTAGCCCACCAAACGGCCGGCAAGCAGGTAGTGGTCACCCCGCTCCGAAGCGGGAGTGAATCGCTCGACGTCCACCGGCGGATAGATCACCCGCGACTCACGGCGGTAGGTCTTCTTGATCCGTGTCGCGACGTGTTCCGAGTTGCAGGCAAACGCGTCGACCCGCTGCGCCGCCGCGACGTCCCACTGTCGGAAGCGGTGCAAGAGATAACGCCGCACGGGCGCAGACTTTTCCGGGGGGATGTGGTCGTGGTACTGGTCCCAGGCGTAGCGGGCCGGGGTGTGCGTGTAGCAGAGGTGGAGTTGATCGGCCCGGGTCAGCACGCCGTGGGCCGCGGCGTGGTGCGACGAGATCACCACGTCGAACCCCCGCAGGTCGTGCTGCTCGACCGCGTAGGGCATCAGCGGCAGCAGCAACCGGTGACGCCGACGCAGCACCGGCAAACGATCCAGCACCGTGGTGCGGATGTCGTGGCCTTCGAGCGGCGTGCCGCGGGTCGCCTCGCGGTGGTGGACTGTGGCGAAGATCGGCGCATCGGGGTACCGCCGGGCCATCGCCGCGAGTACCCGCTCGCTGCCGTGGTAACCGGCGATCGATTCATGAACCAACGCGACACGCATCGGTAAAGCCTACCCGAGGCGGGGATTCGGAGCGTCACGGGTCGAGTTGACGCAGCGTCCACACCTCGCCGCTCCGCCGATCCACTGCCCTGCCCAACACCGGCCCCACGCCGCGGCCTGCTTCCATCAGCCCCGATTCAACCGCGTCAGAAAACTCGCCGACCAAGTACGCCGACGGCCCGGCTTCTCCCGCAACAACCACGCCCCTCCCCGATAAAGCCGAGAGCTCTAACGCCATCTCCGGCGGCACCGCCACGATCAGTTCTGCGTCCACCGGCGTCGCCGCGCGGATTATTTCCGACAATTCGACCGCCGCCGCGTACTTGCCGCTGCGGTACGCTTCGTAAAACGCCGGGCTACGCTGCTCCCGCACCGTGTTGACAACCCCCACGACGTTCGCCCCGCACACCGCCAAGCCCAACACCACAAAACCCAACAACCGCCACGGCTCCCGCCATCGCCCCAGCACCCCCAGCCCGCCCCGCCACAACCCGAAGAACAGCAACGGCAACACCGGCAACGCGTACCGCGGGTCGTGCACAAACACCACCCACTGCAACAGCAGCACCCCGATCAACACCGCCCACAGCAGCCGCGCCCGCACTAGATACAAGCCCAACACCACAACCAACACCGACGCCGGCCAGGCCAAGCTCGGCGGCACGTCCTGCCCAAACACCGCCTCCGGTAGCGACTCCACCATCAGCCCCCGGAAGTTGAACCAATACCCTTCCAACCCGCGGTCACCCAACGCCCCAAAGAAAAACGCCACGTCGTCCCGCACCGCCGACGACGACAGCCACAACCCAAACCCGCCCGCCAACGCCAGCCCGACGATCGCCGTACCCAATCCCCGCTGGTCCCGCCGACCTACCAGCCGGATCCCCTCGGCCAAGACGTAAGCCGCCACCACCACCAACGCCACGCTGCGGAACGCCGCCATCCACAACACCCCCACCGCCATCATGCCCAACGCCAGCCATAACGCCCCCCGCCGCTTCAGCCGACGCTCGTGGCCCCACAGCAGCAGCAGCAACCCTCCGGCAAACGGAAGCTCGGTCAAAAGCCCAAAACTCCATTCGTAGAACATCCCGCTGACCCCGGTCAGCAGCACCATCAACACCGCCGTACGTCGATCGGCGTGCTCGAGAAACAGCCGGTAAACCAACACCAACGCCGCCGCCGCGAACCCCAGCATCAACACCCCGCTGCCCCAGCCCGGCCCGCCCCCCGCCGCGATCAGCACCGGCAGCCCCGGCGGCGTCGCCCCGACCGGCACCCAAGCGAGTTCGCCCGCCGTCGACCCCGCCTCGCCGTGGCCCCACCCGTAAGCCTTCAGCACATAAAACGCGCTGTCGCTGGTAATCCGCCACCGCCCGTTCAGCCCCACCGCATAAACAATTCCAATCCCCGCAAACACCCACCAACGCCCACGCTCCAGCCACCGCAGCAACGTCGCCCACGGCGGCTCAGAAAAAGACGTACAAGGCTTCACCCCCGGAAGTATAAACGCCGCCCCGGAAGTACAAATGCCGCGTCCGTCGCCAAGGGTGATTTATCATGGAGCGATGGACGCCTCCGAATTCGATCTCGACGCCCTGGCCGATACCGCCCGCGACCACCGCGAAGCCGGGCGACGAGTCGTCCTCGCTCACGGCTGTTTCGATCTCCTGCACGTCGGCCACGTCCGCTACCTCGAAGCCGCCCGCGCCCTGGGCGACATACTGCTCGTCACCGTCACCCCCGACCGCTTCGTCGGCAAGGGGCTCGGCCGACCCGCCTTCCCCGACCGGCAGCGGGCCGAGCTGCTCGCTGCCCTACGCTGCGTCGACGGCGTAGCGATCAACCGCTGGCCGACCGCTATCGAGACCCTGCACCTGCTCCAACCCGACGTCTACGCCAAGGGTCAAGAATACGCCGACGCCGCCCGCAACCCCGAATCACCCGTCGGCCGAGAATGCGCCGCCGCCGAGGCCCACGGCGGCCAACTCGCCCTGATCGACACCGAAAAGCTGAGCTCGACCGCCATCCTCAATCGGCTTGGATCGCTGTGATTTTCTACTTGCTCTGCGACACTTACCGTCCGGGTGCCGTTACCGCCGGCTTCTCAGCCAGCAGCGTTTCGCAGGCCGAAATCATCGCCTCAACCGTCACGCCGCTCAGGCATGGCACTTCTTCGTACCGGTATCCCATGGGGCAGCGTTCGGCGTCGATCTCCTGAGGGTAGTTCGCGCAACGCGACTGGTTGGCCACCACGGCGACACGCGAAGGATCGCCACGCGGGGCAAACAGCGTACGGTCGCCCGGCCCCCAGGCGACCGCCGTCGGCACGCCCAAAGCCACGGCGATGTGCATCGGCCCCGAATCATTGACCAACATCATTTCGCAAGAAGCAATCAGGCCCGGGAGCTCGTCGAGAGAGGGCGAAAAGACCTTTGCGTCGGCCCCGATCCCGGCCGCCACCTGCTTGGCGATCGATTCCTCGCCCGGCCCGCCTAAGACCACAAATTTAACACCAAAACGTTCGACCAAGTGCCGACCCACGGCCGCAAAAGATTCGGGGTACCAACGCTTGAACCGCCAGCCGGCACCGACATGCAGTCCGACAACACGGTCGGATCGCCATTCTTCGGGGAGCAGCGGAGATACGTTACGGGTTGATTCGGGGACAACGAGCCGTGGCTGCCAGTCGACCCGATCAGGTACGGCGACGCCGAGCAGCCGCAACAACCGGGCGGTGCGGTCGATCAGGTGAAGCGGACCGTCGGGAAGCGGGACGCGGTGGGTGAAGGTTTCACGGCGGGCCCGGCTATCGAATCCGGATTTGTAGGTTGCTCGGATATCACGGCTAAGCCGAATATGTCGGGCCACATCGGGCTCGAGCAGATCAATCAGCAGATCGTAGGGCGGGGCGTCGGCGGCCTGTTTCCGGCTGCGTTTGAACGCCTCGCCGTCTTTCCAATCCACACCGACGGCCCGGAGATTAGCGTCGGCCATGAGCAATTCTGCAAAGGACTCAAGCCCGGTGGTGACGTAGAGATCGATGGATGCTTCCGGAAACCGCTCACGGACCCGAGCCACGACGGGCTGCATGCACACCAGATCGCCGATTCGATCGAGGCGGATCAGCGCGATACGGCGGATCGCCGGTGCCGCTGCTCCGCTACTTGGTGCGGTGCCTTCAGAACCCGGGACCGTAGGTTGTTGCGGCAGGCGTGGGTGTTTGCCGCGTACCCGGCGTATTGCCCAGACCGCGCGGAGCTTGTAGCGGGCGGTGCTCGAGCGCGCCACACCAACAGCCAGAGCGGCCGCGGCGGCCAAGGCCCGGGGCAGGCCGCCGGCACGCCAACTAAGCAAGGCAACACGACTGCTCTGACGCAGCGCACCGCCGCAGGGGTTAGCGATCAGCCGGCGGTTAATGCCGCGAAGTGTCTCGAGTCCTTGAACCCGGTAGCCAAGATCGATCAGGGCCGCGGCGCGGGCGATCTCCAGCGTCGTCTGGAGATCGAAGTCCCGGTATCCGGAATCGTCGAATATCTGCTGTGCTCGGCGGCACAGGCCCAAGCGGTCGGCGGGCGACGATTTGGCCGACTCCATCAGGTGGAGCAAGCCCCGCACCGCCGCGTCGGGTGGACCGCATCCGCCTTCTACCTGCCATATCCAGGCACGCTCGGCCGCGTCGAACTCCTTGGCCCGTTGCAGCACCCAGCCCCACCAACCAAAAACCCGCGGCTCAATCTTTTGCATCGCCCCGAGTAAACGGCCGTCGTCGGCGTCGAGGGACGTCATAACCCAACCGGTCAACAACTCAAACCCCGGGTCACGGTTGACGCGGCCGCGTGAGTTGTGGAAGGCTTGCCGCACAGTCAGCACCGCCAAAGCGGCCAAGTCTTCCACGGGCATCGGCCGATCGCCTTCGGGCGACCGCCAAACCGCCGATCCCTCGCCGTGCGACTCGTCCCGCTCGTCGCCCTTCAGCAACCGAAGCGGGACGATCAGCCGCGATTCCTCTAGCACCCCCGGCACGTAACGATCGGCAAAGACGTGCGATTTACGCAGCGACAACGACGTCGGTAACCCCGGCGTCGTGTTAGCCGACAACACCGTCGGACCGAGGTCCGGCCAAGCCACCAGCCCGACACGCAGCCCCTGCCCCTCCGCCTGTCGGCGGCACCACCGATCGAATATCGTCTCGAGGGCGTCGTGCATAAAGAAATTCCATTAACCAGTAGCGAGCCGCATAAAGCTCCGGTCAGCCGAGCGTCATACCCTGGTCGGCGTAATACTGCTGCCCCACTTCACGTGGATCGCCTTCGGCCAAAGCCCGCCCACGGTCAAGGTACACCGCCCGATCACAAAGGTCGATCACCGAATGAACATCGTGGCTCACATACAGCATCGTCAATCCGTCTCGGCGGAACGACTTGATGCGGTCGTAGCACTTCTGTGCAAACGCCGCGTCGCCCACGGCCAAGACCTCGTCCACGATCAAAATCTCCGGATCGAGGTGGGTGGCGACCGAAAATGCTAGCCGGGCCAGCATCCCCGAAGAGTAGTGGCGGACGGGCTGATTGATAAACTCATCGAGCTCGGAGAAAGCATGGATCGATTCGAAGCGTTGACGGATCTCCCGCCGAGTGAGCCCGAGCAGCACACCGTTGAGCTCGACGTTCTCCCGGCCGGTCAGGTCAGGATGGACCCCCGCGCCGAGTGCCAACAGCGGACTCACCCGACCGCGGATCGATACGTTGCCCGACGTCGGCTTGATCACCCCGGCAGCTAAGGCGAGGCAGGTACTCTTGCCCGAGCCGTTACGTCCGATGACCGCCAAAGCCTCGCCCCGGCCGATCTCGAACGTCAAATCATCCAGCGCGGTCAGTACGCCGTCGTTGACCATGGGGGAAGACAAGCTGCCTTGAGGCGCGCGGGGTACCGAGGGAGTTCGTCCAAGTAGGCGATCCTTGAGGCCGTAACCCGGCGCGACCTGGCGGAAGGTCTTGGTCACGCCTTCGAATTGGATCATCGGCTCAGACAACTTCGGCGACCCTCGATTGAAGCTTGGCAAACAGCGCCACCCCCACCGCAAACACCACCGCTGCAGACGCCGCGGCCACCCCCAGCAATGTCAGCTCGACCTGGCCGTTGATCCATGCGTCGCGCCAGCAGATCGAAAGCGACGCCATGGGGTTCGCAACGATCATCCACCGGAAGCTCTCTGGGATGATCTTCGCGGGGTACACCACCGGGGTCAGATGAAACAACATCACCAACCCGATGCTCACCAGCCGCTCCAAGTCACGCAGGAACACCGTCACCACCGAGAGGATCAAAGCTAAGCCAAGCACTAATACCGCCTGAATCACCAGCAAGATCGGCAGCCACCACAACCACGATATTCGTCCACCGTTCCCCAGCAAATAGACCGCCGCCAAGATGACCGGAACCGACAACAGGAAGTGCACGAGGTCGTTCATGAACCCGCTCATCACAGCGTAGACCCGAGGAAACCGCACCTTGGTGATGAGCTGGGCGTTACTGATCAGCGCGGTCGTTGAGGTTCCCACCCCGTTGGAGAACCACTGCCAGGCAAAGAGGCCACAAATCAGAAACAGCGAGTAATCGATATCGCCCGTGTCGATACGGATGAACATCTTGAACACCAGGTAGTACACCACCGCAAAAGCCAACGGCTGCAGCAACGACCAGGCATACCCCAGCACCGTCCGTTTGTAACGGACCCGTAGTTCCTTGAGAACCATAACCGCGAGAAGGTCACGGGCGTATTCGATTCGACGGGGGAGGGCGAGCGGCATCCGGCCAAACATGGTAACCCATGGCTCGACGAGGCCGGATCAGCCGCGCTCGAGCAGCAAAATCTGCGGCCAAGCCCGAGTCGGGATCAGTTCGTCGAGCTTCTTTAGATCGATCGGTTTCACCTGGACATCCCAGTCGATCAGGCCGATCGAAAATCCCTGCTTCTCTAAAGCGCGCAAGTACTCGTGATAGTCCCGGCCAACGGCCTGCAGCGACTCCGGGGCAAACTCCAGCAGGATTTTCAGCTTCGGGTTGGCCGCCAGCGTCTTCTCCATACCTTCGAGGATCATGGGCTCGGCACCCTCCGCGTCCATCTTGATTACGTCCACGTGGTTGTCATGCCCCAGCAGATCATCAAGCCTGACGGTCGGCACCTCAACCATTTCGTGCTCAGCGAGTTGGTCTGGGGCCACACCAATGAGCGTATGCCCCCCCGAAAAGCCCTCAAGCGTGCGCATGGTCATCGTGCCGGCCTCGTTCCACAACGCCTGGTCGATCACTTGAACCCAAGAGAAACCATTCATCAACAAATTGCTCCGCAGGAAGTGCAGGTTGTCTGGCGTCGGTTCAAACGCCATCACCTTGCCCTCGCTGCCGACCGACCTCGCCGCGTGGAGAGTGAAATAGCCGATGTTCGCGCCGATATCCAGCACCGTCATCCCCGGCTTGAGCACAGACTCGAAGACATGCGTGACCGCCAACTCCCAATGGCCGTGCACGATCAAGTGCGGCGTCCCCCCCAAGTCGTCCGACGGGCAGAGCATCATGAAGCCGCGGACGTGCGTGAGCACCTTGTTGTTGCCCATGTAGCAGGGCGCTTTCCGGCCGCGGGCGTAGTTCCACTCTTTCACGAGGCTACGCAGGAAGCGCACGAGGGATGATCGCATCGACAGGCTCCGAATCGGGCAGCACAAGATAGCCCATCCCTGCTAAACGTGAACGTCCAGGCCCCCACCTTCAAACAACCACCAGAGATCGAGCTTGAGTCCCCAGGGCCGCGCGGACCGGCGCATTGAAGTGCCGATCGATCTCGCCGGCAGGCACCATGCGGTCACGAAGGTCCACAACCACATCACGTAGCCACTTCACCCGGGCCGCGTCACCCCGGCCGCGGATCACGTTCCGCGCCGCAAGCTGCATGACGTGCTCGGCCGTGGTGCTGGGGGATTCGATACAGCTTCGATCGACTTGCCAAGCCGCTTCTTCATCGCCGATCTCGGCCAATAAATAACCGCATAGATCCAAACAATCCGCGTCCTGCAACGCCCCCTCGAGCGAAAGCCCCAACATGCGATCGATAACGGCCCGTATGGCTCCGGTCGCCTGCGGTTCACCGATCGCCCGGCATTCCAAAAGAATGCGTGCCGCATGCAACGCCCACTGGCGTTGGTCCGATCTCTCAGACAACTCATCAAAAAGCGGGGCGAGTAGCCCGGCGGCCTCGGCGTGTTGCCCCTGTGCGTAGAAGCCCAAGCCGTTGCCGTAGGCCTTCAGGTTTTCGGGGACATCGGCCTGATCCCAGGCGAGCACGGAGCCCTCGGCTTTGCGGAGCGTCGACAGGATCGGCGTCAACAGCGAGATCCCCCCCAAACGAGTTACGCCGCCCGCCCGAAAGCCATCCCACGGCCGATCGGACCGCTGCTCTAGCTGCCACAAATCCCGACGCGGCACCGGAGCGTTGCCCGGGTGAAGCGCCTCGTAGCTCAAGTCCGTCGGCCCCTCCCAGGCAAAGCCCGGCATCGCCGCGCGTAGCCAAGCCATCAAGCCCGCGTCCCAGGCCAAAACCCCCGGCATCAGGTACGGCGTTTCTAGCAAGGCGTATTCGGTCGTGATCACCGCCACACCGCCGGGCCGCAGCACCCGGTGGACTTCGCGGAAGACTTCCAGCAGCTCCGCGGGACGGGCCACGTGCTCTACGCTCGAACACGACCACACCAGATCGCAAGACTCGTCGCCCAGCGGGAGACGCCGCATATCCGCGTCGATCACGCGTAGCCGATCTCGGGGGTAATCCACGGGCGAAACCTCGTAGATTAAATCCGGCCCCGCGAACCGGGCCTCGCGCCAACCGCTGTCGTCGGCGTACCGATCCAACCCGACCACCGACCGGCAACGCTGCGCCAGATAAAACATCAGCGGTTCGGCCCCGACGCCCAGCCCCACCGCGTCACAAGTCTCGTGCAACACGCCCAAGGCTTCGCACGACCGGGCGATGGCGTCCCACTCCCACCACTTCCGCAGGCCGTGTCGGTAAGCCAGCCCCGGGGGCATCGCCGACGCAAAACCCGATCGCCCTCCATTGATGACTTCCCGCGCGTCGGCCAGACACGTCCGCGGCATCGCGCGGTTAACCGGCTCCAACAGCGCTGCCGAATATAATCCCGAACCACTTGTGTCTGAAGAAAACGGATCGATCATGGTGCTTACCAAAGAAGTGCTAGGATACTTCTCACGCAGTTCTTCTCCAAAAAGGTCAAACTCCGCCACCTCCGGCTCGGCTTAACTTCTATGGCAACCGAATTCAGCCAAGCCCTGGCCCGTGGAGAGGGTGTTCTCACCCGCACTCTTGAATCATCGACCTGCAAACTCTGCGGAGGCAATGCACCCTTCGTCTTCGGGCTGCCGTCTTCAAAACTTGCCGGCGGCGACATCCCCGACCTGCCGGACGATTGCCCGTACTACCGCTGCGAAAGCTGCAAATTCCTGTTCGCCCACCTGCTCGACGAGATCGACAACACCCAGGTCTACGACGAGAGCTACTGGGACAACCAAGACCCCGACTGGCACGGCCGGGTCAACCAGACGCTTCGGCTGGTGATGCTGTCGAACCTGCTGCTCAACCGCCTGCCGTGGGAGCTAGAGATCTGCGACTTCGGCTGCGGGATGGGCACCTTTGTCGAAGCGGGGCGTCAGCACCTGGGACTCAAGGTCACTGGCTTCGACATCATCCAACCCAAGTTTGGCCTCGATCACTTCATCGACACGCTACCGGAACAGCGTTTCGACCTGGTCGTGGCCTGCGAGGTGATCGAACACCTGCCCGATCCGCTGGGCATGATCGAGCCGGCGATCCGCGCGCTGAAGCCCGGCGGCGTGTTTGCTTACCAGACCGCGGTCTACGAACCCCAAGCCTGCGGACGCGACTGGTGGTACCTCGGCCCGGCTAACGGACACATCTCGCTCTATTCCCGCGGCGCGTTCGATGTCATGTTCAAGAAATTCGGCGGGACCCGCCGGCTGTCCTACGACAACTACCCCGGCGTTCAGGCGTGGCAGATCGGCGGCCCCCCGGATACCGATATCCAACGGGCCAAGCCCCGGAACAACCCGCTCAAGCAGTTCGCCCGGCGGTTCCGCAAGTACTGAACCAGGCCACGGCACGCCGTCTCTGCCCAGCGGCAACCCGTGCTAGGCCTTGCCTAAAAGCTTTCGGTACAACGCCAAATGGGCAGCGCCGCATCGACCAACGGTGAACCAGCCCGCCCGCTTCAACCCACGCCCGCGTAAGTCGGCCTGCAGCACGTTATCAACCAACACCCTACGCATCGCCTCGGCCAACGCCCCGGAGCGATGCGGGTCGTACAACAACCCCGCATCACCCACCACCTCTGGCAACGATGTCGCGTCCGCCGCCACCACCGGCGTCCCCGCCGCCATCGCCTCCAGCGCCGGCAAACCGAACCCCTCGTAAAAACTCGGTGCCGCCAGTAACGCCGCGTTTGAATAGAGCGGCCGCAACACCGAATCGTCGGCTTGACCGGTGAACACCACCGCGTCGCCCAAGCCCAATCGCTCCACCTCACGCTCCGCTTCGGGGTAACGCGGGTCGGCCGGGCCCACAATCACGAGTTGTAATCCCGCGGGCAGGTCATCAAAGCGTTCGCGCATCTTGGCGAACGCCCGCACCAGGCCATCGACATTCTTATAGGGGTCTCTCCGCCCGACGTTTAACACGAAGGGCCCACGTACTCCCAAATCCTCCAACACCTCTCCCCCGGAACACGCGGAAGATGACTCATCCCCTTCAAGCCCGATCGCGTTCGGGATGACGTGTAGGTGATCAAGCGGAACGCCGAGGTGGCGGTGGATGTCCCGCTTCGAGAATTCGCTGACCGTCACCACGCCGCCGCCCGAGCGGATCGCGGCACGGGTCTGCTGCTTCAGCCACGCCCGCCAAGCCCAGAGGTAGCGCTGCTTCCGGCTGCGCTGCAGTTGCCCCCGGCACGCCAGCGGGATCACGTCGTGCAGCGTCACCACCCGCCGACACCCCGCCTGCCACGGCAAGAACACGTCCGGGCAGTGAACCAATTCAACGCCCAGGCGACGCAGCGCTTTCCCGCTGTTCCTTAGACTTACCCAGTCCTGCGGCCGGCCGGGGGATTCGATCAACTCCAACGCGTCGCTACGCTTAACCGCCCCCGGCACCAAATCGCCCCGCAACACCTCGGGCCGCATCCACACCTTCACCGGCCGCCCGCCGGGCAACAAGTCCCGCGGGGCCGCGTCGATCCCCGCCAGCAGGTTGAGCGTGTAGCGCCCGATGCCCGACAACGGCGGGCCGACGACGCGCCCGTCGATCAGCATCATCGCCCCATGGTAAACCCGCCGCCGCATCAGCCCAACGCGACACGCCATATCCCCACCGTAACCAAAAAAACTTATCCCGGTTAGGGACATGCCCGGTTGCGGCCGCCCGCCGGGGGCACTACTTTAAATGTGTATTGCTTTCAGGTGCTCGGTCGCGGTCGATCAGACACGGCCGAGTGAAAAGGGAAGCGGAGTGACCTCGTTTGTTTTTTGAGGAATTCTCCCGCGGACGCGCCGCCGTAATGGGCCACGCGTCGAACTCGTAACCACTGTCGGGCCCGCAACGGGCTAAAGACGGGAAGGTGAGTTCGGCGACCCCGGAAAGGCTCTCCCGATCAGCTCTTGGCTGAATCGCTACGAGAGACCCCTTCCGGGAGACCCTGAGCCGGAAGACCTGCCTGAAAAGCTGCATCGGGTCCTCGCGGAACAGGACACCCGGGCAGGTCGACGCGATCGCACATCCCCAGCGATCCCCGTGTTTATCTGCACGCTCCGCGAGGACAGTATTTTCGCTGTTTGGGGAGGCCGTGCGCGATCCGCGGCCAGAAAGTTGATCCAAAATGATTCGTTTTTGTTTCTTCGGGACGGCGTCCGCCAAAACGCCGTCATGCGTAACCCTTGCACTGCTGCTCACCGCCGCCTCAACCCAGGCAGGCCCTTTCTCGGGGCCAAACGAAACGGACCACGCGATCGACCCCGCTATCGTGTTCGACGATGAGCGTTTCGTAGAGTGGGCCGACGCCATCGACGCTTCTCGTACCGCTTTTGCACCCCGCGGCAGCACCAGCATCTCCACCACCGGCTTTAATTCCCTAGGCGACCTCGACGCCAGCGAGATCGCCAACGGCGATTCCCCGGGGTTCCTGACCGTGACCTTCCCCACCGGCATCCGTAACGGCGAGGGGGCCGATTTCGCCGTCTTCGAGAACGGCTTCGGGTTCGGCGGAGCCAACGGCTTATTCGCGGAGTTGGCTTACGTCGAGGTATCGAGCAACGGCACCGACTTCGCCCGCTTCGATTCGATCTCCACCAATACCGCGCCACTCGGCGGATCAAATCCCTTCGCCGGATACGACACCACCAATATCTTTAACCTCGCCGGCAAGCACGCCGAAGGCTTCGGCACCCCGTTCGATCTTGATGAACTAATCGACAATAATCTGGTCACCGCCAACCTGCTCGATCTGGAAAACATCCAGTACGTTCGCCTCGTCGACATCCCCGGTAACGGCAGTTTCCTCGACAGCCAAGACAATCCGATCCTCGACAACTGGCTGACCAGCGGCACCGGAGGGTTTGATTTCCGCCTCCCGGTCGGACAAGGAATCGGCGTACTCAACGCGGTCCCCGAGCCGACCTCACTCTTGCTATTGACTTCAATAGGTTTGGTATCGATGCGTCGTCGAAACCGCTAGACCTATCTGACCTAACATCGATTTTACTTACTTTTTCAACGGAGATATTTGAGAATGAAACGGTCCTCTATCGTCACCCTCGCCGTGATGCTCGCCGCAACCGCGCAAGCACAAACCACAATCGATTTTGAATCGCTGACTCCCCGAGACGTTACCGATCCGAACTACTTTGCGAGCAACCCGGGATTTACAACCAACAACACTACCTTTGCGGGCGGTTCGTTTAGCGGTTTTGTTGTATCGGAATCGACTAACCTTGCGGGACAAGGTTTTCTGTTCCAGCAGTTTCAGCAACCCCCCAACCCAAACGCCACCGCAGAAGTTTCTGCGTACGCCCTACCGTCCGGCGGCGGCGCAGATAACTCGGATCAGTTCGCGGTTAATTTCGGTAGCAGCACCATCAACCTGCCCGCGGGGCTGACCCCCGAATCCGTAGAGTTGACCAACACAACCTCGGCGTTTTTCTCGATGCTCAACGGTGATAGTTTCGCTAAGCAATTTGGTGGCGACACCGGCGATGACCCTGACTTCTTCAGCGTTACTTTCACCGGATACGACGCACTGGGCGGCGCGGGTGGACCGGGAAATGTCACCGGTAGCAGTACATTTTTCCTGGCAGATTTCACCTTTAGCGATAATACCCAAGACTTCATCGTCGATGACTGGACTTTCTTGGACCTATCCCCTCTTGGCGCGGCACGGTCCGTCGGCCTTAGTTTTGCTTCCAGCGACGTTGGTGATTTCGGCATCAATACCCCGCTGTACGTGGCCCTCGATAACCTTACCCTGATCCCGGAACCGACGACCTTCGCTGTTCTGGGTGGCCTAGCTCTCGTTATTACCCGTAGGCGCCAGACTGCCTGATGTTGCTAAAAAACCTTCGGCCGTGGGGGAAACCACGCGGCCGGATTTTATGAAATCCGCTTTTCTTGCTTACAACTCAAGAAGCCGCTACGCGGTCGGGTTCACCTTAATCGAGCTTCTCGTGGTGATCGGCATCATCGCGTTGTTGATCAGCCTTTTACTGCCGGTGCTGGGGAACAGTAGAGAAGCCGCACGGTACGCGGCGTGCTCATCGAATCAGCGACAGTTCGCCATTGCCACCACCGCCTACGCTGTGGATCACCAAGGCCGAGCCGTACCCGGAGCCGCTAATTTTTTGGCTAATCTCGATCGTTGGCACGGACAACGCGACAACACCAGCCAACCCTTCGACCCCGTGCGAGGCCCTATGTGGGATTATTTCGAAACGGACGAACTCAAGCAGTGCCCCTCATTTATCGAAGGCTCGGACTTCAAACCGGGATTCGAAACCGGTAATGGCGGCTACGGCTACAACAGCGTCTATGTCGGGACCGACACGCTCGATCCGGTAGCGGCTTTAACCAGCGAGCTAGGAGCCAATATCTCTATTTTCCGCGCTCCCTCTACGACCGTCCTCTTCACCGACGCCGCACTCCCGCAGCCCGGACCGCTACGTCTAATCGAATATTCGTTTGCTACCCCGCCGATTTTCCCCGACGGCACCAACGGCAACCCCACCATCCACTTCAGACACAACGCAACGGCTGCCGTCGCATGGCTGGACGGTCACGTGGCCGCCGAGTCTTTAGAACACACGCGAGCCAACATCTACGGCGTAAGCATTACTGAACATCGCCAGTTCCAAGTAGGTTGGTTCGGCCCGACCGACTCTAGCCTATTTGATCGCAATTAGTCCCCGGCGATTGATGCCGAGAGCTTCACGCTACGTACTTACTTGGTTTATAGACCCGTGACTGCACCCACCCTAACGATCATGTGTTGGTCCGGCGGCAAAGATAGCGCCCTCGCACTCGACGCGCTGCAACGCGATCCGGGTTACGAGGTCGTCGGGCTGCTCACGACGCTGTCGCGGGAGTTCGATCGGATCAGCCACCACGGGGTGCGGGCCGAGTTGCTTGATCTGCAGGCCGAGCGGATCGGGCTGCCGCTGACGAAGATCCATCTCGATACGACGATGGCCGACTGCACGACGATGGATCAGTACGAAGACCTCATGGCCAGGGCCATGCGTGAATTCCACGACCAAGGCGTCCGGGCGGTGGGATTCGGGGATATCAATCTCCAGGACCTACGGGAGTACCGCGAGAAGCGGCTAGACGAGGTCGGCATGGTCGGCGTCTTCCCGCTGTGGCTGCGAGACACGGCCGAGCTGGCCCGTGACTTTATCGATCGCGGTTTCGCGACCCGGCTGTCGTGCGTTGATGCGAAGAAGCTCGACGCCTCTTTCGCAGGCCGGCTCTACGACGACGATCTACTTAACGACCTGCCCGCGGGGGTCGATCCGTGCGGCGAAAACGGGGAGTTCCACAGCTTCTGTTTCGACGGGCCGATCTACCGCGGCCGGCCGATCCCGGTTCGCGTCGGTGAAATACTCGGTCGCGACACGCGGACGTTTGCCGACCTGCTTCTTGCGGAAGAGGAGTTGGCATGCGGATCGTAAGCCTATTGCCCGCGGCGACCGAGATAGTTTGCGCCCTGGGGCTCGAAGACGCGTTGGTCGGCCGATCCCACGAGTGCGACACCCCGGCATCCATCACCGGCCTCCCCGTCGTGACCGGGGCGGAGATCGACGATCGGCC
The DNA here is from genome assembly GCA_038747275.1 of Planctomycetota bacterium. Classification (GTDB taxonomy): domain Bacteria; phylum Planctomycetota; class Phycisphaerae; order Phycisphaerales; family Phycisphaeraceae; genus Algisphaera. The sequence goes on along the minus strand of JBCDJW010000020.1, from coordinate 23,935 downwards.
GAGCTCGGCGGAGATCGATCGCCTCGTCCGCGAATACGCCCACGCCGGCCGACCGCTTTACCACATCCACGAAAAACTCCTCCGCGACCTCAAGCCCGACCTGATCGTGACGCAGGAACTCTGCGACGTCTGCGCGATCACGCCCACTCAGGTCGACCACGCGATCCAGAAAATAGAGCCCCGCCCCGAAGTCGTACGCCTCGGCCCCGGCGGCCTGGACGACGTGCTGCAGGACTTCATCCGCCTGGGCGATGCGGCCGGGCGATCCGGGCAGGCCTACGCCTGTCTTCAACAGCTGCAAAAGCGGATCGCCGAGCTGACGGTCGAACCGCCCCCGGGATCGCTCCCGGAACCAAGACCCAAGGTTTTGTTCCTCGAATGGCTCGACCCCGCGTTCGGGGCCGGGCATTGGAACCCCGAGCTGATCGAAAGGGCCGGCGGCCACAACGTCCTCGACGTCCGCCCCGGCGACCACTCCCGCACGATCGACGACGATACGCTCGACCGCGTTACGCCCGACCTGGTTTTTGTGGCCGCCTGCGGGTTCACCGCTGAGCGTGCCCGCCAGGAGTGGGACGCCCTACCGGTGGATCACCCCGTCCGCCGCGTCCACCGACGCACCAACGCCCGCTTGGAATTCGCCGACGGCAACGCCTACTTCAACCGCCCCGGCCCGCGCCTCGTCGACAGCCTCGAAATCCTCCGCGCCGCGGTAAACGCCCGGATCGCCACCTAGTGTTCAATACGAACCGTTTATTTAAGTCTTAACCCGCCATGAAAATCGACCGCTGCATCTGCACCCAACGCGCCTTCTGCGACCTGATCGACACCGCTCGGTCGGAAGGTTTGTCGCTGCCGCAGCTGATCGAAAACACCGGGGCCTCGGCCTGCTGCACGATGTGCGGGCCCTACCTCCGCCGGGCCTACCGCACCGGTCAAACCACTTTCGGCAGCCTGCTCGCCCAAGACGACGAGCCCTACGCCAACGCCAGCGACACCACGCCCGCTCCCGCTCCTTCCGTCACGCGAGGCTGAGGTTTGGCCGCCGACACCAACACGAATCACCGTTCAATACCGCTCGCCCTCGCGTCGACCCGCTGCCCGTTGTGCGGCGGGGCGAACCGCTGCGCGATCGCCGACGGTAGAAGCCCCAAAACCTGTTGGTGCATGACCGCGACCGTGCCCGCCGATCTGCTCGAACACCTGCCCGCGGAGGCGGTGGGTAAGGCGTGCATCTGCGAGGCCTGTATCGACGCCTGGAACGGACGTGGCGTGCTGCGTAGCTACGTCGAGTAGACAGGTTTGGCACATTCGGGGGATTAAATCGTCCGCCGAACGGGTTACGCCGCTGCGTCCAGCGTTTTTTCTGCGGCGACAAGTTAGAATGAAGCAATGAGCGAGAACCTCCCCCACGAACAAGTCGTCATCATCGGCTCTGGCCCCGCGGGCTGGACCGCCGCCATCTACGCCGCCCGGGCCGAGCTCTCACCGCTCGTCTTCCCCGGCCGGGCCGCCGGCAAAGACCTCATGCCCGGCGGACAGCTCATGCTGACCACCGACGTCGAGAACTACCCCGGCTACCCCGACGGCCGCACCGGCCCCGAGATGATGACCGACTTCTTCAAACAAGCCCTGCGCTTCGACACCCGTGTCGTCACCGACGCCGGCGTGAAAAATAAAGAAGAACTCGACATGAACGCCGGGCTGTTCAACATCTTCCAGAACGTGAAGTCCGTCGACCTGTCGAAACGCCCGTTCCACGTCGTCGGCGACGGCGGCCACGAGGTCCTCGCCGACGCCGTCATCATCGCCACCGGGGCCAAGGCCAACTGGCTGGGCCTCGACAACGAGATGCGGCTCGCTCAGTCCGGCGGCGGCGTCTCGGCGTGCGCGGTGTGCGACGGGGCGCTGCCGATGTTCCGCGACGCGGTGCTCGGCGTCGTCGGCGCGGGAGACACGGCCGTGGAAGAAGCGACCTACCTCGCCAAGTTCGCGAGCAAGGTCGTCATGTTCGTCCGCCGCGACGAGATGCGGGCCAGCAAGATCATGCAGCAGCGCGTCTTCGACAACCCCAAGATCGAGGTCATGTGGGACACGTCCGTCACCGACGTGCTCGGCGACGAAAAGATCACCGGCGTCGAACTCATCAATAACAAGACCAAGGAAACCAGCACGCTCGAGCTCGGCGGCCTGTTCATGGCCATCGGCCACACACCGATCACCGAGTTCCTCGACGGCCAGCTGCCGACCGACGACGCGGGCTACCTGCTGCTCGAAGACCCGTACCGCAGCACGACCCAGATCGAAGGCGTTTTCCTCGCCGGCGACGTGGCCGACCACGTCTACCGCCAGGCCATCACCGCTGCGGGCATGGGCTGCAAAGCCGCGATCGATGCCGAGCGTTGGCTCGCCGAGCAGGAGAGCGCCGAAGAAGCTCCGGCCGAGACAGTCGGGGCGTAAGCCCGCGGACTCCTGAGTTATGACCTTCCCCGGAAGCCCACGGATTGAACCCGTGGGCTTCTGTCTTGACTGTTCCACTTGTCAAAGAGCGAACCCGCGGTCCCCGCTCACCCGTTGCCGTGGCCGGCTTGGGGGTGGGCGATTGGGTTGTAGTTTTTTGAACCGCGAAGGCGCGGAGGACGCGAAGCAAGGCAGAAGATGATTTGTTTCTTAAATCAGTCAGATGCCTTTTTTTCTTCGCGCTCTCCGCGCCTTCGCGGTTCAATTAAAACCACAACCCGTGAACCACGGACCCTCGACCAACGATGACGGGCTTCGATCTCGGTCCTGCCTGGCAAGGTAGGGATTGCCGAGAATCGCCACGTCCCGTCATAGACGTCAGTCCGGAATCCTCGGGTATGAGCGAGCTTGGTGCCTTGCCTGCGACCTTCTCACTTGCCACCGGGGTCCGACTACCAGGGGGCGGAACGTCAATTTTGTGCGTGAAAAACGCGGGGTTTTCGGCCGGCGGCGGCTGCAAGATACGTTTTGACCGAGAGATAAATTTTTTTCGCGGCGGCCGATTTTTTCGAAAAACGGTTTCATTTAGTGCGCACAAAAGCATCGCAAGTCTTAACACAATCAACCCGAAATCACGCTTACAGCCTTTGGTTTATTGAACCGCCGCAGTTTCTTGCCGATAGGCATAAACAGACCGTGCAGATACGGGAACGCCGACCGATAATTTCTCGGCCTTGGTGGGCAGAGAAGGCGACAATACCTACCGTTGGCTAGTCACGACTCACGAAGGCTCGGCACAGACGCCAAGCCGTAAAGGAAGGAACCATGGCAGGATTCAACGAACGTAAACGCGGCATGGAAACGAAGCTGGCTCAGGACAGCGAACTGATGTTCAAGGTGCGCAGCCGGCGGAACCGGCTCTTGGGCGAGTGGGCCGCGGGTCATCTCGGGCTGGCGGGCGACGAGGCCGAGGCGTACACCCAGGCGGTGATCAAGGCAGACCTGGAAGAACCCGGCTGCGAAGACGTCTTCCGCAAATTGGCGGCCGACCTCGACAACGTCAGCGAAGACGAAATCCGTAAGCAGATCTCGACGCTGATGCAGACCGCCGAGCAGCAGGTCCGCGAAGCGGCGTAACGCCCCGGCCCCCGGAATCAATTTAAATCCACAAGACCGTTCAGCCTTAATTTATGAAGGCTGAGCGTTTTTTATTTCTCGGTCTTGGCGAGGAGGTCGTTGACATCAATCACGTCCATGCCCGCGGCGCGGGCCGATTCGAGGCCGGGCGGCGCATCTTCGAACGCCAGGCAGTCTTCCGGGGCGACGCCGAGCTTGGCCGCGGCGACGAGGAAGGTCTCGGGGTGGGGCTTGTGGTGTTCGACGTCGTCGGCGCAGACCACGGCGTCGAAGTGGTCGGTCAGGCCGATGGCCTTGAGCGTGTTGGTGATGCCGCCGCGGGTGCTGCCGGTGGCGACGGCGATGGGCAGCTTGCCCTTGGTCTCGACGGCGAGGCTGTACATCGGCTCGATCGGTTCGATCCGGTCGAGGTGGTCGGCGTAGGCCCGGTACTTCTCCGCGGTGACCTCACGGGCGTCGATCGTCTTGCCGCCCTCGTCGGCCAGGATCTGGAGGATCTGCACCGCGGGGACGCCGCCGAAGTTCATAAAGCGTTCGAAAGACAGCAGGTGGTCGAGGCCGTATTTCTTGAGCGTTTCGTGCCAGGCGATCCAGTGGACGGGCATCGAGTCGGCGAGGGTGCCGTCGCAGTCGAAGACAATCGCTTTGTGGTGGGGCTGGAGCAACTTCATGGCAAGGAGTGTAGCGGGCGGTTCCGCACGCGTGGTTTTAAGGATTTAGCCCCGCCGCTCGCGGCGGGATCGCGGGGCAAGCCCCGCGGCTAAATATCGATCCGTAAACGGTCCACTAAGAAAATATCGAGATTACAAAACACATAACTTTAACCTAACTTTTATGCTACCGTGCCAGCGAATTGACTCGATCAAACCCCAATCTCCGGAGACACACAATGAGCGAACCCATCCAAGACGCCCTGGCCCTCGGCAAACAACTCGTGGACTACTGCCGAGAAGGCAAGTTCCGCGAAGCAATCGAAGAGCTTTATGCCGACGACGCCAAGCACGTCGAGGCCGCCGCGATGGGCCCGGACATGCCACAGGTCACCGAGGGTAAAGCCACCATCCTCGAACGCAGCGACTGGTGGGAGAGCGTCCACGAAGTCCACGGCCTCGAAGCCAAGGGCCCCTACCCCCACGGCAACGGTAACTTCACAGTTTGGATGTGGCTCGACGTCACCGCCAAAGAAGGCCCGATGAAAGGTCAACGCATGCAGATGGACGAGGTATGCCTCTACACCGTCAAAGACGGCAAGATCGCCCAGGTCGATTTCTACTGGGACCCGACGATGCCCGGTGAGTAACTTGCCCGCCCATCGCACCAAACATAACTTTAGCCCCGAGTCAATGACCCGGGGCCGTTTTATTTAACATCGCGACGGTCTTCGCCGCGACATTTACACTGGCGGAGTAAATCCTTCCGCAACGGGTCGATCTCCGCGCTGTCGCTTTATCACTAACACTGACGCCCTTCGTATGCAGCAACGGATTTGAGATGAGCCGCAAGGCTAAGCCCCGTCGGTCTCGATCGATTAGTTAGCCTTCAGGAGAACTAGACGGGTCTACTTGATCCCTTTTGTTCTGGCGGAAAAAGAGGTCGATAATTAACTTAGCCGAAAACAAAATGGACACTGCAAATCCAATAAAAGCCCAGACATACTCACCAAGTAAATAATACTCGTAATCCTTGAGAGCTACCCCTTCTGACATGAGTAGTTCTCTGTCTCGAGAAAAAAGGAATGGCCCGAGTATTGACCAGTCCATACGGATTAGGAATAAGCCGGCCCAACAAAGGCAAATCGCCAACCACCATAAATCCGTTTTGATACCAGCCACAAGTAATTCTCAATAGGCTCAATGGAAAGTAGGTAACCGTTAATTGGATTGTTCGTCAGTTCTGTCCAAATGGGATGCTATACGTAAAAGGAATCGCGTTAGTTTAAGCAAACACGAACATTACAGTTGATCTGTGCGTTACACGATAGCACGCAAGACTCCGGAGCCCAATAAAAATAATGCGCTTACATTTCAAAACACAGAGCGTTTCATAACCATTGGGGTTCTGCATATCCCATTCAATCAGAACAACAGCCTCCGCTCACTCGATCAAGTCGGATAAGACCAGGAAGACTCGACCCTAGATTCGGGCTCCTCGTCACCTATCTGCAAAGTATCACCGGCAAAACATAGGGTATCGGGGCGCAGCCCCGATTACTCGCCGCGAAGGGCGATCATTTAAGAATGTGTGAGCACACGCCGCATTCAACTCCCCGCTTTCATCTGATACACCACCGCCACCACGTCCTGTACGTCGACAGGTGGGTTGTCTTGCATGAGGACGCGGTCGATCCATTGGACGGCTTGGGTGCGGTTTTCGCCGAGTTGGATGAGGACCTCTAAAGCTTCGCGGGCTAGGGTGCCGCCCCCGGAAGTACCTCCGGCCGAAGTGTCGCGATCGCTTCCAGGGGTGGGGTAGGCGGCGGCGCTGACGAAGTGTTCGACTTTGTCGCGCAGCGTGACGACGATCGTCTCGGCGAGTTTTTTGCCGACCTCGGGCATGGTCTGGATGAGCTTGGCGTCGCGGTCGGCGATCGCGCTGGCTAAGGTGTTGGTGTCGAGGATCATGGCACGTAGGGCCCGCTTGTGGCCGATGCCTTTGCAGGTGACGAAGAGTTCGAAGAACTGTTTGTCTTGCGGGGTGAGGAAGCCGGCGAGGCGGGGGAACATGGTCGCACCCTGAGCGGTCGACTCGATGAACTGGAAGGTGTGCAGCGTGACGGTTTGGCCGGTCTTGACCGAGAGGCGGGTTGCGGCGAAGGCGGGGAGCAGGACTTCGTAGACCAGGCCCGGCGTGTCCGGGGAGCCCGTGGCGATGAAGGCTTTGTCGGCTTCGACCACTTCCAGCTGGCCGGTAAGGCGTGAGATCATCCAGGCATCCTAACGGCTGGTCCCGACTCCGCTACACTGCCGCGCATGAGTAACACGATCTCTCTCAAATACGGCTGCAACCCCAACCAACCCCACGCCCAAATCACTACCACCCCCGGAAGCCAAGGCGGCGATCCGCTTGGGGACGGGCCGTTGGCCGTGGTCAACGGCAGCCCGTCGTACATCAACGCCCTCGACGGCATCCGCGCCTGGCAACTCGTCCGCGATCTCAAGGCCGCCACCGGCAAGGCCGCCGCCGCCAGCTTCAAGCACGTCAGCCCCGCCGGCGCCGCGGTAGCAGGCGAACTCACGCCCGAATTCCTACAAGCCTTCTTCTACGCCCCCCCGAGAGAAGTGCCCGGCGGTGAATATTCCCCGGTCGCCACGGCCTACGCCAAGGCCCGCAGCTCCGACCGCGTCGCGTCCTTCGGCGACTTCATCGCCGTCTCCGAACCCGTCGACGCCACCCTCGCCGCGCTCATCAAGCCCGAGGTCTCCGACGGCATCATCGCCCCGTCCTACGAGCCCGAAGCCTTCGACATCCTGCGGGCAAAAAAAGGCGGCAAGTACGTCATGCTCACCATGGACCCGGCCTATGCCCCCCCGCCCGTCGAGTCCCGCGTCGAGTTCGGCCTCACCCTCGAACAAACCCACAACGACATCGCCATCACCCCCGGAACTTTTTCAGACGTTGTCACCGCAGCGAAAGAAATTCCGGGGGACGTGATGGAGACGCTGATCGTGGCGACGATCACGCTCAAACACACGCAGAGCAACAGCATCGCGGTCGGTTTCCGGGGACAAGCGGTGGGCATCGGCGCGGGCCAGCAGTCGCGGATCGCCTGCACCCGGATCGCCTGCGACAAGGCCGACCGCTGGCTGCTCAAGACACACCCGAAGACGCTCGCCCTCCAGTTCGCCGACGGCCTCGCCAAGGCCGAGAAGGTCAACGCCCAGGACAACTACGTCCGCTACCACGAGCTCAACCCCGGCGAGCGCGACGAACTCGCTAAGGCGTTGGTCGGCGACTGGTCGCCCCTGACCGCCGACGAGCGGGCGGGTTGGCTCAAGCAGCTCGAGGGCGTCGTCCTGTCGAGCGACGCCTTCATCCCCTTCCGCGATAACCTCGACCGCGCCGCAGCTAGCGGCGTGAAGTTCATCGCCCAAGCCGGCGGCAGCGCCCGCGACGAAGGCGTCACCGAAGCCGCCGACCAACACGGCATGGCGATGGCCCACACCGGCGTGCGCCTGTTCCTGCATTAGGCTCTCACTCGCAACATAAGATTATCTATACTGTGCTACTTAGTCATTTCTGTTAATGGGCAGGAGTAAACTTTGTTTAGACCGGGCGATATAAAACTTACATTTCAATGGATGGGTTTTTTAGGATGGTTAGTTCAGAAAATCCCTGCGAAGTCTGTTAAACGAGCAGTCAGGTATCGGGCGGCCCTTTCGACTTTAAAATGCCTACACCATCAAGTAGTTCATGTTTCCAGAGAACTCGCCTTCGCTATGTATTGGACAGATGAATTTGATTTAGATGACTTTTCTACTAAAGCAATGGAACTATGTGGCGCTTGCCGCAATACTTTGGGCAATTTACTCGGGTTAAATGCTCATAAACTACATTGCTGTATAAAATTATTTCCAAAAGAATGCGATGGTAAAGATATAGCAACCTGGGTACGTTCTAAACCATACGACAATAGACCCAAAAAAAGTAAATTAGGAGACTCACACCCGATCAAAAATAATTCAGTGTGGTGTGCTTTATCAGGACTGAATGATGGTAAAACGAATTGGACTAGGGCTCGGGTTTTTTGCTGCAACGATTTAATTAAACGCGACGCAGAAGGTATATTTTTCTCTAGTCGTAAGAATTGGAAAAAATACTACAAGTCAACTCTTGTATTACCTCTAAGGGTTACCCATGACTCCGCTCATGATGAATTTGTTGATTTAGGGTATATAACCTTCGACTCACCATTAGTTGATGCCTTTGCCGGTATGCCTGACATTTATGACTATCGCGAATCCCCGGAAAAATATCGCGAGTTATGCGACAGTAATCCGACATTTCATCTAGCTGCTGCAATGGCCGATATGATTAGCATGTTTTTACTCGAACCATTGGTAAGAGCAGATGTACATTCCAAAGATTGACTAACCACACCAATTCGGCATAGAGTATTTCGATGAACGAGGAACATCAGATGAATAACCGGGCATCAAAGTACTCGAGCCTTAAGGCTACTATCAAAACCCTAAAAAATGGCCACCGGGTTGCGATGATGCCAAATGAGCTAGTTCATTCTGGACAAAAAATAATGAAGTCCAACAGCAATATAGACACTAGCAAAAAGACTACCTATATCACACCTTCGACGTCTGAAGCCGCAGGCTAAAACTTAAAATTTTCTAATTTTTCAGCGTAGACTGGCGAAACACCCCTCGCTCGACTGAACGAGACTTCTGGTTCGTAACCAAACAGACGCAAAACTTTTCCGGAGGCAAAACTTTCGTCGTACATTGGAGTTGGGACGTATCGATCCTACACGCATATTGCTGTCCCCCCGATCTTATCTTTTGGAGGTCTCTGCCTTATGCAAGTCCGTAAAATTATTATCAAGTGTGGCCTTGCTACGCTGGTTGCGCTGTTGCCCGTGGCTACGCCAGCCCTCGAGTCGCCGTGGCGGGACACGGACCGGATCGCGATCTCGATGGACGGCAACGGCGAGTCGACGCGGACGAACTCGAAACACACCGTGGGCGATCCCGACGACATCGGCGCCTCGGCCGTGGCGTTGGCGATGATCGCGAAGCACGGCAAGCAGGACCGGCTGGTCCACTTCGACTTCAACAACTGGCTCGACGTCGGCCCGGTCCCCCAAAACAAAGACCGCATGACGCCCAGCGTGCTGCCCGCCCGGGACCGCTGGGGCTTCAACCCCGACGTATTCTTCGACCTCTCGCGGACGCCCGAGGCGGGGATCGCCAACCTCACCGAAGCGATCAACGCGTCGACCGCGGACAGCCACCTCTACATCATCGCCGCCGGTCCGGTTGAGTCGATCTACCGGGCCGTCGCCGCGGCGGACGCCGACAAACTCCAGCACGTCAGCCTGATCTCGCACTCGATCTACAACGAGACGCAGCTGATCCAAGACAACCACCGCACGATCGACGACTTCAAAAAATTCCGCGAAGCGCACGGCCTGGGCTATATCAAGATCAAGGACCAGAACGCTCAGAACAACCCGAACTACCTTTGGCACGCCGGCAAAAATTTCGGGGTCTGGAACTTCCTCCGCGACAGCGGCGACCCGGAGCTGCGCTGGCTGTTCAGCCGTATCCAGGCCCATACATACCGCAAGTCCGACGTTTCCGACGCGGGCATGGTCTTCTTCCTGCTCAACAACGACGACGACGGCAGCCCGTCGAAGCTGCGGAACTTCCTGGGCGACCGCCTCCTTGAAGGCCCGGCCGCCGCCATTTTGGACATCGCCCCGGAAGACCTCGTCATCATCGAGGCCGAGGACATGCGCTCGACGTCTGGCTGGGAAGTGCGTAAAGACGACCGCGCGTCTGGCGGACGCTACGTCACCTTCACCGCCAACAACAGCTTTAAGAAAGTCACCCCGCACCGTTTGGGCACGACGTTCGAGGTCCCCGCCGCCGGCCGGTACACGGTCAAGTGGTTCATGCGGCAGCCCGACGGCGTGCCGGGCGACCAGTGCAACGACGCCTGGATCAACTTCCCCGACGCCAAGCAGATCGGCCGAGAAGAATTCACCGGCTTCCACAAATTCGTCGGCCGCAGCCGGACCCACTTCGGCCTCAACGGCACGATCGAGATCCACGGCAAACACGCCTGGCTAAGCGTGGAATTCCCCAAACCTGGCAAATATCGCCTCGAACTCGCCGGCCGCTCGCAAGGCTTCCAACTCGACCGCATCGTCCTGTACCGCAGCGTCGACTTCAGCGATGTCGATCGTTATTTAGCGCAGCGAAACTAACACGGCAAACCCCTTTGGCCGTGCAGACTAGATCAGTTTATTTACGAGGAAATCATGACACGATCGATGAACCTCTACACGGCATTGGCTGCTTTGAGTACTTTTGCTCTTAGCGGCTGCGTGTCCCAAGACGCAGCTTTAATCGACGAGAAAGATGCGGTTGAAGCCGCGCTCACCAAATTTAGCGGAGAGGTACTCGGTGTCCGATTCGACGAGCCCGACCGGCAGTGGGACGTATTCATCAAGACGAAGGACCAAGCCTACGAAGTCGAGGTGGATGCGGTCAGCGGAAAGATCGTGGCGGCAGAGAAAGAAAGCCTAGAAGAAATCCAGGCGGAGCTGTCGGGTGATCTTTCGCACGAAGGTGTTGACGGGGACGTGGACCCTTAAGTCATATGTTTCGTCCGCCCGATCGGGCCTTCCGGTACACCCCCGCCGGGGAGAGGGCTTTATTAAACCGATTTTTGCTAGCCCCGCGAGGTTTGAGTGAGTTCTCCATCGATCCTTTGGAAATCCGTTGAAGGGCGGGAAAGGCTCGCCTCGTGGTTCGAAACGTTCTTGGCGAAGGCGGATTTTCCCGTCGAACGGGTGGCGGTTGAGACCTCGGCCGGCGTAGGCAACGTGCTGATTGCGGGTAAAGAAGATGCGCCTCCGCTTGTGTGTCTGCACGGGATGCGGACGGGCTCGGCGTTTCTGCTTTCTGAGGTCACGCGGCTCGGTAGCCGATTCCGGCTGTATGTTCCCGACCTGCCGGGGCAGTCGGTCATCGGGCCGGACGTCAGGCTCGCTTTGGACGGCGATGCCTACGCCGTGTGGCTCAAAGAAGTTCTCGACGGGCTCGGCCTCGCCGCGGTCCACTTATTCGGCGTGAGTTGGGGCGGCTACGTGGCTCGGCTGACGGCTTCGGCGTTTCCGGAGCGTGTTTCGACGCTCGCCCTGCTGTGCCCCGCCGGCGTGGCCAACGGCTCTCACCTCACGGGGCTCGCCCGGATGGCGCTCCCACTCCTGCGTTACAAGCTCCGGCCCACGGAAAACAGCCTCCGCTCCTTGCTCGCGCCGATCATGACCACCTGGGACCACGATTGGGCGAACGCGTTCGCGTGTTCGTTAAACGATCTGAAGATGGATACCCGCGTGCCTCCCTTGGCTTCGGACGATGAGCTACGGCAACTGATCCCGCCGACCCTGGTGATCGCTGGCGAGGACGATATTTCGTTTCCCGGGGCCGCGGTGATCGACCGGGCGGAAAGGTTGGTGCCGCACACCGAGACCGAACTGGTAGCAGGCTGCAAGCACTGTCCGCCGACCACCAACGCGTTCCGCGTCTGGCTGTCCGACCGCGTCACAGATTTCATCCATCGATCCGAATCATCGAGCAGGTAACCGCGTTTGACGCGGAGATGAAGTATCACGACGAGCGGTTCTACGCCGGCCCCGCGTCGTCCGCCCCGGATCGGCAAACACAGCCCTCAGTTTTTGGCCGCCGCCGCTTTGGCGGGCGAGATATCCATCTCTCGTTTGAACGCTCGGCTGAAAGACGCCTCGGATTCGTAGCCCAACCGCCGGGAGACTTCGCCGACGGTGAGGCTTTCGTCACGCATCAGCGTCAGGGCGTGGCGCATCTTCCAGCGGCGGACGTAGGCGATGGGGGTTTCGCCGACGAGTTCGGCGAAGCGGGCGGCGAACGCCGAGCGGGACATCGCGCAGGCTTCAGCCAAACTTTCAACCGACCACGGCTCTTCGGGCCGGCGTTGGACGAGCAGCAGCGCCCGGCCGATGGCGGGGTCACGCAACGCGCCGAGCCAGCCCTGCTGCGCGGCGGGATCGGAGGCGATCCAACTGCGGATGGCCTGCACGACGAAGATGTCGGCGAGGCGGGTGACGACGGTCTCGCCGCCGGGGCGTAACGCTTCGACTTCCTGGGCCATGAGGCGCAGCGTCGAGTGCATCCACTCGGCCTCGGTGGACCGCCAAGCGTCGATGAGGATGCGCTTGGGCAAGACCGACAGCAGACGCTCGGCCGCGGGGCGATCGAAGCGGACGGCGCCGCAGATCATCTTGCACATCGCGCCGCCGCCGCCGTGACGCATGATCTCGTAGGTGTCGGTGACTTTTTCGCAAGGGACGTCGAAGAGCGGCGTGGCGTCCGAGTTGAGGTCGCCACGGAGCTGGTGGCCCTCGCCGTGGGGCACAAGGACGAAGCCGCCGGGCTCGAGCTTGAGCGGCTCGGCCCCCTCCGCGGTAAGCCAGCAGGAGCCCGCGGTGACGACGTGGAACATCAGGCAACTGGGCATGGCGGGGATGTCGAGGCCCCAGGGCGCGGTGAACTCGGACAGGCCGTAGAACACGCCGTCCATCCGCAGGCTGTGCAGCACCTCGCCCAGCGGGTCGGCCGAGACGGGGAAGTGGTCCATCGGATCGACGGCGGAGGTCCGCTCGATGGGCGTGGTGGGCGTTTTCGGGGGTTCGAGCTCGAGCATGCTGGGATTTTAGTTCAGAAGCCCCGAAACACCAAGAATGATAAATTTGGACGAAATGCAAAATATTGTCGCTTTTTTGCCATATTTAATGTCAGATCGTCTCCGTATTCTAGCTTCTGTGTTAAGTCGATCGCCGCGTTGGCGGCCGACGGACAACCGGAACGCTTTATTTCAGGAGACCTTGTGATGCAGAACGAACTTCAGAACTCAACCCACCCCCAAGACCTGACCCTGGTCATCGGCGGCAACGGCAAGACCGGCCGACGCGTGGTCGACCGGCTCAACGCCCTGGGCCGACCGGTGCGGGCCGGCAGCCGATCGGCCCAGGTGCCGTTCGACTGGGACACACCCGAGACCTGGGGCCCGGCCCTCGACGGTGTCTCGGCGATTTATCTCACTTATTACCCCGACCTCACGGCGCCGGGCGCGTTGGAGAAAGTTCAGGCGTTGACCGACCGGGCGGTCGCCGGCGGCGTGTCGCGGATCGTGCTGCTCTCGGGCCGAGGCGAGCCCGAAGCCCAGGCGAGCGAGAAGATCGTCGCCGCGTCGGGCGTCGCGTGGACCGTCGTGCGAGCGGGTTGGTTCAACCAGAACTTCAGCGAGGGCGCGTTCCTCGACCTGGTGATGAGCGGCACGGTGGCGTTGCCGGTCGGCGACGTGCGGGAGCCTTTTGTCGACTGCGACGACATCGCCGACGTCGCGGTCGCCGCCCTGACCGAGCCGGGCCATGACGGCAAGATCTACGAGGTCACCGGGCCTCGCCTGCTCACGTTCGGCGAAGCGGTGCAAACCATCGCCGATGCAGCGGGGGTTGACGTCCAGTTCATCGACGTGACCCCCGAGGAGTTCGAAGCCGGGCTGCTGGCCGAGGGCGCGCCCGCCGAGATCGTGGGCCTGTTGAACCACCTGTTCAACGAGGTGCTCGACGGCCGCAACGAATATCTCTGCGACGGCGTGCAGCAGGCGTTGGGTCGCCCGGCCCGCGACTTCGCGGACTACGCCCAGCAAGCCGCCGCGGAAGGCGTGTGGACAAAGGCGGTGGTGTCGTGAATATGCTGCTGACCTCCCTCGTCGTCGTCGCGGCCGTGGGCAGCGGCTTAGTGGCCGGCCTGTTTTTCACCTTCTCGACTTTTGTGATGAAAGCCCTGGGCCAAGTCGCGCCAAACAACGGGATCGAAGCGATGCAGGCGATCAACCTTACCGTCATGAACCCGGTCACGATGGGCGCGTTCATGGGCACCGCCGGGCTGAGTCTCGCCAGCGTCGGGTTCGCTGTCTTGAACTGGCAGACGCCCGGCTCGGCCTGGCTACTGGCGGGCGGGCTGCTCTACCTCGCCTCGTTCGTTATTACCGCGGCGGGCAACGTGCCGATGAACGACGCGCTGGCGTCGATGGACGCGTCAACCGGCGCCGCGGCCGAGTATTGGAAGCACTACCTCAACCGCTGGACCTTCCTGAACCACCTCCGCACCGTACCAGCCGCTCTCGCGGTCGCGGCCTACGCCCTCGCGGTGCCGGTCGTATCGGCCTGACCCGCTCTCAATTTCAAGCCCGAAAGAGTTAAACCATGCCAACCCTCACCAGCCAACCTCAAGACACTGTTCGCGAGTTGATCGAACGCGGCATCAACGGGAATGATCCGTCAGCCGTGGACGACCTCGTCCACTCGGACTACCGCTACCGCACGCCGACCGTAAGCCTCGAAGGCCCCGACCCGCTTAAAGCCTTGTTCGCTGACTACCGCAAAGCGTTCCCCGACCTGGAGGTCGTCATCGATCATCAATTCGCCGAGGACAACCAAGTCTGCACCCGCCTCACACTCCGCGGCACCCACCTCGGCCCGTTTAACGGCACGCCCGGCACCGGACGAAAGGTAAACGCCAAAGGCGTCGTGATCAGCCGAATCGCCGACGGCAAAATCAAAGAAGAATGGGAACTTATTGACGAGTTAGCCGTGGCGGGGCAACTCGGGTTGATCTAGCGGTAAACGAAACCAACTCCGCTCTGTATCACCTCCCCGGCCCGCTTCATGTGGGTCGGGGGGTGTTTTACTGGTTCAAGGCTTGAGCGAATTACCAGTACCGCAGCGTCGGCTTCAGTGATGTTGATCGGTACTTGTCCCAAAAAGATTAAGCTGTGGTAGTTCGGCAAATTGCTCCGACATTAATTTCATCCCGCCGGTTGCCGCGGTTTTGCTGCAAGCAAGGCTTTGACACGCCTGCAGGTTTTCGCCACAAATCGTGGCCTTCCGCAGACGCCCTAATTCAGTTCACATTTTTTACCGTAGGCATTTACATCTTTTCGCTTTACTTGTTTCTCTTCTCTGCATTAAGCTTTCTCGACAGATTAACGTACCGTTTAGTTACTTGCTGCTAGGGCACTACGAGTCTTCTTATGGCGATAGAGCCGATCAATCCTGACGACCCAGAATCGCTCCGGCGTTTGCAAGATATGTTCGGTCCCCAGCAGGTAGATCAACAGATTCGTCAAGCGATCCAATTCTGCTGGATGGCATTACCCCCCGAGAAGCAGAATTTGGACGGCGTGGAAGCTGAGATACGCCGTATTGTGGATCGCGCGATCCGCGATATGCGCGAAGATGCGGACAGTTTCCGCAGCGGGAGTTGCTAATCAACCGCTGTAGTTGATGAAAGACGCCCACGACGAATGATCCCATCGAGTCGTCCGTTTGCTTCCGCAGGCGGCTCGCGCTGAGCGAAGATACATCAGGTCACGAGATGAGGCGACGCCAAACCATTACCTTAGTCGTATTGCTCGCAACCTACTTCTGTTCATACATATTTTTCTCCCTTGACGGACGCTACGTTCAGGCCAATCACGGTGGCAACCATTGGACTCGAACTTGGCATCCTCAATATCTCGCCGAGCCTTACCGAGCGCCTTCCGGTCGGCAGCGTTCGTCGATCACACCATTGGGCATCCTGTACTTACCCTGCCTGGTCGTAGACCGTCTTGTGTGGCATCGTGATAAGGACCCTGTCTGGGAGGATGCGGACTAATCATCGTTTATAGTTGACAGGCTACATTCGCGAATAGAATGAGTTGTCGGTTAAAAGCTTGCTTTCACGAGCGTCCGACATCTGAGCCGATTTCGTAAGGTTGTCACCAGTACCGTTCGAAGTGCAGGTTGCCATCGGGGTGTTTGTGGTCGCGGGTGACGAAGCCGCGTTGGGTCAGGTCGGCCTCGGCTTGGTCGATCATTTGGGGGTTGCCGCAGAGGTAGACGTGGCAGGAGTCCGGCGAGAAATTTAGGCCGGTGGCGGCGTGGAAGGATTCGGGGTCGAGCAGGGTGTTGACGCGGCCGCGGCGGCCAGGCCACGCGCTGTCGGCGGGCTCGCGGGTGACGGTGGGGAGGTAGATGAAGTCGTCGTCTTGCTCGGCGAGCGCGGCGAGTTCGTCGTGGTAGCCGAGGTCCCGGGCGTGGCGGCAGCCGTCGAGCAGGACGAACTTGTTCCAGCGTTTGTTTTCGCCGGCCGCGTCGCGATAGGTCAGGTACATCGAGCGGAACGGGGCGAGGCCGGTGCCCGTGCCGACCATGACAAGGGTTTGATCAGCGGTGGTGGGTCGGCCGTGTTCGTCGGCGGGGAGGGTAAAGTGGCCGCCGATTTTTTCGTTCATGTAGAGGGTTTGGCCGACGTCGAGGTCCCAGAGGGACGGGGTGAGTTGGCCGTCGTCGACGCGGACAATATAAAATTCGATCGAGTTTTTTTCGGTGGCGGGCGAGGCGATGGAGTAGGCCCGACGGGTGAGTTTAGGGCGGTGCCCGGGGCGGGCGGGACGGGAAGCGGTCCCGGAGGTTACGGGGGCGGGGGCGGGGAGGCCGAGGGTGACGTATTGGCCGGGTTCGAAGTCGGGGACTTCGTGTTGGTTGTAGGCGACGCGGAAGCGGGCAAGAGATTCGTGGATGAGGACCCGCTCGATCAGCGTTGCGTTGTGCGGGTCTTTGGGCATATGGTCGCCTGGGTGTCGAGGATTTGGGATTCAGATGGATAAAGCTTCTGATTTGTTTCTCTGCGATCACTCCTGCAGAGTTATCGAAACGAACAACTAGAAAATAAATAGAGGGACTTACGTTCCGGGGGGCTAGCGGACGATCTCGATCTGGCGGATGTTGTCGACTTCGATGTTGGGGCGGTTGCGGTGTTGGGTGACGGTTCCGGTGACGTGGATGGTCTTGTTGAGGAAGTAGTCTTCGGGCGGTTCGGGGAGGTCGGCGAAGACTTCGTCGAAGACGGGGATGTAGAACTTGCCGCGCCAGTCCTTGCTGAAGTTCAGGAAGCAAACCTCGCCGCGGTGGTTGTAGGTGTTGACGATCTTGCCCTGGACGGTGATACGTTGGCCGATGTAGTTGTGGGCGGCGCCCCAGTTGACCGGGCCGTCGGGGGCTTTGGGCTTGACCCCTTGGCCGCGGTCGTCGACCAGACGCTTGAACGGGATCGGCTCGCGGAACGTCTCGCCCGCCAGCGGGATCGGGCTCCGCCCCGCCGCCACGATGTACGGCCGACCACGATCCAGCACCTCGTCGCCGCGGTCGTTGGCCGAGGCCAGCTGCCCACCGCCCCACGCCATGGCCACGCATGCCAACAACACCCTAACCACACCGCGCCAATGCCGACTTGTCTTACACACGTCTTTCATGCCTGTCCCTGTTTGTGTACTACCTCAAAGCCGATTTGTCTCGCGTAATTTTACCCCGCACAAAGGGTAGCCGTAAGCCTCATCCATTAAAATACTTTGATGGACGGCATCCTCGGCCAAACCCACGCCCTCGATCAGCTGCACGCCCAGCTCGCCTCCGGCCGGGTCCACCACGCCCAGATCTTCCACGGCCCCGCCGGCGTCGGCAAGTTCACCACGGCTTTGGCCTTCGCCAAAGTACTGCTCTGCCATACCCCCGAACGTGACTTGGCCGGCCGACTCATCGCTTGCAACAACTGCCCGTCCTGCAAAGCATTTCGCATTGAGACGACGGACGAAAACAGCGACAGCCTCGACGCTTTTCCGGGCGTCGCACACCCCGACCTGCACGTGGTTAATAAAGAGCTTGCCCGCTACAGCGACGACAAGCAGACCCGCGACCGCAAGCTCACGTCGATCCCGGTCAATGTGTTGCGGACCGCGTTGATCGAGCCGGCCTACCTCGCGGCTCAGCTCAACCACGGCAAGGTCTTCATCGTCGACGAGGCCGAGCTGCTCAACCCCGCCGGGCAGAACGCGCTGCTCAAAACTCTGGAAGAGCCACCGACGCCAGACGAAGGCGGCGGGACCACCATTATCCTGGTCACATCAAACGAAGATCGGCTGTTGCCAACGATCCGCAGCCGGTCGCAGCGGGTCGCCTTTGTGCCGCTGCCCGACGAGGTGCTGGACCGATACCTGCAAGAACACGCCGAGCAACTCGAGCCGGTCGAGCGATCGTGGCTGGTGGGTTTTGCGCAGGGGAGCCTGGGCCGGGCGAAGCTGGTGCTGGACTACGGGCTAGCCGAGTGGGCGCGGGTGGTGCTGGCGCAGCTCGAGCAGTTGGCCAAGGGGCGAGGCGTGCCGAGTCTGGGGGCGGACATGGCCGAGCGGATCAACGGCTTCGCCGAGGCGTGGGTAAAGAACCACAAGAACGCGTCGAAAGAAGCAGCCAATAAACTCGCCGCCGGGCTGATGTTTTCGCTGGTCGCTATTTACGCCCGGCAGCAGCTCGACAAGCTGGCCGAGGGTTGCGACCCGGCCGACCCCGTCGCGGGTGAGGCGACGCTGCTGCCATGGGTCGGCGTGATCGATGCGTTGGGCGTCGCCGAGTCGCGGCTGCGTAGTAACGTGAACCTCGGGCTGACGTGTGACGGGCTGGCGTCGGCGATCGCGGTCAGTTTGCGGCAATCTAAAACCCAAACCATTTAGTGGGCGACGCGAAGCGTGCTACGTTTTTATCTCACCCTAGCGGGCGGCTGCGCCGCACCCGCTAAACGATTCAATTTTTAGAACGCGATGCGGCTAAACTCCTGCCCATGAAGTATCGCATGATCGCTCTGGATCTCGACGGCACCCTGCTCGGGCCGGACCACACCGTCAGCGCCGAAAACCGCGCCGCGATCATCGATGCCCAGGACGCCGGGGCACTCGTCATCCCCTGCACGGGGCGGGGTTGGCGTGAGTCGCTGCACGCGCTCGACGGTGTCGGCGGCCTGACGCTGGGGGTGTTCAATACCGGGGCGGTCGTCGTCGAGATGGACACCGGCCGGGCCGTGAACCAGGCGACGATCGATCCCGAGCTGACCCTCGAACTCGTCGAGTTCATGCGCGACCTCGATCAGGCCGTCCTCGTCTTCCAGGAACACGGCCGAGCCGGCCGCGACTTCCTCGTCACCGGCGACGGCGAGATCACCGAGAACACCCAGCGCTGGTTCGCGATGAACAACCTGCTGGTTACCGAGAACCGTCACCCCACGTCGGAAGACCTGCGGCACAGCCTCCGCGTCGGCGTGGTCGCCACCGGTCGGTCGGCCTTCGACGTCGAAGAACGGCTCATCGAACGGTTCGCCGACCGCGTCGAGCTGCACTGCTTCGCCGGCGTGCCCACCGCAAAAAAAGAAGACGCGGTCTTCATCGTCGAGGTCTTCGCCCGCGGCGTGGACAAGTGGCGCGGCCTGTCGTGGATCGCCGAGCAGCAGGGCATCCCGCCGGAAGCCATCGCGACCGTCGGCGACGAGATCAACGACCTGGCCATGCTCGAACACGCCGGCCTGGGTATCGCGATGGCCAACGCCGTCCCCCGCGCGGCCGAGAAGGCCGACCGCCACACCCTGGCCCACGACGAACACGGCGTCGCTCACGCCATCCGGCGGATGTTGGACGGGGAGTGGTAAATCGATGCCACGAATCAAGGTCGAAACCCGGATCGCCGCACCGGCGGAGCTGTGTTTCGATCTGGCCAGAGACATCGATTTCCATACGCGATCGCTGGAACACACCCGTGAACGAGCGGTAGCCGGTGTCACCTCCGGCTTAATCGGTCTGGGAGAATCGGTTACCTGGGAAGCCAAACACCTCAGCGTAAGACAACAGCTGACTTCGAAGATCACAGAGTTCGATGCCCCCAGATACTTCCGAGACACGATGACCCGCGGGGCGTTCAAACGTTTTGCCCACGATCACTTCTTTGATGAAAACAGTAACGAAACCGTGATGCGGGACGTGATCGATTTCGCTTCACCAGCGTGGATCATCGGGTGGTTGATCGATCGCATATTTCTGTCCAGCTACCTACGGCGACTCATTGCAGATCGTGGCGAAATGATTCGTGTCGAGGCGGAAAAACGGGTGGAACAGCGTGGCGGTTAATATCGTGCCATGACCAGCCCGCTCGATATCCAAGTCCCCATCCTCCGTCTACCACACGGCCATAGCATTGACCTCCCCGCGTATCAGTCCGAACACGCGGCGGGGATGGATATCTGCGCTTGCCTCGAGGGAACGGTCACGATCGAGACCGGCGAGATCGCGGTATTGCCAACGGGTTTTGCGATGGCGGTGCCGGTGGGTTACGAGGCGCAGGTCCGGCCGCGTTCGGGGTTGGCGAGCAAGCTCGGCGTGACCCTGCCGAACAGCCCCGGAACGATCGACGCCGACTACCGGGGGGAGGTGAAGGTGGCGTTGATTAACCACGGGCCGATGCCGTTCACCGTCGAGCCGGGCATGCGGATCGCGCAGATGATCATCAAGCCCGTACCGCGGACCGAGTGGGTCGAGGTGGATGAGCTACCACCCACCGAGCGTGGCGACGGTGGGTTCGGCCACACCGGGGTGTGAGCCTTGCGCACGGACCGCCTCGATTAAGCAAACGCAACCGCGATACAATTTCCGGAATGTCTCTGCTCGGGTACCGAAACATGTGGCCTCTTCCGCGAATCTTTACTTATGTATCGGTCGTGTTGTGTACCGTCTTTGGCGGCTGTGAAAGCCTGCTCGGTGAGTGGACCACCCGAACGCCAAACCACGGCAAGTCACTTGCAAAAGTCGACCGCGAAAAGCCGTTGGCGGTGGACGATGCGGTGATCGACCACGAATTCCGGGTCGATATCAACGGCGAAGCCCCGGCGTCGCTGTGGGTATGGGTGATCGACCCGAGCAACGAAAAATTCGTCGACCTCGAAACCAAGGAAGACGACCCGGAATACATCCGCGGCTTGTTTGCGATCGATGGTGATGCGCCGAGACAAACCAGAACGCCGGTCGCGACGGTGCTGATTCTGCACAGCTTCTACGACACGATCAATAAACGCTGGTACCTGATGTGGGCGCGGATGCTGGCGGAAGAGGGCTACCGGGTGGTCTTGGTCGACCAACGGGGCCACGGCCGATCAACCGGCGACTGGGCGACGTACGGCGTCCGCGAGATGGGCGACATGCAACGCGTGCTCGATGTCTTGGAAGAAAAAAACCTGTTGGTCGAGCCGCTGGGGCTGTGGGGATTATCGTTCGGCGGATCGACGGCGGTGCGGTTGGCCGAGGCGGACGACCGCGTGAAGGCGATGCTGCTGATCTCGACGTTCACGTCGATGCGTGACGTAGTGCCGACGTTCGGGCGGGAAATCGGGTTCAGCTTTTTGTCCGACGAACAGTTCACCGAGGTGATCGATCACGCGGGTCGACACGGTAATTTTGACCCCGACGAGGCGGACGTCATCGAACGCCTCGCCCGCATCGACACCCCCACGCTCATCATCCACGGCGAAGACGACCGGCTCGTTCCTATCCAGCAGGCGGTCCGCCTGTACCACGCGGCCGACCGGGAAAACGTCGAACTCATCCGCGTGCGGAACGCGAATCACACCACGCTGAGCGACACGGTTGTCTGGCCGATCTACCGGCCGATGCTGGATTGGTTTGACCGGTACCTCGCGCCCGCGGAGCAGAAGGCTGCGGCCGGCGATGAGGGACCGGTGACGTTCGAGACCCGCTGATTGGATTCGCGGAGATGTTGGATTCCCCCCGTTAGCCCCGGGCTCTGCCCGGGGGTTTTCGTGACCGTCCGGATCTTGCCGACAACTATGTATGGGAAAGCCACCCCCCCGGGCAGAGCCCGGGGCTAACGGAGGGGTTGGTGGGCCCGGAATGTGTCGCGTAAGCGTGACCTCAGCCGATAGTTGTCAGGTGCGGCGCGGTGGTTGTGCGCCGTGATCGCGATTCAATTTTGCAAAGGTGCCGATAATATGGCCAAGCGTAAGACGAAGAAGCAGAAAGAAGCAGACGAACGGATGGCGGTACTGCGTCAGATCGGCCTAGCGGTGGCCATCGGGGCGTGGGTCATCGCAGTCGCGTCGCTGCTGAGCTACGACCGCGCCGACGCACCATCTCACATGGTCGGGGTACCTAACGCCGACACCGCGAACTGGATGGGGCCGCTGGGCGCGGCGGTCGCGCATAAGGCTTACTTCGTGATCGGCCCAGGTGTGTGGGTCGCGATGGCGGGGCTGGGGGCGTGGTTGGTCTTGACCGTTTCGAAGCGGCCGGTGAATCAGACGATAATCCGGGGGGTAGGGTTGGCCTTGATGACGGTCACGACGTCGGGGCTGATCGCGGTGGCGACGACCCAGTTTGTGACCGGCTACGACGGCGCGCCTGAGGGGCC
Source organism: Planctomycetota bacterium (assembly GCA_038747275.1). Lineage (GTDB taxonomy): Bacteria > Planctomycetota > Phycisphaerae > Phycisphaerales > Phycisphaeraceae > Algisphaera. Next base: position 1,278 of record JBCDJW010000020.1, on the reverse strand, counting down.
GGGTGGCTTGCTGGGGGTGTTCATCCACGAAGAACTCGGCGGCCGGTTCGCCACGGCGGGGAGCCTGCTGATCCTCGGCATCACGTTCTGGATCGGTGCGCTGCTGGCGGTCGACCAGGTCGTGCTGGCGATCCCGCGGGTGTTGGCCGAGGGCGTGATGCGGGTGATGAACGTCAGCCGTGAGCGCATTCCGGGGGTCCCGGGTATCCCGGAGTTCAGCCTACCGCGGTGGAAGATACCGAGCCTAGCAGGCTTCGGGTTTATGAGTCGTGGCGAATCCGGCGTCGCCCAGCGTGAAAACGATCTCGACGGCGGGCGTATCGAGTTGCCATCAAAATCCAAGCGTAAACGCAAAGGTAAGCGTCACGGCGACGAGGAAGACGACGATTATTCCGGGGGCATTGATGAAGACGCCGGCGGACTCGGCGGGGCCGAGGCCATCGAAGCGGTCGAGGACGACGAGTACGAATACGTCTACGAAGACGAGGAAGAAGACACCGAGGACGCTGACGACGACAGCGCCGACGCCCCCTCGGCCTACGTCAACTCCAAGAAGAAGTTCAACCCCGACGAGCTGCGGGCCAAGATGTCCCAGATCCCGATCAACTTCGCCAAGAAGCAGGACACCCACGAGGCCCCCATCCGCGAGATGGACCTCACCGGCTACCAGTTCCCCGAGATCGACCTGCTCGAAGACCCCGAGCTCGGATTCAGCGAAGAGATGCGGGGCATCGTCGAGCAGCAGGGCCAGGAGCTGCAGGCCGCCCTGCTCGAATACAAGATCAAGGGCGAGATCGTCAACATCGACTCCGGCCCGGTGATCACGCTGTTCGAGATCAAGCTCGCCCCGGGAACGAAAGTCAGCCGTATCACCGCGGTCGACTCCGACCTGGCCCGCGCCCTAAAGGCCCCGAACATCCGCGTCGTGCCGAACATGGCCGGCAAGAACACGATCGGCATCGAGGTGCCCAACCTCAAGAAAGAACGCGTCCGCCTCAAGGAACTCATGAGCGTCGACCGCGAGAAGGTCGCCAAGATGAAGCTGCCGATGTTCCTCGGCAAGGACGCCTCGGGCAACCCGCTGGTCCAGGACCTCAACGCGAGGCCACACATGCTCATCGCCGGCACCACCGGCTCGGGTAAGTCGGTCTGCATGAACTCCATCATCATGTCGTTCCTCTTCACCAAACGGCCGGATGAGCTCAAGCTCGTCCTGGTCGACCCGAAGATGGTCGAGATGTCGATGTTCAAGAGCATCCCGCACCTGATGTGACCGGT